>CAZOZB010000005.1:0-131992 GCA_964584185.1 uncultured Methylophilaceae bacterium
TCCTGGAAAGACGGCCCGAGTATTTTTTTGTCCGTACTGTGACAAGCGATACAACCTGCCTTTTGCAACAGCGGTGCAACATCTTTTGCATTCACTACGGGTGAAGCCATAAAAAAGGCACTGCTCAGCATCGCAATCAGTATGAATTTCATGTTTTTCTCCTTAATAAACATCATGCTGGGTGTTGTATACATTGAATTTTCCTGTTGGTGTAATCAGCTTAGGGTCCTTTATTACAGCCTTCAGCTTCCGGGTCTTGTCATCCACAACGACTATTGCAGACTCTTTATCTTTGGCGCTCCACACCGAAAACCAGACTTCGTCTCCCGCTTTGTTATATTCCGGTTGCACGATGCGTTTGGCGCCATCACCCAGGCCCGCCCACTCTCCTATCGGTAACATGGTGTAACCCTGTTCGAGTTTATCGATGTCATACACTGCGATTGATTGGCTGACTTTGGCGTCAGGATTGAGAGGGGTATCTACCCAGAGATTCCTGGATTTTGGATGTGTCTTGATAAACAAGGAACCGCCACCCTGGCCTTTCAGTGTACGTACCACTTTCCAGGCCTGGTCTGTGTGTTTAATGGGATCCGAACCGATCAGCATGATGCTTTCATCACCCAGATGCCCTGTAGCCCAAACCGGGCCAAATTTTGGATCCACAAAATTAGCACCGCGCCCAGGGTGAGGCGTCTTACCCACATCGACCAATGCAGCCAGTTTACTTTCCTTGGTATCGACAACAGCCACTTTATCGGATGCATTGGCTGCAACCAGGAAATAACGTCCAGTAGAATCAAAGCCGCCGTCATGCAGGTATCTGGCCGCATCTATTGTTGTAGTCTTGAGGTTGGTAAGGTCGCTGTAATCGACCATCAGGATCTTGCCGGTTTCCTTGGCATTAATGACAAACTCAGGCCGATAATGCGAGGATGCGATTGAAGCGACACGTGGCTCTGGATGGTATTCCTGCGGGTCAACAGTATGGCCACGGGTAGAAACTATTTTCAATGGCTTCATTGTGTCGCCATCCATAATCACATACTGTGGTGGCCAGTAAGTTCCAGCCACTGCATATCTATCTTCGTATCCCTTGAATTTTGAAGTTTCCACTGACCGGGCTTCAAGACCAACCTTGATCTCAGCAACCGTGTCCGGCTTGGCCATCCAGAGGTCTATAAGGTTTATTCTGGCGTCCCGGCCTATGACATAAAGATAGCGGCCGGAAGCTGACATCCGGGATATGTGCACCGCATAACCAGTCTTTAGAATACTGATGATCTGCTTGCTATCACCATCAATAAGTGCAATTTCACCAGAATCCCGTAATGTCACAGAAAACAGGTTATCCAGGTTGAGATTGTTTTCTTTCCTTGCTGGCCGTTGTTCAGTTGGAACAATCACTTTCCAGCTTGCCTCCATTTCCTTCATCCCGAATTCAGGGGGAGTTGGAGGTTCCTGCTGAATATATCGCGCCATCAAGTCGACTTCTGCATCTGAAAGTTCACCTGAGGTGCCCCAGTTGGGCATGCCCGCTGGCGATCCGTATTTAATAAAAACCTTGAGATAATCAGTGCCGCTCTCCAGGGTCGTCTCAGGAGTCAGCGGTTTACCCGTTGCGCCTTTGCGCAGGACACCATGACAGCCTGCACAACGCTGGAAATAGATTTCCTTACCCACATGGAACTCTTTCGTTGTCATCGGCGGCGCTTTGGGATTGATGTTCTGATGCATCTCCTCGTCAACTAAAGGTGAGCCTCCCGCCTGATAATTCATGTCTAAATCATCATGTTTCTTGTCATCCGCATGTACTAAATTTACTGCCAGCACCAATACTGACATTGCTAGCGTGAGCGGCCATTTCTTATTGTGCATCTTCCTTCTCCCTCGGTTTACCGTTGATTAATTGCTACCGTTAAATCCAGGGCTAGGATGTATTAATCCAAAATGAGATTCCTTGACACTGGTCAAGTTTTTTAGATAACTCATCGGATAGATTGCGGACATGATCTGCAAGCCAGCATCTAAAACCAAAGATGCTTCAGAGGTGGAGAGCTCTTTGGTTAAAACTGACAAAGGCGATCGACCTACTTGAGTATCACCCAGAGCAGGGTACCGTCATCTGGATGTACGGTAATTCAGTATCGGTTGGGCTATGCAGGAAGACCCATCGCCTGGGTTAGCTCATCAGATTATTAGGCTCCTAACGAAATGTCACCCCACCCACCATAAGGCGCGCTAGTGATTAAGGATCAATTGAAGATCTATTGTCGGTCAGACCTATCGGTATTGATAGGCATAGCCCTTCTCTACGTAGTATTCACACAAGTTGTCATCAGTTTCTTTTCGTTCAATGACAAGATCGTGCTCGCATGGCCTCCAAGCTGGCTGGCCCTCGCCATCATGCTCATTAGAGGAGAGAAATACTGGCCAGGGATTTTTGTCGGAGCATTCAGTGCCGGCATACTGATGGAACTGAGTGCCATAGCATCACTATTAACCGCAATTGGAAGTACTGTGGCGCCCCTGGCTGGCACTATGTTTCTGAAGCGGAAAAGTCATTTCGACCTCTCAATGGGAACGCTCTATGATTATTTGATGCTCGCGATGGCAGCGCTTATCAGCAGTAGCGTATATGCGCTCATCAACACCAGCAGCCAAATCATGCCTGGCATGGCTGCATATCAATCGCCTGTTCAAGACTTTTTATCCTGGTGGAAAAATGATCTGCTGGGAGTAATCCTTGCCACACCCATCATGCTTGCATGGCAAAAATTCCCGCGATGGTGGTTCAGGCATGATCGTTTGCTGGAAACCGTGGTCTGTTTCGGGCTTGCCGTGTTGGCTGGACAAATAATATTCCTTGGCCTGTTCAACAATCTAGTTGGAAGCTATGCCAAGGCATTTCTCATGTTCATATTCATTGCCTGGAGTGCGGTCCGCTTCGGTCGACAAGGTGTATTTCTCATCATCAGCATTACCGGAGTACAAGCACTTCTGGGAGCAATTAATGGGCTTGGATTCTTTGCGCAGGATATTGCGCAGACGAATTTAACAAACCTATGGTTCTACATCATGGTCCTGACCTGGGTTGGACTCGCTCTGGATTTTGTCATGAATGAACTCCGGCGATCTGAACAACGTGAAAAAACACGTAATCAAATTCTGGAAATGCTGGCCATGGATGCTCCATTGCTGAATATTCTACAAACCATCATACATAACGTTGAACGCGAAAATGTAAATATGATGTGCTGCATACTATTAGTGGGAGACAAGGGAGAACAGCTTTTTAAAGGATCGGTATCAAGTACCCTGAATAACATCTATCCGGCCAGTTGTTCACTTGGACTGGATATCTCCACCAACCTTTGCCTTAATACAATCCTTTCTGGAAAACACCTGATTGTAGGTGATGTCCAGAAGCATCCATGTTTTACGCAGTATGAAATTACAGCGGCAAAAGCTTCATTGCATTCCTGTTGGTCAAAGCCGATCAAAAGTCATTCAGGCAAGATTCTGGGAGCTATCGCAATGTATCGAAAGTCCGCCATATCCCAGACTACCGACGATATACAACTGATGGAGCATATTGCCAATCTTGCCGGGATTGCAATTGATCAGAGCCGGATCAACGAAGAATTGCAGCAGGCTATGCTTGTATATCAGAACAGCAGTGATGCAATGACGGTTAGTGATGCCGAAGGAATCATCATAAACGTTAACCCGGCCTTCACTACTTTGACCGGATATACACCGGACGAGATCATCGGCAGAAGCCATAAGGTCTTAAGCTCCGGCAGGCAGGATCGCGAGTTCTATCAGGCTATGTGGAATTGCATCAATACTACCGGCCGCTGGCAGGGAGAAATACTGAACCGGCGCAAGAATGGTGAAATCTATACTGAATGGCTAACCATCAACTCAATTTTCAATGAGGATGGATCGGTCCACAGGCGAGTCGCGCTTTTCTCGGATATCAGCATGAAAAAAGAAACTGAAGCATTGATCTGGAAGCAGGCAAATTTTGATCCGCTAACCGAACTGCCGAACCGGACCATGTTTCTTGATCGCTTAAGTCAGAAAATCAAAATAGCGCATCGTGACAATATACCCTTGGCTTTACTTTTCATTGATCTGGACCATTTTAAGGAAGTCAATGACACTCTCGGTCACAGCATGGGCGACATATTGCTCAAAGCTGCAGCTTCCCGCATTCTGGGTTGCGTTCGCGAAACGGATACCGTCACCCGTTTGGGTGGAGATGAATTCACCGTGATATTAGACGGACTGGATAACCTTCGCAGCATCGAGCGAACAGTTCAGGATATTTTGCGGGAAATTGCCATGCCATTTCAGCTTGGAAATGAAAAAGTATTTGTTTCAGCCAGCATCGGTATCACTCTTTATCCCAAAGATGCCATCGAGATCGAGGCCCTGTTAAAAAATGCCGACCAGGCAATGTATGCCGCCAAGCATCAGGGGCGCAACCGCTATAGCTATTTTTCCCGATCGATGCAGGAATCCGCCCAGAAACGAATGCGGCTGACAAGCGACCTCCGGGATGCCCTTGAAGACAACCAGTTCCGGATTGAGTATCAGCCGATCGTGCACCTTGCTACCGGCAACACAACCAAGGCTGAAGCATTGATCCGCTGGGAGCATCCCACGCATGGTTTAGTAAGCCCCGCTTCCTTCATACCCATCGCTGAAGAAACCGGCATCATCGTCAATATTGGTGACTGGGTGTTTCGCCAGGCAGCTCAACAAGTATCAATATGGAAAAAGTCATTACACCCTGATTTCCAGATCAGTATTAACAAGTCTCCAGTGCAATTCAATTATGACGGAGATACCCAGTCCAGCGATCATTGGCCCAGGTATCTGCAAATGCTGGGCTTGCCCAGGAAAAGTATAGTGATGGAAATAACGGAAGGCTTATTGCTTGAGGCAAACGGCACTGTCATTGACCGTATCCGGACCTTGCGTGAGGCCGGCTTTCTGATATCGCTTGACGATTTTGGCACAGGCTACTCATCGTTAACGTATCTGAAAAGGTTCGACATTGACTTTCTCAAGATCGACCAATCCTTTGTACGTAACCTGAACCGTGATTCTGATGACATGGCGCTATGTGAAGCTATCATCGTGATGGCGCACAAACTCGGCATTAAAGTCGTAGCTGAAGGTATTGAAACAGAAGAACAGCGCAGCATATTGCTTTCAGCTGGTTGTGATTACGGCCAGGGATTTCTGTTCTCCAGGCCGGTTACAGCGGCTGAATTCGAAAAACTGCATTCAGCGCGCGCGATGAACCAGGTTCTGGATTACTAGAGCTCTTTCCTTAGTGGGCATAAGCCACGAAAGAAAATACTTCAGGATCACTCGAATGATCCAGAAGCAAGGCCTTAACACGATCCTGCCAAAGCTGCTTGAATTCCAGGACTTCTGCAGGAGTCGCCATTGAATTTCTACATTTCGACAATAACTCCATGATACGTGGTGAGGCTGGAACATGGGCAAAGTTGGCTGTAATTTCTACTGCCTGGCAAGTATCGAGACGTGTAAAACGGATATCTGCAGGGATTTCTGTTGCAAAATATAACTTTTCCCTTCGATCGAAATTACCGGCAATCCCCTTGAAGCCGGCCTCATCTGCAGCACCGGTGAGCAATCCAACGACATTAGCGATTACACCGGTAACACCTTCATCATGCCCTTTCTTGAATTCCACCCGGATATTTCCACGCTCAGGCATTTTTTCCGGATACAGCACCTGTAGCGCCATCAGTGTCATCCAATAAGCGGAAGCAACCGTCGGGCATGAATGTCCCGTCAGTTTTACCGCATCAATGTAACGGTATTCCATGACGCCATCCTCGGCAGCACCGAGAAATTCGGCCAAGGGATCAACCAGGCGGATGCTGGGAACTTCGTCAAAGAAAGCAGGGTAATTCATCCGCGTATTTCAGGAAGTGATTGCAGCTCATTACGACGCGGGTGCATCAGAATGCGCTCCAGTGGCTGCTTACGCCTTATCAGATCTGCCAGCGTATATTTTTCCATGACTGCAAAAAGAGCGTTATGCGCTTCGCGTAAGATGCCGATCAAATTGCAGGCAGGCTGAATGCAGCAATTGCTTACTTCATACGTACACGCCAGCAATCCATCATCGCCTTCGGTTTTGCGCACTAACTTTCCCAAATTGATAGTTTCCGGCTCGCGTGCCAACCTCATACCTCCGCCTTTACCTCGCACAGTTTCGATATAGCCTTCCAGCGCAAGGTGGTGGACCACCTTCATTAAATGGTTTTCAGAAATGTCATAGGCTTTGGCAATGTCAGCAATTGTCGTCAGTTTCTCGCGTTGCAGGCCCAGATAAACAAGTACTCGCATACTGTAATCAGAATATGTTGTCAGATGCATCAAGATGCCTCATTAGATGTATTAATAATATTGATTATATCAACATGTCATGCTACATTGTAGATTCATTTTTTATACATCTTACAAACACCCATGCAACCATGCAGTGAATTATCGTCATTTCAAGCTATCGCTGTGCGTGATGCACTGATGAAAGTGATGGATCCGGAAATTGGCGAGAACATAGTCGATCTAGGGCTGGTATATGGGATTGAGGCAAGTGAATCCAGCATCGACGTAAAAATGACAATGACCTCACCAGCCTGCCCCATGGGCGAAATGCTTCTGAATGAGGTTCATGAGGAACTTGTACATACATTCCCTGATTTTGAAATCGATATTCAACTGGTATGGGAACCGGCCTGGGATCCCGAAATGATGTCAAATACGGCAAAAACAAATCTGGGCTGGGATTCAAATTCTTAAAGTAAACATGAAGGAGCAAGCATGAACAATCCAGCCATCAAGACCACAGTGGACGTGAGAAACGTGATTCCGCGCGACCGTCACCCGCTGATTTTCGATACTTTCAAACAGCTGAATTCGGGAGAGGCCATGCTACTGGTCAACGACCATGATCCCAAGCCTCTGTTTTATCAGTTTCAGGCCGAATTAGGCGAGAGCTTCTCCTGGGACTATATCGAACAAGGCCCAGAAGTTTGGCAGGTGCGCATAGGCAAGACAGCACCCTGCTGTTGCGGCTGAATCATGAGCCAGGCAATTCCGTTGTCGTATCGTGCCCTGCTTTTGATGGCAGGATTTGTCAGCCTGGCAGTTGGCATCGGCACTGGTTTGCTTCGTTTAGGCTGGAATTTCCCATTGCCTTCTTCTGATCTAGCGGCGTTCCATGGGCCATTAATGATTTGTGGCTTTCTAGGCACAGTGATTGCATTGGAGCGCGCGGTTGCAGTCGGACAACGCTGGGCCTATCTTGGCCCCTTTTGTGCAGCATTAGGAGGACTGGCATTAGTAACCGGCGCCGACTGGATAATTGGTGCCGGGTTGATGACACTGGCAAGTGTGATTCTATTGTCGGCATCGGCAAATATTTTCTTGCGTCAACATGCACTATTCACGTTTACCCTTTTGCTGGGCAGCATTTTCTGGTTTGCAGGCAATATTTTATGGATGGCCGGGGTCACGATATCTCAGGTGACACCATGGTGGATCGGTTTTCTGGTGATGACGATCGCTGGAGAGAGGCTGGAAATGACGCGCATGCTGCCATCCTCCTCCAATAGCCAATGGACTTTTATCGGCATCCTCCTCCTCTTTCTGTTTGGTGCAGCAATAGCAACTTTTTCGGCAGCAGGCAATATAGCCTTGCTCTCGACAGCCCTGCTTTTGCTCGCACTCTGGTTATTGCATCATGACATTGCTCGCAAGACCGTCAAACAAAAAGGCCTGACGCGATTTATTGCAGTATGCCTGCTCTCCGGCTATGCCTGGATGTTAATCGGCGGATTGATAGGATTATGGTCGCCAAGCCTTCAGCCAGGCTCAAGCTATGATGCCTTTCTGCACACCATCCTGGTTGGCTTCGTGTTCTCAATGATTTTTGGCCACGCGCCCATCATTTTCCCAGCGGTAACCAAAGTAAAAGTTCCCTACCATCCGGCTTTCTACGTGCCGCTGATCGTACTGCACGCGTCACTGTTCGCCCGAATTGCTGGCGACCTGTTTTTTATTCCGCATTGCCGCGTCGTCGGCGGAATGCTTAATGCAATAGCGCTGGCTTTGTTCGTTATGGGCACGGCTGCCGCAGTCGTTCGAGGAAGGCGCCAGGTAAATACCTGACTACTTTTACACAACAAAAAACGAAAGGAATCACCATGTCCCAACCACATGCACATTTACATCTCCAACCGGACCAGCTTTATCTGTTCGATGCACGCGGCGTCGCCAAGCGTTTTCGCCACGCAGCGATCTTCGGTGCGCTCGATGCGCTGAACAGCGGTGAAACCATGCGCTTTGTCAATGACCACGATCCGCTGCCCCTGCTCGATCAGCTTACGCAACGCTATGGCGAAGCCGTCACCATCCAGTACCTGGAGCGCGTGCCCGGACAAATCGTCATTGACTTCATACGTACCTGACAGGATGGACATGCCCACTATGTTGATGGGCTTTGCCGTATTCCGGCAGGTAGCACGATCAGTTTAATTCGACGAAACGGAGGATGCGATGGCAAAAAAATGATTTGCAGAAGAACTCAGGCAGGAAGCCGCCAGGCAAGGAAACCAGGCGACACGATGGCAGATTGCCGGGCGGCCAGAAGTATCAGCCCAACGTTTTTACAAGCGGCTGAGAGCAATTAATCAATCGTTCAACGTATCGAGCAAGCCACTGATGGGCGAACCCCTAGGCAGCCAGCCAGATGTAATTCATCACATGGGAGTCTGTTTATGGGTCACACAAAATTCAAAACGCTCAACAAGCGGCGTTATATTTCATCCATGCTGGGCCTGCTCTGCGCAGTTGCCTCGCCATATGCCCTGGCCGAACCGGGCATAGAACTGGCCGAGGTTGCGAACCGGGACGCAATCCTGGGCGAAGTGGTCATCACCGCCACCCGCACCGAATCCGATACGGCCAGTATTCCGGCCACGGTTACCGCCATAGACCGGCATAAACTGGAACGCAACCTGCCTTATGACGAGGCATCGCTTTTCAAGGACGAGCCGGATATTGCGATGTCGCGCGACTTGCGGCGCTTCGGCTCTACCCGCGTGAATATCCGCGGCATCGAAGATAACCGCGTCACGCAGTTGGTTGACGGTGTGCGTGTATCCGATTATTACAATGGCGGCGGCCCGACAAACTTTACTGTGGGCACTCCTCTTGGCGCATCGATCGAATTTCTCCGGCAAGTGGAAATCCTGCGGGGACCGGCATCCAGTCTTTATGGGTCGGATGCCATCGGTGGCGTGGTCGGTTACATCACTTTGAATCCGTCAGACCTGGTGGAAAATGGCGAGAATTTTGGCGCCCGTTATCGCATTGGTTATAGCGGCATCAACAGCGGCTGGAGCAATACCCTGCTCGGCGCTTTTCAGGGTGACGCAGTGGAACTTCTGGTGGGTTATACCCGGACAGAAGGCCATAGTGCCGACAATAAAGGCAGTACGGGCGGGACAGGCAAGTTCCGCAGCAAACCCAATTCACAGGACTTTACTGACGAAGGTGCTCTGGCAAAACTGATATTGCATCCCTCTGAAAACAACCTCATCACGCTGACGCTGGAAGGCCGCGAGCAAAATACGGATACCGATGTCAAGCGACTGTCGGCCTCCCCTACCATGCAGAAGATCACGCAAATGGCAGGTGATGACAAATCCCGGCGCGAGCGCGGCAGCATTGAGTGGCAATACAAGCCGCAAAATGCGTTCTTTGACCGGATGACGGCACGCCTGTACCGCCAGAACAGCGATACGCACAATTTCAACTCGCAAACACGCAGTGATACAGGAAATACCTGCTCGGCAGCCGCCGGAGCCGGCAATACCTGCCGCGTCGAGCAGGACTTCTACTTCGAGCAGGAAAGCACCGGCGGTGGCCTCCAGTTCGAGTCGGGTGCTCAATGGTGGGATAAGGAGCATCTGATTACCTACGGCATCGACGTTTCAAGGGTCGAAACGGAAGAACTGCGCGATGCTTCGCGCTGGAACCTGACGACCGGCACGTTCAGCAAATCGCTGGCTGGAGATGACTTCCCGCTACGTGATTTTGCAAATGGCCGTACCGATACGATCGGGATATTCATACAGGACGAAATTGCCGGCTGGTCAAACGACAAACTGACGCTGATACCGGGATTGCGCTATGACTGGCGCAAACTGAAACCGGATGTGGACGCATTGGCACAGCAGTTTCTGACAGTCAACAATCGCCAGGCTATGGAGCAGACCGATTCTGCCTTCTCGCCCAAGATTGCCGCGCTGTGGCGCCTCAATTCGCAATGGTCTCTTTATGGGCAAGCTGTACGCGGCTTCCGCGCGCCCAATTACGAAGAGGTCAACAGCTCTTTCCGCAATACTGTCCAGAGTTACGGTAACAGCCCCAATCCAGACCTGAAACCTGAAACCAGCATCGGGGTGGAAGTCGGTGCGAAGCTGCATGCGCAGAACCTGCGCGGGCAGTTCTCCCTGTACGATAACCGCTACAAGAACTTCATTGAAAGCGTTGAGCTCAACTGTCCGGCAGACCCCAACTGTATTTCGGGTCTGGCGCGCACCAATATGTCCGTCAACCTGTCACGCGTTCGCATCTATGGTGCCGAGCTGCGCGGTGCGTGGGATTTCGCTCCGGGGTGGAAACTGGATGGTGCGCTTGCATTGGCACATGGAGAAGACGAATCACAAGGTGAACCACTGGATAGCGTTGAACCCGCAAGATTCGGGCTGGGCCTGCTCCGCGATGCCGGAACATGGGGGGTGGAAACCCGCCTGCGCGGCGCCCTTGCCAAAACCCGTACAAATGACAGCTATGGCGAGTGGTATCGGCCTGCAGGCTATGTCGTAACGGACATATCCGCGTGGTGGCGTCCCATCAAGTCGGGCTCGTTTAATGTGGCTGTCAACAACCTGTTCGATAAGAAGTACTGGCTATGGAGTGACATCCGTCAGGCAGATAGTCCTGCGCCACTCAGTGTCGATTTCTACTCGCAACCCGGACGTACGCTTTCAGCAAGTTTTACCTATGATTTCTGACCTTCAGATCATTTAACATTCACTGCAGAAGAGTATCAGGGTGCCACTCGTTCAGATGACAATAACCCTTCTGACATTTGTCGTTGCCTCCTTCTATTTTTTAACAGGGAGAGGCACGGCGATTGCCGGATACCACGTCATTTTCGCAATTGGCATCCTGCCTTTGATCCTGGCCGCAATGGCGTATTTTGTGCCGGTACTCACCCGAACCGGCAAAACTGGCCCGTGGATACGGCTCGTTCCGCTGACCGCATTAAGCGGTGGTTTTATGGTCCTGATATATTTCACTTTCCCCCAACTGGTGCCCCGCATGCATTACTTCGGGGCAATCATCTCCGGGTGCGCTGTGGCAGCGCTGATTATCTGGGCCTTTCGGCTTCGCCGCAAAACCATCGGCACACCCCACCCCTGCCTGGATTGGTATTTGGCCGCACTTGCCTGCTTGTTTTTCGGCTTATGTGCAATTCTCGCCGGCCAATGGCTTCCCAGCCAAAGCAATGCGCTGCGTCTGCTTCATTTACATCTGAACATCATGGGATTCATAGGCATAACTGCGCTGGGCACACTGCAAGTACTAATGCCAACGGTCACACAACAACCGGATTCCGATGCTGCAAACCGGATGAGTCGCCATCTGAAATGGATATTGGCCAGCACTCTGTTAACAGCACTGTCGGCTGCCTGGGCTCCTTCTTTTGCCTGGATCGGCTTTGTACTGCTGGCGATTCCTCTAGCGGGCATTATCAATGCGTGGCGTAGATTATATGCTTCACAAATTCTTGCATTGCACAGCGCGGCGCCTGCGCTGGCAGCGGCGTTACTCGGTTATATCACCATGGTTCTACTTGGTGCTACGAATGGGCATCTACCCATTAAATTCAACCTGATTGCAGGCTTCATTATCGCGTTCCTGATGCCACTGGTAACTGGAGCAGCCAGTTACCTCCTGCCGCAATGGCTAAGACCCGGACCCCAGACTGAGTGGCACAGAAAGGCACGTCGGCACCTGGGCTTCGGCAGCGGCGCAAGGGCACTGATTCTGCTCGCCGCGGGGATTCTCGCCAGCCTGGGTTTCGAAGCAGGCTGGGCACTGGCACTATTAACCGCGTGCGCATTCATCATTCAGGTGCTGCTAATGCGGCTGCGGATACCGGCTTAATGTAACGATGAATCGAACACGCAAAGGGAAACAATGTTGATGCCCAATCCATTTTCTGCAAACTGGACAGCCAAGGGCAATAATCTTTGTCTAGGTCACTGGGAAATTCATTATCAGGGACAACTGCTGACCCTGGATGCAGATAAGCGTGATAAAGACATGGGCACTTATGCCATCTTTAGCTATATCTATCCAGACGACGAAGATTTTGCAGAAGGTACGCCGGAAGACGACTGGATCAAGATGAATGCCGCCTGGTTAAGCGAGCTGTTTGCATCCAACGACATTCCATACGATGAAAAACATATGCGCTGGTTCTATCAGGCAGTTAATTTAAACGACTGGCGCTGCAGCAGTTGCGGCGGATGTATTTAAAGCGGCTTCGTGAGAGTTACGTAAGATGCATGTAATTTAACTCAAGTAATTATTGATAGGCCAACCCTGAATCACATGAAAACAAGCTGCACAATTTCATAATTTCAAACTATCTTGGAAATCCTTGACCAGGGTCAATTCATATCCCGGAAAAACGTGATAACAGTTTGATATATATAGATATTTTTAAAATAAATGCTGTTATACCTGACGAACTCTCCTTATAATGGCGTAGCTATTTATCAGATTCAACTGACCACTCAACCCGGAAGGCTCATAACAGAACAAGATGGATGCAACGCTTGCAAACAGACTTAATAGCTACGGGCAGGATTTGCTCAAGCGTTATGGTGAGCGGGTACACAAGATTGCTCTCGATGCTGGTTTCACATGCCCCAACCGGGATGGCAGCAAAGGTACCGGGGGCTGTACTTTTTGCAACAACGTTTCCTTCAGTCCGGGGACCAAATCACACAAGAGCCTGCTTGAACAAATTGAGCAAGCCAGATACAGGATTGCCCTGCGTACAGGAGCAAATCGCTTCATCGCCTATTTCCAGGCTTATACCAATACATATGCAGACATCGAAGAACTGGCCGCAATGTACCACGATGCGCTGCAACTGCCGGGCATCATCGGCATTTCGGTAGGCACTCGACCAGACTGCGTTTCCTCGCAGGTACTTGACCTGCTTGATGATATACGTCGTAAAGGACATGAAGTATGGCTCGAACTCGGATTACAGTCCGCTTTTGACGAAACCCTGACAAAGGTGAATCGCGGCCATACATTCGCTGAATACCGGGATACAGCAATCGCAGCAAGAATACGCGGCATTCCCTTGTGTACACACCTGATCATCGGCCTGCCTGCCGAGAACGAACGGCATTTTCACACTAGTCTTGATGCGGTACTGGATATAGGAGTCGATGGCCTCAAGCTGCATCCGCTGCATGTCGTCAAGAACACCATGCTCGCTTACCAGTGGCGTCGGGGCAGCTACCAGCCCATGACAAAACACGACTACATCCGTATCGCCGCTGATCTGATTGAACGTACGCCGGACAATGTCGTGTTCCACCGCGTCACGGCGACCGCATCTCGAGACATATTGCTGGCCCCCATGTGGTGCGCCGAGAAATGGAATGTACTGAACGGCATTGAGCAGGAGCTTCGTCAACGCAACAGCCGTCAGGGCAATCGCGCAGGCACCCCATTTTTGTTAAAGGAACTGGAACATGTCGCTTGAATTGGTTTGTCCGGCCGGTAACCTGCCTGCACTGAAAACGGCAGTCGACCATGGTGCAGACTGTGTATACATGGGATTTCGCGATAATACCAACGCCCGGGCATTTCCCGGCCTCAACTTCGATTTCGCCACTGCGCAGGAAGGGGTACGGTATGCCCACGCTCAACAGCGGAAAGTCCTGCTCGCACTCAACACCTTCCCTCAGAGCGCCACTTGGTCACGTTGGCAGCAAGCGGTAGACCAGGCCGCTGAAGTGGGTGTGGATGCAATCATCCTGGCGGATCCCGGACTGATGCGTTACGCCAGCCGGACCTATCCCGCCATGCGCCTGCATCTCTCGGTGCAGGGCTCGGCCACCAACTACGAGGCTATCAATTTCTACCACGAGCATTTTGGCATCCAGCGCGCGGTTTTGCCGCGAGTGTTATCGCTGCCACAAGTAGAGCAAGTCGTGAAAAACACACCTGTGGAAATAGAATTGTTCGGCTTCGGTGGACTGTGCGTCATGGTGGAAGGCCGTTGTGTGCTCTCCTCCTTTGCCACAGGCGAATCACCCAACACAGCAGGCGTCTGTTCACCTTCAAAAGCCGTACGCTGGGTACAGACCCCGCAAGGTCTTGAATCGCGTCTCAACAACATTCTGCTCGATCGTTATGGTAACGAAGAGAAAGCCGGCTACCCAACGTTATGCAAAGGCCGCTTCGATGTCAGCGACGAAACCTATTATGCACTTGAGGAACCAACCAGCCTGAACACTCTGGAGCTGCTGCCAGAGATGTTGTCCATGGGCATTTCCGCGGTAAAGATCGAAGGTCGCCAACGAAGTCCGGCATATGTGGAACAAGTCACCAGAGTCTGGCGTGCCGCGATTGATGCGGCGCAACACAATGCCGACAGATATAACGTAAAACCTGCATGGACAACGCAGCTCGACAAGTTGGCCGAAGGGCAGCAGCACACCCTGGGTGCCTATCATCGACCATGGAAATAGGGAAAGCAAGCAATATGAAACTCGCTCTCGGCCCCATCCTTTATTACTGGCCGCGCGAAAGTCTAATGGAATTCTATTCGCAGGCCTCCAAATGGCCAGTGGATATCGTCTATCTGGGCGAAACGGTTTGCTCCCGACGCCATGAGTTTCGCATTGAAGACTGGATGAATACAGCGGAAATGCTTGCCGCTGAAGGGAAAGAGGTAGTGTTTTCCACACAAGCGCTGATCGAATCGGAATCTGATCTGCGAACGCTTCGCCGTTTTGTTGGCAATGAAAAGTTCAGCATCGAAGCCAATGACATGGCGGCAGTCAGCCTGGCACAGGGTCGCCCATTCGTTGCAGGACCTCACATCAATATCTACAACCCGCAAACACTTGAAATCCTCGCAGAGGCAGGTGCTGTACGCTGGGTAATCCCTGTAGAAATGTCTCGCCAGATGCTGGTGGAGCTGCTGTCAAACGAAGCGCCTGGCCTGGAAACTGAAGTCTTCGCCTACGGACGCCTGCCGCTGGCATTTTCAGCCCGATGTTTCACCGCACGCCGCCACAATCTGCCTAAAGACAACTGCCAGTTCCGCTGTATGGAAGCGCCTTACGGCTTAACGCTGAGAACGCGTGAGAACCAGCCCTTTCTTGCGCTGAACGGCACTCAGACGCAATCCGCCAGCGTATATAACCTGCTAGCCGAAATAAAGAACATGCGGGGATTGGTAGACATTCTCCGTATTAGCCCACAGCCGGACCATACCGGTGATGTGGTCGCCTTGTTTCACGCTGTATTGAATGGATTGGTCACAACAGACCAGGCCATAAACGATCTTGCCCCGCTACTGCCCGATACTGCCTGCGACGGTTACTGGCATGGGCTGGCCGGCATAGACTACTCAGCGCAACCCATCAATTGAAAGCACGCCCATGACCAGCCAGAAATTTCACATTCCCCGACCTGTCACTGCAATGATTTCCCGATTGCCGACACGGCCGCCATCCTTCGTGCTTGCCCGACTGTTAAATTTAGTACTTCAGAAAACATTAAACCGTCACGACTTGCTTCCGCTGCACGGAAAACGTGTTGCAATCCGCGTCAGAGATGTCGGTTTACAGTTCCATTTCACAGTTGGCAACAATGGATTCCAGCCGATTGCCAGAACTGAGCAGCCGGATCTGGTTATAACCGCTAACGCGCACGACTTCTATCTTCTGGCCACCAGGCAGGAAGATCCTGACTCCCTGTTCTTCAATCGTCGTCTTGTTGTGGAAGGCGACACCGAGTTGGGATTAGTCGCCAAGAACACATTGGACGGACTCGATTTTCCCAAACCTTCATTGGCAATGATTTCACCCAAAAACCTGCTTTCATGGGCAAGAACGCGATGAAATAATCCTATGGTAAAAGCTCACTCGTCCAAACGCCTGCATTCCAAAAAACTGCCACTGGTGTATGCCTGTTCCGGCTGCTCAAGCGCCGCACAGGCAGCTAATTACATAGCACTAAAACTGGATCGAGACGGAGATGCGGAAATGTCCTGCATTTCCGGAGTTGGAGGCAACGTACAGCATCTTGTCAACATTGCAAAATCCGGTCGCCCCATCCTGGCCCTGGACGGCTGCCCACTCGCCTGCACCGTTCACTGCCTGGCTCAACGCGGAATTTCCGCCGACTATCACCTGCAGTTACATAAATTAGGGGTCAAGAAAAAATATCACTCAGATTTCGACCTTGAGCAAGCCAATCGTATCGCTGCCGATGTTGCACTTCTGGCTAATAAGCTTACTATCGAATAAAGCCTTTATCGTCGATCCGAAAGCGGCAGGTTGAAGCAAATATCCAAAGTAACTTGATAACCGTTGATTCCTTGACGGAGATCAAGGAAGCCTCCCTGACATGTTGTAACAATACCATCATGGTGCGGAGAATTGCCGCACATCCCGATAAATGAACATGTGAAACCAGAGGAGACACCATGGAAAAGCTGCATCAGGAACCAGATCAAAATCTATTACAGGACGAGGATCGCAGAAAGTTTCTCGGTACGACAGCTATGGTGACACTTGCCGGTGCAGGAATGGCAATGGGCCTGACCGCTTGCAAGCAAGATGGCCAGCCAACGGCTAATAGCTCTGTGGCCACAGGCGGCGATGACAGCAGAGCAGTCGCACCAGGCGAGTTTGAGGTACATCCCGGCAAGCTTGACTCCTACTATATTTTCTCCAGCTCAGGGCACAATGGAGAGGTTCGTGTTTATGGACTGCCCTCTGGGCGCACGCTTAAGCAAATCCCGGTATTCAATATCGACCCGATGGTCGGCTGGGGCATTACCAACGAGTCCAAGAAAATCATGGGTACCAACCCGGACGGCTCATTGAGATTCAAGACCGGCGATACCCATCACGTACATGGCTCCTATACCGATGGCACCTACGACAGTAAATATTTATGGACAAATGACAAGCTGAACAACCGCATTGCCCGTATCCGCATGGATCGCATGGAATGTGATGCGATCACCGAAATTCCTAATGTCCAGGGTTTCCATGGCATTTTCCCTGATAAACGCGACCCTATCGACCAAAGCATTAACCACACTACCCGTGTGTTCTGTGGGGCCGAATTCCATACACCGCAATCAAATGATGGCCGGGACATGGATGATCCAAGCAAGTGGTTCGGTTTATTCACTTGTATTGACGCGGAGAGCATGGAAGTACGCTGGCAAATCAAGGTCGACGGGAACATGGATCTGGTAGCGACCTCTTATGACGGAAAACTGGCGGCGGTCAATCAGTACAACGTGGAAAATGGTGCGGTGTTGGCAGACATGATGTCCTCCGAACGTGATGCTTGCCTGTTTTTCAATATTGAGCGTGTTGAAGCTGCAATCAGGGATGGTAAAAGTTTCACTATCGGCACATCAAAGGTGCCTGTCGTAGATGGCACCAAGGCAGCTAATCAGGATCCGAAAACGGCGCTTACCTGCTACGTCCCAGTACCCAAAAACCCTCATGGCGTGAACCTGTCCCCTGATGGCAAGTATTTCGTTTGTGCCGGGAAACTGTCACCGACAGCCACCGTGATTGCTACCGAACTGGTACACAAGTGGTTTGCCGGTGAACTGAAGGATGAGCGGGATACCGTCGTTGCAGAACCGGAAATCGGCCTTGGCCCATTGCATACGGCTTTTGATGGCAGAGGAAATGCTTACACCTCGCTTTTCCTCGACAGCCAGATCGTCAAATGGAATGTAGAAAATGCCATCGCCCAGTTCAACGGCGACAAGAGCGTGCAATCAGTAGTCGATCGACTGGATGTCCACTATCAACCGGGGCACACCTACTCATCAATGGGCGAAACTAAAGAAGCCGATGGTAAATTCTTAAACTCAGGTAACAAGTTCTCCAAGGATCGCTTCCTGCCGGTCGGCCCGCTGCATGTAGAAACTGAGCAACTGATCGATATCAGCAACGACAGGATGCGCCTGATCCATGACCATACCGCCTATCCCGAGCCACATGACGCAATCATCGTGCGGGCCGACGTGGTAAAAACACAGCAGGTTTCCAATATGGACGACTTCCCCAATGCGGTGAAATCGTTCGGCGACAGCCGTATCGAGCGCAACGGCAAAAAGGTCGCAGTTTACCTGACATCACAGGCCCCGAATTTCAGTATGGAGCAGATCAGGGTCAAGCTCGGAGACGAAGTAACCATCACGTTGACAAATCACGACCGGGTCGAAGACCTGACGCATGGCTTTGGCATTGAAAATTACGACATTAATTTCATCGTTAACCCTCAAGAAACCCATTCGGTCACGTTCAAGGCTGACAAACCAGGTGTATTCTGGATTTACTGCACGCATTTCTGCCACGCCCTGCATCTGGAAATGCGTAGCCGGTTCATTGTCGAAAGATAAGGCAACATAGCAGCAGCGGTCATTGGGTGAGCCGCAATGCTCACCCTTTTTGCTTTTAAGCATTAAGCTGCGCCCCGGCCAGCAGTCTTCAGTGGAGTTGTAGAGTATGTATCAACGGTGGCCATCGCTTTTATTTGGTCTGCATGCCCCGGTCAGATATGTAATGACCATGGCCTTCGTATGCTTGCTAGCATTGGTATTTCCTATCAGCGCCATTGCAGATGCCAGGGAAAACCAGGCTGAAACCGGTCATCATGCAGGGCAGCAAGCCGGCTCGTATGAATCCCCTCTGCCGGTCGAACTCTCTTCCAGCCCGGACATGTGCGCGTATGCGCCCTGCCGCGACATCTTTCCCGAAGCGAACAGATTCTCGGAACGCAAAGGCCGTCCGTCTTACGTCGAGGCTTATCACGACGACCAGGGAGAACAGAAACTACTCGGCTACGTGTTTCTCTCCACTGATATCGTCGACATCCCCGCCTATTCCGGCAAACCGATAGTCACGCTGATCGGTATGGACAGCCAGGGCAGAATCGTCGGCATCCGCATCCTGAAACACAGCGAGCCCATCCTGCTGGTCGGCATTCCGGAAAACGAGCTGACAAGATTCATCAAGCAGTTTGTCGGCAAATTCGCCTGGGACAAGATTGAGATAGGCAAGGCCCGCGCCGATGGCGGTTATATCGGCATCGATGCCATCAGCGGCGCGACCGTGACCGTCATTGCGCAAAACCAGGTGGTCATGCGCAGCGCTTACGAGATAGCCAAACAGGTCGGCATCATCAAATCGATACCACGGCCACAGGCTGCGTTCACGCCGCCCGCCGGGAAACTGGGATGGAACGACCTGCTGGAAGAAGGCAGCATCCAGCGCCTTACCGTCAGCCCCAGGGATGTCGGTATCGAAGGCGGGAAACAACCTTACCTCGACGCCTGGTTCGGCTATCTCAACGCCCCCGACATCGGCCGCAGCATCCTCGGCGATCGCGTCTACGAAAGACTGATGGCCGAGCTCAAGCCGGATGAACACGCGATTTTCATCATTGCCAATGGCATTGCCTCGTTCAAGGGCTCCGGCTTCGTGCGCGGCGGTATCTACGACCGTATCCAGGTATCGCAGGATATGGACAGCTTCACCTTCCGCGACACCGACTATCTCAACCTGTACGGCATGGAGGCAGCCGGCGCTCCCCACTACGAGGAGTCCGGCATCTTCATCATCCGTAGCGCGAGCTTCAGCGCAGCTTACCCGTGGAGCCTGGTGTTCCTCGGCAACAAGGTGGACAAGCAGACCGGCATCAAGACCTTCGCCAATTTCGACCGCGAATACTGGCTGCCTGCGCGCATGCTGCAAGGCGGCCGCCCCGTTATCATCAAGCCTGATCCGGCCTGGCTCAAAATCTGGAAGGATAAGTGGATCGGCATCCTGCTGTTCACGTTGCTGCTGGCCGTCACCGCTGCCGTGCATGTGATGCGCGACAAACTGGTGCGCCGTGCCAACCACAAGGACAAACGCTGGGTGTCGATACCAAAATATGTGATCTGGACCATCAGCATCGTCGTTCTCGGCTACGGGCTGATGGCGCAGCCCAGCATCACCCATGTGCTGACCTGGGTACATTCGCTGCTGTTTCACTGGAGATGGGAACTGTTCCTGTCCGACCCTTATATCTTCGTGTTCTGGTGGTTCATCATCATCACTGTATTCATCTGGGGCCGCGGGCTGTTCTGCGGCTGGCTCTGCCCCTACGGCTCGCTGTCCGAACTGCTGTATAAAATCACCAAAGCTACGCCGCTACGCCGTTTCCAGTTCATGCTGCCGAAGACGCTGCACGACAAGCTGAAATGGCTGAAGTACGCCATCTTCTTCACCTTGCTGGCAGTCTCGTTCTATTCGATGGGGCTCGCGGAAAAAATGGCCGAGGTGGAGCCGTTCAAGACCACCTTCCTGGTCGGGGTATGGAACCGTTCGTGGCCGTTCATCGCATTCTGGCTGTTCCTGTTCGGGCTTTCGATGTTCACCGAGCGCCCGTTCTGCAAATACCTCTGCCCGCTGGGCGCCGGGCTGGCGATACCGGGTACGTTCCGGGGCATTGCGCTAAAGCGCAAAAAGGAATGCACCACCTGTCATGCCTGCGCCGCCGGCTGCGGATCGCAGGCGATCGACGCCCAGGGCAGGATAGACCAGCGCGAATGCCTGCTGTGCCTGGATTGCATGGTGTACTACTATGACGACCATGCCTGTCCGCCGCTTGCCAGGGAACGCAAACAGCGCGCAAAGAACGGCCTGCCGCTGACGCCGATTTCCGCACAGGGCTATTTCATCCCGGTGGAAAGCATCGGTCGCTCACCGAAAAAGGCAGAAAAGCCGGCATGATGCTCGTGGCCATCAGTCTTGGCCTGACGGCAGTGCTTGCGGCGAATGTCGCAGGTGCCGCAGAAATCATCGTGCACCCGGGCGACTCCATCAGTGCGGCAGTCGCACGCGCCGGCCACGGCGACACGGTGCTGGTCGGGCGCGGCCACTACCGTGAACACCTGCTGATCGACAAACCGCTCGCCCTCAAGGGCATCGACCGGCCAACGCTGGATGGCGGCAACAAGGGTGACGTCATCCGCATCAAATCGCCGGACGTGACGATTGAAGGCTTCATCGTACGCAACAGCGGCGCCAACCTCACCGCGCAGAATGCCGGCATCTACCTCGAACCGGGCAGCGACCGCGCGGTGATCCGCGATAACGTCATCAACTACACGCTGTTCGGACTATGGATCGAAAAAGTGCGGAACGTGCAGGTCATTGGCAACAACATCACCGGTATGCGCGACCTGGCCTCGGCGCAACGCGGCAACGGCATCCAGCTCTACAACTCGCGCGATGCGCAGATCATTGATAACCACATCAGCTTCACCCGCGACGGCATCTACGTCGATGTGTCCGACCATGCGCTGTTCCGCGGCAACCGGCTGCATCATCTGCGTTACGGCACGCATTACATGAATTCCAATTTCAATGTGTGGGAGCATAACCAGAGCTACCGCAACCGTGGCGGGCTGGCCCTGATGGAAGTACGCAACCAGGTCGTCCGCAACAACCAGGCCTGGAACAATTCCGATCACGGCATCATGCTGCGCACCATACAGGATTCCGTGGTCGAAAATAATATCGTCGCCGGCAACGGCCGCGGGTTTTTCATCTATGATGCCGAATACAACACGCTGCGAAGCAACCTGGTGATCGGCAACCGCGTAGGCATGCACGTCTGGGCCGGCTCGATCAATAACAAGGTGGAAGGCAACGACCTGATCCATAACCGCGAACAGATCCGCTACGTCGCCAGCCGGGACGAAAACTGGGGGGGCGAAACCGGCAACTACTGGAGCAATTATCTCGGCTGGGATCGCAACAGCGATGGCATCGGCGATGTGCCTTACGAAGCGAGTGACCTGGTCGACCGCCTTACCTGGAAATACCCGGCAGCCAAACTGCTCCTGAACAGCCCCGCGGTACAGACACTGCGGATGGTCGCGCGGCAGTTCCCGCTGTTACGCGCAACCAGCATCGTCGACCACCGCCCGCGCATGCGGCCATTTCATTCAGACTGGAGCACATGGCTTGGCAAGCAGCGTCATTGAAATCAGCAACGTTTCGTGCCGTTTCGGCGCCGTGCATGCGGTCAGCGATGTCACGCTCGATATCCTCCAGGGCGAAACCATGGGCCTGATCGGCCACAACGGCGCGGGCAAGAGCACACTGTTCAAGATGATGCTGGGGCTGATTCCACCCTCTTCCGGCAGCATCCGTATCCACGGCACGCCGGTACGCGGCAGCGCCTTCCGTGAATTGCGCCGTACCATCGGCTACCTGCCGGAAAACCTGGTGTTCTATGACAACCTGAACGGGCTGGAAACATTACAGTTCTTTGCCGCGCTGAAGGGTTGCGACCGCAGCCTGTGCGCACGCCTGCTGGAGAAAGTCGGCCTTGACCACGCTGCCCATAGGCGTGTGGACGGCTATTCCAAGGGCATGCGCCAGCGCCTGGGTTTCGCCCAGGCCCTGCTGGGCGAGCCGCGTATCCTGTTTCTCGACGAGCCGACCAACGGCCTCGACCCGGAAGGCATACGCGAGTTCTATCATATGCTGGGCGAACTCAATCACCAGGGCGTGACAGTGGTCATCACCTCCCATATCCTGTCCGAAATCCAGGAGCGCGTGCAGCGGCTGGCGGTGATGAAATCCGGCAAATTGCATGCGCTGGGCACGGTGCAGGAGCTACGTGAAACGGTCAATCTGCCGCTTGCTATCCGGCTGCGGCTGCAATGTTCGCCACAAACACTGAAAGATGCTCTGCACGGCATCGTGCTGGAAGATATGATCGTCGATGGCGATGCCGCCATGATCCGCTGCCGGCGTGCCGACAAGATGGACATCCTGCGCCGGCTCGGCGCCATGGGCGAATTGATCGTCGACATTGCCGTGCGGGAACCTTCGCTGGAAGACGTGTTTCTGGGGTATGCGGAGTAAGCCATGATCGAACTCTCGCAAATCAGGGTCATTGCCGCCAAGGAGTTTCGTGACCGCATCCGCAACCGCTGGGTCATCGCGGTGGCCGTGATATTTACGCTGTTCGCGCTCGCGATTACTTATTTTGGCGCAGCGCAGCAGGGTGAAGTCGGTTTCCGCAATATCGAATTCACCATCGCCAGCCTGGTCAGCCTGGTGATCTACCTGATCCCGTTGATTGCGCTGATCCTCGGTTACGACGCCATTGTCGGCGAACGCGAGCGCGGCTCGCTGGATTTGCTGCTGTCCATGCCGATCACGCGGCTGGAGCTGCTGCTCGGCAAGTTTACGGGCCTGTCCACGGCACTCGCCTGCTCCACCCTGATAGGCTTCGGGCTGGTCGGGCTGCTGCTTGCCGGCCAGACGACCCCTGAAGCGCTTTACCACTATGCCGGATTCATGCTGAGCGCAATCCTGCTCGGCATGGTATTCCTCAGCCTGGCCGTGATGGTGTCGGTAATCGCACGCGACCGTGCACGTGCCAGCGGCGCCGCGATAGCATTGTGGTTCCTGTTCGTGCTGGTCTACGACCTCGCCCTGCTCGGGGTGCTGGTGCTATCCGGCGGCGCATTCGGCGAGGAACTGTTCCCGCTGTTGCTGCTGTTCAATCCCGCAGACATATTCCGCATCCTCAACATATTCAACATGGAAGAGTTAAGGAATTTTTACGGGCTGGCCACGGTATTCCCGGCCAGCCTGTCCAATCCCTGGCTGCTCGGAGGCATGATGATCGCCTGGATCGTTGCCCCGCTCGCCATCGCCTTATGGAGATTCAAATGAGATTGTTTTCCCGTTACCCCTTGCTGCTGCTTGCCGCCCTTGCCGCTTGCAGCCAGATGGAAACTCCTGCCCAGCCGCAGGAAATCAAACCCGGCACCGCCTGTTCGATGGACGGCATGATCCTCGCCGATTTCCCCGGCCCCAAAGGACAGATTCACTATGCCAGCGGCAAGCCGGATTTCTTCTGCGACACCATGGAAATGTTCTCGATCTATCTGCAGCCGGAAGAGCAGAAACGCGTCACCGGCATTTTTACGCAGGACATGGGCAAGGCAGACTGGGAAAAACCGCAGGATCACTGGATCGACGCAAGAACGGCCTATTTTGTGCTGGGCAGCAGCAGGACCGGTTCGATGGGGCCGACACTGGCCTCGTTCGCCGATGAGCAGGCAGCGGCAGCTTTTGCGAAACAATATGGCGGAAAAGTGCTGCGCTTCGATGAAGTGACGGTAGAGATGTCCGATTTGTCCGGCGGCGCCGATCATAGCGGCCATATGTAGATTGCGGGTGCCATTCGGCCGCGCCCGGATAGCATGGAAACCGCCCGCAAGGCAGGCACCGGACAGACCGGGACGCTGGAATATTCAACGAAAAGGATAATTTTCATGACCACCACGACCGCCGCCCCCAAACGGCTGATCGTCGCAATCACCGGCGCTACCGGCGCTTCTTATGGCTTGCGCCTGCTGCAAGTACTGCACGAAACGCCCGGCATCGAAACGCATCTGGTCGTATCCGATGCCGGCATACTGAATCTGCAACATGAGCTGGACATGGACCTTGCAGAGCTCGAAGTACTGGCGGATGTTGCACACCATATACGTGACGTGGGCGCAGCGATTGCCAGCGGCTCGTTTCAGTCGGACGGCATGGTCGTGGCCCCGTGTTCGATGAGGACATTGGCCGCGGTAGCGCATGGCCTGTCGGACAACCTGATCACACGTGCTGCCGATGTCATGATAAAGGAGCGCCGCCGCCTGATACTGATGGTGCGGGAAACACCGTTAAATCTGGCCCATTTGCGCAACATGACGAGCGTCACTGAAATGGGCGGGATTATCTACCCGCCGATGCCGGTTTTCTACCACCGGCCGCAAACCATTGCCGAAATCATTGACCATACCATCGGCCGCATCGTCGACTTGTTGAATGTCCCGCATTCGCTGGCACCTCGGTGGAATGGCCTGACGGCGGGGAACCAGCCCGACCTGGCGGGCGACTGACATGGCCTACCGCGATTTACGCGAATTCATGGCCCAGCTTGAACGGCTGGGCGAACTCAAGCGCGTCACATCACCCATCTCTCCGTATCTGGAAATGACGGAGCTTTGCAACCGCACCTTGCGCGCCGGTGGCCCGGCACTGTTATTTGAAAATCCCGCTGGCCACAACATGCCGGTGCTGGGCAATCTGTTCGGTACTTCGCGCCGCGTCGCACTCGGCATGGGGGCTGCCGACGTAAGCGAGCTGCGCAAATTCGGCCATCTGCTGGGCATGCTCAAGGAACCCGAGCCGCCGAAGGGCCTCAAGGAAATACTGGGCCTGGGTTCGCTGGTGAAATCCCTGTGGAGCATGGGGCCCAAGGAATTAAGCTCGGCGCCTTGCCAGGATATCGTATGGGAAGGCAACGATGTGGATTTGTCCCGCCTGCCGATCCAGCATTGCTGGCCGGGTGATGTGGCACCACTGATTACATGGGGCCTGGTCATCACCAGAGGGCCTCACAAGGAACGTCAGAATCTCGGCGTGTATCGCCAGCAAGTGCTTGATCGCAATAAAGTCATCATGCGATGGCTGCCCCAGCGCGGAGGCGCGCTGGATTTCCGTGAACACGGAATGCTTCACCGGGGCCAGCCCTATCCGGTTGCAGTCGCCTTGGGGGCAGACCCTGCCACCATCCTGGGTGCGGTCACACCGGTACCCGACAGTTTGTCGGAATATCAGTTCGCAGGCCTGCTGCGCGGCCGCCGGACCGAGGTAGTCAAGGCCATCGGCAGCAACTTGCGTGTCCCGGCTTTTGCAGAAATCGTGCTGGAAGGACACATCAACCCGGACGAAGCGCACGCCACAGGCTATGAACATGCCCTGGAAGGACCGTTTGGCGACCATACAGGCTATTACAACGAGCAGGACTGGTTCCCGGTTCTCACCATCGATCGCATCACCATGCGGCGCGACCCGATTTACCACTCTACTTTTACCGGGAAACCACCCGATGAGCCTGCAATCCTAGGGCTGGCGCTGAATGAGTTGTTCGTGCCGCTGCTGCAAAAGCAGTTTCCGGAAATAACCGATTTTTACCTGCCTCCGGAAGGATGCAGCTACCGCATGGCCGTGGTACAGATGAAGAAATCTTATCCCGGCCACCCCAAACGCGTCATGTTCGGCATCTGGAGTTTCCTGCGCCAGTTCATGTATACCAAGTTCATCGTGGTTGTGGATGAAGACATTGATATTAGAAGCTGGCAGGAAGTGATCTGGGCCATCACCACACGTGTGGATCCGATCCGCGACACCCTCCTAGCAGAAAATACACCCATTGATTACCTTGACTTTGCCTCCCCGATCAGCGGTCTTGGTAGCAAGATGGGCATTGATGCCACCAACAAATGGCCCGGCGAAACCAGTCGAGAATGGGGGCGGCCAATTGAGATGTCGACGGTGGTTAAAGCCAGGATTGACGCCATCTGGCAAACCTTGGACTTATGAGCCCTAGCCCTGCTCTGGGTCGTAGTTTGCTATAACAACAGATTTCCAAACCTGAAGAACAGTGAATACTCGGACTTCATAAAAATAACCGCGGCAGACCATTAATGGGTGCCGGTTTAATTCAGCCAAGGTTTCTCAGGATCCTTCCCCTGATAGCTTAAACGCAACCAGCCGATGATTTTAAGAATATCGTCCGTTGACATCAGTTCAGGATTGCCGCCTGGCTGTTGGTGCCAGGCTGGCATCCCTGCATCGGAACCGCCTGCAATGATCTCGAACATGCCCTTGTCAGTCACCATCCTTGCATATTGCCAGGCATCGTCCAGGATACTAGGACCGGTTTGACCGCCGCCGTTGCCGCCATGGCACTGGGTGCAAGACCAATACCCGAATTGCTTCTTACCGGCCTTGGCCTTTTCAGGGTCGGCCATGTAAAGTTTGGTATATGGGTTTATGCAGGTCTTCAGAAATTGCTTCGCCTCTGGCGTATCGCTCTCAGTCGGCTTGACCTCGAAAGGCAAATTACCCGCTCTCAATGATTCGAATTTACATTCTGCGCTTGCTTGAAGCGGCAGGATGCCCTGACCTATAAACATCGTGATCAATAACGCCTTTTTCCCCACTATCATTTTGATTTTCATGATACCTCTCCTTTCAAAATTTTATTGATTACATGCATTTACTGCCTTGTACACCACTTCAGAATGAATTTCGCTACGGTAGAAGGCGCGTTCAAATCCAGTACTGGAAGCGAAGTCACGACAGGAAAATCGCTGGCAATAGCAATGACGTGCGGGTCGTTAGATGACAGCAGAGACTTGCCCAGACTGGGTCGAAACACCTCGATTTTCGGGATAGGCGCATGGCGAAAGCCCTCCACCAGCACCAGATCGGCAAGATCGAGGTCGAGATGGCCCACCATATCCAGCAGGCGCGAGTCCGAGACATCGCTTTTCTGTTCCGTCATCAGCACCCAGCGGTTCTGGGAGCTTAGCAGAACCTGCGCCGCGCCTGCCTCTCGCATGCGGTAACTGTCCTTGCCCGGGCGGTCGACGTCGAAATCGGCATGCGTCTGCTTGATCACGGAAACCTTCAGGCCATAAGTCGCAAGCAGCGGCAGCAGGCATTCCAGCAGCGTGGTTTTGCCCATGCCGCTGGAATGGGCGCAAATGCCGAGTACGGGGATTTTGAACATCTGAATTTCCTTAGAACGCATACATCATGGTGAGCCACAATTTCTCGGTATCGCGCTTGCGGGTGGTGGCAGCCAGAGAGGCTCCGTAGATGTCATCTTCACGGAAGCGCGCGTATTCAACCTTGCCCATCCAGTGCTTGCCACGGGTGTAGGTTGCAGCCAGATCAAGCTCCTTGCCGTACCTGTCGCCCTTGCCGATGCCTGTCGGCGTAAGAAAATCCTCATCCGAGTTGATCCAGTGGTATTCACCTGTCAGTTGAACACTCAATATCCTGCCGCCGAAGGAGATGAAGGTATCCTTGATGCCTTGATTCGGGGTGACCAGGAACTGGTCGGCCCAGCCCTGGAACAGGTGATTGGTGCCGAGCGGGGTCTGGAACGCGGATAAGCCGTCATTGCTGGACAGCACCTCGTGGTCGATGCGCGCATACCAGTGGCCGCGCATCGCACCGCCGCCAAATCGCAGGTAATGCGCATCGATATTGTCGAGCCCGTCCTTGTGGTCGTCCTGCTTGGCATATTCGGCGGTGTACAGCACTTTCCAGTCGGCATTGACTGCACGCGCTCCATCCAGGCGCAGGCCGAAGGTTTTGCTGGAAGTGGTTTTTGGGTTGGGGTTGGTTGCCTTCACTTCACCGTTCCAGTCCACAAGGTAGCCGTAGCCGATAAGCGCTTCGCCAGGCGAGATGCTGTACTTGATATTTGCGATCTCGACGTTGGCGTTCTGGACCTTGGTGGTGATCTGCTTCACGCGCTCGAAATGGGCAAGGTAGATGCTGGTATCCGGAATAAGGCCCTTGTTTTCCAGGGCGAAGCCGTCGAACACCTGCATCACCTGGCGGAATTCGATATTGCCGATGAAGCGCACGTTGTCCAGCTTGACCGACTGGCGGCCGAATCTCAGCTTGGTGTTGCTGATACCTGTCCATTCCACGAACAATTGGTTGATGTCAGTATCGTCCGGCTCCACTACGCGTGGGTAAGCGCCCTTGCCGGATTCGGCAGCCGCCTTGTCGAAATTGTCATAGTTGTCGTTGAATACGCCGACATTAATCAACTGGGCTGCAATGCTGAAGTTATGGAATGGTGCAGTCTGCCAGCCGATGAGGCTGCGTAGCGTGAATGCGTTGGCATCCTCGTTCTTGCCGTCCTGGTCTACCTCTTCATAGCGCAGACGGAAATTGGTCATGGGCGTGCCACCGCTGATGGCCTCCATCAGCGATATGGGGGTACTCTGCGTATCGTCAGCCCATGCCGGCACCATCGTACCGGAGGCCATTGCGGCCAGGATGCCAAGTGCTGTCGTGTAACGTTTCATAATATTCTCCAGGTAAAATGGATCAATGTATCGGGGCGAATCGTAGCCCTGCCGTACCTCATGCCCGCATCACCTCGCCGTCGCTGCCTGCACCATTGATGCCGCCCACAGTCTCTTCGCGCAGGTTGAGATTGGGCACCAGCACCTGGAATTTCCCGGCAGCGGCCTGGTATTGCAGCAACTCTCCGCGCTCCATGTCGAAATACCAGCCGTGCAACGCGAGGCTGCCTTCATGCACGCGCCGCCGGATCCAGGGATAGGACAGCAGGTTTTCCAGGGAAATGAGGATGGCGGCCTGCTCGCAGGCACGCTCCTGGGTTTCGGCAGGTTTTCCCGGCAATTCCTGCAGGACTTTCTGACGCGCATCAGCCGCGATGCCCAGCCACTTGGCGATCAATTCCTCCTCGTCGCACCCGGGCGGGCGGTTGGCCATCAAGGTTCGTATGCCGCCGCAGCGAGCATGCCCCATGACGATGACGTGCTCGACTTCCAGATTGCGCACCGCAAACGCCATCGCCGAACTGGTTGCCGCGAAAAACGTAGCCTGGGTATATGGCGGCACCAGGTTGGCCACGTTGCGCACCACGAACATGTCGCCCGGGTCGCAGTCGGTCACCAGCGCCGGATCGCAACGCGAATCACAGCAGGCGATCATCAGGGCGCGTGGATGCTGCCCCTCCTCAACCAGGCGGTCGAACAGCGCATGACGGTTGCCCAGATATTGATGCTGAAAACGCTTGAAGCCTTGTACGAACTTGCTGACGTCACGCATCGATCGCTTTCTTTAACGAAATCTGCGTTTACTGCGCACGATCTGGTAGGGCCGGCCGAGATAACCGAACGGCGCGCTCCATACATGCACCATGCGCGTAAACGGAAACACCAGGAATACCGTCATGCCGAAGAACAGGTGCACCTTGAACACGGTGTCCACTTCTGCCAGCAAGGCCGGGTTCGGCCGCAGGTAGACGATGCTTTGCGCCCATTCGGCGAGTGCGATCATCACGCCCGGATTACCTTCGTTGGCATGGCCGATGGAAACCGGAATGGTGGACAACCCGAGCAGCAGCGTGACCAGCAGCCAGCTCAGGATGAACTTGTCCGAGCCGCGGCTGGCCGCCGACACGCGCACATTGAACATGCGGCGCACCCATAGCATGGCACCGCCAATCAGGCACAGCGTGCCGAATATCGAGCCGGCCCAGATCGCAATCATCTGGTGCGTCATGTCCGACACCCCAAGCCCTGTGAACACGCTATGTGGCGTCAGCAGGCCAACAGCGTGGCCGAAGAAAATCGCGATAATGCCTATATGGAACAGGTTGCTGGCGGCACGCATATTGGCCTTGGACAGCAACTGGCTGGAATCGCTTTTCCAGGTGTACTGCTCACGATCGAAGCGCAGAATGCTTCCCAGCAGGAACACGCTCAGAGCGATATAGGGATAAACCCCGTAGAGAAAATTGTGCAGGTTCATGATGGTTCTCCTCAGGCGGCAAGCCGCGTTAAAGTGGCGCGTCCCTCAATAATGGAAAGCAGCTCCGCATAAGGACTACCGGCTTTTTTCAGGTTATCGGCCAGGACTTTCAGCACCTTGTTGGCATCCGACAGGAAGACCGTGGCCTCGCTGTCGTCCAGGTAAGCGGCGAATTCCAGGATCAGCGGCAGATAGTCCGGCAACTCATTGCCCATCACCTCCACCCCGTAATCCTTGTACAGCTCGCCGAGGTCGATCAGTGCCGGCCCGCGATTCTTGTCGTCGCCGAACAGGTGATGTGTCAGGTGCAGGCTGTGCTCCGCCGTCATGTCGAAGGTCTGTACATAATCCTGCTGCAGTTCAGTCAGTGTCCTGCCGGCAAGGTGATCGATAAACTCGCACAGTGCGATCAACTCAGCGTCGTCAATATCGACGCATTGCGCCAGTTTTTCCGGTATTTCAGGCAAATTATCGATCAGCTCCTGATCGGGATATTCAAGCAGTACCGACATTAATTTGTAGATTTGCATATGGTTCTCCTTGAATCATTCTGATGAAGGGACTGGGTCTCGAGGCTCCATCGACTCCTTGCGGCGGCGCGGGAACAGCGTGATCTTGCTGACGCCGGCCGACGTGTCGTTGCCGAAGGTGAAGCCGTTCTGGCCCTGGAAGCCGTGGAAATCGTCCAGCGTCACTTCCGCATGGCCGGTCGGGATCACGAAGCGGTCTTCGTAGTTGGCGATGGCGAGATAGCGGTACATCTCCTTCGCCATGTCCTCGGTAATGCCGGCCTTTTCCAGCGCACGGGTGTCGGCCTGTCCTTCGACGTGGACCGAACGCTGGTAGCTGCGCATCGCAATCAAGCGATTCAATGCGCTCTCGATCGGCGCTTGCCTGCCTGCGGTGAGCAGGTTGGCCAGGTACTGCACCGGCAGACGCATCGAACCGGCCAGCGGAATCGCGCCGTCCGGGCCGACCGGCAGGTTGCCCTGGTCGATCTGCGACTGCACCGGCGACAGCGGCGGCACGTACCACACCATCGGCAGCGTGCGGAACTCGGGGTGCATCGGGAAGGCTATCTTCCACTCGATCGCCATCTTCCAGATCGGCGATTTCTGCGCGGCGATGATCCAGTCCTCGTTGATGCCCTCGGCACGAGCGGCGGCGATCACTTCCGGGTCATTCGGGTCGAGGAAAATATTGCACTGCGCTTCATACAAGTCCTGCTCGTCGGTAACGCTGGCCAGTTCCTCGATACGGTCGGCGTCATACAGCATGATGCCGTTGTAGCGGATGCGGCCGACGCAGGATTCGGAGCACACCGTCGGCATGCCGGACTCCACGCGCGGATAGCAGCCGACGCACTTCTCGGCCTTGCCCGATTCCCAGTTGTAGAACACCTTCTTGTACGGACAGGAGCTGATGCACATGCGCCAGCCGCGGCATTTGTCCTGGTCTACCAGTACGATGCCGTCCTCTTCGCGCTTGTACATCGAGCCGGAGGGACAAGCCGCGACGCAGGCAGGGTTGAGACAGTGGTTGCAGATGCGCGGCAGATACATATGAAAGGTATTCTCGAACTGACCGTACATCTCCTTCTGGATGTTGTGCATGTTCTGGTCCTTGCTGCGCTTGGAATACTCGCCTGCCAGGTCGTCTTCCCAGTTCGGGCCCCAGGTGATCTTTTCCATCGTTTCGCCGGTAATCTGCGACAGCGGGCGTGCCGTCGGCGCTGCCTCGGACAGCGGCGCATTCTGCAGGCGGGCGTAGTTGTAAGTGAATGGCTCGTAATAGTCGTCGATCTCTGGCAGGTCGGGGTTGGCAAAAATGTTCATCAGCTTGGATGCGCGGCTGCCGGATTTCAGTTCGAGCTTGCCGTTCTTCAGTTCCCAGCCGCCGTTCCACTTGTCCTGGTCTTCCCACTGCTGGGGATAGCCGACACCGGGCTTGGATTCGACGTTGTTGAACCAGGCGTACTCGACGCCCTTGCGGTTGGTCCAGACGTTCTTGCAGGTCACCGAACAGGTGTGGCAGCCGATACATTTGTCCAGGTTGAAGACAAAGGCGAATTGTGCGCGTACTTTCATTTGAATCTCCTTTTACCTTTACTTGGCGCCGATGCCGACCGGGTTGAGTTGCGCCTCGCGTTCCGGCGTCAGCCCGCGTTCCAGCCAGTCGATGTCCTGGTCCGCCACCTTGTGCAGCACCACCTGCTCGTCGCGCTGGCAGCCCACGGTGCCGTAGTAATTGAAGCTGTACGAGAGCTGCGCGTAGCCGCCGATCATGTTGGTCGGCTTGATGATGACGCGGGTCACCGAGTTCAGTATGCCGCCGCGCTTGCCGGTAGAAGACGAGCCCGGCACATTCACGTTCTTTTCCTGCGCGTGATACATCATCGCCATGCCGCTCGGCACGCGTTGCGACACCACTGCACGAGCCATGGTCGCGCCGTTGGCGTTAACCGCTTCAACCCAGTCGTTGTCCTTTAGGCCGATTACCTGCGCGTCGGTCTCGGATACCCAGATGTAGGGGCCGCCGCGGAACAGCGTCAGCATGCGCAGGTTGTCCTGGTAGGTAGAGTGGATGCCCCACTTGGAGTGCGGCGTGATCCAGCTCAGTACCAGGTGCGGCTTGGCCCGGACGGCATCCGGCACGGTGTTGTGCGCCTTCATGTCCAGCGGGCCGCGATAAGCGCAGAAGCCTTCGCCGAAATCCAGCATCCACTCGTGATCCTGGTAAAAATGCGCACGGCCGGTCAACGTGCGGAACGGGATATGTTCGTGGATATTGGTGTAACCCGCCGTATAGGACACCGTTTCCGACTCGATGCCTGACCAGGTCGGCGCGGTAATGATCTTGCGCGGCTGGGCCTGGATATCCTTGAAGGTGATCTTGTCCTCATGGCGCCCGGCATACAGGTGATGGTGGTCGATGCCGGTCTTCTTCGAGAGCGCGCTCCACGACTTGTGCGCCACTTCGCCGTTGGTTTCCGGCGCCATGCGCATTATCGCGTCGCATACGCTGATATCTTCCTCCAAAGACGGCATGCCGAAGGAAACTCCAGGCTCTTTCACCGTGTAGTTGCACTTCTTGAGTTCTTCGTACTCCTGCTCGGTATTCCAGTCGATGCCCTTGATGTTGTTGCCGAGCTTGGTCATCAGCGGGCCGAGTGCAATGAATTTCTTGTAGGTGTTGGCATAATCGCGCTCCACTACCTTGAGGATAGGCATGGTCTTGCCTGGTACCGGCGCCAGCCCTTCCCGTTTCCAATCCGTCACATGACCGAACGGCTGTGCCAGTTCCGCCGCCGAATCATGCTGCATCGGCAGCGCGACGATATCCTTCCTGGTGCCGAGATGCTTGTCGGCCAGCGTCGAGAACGCCTTGGCGATGGACTTGAAAATCTGCCAGTCGGACTTGGATTCCCAGCCCGGGCTGACCGCTTCCGACAGCGGGTGGATGAATGGGTGCATGTCGGTGGTGTTGAGGTCGTTCTTCTCGTACCAAGTCGCGGTCGGCAGAATGATGTCCGAATATGCGCCGGTGGAATTGAGGCGGAAGTTGATGTCCACCATCAGGTCGAGCTTGCCGATAGGCGCTTCCTCGTGCCACTTCACTTCCTGGTTGTCGCGGCCTGCGCCTGACTCCTGCAGCACGCCGTTTTGCGCGCCCAGCAGATGCTTGAGGAAGTACTCGTGGCCCTTGGCGGAAGTGCCGATCAGGTTGGCGCGCCAGACGATCAGGTTGCGCGGCCAGTTGACCGGGTTGTCCACGTCAGCGAAAGCGACATCCAGCGAACCGTCCTTGAGTTTGTCGACGATGTGTTTGGCAATGCCTGCTTCGTCGGTGGCACCGGCCTTCTCGGCTTCATTGACGAGATCAAGCGGATTGGCGTTCCAGTGCGGCGCGGAAGGCAGCCAGCCCATGCGGGTCGCAGCGACGTTGTAATCGGCCAGCGAGTAACCTTTGTTCCTGCCTTTACCCGCAGGAGACAGCAGGTCGTCGGCCTTCACCGTTTCGTAACGCCACTGGTCGGTATGAAAGTACCAGTACGAGGTTGAATTCATGTGGCGCGGCGGACGCTGCCAGTCCAGCGCAAAGGCGATCGGTGCCCAGCCAGCCTGCGGACGCAGTTTTTCCTGGCCCACGTAGTGCGCCCAGCCGCCGCCGGTCTGGCCGACGCAGCCGCACATGTGCAGCAGATTCATGATGGAACGGTAAGCCAGGTCATTGTGGTACCAGTGATTGATCGCCGCCCCCATGATGACCATCGACTTGCCCTTGGTTTTCGAGGCGTTGTAGGCGAATTCACGGCCGGTGCGCTCGATATCGGCAGCCTTGACGCCGGTGACCTTCTCCGCCCAGGCCGGAGTATAGGCAACGTCGGCATCCGCATAGGATTGCGCCACATTGCCGCCGCCCAGGCCACGGTCGATGCCGTACTGCGCCACCTGCATGTCGAACACCGAGGCAACCAGCGCCTCATCGCCGTTGTAAAGGGTTACCCTGCGTACCGGTACATTCCGGTACAGCAGATCGTCTTCACCCTGGTTGAAGTGCGGGAATCCGACCGAAACCACGGCATCGCTGTCTTCGATGCAGCTCAGCTCGGCAACGATAGATTCCTGGCTGGCTGCATTCTTCGGCAGCAGGTTCCATTTACCCTCTTCGCCCCAGCGAAAGCCGATGGAACCATTGGGTGCAACGAACGACTGGCTGCTCTCGTCATAGACGATGGTCTTCCAGTCGGGATTGTTGGTTTCGCCGAGAGCGCCGTCGAAATCGGAAGCACGCAGGAAGCGGTCGGAAACATAGCCGTCACCGTGTTTGCGCAGCATGACCTGCATCGGCAGGTCGGTGTACTTGCGCGCATACTCCTGGAAATACGGGTCCTGCCGGTCGATGTAATACTCTTTCAGCGCGACGTGCCCCATCGCCAGGAAAGCGGCAGAGTCCGTGCCCTGGCGGATCGGCATCCACAGGTCGGAGAACTTGCAGAACTCGGCGTAATCCGGCGCCATCGCGACGATCTTGGCGCCCTTGTAGCGTACCTCGGAGGCAAAGTGCGCATCCGGCGTGCGGGTCATCGGCAGGTTGGCGCCGGTGATGATGATGTAAGTCGAGTTGTACCAGTCGGCCGATTCCGGCACGTCGGTCTGCTCGCCCCAGGTCTGCGGTGATGCCGCCGGCAGATCGCAATACCAATCATAAAAGGAGCCGCAGGCGCCGCCTATCATCGACAGATAGCGCGAACCGGCCGCGTAGGAAATCATCGACATCGCCGGAATCGGCGAGAAGCCATAAATACGGTCCGGCCCCCATTTCTTGATGGTGTACACATTGGCGGCAGCGATGATTTCAGTCACTTCATCCCAGCTGGTGCGTACAAACCCGCCCAGCCCGCGCACGGCGGTATACTGCTTGCGTTTGTTCTCGTCGGCCTGGATTGCGGCCCAGGCTTCCACCGCATCCTTTCCGGTTTTACGCTCAGCGCGGTACAGGTCAAGCAAACGGCCTCTTATCATGGGGTGTTTGATACGGTGCGGGCTGTACAGATACCACGAGAACGATGCCCCGCGCTGGCAGCCGCGCGGTTCGTGGTCGGGCAGGTCGTCGCGGGTTCGCGGGTAATCGGTCTGCTGCATCTCGAACGACACCAGGCCGTTTTTCACGAAGATCTTCCAGGAACAGCCGCCGGTGCAGTTCACGCCATGGGTGGAACGCACTACCTTGTCGTGCTGCCAGCGGTGGCGGTAGACATCTTCCCACTGGCGATCCTCGTTGGTGACAATGCCGTGGCCGTTGGAAAAGGTTTCCTTGACCTTGTCGAAAAATTTCAGTCGATCGAGAAAGTGACTCATGTTATTTACTCCAGTTAAATGCGTTCGTATCGGGCCAGGTTACGGATTCCTGATCTCGGCGCCGGGGCGCAGGTAAAACCACCAGTTCAGCCCCAGGCACAAGGCGTAGAACACGGCAAAACCGTACATCGCCAGTTCCGGCGTGCCGGCCTTGATCTGGCCCTTGATCACTTCGGGGGCAATGAAGGAGCCGTAAGCGGCCACTGCCGAGGTCCAGCCCAGCACCGGGCCGGCCTGCACGCGGTCGAAAATGACGCCCACGGTACGGAAAGTGGAACCGTTGCCGATACCGGTAGCCGCGAACAGGATCACGAACACCACCAGGAACTGAGTGAAGTAGATTTCAGGCGTAACGGACTGGTAGGCCTGCATCATGATGAAACCGGCATAGGCCGAGGCCAGCACCATCACCGCGGAAATCATCTGGGTGACGATGGAACCGCCAACCTTGTCCGATATCCAGCCGCCGACCGGCCGGATCAGCGCGCCGACGAAAGGCCCGATCCAGGCATAGGTAAGCGCGGAAGGCGCAGCCGGGTTCTTGACGTGGCTCCAGGTCTGGCTCACTGCGTCATAGATATGCTGCTCGCCGAAGATGACGGTGATCGACAGCGGCAGCGCCATCGAGAAGCCGATGAACGAACCGAATGTCAGCACGTAAAGCACGGTCATCGACCAGGTGTGCTTGTTCCTGAAAATCGCGAACTGCTTCTGGATGTTTTCCTTCATCGTGCCGAAGGCGGCCAGTTTCATCACCAGCAGCGTGCTTACCATGATCAGCGGCAGCGCTACCCACATGTTCAACACCCCCAGCCCGGTCGGCGCCGGCAGGTAGAGGTAGAGGCCGGCGATGGCCGGCACGAAAGCCAGTGTGTAGAGCCAGGTGATCTTGATGAAGGCAATCAGGGTGCCGCCGATATCGGGCGAAATGGACAGCAGATTGTTCATGCCCAACCATCCCGCAATCGCCAGCGGCAACAGCAACAGAATCCACACGTAACCGGCATTCTGGATAAAGGTCGGCGTGCCGGTCTCGATCTTGCCGAGGATCCAGCCGCTATCCTTGACCAGCGCTACGGGGTCGCCGCCCAGTGCGCCGAAAATGCCGGCGGTCATCACCAGCGGAATCAGGATCTGCATCGTGGTCACGCCGAAATTGCCCAAGCCGGCATTGATACCCAGCGCAGTCCCCTGCAAACGCTTCGGGAAAAAGGTGTTGATATTGCTCATCGAGCTGGCGAAGTTGCCGCCGCCCACGCCGGACCACAGCGCCAGCAACTGGAACACCCACAGCGGCCATTCCGGGTGCTGGAGCGCGATGCCGGTACCGATTGCCGGCGTAATCAGCATGGCGGTCGTCAGGAAAATGGTGTTGCGGCCGCCGGCCAGGCGGATGAAAAACGAGGATGGGATGCGCATCGTCGCGCCGGCCAGCCCGGATATAGCAGTCAGCGTAAACAGCTCATCCTTGCTGAAGGGAAAGCCGAGATTCAGCATCTGTACCGTGATGATTCCCCACATCAGCCATATGGCGAAACCACATAGCAGGCTGGGCACCGAGATCCACAGGTTGCGGTAGGCAACCCGTTTTCCGGTGGATTCCCAGAACCCTTCATCCTCAACGTTCCATTCCTTGATATTGGTCGACATTCTGGATTTCCTTAAATAACCGTTGACTGATTAATGGCTGGACGTTGCTGATGACGGCTGAGCTTCACGGGCCGGACTTCCGTCCAGTACATCCACAGCAGCGACACCCAGACAATGCCGAACATCAGCATGAAGGCCGAGGAGCGCACGCCGGTGAAATCCACCAGCGCACCGAACATGATCGGCAGGATGAAACCGCCCAGCCCGCCGACCAGCCCGACCACGCCGGAAATCACGCCTATGTTGTGCGGGTAATCGTCCGAGATGTACTTGAATACCGAAGCCTTGCCCACGGCGAAAGCAATGCCCAGTGTGAACATCACGACGGTGAACACGGTCGAGTTAAGGCCGACATGGAAGGTCTGCGGCCCGTTGACCGTAAGGATGCTGACCTGCGTTTGCGGATAGGAAAGAAAGAACAGGCATACCAGTGAAACCCACAGCACCCACCAGGTCACGGTATGTGCACCGAACTTGTCCGAGTAATAGCCGCCGATCGCGCGCAGCACGCCGCCGGGCAGCGAGAAACAGGCTGCCAGCAATGCCGCCAGCTTGAGGTCGAAACCGTATTCGGAAACGTAGTACTTGGTCATCCATAGCGACAGCGCCACGTAACCGCCGAACACGATGGAATAGTACTGGCTGTACTTCCATACCTTGGGATCCTTCAGCGCGGCCAACTGGTCGGCGATGGTCACGCTCTTGCCGACCTTGTGCGCCGGGTCGTCATAGGTAAAAAACCAGAACAGGATGGCTGTGACAGTCATCATGACCGCATATACCTTGGGCACCATAGCCCATCCGTAGGCCACGACGATCGTGGGCGCAATCAGCTTCGTAAGCGCCGCGCCTGCGTTGCCTGCCCCGAAAATGCCCATCGCCAGACCTTGCTGGTTCTTGGGGAACCAGCGCGCACAGTAGGAAATGCCGACAGTGAACGATCCGCCGGCCACGCCGACGAACAATCCCATCACCAGGTAATGCCAGAATTGCGTACCCGAGGAAATGAACCAGATGGGAACGATGGTGGACACCATCAGCACGAAGAACACGATACGGCCGCCAAACTTGTCGGTCAGCATACCGAGCGGCAGCCGGATCAGCGAACCGGTCAGTACCGGCATCGCCACCAGCACGCCGAACTGGGTTTCATTGAGCCCCAGCGTGTTCTTGATCGGGATGCCGATCACGGCGAACATCATCCACACCATGAAGCAGACCGTGAACGAAACGGTGCTCGCGCTTACCACCGACCAAGCTTTATATTTTTGTGCTTCCATGATCCCGATCCCGGATTGGTAGATGGCACAAGGTTATGCCTCCAATCCGGTCAGGGATATTCCTCTAAAGTACAGTGAAGGTAGAAGAAAACGAACTAGTTCTTATGGATATACCAGAGCACCTTGAAATTGCTTCAGGGTTTATAACTGGTGGAAAATATTACGCTGTCACTTGATTATTGAACTGCCGAACCAGTTCAATAAAAAACTGATGCCAACTACTGTCTTTTGTCAGTTCAGGATGAAAAGCAGTAGCGAGGATATTTTTCTGGCGCACAGCAACAACGAGCTTGCGGCCATCGGCTGTAAGCAGGTATGCCATCGGTTCAACACCCTGCCCAATTGCAGTTATTAGCGGAGCGCGAATGAAAATAGCCGGAACAGGTACAGAGCTGTTATCCGGCAAGGATGTTTGCAGTACGGTTTGAAAGCTGTTGGCCTGCCGACCGAAGTAATTGCGGTTGACAGTGACATCCAGACCTCCAATCAATGCCTGCCCACCGGCTTTCTGGCCTTCAACCCGCTCGGCTAGGAAGATCAGGCCGGCACAAGTGCCCCAGACCGGCTTGCCGGCCTTGACCCAGGCATGTAGCGGCTCAATCAGTCCCCAGCGCTCCGCGATCAGCCCTATGGCAGTACTTTCACCACCAGGGATGATCAGGCCATCCAACGGCGCAAGTTGTTCCGGCTTGCGCACCTCCAGGGCATTGACTCCGAGTTGCACGAGCTTATTGACGTGTTCGGCAAAGGCACCCTGTAATGCGAGGACGCCTATGTTCAGTTCTGCATTGTTCAATTCCGGCTACCGATTACCAGCCGCGCATTGAGAGCCTATTCTGCTCTGGTGATGCATCCAGGTTGATGCCGACCATAGGCTCGCCAATACCAGTACTAATTTCAGCCAGGATGTCAGGATGATTGAAATGAGTGACGGCTTGAACAATAGCTCTGGCGCGTTGCTCCGGGTCACTGCTCTTGAAAATTCCAGAGCCGACAAATACTCCATCCATGCCCAACTGCATCATGAGCGCGGCATCAGCCGGAGTTGCGATGCCGCCAGCGGCGAAATTGACGACAGGCAGCCTGCCCTGTTTAGCGACCTTCACTACCAATTCATATGACGCTTGATGCTCTTTGGCGAAGGCGAATATTTCGTCTTCATCCAGCGTCTGTAACTGACGGATTGCAGCATTGATGGCACGTGCATGCCGTACAGCTTCGACTACGTTGCCGGTGCCTGCTTCACCCTTGGTACGAAGCATGGCAGCCCCTTCGGCAATACGCCTTAATGCTTCGCCGAGGTCGCGACAGCCGCAAACAAATGGAACGCTGAACCTGGCCTTGTTGATGTGGTGTTCTTCATCGGCAGGGGTAAGTACTTCGCTTTCGTCTATGCAATCCACACCCAACTCCTGGAGTATCTGGGCTTCGACAAAATGACCTATGCGCACCTTGGCCATGACCGGAATAGTGACTGCTTCAATGATGTCCTTGATCATACCGGGGTCGCTCATGCGGGCGACTCCGCCCTCCTTGCGGATATCAGCCGGCACGCGTTCCAGTGCCATCACGGCGCAGGCGCCGGACTCCTCGGCAATGCGTGCCTGTTCCGGCGAGACCACATCCATGATGACGCCACCCTTGAGCATTTGCGCCAGTCCGGCCTTGATCTCGAATGTACCTTTTAGTGCGGTAATTGCCATATTGATATAATCCCCGGATGCTCCATATTGCCTGCTGATACATGTCCAGATTATGTACATGCATCATGTATCTGCCTATTGTTCTAAAGTAGAGGGGAGCAAGAAAAGGTACTAGTTCTATTGACCGAAGATGATGTGCTATAAGAATTTACTGAGTAGATTTATCTATCACCATCCCATGCTCAACTGCATAAACAGCAGCCTGTACCCGGCTGGCAAGATTCAGCTTACGCAGAATACCCTGCACATGAATCTTGACGGTGGATTCCGAGAGTTCGAGTTCGCGAGCGATCTCCTTGTTACTGTCCCCGCGCGCGAGTTTCGTGATAATTTCACGTTCACGAGGTGATAACTTGCCTGTAGTTGCAGCATTGTCTTTGACTGGCCCGCGAAGCACATCAGCCAGCTTACCCGCCATTTGCGGCGACATGACTGATTCACCTTTAGCAGCGCGGCGAATTGATTCCAACAGAAAATCAGTATCTATGTTTTTAAGGAGATAGCCGCGGGCACCTATTCTTAAAGCATCCAGTAAATCGTCTGCATCTTCAGATACTGTCAACATGATGATCTGTGCCTGAGGCGCTTCATCTTTCAATAAAGGAATAGTTTCAAGACCACTGATATCTGGCATATGGAGGTCAAGCAACACCACATCCGGCTTCAGGCGTTTGGCATCCTTGACGCCTTCCAAACCATTACCAGCTTCCCCCACAACATCGAAACCTGTCTGCCTTTGTAGCAAAAGCTTGATACCACTCCTGAATAGTGTGTGGTCGTCGATAATTAATACTCGGATAGGAGTCATGTTGTCCCCGTGGTCATGGGTGTTGCAGCCCAGGTCAGACTGACTCGCGTGCCGCTACCCGGTACGGATTCCAGCGTTAAATTACCCCCCATTCGATGCGCACGTTCGCGCATGATCCTGACTCCCACATGCCTGTCACCAGCATTTTGCTCCGTATCAAAACCTCTGCCGTTGTCCTGCACTGTCAGTCGGCATTCCTCCTCGGACAAAAGTTCAACATCCACCTGGGTAGCTCCTGCGTGTTTTCGAATGTTAGAGAGAGACTCTTGAAGAATGTGTAATACCTGTAACACATCCTCTGGAGGTAAATCAAGACTGGGGCCCACTCGATTGTAATGGGTACGAATACCAATCTGTCCTTCGAATTTTTCTAATGCACTGCCAATTGCAGCATCCAGGTCTGCATGATCCAACCTGGTACGAAAATGAACCAGTAGTTCCCGCACGTCGTCGTAGCTCTCCTGCACTCCTTCGCGAATCTGTTCAACAACCTCTATCGCATTAGCAACTTTATGATTCCTCAGATCTTCTTGCAGCATCTGCACCTGAAGATTGAGGAAGGCCAGTGACTGGGCGATACTATCGTGTAATTCCTGTGCCAGCAGGTTACGTTCTTCGGATATCGCCATTTCCTTTTCACGGGCGATCAGGCGTTGGTTTTCAATCGCAATACCGAGATGTAGCCCCACGGATTCAAGCAAACGCACTTCGCCTGGCGGCAAAATTCTGACTGTATCGAAAAATAAATTCAGAAGGCCAAGCATGTTGTGCTTGGAGCGAATTGGTATAGCTGCGATTGAACGGAAGTTATCCCTGTTGCATGCGTGTAATAGCGGTCGCGAAGAGGGAATGACAAGATCGGAACTAACAGCAATGCCATCTCGCGCCACCTCGCCGCAAACACACGAGCCAACTTCGAGATAAGTTTCCTCTGCCAGGAATGAATCTGATACACCTCGTGCGGCAACGACTTTTAATTGTTCCCCCTTGGGGTCAGTAAGGCGTATAACACCGCCATTAGACCCAAACAACGCGACCATCTTCTCTAGTACTCTGTCACATAGCGGCTCTGCCGTTGTCGAGGAGTTGAGGTAAGCGGCAATTTCGTAAAGCGTACCCAGTTCTCTATTTTTGACTTCTACTCGTTCAGTTTTCTCTGCAATTCGTTGTTCCATAGTAGAGTATATATTCTGCAACTTCTCCGCCATTTGATTGAATCCTTGCGCCAACTCACTCAGTTCATCGCTGCCGACAATCGGCAACCTGACGCTAAAATCAGCCTTACCCATGCTTTGCAGGCCATGGTTGAGCCTTTTTACCGGACGCACAAGCAACAGTGAGAAAATATAATCCAGCAGTATGGTTCCTAATAGAGCAATGACCACTAGACCGATTTGGAAGGACCGCAGCAACGCAGTTGCGTGTGCATTATTCTCTTCCACTAAAACGACTAGTTTATCAATACCACTTACAAAGCTTTCGAGTGTAGGGTGATACTCAGTCAGTAGCCGTTGCTGTAGAGATTGTGGTGAGGCGTTGAGTATTGAATGAATACCCGGCTTGATTACATTGTTCCAATCTGAATGCAGATGAGTAATCTGAGCTATCGTTTCGGGATCTTTGGGTAAAAATAGCGGCCTCTGTGGATTGCCGTTTTTTAATTCAATCAAGGTTCTTTCAAAAAGATCAATTTCTTTCTCGATGTTTTTACGCTGATCGCTATTAATAGGTTGCTGGGCTAGAAGGAAGGCAATCCGGTAGGAACGCATGCGCTCCTTTCCCGCCTCATTAATGGCTGCAGCACTACCCTCCAGACGCCAGGAAACAAATAGCGTAGAGCCGATTGCCACCAATGCCATAAGAAAATAGAACATTAGCAGACCGGTGATTTTTTGGCTGATCATTATCTTCATAATGATGAAAGGCCTCATTTCTAGTTGGAATACTGATAACGCAATAAGACTGTCATGCAAACCGCCGCCAACACACCCTGTTGTGATAGGTTGATCAGCGTTATCCCTGAAATTCGATATATTTAACTATATAGTTGCATCTATAAAGGGAGTATAGCTGTGCAACCAACTCAAATGGGAACCACTGGATTCTGTCAAATCCTCCAATATCTTCGCATATCCCAAAATCAGCCGCAGTGGCATCTCAGCACGAATTACGGATCCACTGATAGTTTTGCAATCCTCAATTATTTTAAATTTACGGCTTACAAAATCATTTCTTACTCGATCGGCATATGAAGAATCCAACGACACTCGCATAAGCATATTTGGCTCATATAGGATATTACCAACCCTCATGTAGCGTATCTGAAGTGGGGATATCTTCAAGTCGTCATCCATGGCATCCCGCAATACCTTGATTGGATATACCAGCGAATCCTCATTCCTTGCCAACATAAAGAGCTCATCTTGTTCATGTTCCAGAGTCAGCAGCCCATTGTAGCTAGTATTTTCGGTAATTTCGCGAGCGAACCTTGGCATGTCTGGGCTCAGTTTCACTTGCTGGACCAAAGGAAAATCAGGATAAAGCATACTTGTTCCTCCTAAGGATTTTGTTCTAACCCACTGAAGCACTATAGAAAATAGAAGGCTTATCCATAACTGTATGTATACACAAATAACTATATTGATGTATTATATATACATCTTTATGATGTGCAAGAATTTCCTTCGACTCAAAAGAATAATTGTCGCGCCAGAGTAAGGTTGCCCAAGTACAACGAAGATGCGTCAAGTAATATAGCTAAATACCCAGTAGAACCTATCATGCTTCATGCAGGCGCATGACATTCGGGAAAACAGGTTTAAGGCTCCGATAGAGTGACTGATATCCTATATTCCTGGGTATAGTTTCATACGGGCCATTTGTAATAGTGGTGCTCCATTTTTTATCAGAAAGTAAACTATGGCTATTCCGCATGCAGCTTCCGGTGAATTGATTGATATACGTCCACTAGGATCGAGTTTAAATTCCAGGATTTCCGCTACCCTGATCAGGGCAGATCACATCGAAGTCTTCAGGTTTGTATTATTAGCTGGAAAATCCACTCCCGAGCATACGGCGGCTGGCGCAATTACCATTCAATGTATTGAAGGATCTGTACAGCTTGACGCCCATGGGCAAAAACAAATCCTTTATCCCGGAAGTTTAGTGTACCTATCAGATGCGGAACCTCACGCAGTCACCGCTTTGGAAGACTCGTCTCTTCTGGTTACTATCCTGTTAAAGCGAACCTGAGCTAACCAATCAGCTGCTTAATAGAAGCTTCATCATGCAACTCAAGTTATAGCAAGTTATTCTGGCAGGAAACTTTTTAGCCACTAGCACTCTCATAAGGTGAGTGCTAAAATAATCGCTAAGGAGAATATTCACATGGCTATTGCTCTGACCTTACCTACTATCAGCTCTACCGATGGACTCGACCAGTACATTCGCCTGGTCAAGTCCTTCCCTATGCTGAGCGCAGAGGATGAGTTTGCCTTGGCTACCCGTCTGCAAAAAGACAACGATATTGAAGCGGCCAAGAGTTTGATTCTCTCTCATATGCGCTTGGTGGTAAGTATTGCTCGAGGCTACTCCGGCTACGGTCTACCGCAAGCCGACCTGATTCAGGAAGGTAATATCGGCCTGATGAAAGCCGTCAGAAAATTCGATCCTGAGCGTGGTGTACGTCTGGTTTCTTTCGCCATGCACTGGATCAAAGCAGAGATTCACGAGTATATCGTACGTAACTGGCGCCTGGTTAAGATCGCCACGACCAAAGCTCAGCGTAAGTTGTTCTTCAATCTTCGCAGCATGAAGAAAGGCATTGGTACGCTCGACACTCAAGAAGTAGACCATATTGCGCGTGAGCTCAATGTCAAACCTGAAGAAGTGCTTGAGATGGAAGCCCGCATGGGCGGCCACGAGATATCACTGGAAGGTTATGGCGATGACGACGGCGAAGAGTCCTACAGCCCTATCGCCTATCTGGAGGATCCAAGTGCCGAACCTTCGGATTTTCTTGCTGAAAGGCAATCCGAGCAACTTGAGATGTCTGGCCTGGCACAGGCCATGGAAAGCCTTGACGAGCGTAGCAGACGTATTGTTCAAGCGCGCTGGCTACAAGAGGGCAATTCGGCGACATTGCATGATCTGGCAGATGAGTTTGGCGTATCTGCCGAGAGAATCCGGCAAATCGAACAGAAAGCGATGCAGAAAATGAAATTGCTATTGAGCGAAAGTCACACGTAAGTTCGTTCTGGCTCCACAACAAAAAAGGCTGCCTGAGGCAGCCTTTTTTGTTGTTCGGAATTTATCTTCAGAAGTTACCCAAAGAAAATAACAGATAACGCACTCAACCATGACATCGCAATCAAAATAACCACGATGGTCATCGGCAAGTTGTAAAACGTAAAATGCTCTTTCATATTCACTATCTCTTCAATTCAATTCAATTACCTGACTTGATTTTATTCTGATTAGCATTCTGTTTCAAGCGATTAAACGGGATCATGGGATCGTCGTCGTCCATCAGAATCCGTTGCGCAGGCCCTTCCATATCATCATACTGACCACTTTTGATTGCCCACAAAATACCGAATGCCGCCAAAACAACGAAAACTATAGTCAAGCCAAGCAGGAACAGGATGGAAGATAGCGTCATGCCACTTTCACTTGTTTTACATCATTCTCGAAATCCAGAGCATTTTTCATGTGCTGGCGCAGTATCTTCAAATCAGCAACTTGCGCCTGTATGCTCTTTTCCATACCCTCCAGTTCACCAATGCGATCCTCCAGGGTATCAGTCGCTTTATAGATGCGCTTGATGCTTTCGAGACGGCGGCGCAACTGCAATTGATGCTCGCGCACTTGCGATTCCATTGGTGCAATGACCGCCTTCAGCCAATTCTCGACATCATGGTTCGCCACTTCATAGACATGAATCACGCGGCTAGCCAAGGTTTCAAAGAACTTGGAAGTCAGCGTCATCTTTTCATTGGCGATCATATTCAGCGTCGTATTGAACTGCTCTTTATATGCGCGCTCCAGCTTGGCCAACTCTTTTTGATAGCGCAGCGTCGAGAATGAAGGAGCATCGGCCTTACGCAGACCATGTTCCTTGGAAAACTTCTCGTACATGGCATCCATCATGGTTTTGATCTCTTCGATCTGCGTATCGGACTTGACCAATCGCCCTTTTAAATCAGAGAAGAAATTATCCATCGCAGTACGAATACTCTTGGTGAAGTTAGCTGCAATCATCGTCTCACGCGTATTCACAACCGACTCACGTAAAGCTTGCATACCAAGCAAAGTGAAGAGCTGATTGGTTTGTTGCGAGAAGATACTGCGCAAAGCCTGGAAGCGTTGCAGACCCTTTTCAAAGTTTTCTTTATCTACCTTGACCTTGGTCATCATGTGCTCAACCACATCTTCATTCTTGCCACGCAGACCCTTGAGCTCGTCCAGTTGCTCGGCAAGCCCCTGCAGCCGTGCTTCAAGGATAAGATGGGAATTACTGATCAAGTCTTCGATCTCATGTTGCGTGTTATCACGCACGATTTCTTTTTTGGATGGAATCAACTCATCTGAGAGCGCTTTTTCCAGCTCAGGCAAGCGGCTTTTAACCAACAGCTCTTCATCCGCGCTGACTTTTGCCAGAAGTGCTTTCTGAGCAGAAATCGGAAATATCTGGTTGGCATTTAAACCCAGCAATTCTGCGCTGGTGTTGACCTGCTTGAGTAACTCCTTCTGAATCTCGACTTCATCCTTGAGTTCATCCCAAAGCCCGTCGATCTTGTTCAACACGGCCAACCGGCCTTTTTGCTTCCAGCGCGTGCCACTAATATACTGACGCCAGACATCGATCTCGGATTTGGTAACGCCTGTATCTGCTGCAAGAATGAACAAAACAGCATGCGCATTTGGCAGCATATTGAGTGTCAATTCAGGCTCTGTGCCAATCGCATTAAGCCCTGGAGTATCCAGAATCACCAGCCCCTGCTCCAAGAGCGGGTGCGGGAAATTGATCATGGCATAACGCCAGCAAGGCACGTCTATCGTGCCATCGCTATTGATGCTTACTGCGTCATCGGCATTAGTCGGGTCGTAGAGACCATAACGTTCGGCTTCTTCTACGCTGACCTTCTTGGTGGTGCTGACTTCCTTAAAAGCATCAACCATGCTCTCGCTGGAATCAATATCAAACTCATACACTTTCCATTCGTCGGGGTAGCGCTTGTACTCGCTTGTTGTCGCATCTGAAGCGCGGGTTTCGATAGGAAGCAGCTGCAGGGAAGGCGGCTTGGAAGGATCGTAAAGCAGCTCAGTAGGACACATTGTGGTACGTCCTGCACTGGACGGCAGCAAGCGCTGACCATAATCAGCGAAGAAGATGGCATTGATTAACTCGGATTTGCCGCGCGAAAACTCAGCAACGAACGCAACATTAAGCTTGTCTTCACGCAGGCGTTCAAGCAGGTGTTGAATTCGTTGATCAATTTGACCATCGTTAAGCTCCTGTTCATTGAGCCAGCTACGATAGTCGCAGATCGTGTCCATCAGCGCTTTACGCCACTCTGCGTAGGCTGCAAACTGATGGGCAAGTTTGTTTTCGGCCATGGTGTTCCCTGAATACTTTTATAGTGGATATCACTTTAGCATGACGTATAGAATAGTCAAATTAATCAGCATGCTAATGCACACATTTCATCCAGTTTTCAGATAAACGGAAGGCAAAAACGGATAAACGGTATTTTGAAGCGGATTATCACATTCTGCTATCATCTTGACTTTAAGCCACTGCAAGCCCGAAATGACCGGACTGACACCGAATTCCCCACGCCCGACCGACATCAAACTGCATCAGGCATCGAAATTACTCGAGATCAGTTTTGATGACGGCACAATTACCCAATTATCATGCGAATTTCTCCGGGTTTATTCGCCATCCGCGGAAGTACGCGGTCATGGCGCCGGCCAGGAAGTACTGCAAATCGGCAAGGAAGATGTCAATATCACCGGCATTGAGCCAGTCGGAAACTATGCAGTTAAACTGACTTTCTCGGATGGCCACAACACCGGCCTGTATTCCTGGGATTACCTCTACGAGATCGCTAAAAACTACGAAGGCCTCTGGCTCGAATACCTGGGAAGATTAGCGATGGCTGGCGTAAAGCGCAAGGAACCGTCATGAACGATAAAAACACCACGCATTTTGGCTTCAAAACCGTTGATGAAGCGGAAAAAGCCGGGAAAGTAGGCGAAGTATTCCATTCAGTCGCGCGTAAATACGACCTGATGAATGATGTAATGTCATTTGGCATGCATCGAGGCTGGAAACGCTTTACCGTTGAAATCAGCGGCGTATCCGAAGGCGACCGCGTACTGGATATCGCTGGCGGCAGTGGCGATCTTTCACGCCTGTTTGCACAAAAAACAGGCAGCACGGGAGAGGTCATACTGACGGATATCAATGCCTCCATGCTCGCAGTGGGACGCGACCGGCTGATCGACGATGGCATGCCGGTACCTGCATTGCAATGTGATGCAGAAAAACTGCCTTTCCCGGATCAGCATTTCGATTGCGTCATCGTCGCATTCGGTCTGCGCAACATGACACACAAAGACAAGGCTCTGGCAGAAATGCAACGCGTGCTTAAAGTCGGCGGCCGTTTGCTGGTACTCGAGTTTTCACAAATATGGAAACCATTGGCGCCGATTTATGATGCCTACTCATTTAAATTATTGCCGCTCATGGGCAAAATTTTCGCGAAAGATGCGGACAGCTACCAATATCTGGCCGAGTCGATACGTATGCATCCTGATCAGGAAACCCTGAAACAGATGATGCTGGATGCAGGTCTGGCCAAAGTCGATTACTACAATCTCTCGGCTGGCGCAGTAGCATTGCACAAGGGCTGGAAGATATAACGTCATGCTCAAGCCTATACTCACGCGCCTGTTGAATCACCTCATCAACCAGAATATCTGGGCAAAAGAACAACTCCAGCCATTTGGCGGGAAAACGGTGCAGTTCAACATTCCGCCGATAAGCGCGACATTGACCGTACTCGAAGATGGCGGCTTGGCGATGGCCGGTGAGTCTTCATCACCAGACGCCAGTGTCGGCATCCCTTTGCCGGTCGCTATGCGACTACTCGCTAACGACGACTCGGCAACCGCATTGGCAACATTGGAAGGCGACACTGAGTTGGCAGCGGCTTTAGCCAAGGTCCTGCGAGGTATAACCTGGGAATATGAAGAAGACCTGAGCAGAGTCATAGGCGACATCCCGGCACATCAAGTAGCGGAATTCGGCCGTAAGGCTGCAAGCGAGATCAAATCCCAAAGCATCAACCTCGCCCAGATGTTGAGTGAATACTGGCAGGAAGAACAGCCCATGATCGCAAAAAAACGCCACGTAGATATCTTCAACCAGGATGTGGATACCCTGCGCGAAGACACGGAGCGACTGGAAAAACGGATTGAAAAACTATCCGAAAAAATCAATCCTGCGAATAAGTAACCTTTCAGCCAACCATCTTTCAGCAAAGACCAAGCTTTTATGCGTTTGTTTCGCCTCATTAAAATCCTGGTAGTGACATTACGCTTCGGCCTGGATGAACTCATCCTCGGCCATTCCAAATTGCGTCCATTGCAACGCGTCATAGGCTGTTTACTGTTCTGGCGCAAACTGACCAAATCACGAGGTGAACGCCTGAGACTGGCACTCGAAGCACTCGGGCCGATATTCGTCAAGTTCGGGCAGATGCTATCTACCAGGCGTGATTTGATTCCGCCTGATGTCGCAGAAGAACTTTCCAAATTACAAGACAAGGTACCGCCCTTCCCTTACGCGCAGGTCGAGGAAATCGTTGAAGCATCCTTCGGCAGGCCTGTTAATGAGATATTCGGGCAATTCGAACAAATACCAGTCGCCAGCGCCTCTGTCGCTCAAGTGCATTTTGCCAACTTGCCTGACGGGCATCCGGTAGCCGTCAAAATATTGCGCCCCAACATTGCAGCCGTCATCGAGAAAGACCTGGTACTCCTCGATACCGCAGCATGGTTGATGCACAACCTCTGGAACGAGGGTAAACGACTGAAGCCACGCGAAATTGTCGCTGAATTCTCTCGTCATACCCACGCAGAACTCGATTTGATGCTGGAGGCAGCCAATTGCAGCCAACTGAAACGCAATTTTGCGACAAGCAAGCTACTGCTGGTGCCTGAAGTCTATTGGGATTGGTGCCGCCAACAAGTCATGGTCATGGAGCGCATGCAAGGCACGCCTGTCAGCCAGATCGAGCAGTTACGCAGCAAGGGCATTGATATTCCGAAACTGGCCAGTGACGGTGTCGAGATATTCTTTACGCAAGTATTCCGCGATGGCTTTTTCCATGCCGACATGCACCCAGGCAATATCCTGGTTGCAGACGATGGGCGTTATATCGCGCTGGATTTCGGCATCATGGGTACGCTCAACGATGTGGATAAAGAATACCTGGCGCGCAACTTTCTGGCGTTCTTCCGCCGAGACTATCGAGAAGTGGCCAGAGCGCACATCGAATCCGGCTGGGTACCCAAAGACACACCGATTGATGAATTCGAGACAGCCATTCGCGCAGTCTGCGAACCCATCTTTGATAAGCCGTTGAAGGAAATTTCATTCGGACGCACTTTGCTAAGCCTTTTCCAGATGGCGCGTCGATTCGGTGTCATCATCCAGCCGCAACTGATCATGCTGCAAAAGACCTTGCTCAACATCGAAGGCCTGGGGCGCGACCTCGACCCCGACCTGGATTTATGGAAAACCGCACGGCCATATCTGGAGCGCTGGATGTCTGAGCAACTGGGCTGGCGCAGTGTGGTGCAGAATATCCAGACAGAGCTGCCATACTGGGGCAAGATTCTGCCGCAAGTGCCGCGTTTACTTCAGCAGCAGTTGCAAAGAAATCATGATTTCCCTCTTAACGAAGAGCTGAGGCTACTCATTAAGGAGCAGCGCAACCAGACATGGTGGCTACGTATCATAGGCGGTGCGCTGATCTGTCTGATTATGTTCCAGGTTGCCTACCTGATCGTTCTCTAAACCCTATTGTGCAAGGCATAGTATTTGCTAGAATCTAGCCGCTAACAAAACCCCGCATACCCTGAAAGTTAGTATGACTAAAACTGGACCATTGCTCGGTTTCCAATTCTCCCAATAATGATGGCCGTTAACGCCGCAAAGGATTTATTGTGCTACTAGGCTTTGTGTTTATTTATCTCATACTTTCGATTGGCATCGGCGTCTATGCGGCTACCAAAGTCCATAACTCACAGGACTATGTCAATGCCGGCCGCAGCTTACCGCTTCCCCTGGTCATGGCCATGGTCTTTGCCACGTGGTTTGGTGCAGAGACTGTCCTTGGAATTCCCGCCACTTTTCTTGATGAAGACCTGGGCGGGCTGATTTCTGATCCATTCGGCGCGTCTTTATGCCTGATTCTATTCGGATTATTCTTTGCGCGCCCGTTGTACCGCATGAACCTGCTCACCATCGGTGATTTCTACAAGAAAAAATACAACCGCTTTGTCGAAGTCATGGTCGCCATCGCCATCGCCTTGTCCTATCTGGGCTGGGTTGCTGCCCAGGTAACAGCGCTGGGACTCGTCTTCAGCGTACTCTCAGATGGGGTGATCACGCAAACGCAGGGTGTCATCATCGGTTCGTCGATCATCCTGATCTATACCCTCTATGGTGGTATGTGGTCTGTTGCCTTGACCACTTTTTTTCAAATGATCGTCATTGTCCTGGGCTTACTCTGGATCGCGTATCTGGTATCCGACATGACAGGTGGTATCGCCCCTGTCGTCATACATGCCCACGAAGCAGGTAAATTCAACTTCTGGCCAGATTTGAACAGCATAGCCATGCTGGCTTTTATCGCCGGCCTGTTAACGATGGGATTTGGCTCCATACCACAGCAAGATGTGTTTCAGCGTGCAAACTCATCAAAGAATGAAAATATTGCCGCCTGGGGCTCCATCGGCGGTGGGATTGCTTATTTTCTGTTTGCAGCCGTTCCTTTATTCCTTGCTTACTCTGCGACACTGATCGATCCACAGAAAGTGACTGCATTACTGGCAAGCGGCAATGCAGAGCATATTCTGCCTGGCATGATCGTCGACCACTTGCCCATGTATGCCCAAGTCATTTTCTATGGCGCATTGCTGGCCGTTATCATGAGTACCGCTTCCGGCACGTTGTTGGCACCCTCCGTGACCATCTCGGAAAATATTTTAAAAGGCATTGTTGGCCCTCAAACCGATGAACAATTCCTCAAAATGATTCGCATTGTCGTGGCCTTGTTCACCATAGGCGTTACGCTTTATGCGCTATGGGCGGTTGATAAGAACACTGGCATACACCAGATGGTGGAAAATGCATACAAGGTAACATTGGTCATGGCATTTACGCCCCTGGTGGCTGGCATCTACTGGAAGCATGCCAATGGCCAGGGCGCAGTGATGGCTATCATACTTGGCCTGTTGACCTGGATTCCGCTGGAGATTCTGGCACCGGAAGGCGACATTCCGCCGCAATTCGCAGGTTTCATCGTGAGCATCATTGGTATGGTGGCTGGTTCACTGATGCCCAAGATGAAACTGCTGGAGAAACGCGCTTAGCAGTGATTCATTAGTAGCGATTGATGCCAGGCTAGCGCTGGCAGCGGCTGCAAAAGAATGTGGAACGCTGGCCTAGCCGTATGTTCTTGATGGGCGTTCCGCAAACCTTACAAGGCTGATCGGTGCGCCCGTAGACGAAATACGCTTGCTGGAAATATCCCGGATTACCATCCGCACCAAAGAAATCACGCAAACTGCTGCCCCCGGCTTGCAGGGCATCATTGAGTGTTGCCTTGATCTCCGTCACCAAACGCTCACACTTCGCTTTACTTAACTTATTGGCTGGCGTTTGAGGATGTATGCCCGAGCGGAACAGAGACTCGCTGGCGTAGATATTGCCCACACCCACCACCAGATGACTATCCATGATGGCATTCTTGATAGGGGCTGTTTTATTGCGTAACTGCTGATACAGCCATGCGCCATGAAAGCCTGCATCCAAAGGCTCAGGACCCAAGACCTCCAGCAAAACATGTTTCTGCGGCTCCTTACCCGCCCACAGTACTGCGCCGAACCGTCTTGGATCGCGCAATCGCAGCACATGCCCATCCGTAAAATGCAGGTCAAAGTGATCATGCTTGGCTGGCGGCTCGTCTTTTTCCAGCAGGCATATGCGGCCGGACATGCCGAGGTGCAACAAGACACTGCCGGCCTCGAATCTTGCAAGAATGTACTTACCGCGACGGCTGAGTTCCAGCAGCGTTTGATGCTTGAGGGTATCGATGAGATGCGCCGGAACGGGCCAGCGCAAAGAAGCATTGCGGATAACGACCTGACTGACCGTTTGATTGAGCAGCGGAAGCAAGCCCCGCCGCGTGGTTTCAACTTCAGGTAATTCCGGCATGCGTGCCCGATTACTCTTCTTTTGGAATATGTACTGGCGGATTGGTCATCGCAAATCCGGCATCAGGCGCAAAATGATATATCAGGCCTTCATCCGGGCGTCCCAGAAGCGTCTCGGGTGATTCCTGCATCTTATCGAAATGCACCTTGGTGCCATCGGTCAGTTTCACCTGGAACGACGGGTAAGTCTCGTTACGATTGGGGATATACGGCTCCACCGACTTTGCAGCCGTATGAATCCAGGTAGTATCCAGCCACTCGTTCATTTCGTCCTGTACTGGCTTGGCCTTTTCCGCAGAAGCTTTCCAGGTTCCATCGATCAAATCGACATTCAGGCGTGTGTCTTCCCATTGCTCCAGCCTGGAGAAATCAAACCCGGCAATCTTCTCAGTCGGTTTAAGTGGCACCTTGTCTATCAATTCAACCACTTGCACACTGGCTGATTCGCTATAAGTGGTGGACACCAGATAGACGGTATCTTTATAGGCAAGATACTGTTCACCACTTACAGGGTTGTAAGTTCCAAACAGGAACTCTTCGTCATCCAGCTTCAATTTGAGCTTGGGCTGATCCAGGCCAAATTTCTCAAGATTCTCAGTTGAGAACTTTTCCGTGCTCCTGGCACCGACTATCGAGAGAATACGCTGCACTGACAACTGGTCTGCACGCGCTTTGTAAGGCTGCGTGAGGTGCCAATAACCATCGACTTTCTCGAAACTGACAGGAGCCTTTGCCGGGAATTCCACATTCACCCGGGAAAAATCGCCCAGCCTTAAGTCAGACACTTCATGGATGGCTGGTCCATCATATTCGGGCTGAGGCCGCAAATACAAGAAAGCCACAATCCCGGTTATCAGCAAGAGCAGCCCGAAATTAACTAACCAGCGCTTAATCATGCTTTACGACGTTTCCACCAGATTAAAATACCCGCTACCAGCAATACAACAGGCAGCACCAGGCGGAATCCGAAGAAGATCAGCATGGTCAGGAATTTATTCCATGGATCAGCAGGAATCACTACGTTCACATCTTTCAGCGGCTTAGGCAGAATCGTAATCAGATCATCGTCGCCTGCCAGCCAATTGACCATATTGATACCAAAGTCGAGGTTGCCGCCATTGCCGATAAAGGTATTTGCCAGGAAATTGCCATTGCCGACCACAACGATGCGCTGGCCTTTTTTACCAAACTCACGCTCAAGAGCTACGGCGATATTGATCGGCCCTGGAATGTCAGTCTTGCTGTCGAAAGCGACCTTGGTATTCGCATCGACTTTACCTGTCTCGAGCCAGCCATTCGGAGCCACTTCAACCAGCCTGCTGACTTTCCAGCCGAACTCGAATGAATCCCTGGCATCGATCATGCGGGCTTCCGGGAACAATGTTCTCAGCATGAAATTCTTGGTGATGGCATGTTCGCCATACGTATTGGCGAAAGCCACCTTTGGATCTGCACCATATTGTGAAGATGAAAGATCGATCACCACACCTGGCGTGATCTGCAAACCAAGGTACTCGGCAATCGGTTCCAGGCCGCGCAGGTTTTCATCATCCAGCAACCAGAAGAGATTGCCGCCGTTTTCAATGTAATCCTTGATCTTGGCAACTTCGATCTCGCTGATATCGACCTGCGGGCTGGCAATGACCAGCATGGCGCCATTGCTTGGTACTTCCTGCGCCAGGGTCAAATCAGGGTTCGCCAGCTTGAAGCCCTTCTTTTCCAGCTGCGCGCCGAATTCGCCGATATCATGGTTCTTCAGGCCGATCAGATTACGCTCGCCATGCCCGTCAAGATACATGACCGCGCGTTCCTTGCTGCGTGAGAGGCGCACCAGCAAGTTGGTCATATCCTGTTCAACATAAGGCGGTATCAATCGATCTTCACGCTGCTGATACTCCACGACCACTTCACCCTCGGCCTTGATACCGGCTTCTTGCGCCAGTTTCGGTTCCTCGGCAGGATTGATGAACTCAATCCTGATATCCGGTTTTGCGCGCTGGTAACGCGAAACGAAGTCATTAATGGTTTTACGATACTGATCATCCTGTGAGACAAACACACGGATGTTTACCGGTCCTTCCATCTGCTTGACGACATTGATACTGCCTTCAGTCAGTGTGTTGCGCGTGCTCTGGGTCACATCCTTGGAATAGCTATATTCGCGTGATAAAAAGCCGACCAGAAAAACCAGGATCAAGAACAGCAAAACAAAGAAACTGTTTTGCATCATCAGCTGTAAGCGTAATTTGCGGTTAGTTTTCATAATTCAATCTGTTCCAATTAGCCGCGCAGACGATCTGCATCAAGACGACGAATCGTCAAAGTCAGGAAAGTAATAATAAACAGCACGAAGTAGGCAAAATCCTTGGTATCCAGCAAACCACGAGAGAATGGCTCAAAGTGGCGCATCAGGGACAGGTAAGCCATGGTGCTGGTCGGGTCGCCAGCAAAGAAATGATCCAGAATCAGCATGGCAAATAGCGCAACGAATGTGATGATGCCGGCAACAACCGGTTGATTGGTCAGGCTGGAGACATATATCCCCAAGGCAGAGAAACTTGCCACAAGCAGCCACAAACCTAAAACATTGGAGAAGATGTAGCCAAAATCGATTTCCGTCCATAGATTCATGGAGGACATCATGGCGGCAATCAGGAGTATGACAATACTGAGGAATGTGACCAATCCCAAAAATTTACCGATGACGATTTCCGTGATGGAGAGTGGCGCACTGAATAGAAAGGTCAGTGTCTGCTGGCGGCGTTCTTCGCTGATGAGGCGCATGGAAAGCAGAGGCACTGCGAACAACATGACGAATGAGGCGATGCCAAAGACATTCTGTCCGACAAAGGCGGTGACGCCGACACGCTGTTCAGGGCGCATGGCGCCTGACATGGTCTGAAAGTATTGATCGACACCGATCAGGAAGAATGTGCCAAAGACGAATTGCAGCAAAGCCAGCACCACCCAACCCATAGGGGATGAGAACAGGCTTTTCAGCTCTTTTCTAATAATGTTAAAAATCATGGGGTAGTAACCTCTGTTAAAGCGCTAGGTAATTAGCTCGCCTGCTCGGCGACCTCTTGATATGTCAGTTGAACGAAGACATCTTCCAGACTGGTCTGGTCAGGATTGATCTGATGCAAACCCCAGCCATTGCTAACTGCCGCCTGCACAAGTGCTTCTGCTGGCGATTGCCCCTCTGAATAACGGATACGCAGCAAACCTTCATTCACCGGCTCGACTGAAACAACGCCTTCAATCGCAAGCAAGGCTTCATGCGCTGGCGGATTAGTCAAACCTATCATCAGTTTGTTGCCGCGCCGTTGCTGCTTAAGCACATCAATGCCGCCGCTGAATACCAGTTTGCCCAGATGGATGATTTGCACGTGGTCACAGACCATTTCAACTTCAGGAAGAATGTGCGTGGAGAGAATCACGCTATGCTCGCCGCCCAACTCTTTAATAAGGGCGCGAATGTCGCGAATTTGAATAGGATCCAGGCCAACCGTCGGTTCATCCAGGATAACGACCATGGGATTGTGAATAATCGCTTGAGCGATACCGACGCGCTGCTGATAGCCTTTGGAGAGGTTCTCAATCAGGCGCTTGCTCATTTCAGTAAGGCCGCAGCGCTCTTTGGCGCGTTCTACCGACTTTTTGACATGTGCGGCTTTCACACCATGCAAACGGGCTGCTACCGCAAGATACTCATCCACTGTGAGTTCACGATACAAAGGCGGCGATTCCGGCAAGTAGCCAATCAATGCTTTGGCTTCCTTTGGATTCTCTATCATATCGATACCACAGATTTTGACACTGCCGGCACTTGGTGCAAGGTTGCCGGTGATCATTTTCATGGTGGTAGATTTGCCTGCACCATTTGGGCCGAGGAAGCCCAGGACTTCACCCTTGCTCAGATTGAAACTGACATCGCTGACTGCCTCACGACCACCATAGATGCGGGTTAGATTACTTGCCTCAACAGTTACTGTGCTCATATGCTTACAACATCCAATTGGAAATTAATCGTGGCTAATTATTTGAGGCTGCTAAATTAAGAAAACGCCTGACGTGTGTCAAGCGTTTATCGTAATTTGCATTGCTAGAGTTCAGATATTATTAAAAGTTCTAGCTGGAAAAGTTTTGCCCAAAAAGCTATAGTCAGACTTCATTATGGATGAACTTGCAATCGCTGTCACGGACTAACAAGCAATCCCAACAATCCAGATTTACTCATCGAGCGACTAAATGATTTTGACCTTGCCCTTACGCCATTTTTTCAGACTGTCTGTGCTTACAGCCAGCCTGGCGCTCATCAGCCCCGGCGTTCAGGCGGCGGAAAACATCGCTCCTGCAGATTCACAAGAGAATTCATTAACAGCAGACTTCATCTACAAGTACCTGGTAGGTGAAGTAGCGGGGCAGCGCGGCGAACTGGGTCTTGCCAGCAACCTGTTCCTTGATCTGGCTAAAAGCAGCCAGGATGCGAGACTGGCTGAACGCGCCGCCAAGGCAGCCATTTTTGGCAACAATCCTGCTGTAGCCGTACAGGCCGTGAGCCTGTGGTCTGAGCTTGACCCTGACTCCGTCGATGCCCAGCAGACCACTGTGCAAATGCTGGTCAGCACAGGCAGGTTGACAGAAACAAAACCATACCTGGAAAAATTGCTGGAAAAGGAAGATACGCGTGCTAACGGCTTCCTGTATTTGCATAGCCTGTTTGCCCGGCAGTCAGACAAAGAAGCAGTACTTAACCTGGTTCAGGACTTGGCTGCAAAATATCCCATGCTACCGGAATCGCATATTGCTATTGCACAGGCAGCCTGGGATGCTGGTCAAAATGACCTGGCCCTGGAACAACTTGTCGCTGCAGAAAAACTCCACCCAGGCTGGGAGCTGGCAGCTTTAATGCACGGCCAGGTACTGTTTGCACAGTCACCAGAATCCGCGATCAGCTACTACAAGAATTTTCTGAACAAATATCCGGAAGCGAACGAAACCCGCTTGTCTTTTGCAAGGCTGCTCGTTAATCAGAAACGTTTCGATGAGGCCAAGCAGGAGTTTGTCAAATTGGCCTCAGCTTCCAAGGACAACCCTGAAATCCTGGTCGTTGTAGGCCTGCTATCGTTCCAGTCCGGGGCTTATGAAGAGGCTGATCAGTATTTCCAAAGTGCACTGAATTCCGATTACCCGGATATGGACCAGGTTTATCTTTACCTCGGCCATAACGCAGAAAAGCAGAACAAGGATCAACTGGCACTCGATTGGTACAACAGGATTCAACCAGGCGAACGCTATCTCGATGCCAAATTGAATATCGCATATGTCCTCACCCGCACGGAAAACGCAGATGCCGGCATTGACACGCTCAAAAAACTGGGCGGTTTGCACAGCGTCCAGCAAGCCACGGTCAATCAGGCGATTGCCAGCCTGCTGACGCAAGCCAACCGCAATCCTGAAGCTTATGCTGTGCTCGAAGAAACAGTAAACACCCTGCCGAACACACCAGAGCTTATCTATGATTTCGCCATGGCCGCGGAGCGTATGCAAAAGCTCGATGTAATGGAGAGTGAGCTGCGCAAACTGATAAACCTGAAGCCTGACTATGCTCCCGCCTACAATGCACTTGGCTACTCGTTTGCAGATCGCAACATCAATCTGCAGGAAGCCCATAGATTGATAGAAAAAGCACTACTGCTCAGCCCGAATGACCACTACATCATGGATAGCATGGGCTGGGTGCACTACCGCATGGGCAGCCTGGACAAGGCACTGGATTATCTGCAGAAAGCATATACCAAGCAAACCGACCCTGAGATTGCAGCGCATCTGGGTGAAGTACTCTGGCAAAAAGGCAAACGTGACGAAGCCATCAAGACCTGGGAAGAAGCCCTGCAAACCCACCCGAATAATGAGGTGTTGCTGAACACTAGCAAACGCTTCCTTCAATAACTTATGGCGACCCATGCCTTTCTCAGTCTTCGCTGGGCCGCCATCTTCGGCCTGCTTCTGCTAACCGGTTGTGCCTCGCTTAGAACTGCACCCGAAAGCAGGCTGCCCACCCCGGTGGGAAAACCTGCCGAGCTTCATCAGGCACACCTCGAACAATTAGCTCAAATCGACCGGTTCTTTTTGCAGGCCCGCATCGGCATTCAGTCTGCAGGCAAAGGCTCATCGGGCAGCACGCGCTGGCGGCATAATCCTGCAGGCAACGACATCTCCATGCTTTCGCCCGTAGGCGGTACCGTTGCAAAAATCATCACGAATGCAGAGGGCGTCACCTTAACCAGTAACGATGGCAAAGTACTGAAAGCCGCTGATGCTGAAACATTGACTGAACAACACCTGGGCTGGCGCTTGCCTTTGGTTGGCTTGCCGGATTGGGCGCTGGGCCGCCCGACCAAGGGGCTGGTTAATGAAATACAGTGGGACAGCATTGGCCGCATCACCAAATTGAATCAGGATGGCTGGGAAATAGAATATCCGGAATATATGGAAGCATCCGGCTACCGTTTGCCCAAAAGAATCAACCTGCTCAGTAAAAACCTCACACTCAAGTTGGTGATAGAAAACTGGGGCGAATTGAATCAGGCTGCACAATCCGCTATACCTCAAGCTAAAAAGTAAACTTCGTGTCAGATAATTTCGAATTCCAGTCTTTTGCCGCACCAGCCAAGGTCAACCTGTTTCTACATGTGACCGGGCAGCGTGACGATGGTTATCACGAGCTGCAAACCGTTTTCCGGCTTCTGGATTTTCATGACACCTTGCACATCAAGCCAAACAGCAATGGCAACATCTCCCGCGTATCGGGAAATGCATCAGTGGCTGAAAACGATGACCTGGTAATCAGAGCCGCCAAGCTTTTGCAGCAGCATACGAATTGTGCCCTGGGCGCCGAGATCCGTATCGAAAAACATATTCCCATGGGTGGCGGATTAGGCGGCGGCAGTTCAGATGCTGCAACCACACTACTTGCCTTGAACCATCTATGGCGGCTTGGTTTAAACCGCACCGAATTACAACAGCTCAGCGTCCGGCTGGGTGCGGACGTACCCGTATTCATTTTCGGCAAAAATGCATGGGCAGAAGGCATAGGCGACAAACTCCAGGCTGTTGAGCTAGAACCGAGGCATTATCTTGTGGTAACCCCCGCAGCACATGTCTCTACTGCTGAGATTTTTACAAGTAAAGAATTGACAAGAAACACGAATCCCACGACAATAGCGGCCTTTTCCAGAGAGGCATTTTCTGGTCAGTTGTTTAACGGCACGTTTCACAATGATTTAGAATCTGTTGTACTCAAGCGGTATCCTGTTGTGGCAGCATGCATGACATGGCTGAGCAGTTTTTCTGATGCTCGAATGAGTGGCTCTGGCGCTTCAGTCTTTGCGGAATTCAACACGCAAGATGAAGCAAAAACAGCACTGGACGCACTGCCGGAAAAGATTTCCGGGATAAGCGTTTCAGGTTTTGTAGCATCAAGCTTAGAGCAGCATCCTCTTTATGAGATGACGTTTTAGAGGTCAGTAAAAGTACGAACGAAGTAATACAGATTAATTGGGGAGTCGCCAAGCTGGTTAAGGCACCGGATTTTGATTCCGGCATGCGAAGGTTCGAATCCTTCCTCCCCAGCCAAAACTTAAGCGTGTAATTGTCTTACACGCTTTTATTTTTTAATTAAAAGGGAATCCACTGTGGCCAATGGCGACATGATGGTATTTACTGGCAACGCAAATCCTAAGCTTGCCGCAGAAGTTGTAAGCCACCTGGGTATCGGTCTTGGTCGCGCGACCGTCGATCGCTTCAGCGATGGCGAAGTCATGGTTGAGCTGATGGATAATGTGCGCGGCAAAGATGTCTTTGTCCTGCAATCCACCTGCATGCCGACCAACGACAACCTGATGGAAGTCATGGTCATGGTCGATGCATTGCGCCGCTCTTCCGCAGGCCGCATCACCGCAGCAATCCCCTATTTCGGCTATTCCCGCCAGGACAGGCGCCCGCGTTCTGCACGTGTTGCCATCACGGCAAAAGTGGTAGCCAACATGCTGACCATCGTCGGCGTGAACCGTGTACTCACCATGGATTTGCACTCGGATCAGATCCAGGGTTTCTTTGACATTCCGGTCGATAACATTTACGCCACACCGCTGCTATTGAGCGATTTGTGGAGGCGCAATTACGACAACCTCGTCGTCGTATCACCCGACGTAGGTGGTGTGGTTCGCGCCCGTGCAGCTGCCAAGCAATTGAATTCGGATCTGGCGATCATCGACAAACGCCGCCCGAAGCCGAATGTTGCCAAGGTCATGAACATCATCGGTGATGTTGCTGGCCGCACCTGCGTCATCATGGATGACATGGTGGATACTGCAAATACGCTATGCGAAGCCGCTGCCGCACTAAAAGAACAAGGCGCAGTGAAGGTCGTCGCTTACTGTACGCACCCTGTGTTGTCTGGTGCTGCAATAGAACGCATAGGCAACTCAGCACTGGATGAACTGGTCGTCACCAACACCATTCCGCTGCGTGCAGATGCCCTGGCTTGCCCCAAGATTCGCCAGCTCAGCGCTGCCGGGCTATTGGCTGAGACGATACGTCGTATCAGCAATGAGGATTCTGTCAGCTCTTTATTCATGGAGTAATGACTTAGTTTCGATCAATCACCAAAAGTGGATTGGTCACAACCCTGCTATCTGGTCGCGGATGGCAGTATATTAGGAGTAGTAAAATGGAAATTATCGTTCAAGCAAAAAAACGCGAGACTAAAGGTACGGGTGCGAGCCGCCGTCTGCGTCGCGCTGGTACTGTGCCAGGTATCGTCTATGGTGGAAACAAGGATGCAGTAAGCCTTGAGTTCGATCACAAGAGCCTGTTCCTGCAATTCCGTCATGAAGCATTTCATGCATCCATCCTGACGCTGGATCTGGAAGGCAAGAAAGAATCCGTATTATTGCGCGATTACCAATTGCACCCGGTCCGCAATACCATTCAGCATATCGACTTCCAGCGCGTTAGCGCCACTGAGAAGATCCACGTGAAAGTGCCGTTGCACTTCATCAATACTGAAATCGCTCCAGGCGTGAAACTGGGCGGCGGCATCGTTGCCCACATCATGACTGAAGCTGACGTCAGCTGCCTGGCAAAAGACCTGCCAGAGTTCATCGAAGTCGATCTGGCCAAGCTCGAAGCCGGCCAGTCTGTCCACTTGTCTGAAATCGCCCTGCCTAAGGGTGTTGAGTTCGTACAAGTGTCACATGGTGAAGACCCAGCTGTTGCATCTATCGCCAAGCCACGCGGTGCCGTAAGCGCCGATGCTGAAGCTGCAGATGCCGGCGAAGCTCCAGAAGCACCAGCTGCAGAGTAAAGTCAGTTAAGTGACAAATCAACGCGCGTTTTGGGTGACCAGAACGCGCGTATTCATTTATGGCTAATAATTCTGGTATTCAATTATTCGTAGGATTGGGCAACCCTGGCGCCCAGTATGTCTCTACGCGCCACAATGCCGGGTTCTGGTGGATAGATCAGATTGCGTCCGAAACCGCCTGCCGACTCAGCAATGAATCCAAGTTTTTCGGCGATGCAGGAAGATTCAAATCCGCAGACTGTGAAGCCTGGCTGCTGAAACCCGCCACCTTCATGAATGCCAGCGGCCGCGCTGTCGCTGCATTAGCCAAGTTCTACAAGATTCCGCCCGAGGCGATCCTGGTCATCCATGACGAGCTGGATTTACCGGCTGGCAGCGTCAAACTGAAAAAAGGCGGCGGTCATGGCGGCCATAATGGCCTGAAAGATATCGTCGCATGCCTTGGCACCAATGATTTCTGGCGCCTGCGTATCGGCATCGACCACCCTGGCGACCGCAATGCAGTCGTCAGCTATGTATTGAATCCGCCCTTGCACGATGAGCAAAAACTGATCGAAGAAGCTATCGATAAGAGCACTACGATATTGTCTTCGCTGGTTGAAGGGCGCATGGAAGAGGCAATGTTGAAGTTACACACAAAGGCCTAGTGAAATTTGTATTTTTTAATGCATTAAGTGACATGCAACCGCAAGGGTCGTGTCCGTCAAAACGGCCGATGAATCGGCTCGGTTTGACGCCACGATGTTAAAATTGCATACAAAATAATGAATCGAGAGAAATAATGAAGTGTGGAATCGTCGGCTTGCCAAATGTGGGTAAATCCACGTTGTTCAATGCAATCACCAATGCAGGTATTGCAGCGGAGAACTATCCGTTCTGCACCATCGAGCCGAATGTCGGCATCGTCGAGGTACCCGATCCACGCATGCAACCGCTGATCGATATCGTCAAACCGCAAAAGGTACAACCCGCGATTGTCGAATTCGTCGATATCGCAGGCCTGGTCGCCGGCGCTTCCAAAGGTGAGGGCCTGGGCAACAAGTTCCTCGCCAATATCCGCGAGACGGACGCGATCGCCCACGTCGTGCGCTGCTTTGAAGACGGCAATGTCGTCCACGTGGCAGGCAAGGTAGACCCGATCTCCGATATCGAAGTCATCAATACCGAGCTGGCCCTCGCAGACATGGAAACGGTCGAAAAGACCCTGCAACGCGAAGGCAAGAAAGCCAAGTCAGGCGATAAAGATGCACTCGCCTTATGCGCCATACTGGAAAAAATCCAGAAGCATCTCGATCAAGGCAGCCCTGTTCGCACATTGGGCCTGGATGCTGACGATCTCGCCATCATCAAGCCGCTGTGCCTGATCACGGTCAAACCTGTGATGTATCTCGCCAACGTCAATGAAGACGGCTTTGGCGACAACCCGCTGCTCGCCAAGGTTGAAGAACTCGGCAAAAAGGAAAACGCGCCCGTAGTCGCCATCTGCGCCAAGATGGAAAGCGAGATTGCAGACCTGGAAGATGAAGACAAAGCACTCTTCCTGGAAGAAATGGGCATGACCGAAGCCGGCCTGGATCGCGTGATCCGTGCGGCCTACAAACTGCTTGGCCTGGAAACCTACTTCACCGCAGGCGTAAAAGAAGTACGCGCATGGACCATCAACAAAGGCTCCACCGCGCCGCAAGCCGCCGGTGTCATCCACACAGACTTTGAACGCGGCTTCATCCGCGCAGAAGTCATTGCCTACGACGACTATGTTAAATACAAAGGCGAGCAGCCATCAAAAGAAGCCGGCAAGATGCGAGTGGAAGGCAAAACCTACATAGTCCAGGATGGTGATGTGATGCACTTCCTCTTCAATGTTTAAATTGTAATCACGGGCGAATCGCGGCGTTGCGCGGTGCTCGGAATCCTCATTTACTCCAATGTAAACTCCGGTTCCTGCGCGCCGTGCGCCTTGCGCTTCATCCCGTCATTCCAGTTTAACTGGTTTGGCAAGAGATAAAGTACAGCCAAAAGCTAACAAGCTTTTGACTTAATGCCGCTGAAAAACTAGAATAGCGGGCTTCGTAGAAATATCGATTTTACTCGGTGATGTAGCTCAGCTGGTTAGAGCACAGGATTCATAATCCTGGGGTCGAGGGTTCAAGTCCCCCCATCACCACCAATAAAAACAGGGCTTCCAAGGTAAGTGATTACTTCGGAAGCCCTTTTCTCTGGCGCATCGCCCGTGCATCGAAAGATTCTCTAGAATCCATCATTCTCGCCCGCCTCAATAAATCCAGATGAATTTTATTGAATTGGATTAACTGCTTACTGGTAGTCCACGAATTTTATAGCGATTGTGATTCCGCTCACCTTTTTTAAGTGGCTCCTCAGTATCATCTGCGAGATAGCCCATTTGCCATGCAGCTAAGACCTGCCATCCAAGACTTATGTCTTCTCGTCGCATTGCAGTATATTTGGTAATATTTTCATAACTAATTCGAGTTGTATTAGAGTGACGGTCGCGAAAAGCTAATAACAATATGAATAACTTCATTGCAAATAAGCTTGCCGGCCTTCTAATGGTTTCCCGAATACCCCGTAGCCGTTTCAGATAATCCGCCCCATCTAGTAAGTGACTTTGAGGCGCGGCACAATATCCGCCGTCCCGCTCAATACCAAGCAAGGCATAGGCACTTGCGTTACCGATTCTCTCAGACTTAATCGCATTCACCTCCTCCAGTAGCCGTAGTCCTTTTGAGATCATTGCCCTAGATAAACCCGTCATATTTTCCAAATCGGTATAGGTTGCTAGAACGAGATTGCCCTCACGCAACTTTCCTTTACGCTGACTTTGATTGGAAATAATGGCCAGGCCCAGCAAAATAATAAGTGCTGCCGTACCTGAGCTTCCATGAGTTTTCCAAGTAATGCCACGTAGACCATTACCACTTTCCCCTAAGCCCTCCATTAGTTCACCAGATTCAGAGATATCCTCCTCTGAATCTTGAATTCTTACCCATGCAGATGGGAGTTTTGCCCATGCCATCGCCATCTATTCCCTCCCCTTTGATTGCCTCAACGCGACAATCAAGGCATATATTGCCCAAGCGGCAAGCGCTAGAGCGCCAAAGGAAAACAGACTCAATATGAGAATTGGATTGTCTTTAATGCCAACTAGTAACTTCAACATCTCAACCATTTCATTCATCAGGAAAACCCTTATGTGTGTACTGATGCCAACCATAGTATATCAACACAATATCTATTTCTAGAAAGAGTTCCATAAATAATATTCATATTTATTTAAAATAATATTTTAAATCATATAGTTATTATTAAAAATAATAGTTCATATGAGAAATTTATTAGTTCACGACAGAGATTTAAATACCAATCTTTATGAATTATTGGCTCTAAGCTTAGTAAACCATTTATAGGCTAGCTATATTCCTAATTAGGAAATGTTTAGGGAGAAGAACACTATCGCGTTTATATAGAAAAATTAAATGTAATGCTTAAAAGGCAAGAAAGGTTGTTTGTTACCAGACGGGCCTACCGTTAGAATTTCCCCGACAGCTATTGCAAAACGTAGAATTACTGGAATATAAACTCAAACAGGGTTTGTTAATAACCGGCGCAAACTATCAAAATCGATAGGCTTGCTGAACAAATACCCCTGCCCTTCATCACAGTGGTTGCTTTTCAGGAAGTCGAGTTGTTCGGTGGTTTCTATGCCTTCTGCGATCACCTCGACCTCCAGGCTATGCGCAAGGCCAATGATGGCACGCGCAATAATCGCATAGCTATTGTTCGGGGCGATATTCCGGATAAATGACTGATCGATCTTAAGCCGGTTGATGGGGAATCGCTGCAAATATGCCAGGCTGGAATAGCCTGTTCCAAAGTCGTCCAAGGATAATTGAACTCCCATGGCATTGATGTTGTTAAGTACGCCAATGACGGCTTCCACATTATGCATGATCATGCTTTCCGTGATTTCCAGCTCCAGATAGCATGCATCCATGCCGGTATCATTCAGCACGTCCTGAACGACTTCGACAAAATCCCTCTGACCCAATTGCCGAGCGGACAGATTGACGGCAACACGTATTGGAGTGAGTCCGGCTGCTTGTAACCTGAGGTTGTCTTTACAGGCGGTTTCCAGGACCCATCTTCCGATCGGGACGATGAGGCCATCTTCTTCAGCCATGGGAATGAATTGCAAGGGGGATATAAGACCCAGTCTTGGGTGTTGCCAACGGATGAGTGCTTCAACACCAATGATCTCACCTGTAGACAAATTAACCTGTGGCTGATAGTTAAGGAATAATTCTTCATTATCAAGCGCATGCCACAGGTCGTTCTCTAAAGCCAGACTTTCACCAAGCTTAGCATTCATCTCTTTTGCATAGAACTGGAAATTATTTCGACCTAGCGCTTTGGCCTGATACATCGCGCTATCGGCATTGGCGAGTAATGTTTCAGCGTCATCTCCATCGCGAGGGAACGATGCCAGGCCGATACTGCATGTAGCAGTGAACTCTTTATCGCGGATGATGAAGGGTTTCAGGATTTCGGCCCGGATACGTTGCATGACCACATGCAGGCTCTCTTCATGCGACTGGCTCTTGAGAAGCAGCACAAACTCGTCGCCGCCTATCCGGGCTACAGTGTCTTCATCACGCACACATTGCTGCAATCGGTTCCCGACCATGGCGATCAATTCATCGCCCGCACTATGTCCGAGGCTGTCGTTGACGCGCTTGAAGTTGTCGATATCGACAAACGCCACGGTAAATATCCGTGTATGCCTGCGCGCCTCGCTAAAAGCCTGTTTGATGCGTTCCTTCAGCAGGTTCCGGTTGGCCAGGCCGGTCAGGGCATCGTAATTGGCCTGGTGCTCCAGGGCTTCCTGGTATTGCCTGATCTGGGTAATATCGTTTTGCACCCCCACGAAGTAGCGCACCTCGCCTTTGGAATCCTCAACCGGGGAAATGTGCAGTTCATTCAGAAACAGGCTTCCATCCTTGCGGTAATTCCTCAGGGTTGCTTGAGCCGGGGAGTTCTTCGCCAGGGCAATACGGATCTTATCCAGCTCCGGCTGGGCTGTATCATCCCCTTGAAGGAATTTGCAATTGCGCCCCAATGCTTCTGCCGCTGAATAACCCGTATTCAATTCGAATGCCTTATTTACATAAATCAAAGGCATGTGAGGCTGGGTTGTATCGACAATCATGATGGGAGCCGCACTAGCCTGGATGGCATAGTTTCTGATTAAAAGCGCTTCTTCCGCCTGCCTGAGGGCGGCTCTTTCCCGGGCACGGTTCAATGCATTCTGGATTGCGCTCGGTAACCTGGGCAGATTGGATTTGAGGATATAGTCTGTGGCACCCTGTTTCAGCAGGTCAATCGCGTTCTCTTCACCTATGGTGCCAGTGAGAAAGATAAAAGGCGTATGGGGAGACTCCTGTAACGCGACATGAAGTGCCGTAAGGCCATCAAAATGGGGAAGCGAGTAGTCGGAGAGGATGATATCCGGCAAGAAGCTCCTGATTTCATGAGTGAACTCTATTGCGGTTTCAACCCTGATCGCCTCATGCTCGACATTCGAGCGTTTCAGCTCTCGCAATGCCAGCTCAGCATCGGCCGGGTTATCTTCCACCAATAAGATGCGCAACATTCTGGTCTGTTGCCTTACATCATGCGGGAGTTTTATTCATGATGGCCCAGTAGCAACCGGCTTTGGCCACCTCTTCCACAAACCTGTCGAACTCAACCGGTTTGACCAGGTAGCTGTTTACGCCAAGCTGGTAGCTTTTAACGATATCCTGTTCTTCTGCGCTGGAAGTCAGCATCACCACAGGGATCATTTTTGTTTCTTCAGTGCTTTTCAGCTTCTGTAGTACCTCAAGGCCATCCACCTTGGGCATTTTCAAATCCAATAGAATAAGTTTCGGTTCGTTGGTAGACCTGGTGGAATAAACCCCGACCCGGAAAATGTAATCCAGGGCCTCCTGTCCGTTCTTCACCCACACCACATCATTCGTAAGCCCGATCTTTTTCAAGGCGCGCATCGTCATCTCAGCATCAGTGGAGCTATCTTCCGCCAACAGGATTTCTACCTCTTGCATATTAGCCATTTCCTTATCCCCCTAAAGGTAAACTAAAACTGAATGTGCTTCCTGCTCCTAACTGGCTTTCTGCTTTGACAAAGCCACCATGCCTGACGATGATTCTCTGCACGATGGCAAGGCCGACCCCTGTTCCGGGGAACTCATCGGTAGTATGCAATCGCTGAAAAACGCCAAACAGCTTATGGGCATACGCCATATCAAAGCCGACCCCGTTATCTTTGACATGATGCACGACCTCGCCGCCTTCGACCTGTGAGTCGATCTCGATGACAGGCTGCTCTTTCGGGCCGCTATATTTCACGGCATTGGACAGCAGATTGATCAATACCTGCTTGATGAGCGCCCGATCACCCAGGACTGCCGCTTGAACATTGTTGTTGAACTGCAACTGGGGATTCAGATTATCGACCTGGACCTCACTCCATGCCTCATCAACCAGGGCATGCATATCGATTTCTTCGGCCACAAGGTCTTTACGGCCAGATCGTGCAAAACTGAGCAGGTCATCGATCAGCCGCCCCATTTTTTTACTATTGGCCCGGACAACGCCCAGCAGCCTTAAGCCCTCGCTATCCAGAATGCTGGAGTAGTCTTCTTCAAAGATGCGCGAATAGCCATCGATCGCTCTCAACGGCGAGCGCAGATCATGGGAGACCGAGTAACTGAAGCTTTCCAGTTCCTTATTGGTCACTTCCAGTTGAGCCGCGACCTTTTCAGCGCTGGATTGTGCTTCTATCCTTTTCTTGACTTCACGTGTGATGATGACAAACGAACTCAGCAGCAAAGCGAAAATGGCAAGGTTGCCAAACAGGATCCAGCTCCTGGTGGATGAAGCCTCCATTTCTACGATACGGGCCCTCTGTGCTAAAAGCTGCTCTTCATTGAAAGAAATATCGCGTACCTGAGTACGTATCTCGTCCATGACTGACTTGCCTTCCTCAAGCGCCTCGATAAATGCGTTTTTATCGGATGAAGTATCCTGCAAGCCTTGCTGTTCGATACTTTTTTTAAGCTGACTCAACCGGGAGTTTATAAGCCCTTCAACCTTGACTATGGAATCATATTGAACCGGGTTATCCCCCGTGAGTTGCTTCAGGCGCTTGATCTGCTCAGGAACATTAACGACGGCTTTTCTATAAGGAAGGAGAAACTCTTCATTGCCGGTCAGTAAATAGCCGCGTTGCGCGGTTTCAGCATCTTTCAACTCGGACATGACGGCATTAATCTGGATAATGGTCGTATAGGTGTGATCCACCCAACGGGCACTCTCCAGGAACTCGCTGGTACGATTGTAGGTAACATGGAAAAGGGCGAGCAATAATATCAAAGCCAGCGAAAACCCGAAGTAGGTCAACCTTTTCTTGCTCAGCGTTACCATGTAAACCCTATCTCATTAATAATTAAGAAGAATAGCAGTTACTTACAAGCGCTAGGCATTGTATGCCCTAAGCTAAATAATAATCAATCATATCCTCCTGAATGTCCTGCAAAGGCATTGGAGCTATATATTGAGCATGAGATAACATCACAATCCTGTTAACCTTAGCACCTTCGTAACGTTCGCAATTCAATCAGATGTCCTTAAGCAAACCCCACCAGATCCTGCAAAAAACATTCGGCTATCCTGCTTTTCGTGGTGCGCAGCAATCGATTGTTGAGCATGTGATCGCCGGAGGGGATGCACTCGTGTTGATGCCTACCGGCGGCGGCAAGTCACTGTGTTATCAACTGCCGGCCTTGGTGCGGGACGGCCTGGCTATCGTGGTTTCCCCCTTGATTGCGCTGATGCAGGATCAAGTCGATGCGCTCCAGCAACTAGGGGTTAAAGCGGCGTTCCTTAACTCCAGCCTGGATGCTGAAGCGGCACGTACGGTTTTTAGCCAGATTCACATAGGTGAATTGGATATCCTCTATGTAGCGCCGGAAAGATTATTGATACCCAGCTTTCTATCGACTCTGGAGCAGATAGCCTCCGGCCCGGGTCTGGCCCTGTTTGCCATTGATGAAGCGCACTGCGTTTCGCAATGGGGACATGATTTCCGCCCGGAGTATCGCGGGCTGACAGTTCTGCACGAACGCTTCCCCAATGTGCCACGCATTGCGCTGACGGCCACAGCGGATGCGCCGACCCGTGCCGAGATCGTCGAGCGGCTGGCACTGGAAGATGCGCAGCAGTTCGTTTCCAGCTTCGACCGCCCCAACATCCGTTACCGCGTGACGCAAAAAGCCAATGCCCGGCAGCAACTGGAAGCCTTTCTGGAAGCCGAGCACCCGAACGATGCAGGCATCGTCTATTGCCTTTCACGCAAAAAAGTCGAGGAAACCGCCGCGTGGCTCAAGGAGCGCGGCTGGGACGCGTTGCCTTATCACGCCGGGCTGGATGCCGCGACCCGCAACGCGAACCAGCGAAGATTCCTGCGCGAGGAAGGCATCATCATGGTGGCGACCGTGGCCTTCGGCATGGGCATAGACAAACCCAATGTGCGCTTCGTTTCCCACCTCGATCTACCGAAGAGCATGGAAGGTTATTATCAGGAAACCGGTCGCGCGGGACGCGACGGGCTGCCCGCCAATGCCTGGATGACCTACGGCCTAGGCGATGTGGTCAGCATGCGGCAGATGCTGGATTCGGGCGATGCCCCCGAGGAAAGAAAGCGGGTGGAACGGCGTAAGCTGGACGCGTTGCTGGGCTTCTGCGAATCCACCGCCTGCCGCCACCAGACCATATTGCGCTACTTTGGCGAGGAGCACCCCGGCGATTGCGGCCAGTGCGACAATTGCCTGCATCCCGTAGACACCTGGGATGCCACCCAAGCGGCACAGATGGCGCTCTCCTGTGTTTATCGTACCGGACAGCGTTTTGGCGTCGTGCATCTGATCGACGTGCTGCTCGGCAAGAAAACCGAGAAAATCGCGCAATTCAATCATCACACGCTATCCACTTACGGCATCGGGCAGGCGCTGAACCAGGCGCAATGGAGCAGCGTGTTCCGCCAACTGGTGGCAGGCGGATTCCTGGAAGCCGACATGGCGGCCTATGGCGGGCTGAAGCTCACCGAAGCCGCGCGACCGGTACTCAAGGGCCAGCAGGAAGTCTGGCTGCGGCGCGATGCGGAACCGGCCAAAAGCAGATCCAGCAAAGCCGAACGTGGCGCAAGGGCGCGGGAAGCCTATGCCGGAGCCAATGATGACCCGCTATGGCAAGCACACTTAAAGACAAGCGCATGGAACTCGCACGCGAACAGGGTGTGCCGCCTTACGTGATCTTCCACGACAGTACGTTGCTGGAAATCCTCAATCGCCGCCCGCAGACGCTGGACGAAATGGCGCAGATCAGCGGCGTCGGGCAGGCGAAGCTGCTACGGTATGGGGATGCGTTTCTGGAAGTGCTGGAAGCTGAGAGTTAAGGGCATCACGCAAGACCCTGTTCCTGTTGCATCCAGACTCAATCAGCGCACCTCAGCAGGAAGCCCTTGCCGGATATTCCCTTCATCGTTCTTTGCAATGTCGCGGCCAGACAATGATAAACCTACGCCACTGATGACCTGGTCGCAGGAATCCGCGTTAGCTCATCAAAACTCAAGGCATTAGTGCATTTGGCGCATGGGCATGCCGACATGGAAACCCTGCGCATAATTGATTCCCATGCTTTTGATGGCGTCGAGTATGTCCTGGTTTTCAACGAACTCGGCAACGGTCAGGATACCGATATCCTGGCAGAGATTGGACAGGTTCTGTACCAGTGCGAAATCCACCTTGGAGCTCAGGATATTACGCACGAATGCGCCGTCGATCTTGACGTATTCGAAGTGGAGTTCGCGCAGATAATGGAAAGAATTGTAGCCGCTGCCGAAATCATCGAGCGCGAAGGCGAAGCCCTTATTGCGCAAACTGGTCAGGAATTTGCGCATGTTGGTCATATCGCCGATGGCATCGCGCTCGAGTATCTCGAAAACGATGCATCCAGGGGGAATCTCCAGGCGGCTGCATAGCTCTTCCGCATAACCGAGAATGCCCCGGCCCTGAATCTCCTGTGCGGACAGATTGATAAAGATTTTTGTGGTTGCCCGGTCGTCCTGCATCCTTTCGCTTTTTGCCTGCAGGGATTTGCTGATAATCGCCTTGTCCAGGTCGCGCCCCAGGCCGTATTTTTCAATCGTCTCGACAAACAGGCCGGCGGAAACCGTTTCGCCGTTGAGCTCCTTCATGCGCGCCAGCGTTTCATACGCGAACACTTTACCGCTCCTGCAATCGATGATGGGCTGGAAGTAAGGGACTATGCGCCCCTGCTGCAAGGCTTCGCGAAGTTTTTCGGCATAATCACGGGTGGAGCGGTTCGCCATGATCTGCTCGTCGCCCAGTGCTTCCACCGTGCACGCACCGTCCTTGCCCAGCTCTTTCGCACGGTACATGGCAAGGTCTACACCCGCCATCAGGTCGGTCACGTTTTGCGCATCGTGCGGGTAGGTCACAATACCTATGGAAACGGTCAGATGGAACCGCTTGCCATCCGGGGCAGTGAAAACCTTATCGCGTAAAGACTTGCCGATGTTCTCCGCAACCGTAGCGGCACCGCTGCGGCCGGTCTCCATCAGGATAACGGCAAACTCGTCGCCGCCGATACGGCTCGCGAGATCCCCCTTGCGGACATGTTCGCGCAAAACTTCGGCAACGCCGCAGAGCGCTTCATCGCCGGTGGGGTGCCCGTAAGAGTCGTTGATATCCTTGAAGTTATCCAGATCCAGCAGCAGGGTGGAAAACTCATGGTTATGCCGTTCTGATCGCCCGATTTCGTAATCCAGCATATTGGTGAATTGGCGCCGGTTATAAAGACCGGTGAGCGGATCATGCATGGAATAGTATTCGAGTTCCGCCAGTGTCCGCGACAATGCCTTGCTGGAACCGACCACCATGACCATGACCGCCAGGATGGAACGAATGATGCTCTCTTCCTGGGCGGTCAGATCGTTGATCGAGGCATAGGCCACGCCGAGTAGCCCCGCCAGTTTGGGCGTATGTTCAGGCACGGCCACGGTAATCATGCGGATATCATCTACCTGATTGATCAGGCCATCCTGCTTGACGATAAACTCTTCCATGTCGAGCGGAGTATCGCCCGGCAGATTCAGACTGCTGATCATCTGCTGGGCCAGCATGTACCGCGCACTGTCTTTGACCTCATCAGAATAATTGCCCAGGTAATACAGATAGAGTGACAGGCCGTGCTCTTCGGCGAAGGCGATATAAAAGAAATTGAACGGGAAAATGGCATGGAAATCGAGCAGGATTTCTTGCACGAAGTCTTTCCACTGTGTGACATGCTCATGCGACAGGATGACCCGCTCCAGCACCCGGCTTTGACGTTCCAGCAGATCCTTCTCGATCAGGATAGTGGAAAGATCGGTAAGCGTTTCATTGAACTCGCCCAGCAGCGCCTGTACGTAATCGCCATTTCTATGCCATTGACGGTTGCGTTCCTTGAATAGCAAATCCAGGCATTGATCGAGGCGATCGCAGGTTCGCACCGCTTGTTCCAGCGCTGGGGCAAGCTGTGCATTCTGGGCATTGCCAAGTGTCTGTCTGAGCTCCTCAACGATTTCTCCGTGCGTGGTGCGGATGAGTTCGGCCAGGTTGCTGCCAAAAATCTTTGTCCGCGTCTGGCTTTCCAGCAATACCGCCAGGCGATCGATGACGCGCAGGCGCACCTCTTCCAGATGACTCGGGATAGGCGCGTTCATAGGAACTGCTGAGGAAAACGCCCGCCGCTTTGCATCAGGTCGATGCCGCATTGCAGGTCTTTCAGCCAACCGAGAAAATCACCCACAGCCGCACCGCGATACACCGGCCCATGCTGCGGCGCGATCATGTCGATATCCAGCCCGGCGATGGTGTCCAGCCAGCAGCGGATCGCCTTGTTCGAACACATGTAACGGCGATGGAAGCCTTCGATGAAAGGCAGATGGCTTGCGAAGTCATCGACGAACGCATCGTCCTTATCCATCGGCATCATCGCCGCGCCTATATCGCCGGTGAAAATAATTCTGGATACCGGGTCGTAGACATTGATCTGCCCTTCAGAGTGGAGGAAATGCGCCGGCAGGATCTTGAGATCGAAACCGGGTGCAGGTGCCCAATCCATGCCCTGGTCCGGCACGCCGATAAAACGCGACATATCCTTCAGGCCGTAATGCGGCAGGAAACGCATCCATATCCGGGAAACATAAACCGGGCAAGAACTGAGCTCGAGCCAGGTGGAAAGGCCGCCGACGATATCGGGATCCTGGTGGGAAAGAAAAATGCCCTTGATCTGCTGCGGAGAAAGATAGTGCAACATTTCCGCCAATACCCGCGGCATCACCCCGAAGCCGCCGGGATCGAGCAGCACGCCCGCATCATCCTTCATCACCAGATACTGGTTAGACCGAATGCCGTCCTCTTCACCCGGCTCGCTTTCATTCAACAGGATAAATTTATGCCCGCCCGCATCGAACAATTTAATGTTACGCATTCAAACCCCTAGTTTTTTCACCAGAACACGATCACCAAACACAATACCCATAATTATTTTATGGGTATTGATGATAGCATACTCAAAAACCAATTGTTCAATTTCAGATGCGCAATATACATATAAAAAAAGCACCCATAACGGGTGCTTTTTTTAACTTGTAAAACTGATTCACTAAGCAGGCATAAGCGCGATGCTCACATGAAAATCATGATCGCTTACTCACCGATCTGGTAAATCACTTCTTCCGGAGTACCAAGCTTGCCAGTGATCGCATCAACTTCGACTTCCAGGATTTTTCCATCAGCCGTCTTGATGTCGAACTCGTAGGCAACGCCATCAGATTCAATTTCATATTCGATTTTAATAACAGCACCGGGATATTTTGCCAATGCTGTTTTTAAAGCAGCATCCAAGGTCACCTTGGCTTTAGAAGTGAATGCAGGGTCATCTGCGGCCACTTCCTGTTCAGTTTCAGTGACTTTGCCTGTTTTTGAATCGCATTCGGCTTCCCAGAACTTGCCGTCATCACCGGTGATATCCAGCTCATACTGAGTCTTGCCGTCTTCAATCTCGGCCCTTAAGGAAGTCACAACGCCTGGGTGCTTGGCCAAGGCTGATTGCACGCAAATATCCAGCGGACCTTTGAATTCAGGGCTTGCCGCATAGGCGGATGACGCGATAAACATTGAAGCGACCATCATTGTAATTAGGTTTTTTTTCATCTCATATCTCCATAGTCATGTTAAAAAGCAAAAACAATCAACAACCTGCATTATAACTTTAGAAGCCAAAATATCACATTAACTTATTGATTTAATTAATAATTGGCTGATAACAACCAACAAATCCAGATTGGTTGTTATCAGCCACCACTTGGTTGTATATAACCAATTTCATCGCTTGCATTTAAAAAATGCAATGAACTCCGTTACTCAATTTTTAAGTCTTGCATGCCGCATGCAATATCTGACAAGCAAAAATCGTGCAAGATATCGGCGCAAGCCAGAAGGAGATTTCAACCGCAGCCAGAAAAACTGCGGCATAATGAATAAAAAATAAGAAAGCCAGCTAATGAGTTCATATAAGAAACTCACACTGAGCAGGTCATTCATTCCTTTCCAGAAGCAAGACAAGCAATTGCTTCCATAATGAAGACTGCGTCTCATGATGAGTACAAAGCCTAGTTGTTTTCCTGTCGTCGGTATCGGGGTTTCAGAAGACGATCAGGAATCGCTTTGTCAATTCTTGCGCCACCTGCCCAAAACAAGCGGCATGGCAGTGATCGTTGCCTTCAAACAAGAGCACTTGAGACCGGCAGCATTTCCAGACATCAAAGACAGGATCATTGAAATAAGCGATGGTCTTAGCCTCGCGCCGAACCTGGTCTTTATTGCACCTGCCGGACATCACTTACGCATCATAGATGACGTGTTCCATTTACGGCCGCAAACCCTATCTGACGAGATACAGCCGATTGATGCTTTCTTCAACGGGCTGGCCAAGGACCTGCATGAACGGGCCGTAGGCGTGTTACTTTCCGGCAAAGGCAACGATGGCGTACTTGGCTTAAGAAGCATCAATGAACAGGCAGGATTGGTAGTAGTACAAGACCCGAAAACCGCAGTTTCCAGCGTGACCCCGCAGAATGTCATCGACTCCGGACATGCAGACATCATCGAAGAAGCCAGGAAACTGCCGGGCAGCATACTGGCTGCGCTCAAGACCTCCCCACTATATTACGGCACCAGCCTTGAGAAGACAGATCACAACAATGCCGATCTTTCGCGTGTACTGAAGCTATTGCAGGAAAAAACCGGGCAGGACTTTTCGTCTTATAAGAAAAGTACGCTGTATCGCCGTATTGGCCGCCGCATCGGCATCTGTCATGCAAAGAACATTTCACGGTATCTGGATCTCCTGGCCAACTCCAAGACCGAGGTTAATATCCTGTTCGGCGAGTTGCTGATCGGAGTGACCAGGTTTTTCCGGGAACCCGAAGTATGGGAAAAAATAGCCGAGGAACTCAAGCGACGCCTGGAAGCCTCGCCTCCGGAAGGCCTGACATTGCGCGTATGGTGCGCCGCCTGCTCAACCGGAGAGGAAGCATACACCTTGGCGATTGTCTTCAAGGAGGCACTCGCAACCTACCTGGCGGAAATGCCAGCCGATTCGGCCGATAGAAAATTCATTTTCCAGGTCTTTGCTACTGACCTGAACGCGTCTTCCATCGCCCGTGCACGCAAAGGTATTTTCCCATCAAGTATTGCTGCAGATGTCAGCGACGAGCGTCTGTCGAAGTTTTTTACTGTTGATGAACATGGCGGCTACAAAATCAACAAAGATATCCGGGAAATGATTGTATTCGCCCCGCACAACCTGATCACGGACCCGCCGTTCAGTAAAATCGATATCGTGTCGTGCCGTAACCTGTTGATCTATCTTTCACCGGACATGCACGAAATGCTGCTGTCACGCTTTCACCATAGCCTGAACAGTGATGGCATGCTGATCCTGGGCAGTTCCGAATCGATTGGTGGCGCGCCCAATCTATTTGAACCCTGGATGCCGCTCTTGCAGATTTACGCACGTAGAAAGATAGCATTACAAAAAAAGCAGGTTGAGCTTTTATCGTCAATATCCTTAAACTTATCAAACCAGATGCCTCGATCGGAGCTGAAGCACCCGATGAAATCCAAGAAAACCTCAAACCACCAATTACTACTGGAGCAGCTTTTAACACAGCACTATGCGCGCGCAGCTGTATTGGTGAATACCATAGGCGACATTCTCTACATCAGCGGCAAAACTGGTAACTATCTGGAGCCCACTGCAGGCAGGGCAAGCCTCAATATCCTGGCAATGGCGCGCGAAGGCCTGCATAGCGGACTCAATGAAGCATTTCATGATGTACTGCTGAAACAGCAGACCGCCAGGGTGCTGGCAAGACAGGAGCGCGGACACGGAGAAACGGCGTATGTGGACATCATAGTCCAACCGCTACTGAACCCATCCGAGCCATTGGAAACTCTGGTCGTCATATTCACGGAAACGGTCGCGCCATCCATCAGCGACTCAACCAAGCCTCCTGCACAGAAGGTTCTGGAAAACTCCCGTATCAAAGCCATAGAGCAAAAACTGCAGAGTGCCAGGACAGAATTACAAAGCTCTCGCGCAGCATTGCAGAATCTGCGCGAGGAGATGCAGACCTCGCATGAGGAGCTGATGTCCACCAATGAAGAGTTGCAATCCACTAACGAAGAGCTCACCACTTCGACCGAAGAATTGCGGACCATGAACGAGGAGTTGGTCCGCTCTCGCCAGGAAGCCGAAGAAAGCCTGAAAAGGTACACCGACCTTTTCGACTCGGCTCCGGTCAGTTATTTCATCCTCAAGAAGAACACCACGATCGTGCAGGCCAATCTTGCCGCAGCGAAGCTGCTTGGCATGGAGCGCGACCAGCTGGTAGGCGGACACCTGAGCATGTTTGTCACCGAGGCTGACCGGGCGACATTTTCCAGTTGCCTGGACAGCGTGTTTACAAGCATGGAGGCGCAAGAATGCGAAGTATCCGTCTGGCGTAGCGCTGATGAACTGCGCATGGTTCAAGTGCTTGCACTGTCACTGGCGGATACCGATACCTGTCGCGTTGTGATCAGCGATATCACGGAGCGCAAACAAGCTGAATCCGACTTGATCGAAAACGAACAATTGCTACAGGAAATGAGCGTAGTCGCAAAAGTTGGCGGATGGGAATTCGATATTGCCACCGGCTCAGGCCATTGGACGGAAGAAGTCATGAGAATCCATGACCTGGATAGCAGTGACCAGCCCAGTGCGGAACTCGGCCTCAGTTTCTTCAAGGGCGAATCGCTCAAAAAAATCGAATCCGCTGTCGGCGATGCGATCGCCTACGGTACGCCGTATGATCTCGAACTGGAAATGACAACTGCAAAAGGGCGCAGGAAATGGGTGCGCACAGTCTGCGTACCGGAAAAGGACAAAAGAAACCGCGTCAAACTCAGGGGCGCCATACAGGACATCACCGAATACAAGCTGATCCAGCTTTATGATCAGATGCGCAATCACATCTTGGAATTGCTCGCCCATGATGCGCCGCTGGCAGAAATCCTGGAAAAACTGGTTTTGGGAATCGAGGCACAGAATCCAGAGATCATCTGCAGCATCCTGCTTGTGGATAAGGCCGGGAAACACCTGATGACGGGTGCTGCACCCAATCTCCCCGGTTTTTACAACGAAGCGATTCATGGCGTTGCCATCGGCGTAGGAGTAGGCTCGTGCGGAACAGCCTCATTCACAGGCGAACGCGTCGTTGTCGAAGATATCCAGTCCCACCCTTACTGGCATGATTACAAGGAATTGGCTGCCAAGGCAGGCCTGGCCGCATGCTGGTCGGAACCGATCAAGGAAATATCGGGCAAGGTGCTGGGAAGTTTCGCCATTTACCACCGGCAGCCCCGATCCCCCGCAGAGTCGGATATCGCACTGATTGAACAGGCGGCAAAACTTGCAGGCATCGCAATTGAGAAAAGCCTGGCAAAAGAAGAACTGGAGCTTTTCTCCCTGGTTTACCAGAACAGCGCGGAAGCCATGATGGTCACTGATGAATACGGCATCATCCTGACCACCAACCCTGCATTCACGGAGATTACCGGCTATCAGGCAGATGAAGTCAAAGGCCAGCTATCCCCCACGCTGAATGTCAGCCTGAGATCAAGCGAACATTTTCAATCCATGTGGCAGGAGATCGATAGCACCGGTCAATGGCAGGGTGAAAACTGGAACAATCGCAAGAACGGCGATGCTTACCTTGAATGGCTCAGCATCAACACCATCCGCAAGCCGGATGGTACTGTCTACCGTTATGTTGCACTGTTCTCGGATATCACGCAGAAAAAGAAATCGGAAGAACTGATCTGGGAACAAGCCAACTTCGATCCGCTCACCAGCCTCCCGAATCGTCGTATGTTCCGCGACAGGATGGATCAGGAAATCAAGAAGAGCAAACGCGATGGCCAGATGATGGCAATCCTGTTTATCGACCTTGATCACTTCAAGGAAGTGAATGACACCATGGGGCATGGCATGGGCGACATGCTCCTGATCGAAGCTGCAGAGCGCATCAAGCAATGCGTGCGTGAATCCGACACGGTGGCGCGACTGGGTGGTGACGAATTCACGATCATACTCAACGAACTGGACGACCATGGCAGTGTAGAACGGATCACGCAAAGCATACTGCACAAGCTGGCTGAGCCTTTCATGCTCGGGGAAGATATCACCTATGTCTCTGCGAGCATCGGTATCACGCTCTACCCCGAGGATGCCAGCAACATAGACGAGCTATTGAGAAACGCGGATCAGGCCATGTATTCGGCAAAAGACCATGGACGTAATCGTTACCATTACTTCACGCCTTCGATGCAGAGAGCCGCCCAGACCAGAATGAGGCTCGCCAGCGACCTTAGGCAGGCCCTTAGCAACAATGAATTCATACTGCATTACCAGCCCATTATTGAACTGGGAACAGGTGAAGTGCATAAGGCTGAGGCACTGATTCGCTGGCAACATCCGCGCCAGGGTCTGATCAGCCCGGAAGACTTCATTCCGATTGCAGAAGATACCGGGCTGATCATCGAGATAGGCGAATGGGTCTTTCAGCAGGCTGCGATTCAGGCCTCAAGGCTCCGCAACTCGCACCATCCGGCGTTTCAGGTCAGTATCAACAAATCGCCTGTGCAGTTCCAGAACGTGAACAGCAAGAGCCATATCAGATGGGTAGAGTTCCTGAGCGAACTCGGCTTACCCGGACAAAGTATTACGGTGGAAATCACGGAAAACCTGTTGCTGGAAGTGGATGGCACAGTCACTGAAAAACTGTACGGATTCCGCGATGCGGGCATTCAGGTTGCTATCGACGACTTTGGCACCGGCTACTCGTCACTCTCATACCTGAAAAAATTCGATATTGATTACCTGAAGATAGATCGCACGTATATCAGCGGCCTGGCCTCCACTTCTGACGAGTTGGCATTATGTGAGGCGATTGTCGTCATGGCCCACAAACTCGGCCTGAAGGTTATAGCAGAAGGGGTGGAGACCAGAGAACAGCATGATCTGCTGCTACAGGCAGGATGTGATTTCGCTCAAGGGTATCTCTATGCGAGGGCGCTGCCAGCAGAAGCACTGGAGCAATTGCTCGCTACCCGCAAAACGCTAAAGCCTTGAACATCTTTTAAAGTTGCGATCTCTCATCAGAGATCACTTAAGCCAGCGATGGCTTTTGTTTGAAAGGCGCCCTGCTTTCCAGTTCGTCCTGATAGATTTCCATACCCAGCGTTTCACGCTTGACGGCCGCTTCGATCGCCGTGGCAAAATCCGGGTGCGCTATTTTATGGAATGAGCAAGTCGGCCTGGGTTTGAAGCCGCGCGCCAGTTTATGCTCGCCCTGGGCCCCACCTTCAAAATACCGAATGCCCTGTTCTATGCAAAATTCCTGCGCCTGGTAATAGCAGAGCTCGAAATGCAGGCCGGGAACATAACTCAGGGCGCCCCAATACCGGCCATAAAGATGGCTGACGCCATCACGATTCTTACCATAAAAATTGAGGGCGGCCGCAATCTTTTCACCGGCCTGTTCTGCGATCAATAACAATACATTCTGCGGCATGCCGCGACCAATCTGGATAAAGAACTCCCTGGTGAGATAAGGTGTGGAGCGATGCAGATGATAGGTATTCTCGTAACATCGATAAAAGAAATCCCAATCTGCGGCTGTAATCTCCTTCCCGGTCAGACGCCGAGTTACCACACTTGCCGAGGCTATCTTCCTGCGCTCCTGGTGTATCTTTTTGCGTTTATCGTGAGTGAGTCGTGCGAGAAAATCTTCGAAATCCTTAAAGCCCTCATTCTCCCAGCGGAATTGCACACCATTGCGCTTGAGCCAGCCGGCTTGCTCCAGGGTTTCAGCTGAATCAGCATCCGGAAAAAGCACATGAACAGAAGACAGCTTGAGTCCTTGCAGCCTGTCGGCAAGAACATTCACCATCAATCTGCGGATTTCAGGATCATGGCTAAGAAGGCGCGCGCCGGTGATTGGCGTGAAAGGTATGGCAGAGAGCAGTTTCGGATAGTAGGCAATGCCGTTCTGCTCAAATGCATTTGCCCAGGCCCAGTCAAAAACATATTCCCCGTAAGAGTGGCTTTTTGCATAGAGCGGTACGGCACCGAGCAATTCAGCCCCATCCGTGACAAGTAATGGATAGGATTGCCAGCCGGTTCCTGAACCTACGCATTGCGTTTTTTCAAGCGTGCTTAAAAAACAGTGGCTGGTGAGCGGGGAACCATCGGTGAGTGCATCCCATGATGCGGGGGCTAGCGTGCAAATGCTGGAGACTATTTCTATCTTGAGACTCATGAATCAATTATGCACGAGCCAGATACGGATAGGCGGCGGGCTTGAAAAATTATTGGAGAGGCTTAGTTACTACAGGGAATTTCCCGCCTCACAAGGCTGGCTTACGTTCGGCCTCGGCCTGCTTGCTTTTGATTTTTGGCCGTTTTGTCTGTTTGCTTGCCACTTCCTCTTCCGCCGCACTGGCCGCTTCTTTCAACTCCGCATCCCTGGCCTGCTGGATTCGCAATTCAGCAGCGCGCTGACGTTCGTTTATTTGCGCCTGGAAAGCTATCAACTCATTGATTGATATGAAGCCATCGCCATCAAGATCGACCTGGTTATAGTGCCTTGCTACTTGCGGCAAGCTGTCAACCACCTCTTGCAGGGACAATAAACCGTCGTTATCTTTATCCGCTCCAAAAAATCTCTCCTGGATGCCTTTGTTCATCAGTCGTCTGCGATCTTCGATCTGAGTATGAATCGGATCGCTGGTACGGGAATAATGGTTAAGGTCCATGCGCAGGCGTATACGCTCTTCGATACTGACGCCGCTTAGATTCTGCAACTGATCGCTACCGGCATCATCAGCTGATTGCACGGCCTTGTCGTCAGCATTATTTGCTGTAGCTAATATATCGCGGGAACCCGCAAGACCGGATTGGGATAGACCCAGGAATACACACATTGCGAGCAGTGCATGTTTTTGAGATAGAGCTGATTGATGTATGAATAACATCTGTCGACTTAACTTGCCATATAAGCTTTAAATTGGCTATAAGGGTGTTGCATAACTCACGCTCTCCTCGTTAGTTTGCTGCCGCTTTCTTTACTTTTTTATGATGCCTGAGAAGAATAAAAGTTTTCACAGATTGCCGATCCATTCAGCAAAGGAAGACGATTACCTTTTCCATCAAGTTTGCGGCTTAATTGAGCTTTCCGCTCAATTAAGAGCGGTTATAATGACGCAAGAATGTAAACCGAATGTTTCTTACATTATCCCTATTGTAAAAAATTGTAACAAATCCGGCGCACTGGCATATTATCCCAGATATACGGATTAAGCTTTTCAATGAGTGCGTTTTAAGTTCAAAATAAAGTGATGCAGAACAATATGAAAAAAGTATTACTGGTCGATGACGATTTACGCATGCGGGAGCTGTTACAGCGCTATCTCGGCGAGCAGGGCTTTACTGTTAAAGCCGTATCAGACTCGACCGAAATGGACGCGGCTCTCGCACACGAACACCCGGACTTGCTCGTGCTCGATTTGATGCTGCCTGGCGAAGATGGCCTGGCCATTTGCCGCCGTTTGCGTGGAGGCAATAGCAACATGCCCATCATCATGCTGACTGCACGCGGCGACGAAGTAGACAGGATCATCGGCCTTGAAATGGGCGCGGATGATTATCTGCCCAAACCTTTTAATCCGCGTGAGCTATTAGCGCGGATCAATGCCGTAATGCGCCGTCAGGAACATCGCATCCCAAGTGCGCCAACTGCAGATACAACCACAGTGAGTTTTGGCGATTTCGTGTTCGATCCATCAACTCGCAGCTTGAGCCGCAATGGAGAATCCATCACCATCACCAGCGGCGAATTTGCCTTGCTTAAGGTGTTTGTCGATCATCCGCGTCAGCCATTGTCTCGTGACAGGCTGATGCAACTGGCTCGTGGGCGCGAACTTGATGTGTTTGACCGGAGCATCGATGTTCAGGTATCCCGCCTGAGAAGGCTGATTGAGCCAGATCCTTCACACCCGAGGTATTTACAGACCATGTGGGGCTTCGGTTATGTTTTTGTACCGGATGGTGAAGTGCAAAAAAGCTGAATAGCGATACATTGTTAACCCTGAACCAGTAAATCATTGAGACTCTCCCCGCGCACCCTACTCGCCCGCATCATGGTGCTGATCGCGCTTCTTTTGGCGATAGGCCAGTTCAGCGCACTCAAGATCTTTGATTACTTCGAGCGCGAACCACGCGCTCAGGCTGCCGCCTTGCAAGCCGTCACTGTCGTCAACTACACCCGGGCATCTTTGCTTGCCTCACACGAAAACCGGCGCATCGCCTTGCTCTCTGAATTATCCGGAAAAGAAGGCGTTCGCATCTACGCCGCAGATCTGCTGGAAATCGTGGAGCCCCTGCCAAACGATCCTTTTATCCTGCTCGTGGCTGAAAAGATCCGCGAAAACCTCGGCCCGGAGACCTTGATCGCCATCAACCATCTGGGCGTCCCTGGCTTGTGGATCAGTTTCAGCATAGAACAAGATGATTACTGGGTAGTGATACCGCGCTTCCTGGCTGAGCGTCCCTTCCCTTGGCAATGGTTCGGCTGGGCGGCCCTGGTCGCTTTATTGTCGCTGCTCGGCGCCTATCTGATTGCTGCCCGTATCAACCGGCCGCTCAGCTTTCTGGTCAAGGCGGCCGATCGCATCAGTCATGGTGACCAGCCGCCAAGATTGCCCGAAGAAGGCGCCAATGAGATGCGGGAAGTACTGCGTACATTCAATGAAATGGCGGAAGCCCTGGCCAGGCTGGATAGCGAGAGAACGCTACTATTGGCTGGCGTTTCCCATGATTTGCGTACACCGCTGGCGCGCTTGAGACTTGCAGTAGAGATGTTACCGAGCGATGTCGGCGAAAATATGCGGGACGGCATGATTCAGGATATCGCCGACATGGATAACATCATCAACCAATTCCTGGATTTCGTCCGCGGAGTGGAAGGCGAACCTGCGCAAATGGTCGAGATCAACGATCTGCTTAAATCGCTGGCAGATCGCCATGCACGCGCCGGGCGCACGGTAGAACTGAATCTATCATCCAACTACAAAGTTCCGTTACGGCCGCTTGCCATGCACAGACTGATAGGCAACCTGATCGACAATGCCTTTGCTTATGGCAAAGGACACGTTGCAGTGAACACCAAGATCACGGCGGGCTATATAGTCATCAGTGTGCTCGATAATGGACCGGGGATTCCAGCCGCCCATATGATCAGGCTGTTACGGCCATTTGAGCGCATGGATTCTGCACGCGGCAATGAAGGCGGCAGCGGTTTGGGGCTGGCGATTGCAGACCGCATTGCCAAGTTGCACAAGGGCAAGCTGGAGCTCCTCAACCGGCCACAAGGCGGCCTGGAAGCCAGATTAAGCTTGCCGCTTCTGGTTTAGCTCAGGCTTGAACCAGGCCAGCTTCTCACGCAAAGCCACTACACCGCCGACAATAATCAGGCAGGGAGGCCTGAGTTCGGCAGCAACCACTTTCTCGGCCAGAGTCGCCAAATCAGCCGTAACAACCCGCTGCCTGGGTGTTGTACCCTGCTGCACTACAGCGGCAGGCGTGCTGGCTGGCAAGCCGTGCACTACCAGTTGGCGGCAGATTTCCGCAAGTCCAACCAGGCCCATGTATATCACAACGGTCTGATTGGGCCGGGTCAATGCGGGCCAATCAAGTTCGACCGCACTGGCTTCACCATGCGAGCCTGCCTTCAGGTGACCGGTAGTAAATATGCAGGACTGTGCATAATCACGATGGGTCAGCGGAATACCGGCATAGCTGGAAACGCCGTTTGCAGCGGTGATGCCCGGAACCACCTGAAACGGAACGCCATGTTCCATCAGGGTTTCAATTTCCTCACCGCCACGCCCAAAGATAAAGGGATCGCCGCCCTTAAGCCTGAGCACCCGTTTGCCCGACTTAGCCAGCCTCACCAGTAGCTGGTTGATTTCTTCCTGAGGCAAGGTATGTTGATCGCGCGCCTTGCCGACGTAAATCAACTCGGCATCCCGGCGCACCAGTTCCATGACTTCCTTGCTGACCAATTTGTCATAGACGCAGACATCGGCCTGCTGCATCAGACGCAAGGCGCGAAAAGTGAGCAAATCAGGATCGCCGGGACCGCCGCCGACAAGATAAACCTCGCCGTGCGAGATGTCGTCCGATTCAGCGGCGAGTATGTTTGCGAGAGCATCTCTCGCGGCAGCCTCCTGCCCGGAAAACACCATTTCCGCCACAGGGCCTGAAAGCACCTTTTCCCAGAATATGCGTCTTTCCTGTGTCGTCGAAAAACGTTGCTTTACCGCATCCCGGAAGTCTGCGGCCAGGCTGGCCAGTCTGCCATAACTTGCCGGAATCAGGGTTTCGAGCTTGCTCCGTATCATGCGGGCCAGTACTGGTGCAGCACCGCTACTGCTGATCGCAATCACGACAGGAGAGCGGTCGACGATTGATGGCATGGTGAACGTGCATAAGGCCGGAGCATCGACCACGTTAACAGGAATATTGCGCGCCTTTGCCTGCCTTGAGACTGTCTCGTTTACCGTTTCATCGTCCGTGGCGGCAATCACCAGGCATGCGCCATCCAGTTGCGACGGTTCAAATACGGATTGTAAATAGCTGATCCGGGAGGTTGCCAGCAAATCGGCCAATTCATGATGCAAGCCGGGCGCGATGACTTCTACCAGGGCATCTGCTTTCAGCAACATAGTCACTTTGCGTGCCGCAACTTCGCCACCGCCTACGACAACACAACGACGACCCTGCAGCTTCATAAAAATTGGTAATGCTTCCATGCCGCACATTTTACTCGCAGATTCGCTTTTAACTTGCGCTTGGAGTAGAATTTCAGCTTACTAATTGTTTTGCCTAACTAAATTTGCACCCCTCACCTGTAGTGACACTTTCAAAATGATGCCGCCAGATAAAGAAAACCTGGCGGACATAGCCCCGCCAAATGTTCACCAGGAACCAGGCGCCCGGCAAGAAAAAACCCAGCCTAAAAAAGTATTCATCAAGACCTTCGGCTGCCAGATGAACGAGTATGACTCTTCACGCATGGCAGACATGCTGCACGCCGCCGATGGCATGCAGCAGACAGAAAATCCTGAAGAAGCAGATGTCATTCTGCTCAATACCTGTTCGGTACGTGAAAAAGCCGAAGAAAAGGTATTCAGCCATCTGGGACGATTCATCCCGATGAAGCAGAAAAATCCCAATCTCGTGATTGGTGTCGGCGGCTGCGTTGCCAGCCAGGAAGGCGATAACATCGTCAAACGCGCGCCGTATGTCGATATCGTGTTCGGCCCGCAAACCTTGCATCGCTTGCCTGACATGATTGAAGCCAAGCGGCAGAGCGGCGTTTCACAAGTCGATATCAGCTTTCCTGAGATTGAAAAATTCGACCATTTGCCGCCACCGCGCGTGGATGGCGCTGCGGCATTTCTCTCCATCATGGAAGGTTGCAGCAAATACTGCAGTTTCTGTGTAGTGCCTTACACGCGCGGCGAAGAAGTCTCCCGCCCGTTTGAGGATATCCTGCTGGAAGCCGCAACCCTTGCACAACAAGGCGTCAGGGAAATCACGCTGCTGGGCCAGAACGTCAACGCTTACCGCGCTGAAAATAAAAGCGGCGAAGCCGTCGACCTGGCGATACTGATCGAATATATCGCCGAGATTCCCCAGATCGAACGCATCCGCTTTACCACTTCTCATCCTAATGAGATGAGCCCTGCCCTGATCGATTGCTTTGCCAATATCCCTAAACTGGTCTCGCATATCCACCTGCCGGTACAAGCAGGTTCGGACAGGGTACTGATGGCGATGAAGCGTAATCACACGACGCTGCAATATAAATCCACGATACGCAAACTGCGGGCGGCACGCCCTGACATTTGCATCAGCTCCGACTTCATCATCGGCTTTCCCGGTGAGACTGACGCAGACTTTGAGGCCACGATGCAATTGATGAATGATGTCGGTTTCGACTATTGCTACAGCTTCGTTTACAGTCCGCGCCCCGGCACACCGGCCACTTACCTGGTCGACGACACGCCGGAAGAAGTCAAACAGGCCCGCCTTGCCAGACTGCAATCATTTAATGAAGCACAAGGCAAAGCCATCAGCGAATCCATGGTCGGCAGTATTCAGCGCGTATTGGTTGAGGCTATTTCCAAAAAGGACACGCATGAGCTTGCAGGCCGCACCGACAATAATCGCACAGTCAATTTCCCCGGCAGCATTGCACTGATCAATCAATTCGTTAACGTCAGAATCACCCAGGCCGTCACGCATACCCTGCGCGGCGAGCTGATATAGAGAGCAGCCTTGGACATCACACTCAAACCAGAAGATAACATCCGCCTTGCCAACTTGTGCGGCACGCTTGATGAGAACATCAAACAACTCGAAGATGCGCTGGATGTGGGCATTTCACGTCGTGGCGCACATTTCAAACTCAGCGGCGATAAGAAAAACATGGAGCTCGCGGCACAATTGCTTGAAAGCTTTTATTTGCGCGCAAAAAAACCGATCGAGCTGGAAGAAATCCAGCTCGGCCTGGTGGAACTCGACAAGCTGAGCCCCGAAGCGCTTGCTTCTGCCTCCATGCCCACGCTGATGACGCGCCGCCCAGATCTGCATGGCCGCACACCGCGCCAGGTAGAGTACCTACAACAGATCCAGGATTTCGATATCACATTCGGTATCGGCCCTGCGGGTACAGGCAAGACTTATCTGGCTGTCGCCAGCGCGATCGACGCCCTCAGCCGCGATCGTGTTAAACGCATCGTGCTGGTACGACCTGCGGTAGAAGCCGGCGAACGCCTGGGCTTCCTGCCAGGTGACCTGGCACAAAAGGTCGACCCGTATCTGCGCCCGCTTTATGACGCTTTATACGATTTGGCTGGTTACGACAGCGTCAACAAGATGTTCGAGCGCGGTGCGATTGAAGTCGCGCCCTTGGCCTATATGCGCGGACGCACCCTAAACCAGAGTTTCATCATCCTCGACGAAGCGCAGAACACCACCCCGGAACAGATGAAGATGTTCCTGACCCGTATCGGCTTTGGGACCAAAGCCGTAGTGACGGGCGACGTGACCCAGATCGACCTTGCACGTCATCAGAAAAGCGGCCTGGTAGAAGCCAGGCAAGTGCTGAAAGATGTGCGCGGCATCGCCATGACGCATTTTCTCTCGGAAGATGTCGTGCGCCACCCTTTGGTGCAAAAAATCATCAATGCCTATGAAAAGTTCGAGCTGGACAGAGAAGAACAAACCCCTAAAGCGCAAAAAGACGCACCAAAATAATGCCCAGTTTAATGATGGATGTGCAATTTGCATCAGCACTTGATGGTTTGCCGGAAGCAAAGCAGTTCAAGCGCTGGGCCAGGAAAGCCTTGCGTATTGATGCCGAGATAGCACTGCGGATTGTCGATGAAGACGAGGGGCGCATGCTGAACCGCGAGTATCGTGGCAAGGATTATGCTACGAATGTACTGACTTTCCCCCTGGCCGAGGAGCCGCATCTGATGGGCGACATTATCCTGTGCGCACCCGTTGTCTTTAAAGAAGCCCGAGAGCAGGAAAAAACCGCTGAGGCGCATTTCGCGCATCTCACCGTGCATGGCGTATTGCACATACATGGTTACGACCATGAAACCGAGGCTGAAGCAGAATTAATGGAAACGCTGGAAACTGAAATTGTCATGAAACTTGGCTATCCTGACCCCTACAAGGAAAATGCTCAATATGAGTGAAGCTGATAAACAAAATGCACACGAAAAGCCGCGATGGCTGGAGCGACTCAGTAATTTCCTGTTGCGTGAGCCGGAAGACCGCGAACAACTGATAGAACTGCTGCATTCCGCTTACGAAAACAGCCTGCTCGACGCCGATGCACTCTCAATGATTGAAGGCGTGCTGCAGGTTTCGGAAATGCAGGTGCGTGATGTGATGATTCCACGCTCACAAATGGATGTGATCGATATCACCCTTCCTCCGGAAAAATTCATTCCTTTTGTCATTGAAACAGCCCACTCGCGCTTTCCGGTGATCGAAGAAAACAAGGATGATGTGATTGGCATTCTTCTTGCAAAGGATCTATTGCGTTACTACGCAGGTGAAGATTTCGAAGTGCGCGACATGTTACGGCCGGCAGTGTTCATTCCCGAGTCAAAACGGCTGAACGTGCTATTGAAGGAGTTTCGCAGCAATCGCAATCATATCGCCATTGTGGTTGATGAATACGGCGGCGTTGCAGGCATGGTGACCATTGAAGATGTGCTGGAACAGATCGTTGGGGATATCGAAGATGAGTACGACTTTGATGAGACTGAAGACAATATCATCCGCGATATCAACGGCAAGTATCGCGTCAAGGCATTGACGGAGATTGTCGATTTCAATGAAGCGCTTGGCACCAGCTTCAGCGACGAGGAATATTCCACCATAGGCGGCCTGGTCGTCAGCAAATTCGGCCACCTGCCAAAACGTGGAGAACAGATCACAATCGACAACATCAGCTTTACCGCACTGCGTGCAGATAGCAGGCGCTTGCACTCGATTAACGTGGAAATCCTGGCAAGCGCGGAATCGGCTGAAGACGTTGGAAATTAAGGTTTAAGTATCAGGGACCTAGCATCGCAGACGGGAACTATCCCAAACGGGCAAGCTCATAAATTTAAGTGGATTAATCAATCCTTTTATTAGGAGTACCGGAATGCGCACATTATTCCTCACGATGTTTCTGGCCTTTTCCGGAGCAGCCTTAGCCGGTAATACGGCAGAAACTCCGCCAGCCAGCGAAATCCCCACCTCTGAAAAAGAATTTGTCGCTGTCATCAATCAGTATGGCAAAGAGAAAATCATCGAACAATTCGGCGAACCGGCCAAAAAAGAGGATATGAAGATAGCATCCTCTGGTGAGGTGATTGCTTCCATCTGGCAATACCATTTCATTAACACCGGTCCGGAAGGCGCCTACTACGAAACCACCGAACTGGACTTCATCGGTGACAAAGTCGTCATGGTGGTATTCATGAATCATGATGGTGAAGAAAGAATTTCTGCCGAACCGCCTGCGGCTGCACCGGATACAGAGTCATTACCTTCCATGTAAATCTGGCTACAGACGGCAATAAAAAAGGGCGAATCAATCGCCCTTTTTTATTGCCTGGAAATCAGGAACCGTTTATTTCTTCAATGAATCACGAATCTCACGTAATAACAGGACATCTTCAGCGGTTTCGGGTGGCGGCGCTGCAGGCTCTTCGGTTTTTAGGCGATTGATGGTGCGGATAAGCAGGAACACGGCAAATGCGACAATCGTAAAGCTGACCACTGCATTTACAAACAAACCATAATTCAAAGTCACGGCACCTGCTTCTTTAGCCGCGGCAAGTGTGCCATATGGCGCTGCAACAGCGCCCTCCTTCAAGACAAAGAACAGCTCGCTAAAATCAACATTACCCAGCAGCAGGCCAATCGGCGGCATGATGACATCATCCACCAGGGATTTCACAATCGAACCAAACGCTGCACCGATAATGATACCGACAGCCATATCCACCACATTGCCACGCATGGCAAACGCTTTGAACTCTTTTAACATTTCATCTCCCTTTGGTTAAGTAGTTATGCCTAACCGCTATAATGCAAAAAGATTCTCTTAACGTCTAGGATTTCCATTGGCATCAATTTCAAATTCCACAAATTTCAAGCTGCTGATTGCCGCCTTGCTTGGCAGCTTTGCCGTACTAGGATTCGCCCCTTTTTACATTTATCCCACGACCATTATCAGCATTGCCGCCTTGTTCTACCTCTGGCATCAATCAGAGAACACTAAGCAGGCTGCCTGGCTCGGGTTCTGCTATGGGCTGGGATTCTTCATCACCGGCATCTACTGGATATATATCAGCCTGCATGACTTCGGCGGCATGCCTTGGTGGATGGCGGCATTCTCGACATTTTGCCTTTGTGCATTTCTTTCCTTATTCCCGACCCTGGTCGGCTGGCTCAGCAAACGTTTTTCATTTTTGCTGTTGAGCGCGCCTTTGCTCTGGGCTTTATCTGAATGGGTGCGCAGTTGGATATTCACCGGCTTTCCGTGGCTGGCGATTGGCTATTCACAAACCCCGAACAGCCCACTGGCTGGCTTCATGCCTGTCGTCGGTGTTTATGGCGTTTCATTGCTGACTGCCATCACGGCGGCACTACTGGTCTTTTACATACAGAAATCGCACAGGAAATTCATCATTGCAGCGCTTATTGCTCTTTGGGTGTCTGGCGGCCTGCTGAAAATGGTGTCCTGGACCTCACCCGTTGGCGAACCCGTATCGGTAGCTTTGTTGCAAGGCAATATTTCACAAGACCTCAAATGGGAAGAAGGCGAAGCCCAGCGCACGCTGGATAAATACATGGAGCTGGCTACGGACACCCAGGCAAAACTCATCGTACTGCCGGAAACAGCATTACCCATGTTATTGCAGCATGTGCCGGTCGATTACCTTGCTGCATTCAAGGCACATGCCATCGAACAAAGCGGTGACATTCTGTTTGGTATCGTGGAATATGAAGGTGAGTCTTTCTATAACAGCATGTTGAGTATCGGCAGCTCACCCAGCCAAACATACAGAAAAACGCATCTGGTACCATTCGGTGAGTTCATCCCACTGAAATCGGTATTTGGCTGGATTTATGAAGACTGGCTGAATATTCCACTCACCGATCTGGCCCGTGGCGGTTTTGATCAAAAGCCACTCAACATCGCCGGCCAGAAAATCGCAGTCAATATCTGTTACGAAGATGTGTTTGGTGAAGAGATCATTTACCAACTGCCTGAAGCCACCATGTTGGTCAACACCAGCAATGATGCCTGGTACGGCCAATCAACTGCCGCCTATCAACACATGCAGATATCCCAGGCACGCGCCATGGAAACCGGCCGCATGATGCTGCGTGCAACGAATACCGGAGCTACCGCATTCATTGACAGGGATGGTGAAGTGTTATCGCATCTGCCGCATTTCCGTACCGGCATCCTTGAAGGCGAAGCGCAAGGCTACGAAGGCAGCACGCCCTATGTCCTGTTCGGCAACGGGTTATTCCTGCTCATCTCGTTCGCAGGCGTGGTTTGCCTTTTGTGGCTACGTAAAAAGAAGTAAAATCAATCCTTTCGCCCAACACGCATTGCAACGCAGAATGGCACACAGATGGCACTGACATTTCAAGAGATTATCCTCACGCTACAACAATATTGGGATAAACAAGGCTGCACCTTGCTGCAACCCTACGACATGGAAGTAGGCGCAGGCACTTCGCATACCGCGACATTTCTCCGCGCACTCGGTCCCGAGCCATGGAAAGCCGCTTATGTGCAACCGAGTCGCCGCCCCAAGGACGGCCGTTATGGCGAAAATCCGAATCGCCTGCAGCATTATTATCAGTATCAGGTCGTGCTCAAGCCCGCGCCATCCAATATTCTGGAGCTTTACCTGGGCTCGCTCGAAGCGCTGGGATTCGACCTTAAAGAAAACGACATCCGCTTTGTAGAAGACGATTGGGAGAACCCGACTCTGGGAGCCTGGGGCCTGGGCTGGGAAGTCTGGCTCAACGGCATGGAAGTCACGCAATTCACCTACTTCCAGCAGGTCGGCGGCATCGATTGTAAACCCATCACCGGTGAAATCACCTATGGCCTGGAACGCCTCGCCATGTACCTGCAAGGTGTGGAGAATGTCTACGACCTAACCTACTCGCCCGGCGTCAGTTATGGCGATGTGTTCCTGCAAAACGAAAAGGAACAGTCGGCCTATAACTTTGAGCATAGCGATGTCGAATTCCTGCTGACCGCATTCAATGCCCATGAAAAACAAGCCAAACATTTGATGGAAAACCAGTTGGCTTTGCCAGGCTATGAGCAAGTATTAAAAGCCGCGCATACATTCAACCTGCTGGATGCACGCGGCGCGATCTCCGTTACCGAACGTGCAGCCTACATCGGCCGCATCCGCAACCTGGCCCGCAGCGTGGCTGCCAGCTACCTGGATAGCCGCGCCAGACTCGGCTTCCCGATGGCACCGAAAGCATGGGCAGAAGAGATTCTGGCTAAACTGGAAAAAGAAAAGAAGGCTGCCTGAATATGAGTAGCAAGAATTTACTGCTTGAATTGTTTGTAGAAGAATTACCGCCAAAAGCATTAAAGAAACTGGGAGAAGCATTCTCCGGCGCTTTATTCGAATCCCTTAAAACCCAAGGCCTGACAGCCGATAACTCTGCCGTGACCGGCTTTGCCTCACCTCGCAGGCTCGCGGCCCACATCACCGATGTCGCCGCCAAGGCTGCGGACAAACAAGTCGCGCAGAAACTGATGCCGGCAAGCGTAGGATTGGATGCAAACGGTAAAGCGACGCCAGCCCTGGTTAAAAAACTGGCTGCGCTAGGTGCCGATGAATCCGCTGTCCCGCTGCTTAGAAAAGAGAACGACGGCAAAGCCGACATTCTCTTCTGGGATGCTTTGCAAGCCGGCGCCAGCCTTTCTGAAGGCCTGCAGAAGGCGATAGACGAATCCATCGCCAAACTGCCGATTCCCAAGGTCATGACGTATCAATTACATGAGCATACCGACAACCCGGGCTGGGACAGTGTCAATTTCGTCCGCCCTGCCCATGGGCTTGTCGCCATGCATGGCAGTGATGTTGTTGACATCAGTGTGCTTGGCCTGAAATCCGGCAATACCACTCAAGGCCACCGTTTTGAGGCTAAAGTCAGCCCGGTCCAGATTAAAGACGCAGACAGCTATTCTGGACAATTAAAAGAACAAGGCGCTGTCATTGCCAGCTTCGAAGAGCGACGTGCTGAAATCGTGCGCCAGTTGACCGAAGCAGCCGCGAAACAAAACCTGAAACCGATCGATGATGATGCTTTGCTGGATGAAGTCACCGCACTGGTTGAGCGCCCCAATGTGCTACTCGGCCAGTTTGAAGATGAGTACCTTGAAGTGCCGCAGGAATGCCTGATTCTGACGATGAAGGCCAACCAGAAATATTTCCCACTGCTTGATGCCAGCGACAGGCTGACGAACAAGTTCCTGATCGTCTCCAACATCAGCCCAGCGGATCCATCCAAGGTTGTTGGCGGCAACGAACGTGTCGTCCGTCCACGTCTGGCAGATGCCAAGTTCTTCTTCGACCAGGATAGGAAAAAGACGCTGGAATCTCGTGTTGCCGGTTTGGATAAAGTGGTTTATCACAACAAGCTTGGGTTACAGGGCGAACGTACAGAACGTGTGCGCCAGATAGCCCGGTGGGTTGCTGAAAAGCTTGGCGCGGACCCTGCACTGGCAGATCGTGCAGCCATGCTGGCAAAAGCCGACCTGTTGACTGACATGGTTGGCGAGTTCCCTGAACTGCAAGGCATCATGGGCGGCTACTATGCACGTCATGACGGTGAAAACCCACTTGTTGCTGAAGCCATTGCTGAGCAATACGCTGTCAGGCGAGATGAGACGGAAAGCGCTTCCAACCTAGTCTCCGAATCGTTAATGATCGCAGACCGTATAGAAACACTAGTTGGTATCTGGGCAATCGGACTCAAACCAACCGGCGAAAAAGATCCGTTTGCACTGCGCAGGCATGCACTGAGTATCATTCGCTCATTTGACCTTTGTTATACAGCTTCCAGGTCAAAATCCGGAACGTTCGTTCTCCAACTGGATGAATTACTGACATTTGCCGCAAGCCGCTTCACGACAATTAATGTCGAAGCACAAACCCTGAATGAAATTCGCGATTTCATTTTTGAACGTTACCGCAATCAATTATCGGTTCTTTACAAACCACAGACCCTGGATGCTGTCATCAGCCTGGCACCCCAGTTACATGAGGTTATTGTACGATCCGAGGCAGTAAAATCGTTCCAGCAACTTGCTGAAGCCGATAGTCTTGCCGCCGCCAATAAGCGTGTCGGCAATATCCTGAAAAAGGCTGAAGGTGCAGTCGAAGCAAAAGTTAACAGCGCTCAATTAATCGAGGCTGCAGAAAAAGAACTCGCCGAGGCCTTGGCAAAGGTTAAGCCTGAAGCCGACCAGGCTTTTGAGAGAGGCGACTACACGGCATCACTCAGTGCGCTGGCAGCACTTAGAGTGCCTGTCGATGACTTCTTCGACAACGTCATGGTGAATGCCGACGATCCGGTCCTGAAAGCTAACCGCCTCGGTTTGCTGGCTACGCTGCATCAAGCCATGAACCGCGTTGCTGACTTATCCAAGCTGGCGGCGTAAGCTAAGCATATGAAACTCGTTATTTTAGACCGCGACGGCGTCATCAATTACGATAGCCCCCACTTCATCAAGAGCCCTGATGAATGGAAACCGATTCCGGGTAGCCTGGAAGCCATCGCGCTGTTGAATCAATCCGGCTACCGTGTCGCGCTGGCGACCAACCAATCCGGTATTAGCCGTGGATTGTTTGATATGGCGACCCTTAATGCCATCCATGACAAGATGTACCGCGCATTGGGCCAATTTGGCGGTCGAATCGACGCGCTGTTTTATTGTCCGCATAGTGCTGATAACCATTGTGAATGCCGTAAACCGAAATCGGGCATGATGGAGGAAATCGGTCGCCGGTTTGCCATAGACCTGAAAGGTGTATACAGCGTCGGCGACTCCTTGCGTGACCTGCAAGCCAGCGTAGCAGTCGGCGCGCAGTGCATCCTGGTCCTGACTGGCAAGGGCGAGAAAACGCTGGCTGATGGCGGCCTGCCAGAGGGAACCTGGATATGTGCGGATCTGACCGAGGCGGCACAACGTATCGTCGCGCATGACAATTCCTGAGCGAACTGCCTAAGCATGCTCATCGTCTTACGCTCCCTGCTCTTTACGCTTGGCCAGTGGTTATTCACACTCATCTTCAGCCTGCTGGCCATACTGACTTTTCCGCTCCACCCTATCACCCGCTACCGCATCATCTCAATCTGGGCACGTTCCATGTTGTGGTGGTTGCGTGTCACTTGCGGGGTGCGATACCGGATTCTTGGCCGCGAGAACATCCCGGATACACCGAGCATCATCCTCTCAAAACATCAATCTGCCTGGGAAACATTAGCGTTTCAGCAGATCTTCCCGCCACAGGTCTGGGTGCTTAAGCGAGAACTGCTATGGGTACCTTTCTTTGGCTGGGGACTGGCGATGACCTCGCCAATTGCGATCAATCGCAGTGCTGGCCGCGAGGCGCTTAAGCAATTGGTTTCTCAAGGCAAGGATCGCCTGATAAAAGGCTTCTGGGTGGTGATTTTCCCCGAAGGGACGCGCATGGCTCCCGGCACAAAAGGTAAATACCATATTGGCGGAGCATGGCTGGCGACGCATACCAGTACCACCGTCGTGCCTGTAGCGCACAATGCCGGCGAATTCTGGCCGAAGAATTCATTCATTAAAAAGCCGGGCATCATCACGGTCAGCATAGGTAAAACCATACAAAGTACTGGCTTGAAGCCCGATGAACTCAACCGGCAAGTAGAAAGCTGGATTGAGCAGGAAATGCCGCTGTTGAGGGAAAAGTGAGTAATTACCAACTTGCCTTGCCCGATGGCGATTACATCCCCTATCAGCTTGAGCGCAGATCGCGCAGGACGATAGGGCTCAAGATCAGCGCAACCGGATTAGTGGTACATGCTCCCAAGCGGATCAGTCAGTCGTTGCTTGAGAATGCATTGCTCGAAAAAGTCGATTGGATACGCAAGAAACTCACACAGATAACAGAGAACCAACCTGAAACCATCCGTTGGGAAGATGGCACGGAACTCCTGCTATTGGGTAATCCAATCAAACTGAGTTTGAGCCAGGACAGTACAAATAGAAAGCCGGAATTTGAACATGGTGTTCTGCATCTGAGGCTCAAATCCATAGACGATGCAGATATCGTCGCCAGCAAAGTCGTGCAGTGGTATAAAAAAACAGCGCTGACAGATTTCATGCGCAGATTGGAATTGTTTTCAGCCAAGCTGGGCGTCCAACTGCCCAAGCTCTATCTTTCCAACGCGCAATCGCGCTGGGGCAGTTGCAACAGCAAGAAAGAAATCCGCATCAATTGGCGCCTGCTGCAGGCACCGCCGCACATCATCAACTATGTCATCTGCCACGAACTGGCGCATTTGAAACAGATGAATCACTCGGCAAAATTCTGGGCAGTGGTCGAAACCCTGCACCCGGATTACAAAGAAGCCGAGCGCGCATTAAAGCAACTATCGCCACAACTCCACCGAATCTGAAAAAAAATCACGCTTTTATCACCTGGATTCTGCATGCTATGCTTTCTGGGCAATTTGGCTCTGTTGGCATTTTGCATTTATCAATAAAAATCAGGGGGCTTTATGAATTTTTCAGATGCAATCAAAACTTGTTTTACCAAGTATGCAGATTTCAATGGTAGAGCCAAAAGGCCGGAGTTATGGTAGTTTGTACTCTTTTGCATTCTAGTCAGCCTTGCATTGAGCATAGTCAGTGAAGCTCTCTCCGGCTTGTTCTCATTGGCAACGCTGCTTCCATCCCTGGCAGTAGGCGCGCGCCGTCTGCATGACACTAACCGTAGCGGCTGGCTGCAATTGCTCTGGATTATCCCTATCATCGGCTGGATTATCGTGATTATATTTTTTGTACAGGAAGGCCAGAACGAAGATAACCAGTACGGCCCTGTTCCGCAAAGTTGAATGTGCTTCAGATTACAAAACCGACAGGTATTTGTATTGGAGCTGATACGCTGGAATCATTGATGATATTTCCAATGAATGATTCCAGCACAGATGATAGAACCAAGAAATCAAACTACTCATCACTGAGTTTAATGAGTCCAAACCATGACGATTAAATCGATTGTAGATGCGAATTACCGTTTTATTGCAGCCTACCAGGAGGTGAACGCACGCATTGCGCAGCGGCAGACGGCCCTTACTCTGTATGTCACCCTGGTGGTAAGCCTGCTGGCAGCGCTAGTCGCACTTAAACCCGGAGAAGGAAGCGGTCAGCTACCCATCGAGTGGCTGGTGCTTGGATTCCCCGTAGCCTCTACTTGCCTCGCCTTCCTCAATTACAAAGCCGAGCGTTCGATTACCAATCTCCGGCAGTTTCTATCGGCTCTGGAACGCCTGGAAGATGCACACGAAACATTGCCCAGCTACAACACCGACCCGAAATGGGCAATGGGCGCCAACAAAGCACGTCGATTCCATGATTTTGCCGCCGCTGTCCTAGTCGCTGGCGGCAATGCGATCGGCTTGGGAGCCGTCATCAAGATCTATCCAGAACGCATGGCTGAGAATCCGCTGGTGATCTGGCTTACAGCCATGGTTGCCGTGATCTCGTTGATTGCCCTCCTTTTAATTCCCAGATGGAGTTATAAACCGGCAATTGAAAACAACTGAACATCATATTCTTGCATAACCGTTTCACTTTTCATTGGCTGAAAGCATAGATGGATACTGAATATTTAGTCATCACGGCCCACCTCCTGGGAGCACTGGTAGCAGGAGGGATTATCGGATTGGAGCGCAGCTTTCATGGGCGTCCTGCCGGCTTTCGTACGCATGCCCTTGTATGCCTTGCTTCGAGCCTGCTGATGCTTGTGACCTTGTACCAATGGAAGTGGCTGCCTGGAGTGCCTATGGATACGATCCGGACAGATCCGACCCGCATGGCACAAGGCATCATGACCGGTATCGGTTTTTTAGGTGCTGGTGTTATTTTCAAGGAGGGTCTAAGCGTCAGGGGCTTAACAACCGCTGCATCTATCTGGATTACGGCCGCGATCGGTATTTTGATGGGCGTGGGATTCTATTTTCCAGCCATACTCGCTACCGTGCTGACACTAGGCACTTTATCCTTGTTTCGATGGATTGAGGAGAAACTGCCTTCCCACTTCTATGCCCAGCACTTCATCCGTTTCGACAGGGCCGATGCGATGCCGGAGGAACTGGTGCGGGCATTGCTAAAGGATCATGGCTTCACTATCGCCAACATGAGCTATCGTGTTTCGGATGATGGTTTATCTTTCGAATACCGCATGATCATCAGGACGATTGATTCTGCAAAAGCATCCACGCTTGCCAACACGCTACGCGGCATGGCGAATGTCCGCACTTTCCGCATATCCCCGACCGGAGATTAATGGCTTTTTACTGCCGTAATCACCTGCTTTTGTTCTCCTCATTTTATTAATGTTGCATATTAAAAGAAACAATAATAAAATGCAGCCATGCAACTTACTAAATTTACAGATCTGGGATTACGCGTTTTAATGTATGTGTCGCAAGACAATCGCACGAGACCAATCACCATCAGCGAAATCGCGACGCAACTTAATGTGCAGCGCAATCACCTGATCAAGGTTGTCACCTTTATGAATAAGACCAGTTGGATCCAGACCACGCGTGGGCCTAGCGGCGGCCTGCGGCTTGGAACCGACCCTGACACGCTCAAATTGGGACATGTCATTCGTGTACTGGAAAACAGTGAATCCCTGATGAACTGCCAGGAGCCGCTTTGCCCGCTTTCAGGCCAATGTGGCCTTAAAAAAGCGCTGGATCATGGCCTGAATGCATTTTACGAACACATGGATACGTACACCCTGAGTGATGTGGTTCGCAATCAGACTGGTCGCGCAATTGCCGGGTTCCAGCTAAATCATTTATCCAGCATGACCCTGAATTGACCTTTTCATTTTTTTGACCCTATTGTTTCATTTTATATACAACAAAGGAAGTTTATGTTATCTGCAACTGCACGCCCCTATATTGATGCCAGTGTTCCAGTATTAAGAGAGCACGGTGTTGCCATTACATCTGCTTTTTACAAGAACATGTTCCAGGCGCATCCTGGTCTGAAAAATATGTTCAACATGGGCAATCAGGCCAACGGATCGCAGCAGCAATCGTTGGCGTCAGCGGTATTTGCCTATGCTGCAAACATAGATAATGCTGCAGTGCTGGCCCCGGTCATCAAGCGCATCGTACATAAACACGCCGCGGTCGGCTTGACTGCCGTCCACTACCCTATCGTCGGTGAGCATTTGCTCGGCGCGATCAAGCAGGTACTGGGAGATGCCTCAAGCCCGGAATTGCTCGATGCATGGGGAGAAGCCTATTGGTTATTGGCAAACCAGTTGATTGAAGCAGAGAAAGAGTTATACGCGCAAACCGACACTGCTGCGGGAGAACTGACGGAACTGGTCGTCATCAATAAGCAGCAGGAAACGGATCAGGTCACTTCATATTATCTGCAACAAAAGGATGGCAATATACCGGGGGAATTCATTCCCGGGCAATATATCAGCGTGGAAGCAACCTTTAGCGAAGGCGACAGGCGTCAGTTAAGGCAATACAGCCTGTCTGATTCAACCGGTGCCCCATGGTGGCGTATCTCGGTCAAACGCGAAGATGACATCAACAAACCGCAAGGCCGGGTCTCAAACTGGATACACAAGAATATTGAGATCGGCAGCACCATCAGGGTCAGCAAGCCATTCGGTGACTTTACGCTTGATCTTGAGAACGACAAACCGATAGCGCTGTTGTCTGCAGGCGTTGGCATTACCCCGATGTTATCCATGCTGAATACCTTACGCGACATTGATGCGAGCAAGGATGTACTGTTTGCCCATGCGACCTGGAGCCAAGCGGATCATGCCCACTTTGAGGATATTGTCGCAGCAACAGCGCTTATGCCGAATTTATCGGTCCATAATTTCTACAACACAGTGACAGAGACTCAATCCCGCCTGGAGAATGTCATTACGCATCAGGGCTTAATGGATATCAACGGAATCTGGGGACAGCATATTCATGATGCGGATATCTATCTCTGCGGCCCCATCGGCTTTATGCAGAAAATGCGAGAGGACTTGCTTGCGCTTGGCATAAAACCTGACCGCATACACAGGGAAGTATTTGGCCCTGACCTGCTCGACCATCTGCTTTAGCTAAATGCCGGAAAAAGCGTCTTCGCCAACAGGCAAAGACGCTTTTTATTTTAATCGCAAGGCGTTAAGCACCACAATCAAGGAACTCACCGACATGCCTATCGCCGCCATCCATGGGGAAATCAGGCCGGTAGCGGCAAATGGCAATGCCACAGTGTTATAGCCCAGCGCCCAGGCAAAGTTCTGGCGAATGACGCTGCGGGTAAAGCGACTGGTCTCAATCGCATGGTTGATCTCAAGCAAATGCTCACTTAGCAAGACGATATCGCCGGAGGCGCGGGCCATTTGCGTACCGCTGCCCATCGCAATCGATACCTGTGATTTTGCCAATACGGGCGCATCGTTGATACCGTCACCGACCATGGCGACCACCTCGCCGCGCTGCTGCAATTGTTCGATGGCCTTTAATTTATCAGCAGGTGATGAGGATGCCTGCCAACTGGAAATACCCAGGCGCCTGGCGTAATCCGCAACCGTGGATTCAGCATCGCCGCTGAGAATCGAAACCATCAGCTTCTTCTGTTGCAGAGCCTGAACCAGCGCCTCGGCGTTGGGGCGTAATGTGTCTGCCATGACGAACGCCGCCAGATATTGTTTATTATCGCTTAGCCAGACGATAGTCGCACTCTCGGCGGTTTCCGGGACTTCCAGGGAATGCCCTATTGCTGCATTGAGCTTCAAATTGCCAAGATGATATTGCTTACCCTGCACTTTGCCGATGACACCCAGTCCCGGCTGGTTGCTTGCTTCATCCAGTTGGTAAAGCGGTTCTGCACTTTCGTTGAGTGCCTCCATGAAGCTTTTTGCGTAGGGATGTTCGGAATGTTGTTCTAGGCTGGCGGCTATCCTCAGACATTCATCCGCATCCAATGAGGAGAATACGATGGTTTTCTGGAGCACGGGACGCCCCTCTGTCAGCGTGCCGGTTTTATCGAACACCACATGCGTGACTTTAGACAGCGCCTCCAACGCATGGCCGCGCGTGAGCAGGACACCGCGCTTGACCAGATGCGACCCTGCCGCTGCAAAAGCTGCGGGTGCTGCCAACGATAAAGCGCAAGGGCAGCTGACGACGAGCACAGTGAGCACGATCTCCAACACCCTTGACGTATCGATCTGTACCCAGACCCAGCCGATCAGCACCACTGAAAATAGCAGGGCATAGGTAAAATAAGCTGCGATCCTGTCCGCCAGCTCGGCCAGCCTCGGCTTTTCAGCCTGCGCCCTGTCGAGTAGGCGGCTGATGCTGGCAATCACGGTATCCTGGCCGATTGCACTGACGCGTATCGTCAGCGGGCTTTCATAATTGATGCTGCCGGCATAAACACTGCTGCCGACTGTCTTGATCAATGGGCGGCTTTCACCGGTCAGCAGGGATTCATCCGCACTACTTTCGCCTTGCTGCACTATGCCGTCTGCCGCGATGGTTTCTCCCGGCTTGGCGATAATCAAGTCGCCTGCTTTCAATTCCATCAAAGGCACAAGCTCCAGCTGCTGTTCTGCATTCAGGCGCGATGCGACTGCCGGTACCAGGCGTAAAAGATTTTCTGCCGACTCGATCGATTTTTCGCGCGCATTACGTTCGAGAAAACGTGTGGCCAGCAAAAAGAATATCAGCATGGTCAATGTGTCGTAATAGACTTCGCCCACGCCTTGATAAGTCGCCCAGATACTGCCGGCAAAGCCGGTGATGAGGCCGAGGCTGATCGGCACATCCATCCCCAAACGACCGCTTTTGATGCCGCGCCAGGCCACCTGATAGAACGGCAATGCCGCATAGAACATCGCGGGAACGCTCAGCACCAGACTGAACCAGCGTAATAATTGTGCAGTAGCGAATTCCAGCCCTTGTGCCGGGCCGGCATACAATGCGACGGCGATCATCATCACCTGGCCTGCGGAAAGACCTGAAATCGCAAGGCGACGAAAATCCGCCTTACGCTGCTTGAGCCGCAAGGCCTCATGCTGCTGTGCACTGAATGGATGGGCGTGATATCCGAGCTTGCGTATCTCGATCAGGATGTCGCTCAATTTGATTTGTGACTCATCCCAGCTGATACGCGCGCGATGCGAGGTGTAATTGATGGATACCGCTTGTATGCCTTTTAACTGCTTGAGATGACGCTCATTGAGCCAGATACAGGCTGCGCAGGTAATCCCTTCGAGGATGAGCGAGGCTTCTTTCATTTCCCCCTGCGAGAGAGAGACGAAGCTCTTTTGCACTTCAGGATGATCATAAAGCATCAAATCCTTTAGCTCATCGGGCACTAGGTCTTCCACATTCCTGGGTAGCTCGGTGCGATAGCGGTAGTAGTCTTCCAGTCCGTTTTCGACAATGGCATCAGCAACGGCCTGGCATCCATGGCAACACATGGCGCGTGGCTGATCGAGCACCACGGAAGAATAGTTAATGCCTGCCGGCACTGGCAAACCGCAATGGTAGCAATCTGCCTGGGTATCGGTCTCTGCGCGCATCAGGAATCCTGCTGGCAGCCTGACTCAGTTATCGAGGAACAACTGCTGTTGACGCCGATAGTGATCATCATCCTTTTGAATCATGATTTCGGCTAACCATCGACCTGCATCCGGTAATGTGAGCTCAGCCTGATACAAGCCGGGTTCTGTTTCCTGCAAGGACAAAGACTGATCATCGCGGCTATTGGCTACGCGCCATAAACCCAATTTCACATCCGCAGCCTGCACCGGCAGCCCGTTTTTATCCAGCAACAGCAGCGTAATCACCCCAGGCTGTTTGCTCTGTAGGCCTTCAACGCCTTGCAGGGTCGCCTGCCAACCTAGCTCGCGCTGTTGTTCGACCCGTTCCAAATGGCCCTGATAACTTTTATTCTTATCATGCGGCACAGTACCGGGGAAAGCCGTATGCACCTTCTGCTTATCAGGATTAGGCAGGATGAAACCGGCAATACTGTTGGGCAGGCCGCGACTGGCGATGGATAGCAATACAGCATTGAGGATCACCAGGAAGATGAAAAAACCGATGATGATTCGTGGCGCCCAGTGCATGGACTGTTTCTTTTGCTGCAAACCGCCGAACACCGACAATACGCCGGCACTGGCAAGGTATACGGCAAAATGAATGGCCAACACATCGCCGCCAGCCCAATGTTGGCTGGCATATACGATGTAAAGCAAGAATGGCAACAAACCACTTAATACACCGGCCCAGAAATTTGAAAGCCCCAGGCGGCGCGAAACAAAAAACAAGGCAGCCGCCAGGATCAGGCCACCGAATAATGTTTCTGTCATGGAAATTTCTGGAATTAGCTCAGCCATCAAATGAATATTATCAATCCCGTTTGCAGTTGAAGTTTGCCGCTACGACCAAAGGCTCGGCATCAGGACTGGATGGCTGAATCACAAATTCAAATGATTGAGTTTTCGTCCCGATTTCCTGGCTGAGGTCGACGCGTGCATTGATTGTCAGGCTTTTACCGGCACGCACACGAATCTCAGGGATATTCCCGATATCCAGTGATTCGGCGGGAATACCGCGAACGCGCAACTCGTAAGTCTCGTCATGCTCGGTTTTATTGACGATATGGATCTGATAGCGATTGCGGAAACTGCCGTCAGACAAAGTGACATAAAGAGGCTGGCGCGTTTGCTGCACATTGACCTCTGTATCGCTACGCGTGCTGATGTTATAGAAGAGAAAGCCGATGGCGATAATCAGGACCAGGGCATAACCCCAAACCTTCAAACGCTTCCATTCAAGATGTGGTTTCTTTGGCGTATCGCTGGCGAGGTTGCGCTCCGAGTCGTAGCGGATAAGGCCGCGAGGATAGCCGACGGAATCCATGATGTTATTACAGGCATCTATGCATAAACCACAGGAGATACACTGATACTGCAGACCATCGCGTATATCGATACCAGTCGGGCATACCTGCACGCAGAAACCGCAGTCGATACAATCGCCATGACCTTTTTCCTGACGCTCTTCGCGCGTTTTCAAACCGGCAATCGGAATGGTCCTGCCTGTTGTGCCTTCACCCCGGCGTGCATCATAGCTAACGGCAAGGGTATCGGCCTCATACATCACGCCCTGGAAGCGCGCATAAGGGCATCCCATCGTACACACATGCTCACGGGCAATACCGCCGGCGACATAGGTCGTGATGGTGAGGATAAGCACAGTGAGATAGCCTGCGTGAGCCACATCACCGACAAAGAAGTTGCTGACGAAGTCTGGAGCGTAACTGAAATAGGTGGCGAAAGTCATCGCTGTCCAGAACGAAACCAGGATCATCAGCGCATGAGAGCCACCCACCTTGGCAATTTTCTCAGCATTCCAGGGCTGCTGCTGTAGCCTTAACCTGGCAGGTCGTTCGCCTTGCAGCTTATGCTCGATCAGGATGAACAAGTCCGACCATAATGTCTGGAAACAGAAAAAGCCGCACCAGGCACGGCCAATCAGGCCTGTGGTAAAGAACAGCAGTGCGGCCGCGATGAACAGGAGCATCGCCAACCAGAAGATATCCTGGGGATAAACGATCAGATTGAAAATAAAGAACCGGCGGGACTCAAGGTCGAAGAGGACGGCTTGATCGGCAGCGCTGTTGCGGGTCCATGGCAGCCAGGGCAACAGAAAGTAGACCGAGTAAGCCAATACCATGACAGCAGATTTGAAATTGCGGAACTTGCCCTTGACCGAACGCGTAACGATCGGAATATGCTTATTCAACAACGGGGAATGCTTTGTACTGCTTGCGTCCATGGCTTTGTTAACTCGTCATTTCAGTTTCTATTGATGCAATGTGTGAACAATCAATAAGTAGACATCTTAAAAAGCATAAAGGCTCACTCAACAGTGAGCCTTTATCATGATTAACACCTGATATTACTTGCCGCCGCCCAAGCCTTGGTGCACATAAACAGTCAGCAATTTGATCTGGTCTGGCTTCAGGCGCTCATCCCATGGCGGCATCACACCGCGATTCAAACCAGAAGCGATAATGTTTTTCACCGCTTTCAGCTTTTCCTCCGGTTCTTTTATCTCGGGAATATTCGCCCACAACCAGATCTTGTCAGTCAGGTTCGCAGAACCCAGACCTTCTTTACCCTTGGCATCGACACCGTGGCAGGCATAGCAAGCTGCGGTTTCCGTCTGGAACAATTTCGCCCCGAGATTTGCACTGGTCTCGTCATGCGGCTCACCGGACAAGCTCAGTACATAATTTGCCGCTTGCGTGATTTCTTCATCGGAAATGATTTCCTTGAAAGGCGGCATATACCCTCTACGGCCATGAACAATGGTTTCTTGAATCTGTTCGTAGGAATATCCATATTGCCAATGGTCATCTGTCAGATTGGGTGCAAAACCGATCACACCCTGCCCCCCAGCCTGGTGACATGGCGCGCAGTTATCAGAAAAGAGTGTTTTCCCGGCTGAGGTAACAAACTGCATCAATTCTGCATCCTTGGCGATTTCATCGAAGGGCGTACTGGCAACCTTATCAAACCACTGCTTTTGTGCAGCCTGCAACTCATTCATTTCAACCATGTACTTGGAACGCATATTCCAGTGCGTGGTTTTCTCGACTTCAGTGCCATCTACCTGCGTTGCGGTATAGGTAATGGTGTTTAGACCGGGAACACCTTTGGTATAGGTATTGCCGATAGGCCATGCCGGATAGAATAACCAGTAGACCACAGTAAAAATGGCAGTGAGGTAAAACGCCCATACCCACCATCTTGGCAGCGGATTGTTCAACTCTTCGATGCCATCCCAGGCATGACCAGTGGTCTGTACGGCGCCAGTCTTTCTGGGCGCTCTCGACTTTTGCGCAGCACTCTTGTTTGTTGTGTTTTCCTGACTCATATCACTTACCCTTGAACTCTATCTCGTCATCTTCCAGCGGGATGTTTTTGTAACTTTCCAATCTCTCACTACGCTTACGGCTGCCGTATACATAAAACAGGATGCCGCAAAACAAAGTAAAGAAAATGAGCAGTGCTAACGGCTTGGTATTCTCGAACCTGGTAAACCATAAGAGTAATTCCATCATGGTGATTTCCTAGCGGAATTTCACAAAGTAGTCGTCATCGTATTTCTTGAAATCGACCAGGGTGCCCAACATCTGTAAATAAGATACAAGCGCATCCATCTCGGTCAATTTATCCGGATTGGTATCGTAGTTGCCTTGTTGTGCCTGTTCAATCAGGTTCTTTTCGGCATCCGGGATATGCAGGTATTTAGCGACATCAGCCCCGAACTCTTCAACGTTACGCTCATATTCAGCCTGGCTCTCTGAATATGGAACACCAACCTTGCGGAGCGCGCGCAGCCTTAAACCAATATCGGAATAGTCCAATGCATTAGTAGCGAGCCATGGATAGTTTGGCATCACGGATTGCGGCACCAGGGAACGAGGCGCGATCAAATGCTGCGTCTGCCAGTCATTTGAATATTTGCCGCCGACACGCGCCAGGTCAGGCCCGGTGCGTTTTGAACCCCACTGGAACGGATGATCATACTTGGATTCTGCAGCCAGCGAGTAATGGCCATAGCGCAACGCTTCATCACGGAATGGGCGAATCATCTGCGAATGACACAGATAACAGCCCTCGCGGATGTAGATATCGCGGCCACGCAATTCCAAAGGCTTATATGGGCGCACGCCATCAACTTTTTCCACCGTCTCTTTAATAAAGAAAAGCGGCACAATCTCAACCAGACCACCAGCGCTGATAGCGATCATGGTAAGGACCATCAAAATACCAAGGTTACGTTCAATCTTGTCGTGCTTCATGCTGACTCCAGAGTCTTTACTTTTCCATTCAGCCGCTTAAGCCGCACCCGTGCTTAGCTTGCCTTCAATATTGGCTTCTTCAGTACCCACGTTACCTTTGCGTATCGTTCTATACATGTTGTAGCACATCAGCAACATGCCGGCGAGGAAGAATGCACCGCCGATTGCACGCATGATATAGAACGGATGGGCTGCAGCAACAGATTCAACGAAGGAATACTGCAAGTTGCCGAAGTCATCGAACGCACGCCACATCAAGCCCTGCATGATGCCGGAGATCCACATCGCGGTGATGTAGAGCAGGATACCCACGGTTGCCAACCAGAAATGCACGTTGATCATCTTCAAGCTGTGCATAGGCGTGTTCCACAAGCGAGGCACCAGGTGGTACAAACTACCGAAGGTAATCATTGCCACCCAGCCCAGGGCGCCGGAATGCACGTGACCAATAGTCCAGTCGGTGTAATGTGAAAGCGCATTCACATCTTTCAGGGACATCATCGGGCCTTCGAACGTCGACATGCCGTAGAAAGACAAGGCCACAATCAGGAAGCGCATGACAGGGTCCGTGCGCAACTTATCCCAGGCACCCGACAGTGTCAGAATACCGTTGATCATGCCGCCCCATGATGGCAGCAAGAGCATGATGGAGAATGTTGCGGCCAGAGTGGATGTCCAGTCAGGGATGGCTGTCCAGTGCAAGTGATGGGAACCTGCCCACATATACAGGAAAATGATCGCCCAGAAGTGGATCACGGAAAGACGATAGGAATAAACAGGACGCCCCGCTTGCTTGGGTACGAAGTAGTACATCATGCCGAGGAAGGCAGCAGTCAGGAAGAAACCGACCGCATTATGACCGTACCACCATTGCGTCATCGCGTCCTGCGCGCCAGAGAATAGGCTGTAGGACTTCATCGAGAACAACTCGATAGGTACGGCAAGATTGTTGAACAGATGCAACAGGGCCGTCGCCAGAATGAATGCAAGGTAAAACCAGTTGGCTACATAAATGTGTGGCTGCTTACGCTTCATCAAGGTGCCGACAAACACGATCAGATAAACCACCCAGACCACCAGGATCAGCAGGTCGATCGGCCATTCCATTTCAGCATATTCGCGGCCCTGGCTGTGGCCGAACACGTTACCAAGGGCGGCAAACACAATGGCGGCTTGCCAACCCCAGAAGGTGAAATTCGCCATGCCATCGCTGAAAAGGCGCGCCTGACAGGTCCGCTGCACGACGTAATAGGAAGTTGCAAAAAGTGCGCTGCCACCGAAGCCGAAAATCACGGCGCCAGTGTGTACTGGGCGCAGACGGCCAAATGTAATATACGGATTATCGAAATTAAGTACTGGGAATGCCAGTTCAGAGGCGATATAAACGCCGACGAACATGCCGATTGCACCCCATATCAATGTCATGATGGTGAATTTACGGACAATATCGTAGTTGTATTGCTCGTTAGTATTCACCGCTGCTGCCGTACCCGTCGCTGCCATCACTACGACTCCCGAAATTCAAACCTGACAATTAAAGACTTAAAAGTTACAGAGAACTTTCAAAAACCTCTTCCACAAAACCTGCAAAAAGGTGTAACAAAGCCCGCTATTATAGACTTCTTACAATAGGCTAAACAACCCAAAATTAGCTATAACAAGCGGCTTAAATCGTGGGCAATCTCAACAGGCTTCTGGCCATACTTCAGGTAAACACGAATTTTCCCTTTTTTATCAAAAACATAAACGCCAGCGCTATGGTCAAAACTGTAACCGGCTTGCCCGGGTTCCTGCTGTTTTGAATAGAAAATCTTGAAGGTTTTTGCCGTCGCATCAATTTCTTCCTCTGTACCGGTCAAACCGATGAAACGACTGTCGAAAGACGGCACAAACTTTGCCAGCACCTCTTGGGTATCCCGTTCCGGATCAACTGTCACGAACAGGACCTGAACGTCATTGCTGCGGGCTCCCATCAGCTTCATCGCAGCAGCGATATCTGCCATGGTGGTTGGACAAATGTCCGGGCAATGGGTGAATCCGAAAAACAGGGCAACTACTTTTCCTTCGTAATCCGCAAGCTGTCGCTGATCGCCGTTATGGTCAGTCAATTTGAAATCTGTTGCGAAATCGGCACCCGTGATGTCAGTGCCAAAAAGGGAAGACTCATCATTATTCGCAGAACCGCAAGCAGTAAGAAAGACGATGGCAACAATAGAAACGAAAATAGCGAAGAATTTAGGCATGGCGAGCTTAATCTTTATGAAGTAAGTCCAAAATTAATTCTATCACGCGTTGCATGCCAGCCTGTAACCGATACATTTAATTACTCAAATTCCTCTGAAAGTCCGTAAATCCGGCTATTCAACGCACCTAGGTTCCGATTACAATAAGGGTTTTGCTCGCTAGGGAATTTCAAGATGGCTGTAGCCAAATCCATGGCTGACCGCGACGGTCTAATCTGGTACGACGGTAAGATGGTACCGTGGCGCGATGCCACGACCCATGTGTTAACCCATACGCTGCATTACGGTATGGGCGTATTCGAGGGCGTACGCGCTTACAAAACAGATAAAGGTACCGCGATCTTCCGTTTGAAGGAGCATACCGACCGCCTTTTCCGTTCCGCGCATATCCTTGGGATGAAGATGCCTTTCGACAAGGGCACCCTTATAGAAGCGCAAAAAGCGGCCGTGCGTGAAAACAAGCTGGAATCTGCCTACATGCGCCCCATGGCGTTCTATGGCGCAGAAGCCATGGGCATTTCCGCCAAAACTCTGTCTACCCACATCATTGTCGCCGCCTGGAGCTGGGGTGCCTACATGGGAGATGAGGCCCTGGAAAAAGGCATACGCGTCAAGACTTCGTCTTTCGCGCGCCATCATGTCAATGTCACCATGTGCAAAGCCAAGGCCAACGGCAACTACATGAACTCCATTCTTGCGCACCAGGAAGCCGCGCAAGATGGCTACGATGAAGCCTTGCTGCTGGATGTTGATGGTTTTGTTGCCGAAGGTTCCGGCGAGAATATCTTTATCGTCCGCAACGGCAAGCTGATTACGCCCGACCTGACCAGCGCGCTGGAAGGCATCACCCGCGATACCATCGTTCAGCTCGCTGCTGAAATCGGCCTGCAGGTCATTGAAAAACGTATCACGCGTGATGAAGTGTATTCAGCTGATGAAGCCTTCTTTACCGGCACTGCAGCTGAAGTCACACCGATTCGTGAACTGGATAACCGTGATATTGGCAGCGGCAGCCGCGGTCCAATTACTGAAAAATTGCAGGCTCTGTATTTTGACGTGGTCAAAGGCCGTTCTGCAAAACATGCAGACTGGCTAACACTCGTTTAACAAGGACGGACCACATGGCCGAAGTCAAAGAAATCGAAGTCACGGCAAAAGACCTGCCATTGCACTGCCCGACCAAGGAAGTCGCGTTGTGGTGTTCGCACCCGCGCGTCTTTCTGGACATTGCAGAAACCGGCCATGCCATGTGTCCATACTGCGGTACGAAATACAAACTGAAAGATGGCGAAGTGGTGGGGCACCACTAGCCGTTTTTTGTTGTTTCAGAAATCTTCAATCCGGTAGCGGGTAAAAATCCACTGTGCTGCCATTACCAGACGCCAATGGCAACAATGCCGAGATGATTTCGGCAGTTTCCACAAATTTGATGTTCGAATCACGGTTGATCCAGAAGGTGTTTCTGGATTCGGCCTGAGTCTCGTTCAACAAACCAGCTTCCTGCAATCGCCGCTGCACCTGCCTCGCTACGGCCTCGCCGGTATCAATCAAGGTAATTCCCGGGCCTAGCTGCGCTTCTATCTGGGGCCTGACGAACGGGTAGTGCGTACAGCCCAGCACGATGGTATCTGCATCGGCTTCCAGCAAAGGTTTTATATACTGTGCAATCAGGCTGTTGGTAGATTCAGCATCCAACTCGCCCCGCTCCACACATTCCACCAGGCCGTGGCAGGCTTGTGTCACCACTTTGACGTTCTTGCCATAGCTTTCCAGCAGGGCGGCAAACTGTGCGCTTTTCAATGTGCCGCTGGTGGCAAGCACGCCGATGACGCCAGTCCTAGTTGCAGCAGCGGCAGGCTTTACCGCAGGTTCCATACCGATAATGGGAATTGAAAAATTTGCCCGCAGCTGCTCGATAGCCGCCGCTGTTGCGGTGTTACAGGCGACAACCACCGCCTTGGCGCCCTGTCCAATCAGAAAATCGGTAAGGAAAAGCGAGCGCTCGCGGATGAATTCCGCCGACTTATTGCCATAAGGAGCGTTATTGGAATCTGCGCAGTAAAGCAAATCTTCGTCCGGCAGCAATTCGCGGATATGCTTCAGCACTGAAACACCACCGACACCAGAATCGAACACGCCGATGGGTGAGGTCTTAAGGGATGGCGATACTTTTGTGGTCACAGAGAAATGACTTTATTGTAGATATTCAATGTTGATGAGTTTAGCTGAACTGCCCCTGACATGTCATGGTCTTGATCAACCAATGCTTTATAATCGGGGACTGATCAAAGGAGCAACATGGGCAATCGACTAAGCAAAATCTATACACGTACAGGTGACAGCGGCACAACCGGGCTGGGCGACGGCAGCCGGGTAGATAAAGACAGTTTACGTGTGGATGCCATGGGTGACGTTGATGAACTCAATGCAGTGATCGGCATACTGCTCACGGAAAAACTCGACAGCCAGGTTGCCGGTGTACTGACCCGCATCCAGCACGACCTGTTCGACCTTGGCGGCGAGATATGTATCCCCGGCCACAGCATGGTTAAGGCCGAGCGCATCACCATGCTGGAAAATACGCTGGATGAATGGAACGACCAGCTAGAGCCGTTGAAGGAATTTATCCTGCCCGGCGGCACACGCGCTGCCGCTTATTGCCATCTGGCGAGGACAGTATGCCGCCGCGCAGAACGCCAACTAACGCGTCTGAGCCGGGACGAGACCGTGACCGACGTTTCCAGGCAATATCTCAATCGCCTTTCTGACCTGCTCTTCGTACTCTGCCGCATCCTCAACAAACAGGCTGGCGTGCCGGATGTGCTCTGGCGCAACGAAAGCAAATAACATCTAAATTCACTCCAAAGCGCCTGTCAGGCGCTTTTTTTATGCCCGCCGCCTGCCAATCCATATTCTTTTTAGTTATTTTTATATGATAACAAATTATTTTTAATTATTAATTAGGCTTGCTAAAGTGCGCAACGTTCTTTATGAAATATGCAGAAAGGCAACGCCATGTCACTCATTAACGCAGCTCAAGTCACCGACGAGATTATCCAGGAGTTGGTGCGTGCCATCGAGCAATTACGTTATGGCTCTGTGGAGATCACCGTACATGAAGGACGTGTGACACAGATCGAGCGCCGCGAGAAAGTCAGGTTCAACCAGCCCCCTGAGCAAGCGCCGCAAAAAATCAAGCCTACTGCAAACGCAGCGGCAAAACACTAAATAGAAAAATCGATGAACTGACCGGACCACCGGAGGCGAATAACTTTAAGGGGTTCATCATGAATTTGAAAAGAAAACATATCCATACCGTTGTTGCAGCCGCTTTGCTTAGCACTGGGGCTTTGACATTTTCCAACGCTGCGCTTGCTAACGATAGCAGCGAACTGGAAGCGTTGCGCGCACTCGTGCAAGAGCTGGATCAAAAGATCCGGGTTATCGATCGTAAAAATGAAGTTGCGGCTGAAGCTGCGGCTGCTGAGAAAAAAGCAGCGCCTAAGGTCGTAGCCAGTGATAAGGGATTCGGCATCGAATCAGCCGATGGCCAATTTAAATTCAAGCTTAGCGGCTTGCTGCAAGCCGATCATCGCTTGGCGATTGATGACGATGACTTGCAATCTAACGACGGGTATTTGCTTCGCCGCGTCCGGCCAACTTTCCAGGGCACGCTGTTCGGTAAATATGATTTCCGTTTCACGCCTGACTTTGCACCAGCAGCAGCCAATGTACAAGATGCCTTCATCAATGCACGCTTCCAACCCTGGTTTGCGGTTCAGGCTGGTAAATTCAAGGTGCCTGTAAGTTTGGAACGTTTGCAATCCGGCTCAGATATCCGCTTCACCGAGCGTTCATATGTCTCCAACGCCTTGCTGCCTAATCGCGACATTGGTGTGCAGATTCATGGCAATGTGCTGGATGATAAGCTGAGTTACGCATTCGGCAGTTTTAACGGCGTGGCCGATGGCGGAAGCAGCTCCAGTAATAACGACAACAATGTGGACAGGGAATGGGCGGCTCGTGTATTTGTAACACCATTCAAGGGCGACGACAGTTTATTGTCCGGCCTGGGCTTCGGTATTGCCGGCACGACATCCGATTACAGCGGTAGTACTTTGCTTGGTCATCAATACAAAACTCCAGGACAAGTAAATTTCTTCACCTATAACGCTGCAGTAAATGGTGATGGCCGCCAAAACAGAATTTCTCCACAATTTAATTACTATGCAGGCCCCTTTGGTTTGATTGGTGAATACGCTCGCGTTTCTCATGATGTCGCACGCGGCGCACGCTCAGACAAGCTCTCTCACGATGCATGGCAGCTCGCAACAACATACGTATTGACCGGCGAAGACAACTCATTCAGAAGCATCAGCCCGAAACAGAATTTCGAATGGGGTAAAGATGGCTGGGGTGCTTTCGAAATTGGCCTTCGCTACAGCCAGATTACAATTGATGACAAAGCATTTGAAGGCGCAGGAGCTGTGCGATATGCAGGTGCTGCAGGTGCTAATGGTCTCAATACTACAGAAAAAGCACAGTCTTGGGCTGCAAGCTTGAATTGGTATCTCAACAAGAATTTGAAACTGCAATCCACTTATGAGCACACTAATTTTGATAGCGCAATTGCAGGCATTCAAGATCGTGAAGACGAAAAAGTGTTGTTCACCCGCTTCCAGATTGCTTACTAATTTTCACTTGAAAAGGAATTACCCATGAAACTATCTTTATCCAAACTAGTGGTCGCCGGGGCATTTGCCCTGGCAGTACCACTTAGTGCTTCGGCGGCAGATGTCACCCTGCTCAACGTTTCTTATGACCCAACGCGCGAGTTGTATACAGATTTCAACAAAGCCTTTGCAGCGCATTGGAAAGCCAAGACTGGCGACAATGTCACCATCAAGCAATCGCACGGTGGTGCCGGTAAGCAGGCGCGTGCTGTTATCGACGGATTGCAAGCCGATGTAGTCACACTTGCACTGGCTTATGACATTGACGAAATCAGTGCCAAGGCAAAGCTGTTCCCTAGCGATTGGCAATCACGCCTGGCAAATAACAGCTCCCCTTACACATCCACCATCGTTTTACTGGTGCGCAAGGGCAACCCCAAGAAGATCAAGGATTGGGATGATCTGGCCAAGCCAGGCGTTTCTGTCATCACGCCAAATCCTAAGACTTCAGGCGGCGCTCGCTGGAACTACCTGGCAGCTTGGGGCTATGAGTTGAAGCGTAATGGCGGTGACCAGAAGAAAGCCCAGGAATTCGTGAAGAAAATCTACTCGAATGTTCCAGTGCTTGATTCCGGTGCTCGCGGTTCCACCACGACATTCGTTGAGCGCGGCATTGGCGATGTGTTCATCTCATGGGAAAACGAAGCATTCCTGGCACTGAAGGAACTTGGTCCTGATAAATTCGAGATCATCGTGCCATCAATCTCAATCCTGGCAGAACCTCCAGTCACCCTGGTCGACAAGGTTGTGGATAAGCGTAAGACACGTGCAGTTGCACAAGCTTATCTGGACTACCTGTATTCGGATGAAGGCCAGGATCTTGCAGGCAAGCATTACTACCGCCCTACCGCGGAAGCTGCTTCCAAGAAATATGCCAGCCAGTTCCCCGCTGTGAATCTGTTCAAGATCGATGATGTATTCGGCGGTTGGCAGAAGGCTCAAAAAGAGCACTTCTCTGACGGCGGTACGTTCGACCAGGTTTACACAAACAGATAAGCATCTCGCATGAAATATGGGTTGTGAGGTAACTCACAGCCCATTTCAAGCAAAGGAAGATCAAATGACGACAGCATTGATTGTAGGCGGTGACCAGATCGAAGGCATCAAACAGGTTCTAGGTAGTTACGGCGTAACCAGGATCAACCACTGGTCTGGCCGCAAAGTGGGCGACGGCAAGAAGGTCATCCCGAATGACACCGACCTGATTGTGCTGGTGACGGATTGGATCAGCCACAACTTCACCAACAAGATCAAGCAAACTGCAGCAAAACGCGGCGTAAGGATCATTTATACGCCTAATGGTCCAGTGGCACTGAAGGCACGGCTGGATCGCATACATGGCAAACCCGCAACCGATGGCAAATCCGCAACGGAGGCTGCCTGTCGCAAGACAATCATCAACTACTCATGTTTGATGCGCTGGCTGGCGCAACTTAAAACAGCTACTTATCGAATATTTCGACAACAAATTTAGATATCAGGAGTTTTACCATGGCAATTCACGCAATCAATGTCCGCAACCAATTCCGCGGCAGAATCAAAGAAATCATCATCGGCCCAGTCGTTTCAGAAGTGGATGTTGAAACCGCACTGGGTATCGTCACCTCCGTCATCACGACACGTTCAGTCAACGAGCTTGGCCTGCAAGTAGGCACTGAAGTCCTGGCACTGGTCAAATCTACCGAAGTCTCCATCGCCAAGGTCTGATTCCAGAACCATGTTCCACGATCCAGAAAAAATACTGAGTATCACGAACCTGAATTCTCTTGAGCATGAAGTTTTGTGTTGTTGCCGCTAAAAGCTTAGACCACACATCTTTTACCTGGAGAACATGATGATACGCACGATTTTATGGATGATCAGCTCGGCCTATTTTTTTGCTGTTGGCATCGCTTTTTTACTCATGGCATCAGAGGCCAAAGCGGAGAACACAACCCCACAGGACATTCAGTTACTGGTCGCTGAAAAAGCTCGCCAATCAGGCACTGGGGTTATTCTGGCGATAAGTCACAGAGGCCCTCAGGCAGCTGAGACCGCTTATTTACTGGCAGTACAATCAAGCAACAACCCGAACTACGCGCCGTTGCTACTTATCCCGGAAGATCAGCCTTTACAGCAAGAGTTTGCCGCTTTGAACCTGACAACAGATCAGCTACCCGCATTGATATTTTTCTCAGTTGACGCAAAGGAAATCGGGCGCTTTGTCTCATCGAATAATGCACCGGACATTCTCTCTAATCATCCAGATTCTTCGAGAGTAAGAAAGAGTCTATCTCATTCACCAAGTCCCGAATCCACGAGTATTTTTTAGAGAGACCGGCCCAATTGAAAAAAACACCGGCAATCGATTCTCATCGGTTACCGGTGTTTTTGACCTTACTGATTATCCAAGAGTCAGTTGAAAATCTGGCTCAGTTGAAATGTTTGGCAGAGGCCAAACGATGTAACGCATTGCACAGGACATCTATCTCAGCATAGGTGTTGTAAAAAGCCAGTGAAGGCCGTACCGTTGTTTCCTGTCCAAAGCGGCGCAGAATCGGCTGCGCGCAATGATGCCCTGAACGGACGGCAATTCCCTCTTCATTCAACGCTGCACCGACTTCCTCGCTCTTGTACCCATCGAGATTAAAAGACAGTACGCTGGCTTTTTCTTTTGCCGTACCGATTAAATGCAAACCCGGCACTTTCTGCAAAGCGGCAGTGGCATATAACAATAGCTCATGCTCATAACGCGCAATATTATGAATGCCGATGCGTTCAACATACTCCAGTGCCGCCCCCAGGCCAACAGCGTCTGCAATATTGCCTGTACCTGCTTCAAATTTATTTGGCGATTCATGATAAACCGTCTTCTCAAAGGTGACATCCTGAATCATGTTGCCGCCACCCTGCCAAACCGGCATATCTTTCAGCACTTCAGTGCTGCCATATAAAGCACCAATCCCTGTTGGCCCAAACACCTTATGTCCTGAAAACACAAAAAAGTCTGGGTTCAAAGCCTGGATGTCTACTTTCATATGTGAGACGGACTGTGCCCCATCAAGCAATACTTTAGCGCCTGCCTGATGCGCGATTTGAATCATCTCCGCAGCTGGAGTTACAGTGCCCAAGGCATTGGAAACCTGCGTGAATGAAACCAGCTTGGTCCGTGATGTCACCAGTTTCTGGTATTCATCCAGCAATATCTGGCCGCTATCGTCCACTGGCGCTACCCGGAGCTTGGCACCGGTTTCCTGGCATAACTGCTGCCAGGGCACGATGTTGGCATGATGCTCCAGGTGTGAGATCAGAATTTCATCGCCTTCACCCAGATGCTTCCTGCCCCAGGTTTTAGCGACCAGATTGATGGCTTCCGTGGTACCTCGCACGAAGATGACATTATCTGTGGAAGGCGCATTGATGAAACGCCGCACAGATTCACGCGCATCCTCATAAGCATCCGTCGCGCGCGCTGCCAGTTCATGGGCTGCACGATGGATATTGGAGTTCTCGTGCTGGTAAAAATAAGAAATGCGATCAATCACCACCTGTGGCTTTTGCGTTGTCGCTGCATTATCGAACCAGATGAGCTGACGACCATTCACTTGCTCGCCCAGGATAGGAAAATCCTTACGCACATGATTAACATCAAAAGGTGGATGCGCTGATGGTGCAAAACCTCCTGATGACAAATCTACTGGCTGAAGAAAATAAAACTGGCCATGGTTAGCTGACTTTGCAACTGGAGCACTGCCCGCTGAACTGGGCACACCGGCATATGCCAACAGATGTTTCAACTCGGCTTCTTGAGGGATGTCTACGCCGCCTAATAGGTGACTCACTTCAAACTGCGCAGGTACATCCGGCAAATACTGCAACTGGGCAGCGTAAATATTGCCGACATCAGGTTGCGAAGATGAGAGCTGCGCGAGTGCAGCCGGCGATGCAAAAGATACCGGCGAACTCGATAGGCCACCAAAACCAGCCGTGCTATCAATACTCGATGCATTGCTGGGCGCCGTAGCGGCATCAGGAAACGAATCGGTCGCAAGCAAATCCGGTTGCGCAATATCCGGGCGCACATTAAAGGACTGCGCATATTTCGCCGGGTCGGGAAAACCTTCTGCATAGATCTCATTGGCAATCTGCTCCAATGCCTTCACATCCAGATGACCCGTAGCCTCTGCCTGCCTGCCGATAGCCAGCCCGGCCGCCATCCTTGGATGTTCGCCCGGTATGGAAGCCAAAATGGCTTCCGGTTCAAAAGAAGCAAGATCGGCGAAACTATGAGGGTTGGTATTACTTGTAGTCATAGTAGTTGCCTACGTCAACATTCTCCAATACGGCAATCGCATCATCTGTCAGTACGGCCAGTGAGCAATAGAGCGAGACCAGGTAAGAAGCAATCGCCTTATGGTTGATACCCATGAAACGTACTGAAAGACCCATGCTTTGCTGGCCTGGCAGATTAGGCTGGTACAAACCGACCACGCCCTGGCGGCTTTCACCCGTGCGAAGCAGCAGGATATTGGTCTTGCCTTTGGTAACGTTCAGCTTGTCGGTCGGGATCAACGGAATACCGCGCCAGGTAATGAATTGTGAGCCGAACAGGCTGACAGTAGGAGGCGGTACGCCGCGACGGGTGCATTCACGGCCAAAAGCGGCAATCGCCTGGGGATGTGCCAGGAAGAAAGCCGGTTCTTTCCAGACTTTAGCCAACAGCTCATCAAAATCATCCGGCGTTGGAGCACCTGTACGTGATTTCACTTTTTGTGAAGCCGCGATGTTGTGCAGCAGACCGTATTCCTTATTATTGATGAGCTCGCTTTCCTGACGCTCTTTCACAGTTTCAATCGTCAAGCGCAATTGCTCTTTGATCTGGTTATGCGGGCTGCTATACAGATCAGAAACCCGGGTGTGGACATCGACCACGGTATTCACTGCATTCAATACATACTCACGGCCCCACTCTTCATAATCGACAAACGTGGCTGGCAGTTCGCGTTCATCCTTGTTGGAGCAATCCACTTCAATCTTGCTAGGATCTTTTGCCTTGTTGACGCGATAAATACCTGCCTCGACCGGCACCCATTGCATCAGGTGCACCAGCCAGCGCGGGGTAATGGTGCTGAGCATCGGCACCGTTTTGGTTGCATTTGCCAGTGTCCGTGCGGCGACATCACCTAATGCGGTATGTCCAAAGTTGGTTTCGGCCATTCAAATTCTCCTGATAATCTATAGTTTAGGTTTGCAAAAAAAGTTAGTTGTACTGCGTTGAGTCTTGTTGCTGGTTTTTTCTGAGTGCTTCCGGGGTGATGGATTGCGCGGCAGAGACTGCATCGAGCGGAGCCGCATTCATTTTGGCCTGGGTCACGTTGCTGCCTGCAGGCACGCTGTGGGTGAGCCAGACATTGCCGCCGATCGCCGAGCCGCGCCCGATCGTGATGCGGCCAAGAATGGTAGCGCCGGCATAGATCACCACGTGATCTTCAACAATAGGATGCCGCGCATTGCCTTTGATCAGCGCGCCGTTCTCATCGGTAGGGAAGCGTTTGGCACCCAGCGTCACCGCCTGGTAGATGCGCACATGGTTGCCAATGATGGCGGTCTCACCAATCACGACACCGGTACCATGATCAATAAAGAAGGCTTCGCCGACGGTAGCCCCGGGATGGATATCAATGCCTGTGGCTGAATGGGCGATCTCTGAAATAATGCGCGCAATCAATGGCAGGCCGAGCAGATGCAATTCGTGCGCAAGACGGTAATGCAAAATGGCATGAATGCCTGGGTAGCACACCAGCACTTCATCTTCGCTACGAGCTGCGGGGTCGCCCTCATAAGCGGCATTGATGTCGGTATCGAGCAACTTCCTGACTTTGGGAAGCGTTCTGGCAAACTCACGGGCGATCTGCGCGGCATCCCTTTCAGGCTGAGACACCACATGCTCGGCCACGAATTTGAGTTCGAGCTTGATCTGCGTAAGCAAATCCCTCAATGCAATATCCAATGTATGCCCGACAAAGTAATCCAGGCCTTCATCTTTAATATCCGGCAAGCCGAGCCGGTTCGGAAACAAAACCGCACCCAGGCCTTCCACAATACCCGTCAATACTTTGCGTGATGGAAGCTTGGGTGGTTTATGGCTGCGGTTGCGATTCGCCAGTGCAGTAATCCTGAGATCCTTCAGTTCGGCAACAATCTGGCTTACTCCAAGGTCATCCGTTGACTGCTCGCTGCCTGCGGTTCGGCCATGCCCGTCTTCTGTGGAACTCCATCTATTGTGTTGGTCTGTCATCGGTGCTTACCTCATACTCCACTTAGCCCTATATCCCACTTAGCTCTATATTCAATTCATGGCCCAATCACAAAGTAAAAGGCAAATAAAAAAGCCAGTGGTCTCTCGACACACTGGCTTCCGGTTGTCCGGTCAGCTCTGGCTAAGGCTGCATTAAATTGTGAACATCTCGCGCTACTGGTTAATCAGGTCTTTTTTAATTTTATTCTTGGTTTATTTACACGACCCTAATATACACCACTCAAAAAACTAAAAAAAGCTTGAATTGCCAAATTCGGCTGCTCTCCACGTTATATAAATAATTAGAATATATATATTTAATAATATTCTTTTACATTATTAAATCGCCTGAGTAAAGTGGCGCTCATTACATTCTAATATTTAATTACTCAACTTTTTAGGGGTCACCATGTTCAGATCTGCCGTTATAGCTGCCGGCCTGCTTTTTGCAAGCAGTGCTTTCGCCGATGCCAATATCCTTAATGTGTCTTACGATGTAAGCCGTGAGTTCTACAAAGACTTCAATCAGGCCTTCATCAAACATTGGAAAGAAAAATCCGGCGAAACAGTCACAGTCAATCAATCACACGGCGGTTCTACCAAGCAGGCACGCTCCATTGTTGACGGCTTGCAGGCAGATATTATCTCCATGAATCAATCATTGGATATCGACATATTGTATGAGCGCGGCAAACTGGTACCGCAAGACTGGCAGAAACGCCTGGCATCGAACAGCTCGCCAACGGCATCTACTACCGTGTTCCTGGTACGCAAAGGCAACCCCAAGAAAATCAAGGAATGGGACGACCTGGTAAAACCTGGCGTTGGCATTATCCTGCCCAACCCTAAAACTTCAGGAAATGGCCGTTACAGCTATCTGGCTGCATGGGGCAGTGTCATCAAGAATGGCGGAACAGAGGCACAGGCCAAAGAATTCATTAACAAATTCTTTAAGAACGTACCAATCCTGGATGCTGGCGGACGCGGTGCGACCACTAGCTTTGTCCAGCGCGGTATTGGTGACGTTTTGCTGACGTTTGAGAATGAAGTCTCGCTGATCACAGGCGAACTGGGCGGTGACCAATTCGAAGTAGTGTATCCAAGCATCAGCGTGCTGGCAGAAAACCCGATCTCCCTCGTAGATAAAGTCGTTGATAAACGCAAAACCCGCAAAGTCTCGCAAGCGTATCTGGATTTCCATTATTCAGATGAAGCCCAGGCCATTGCAGTCAAACACGCCTTGCGCCCACGTGCTGAAGGTGCCGCTGCCAAGTACAAGGATAAATTCAAGTCACTGGAACTGTTCACTATCGATGAAGTCTTTGGTAGCTGGGCAAACGCGCAGAAAGTGCACTTTGCTGACGGCGGCTTGTTTGACCAGATTTACGTTAAGTAATAAACAGTCACTTAGAGGCTAATCATGGCAGAGCAAGACGCAGAGCAAAACTTAGACAAAACCCACGTTCAGGCACTCAGGGATCAGTTGCAGGAAGCGCTTTATCTGGATCTGGATGAATATGGCCTGGATGAGCCGTTGGACGGTGAATTCACCAGCAGTTTTTTAGGCATACATTTAAAAAGCGCATTCCAGCCAATTTACGATAGTGAGGCGGGTGATCTGTTTGGCCATGAAGCGCTATTGAGGCCATCACTTGGCAGCACGCAGGAAATAGGCCCTGATTTCGCATTCAGCTTTGCCGATCAGTCTGGACGCCTGGTGAAATTTGATCGTATTTGCCGTACTTTGCATTTACTGAACTTCCGGCAGATTTACGCAGAGAACGGCCTTCTGTTCCTGAATGTACATCCGCAGCTTCTGTTAAGCGTAAATGCACATGGCAAGGTATTCGAACGTATTCTGCATAATCACTCGATCCCGACGAACCGCGTAGTGATTGAAATCAACGAAAGTGTAATCACCCAGGATGGTCAATTGAAAGAAGCTGTAGAGAACTATCGCGAGCGTCATTACCAGATTGCGATCGACCACTTTGGCCATGATCGTTCAAGTCTGAACAGACTGTGGAAGCTATCGCCAGATTTTGTGAAGCTTGATCGCAACATCATTCAAGAGGCTGAATACGACCCGAATTTGCGCAAGGCACTGCCCAAGCTGGTCGATCTGATTCGTGATTTCGGGGCACAACCGGTAATCGAAGGGATAGAAACACAGAAGCAATTCGATATCGCCCTGGAATCTGGCAGCACCTTATTACAAGGTTATTTCCTGGGACATCCGGTAAGAGCCAAAGAGCTCCAGCCATCAACCGTTTTCAAACCAACCATACGCGTGGCGGCTTGATTTTGCAGCAATCGCATTAACTTTCTCCTCCCTTAGGGCTTGCTACTTGCATACCAAGATGCAAGCCCGTCTTTTTATATAATGATTTAGCATATAAATATGCAAACATATTATTTATAACATGGGAGGGTGACTGTTAAATTAGCAGCCGCTCCAGTTTAACCAAAGAATTCAAGAGGTCGCCAGATGGCGCAAACTACTACACAAACAAAAATAGCTACAAAAAAGCGCAAGCATAAAAATGTATTACCGGGGTTCAACCTATCTCTCGGCTACACGATTTTCTACCTGAGCTTAATTGTATTGATCCCGCTCTCCGCAGCTTTTATCAAGACAACCGAGTTAAGTCTTGCTGAATTCTGGAACATTGTCACAACACCGCGCGTGGTGGCTTCCTACAAGCTGACATTCGGCGCATCTTTGATCGGCGCCTCCATCAATGCCGTGTTCGGCTTGCTCACTGCCTGGGTGTTGGTGCGCTACACCTTCCCCGGCAAAAGAATCGTCGATGCATTGGTTGATCTACCGTTTGCCCTGCCCACGGCTGTTGCCGGTATCGCCCTCACAGCGATTTTCGCGGGTAACGGCTGGATCGGCAGCTGGCTTGAACCCATGGGCATCAAAGTGGCATTCACGCCGCTGGGCGTGGTGGTCGCATTAACTTTTATCGGCTTGCCTTTTGTCGTGCGTACAGTACAGCCGGTACTGGAAGATCTGGAAGCTGAAGCTGAAGAAGCTGCAGCCAGCCTGGGGGCAAATCGCTGGCAGACATTCAGCCGGATTATCCTGCCTGCGCTTTTACCCGCTTTATTGACAGGGTTTGCCCTGGCTTTCGCCCGGGCCATTGGTGAATACGGTTCGGTGATTTTCATCGCAGGCAACATGCCGATGGTGTCGGAGATCACGCCGCTCATCATCATCACCAAACTGGAGCAATACGATTATGCAGGCGCTACTGCCGTGGCTGTCGTGATGCTGGTCATCTCATTCATCTTATTGCTGGCGATTAACGGTTTGCAGTGGTGGAACAGCCATCGCAACGGTCAAACACGCTAACTCAGGGATTCAACATGGCTAATATCGCAATTTCGCAATACACAAACTACAAGACCAAGGTAGCGCGCAGCCGTGCCACCTCGGAGCCGGCATGGATACGCTGGACACTGATAGGCATTACCTTGCTGTTTTTAAGCGTGTTTCTGTTCATTCCGCTTGCCGCGGTATTTACCGAAGCTTTTCGCAAAGGCGTGGAGACTTATTTTGCCGCGCTGACTGAACCGGACGCAGTTTCCGCCATTAAGCTGACCCTGCTTGCGGCCGGTATTGCCGTCCCGCTCAATCTGGTTTTCGGTATCGCCGCAGCATGGTCTATCGCCAAGTTCGAGTTCAAGGGCAAAAGCATCCTGATCACGCTGATCGACCTCCCGTTTGCGGTTTCACCGGTCATCGCGGGTCTGATCTACGTGCTGATATTCGGCTTGCAGGGCTGGTTCGGCGCATGGTTGATCGAAAACGATTACAAGATCATCTTTGCCCTCCCCGGCATTGTGCTCGCGACCATTTTCGTCACTGTGCCATTTATCGCACGTGAGTTGATTCCGCTGATGCAGGCACAGGGCAAGGAAGAGGAAGAAGCAGGCCTGGTACTGGGCGCCTCCGGCTGGCAGATTCTCTGGCGCATCACCTTGCCGAATGTGAAATGGGGTTTGCTGTATGGGGTGATTCTGACCAATGCACGCGCCATGGGTGAATTCGGCGCCGTCTCTGTCGTATCGGGACATATTCGCGGCATGACCAACACCATGCCGTTGCATGTGGAGATTCTCTACAACGAATACAACTATGCGGCTGCCTTTGCAGTTGCTTCATTGCTCGCATTTTTGGCGCTGATTACTGTGGCTTTGAAGAGTTATATCGAGTGGCAAGTAGCAAGAAACGCCAGCATTGAAGAAAAAACATCGGAAGAATAACGAGGTTAATCATGAGTATCGAGATCAAAAGCATCACCAAACAATTCGGCAATTTCAATGCCCTCAACAACGTCAGCGTCAATGTGCCCAGCGGCGAACTGGTTGCCCTGCTGGGACCTTCCGGTTGCGGCAAGACCACGCTGCTGCGCATCATCGCAGGGCTGGAAGGGCCGGATTCCGGCAGTATCCATTTCCACGGTGAAGAAACGACTGACCGCGATGTGCGTGAGCGCCAGGTAGGATTCGTATTCCAGCATTATGCGCTGTTCCGCCATATGACCGTGTTTGAGAATGTGGCATTCGGGCTGCGTGTACGCCCCAAGAAAACCCGCCCATCCGACGCGGAAATCAACCGCCGCGTGCATGAGTTATTGAACCTGGTACAACTGGATTGGCTGGCAGATCGCTACCCGCCACAACTTTCTGGTGGACAGCGCCAGCGTATCGCACTTGCACGCGCTTTGGCAGTCGAGCCTAAAGTCTTATTGCTGGATGAGCCCTTCGGAGCCCTGGATGCAAAAGTGCGCAAGGATTTGCGTCGCTGGTTACGTAGATTGCACGACGAACTGCACATCACCAGCGTATTCGTGACGCATGACCAGGAAGAGGCGCTGGAAGTCGCAGACCGCATCGTGGTCATGAACCAAGGCAATGTGGAACAGATCGGCACACCTCAGGATGTCTACGATCATCCTGCATCGCCTTTCGTTTACAAATTCCTCGGCAATGTGAACCTCTTCCATAGCCGTGTGCATGCCGGCCGTGCGCACATTGGCGATATTGAAGTGAAGCTGGAAGGCCACGAAGAAACACAAGACAGCCCCGCTTCGGCCTATGTGCGTCCACATGATATCGATATCCAGAAAACGCGTGGCGATGAACCCGCTTTTGAGGCAGTCGTGAGTTATATCCACTCACTCGGGCCTCTGGTCAGGCTGGAACTGCAACGCGCCGACCACACAGAGATCGTCGAAGCCGAACTGACACGTGACAGGTTCAAGGAACTGGCGATCAGTGAAGGCGATACGGTATTTGTCAGCCCTAAAAATGTACGCGTGTTTTTGGAGCAACCTGGTTAATCACGCTTGACTCACAACGAGCTGATTCCCGGATAACCCAATTCAGCTCGCCTCAATAGTGTGACTGGATGTGCCGAAGGAGATGGCACGTCCAGTCACATCAACGACCATGAGAAACATCGCCGCCAGGCTTTACTTCCAAAACTTGACTTTCAAAATAAGCGGCATAAACTTCGTCAGATGCATTAATTGATTGCTTGTTACTGTGGCTGCATGTCATAGGAGCGAGGTTCATGGTAGATGTCAGTGGTACAGCATCGTCAGAGCACTACTCAATTACTGCCAGGCCCAATAGTTCATTGACCCCGGCCGGGGCTCTTTGTGTCGTCATCCTCATATCGCTCTTCACCCTTGCAGTCGCAACAGTCTGCGCCCTGATCGGCGCATGGCCTGTACTGATTTTTGCCTTTATCGAACTCTATGTCGTCTATTGCTGCTTCAATCAATATCTACGTCATGCATGGGATTACGAACAACTCACCATAGACGGCGATAAGGTCGAAGTCGTGCGTCATGAACTAGGCCATGACGACATGCAGGTAAATCTCAACAGCTTCCTGGCAAATGTAGTCATGGAATGCGATCCGGACGGCTCCTGCCGGCGACTGTCCCTGGTCTCAAATGGCCGCGAGGTCGAGTTTGGTCGACTGATGAGCTGTGACGAGCGCATGATTTTAGGAAAACAACTCAAGCCCCGATTTAAAGGCTTCCTAGCATCAACATCAACATGATGGGAGATGACATGTTTGACGCACAAAGAAAAATACTTGCTGCATCACTCTTTGCCTTTCTGTTTTTATTCCCTGAACTTTCCCGCGCCGCACTTGCAATTAATCTACCGCCACCGGCCACCGTGGTAGCGCATGAAATTTATGACCTGCACACGCTGATTCTGCTGGTCTGCCTGTTCATATTTGTCGTGGTGTTCGGCTTCATGTTCTACGCTTTATACAAGCATCGAAAATCCGTTGGCCACAAGGCTTCCCAATTCAGCAGCAACACCAGGCTGGAGTATGCCTGGACCATAGTTCCGCTGCTGATCCTGGTGGGAATGGCATACCCGACCACCAAAACCATTATCTTCATGAACGATACTGAAACCCATGACATGAATATCAAGGTCACCGGCCAACAATGGCGCTGGGAATACGAGTATATGGATGAGGATGTGCGCTTCACCAGCAACCTGTCCACTCCGCGAGACCAGATAGATAACAAAGCCGCCAAAGGGACCCACTATCTACTGGAAGTAGACAGGCCCATGGTGGTTCCCGTAGGCAAGAAAGTCAGGTTGTTATTGACGGCAACAGATGTCATCCATTCCTGGTGGATACCTGAGTTTGGCGTCAAGAAGGATGCAATTCCCGGCTTTATCAATGAAACATGGTTCCAGGTGGACAAACCTGGCACCTACCGCGGCCAATGTGCCGAACTATGCGGGGTTGGGCATGGATTCATGCCGATAGTGGTGCAGGCCATGGAAGAACCGGAATACCAGGCCTGGCTGACCGATCAGAAAACATTGCTAGCCGCAGCCAAGGAGGCATCCAGCCAGACCTACACCATGGACGAGCTAAAAGCCCACGGCGAGAAGGTATTCAACACCAACTGCGCGGTTTGCCATCAGGCTAACGGCCAGGGCATGGGCGGCGTTTTCCCTCCGCTGATCGATGGCGCTCCGTTCAAGGCAAGTGCTGATACAGCAAAGAGGCTTGCTGAACGAGGATTCTGGAAAGACGGCAAGATCATACTGGGAACAGTGAAAGATCATATGGACATTGTGATACATGGCATAGCCGGATCTACGATGCCGCCATTCGGCGGGCAATTGTCGGATCTGGATATTGCTGCGGTAATCGCTTATGAGCGCAACAGCTGGGGCAATCAGGCTGGCGAGATAATTCAACCGAGCGAAGTCACCCCACTTCGCAAGCCAGAGAACTAGGGAGAAGATGATGACGACTACTGCGACACATGCCGATCATGGCGAAGCACATCCCAGTGGTATCGGGCGCTGGCTGACAACAACCAATCATAAAGACATCGGCACCTTGTATTTATGGTTCAGTTTCATCATGTTTCTACTGGCGGGATCGATGGCAATGCTGATCCGCGCTGAATTATTTCAACCCGGCTTACAGCTCATACAACCCGACGTATTCAATCAACTGACGACCATGCATGGCTTGCTGATGATTTTCGGCGCCATCATGCCGGCGTTCGTCGGTTTCGCCAACTGGCAGATCCCCATGATGATAGGCGCCACGGATATGGCGTTCCCGCGCTTGAACAACTGGAGTTTCTGGCTGCTGCCAGCGGCAGCTATCTTGCTGTTTAGCTCGTTCTTCGTGCAAGGCGGTGCCATTTCAGGTGGCTGGACCATGTATCCGCCACTTTATATCCAAGGCGGTGTTGCTTACGACATGACCATATTCGCCCTGCATATCATGGGCATATCTTCCATTATCGGCTCCATTAATATCATCACGACCATATTCAATATGCGCGCACCCGGCATGACACTGATGAAAATGCCCTTGTTTGTGTGGACATGGCTCATCACCGCATTTCTATTGATCTCCGCTATGCCTGTGCTGGCATCTGCTATCACCATGCTGCTGACTGACAGGCATTTCGGCACGCATTTCTTCGACCCGGCCGGCGGCGGCGACCCGGTGATGTTCCAGCATATCTTCTGGTTTTTCGGGCATCCTGAGGTGTACATCATGATTCTGCCGGCATTTGGGATCATCTCGACCTT
>CAZOZB010000006.1:0-49499 GCA_964584185.1 uncultured Methylophilaceae bacterium
CTAACAATTCATTCAAGCCGACGCCGCTTCGCGGCGCGGCTTAATTCAGGCGTTGGGCATCAAGGGGAGACACATGAAGGCAATAAAAATCCTTGGCGGATTACTGGCGTTCGCGGTGCTTCTCTTTTTGTTCGTCGCAAACTTCTCCGCAGTGGAGTCTCGATTTGAATGCAATGGAAAGATCACCGCTAACGGAGCCGAGCGGCCCGCCACGGTATTTCTCAAATTGGAGAAGTATCGCTGGTGGGTAAGCCTATGGAGCGACTCCAGCGGTTCCGCTTGGGTAGAAGTACCAAATCAAACTATCAGCTACTTTGGTCATGTCACGGAGGCAGGTGATCAACTCCAATTCTGGGACTCATTTGGCTCGCCGAGCAATTTTAGCGGCGTCTTCTCAACTCTCAGTCGCACGGTGGGCGTGAAGCTCGGTGCATTGGGTGTATTTGATGGCACCTGTAAGGACATCCGGCAGTGATGCCCAACAACGCGCTCCAGCGGGACGTCCACGGCTTCGCTTCTCTGCGCCGTGGTCGCCCCTGAGCGCGAGCGTTAGGCGTCAATCCAGGCGGAGGCATGAAAATGACGCGAGTCCGAGTTGAGAGCTTTACCATTTCGCTTGACGGATACGGAGCAGGTCCGAATCAAGGCATCGACAATCCACTCGGCGTTGGCGCAGAGGATCTGCACCAGTGGCTAATCCCAACACGCACATTCCAGCGCGCCTTGTTCGGCAAGGAGGGCGGCACGACCGGAGTTGACGATGACTTCGCCGCGCGTGGCTTCCAGAATGTTGGGGCTTGGATCCTTGGGAGGAATATGTTCGGACCCGTTCGTGGTCCCTGGCCGGACATGAACTGGAAAGGCTGGTGGGGGGACAATCCGCCTTATCACTTTCCAGTCTTCATCTTGACCCATCATGCGCGTCCACCCATCGAGATGGAAGGCGGCACGACGTTCCACTTCATCACGGGAGGCATTCACGAGGCTCTCGACCGTGCACGTGAGGCCGCCGGCGGACTGGACGTGCGGATCGGCGGTGGGGCGAACACCATCCAGCAGTATCTTCGTGAGGGCCTCATCGATGAACTGCATGTTGCGATTGCACCGGTCCTGCTCGGTGGAGGAGAACGGCTGTTCGAAGGGGTCGACTTGCGAGCCCTGGGATACGAGTGCGTTGAATTCGTAGCTTCGGACAAGGCCACACACGTTGTTCTACGGCACCAGGGGTGCGCGGACGCCTAACAGGCGGTTGTAGCCGGACGGTTCTCTGCTGCGCGGCCTGCTGCTGAACCACGGTGTTAATCTTAGGAATACAAAACTCATGAGCACATTCGAAAAAGATTTTCTAAGCAATTATTTAAAGCTCGGTCTTGGCTCAATGCCAAAATCTGACATAGATGCATTGGTAATGCATTTACTTGACACATACGGCTTAGATGGCTCCCCCTTGGTAATTTACAGCAACCAAACCGTAAGTGAGCGACTTAAAACGCCAGTGTCTAAAATAAAAAAACTCAGGTACGACGCAGCCTTAAAGTTCGGTGGGCGAATTGAAGATCAAGCTAAGGGTCGATTACTTGCGGCACTTAGTAAAGCTAGCCTTGAGCCGGATGGAGAAAAGATATGTCTGATTATTGAAGATTCATTGGCCAAAAATTGGCTGCAAGGACAACTCAAAACACACCAACATATATTCGACTACTCATTCAACACTGAAATTGTTAAGGTTAGTTCCGCAGGCCTGTTTGATGTCCTTTCGGCTGTATTTGATAAGGTAGAAATTGAAGCCTTCAAAAAAGGCTACGATGATGCTAAAAAGAAAAAAACTGATAGAGAAAGGCTGGAGGCATTTAAAGGGGTGGCTAAGAAATTTGCTGAAGGTGCTGCCAAAGCTGCAGGAAATGGTGTAGTCACAGTATTAAGAGCCCACATAGGTATATAAATTGGCTAACCCATCATTCAAGCGGGAGCCTAACGCGGGTGCCCCTTAACTCAAATGTTAGCGCCTGCGTGGCCTGCATGTCGAGCCTTGACCGACTGGAGGAATGACAATGTCCCAACACCGAATATATCGAATGAAATTTTCGAGCGTCTACCCGATGTATATTCAGAAGGCTGAACGCAAGAACCGCACGGAAGAAGAAGTTGACCATGTCATCTGCTGGTTGACTGGCTATAGCCGGGCAGAACTTCAAAACCAGATCGAACTTCAAAGCGACTTTGAGACCTTCTTTGACAAAGCGCCAATGTTCAATCCAAATGCTGCACTCATAAAAGGCGTTGTATGTGGCGTACGCGTGGAAGAGATTGAAGACCCACTCATGCAGAAGGTTCGCTACCTGGACAAGCTCATTGATGAGCTCGCAAAGGGAAAGGCCTTGGACAAGATTCTGCGGCAATAATCCATACGCGCGTCAGGTGGGCCAAGCATAAATTCAGGCGCAAGGAGAAATCACATGCTTTACAAAGGAAGCTGCCATTGCGGCAAAGTCGCGTTCGAGGTTGAGGGTGAGATTAATGGGGCGGTTGCATGCAACTGCTCGATTTGTTCCCGTAAGGGATCACTTCTTTGGTTTGTTCCTCGCGAGAAGCTACAGCTGACAACCCCAGAGGAGGCTGTCAGCACATACGAATTCAATAAGCACATCATTAAGCACCACTTCTGCTCGACATGCGGGATACATCCCTATGCAGAAGGCGTTGATCCGAAGGGTAATCGCATGGTAGCCGTTAATCTTCGTTGCGTTGAAGAAATTGATCTTGCATCTATTCTGGTGCAGAATTTCGACGGTCGCTCGATGTGAATGCAGTGACGCCCAACCCATCATTCAAGCGGGACGCGCTAAAGCGCGCCCCTTACATCTAACGTTAGGCCGCATAGGAAGCTGTATGGTAACTGTGTACCGATCCAAAATTGATGCGTGGCTTGTTGTTGTTCTGGGCGTTGCAGTAATTGCGTCACTTTTTGCGGTTCTCGCAATTATTCCATCCGGGACACCTGTCGCTTTGGCTACCGCCGTATTCACCGCGCTCATTGGTATCGGGCTGCCGCTCTGGCTGTTGCTTTCAACTCGCTACACGCTTGGGAATGGTCGGCTGGTAGTTCAAAGCGGTCCATTCAAATGGCTAATTCCGGTAGCGGACATCACAAGCATCACACAAAGTTCCAGCCTGCTTTCTAGCCCGGCGCTTTCGCTGGATCGGCTACGCATAGATTACACGCCTAGTAGTTCGCTCATGATCTCTCCGCGCAACAAGGATGAGTTCCTTCGTGACATTGAGGCTGCTAGACGTAATGCGGCCTGACAATTCAATCCAGCTGATGCCTTCAGTACGGCTGATTTCAAACGTTAGAGTGTAATCAGCTTGAATGGGGGATGAATAAACATGAAGAACGACGCGCGAACTTCCAGGACCCGCAAGATAGGAATCCGTGGGAGACGCAGATCCCTGGTTTGGGAGGAGCGGCTTGCGATCAAGGATCAGCTGCATGAGCGTGTGAAGGAGCTTACGTTGCTGCACAGTGCTGCGCGCCTGATGCAAGCAAGAGGCCTGACAGATCAGGTCGTCCTTACGGAGCTGGCTGCGCTCTTGCGTCCGGCATTCCAGTATCCTGGAATTTGCCAGACACGCATTACGTTCTCTGAGCTTGACGCGCACACGCCCGGTTGGTGCGATAGCCCATGGAGGATTGAAAGCAGCTTTTCAACATCAGACGGTACCCGCGGCACCGTTGAAATCGTGTACGTGTCGAAACGACCTGCCGCGTTCGAAGGACCGTTCCTCGCCGAGGAACGCAAGCTGATCGACTCCGTTGCGGAAATGCTCGCTGCATATTTTGAGCGTCGGCAGGCCGAGGACAGAACTACGAGGCTTGCGTACTACGAGCCAACCACAGGATTGCCGAATCGCGTCCAGATGCAGGAGCATCTGACTGCGGCCGTAAAACGCGCTGCCACTGCTCACAAATCCCTGGCTCTCATGCTTCTGAACCTGAGCCACTTCCGGGAAATCAATAACACCCTGGGGCATCGCAACGGCGACGAGTTTCTTCGCGACATTTCCAGCCGTGTGCGTAGTATCTTGCGTAAGAACGATCTCTTGGCTAGCCTCGGCGGTGACGAGTTTGCGATCCTGCTTAGACACTCCGACGAGGTCGATCACACGATCGGCATGCTTGAAGCATGCCTCAGTCAGCCGTCAGAGATCGCTGGAATACCCGTGAAGCTGGATGGGGCGATCGGCATCGCGGTCTATCCGGAGCATGGAGAGAGCGCGGAATTGCTGTGGCAACACTGCGATGTGGCGCTACGCGCTGCCAAGGATGGGCATCGTGGCTGCCAGCGGTATTCCTCCGAGATCGACCACTTCCACCCCCAGCGAATTGCGCTGCTCGGAGAACTGCCCGGCGCAATAAAGCACGACGAGCTGACGCTCCACTACCAGCCGAAGGTGGACCTCCGAACCGGCCGGACCGTCGCAGTCGAGGCTCTGGTACGATGGCAGCACCCCACGCACGGCTTGATATACCCGGATCGCTTCGTCATTCTTGCGGAGCGCACCCAGATCATCAATCCACTGACGCGGTGGGTCCTGACCCGCGCCATGCGGCAATGCCGGACGTGGCACGAGGCGGGATACCGTATCGGCCTCTCGGTGAACCTGTCCGTGCGGAACCTCCTCGACGCCGCGTTCTGCAAGGAGATTCTGTCGATCGTCGCTGAATCCGGACTATCCGCAGACTGGCTGACGCTGGAGATTACCGAAAGTGCAGTCATGGTGGATCCCTCCCGTGCCAGAATCGCCATGGAAAAGCTGGCCGCCGGTGGGATCGCCTTTGCTATGGACGACTTCGGCGTTGGTCAATCGTCTCTCACGTACCTTAAGGATCTGCCGATGAGCAAGATGAAGATCGACAAGTCCTTCGTCATGGCTCTCCAGGAGCAACGTAACGCGGCCATCATGCACGCTGCGATCGAGCTTGGGCACAGTCTGGATCTTCAGGTTACAGCAGAGGGTGTTGAAAGCGAGTATGCGCTGGAAGTGCTCAAGAAGCACGGCTGCGAGCTCGGCCAGGGTTATCTCTTCTCCAAACCGATTCCGGCCAATCTGCTCAGTGCATGGCTGGCCGATTCGCCGTGGGGATGCACTTCGGTGCATGGTGCGCTCTGACTACGCAGCTCACCAGACGGGCAGAGAGCTGCATATCGAAGTCAAGGGAACAAGCGGAACAGCGATGCATTCCTACAGATCAATTGAGAAAAACTCTTTGTATCCTAGGTATTGCTGTAATCACCGCCTTTGTGTCAGCTTGTTACAGTAATTGCAGTGTTATAGGTTGTTAGCATTTCAAGTGTAATTTAATTGGTTTAACATTAATTAATGACGCTACTTTAAATTTATTTGTGAGGCCGGTTATTTTGCAGGTCTATTGTTGCGGCACCCAGCCCTTTAATTCAAACGTTGGGCATCCCAATCCAACGGGCTCATACAATTTCGCATCCCAGCCCCCTGCTGAACATCACTTTGAAAGGAGAATGACATGTCTACTGGTACTGTGCGATTTCACCGCGTACTCCGCGCTCCTACGGAACGCGTCTACCGGGCGTTTCTAGATGCCGACGCAATGGCAAAGTGGTTACCGCCATATGGCTTTACGTGCAAGGTTCACTACCTGGATGCGAAGGTTGGCGGAACTTTCAGGATGTCATTCGCGAATTTCAACACCGGGAACGAACACTCTTTCGGTGGCGAATACCTTGAGCTTGTTCCTAACGAACGAATTCGTTACACGGATAAATTCGATGACCCCAACTTGCCTGGGGAAATGCAGGTAACTGTAGTTTTAACGAAAGTGTCCTGCGGAACGGAGATTAGTATCGTGCAGGAAGGGGTGCCTGAAGTTATCCCTGTCGAGATGTGCTACCTCGGTTGGCAAGAGTCTCTCATACAACTTGCGAATCTTGTCGAACCTGACATTCCAGACTAAAGATGCCGCTTAATCATTCGGTCAAGAGGGATGCTCTGCCGGCGAGTCGGCTATGCGTTCCTTACCTCCAACGTTAGGGAGGAAGAATGCACTCTAAGACCCTCAAAATAATGGCTTTGCTTCTGGCTGCTTATATTTTGCTGTGGCTACCTTCTTTTTTCTGGCCAAGTTACCTTGATTCTCCATTTGGTTTTATTGCTGCTTTGCCAGTGCTATCTGTATACATATTTCATAGCATTGGTATTCCAGGACTCCTGCAGCACAATGGGGTTTGTGGCTGGGGGTGGTGCGCTCCAACATTTTTTGGCTGGGTGTTTGTCATTTCGTTCTGGCTATTGTTGCTTTGGCTTTTCGCAAAGCTCATCAGCAGCCTGACTCATCATTCAGGCGGAACTGATTAATGCCTGTCCCTTAACTCAAACGTTAGATGGTATTAAAAAGCAGGGGAGCTGCGTGTCCCTGTATGCAATTTTCTAGGTGTGTATCAGTAAAACATGCCGAGTTGCAATTGGGCGTATTCCATTGGCTTTTTCTTGAACCCGCTCTTGGCAAACTGATGCCAGCGGCCAATGACGAAACACATGATCAGGTTGGCCTGGGCTTCCGGCAGGATTTTCTTGCCGGAATCTGTCACGGCGATCTTTAAGCTTTGCTTGATAGTGATTTCCAGGCGATCGAATATCTGGTTGATGCGCGTTTGCAGGCTTTCGTCTTCGTTTACTAACGCATCGCCAATCAGCACTCGTGTCATGCCGGGGTTCTTTTCGGCGAACATCAGTAAGACTGTCGTGATGCGTTGCACTTGCGCCAGGCCATCGGTTTCTTCGCTGGTGATTTTGTTGATGAGGCTGAACAGGCTGAGTTCGATGAATTCAATCAGGCCTTCGAACATCTGGGCTTTGCCGGCGAAGTGGCGGTAAAGCGCTGCTTCGGAGACATCCAGTTTTGCAGCGAGTGCGGCAGTGGTGATTTTTTCCCGTTTTGGGTTCTCCAGCATCTTGGCCAGAGTTTCGAGGATTTGTTGTTTGCGTTCGCCTGCCATATCGTTTCCCTTATTGCTTTGCTCTAATTATTTGGATTTGAGAATTATTCTGGATTTGAGTTGTTGTGAATTTGATTCGGATTATAACCGAACGTGAGTAAGTGCTAACACGCTGGGGATTCTGAGGTTCACATAATTGGGTTTGTGCAGTTTGCGGCTGATCCAGATGGTTTTCATGCCCAGCCGTTTCGCGGTCATCAGCGCAGGCAGGCTGTCTTCCAGCATCAGGCAATCGCTGGCCCTGGCTTTGATGCTGTGCAGCATTCGGGCGAACCCGCGCGGAGAGGGTTTGGGATGGTATTGACTGGATTCCACGCTGAATAATTGTTCGAACAAGTCGGCAATGCCGAGTAAATCCAGCACGCGCTCGGCGTAATGTTTGGGTGCGTTAGTGAACACTACCTTACGCCCTGGAAGGCGCTGCAGCCAGTGCCTGAGTCTTTTGCGCTGTACTACCATTTGTGCCAGTTCAGGAAAATCATGGGTCTGTTGCAGGAAGTGGCCGGGCTTGATGCCATGATGGCGCACAAGGCCTTTCAATGTTGCGCCGTATACCCGCCAGTAATAGCGCCGGAGAGCATGGGCATCCTCCTCGCTAAGATCGAGGTGGTTCATGATGTACTGGGTCATGGCCTGATTCATGACCGGGAAGATATGAGTGGAGGCATCGTGCAGGGTGTCATCCAGATCAAAAATCCAGACGCGTCTTGATGGACGCGTCAATTATTTGGCCTTGATCAGGGTACCAACGCCTTCGTCAGTCAAAACCTCAAGGAGCAAGGCATGCTCCACCCGGCCGTCGATGATATGCACGGATTTGACACCGCTACGTGCCGCATCCAGCGCTGAACTGATCTTGGGTAGCATGCCGCCCGAAAGCGTGCCATCTTCCACCATTTCATCAACCTGCTTGGGTGTAAGTCCGGTCAGCAGTGTGCCTTGCTTATCGAGCACACCTGGCGTGTTGGTCAGCAGGATGAGTTTTTCTGCATTTAATATCTCAGCCAGTTTGCCTGCGACCACATCGGCATTGATATTGTAGGTTTCGCCATCCGGACCCACGCCGATAGGCGCGATGACTGGAATGAAATCGCCGGTGTCGAGAAAGTCGATCAGGCTGGGATCGATGGCTGTGATGTCCCCGACACTGCCGATGTCGATGAATTCCCCCGGCAGTTCCTTGTTCTCCATCAGCAGTTTTCTGGCGCGGATGAAATTGCCATCTTGCCCGGTCAAGCCAACCGCTTTGCCGCCGTGACGATTGATCAGGTTCACAATTTCCTTATTGACCTGTCCGCCCAGCACCATCTCGACCACATCCATGGTTTCTTCATCGGTGACCCGCATGCCTTGAATAAAGGTGCCTTTTTTACCGAGCCTGTCGAGCAAGTCATTGATCTGCGGACCGCCGCCATGCACCACAACCGGGTTCATGCCGACAAGCTTGAGCAAGACGACGTCACGTGCGAAGCAATCCTGCAGCGCAGGGTCGGTCATGGCATTGCCGCCGTATTTGATGACGATGGTTTTATCGAAGAAGCGTTTGATGTAAGGCAGGGCTTCGGCGAGGGTTTGTGCTTTCTGGGCAGCAGTGGTTTTTGTGAGCATTACTCTCTCTTTGGGAGTGAATGAATTTGCGGCTATTTTACCTTGAAAAAAAGACTGAGGCGGTGCAGAAATTATGCTAAGTTTTAGTGACAGGAAATAAAAAAGTCGCGGTGCTTATTTTCACTTACTTTTTCGATGGGGATGCGATGCCGAGCGATATTGAAATAGCCCAACAAGCGCAGTTGAAAAAAATAAGCGAGATCGCATCCGAATTAGGCTTAACGGAAGATTCTGTCGAACATTTCGGCCGCTACAAGGCCAAGATCGAACCGCGGCTCAATCCTCATCTGCAACAACAACCGAATGGCAAGCTGATTCTGGTGACCGCCATCAGCCCAAGCCCCGCTGGAGAGGGTAAGACCACCACTACGGTTGGTCTCGGCGACGCACTTAATCTGATCGGCAAAAAAGCCATTGTCTGTTTGCGCGAACCTTCGATGGGTCCTGTATTCGGCATGAAAGGCGGGGCAGCCGGCGGCGGTTATGCGCAGGTAGTGCCGATGGAAGACATCAATCTGCATTTCACAGGTGATTTCGCTGCTATTGCACTTGCGCACAATCTTTTATCCGCACTTATTGATAACCATATCCATCAGGGTAATGAACTGCAGATAGATCCGCGCCAGGTTACCTGGAAGCGTGTGATGGACATGAACGACCGCGCATTACGCCAGATCGTGGTTGGTTTGGGTGGCAAGGTGAACGGGCAATCACGCGAGGATGGTTTTGATATCGTGGTGGCTTCAGAGGTGATGGCGATTTTCTGTTTGGCTGAATCACTGAAGGACCTCAAGCAGCGCCTCGGCAATATTGTCATTGGCTACACCTATGAAGGCACGCCTGTGCAGGCGAGAGATTTGAAAGCGCACGGCGCGATGACCGTGCTGCTGAAAGATGCCATCAAACCGAACCTGGTACAGACACTGGAACACACGCCAGCCATCATCCACGGTGGACCGTTCGCCAATATCGCGCATGGCTGTAACTCGGTGATTGCCACCAAACTGGGTCTCAAGCTCGCAGATTATGTGGTGACTGAGGCCGGCTTCGGCGCTGACCTCGGCGCCGAAAAGTTCATTGATATCAAGTGCCGTAAATCCGGTTTGAGGCCTTCAGTTTGCGTGGTGGTGGCGACCATACGTGCACTGAAATACCACGGCGGTATCGAAGTGCCTGATTTGCAGACGGAGAATCTGCAGGCGCTGGAAGCAGGCCTGGTTAACCTGCAAAAGCATGTGGAAAACGTCACCATGCATTATGGCCTCTCCTGCGTCGTCGCCATTAATCGATTCACGGCAGATACCGAGGCCGAAATTTCGCTGGTGAGAAGTCGGTTGGCAGAACAAGGTGTGAATGTCGTGCTCGCGGAACATTGGGCCAAAGGCGGCGCTGGGGCTACTGATCTGGCGCATGAAGTCGTTCGGTTGGTAGAGAGTAAGCCAAGCACGATGCAGTTCGTCTATGAAGATGGCGATGATTTGTGGGAGAAGGTGCGCAAGGTCGCCACCAGGATTTATGGCGCAGCGGATGTGCATGCCCCGAGAAGATTGCGCGTACAGATTGACCAGTTACAGGCTGATGGTTACGGTCATTACCCGATCTGTATGGCAAAAACGCAATATTCGTTTTCAACCGACGCCAGTGCCCGTGGTGTGGCAAAAGGGCATGTGATCAATGTGAGGGCGATACGCTTGTGTGCTGGTGCGGAGTTTATCGTGATGATCTGCGATGACATCATGACGATGCCGGGGCTGCCTAAAGAGCCATGTGCCGCTCGTATCGATATCGATGATGATGGGAAGGTCTCTGGACTCTACTGATGTTTTATTCTCTGAAGGTGAATAAAAAAAGCGGCCTTGCGGCCGCTAAACGAGGAGAAACTTCAATACAGGCGATTAGTTGATGGTCAATTTTTTAGCGGCAGTGACTGCCTTCTTCGGTAATGCCAGTTGCAGCAAACCATCTTTATAGTGTGCATCCGCACGGCTTTCATCAATTTCATTCTCCAGCACAAGGCTGCGTGAAACCTTGCCATAGTAGCGCTCGCTGCGCAGCGTTACACTGCCTTCCTTGACTTCGCTTTCCTTGCGGACTTCCGCGCTGATATTGACGTGGTTGCCATCGATCGTCACATGGATATTCTCTTTTTCCACACCAGGGATCTCGGCCTGCACGGTGTAGCTCTGTTCATCTTCATGCACGTCTATTTTGAGCTGGGCTGCCGCGCTTCTTTCCAGATTGACTGGTCGGAAAAAGCCCCTGAATACATCGTCAAATGAGTCGATACCGCTCATGCTGAACGGATCGATACGGGTAATATTTGCCATTATCGTTTCCTTTCAATAAAAAATAGGATGGAGTCATGCTCCTGATGTTGATAATGGGGATACGGTAAAAGATTTCAAGGGGCACAACAGGCCCCTTGAATAAGCAGAAGGGTAGTAAGTAAAGAAGCTAGACTTTTTTTACAAAGACCTTGGAGCGACGTTGCAGGTTGTACAGGTTCTTTCTTTCCTGCGGTAATTGATTGACGTCTTGCTCAATAAAGCCACGCTCCAGAAACCAGTGTTCTGTCCTGGTCGTGAGGACGAAGATGGAGTTCAGCCCAATCTCTTTCGCGGCCTCTTCGCAATATTTCAGCAGGCGATCTCCGCGCCCGCCACGCCTGAAGCTCGGGTGCACCGCCATGCAGGCAAGTTCCGCCGTGAACTCTTGGGCAAATGGATAGAGTGCTGCACAACCGATGATGCGGCCATCATGCTCCATGACATAAAAGTGGTTGATTTCCATCTCCAAACGCTCACGGCCGCGCCGCACCAGAACACCTTCTGTTTCCAGCGGCTCAATCAATTGCAGGATGCCGCCGACATCGCCGATGTTGGCCTGGCGCATGGATTCCAGCGGCTCCTCGGTAATCATGGTGCCGATGCCGTCATAAGTGAACAGCTCTTGCAGAATGGCGCCGTCGACATGGCGGCTAATCAAATGCGTACGGGCAACACCGCCATCACAGGCTTTGATGGCAGCCGGCAGGTAATATTTTTCATCTTCCGTGATGTTCTCGCCGCCATTGTTATCTGTATGTCTTAGCAGGTTCCTGGCTTTATCTGCGGTCATCTCCCGCAGCAATTCACCCCGTATATTGTGTACGCCGGGCGTGTCCATGAGAAAGATCAGCTTATCGGCATCCAGCGCAATCGCCGCATTGACGGCAACATCTTCCAGCGTCAGGTTAAACACTTCGCCGGTGGGGGAGTAGCCCAGCGGGGAAAGCAGTACCAGTTCGCCATCATCCAGCCGTTTCTGGACGCCGGTTGCGTCGACTTTTCTTACTTCGCCCGTATGTTGCAAGTCCACCCCATTGAGTACGCCCAGCGGTTTCGCCGTGACAAAGTTGCCGCTCGCAACGCGGATATCCGAACCTGCCATCGGCGAGTTCACCAGCCCCATCGAGAGTAAGGCTTCGATCTCCACCCGTACCGCACCATTGGCTTCCTTCACGGCCTCCATGGCTTCGTCGTCCGTGACGCGCAGACCATCGACCAGCCTGGTTTCTATCTTGATCTTTTTCAGGCGAGACTCGATCTGTGGGCGCGAACCGTGTACCAGCACCAGTCTGACCTCCAGGCTGGCGAGCAGGTTGAGGTCGTGTGAAAGTGCAACGAACTGGCCGTCATCCACGACCTCGCCGCCGAACGCGATGACAAAGGTGCGCCCGCCAAAAGCATGGATATAGGGCGCGACCGAGCGGAACCAGCGTACAAATTCTTGCGGCTGGCGCAAGTTGATTTCAGTGCCTGTTTGCGTCGATGAAGTGATCTTGGACTCAGCTTGGGCATAAAGACTGGCGGCTGTGCAGTCCAGGGCGGTACACAGCCGCCTGAGCATGGTTTCGGAGACGCCTTGGACACCGCGCTCTATACGGGAGAGATTGCCGCTATCGGCATCGACCTGTTTAGCCAGTGCTTGTAGAGTAAGGCCCAGCGCCTTGCGCCGTTTGCGGATGGCAATGCCAATGGACATGGAGATTCTTCTAAATATGCGTTAAACGCATATTTTTATACAAATTGACTTGAAATGCAATTAAAAGCGCGGTTAATTGAAGTCGCCCCAGCGCGTTTGCAGGGCGGCAATGGCGGTCAGTGCTGCCGTTTCGGTGCGCAAAATACGGTTGCCAAGCCGTACCGGTATGAATTGATGGGTGGTGGCGAGATTGATTTCATCTTCTGTCAGGCCGCCTTCGGCGCCTATCAGGAGTTGAATCTTGCCGGCTGGCTTTTTCAGATCGTGCAGGCTTTGGCTGGCGTGGGGAGAGAGGATGATTCTGAGTTCGGCACTTTGCGATTGACCAAGCCATTGAGGCAGTGATGTTGCTGCGGCGACTTCCGGAACGACGGCGCGACCTGATTGCTCGCAGGCGGATATGACAACGTTCTGCCAATGCTCGCGACGCTTCTCTGCGCGATCTCCGGTCAATTTGACGACACTGCGCTGGCTGGATATCGGCTGGATTGCATTCACGCCAAGTTCCACTGCTTTTTGTATGGTGAAATCCATGCGATCGCTCGAAGAAATGGCTTGTATCAAGGTGACATCCAACGGCGATTCGCTGCCATTGGCAAGCATGGATTTCACCTTGGCGCTGACTTCGCTTTTACTCATGAAGGTGAGCGTGCAGAGATAGTCATTGCCATCGCCATTGAACAGCACTGCATGGTCGCCAACCTTCATGCGCAGAGCCCGGCTGGCATGGATGGCGGCATTGTCAGTGAGTTTGATCAGGCTGCCGGGCGAGAGTTTTTCAGGTGAGTAGAATCGGGGAGTGGACATGAAGAACCAATTTATTAAAAACTGTCAGTGTTAAAATAATGATTAATTCTAATTGAAGGAGTCCTTTACATGGTAAGTCTTAATCCTCCTATCTGTGATTTTGGCTGGAAATCCCCTGATTTCAAGTTGCTCGGCGTCGATGGCAAGTATTGGACGCTGGACGATATTCGCGGCCCCAATGGCACGCTGGTGATGTTTATCTGCAACCATTGCCCTTATGTAAAGGCGATTCGCGAGCGGTTGGCGAGTGACCTGCTGGAACTGAAGGCATTGGGTGTGAACTCTATTGCGATTTCATCCAACGATACCGTGAATTATCCTGATGATTCCTATGAGAACATGCAGGCCATGGCGAAAGAATTCAATTTTTCTTTCCCTTATGTACTGGATGAGACGCAGGAAGTTGCGAAAGCCTATGGTGCAGTATGCACGCCGGACTTTTTCGGGTTTAACGCGAATCTTGAGTTGCAATATCGCGGCCGTTTTGATGATCAGCGTCGTGAAACCACGCCCAGCCCCAATCCCACACGTGATCTGTTCAAGGCTATGAAGCTGGTCGCAGAAACAGGCCAGGGCCCGCGTGAACAGATTCCTTCCATTGGGTGTTCGATCAAATGGAAGGAAGACGCAGCCTGATATTGGCCAGCTTATATGCTGGTTTACGAGAGGCTTTTTGTTGCTGAAAATCGCTAACTAGGCAATAATTACGTTCTATACCCCTGATAAAAACAATGAAATAGCGACAAGGCAAGAACGTCAGCAATATCCTGTAGTGAGGGGGGATTTTTCCAAAGAATTTGAGTAGGGCCGGTTCCCGCATGACACGTCGGGAAGCCGCCTTTTTCTCTTTTAAACCAGCTTGAAAATTGAGGGAGATAGAAATGGCAACTCGTACCGACTTATGCAATGCCATCCGTGCGCTGTCGATGGATGCAGTGCAGAAAGCGAATTCTGGCCACCCAGGTGCTCCTATGGGCATGGCAGAAATTGCTGAAGTATTGTGGAACCACAACCTGAGCCACAACCCAACCAACCCTAACTGGGCTAACCGTGATCGTTTCGTATTGTCCAACGGTCATGGCTCCATGCTGATCTACTCCTTGCTGCATCTGACCGGCTATGACGTCACCATTGATGACATCAAGACTTTCCGTCAATTGCATTCCAAGTGTGCAGGCCACCCTGAATATCACTACGCTCCAGGCGTAGAAACCACCACTGGTCCTCTGGGCCAGGGTATTGCTAACGCCGTTGGTTTTGCGATGGCGGAAAAGCTACTGGCCAGCCAGTTCAACAAGCCAGGCCACGACATCGTCGACCACTACACTTACGCGTTCCTGGGCGACGGCTGTATGATGGAAGGCGTTTCCCACGAATCTTGTGCATTGGCCGGTACCTGGGGCCTGGGCAAGCTGGTTGCATTCTGGGATGACAACGGCATCTCCATCGACGGCCACATCGAAGGCTGGTACACCGATGACACCGCCAAGCGCTTCGAAGCGTATGGTTGGCACGTTCAATCCGTTGACGGACATGACTCCGCAGCGATCCAGAAAGCAATCGACGCTGCCAAGAAGGTCACCGACAAGCCATCCCTGATCTGCTGCAAGACCATTATCGGTAAGGGCTCCCCGAACAAGTGCGGTAGCCATGACTGCCACGGTTCCGCACTGGGTGAAGACGAAGTCGCCGCTACCCGCGCCGCGATCGGCTGGCCACATGAGCCATTCGTAGTGCCTGCTGACGTTTACGAAGGCTGGGATGCCAAGGCCAAGGGCGCCAAGGCAGAAGCCGACTGGAACGCCAGGTTCGATGCGTACGCTAAGGCATTCCCAGCAGAAGCTGCAGAATTCAAGCGCCGTGCAGAAGGTAAGCTGCCAGCAAACTGGAAGCAAGCGACCGATGCCATGATCGCCGCTACCAATGAAAAGGCTGAAGGCGTTGCTAGCCGTAAGGCATCGCAAAACGTCATCGGCGCATTGGCCCCGGTACTGCCAGAATTCCTCGGCGGTTCCGCTGACCTGACCGGTTCCAACCTGACCAGCACGGGCAGCTTCAAGCACGTGAGCGGCAAGGAGCCAGGCAACTACATCTCCTACGGCGTACGTGAATTCGGTATGGCTGCTATCATGAACGGTATGGCACTGCACGGTGGCTTACTGCCATTCGGCGGTACTTTCCACATGTTCTCTGACTACATGAAGAATGGCATGCGTATGTCCGCGTTGATGAAACAACGTGTGGTATATGTATTGACCCATGACTCCATTGGTCAGGGCGAAGACGGCCCAACCCACCAGCCGGTGGAAAATACATCCGGTCTGCGTTACATCCCACGCATGAACGTATGGCGTCCAGGTAGCGCTACTGAAACGGCTGTTTCATGGGTAGCTGCCGTTGAGCGTACCGATGGCCCAACCAGCCTCGTCTTGTCTCGTCAGAACCTGGCTGGTATCAAGCATGATGCTGCGCAACTTGACCTGATCCGTAAGGGCGGTTATGTGTTCTCCGACGTAGCTGGCAAGGCTGATGTCATCATCATCGCCAACGGTTCCGAGCTGGATCTGGCTATCAAGGCTGCAGCTGAACTGAACGCTGCCGGTACCAAGGTGCGTGTGGTTTCCATGCCATCCACCAATGTATTCGATCAGCAGGATCAGGCATACAAGGACAGCGTATTGACTCCAGGTGTGAAGCGTGTGGCTGTTGAAGCGGCTCACCCAGACTTCTGGCGCAAGTATGTTGGCCTGGAAGGTGCAGTCGTCGGTATCGATACCTTCGGTGAATCCGCGCCAGGCGGTGTACTGATGAAGCACTTCGGTTTCACCGTTGAAAACGTTGTTGCTACAGTTAAGACTGTGCTGTAACTAAATGCAGTAAATCTGGAAAGGGAGCCGGTTTGTTTTGGCTCCCTTTTTGTTTCTGATGAGAGGATGTACATATGGCAATCAGAATTGGTATCAATGGCTTCGGGCGTATTGGTCGCATGGTCCTGCGTGCTGCAGTGAAAGACTTTACCGATATTGAGATCGTCGCCATCAATGATTTATTAGAGCCGGACTATCTGGCTTATATGTTGAAACATGACTCCGTGCATGGACGTTTCAAAGGCGAGGTCGAGGTCGATGGCAATTATCTGGTGGTCAACGGCAAGCGTATCCGCCTGACGGCAGAAAAAGACCCGGCCAACCTTAAATGGGGTGAAGCAGGTGCTGACGTGATTGTGGAATGTACCGGCTTTTTCCTGACACAGGAAACCTGCCAGAAGCATATCGATGCGGGTGCCAAACAAGTCGTCCAGTCCGCGCCTTCCAAAGACGACACGCCGATGTTCGTCTATGGCGTGAACCAGGATGATTACAAGGGTGAAGCGATTGTCTCCGCTGCATCCTGCACCACGAATGCGCTGGCACCAGTGGCCAAAGTGCTGCACGATAATTTCGGCATCAAGCGCGGTTTGATGACCACGGTGCACGCTGCTACAGCAACGCAAAAAACGGTGGATGGACCATCTAACAAAGACTGGCGCGGCGGCCGCGGCATTCTGGAGAACATCATTCCGTCATCTACAGGCGCCGCCAAGGCTGTCGGTAAGGTGATTCCTTCCCTGAATAAGAAGCTCACAGGCATGGCCTTCCGCATTCCGACTTCAGATGTGTCCGTGGTTGATCTGACTTGTGAACTTAACAAGGAAACCAGTTACGAACAGATAGTCGCTGTGATGAAAGCTGCATCGGAAAGCGGGCCACTGAAAGGTGTGCTTGGCTTTACTGACGAAAAAGTAGTGTCGACCGATTTTCGTGGTGAAACCTGCCCTTCCGTATTTGACGCGGGTGCTGGTATCCAGCTCGACCCGACTTTTGTCAAAGTGGTCGCATGGTATGACAACGAATATGGCTATACCTGTAACCTGATGCGCCTTGTTGAGCATATTGCCAAGTAAAAGATATCGTCAAGCAAAGGAAGCTCAGCATGAATGTCATCAAGATGACCGACCTCGATTTACGGGGCAAGCGTGTTTTTATCCGATCTGACCTGAACGTGCCGGTTAAAGACGGCAAAGTGACATCAGACGCCCGTATCACAGCATCACTGCCGACCATTGAGTTTGCGCTTCATGCCGGCGCCAGGGTCATGGTGACATCGCATCTTGGCCGTCCGGAAGAAGGTGTTTTTTCTGAAGAGAATTCACTGAAGCCTGTCGCCGATGTGATGGCCGCAAAGCTAGGGAAATCTGTGCGTCTGGTGAAAGATTGGGTGGATGGCGGTTTTGATGTTGCGGATGGCGAACTGGTTTTGCTGGAGAACTGTCGTTTCAATAAAGGTGAGAAGAAAAACCTGGCTGAAACGTCACAAAAGTATGCCAAGCTTTGTGATGTGTTCGTCATGGATGCATTCGGTACGGCGCACAGAGCAGAAGCATCCACGCATGGTATTGCGAAGTTTGCGCCTGTCGCGGCTGCCGGCATATTGCTGGTGGAGGAACTGGATGCCTTGACCAAGGCATTGTTGAAGCCAGCACGCCCGATGGTGGCGATTGTAGGTGGCTCCAAGGTCAGCACCAAACTGACTGTACTGGAAAGCCTGGCGGAAAAAGTCGATCAGATGGTCGTCGGTGGCGGTATTGCCAACACTTTTCTCAAGGCAGCCGGCCATGAGGTAGGTAAATCGCTTTGTGAAGATGATTTGGTGCCGACCGCAAAAATGCTGATGGAGAAAATGTCCAAGCGCGGAGCGGCCGTGCCGATTGCGGTTGACGTGGTTTGCGGCAAGCAGTTCGATGCCAACGAGCCTGCAGTCCTGAAAGATGCCGGTGATGTTGCGGCTGACGACATGATTTTTGACATTGGCCCGAATTCTGCTAAAGAATTAGCCGATATCATCATGCAAGCTGGTACAGTGGTCTGGAACGGCCCTGTCGGTGTGTTCGAGTTCGACCAGTTTGGTGCTGGCACTAAAACCATCGCTGAAGCCATTGCAAAGACCAAAGCCTTTACCTTAGCCGGAGGTGGCGACACCATTGCAGCGATTCAGAAGTATGACATTTATGACCAAGTGTCTTATATTTCTACAGCAGGTGGTGCGTTTCTGGAGTTCCTGGAGGGCAAGGCATTGCCTGCCGTTGAGATTCTGGAGCAACGCGCCAAAGGCTAGAGCCTTCTTAATAAATCTAAGACAAGGGGCTCTTTGAGCCCCTTTTTTATTTTGAGAGAGTCCGCATTTGAGCATACGTAAAACCAAAATTGTCGCTACTCTAGGCCCAGCTTCCAGCAGCGAAGAAATGATCGCCCGCATGATTGCTGCAGGAGTTGATGTGGTGCGTCTCAATTTCTCGCATGGCACTGCACAGGAGCATATCGACCGTGCGGCGCTGGTACGCAGCGTTGCCGAGAGGCTAGGACGGCCCGTAGGTGTGTTGTGCGACTTGCAAGGCCCGAAGATCCGTATAGGAAAATTCGAACAAGGCAGCATCAAACTGGAGGCAGGTGACCGGTTTATCCTGGATGCGGCATGTGAGCTGGGCGATCAGCAACGTGTGGGGCTTGATTACCGAACCCTGCCGAATGAAGTCGATATTGGAACGATACTGCTGCTCGATGATGGACGTATCGTGCTGTCAGTGGATTTGGTCCAGGGTACTGAGATATTCTGTACTGTGGCTTCCGGAGGCATACTTTCCAATAACAAGGGTATCAATCGTCAAGGCGGCGGTTTGTCTGCCGAGGCGCTGACAGAGAAGGACAAGGAAGACATCAAAACAGCGGTAGCGCTGGAAGCTGACTTTATCGCACTTTCATTCCCGCGCTGCGGCAAGGATGTGGAAGAAGCCAGGGCTCTGGTGCTCAAAGCTGGAGGCACTGCAAGCATCGTCGCGAAAATAGAGCGCGCGGAAGCGATAGATGCGTTGGAGGAGATCATCGACGCATCCGATGTCATCATGGTTGCGCGCGGCGATCTGGGTGTCGAAGTGGGGGATGCGGCGGTACCTGGATTGCAAAAGCGCATGATTCGCATGGCGCGTGCCAAGAACAAGGTAGTGATTACCGCTACGCAGATGCTGGAATCCATGATCACCAGCCCGATTCCGACCCGCGCTGAAGTTTCCGATGTGGCGAATGCGGTACTGGATGGCACCGACGCCGTCATGTTGTCAGCCGAGAGTGCGGTTGGGCAATATCCGCTACAGGCGATTTCCGCCATGCATCGTGTCTGCCTGGAAGCAGAGCGCGAATATTTCGTGCAGCGTTATGCGCGACGCGATATGCATGAATTTCTCCGCGTCGATGAAGCCATCGCCATGGCTGCCATCTATACCGCGGGGCATCTCAAAGTGAAAGCGATTGCGGCATTGACCCAGTCAGGCACTTCTGCGCAATGGTTGTCCCGTGGCGACACTGAAGCGCCGATCTATGCTCTCTCACCTGAAAAAGTGGCACGCCATAAGCTCACGCTTTATCGCGGGGTCTATCCTTATCCGATCGATCAGTCGGATAAGGGGCGCGATCATATCCTGCGAGAGATGGAAAAAATCCTGTTGACCAATGCCGTAGTGAACAATGGCGACCTGGTTCTGCTTACCTTTGGCGAACCGATTGGCAATGCCGGCGGTACCAATACCATGCGCATTATCAAAGTCGGGCAAGAGCAAATCATCTGAGTACTCATAAAAAATATGAGCAAAATGATGAGATTAAAGCAATTGTGAAATAAAATAAGCGTCCTTTAGTGAATCCATAAGCACATGCAGCCTTTACTCAAAAGTAGTATTCCCAGCCTCAAGCTCCTTCACCAGGGCAAAGTGCGAGATATTTATGATGTCGATGCGCATACCATGCTGCTGGTGGCGACAGATCGGCTTTCTGCATTCGATGTGGTTCTGCCTACGCCGATTAAGGACAAAGGTGCCATTCTCACCGAGATCGCCAATTTCTGGTTTGAGAAACTTGGCCATATCGTGCCCAACCATCTCACTGGCATTAACCCGCAGTCTGTAGTGAAAGATGAAGCCGAGAAGGCTCAACTAGGCAAGCGCGCGATTGTGGTGAAAAAACTGAAACCATTGCCGATTGAATCTATCGTCCGTGGCTATCTTGCGGGATCGGGCTGGAAAGAATACAAAGCCGGCGGCACGGTATGCGGCATTCCTTTGCCAGAGGGTTTGCAGGAAGCCTCCAAACTGCCGGAGCCGATATTCACGCCATCCAGCAAGGCTGAGGTGGGCGATCACGATGTCAATATCACGCATCAGCAAGCCGCAGACCTGTTAGGCCAGGATCTGGCTAAAACTGTTGCCAGTGTGAGCATTCAGCTATACAAAGAGGCCGCGCAATATGCCCTGACCAAAGGCATTATCATCGCCGATACCAAGTTTGAATTCGGCCTCGACAATACGGGGCAGCTTTATTTGATCGATGAAGTGCTCACGCCGGATTCATCACGCTTTTGGCCCGCCGACCAATATGTGGTCGGCCAGAACCCACCCAGCTACGACAAGCAATATGTGCGTGACTGGCTTGAGGCATCCGGCTGGAACAAGACGCCTCCTGGCCCGGAGTTGCCTGCTGAGGTCGCAGAGAAAACCAGCGAGAAGTATCGCGAAGCTTTCCAGAAATTGACGGGATCTGCGTTCTCCCAAGATTGAAAATAAACACTCAACTGAGACAGATCGGTCAGCGGTTAAAAACAGAGCTGGCTTTTTATCAGCTGGTTTTGCATCATCCGCAAACGCCAAAGATGGCAAGGGTTCTGTTGTGGCTGGCAGTAGGCTATGTGCTGCTGCCTTTCGATCTGATTCCAGACTTCCTGCCGATTATTGGTCAGTTGGATGACTTGATCATCGTGCCCGGTTTGATATATTTAGCGCTAAAAATCATCCCTGATGCGATTGTTCGTGAATGCAGGGCACAAATAAAAGAAAGCAAGAATTTATGAGCGATATAAAGCAACTGGTGGACGGCTATCGACGTTTTCATCATCACTATTTCGCGGCTGAAGGACAGAAGCTTTTTGCCGAACTGGTGCTGGGTCAGAAACCCAGCACCCTGGTCATCGCCTGTTCAGACTCTCGTGTCGACCCGGCGATTGTCATGGATTGCAAACCCGGTGATTTGTTCGTCGTGCGTAATGTCGCGAACCTGGTACCGCCTTATGAGCAGGGTGGTGGTTATCATGGCGTCAGTGCTGCATTGGAATTTGCCGTATGCGCACTGGGTGTAAAGAATATTATTGTACTTGGCCATCGCCAGTGCGGCGGTATCAAGGCGCTGTTTGAGGGGATTCCAGATGGCCTGGAAGGGGAGTTCATCAAGCCATGGGTCAATATGGCCAAACGCGCCGCTGATCGCGTGCGTGAAGATCATCCGCATGCCAGCGACGATGAGAAGCTATGTAATTGCGAGATGGCGGGCATACTGGTCTCACTGGAAAATCTTCGTACTTTTCCATTTATTCAAAAAAAGCTGGAACAGAACCAACTCAAGCTGCACGGCTGGTACTTTGATATTGTCGATGGCCAGATGCGCGCTTACAGCCAGGAAAATCTCACGTTTGAACCACTAATTGCCTGATTTTGAAGTCTTAGTTCGAGTATAATCACGCATTTTTCGCAGGGAACAGCAATATGTCACTCAATCTGGTGCCGTCCGGCAAATCTTTACCGGATGACTTCAATGTCATCATCGAAATCCCTATGCAGGGCGACCCCGTCAAGTATGAGGTCGACAAGGATAGCGGCGCTATTTTTGTTGATCGTTTCATGGGCACTGCGATGCAGTATCCAACCAATTATGGCTACATTCCCCACACATTGTCCGAAGATGGCGATCCTGTCGATGTACTGGTATTAACACCAGTACCCTTGCTGCCAGGTGTCGTTGTACGTTGCCGCCCGCTTGGCGTGCTCAAAATGACTGACGAGGCAGGGCCGGACGCCAAACTGCTTGCTGTGCCTGTAGAGAAGGTTTGTGGACTTTATAATCACCTCAAGACTTATCAGGATGTCTCAGAGTGGCGCTTGAATATCATCGCCCACTTTTTCGAGCATTATAAAGATCTGGATAAGGGCAAGTGGGTCAAGATCGAGGGTTGGGCCGATATTGATGAAGCCCGCAAGGAAATCCTCTCTGGTGTAGATAGATTTAACAATGCCAAGGTGAAACCGGCCTTCTAATTGATTAAGGAACACAATAAAAAAGGCGGCTAGGCCGCCTTTTTTATTTCTGAAAGCTATTACAGCAATGGCACGATCAGCAGCGCCACGATGTTGATGATCTTGATCAAAGGGTTGACTGCCGGGCCGGCCGTATCCTTGTATGGATCGCCTACGGTATCCCCGGTCACAGCTGCCTTATGAGCCTCTGAGCCCTTGCCGCCGTGATGGCCGTCTTCGATATATTTCTTGGCATTATCCCAGGCACCGCCACCCGTGCACATGGAGATGGCGACGAACAGGCCGGTGACGATGGTGCCCATCAGTAACCCGCCCAATGCGACCGGGCCCAGCAATAAGCCGACTGCAATCGGTACAGCCACTGGCAATAACGATGGGATCATCATTTCCTTGATCGCCGCAGTGGTCAGCATATCAACGGCTTTGCCATATTCAGGCTTGCCCGTACCTTCCATGATGCCAGGTATCTCGCGGAACTGGCGGCGGACTTCTTCGACTACCGCACCCGCTGCGCGCCCGACCGCTTCCATGGCCATGGCGCCGAACAGGAAGGGGATCAGGCCGCCGATGAACAAGCCGATAATCACCATGGGATCGCTCAAGTCAAAGCTGGAAGCCAGTCCTACACTTTCCAGTTTATGCGTATAGTCGGCGAACAGAACCAAAGCGGCGAGACCGGCAGAGCCGATGGCATAGCCCTTGGTGACCGCCTTGGTGGTATTGCCGACAGCATCCAATGGATCGGTGACATCACGCACACTGCTTGGGAGTTCCGCCATTTCAGCGATACCGCCAGCGTTGTCGGTGATCGGCCCATAGGCATCCAGAGCCACGATGATGCCCGCCATGCTTAACATCGCAGTGGCGGCAACGGCGACCCCATACAGTCCGGCTAGCTCATGAGAAGCAAAAATGGCGACACAGACCGATAATACGGGCCACGCAGTAGATTTCATCGAGATGCCGATGCCGGCGATGATGTTGGTAGCATGTCCGGTAGTGGATGCCTGCGCAATGTGCTGCACTGGCTTGTAGTCGGTGCCAGTGTAGTACTCCGTGATCCAGACCAAAGCTGCTGTCAGAACCAGACCGATTGCACTTGCGCCCCACAAGGCGTTCGCACTGATCAGGGTGCCACCACTGGTGACGCCTTCAGGAAAGACATAGGCTGTGACAAAGTAGAAGGCAATGAGAGAGAGCAGTCCGGCCACCGCCAATCCCCTGTAGAGGGCGGGCATGACGTTCTTCATGGCCGGTTTGGCCTTGACGAAGAAGCAACCGATAATCGAAGCCACAATGGAGACTGCGCCCAGCAACAATGGATAAATGATGCCGTTCGCGCCCGCTTCAGTAATCATCAGGCTACCCAGCACCATGGTGGCGATGATGGTCACTGCGTAGGTCTCGAACAGATCGGCTGCCATGCCTGCGCAGTCGCCGACGTTATCACCAACATTATCGGCAATCACCGCGGGATTGCGAGGGTCATCTTCCGGAATACCGGCTTCGACTTTCCCGACCAGATCGGCACCTACATCTGCACCTTTGGTAAAGATACCGCCACCCAAACGAGCGAAGATGGAAATCAGCGATGAGCCGAAAGCGAGACCGATCAATGGGTTCAGGTCTTCCGTTGCCTCGGCACCCAGGAACACATAAAAGCCGGTAACACCCAGCAATCCAAGCCCAACCACCAGCATGCCGGTGATCGCGCCGCCTTTGAATGCTACATCCAGTGCAGGGACAATGCCATTTGTCGCCGCCTGTGCCGTTCGCACATTGGCTTTGACCGAGACATTCATGCCGATAAAACCGCAGGCGCCGGACAAAACCGCGCCGATGACAAAACCTAATGCAGTATTAAAACCCAGGAAAATAGCGATGAGGATAGTGAGTACCACCCCGACGATTGCGATTGTTTTATATTGGCGCGCCAGATAGGCTGCGGCACCTTGTTGAATCGCACCTGCAATTTCTTGCATGCGTGCGTTGCCGGCAGGCAGTGAAAAAATCCATTTACTCATGACTGCGCCGTAGATTACGGCCAGTAAGGCACTTGCAATTGCTAATATCAGTCCAGCAGACATCGACTTCTCCCTCTTCTTGTAATGGAATTGAGAATCTCGGGCGTTGCTTGTTGTTATATGTGACGATATTTCCAAATGACTAATGCTGTGGCATAGCTTATGCCTATTGCGCCGAGTATTTCTCCTAAAGACTAACGAACGAACATTGCTGCGAAGCCATTATTTCACTTTTACCTGATGCTCACAATGACCATGTTCGTGCGTGCCAGCCTGTGCTGATGAATGTCTTTAAAACATGCCCCAGAGCATCTTCAAACCAATTAAATAAAGCAAACCAGCGAAAGCACGTTTCAGCGTTATTGCGGGGAGTCGCTGTGCAAGCCTGGCGCCTAAAGGTGCGGTTATCCCGCTGACCAATGCAATGCAGATGACTGCGGGGAGAAAAACATAACCCAGGCTATAGGATGGTAGTTGTGGCACCTCCAAGCCATTGAAGATGAACCCAAGAGTGCCTGACAGGGCGATAGGCAGGCCAATGGTAGCAGAGGTCCCTATCGCTTTTCTGATGGAGACGTTGCAGTAGATTAGAAACGGTACCGAAAGCGTACCCCCACCGATGCCGACCAGGCTGGAAACAATGCCAATGATCACGCCGACGAAACTGGTTCCAAACAAGCCGGGTAATCCTCGCTTCGAGTCTGGGGTAAGATTCAGAATCAATTGTGTTGCTACGGCAAATACAAAGATCGCAAAAATTGCTTTCAGCCATGTGGTCTCAAGGCTGGCAGCCAATACTGAGCCAAGGAGCGTGCCAAGTACGATACCTGAAGCAATTTTGCCGACCAGAGGCCAATCGACATTGGCATGGCTGTGATGAGCGCGCGCTGAAGACACGGAGGTGAATATGATGGTAGCAAGAGAAGTGCCCAGCGCCATGTGCATCACATGCTGCTCAGGAAATGCCAGTCCGGTGAAGACCACGCTCAGTATGGGGACGATAATGAGGCCGCCGCCGACGCCAAAAAGTCCGGAAAGCAGGCCGGCTATAGCCCCTGCAAAGAGATAAATCAAATAATCCATGTGTTGTTATTAATGCTTAATATATTTTGATTGAGGGCAGCTTAATTGCCAGTTGACCTAGCAGAGAGTTTTTTTAATGTGGAGGCAAGCGAGGAGTCGTCCTCAAGCTGATCTGCCAACTTTTCAAGTTCCGCTGCCGCAAAAGCACTGAGTTTGCGGGTGGATTTCGGGGGCTGGCGTGGACTAGATTGCACTTGCACTTGAACCCGAATTGAAGTAACTTCTAGGCCGTGCTTTTGTAAGTTAGTCAATAGACTAGGTAACAATAACTTAACTTTTGCAGCCACAGCGCCGTTACTGGCATATACCGTTAGCCGTTTGTGGTTAACATCGCCAGCTTGAGTGTGTGGTTTGAGTGTTTCGGGCGCGACCGCATCCCAGATTTTCTGGCATGCGGTCAAATTCTTTGTCTTGTTGGAAATAAGTGCTAAGTCGGCATTATTTTTCAGAAAAGCATTGATGCGCTGCATGCCGAAATACCTCCCAAAAGGGGAAAATGTTTGAATATTATTTTTGTATCGAACAACATGGCCAAGGCAAAAACGCTAACCATGTTGCAAATTATATTGGTTTTGCTAGCGGTGTCGATCTTATCTGTTGCGTTTACGCTGGCTATTATCATGCCGCAAGAGAATGGTCGCAAGAACCCAGTCAATTCTCTCCTGCCCTCACAGCTTCAATTCACCTTACACCATCCACAAAAACATCTTGATGCACTTGCACTCCAACTCGGCGAGATGCGCGCTCGCGTCATGCGCCTGGATGCATTGAGTGCCCGGTTGGCGAAGATGGCGGGTATTAACGAGCCGGATTTGGAAATCATCCAGCCCCCTGGTTCCGGCGGTCCGCAGGTTAATCCACAGGATATTACCGAGACGGCGCTCCAGGATGATATCGCTGCTCTCTCCCACCAGATTGAAATCAAGGGTGATCGTCTCAATATGTTAGAGGCCATGTTATTGCAACAGACTATGCAGCAAAGTATGTTGCCTGATAATAGTCCCGTGAGTGTGGGATACAACTCTTCCAGTTTCGGCTGGCGGGTTGATCCATTCTCCGGGCGCAGTGCTTTTCATGAAGGCCTGGATTTTACTGCGGGAGTGGGAACGCCGATTTATGCAGCTGCAGGCGGAGTAGTGACTGCTTCTGAGCAGATGCCTGACTATGGTAAAATCGTTAAAATCAGTCATGGCTCAGGGCTGGAAACGCGTTACGCGCATGCTTCGGAGCTTTTGGTGAATGTCGGCGAAGTGGTAAAGAAAGGCCAGTTGATTGCCAAAGTCGGCAGTACTGGCCGTTCTACCGGGCCACATTTGCATTTTGAAGTTCGCCGCGATGGTGCACCGCTTGACCCGCGAAAATTTCTGCAGCACTGATTTAAATATTAATAATAAAGAACTAAGATTCATATTTTGCAACAAATACATTTTTATATCTAAATTGGTGCGTTACATCAAACTATCCAAGTCAACCTAAGGGGTTTCCGCCAGCGCGGGAAGTCGGTGTCATTTCATGTTATCCACGTTGTTCAAAAAAGTTTTTGGTAGCCGCAATGAGCGGTTGGTGAAACAACTCGCGCAAAAAGTCGGTGCGATTAATGCGTTAGAGCCGGCGATGCAGGCCTTGAGTGACGAGGAGCTAAAAGCCAAAACAGCCGAATTCAAGCAGCGCTATCAGAATGGCGAGAGCCTGGATAAGTTGCTGCCGGAGGCTTTTGCCGTGGTGCGTGAAGGCGGCCGTCGTGTCCTTGAGATGCGCCACTTCGATGTGCAGCTGATCGGCGGCATGGTCTTACATTCGGGCAAGATTGCGGAAATGCGTACAGGCGAGGGTAAAACGCTGGTTGCAACCCTGCCTGCATACTTGAATGCGCTGACCGGCAAGGGTGTGCATGTGGTCACGGTCAATGATTACCTGGCCAAACGCGATGCGGAATGGATGTCGCGACTTTATAACTTCCTGGGCTTGACAGTGGGTATCAATCTTTCCCAGATGCCGCATGATGAAAAGCAGAAAGCCTATGCCGCCGATATTACCTATGGCACCAACAACGAATTCGGTTTTGATTACCTGCGCGACAACATGGTGCATACAGCAGCGGAGCGCGTACAACGCTCGCTTAGTTATGCGCTGATTGATGAAGTCGATTCGATCCTGATCGATGAAGCGCGTACGCCGCTGATTATTTCCGGCCAGGCGGATGACAGCATTGATCTGTATACACAAGTCAATGTGCTCGCCGCCAAGTTGATTCGTCAGACGGAAGAAGAGGGTGAAGGCGATTACTGGGTCGATGAGAAATCCCATCAGGTAGTGATGTCCGAGCAAGGCCATGAACATGCGGAAGCCTTGTTGGCAGAAGCCGGACTGCTGCCTGAAGGTACCAGCCTTTACGATGCTGCCGGCATTAGCCTGGTGCATCATCTTTACGCCGCATTACGCGCTCAATCCCTCTATCACCGTGACCAGCACTACGTTGTGCGTGATGGCGATGTCATCATCGTCGATGAATTCACCGGTCGTATGATGGCCGGCCGCCGTTGGTCCGATGGTCTGCATCAGGCGGTTGAAGCCAAAGAAGGCGTGACTATCCAGAAAGAGAATCAGACGTTAGCTTCGATTACCTTCCAAAACTTCTTCCGTATGTATGAAAAACTGTCCGGCATGACGGGTACGGCAGATACGGAAGCTTACGAATTTAATCAGATTTATGGTTTGGAAACTATCGTGATTCCAACCCACAGACCGATGCAGCGTGTTGATCAGATGGATAAGGTTTATCGTACCGCTGCTGAAAAATACCAGGCAGTGATCGAGGATATCCAGGAATGTCAGAAACGCGGTCAGCCGGTGCTGGTCGGTACGACATCGATTGAGAACTCGGAATTGATCGCCAATGTGCTGACCAAAGCCAAGTTGGAACACCAGGTCCTGAATGCCAAGCAGCACGAGCGCGAAGCGCACATTATTGCGCAGGCGGGCCGTCCTGGCATGATTACCATTGCTACCAACATGGCAGGTCGTGGTACCGATATCGTGCTGGGGGGTAATTCTGAACCGGATATCGTAAAGATTCGCCAGGATGAAAAACTGTCCGAGGCAGAAAAGGAAACCGGGATTTCAGCAATAAAGACCGAATGGCAAAAGCAGCATGATGCGGTGATTGCCGCTGGCGGCTTGCATATTATCGGCACTGAAAGACACGAATCCCGCCGTGTAGATAACCAGTTGCGCGGTCGTTCCGGTCGCCAGGGTGACCCGGGCTCAAGCCGCTTCTATCTCTCGCTGGAAGATCAGCTCCTGCGTATTTTTGCTTCGGATCGCGTATCCGCCATCATGGAACGCCTCAAGATGCCGGAAGGTGAAGCTATTGAACATCCATGGGTGACGCGTGCGATTGAGAATGCACAGCGTAAAGTGGAAGGCCGTAACTTCGATATTCGTAAGCAATTGCTCGAGTATGATGACGTTGCCAATGATCAGCGCCGTGTCATTTATCAGCAGCGTAATGAGTTGTTGGAAGCTGCCGATGTGAAAGACACTATCGATGCCATGCGCGCTGACGTGTTGGCGGAAACAATCGCAACATATATCCCGCCCGATAGCGTTGAAGAACAATGGGATATACCAGGTCTGGAAAAGGCCTTGCTGGCTGATGTCGGCCTTGAAATTCCTTTGCAGAAGATGCTGGAAGAAAACCCGAACCTGCATGAAGAAACCCTACGCGAACATGTGCTTGAAGTAGCGACAGAGAAATATGTAGCCAAGGAACAATTGGCCAGCTCTGACGTCATGCGCCAGTTTGAGCGTGCGGTAATGCTGCAAAGCATCGATAACCATTGGCGTGAACACCTGGCAGCTCTGGATCACTTGCGCCAGGGTATCCATTTGCGCTCTTATGCGCAGAAAAATCCTAAACAGGAATATAAGCGCGAAGCCTTTAACTTGTTCAGTGCCCTGCTTGATACCGTTAAGCGTGAAGTCACCCAGGTGACCATGTTGGTGCAAGTGAAAACCGAAGCGGATATTGAAGCTGTTGAAAAGCCTGCTGAGCTTGAGAATGTGCAATACCAACATGCAAGCTATGATGAAGCGCTGGGTGCTGCAGATTCTGACGAGGAAGCAGCCAATACGCCAGCTCAGCCATACGAGCGTCAAGGTATCAAAGTAGGTCGCAATGATCCATGCCCATGCGGCTCAGGCAAGAAGTACAAACAATGCCATGGCAAATTAAACTGATCGAAGAGTTGGGCTAAGTTATGGCGGACCTACCAGAACCGATTGTTTCGCCTTGTATCGGCGTTTGTGCGATGAATGACGCTACTGGCCTATGCGAGGGTTGTTATCGCAGCATAGAAGAAATCAGGGATTGGTGGGATATGGCACCAGAAGAACGTAATTCAGTGATGGACAAGCTTGAACAAAGACAAAACGAGTTACTCAGTTTTGATTAAAGCTGGGTTCAGATTAAACAAAAAGCCGGGATATCCCGGCTTTTTGTTTGGGTAATGAGAATACTAGCCAAGCTCCCCATTAGCGACTTACATTTTTATTTCATGTCATTATTTCAGTTGCTTACTGACTATCCACAGGGCGGTCTAATGTCAATTCGTCGTGTGGATATCAAATCCTCATTCTGAATGCGGTAAAATCAGCTATCTGATTTTTATGAAAGCTATTTATGCCGGTCAATCTTAAGGCTCCAGAGGCGCAATCCCTGCTCCCGGTAAAAGGTATCAGGCTGGGCGCTGCAGAGGCGCATGTGCGTAAGCCGAATCGCAAAGACGTCCTGGTCATCGAACTGGCGGCAGGAAGCAGGATCGCTGGTGTCTTTACCCAGAATCGATTCTGTGCCGCGCCTGTTGTCCTCTGTAAAGAACACTTGGCCAAAGGCGGCGATATTCGTGCCCTGCTGGTGAATACCGGCAATGCCAATGCGGGGACTGGCGAAGATGGCCTGCGCAATGCCAGGCAAACCTGTGTAGCGTTGGCCGAGCTGATGGAGTGTACGCCGGAACAGATACTGCCTTTCTCCACTGGCGTGATTATGGAGTCTTTGCCTGTAGAACGCATCGTCGCTGGTTTACCAAACAGCCTTCAGGATCTGCAAGAAGATCATTGGCTACGTGCCGCCGAAACCATCATGACAACAGACATCGTTGCCAAAGGTACATCGCGCCAGATCAGCCTGAATGGCAAAACAGTGACCATCACGGGCATTTCCAAGGGTTCTGGCATGATTCACCCCAATATGGCTACCATGCTCGGCTATATTGCGACCGATGCCGTCATCAGCCAGCCCGCGCTCGACAGCATCATTCAATATGCGGTAAACCGTTCGTTTAACTGCATCACCGTGGATGGCGACACTTCCACCAATGATGCATTGGTACTGATTGCAACAGGGCAGTCTGAACTGCCTGAGATAATCGAAGGGAGCGCTGAATTCCACCTGATGCGTGATGCAATCACCGAAGTGGCCATTGAACTTGCCCAGGCTATCGTTCGCGATGGCGAGGGCGCGACCAAGTTCATGACGATTCAGGTGCAAGGTGGGTGCGATGAAGCAGAATGCCGCAAGATCGCTTATGCGATTGCGCATTCTCCATTGATCAAAACTGCCTTCTTTGCATCAGATCCGAATCTGGGCCGTATCCTGGCGGCAATCGGCTATGCGGGTGTGGGCGATCTGGATGTCAACGCACTTAAACTGTACCTGGGGGATTTTCTGGTGGCCGAACATGGTGGCAGGGCAGCAAGCTATGAAGAAGCGCAAGGCGCTGCCGTGATGAAAGAGCCGGAGATCACTGTACGCGTTGATTTAGGCCGAGGCGATGCGGATGTGACGATCTGGACCTGCGACTTCTCGTACGACTACGTCAAAATCAATGCGGATTACAGGTCATAGGCATGGCTGATTTTGAAAACCTGATTGCCCGGGCTGAAACTGTACTTAAGAAGCTGGAGGCGATATTGCCTGAAAAGCCTGCCGAGCCGGACTGGTCTGCTATTGCTTGGCGCTGGCAGCATGCAAATGGTCATGGTTATCTGCATGCGGTAGCGCATCCTCACCAAATCAAACTGGATGATTTGCATCATCTGGATGAGCAGAAAACGGAGATCGTCAGAAACACCAAACAGTTCGTTCGCAGCTTGCCAGCCAACAATGTGTTGCTGACAGGCGCACGCGGTACGGGTAAATCATCGCTGGTAAAGGCTTTGCTGAGCGAATTCTCCAAAGAGGGCTTGCGACTGATTGAGGTGGATAAGCAGGACCTGGTGGCGCTACCGGAGATTGTTGAACTCATTAGAAACCGGCCAGAACGCTTTATTGTATTTTGTGACGATTTGTCTTTTGAAGCGGGTGAGCCAGGTTATAAAGCACTGAAGGTCGTGCTGGACGGTTCCCTGGCGTCGACTTCAGAGAATGTGCTGGTGTATGCCACATCCAACCGTCGTCATCTATTGCCGGAATACATGAACGAGAATCTTGAAACCCGGCACTTGGGTGAGGAGATTCGCCCAGGCGACACCACAGAAGAAAAGATCTCTCTCTCAGAACGCTTCGGCCTCTGGTTGTCTTTCTATGCGTTTGATCAGGAGCAGTATCTGAAAATTGCGCGGGAATGGCTGGCGGATTACGGTATCAAAAAATGGAATGACGATACGCGTCGCGCAGCCCTGCAATTTTCATTGGCGCGCGGTGCAAGAAGCGGCCGGGTCGCCTACCAGTTCGCGCGCGACTATGCAGGTAAAGTTGCGCTGTCTGCAGCAAAGAAAAAATAGTCGATGACACAGTCAAAAGTGACTAACGCTGCAGTTGCAGTACTCGTGCGGCCAGATGGACGGGTTTTGTTGGGGCAGCGTCCTGAAGGCAAACCCTGGGCTGGCTGGTGGGAGTTTCCCGGCGGTAAGATTGAAGATGGTGAGACGCCTTTGCAGGGCTTACAGCGTGAATTGCATGAGGAACTCGGTACGGAAGCGCTTGATGTCAGCCGGTGGATTACGCGCAGTTTTGATTATCCTGAAAAGACAGTGAAGCTGCATTTCTTCATGGTGCGTAGCTGGTCTGTCGAGCCGCACGGCAAAGAAGGCCAGAATCTGGTTTGGCAGAATCCGCAACAACTCACAGTAGAACCCGTGTTGCCGGCGAATACGCCCATACTCAAAGCCCTGACACTGCCTGCAATCTATGCCATTTCCAATCTTGCAGAGACGTCAGAAGCCGTTTTCTTCGGGCAATTGCAAGGTGCGCTTGATAAAGGCTTGCGCTTGATACAAGTACGCGAGAAACAGCTTTCCATGAATGATCTGCAATCGTTCGCACAACGAGTCATCGATATGAGCCGGCCTTATGGTGCCATGGTGCTGCTCAATAGCGACGCTGAATTGGCCCAGCGCATCGGTGCAGACGGCGTGCACCTCACTGCTGCACAACTCATGCAGGCAGAATCCCGTCCTGAAAATACATGGGTCGGTGCTTCTTGCCATAACGCCGGCGAACTGGAAAAAGCGCATAAGCTGGCTTTGGATTACGTCACATTATCGCCTGTGCTGCCGACTCGCAGCCATCCTGATGCAGTCAGCATGGGCTGGCAACAGCTTGATGATTTGATTCATGATTATCCTTTGCCTGTATTTGCCTTGGGCGGCATGCAAAACCATGATCTTTCAATGGCATGGCAGCATGGCGCTCATGGCATAGCCATGCAACGTGAGATTTGGACGGCATGAAAAACGGCAGGTTGACGGTTATCGGTATCGCGCTCGCCACTTCACTGCTGCTGATGGCTTGCGGGCAAAAAACGGAAGTGTCATTGAACTGCCCCGATATGACCCAGGGGTGCAGCATCGGAGATCTGAACGTCAGCACTAATCATCCCCCGCAGATTCTTCAGCCTTTCGAATTAAGTGTTCAGTTCAATGGCGATGGCGTGGTGAGTCCCAGTGAGGTTCATGCAAGCTTTGCCATGGACGGCATGGAAATGGGGCTCAATCGCTACAGGATGGTTAAAAAGGCAGGGAATCTATGGGTTGCCGAAGTGACCTTGCCGGTCTGTGTCCGTGGCCGGGCTGATTGGATGCTGGAAATAGAATCAAATGCCGGGTTGGGGACTAAACGCTACATTGTCAGCTTTCAAACCAGCTAGTGGGCACTGGTCTTGATCGGCAAAGTGACAGACACGCTTTTTGTCTCGCCAGTCTTGGTTCTGAAATGCAGTTTGAATTCTGCGGACTTGCCCGCATCGAGCGATTGTTTCAGATCGAACAACATCAAATGGTAGCCGCCAGGCTCCAAGCTGACAGTTTTCCCGGCGGGCATGACTAGTTCATCAAGCATGCGCATCTTCATCACGTCGTTTTCCATCGTCATGCTATGTATTTCGACGATGCCGGCGATGTTGCTTTCTGCCTTGGTGAGCGTCGCACCTTCTTTACTGATCAGATTCATATAGGCTGCTGCGACCTTCTGTCCCGGCGCGGTAGCTCTTGCCCAGGCATTGCTGATGGTGATGTCATTTTCAGCCTTGGCACAAGCTGCAAGCGCAAAAAGCAGTGTGAAACAAATCGCACGAACAATCGTCATTGATAGTTCCTGATGTTAGTTTTCAGAATACTCGCTATCCAGATCATCTGGTTTTACTTGCTCGGGGATACGGTAGTTCTCGCTCGCCCACTGCCCAAGGTCTATCAGTTTGCAGCGTTCCGAGCAAAATGGACGGTATTTGTTCTCTGTGCTGTAAACCGACAATGCATTGCATTGCGGACAAGTGACCATGCGTTTTTTATCTGATGCCATGCTTCATTCCTACAAATTACATAAGGTCAGTGCGAAAGGTACGTCGAAATCGCAAGAACGAGGGCGTTGGGCAGTTTCCAGGCTGTTGAAGCGAACATTGATGGCATATTTGTTAGCACTCACTTCGGGGAAACAGTTGAGATCGTCGGCTACTTCAATACGTACCATTTGTGCAGGCTTGATTCCACCCAGCATTTGTTGGTAAACACCGCCATTTGCGATCAGATGAGTCGTTGCGCCACTGCCGCGCAGAATATGTAAGATAATACGAACGGCTGAATTGACGGGCCTCAATGGCTGCAGCCAGTTATCCAGATCGTTGGCGCGGCGTTCCTGCTCAAGCCCTAGCCAGAAATGGTATGAGGGTACATCGAACTCGCAGACCCCGCCGGGGATGCCGGCACGCTGCTTGATGCTCATCAGCCAGTCATTGTCGCGCAGGCTCTGTCCAAGCTTGGATGCGTTCGAGCGTAATGCCAGTGCCGTGGTTTCGATCTCCTCAATCACTTCATTCAGCAGGGATTCAGAAATCGTAGGATTGCCACGTAAATTCCGCATGACGAGCTTTTGTCGATCAAGCTCCTGTAGCAGATCTGTCTTGAGTTCTGCACGATCGATCACATCCAGGATCTGGAACAGATAGATCAGCGCGCTGTGATGATTGAATTCGGTTGCACCATTGATGTGATGCGAGATCTTTAGGAATAAATCCTCGATACGCAAGAGCGTCCGAATACGTTCATTAAATGGATAATCGTAACTAGGCACGGACTTTTTGCGGTTGCGCAAGCACTTGAAAAATATTGCAGTGGATTATGAGATTTATTCGCTAACTATGCAAGCCTGCATATAATTTTTATGAATATCTTCTATTTTTTGACGCAGTTCCGAGAGGCTTCCATTGTTTAAAATGACATCGTCAGCCTGCTTGATGCGCTCATTTCGCGGCATTTGCGCACGCATAATCGCTGCAACAGCCGATGCTGCCATGCCGCTACGCGCGGCGGCGCGGCTGATCTGCAGTTCTTCATCACAATCAATGAGCAGGCTGCGGTTTATGAGCGTTTGATAACGCTTATTTTCAAACAGCAGCGGGATGGCAATCACCTGGTATGGCGCTGCAGCGTTTTCCTGAAGCGCTTGCAGCACCGCATCATAGATCGCCGGATGTAATATGGCTTCAAGCTGATATCTGGCCTGCGTGTCAGAAAAAACCTTCTCCCGCAGGGCTGCGCGGTCAAGTGTCTGGTCCGCCTGTAGATAAGAATCACCAAATTGCGCGATGATTTCTTTCAAGACCGGATGGCCTGCTGAGGTCAATGTATGTGCAATTGCATCCGTATCGACGACTGGCACGCCTAGCTCGGCAAATATGCGCGCAGCCTCGGTCTTGCCGCTGCCTATGCCCCCTGTCAGGCCAACAAGATACATGTCTGCCAGATCATCCTGCCAGGTAGAGGCGGGAAAGCTGAGGTCCCCAGAACAATGCTGCGATACCGCCCAAAGCCAGATATGGGCCGAATGGCATTGGTACCTCGCGGCCTTGCTTGGCGAGGATGATCAAGCCGATGCCGATCACCGAGCCGGCAACCGACGAAAGCAATATCACCGCAGGTAAAAGCTGCCAGCCAAACCATGCACCGATAGCGGCCAGCAGTTTGAAGTCGCCGTATCCCATGCCTTCCTTGCCTGTGACGATCTTGAATATCCAGAAGATTGTCCAGAGACTCAGATAACCGGCAATCGCACCGATGACTGCAGACTGCAAGTCGGTGAAGCCGCCGCCGATATTGAAGATCAAGCCAAGCCACAGCAAGGGCAAGGTAATGTCATCCGGTAACAGTTGCGTATCGAAATCGATAAAGGTCAATGCAATCAATGCAAAAGTGAAAATCAGCGCTGCCAATGCAAATCCTGACACGCCGAATTTCCACGCGATAATGCCAGCCAATATCCCTGTGAGTGCTTCAATCAATGGATACCGGATGCTAATAGCTGTTTTGCAGCCCGAGCATTTGCCGCCCAGGAAAATAAAACTGAGAACAGGAATATTCTCCAGCGCTGTGATTTTGTGACCGCATTTGGGGCAAGCGGAACGCGGCACGACCAGGTTGTACTTAGGCGCAGTTTCTTGTACGGCTTCATCTGCGGTTGGGTTTTGCAGTTCCTGGCAATTTTGCAACCATTCCCGTTCCATCATCTTCGGCAAGCGGTGAATCACCACATTCAGGAAGCTACCTATCATCAAGCCAAAAATAGTGACGAATCCAACATAAAACGTTGGATTTTCGCGAAAAATGCTGAGCAAAGGATCAAAAAAATCAAACATAAACGAGCCCCGTGTAAAGTTGTTGCATCATCCCACCGATATATATTCATGGCAACTCGTAGTCATTAAGAGCACGGCCAGCGTTAAACGGCATGTGGTTATTAAAAAGACCTATTGAAAAAGCAGCGACCTGTCACCAACTATGAAGCAATTGTGAAAAGAGGTGTGTGATGAATGCAGAGCATAAAAACTTGCCAGAGATAAAAGACAGCCAGATCAAATCGGTTTGGGAAGAAGCTATCGTTTGCCGAGTCGAGGTCGATTTATCCGGCTGGCTGGAGCAACTGACCGGCAGGCCGAACTGGGAGCTGCTGGATGAAGAAGAGGACGAAAGCTACGTCAGCTTCGCCATGCGCCATGGCCGTCAGGAGGCCGAAGTCACGCTTTATCACAATGGCTACGCCGTGGTCGATGTCGATGGCGAACCTGTGTTCGATGGTTCGTTAACGACTGGCACGAGCGACTGCGCGCATTTGAGCTACTACCATGCGGAGAGCGGCGAACCGATCACGCTGAATTGATGGATTCTCCCCTGATGGTTAAATCACCTTGTAGCCAGGCTAAGCTTAAACGATAGGTGTTCTTTCGATTTAGGTTCGCCTTGGCTACATGGATTCTTTAAGTCACTTGCATCCGGCTCCCGGTTGCGCCATCACTCAGTATTTTTTGTCGTCGAATCAAAGGCCAGTATCCATTCGGCCATCTCATCGTTTGAAGCATAAAAAAACGGGGTAGGTACATTGAGTGCCCTGGCAAGTCGCTCTGCGGTGTTGAAGTCGGGGATATGCTTGCTGCGTTCGTACTGATTTATCCTTGCGCTTGCGGAAAACTCATCTATTTCCGCAAGTATCCCAAGCTTTTCCTGAGTGATCCCTGCACGCAAACGTGCCTGTTTCAGTCTTTTGGCAAAAACGGACAATTCTTTCGGTGCTGGATTTGAGCGAGATGTTTTCACACTCAGAGAATCTTAGTTTTTGCTTTACTTTGTACTAAGGAATCCTTAGTATTGATCTCAAGTTGGCAGTAATATGAATTGAATCAACGTCCTTACATTGGTTTTTGAAGTCAATCAATGATTGTCCGGTGATTCAGAACCGTAGATACAATTCCATCAGGGGGTCTTGAAGTGAAAAATAGAAAAACTTTGGTTGCAATGGCGTTAATGATTGCGGTTAGCGGGTGTACGTCAAGATATTCAGAAGTACCGATTGCGAAAAACTTTCCCACAAGTGACCAGAAAAAATTGCAAGCCGCTGCGCATTGGGACGTGGTTGCTGCTGATATTTCTGCAAAGCTCAGGATGGATATGGCAGGCAAAGTTCAGAAAAATGCAGGCTTATACATTTCATCTTCCCGCCAAACGTCGTTTAACCATGCTGTTGAACTGGAGTTGATTTCTTCCCTGGTGAGTGATGGCTACACGGTACTTAAGGCTCCGGGTAATGCTATCAAGATTGATGTAGATACTCGAGTGGTTGAATTCTCGCCCAAAAGAATACAAGGCAAAAATGTCGGAGTGCCTACTGCGTTGGTGAGTGGTGTCTGGGTGCTATCCGCAGTGGATGCGACATTGGCAGGAGCGGCTACTGCTGCTGTCGCTACTGCCGATTTATCAAGATGGGTTAACTCTGATAATGCGAGTGGTGGAACGCCAAAAACTGAAATCATGGTGAGCGTCAGTGTCTCAAATCAGAATCAATATCTGGCGCTCTCCAAAAATACCTATTACGTCACGGATGCAGATGCTTACCTTTATCAGGCAGCCCAGAGCAAGAGTTTTGTCGTGGCAGGAGATAACTAGAATGAAACAACTTTTTACTGTGCCCCTGCTTTCTGCAGCTTTGCTGGGATGTTCCACTGAGCCTAAGCCGCCAGCGAAACCGGTTTCAACCTATGACAGCGTCGTTAATAGTCCATTTATTGCCAATAATTATCGCGCAGCCGATACTCTGATCAACCAGTTGGGAAATCGCATCAACAATACTCAGCCCATTACCGTTGCCACTATAGTCAATATCGATGCGCTATCAAGCTCATCCACGTTCGGCAGGCTGGTATCCGAACAGGTGTCGGGAAGGTTTTCGCAAGCAAACTACAGCATGGTCGAAATGAAGTTTCGTGGGGATGTTTACATGAAGCAGGATCAAGGCGAGCTGCTGTTAACCCGCGAGATAAAGAATGTCGCTCAAAGTCAGAATGCCCAGGCTGTGATTGTAGGTACATATGCCGAAAGCGGCGACACAGTTTTCGTGAATCTTAAGGTGATTCAACCCAATACAAATATTGTCATCGCCGTAAATGACTATGCATTCCCTCTGGATAACAATATCAGGGCCATGCTCAAAAAATCGAGCAGGTAAGTTCATGTCTGATAAATTAAGAAACAGGCAACGTCCTTATTTATCAGACATGAGAAGACATTTCCCCTGTCAATTAATGCGTAGGTTGTATTGACTCAGTGATTTCGCTCAACTGCAAAGCTGGCTAATTCCAGTAATGCCTTTTTAAAATCTGAATCGGGCAGATGCGCAATGGCAGCACAGCCTCTTTCTGCTTCGCCATGTGCCATCGCGCGCACCTGAGCTAAGGCATCCGTGGCAATAACGGCGTCTAACACGGCTGGCAGATCATCCAGGCCACCCTGTTCGATGGCATGCCGTATGACTTGCTGTTGCTCCTTGCTGCCGCGCCGCATTGCAATCAGCAATGGCATGGTGGGTTTGCCTTCCGCCAGATCGTCGCCCAGGTTCTTGCCGATTTCCGCGCTTTCTCCACTTAAATCCAGCACGTCGTCAATCAGTTGAAAAGCAGTGCCGAGGCGCATGCCGTATTCGGCCATGGCTTGCTCGTCGTGTCCGGAGGCATTGCAGATCACGGCGCCAAGGCGGGTGGCAGCTTCAAACAATTTAGCGGTCTTGTAATGGATCACCTTTAGATAAGCTTCGTCCGTCACATCGGCATCGTGCACATTAAGCAACTGCAGCACTTCGCCCTCGGCGATGATATTGGTGGCTTCCGCCAGGATTTCCATGACGCGCATATTTTGTACGTTGACCATCATCTGGAATGCGCGGGAGTAGACGAAATCGCCGACCAATACACTGGCAGCATTTCCAAACAAGGTGTTTGCCGTTGCTTGCCCTCGACGCATGGCGGATTCATCGACTACGTCATCATGCAGTAACGTGGCAGTGTGGATGAATTCCACCACGGCGGCCAGCTGATGGTGGATCGGTGTGACCTTGCCGAAAGCGCCTGCGGAAAGCAGTACGAGGGCAGGCCGCAAGCGCTTTCCGCCGCTGTTGATGATGTAATCGGCGACCTGGTTGACCAGCACGACTTCTGAATGCAATGAACGGCGAATGACGGCGTCAACGGCGGTCATGTCATCTTCGATACAGGATTGGATAAAATCTAGGGACACGTGATTTGCTCGGCGATAATTAGGAGTACTATTAAGTGATGCACAAGAGTGCGTGAATTCTAGCATATCAGCCTGTGTGCTTATGCCCATCCTTGAGCAGTTTGCCATCTGCCCCGTATGCACATAAACCACAGAATAAAAGCGATAAATGGGTTTGCATTCGCGAGGGTTTTACGTATAATGCGCGATTCATTTGAAAGCGTAGCGAACGAGGCTTAATCATGTATGCAGTCATCAAGACCGGCGGTAAACAGTACCGTGTAGCCGCTGGCGATAAGCTAAAGGTTGAAAAATTAGCAGGTGAAGTCGGCAGCGACATCACCTTAGACCAGGTATTAATGTTGGCGGATGGCGATAATGTGACCATCGGCGCTCCTCTGATTGACGGTGCCAGTGTGCAGGCTAAAGTAGTTGCACATGGTCGTGGCGATAAGGTCATGATCTTTAAATTCCGTCGTCGTAAACATTACCGTAAGACTCAGGGCCACCGCCAGGATTTCACAGAAATCGAAATCGGTGCTATTGGAGCTGCTGCAAGCAAGCCGGCAAAAGCTTCCAAAGCCAAAGCGGCAGCCGCAGCAGAATAAAGGAGTAGATCATGGCACATAAAAAAGCAGGTGGTAGTTCCCGTAACGGTCGTGATTCACACTCACAACGACTGGGCGTAAAAGCCTTCGGCGAGCAAGTGGTTTCCGCTGGTAGCATTATTGTTCGTCAACGTGGTACACGTATGCATGCTGGTGAAAACGTCGGCATGGGTAAAGACCACACCTTGTTCGCTAAGGTTGATGGCAAAGTAACATTTAGCGTGAAGGGTGCTTTGCGTCGTAAGCTGGTCAATATTGTTCCAGCTTAAGCCCGTAAAAGCTTCGCAAAAGCCCTATCAGTCAGATAGGGCTTTTTTGTTTATGCTGCTAGAAATTTAGTTGAGCAAATTTAGTTAAGCGAAAATATATTTAAATGAAGTTCATCGACGAAGCAACAATCAAGGTATATGCCGGAGACGGTGGCAACGGTGCCGCGACGTTTCGTCGTGAAAAATATGAGCCTATGGGCGGCCCGAGCGGCGGCGACGGCGGCCGTGGCGGTTCTATATTCGTTGTTGCCGACCTGAATATCAATACGCTGGTGGATTACCGCTATACGCGCAGTTTCCGCGGCCAGCGCGGTGAGAATGGACGCAGCTCCGACTGTTACGGCGCCAAGGGCGAAGACATGATCTTGCGCGTTCCCGTCGGTACTGTGATCAGTGATAAGGCGACGGGGCAATTGCTCGTCGATCTGGCAGAAAACGGTCAAAAAGCCTTGCTGGCAAAAGGCGGCAATGGCGGTCTGGGCAATATCCACTTCAAGACCAGTACTAATCGCGCACCACGACAATGTACTCCTGGTGAGCCAGGTGAAGAGTTCGAGCTTTATATGGAGCTCAAGGTGTTGGCTGACGTAGGTTTGCTCGGCATGCCCAACGCAGGCAAATCGACCTTCATCCGTTCAGTCTCTGCCGCCAAGCCGAAAGTCGCGGATTATCCGTTTACCACTTTGCATCCTAACCTGGGTGTGGTGCGAGTCGATACCAACCGCAGTTTTGTCATTGCCGATATTCCGGGTCTGATCGAAGGTGCGGCAGAAGGCGCTGGCTTAGGCCATCAGTTCCTGCGCCATCTGGCACGCACGCGTTTATTGCTGCATATCGTTGATATCGCGCCTTACGATGAGGCGGTTGATCCGGTTCGAGAAGCCAGGGCGATTGTCGAAGAGTTAAGAAAGTATGAGGAAGGACTTTATAATAAGCCGCGCTGGTTGATTCTGAATAAAGTCGATATGTTGGAAGATCCCGCGGCAGTAGTTAAGAAGTTTGTGAAAGATTATGGCTGGGATGGTCCTTGTTTCGCGATCTCTGCCATTAGCGGCATTGGTACCAAAGAACTGGTCTATGCCATCATGGAGCATCTGGACAATACAAAACGAATAGAAGCAGAATCCACAGAAGATGAACTCCCTACTGACTGATGCGCAGACGCTAGTTGTTAAGGTCGGCTCAAGCTTGGTTACCAATGACGGCCAAGGCTTGGACCAGGCAGCGATTTCAGCCTGGGTTGCGCAGATCGCCCAGTTGGTAAGGCAAAAGCGCCAGGTTGTGCTGGTCTCCAGCGGTGCGGTGGCAGAGGGCATGCAAAGGCTGGGCTGGAAAAAACGCCCAACCAATATCAATGAACTGCAAGCCGCTGCGGCTGTAGGCCAGATGGGTCTGGTGCAGATGTATGAAACCTGCTTTACACAGCATGGCTTGCATACCGCCCAAGTCTTGCTGACGCATGAGGACCTGGCCGACCGCAAGCGCTACCTCAATGCACGCAGCACCTTGCGTACCTTGCTGGATTTGAATGTGATTCCTATCATCAACGAGAATGATACGGTGGTCACTGACGAGATCCGCTTTGGCGATAACGACACATTGGCTTCGCTGGTTGCTAACCTGATTGAGGCTGATGTACTGGTCATCCTGACAGATCAATCCGGTCTGTATTCAGCTGATCCGAGAAAGAATCCGGACGCGGTATTCATAGAGCGCGAAATCGCCGGTAATCCGCAACTGGAAATGATGGCTGGCGGTGCCGGCTCTTCTATCGGCAGTGGCGGGATGTTGACCAAGATACTCGCCGCCAAGCGTGCAGCCAGAAGCGGCGCACACACGATTATTGCGTCAGGGCGTGAACAGAATGTATTGTTCAGGCTGGCGAATGGCGAGCATATCGGCACGCATTTACATGCTGAGCAGATCAAGACGATTGCCAGAAAACAATGGCTGGCCGATCACTTGCGCTTAAGTGGCAAAGTGATATTGGATGCAGGTGCGGTAAAGGCGCTGCTGCACGATGGCAAGAGCTTGTTGCCGATAGGCGTGACCAAAGTCGAAGGCAATTTTGACCGCGGCGATGTGGTTGCCTGTATTGATAATGAAGGCAATGAGATTGCCCGCGGTTTGGTCAATTATAATGCAGCGGAAACGGCGCGTATTTTACGCAAACCAAGCAGTGAAATTGAGAAGATTCTGGGTTATATCGACGAATCCGAATTGATACATCGTGACAATCTTGTATTGTTATAACAATACAAGATTGCGGCGGGGGGTAATGCACGAAGTGTGTTCTGCCGAAGTCACAACCTTGTACTGCTTTAAAGGGATAATAAATGAGTAAACCACAACCAGTAGTCGCCATCATCATGGGGTCTGACAGTGACTGGCCTGTCATGAAGATCGCTGCCCAGATGCTGGCAGACTTGGGTGTCAGCTACGAGGCCAAAGTGGTTTCAGCTCATCGTACACCGGATTTGATGTTCGAATTTGCAGAAAATGCAGCGCAAAATGGTTTTAAAGTGATCATCGCCGGCGCCGGTGGCGCCGCACACCTGCCTGGCATGGTGGCTGCAAAGACAACCTTGCCGGTACTCGGTGTGCCGGTTCCATCCAAGCATCTGAACGGTCAGGACTCCTTGCTCTCTATCGTGCAGATGCCTAAAGGCATACCCGTTGCGACCTTTGCCATCGGCGAAGCAGGCGCTGCCAATGCAGGCTTGTTTGCCGCTTCCATCCTTGCTCATCAGGATCAGGCATTAGCTGAAAAGCTGAAGGGTTTCAGGGCCGCACAGACTGACAAGGTCATGTCCATGACGCTTGCAGACCAGCCCTGATAGATAAAACTTAAGCAAAGCAGCCCTGTTTCAGTCTGTTCAGTATTCAATCGTGGAGTTATCTTGAGTAAAAATGCTATTTTGCCTCCTGCCATGCTTGGCATGCTCGGCGGCGGTCAGTTGGGCCGTTTTTTTGTCATTGCCGCACATGAGATGGGCTACAAAGTCACGGTGCTGGACCCTGACAAAAACAGTCCGGCAGGCAAGATTGCAGATGTGCATCTTTGTGCATCTTACGACGATCAGCCGGCGCTGAAACAATTGGCCGAGACTTGCGCTGCCGTTACCACCGAATTCGAGAATGTGCCCGCTGCAACACTGGAACAGTTGGCGCAGCATTGTACCGTTCGTCCAAGTGCATCCGCAGTGGCAATTGCCCAACATCGCGTTGCGGAAAAGACATTCTTCAGGGATTCAGGCCTGCCGGTAGGCGATTTTGTGGTAGTCAACAATGAGAATGATCTACCCGCTGATGACAGCACACTCTACCCAGCGATTCTAAAAGTAGCGAGATTCGGCTACGACGGCAAAGGTCAGGCACGAGTCAAAAGCCAGCAGGAAGCGCGGCAGGCTTTCGCCCGATTCAAGCATGAAACCTGCATGCTGGAGCAGATGCTGCCTCTGGATTACGAGGTATCCGTCGTGCTGGCGCGTGATGCGCAAGGCAAAGTCGCCGCTTTCCCATTGTCAGAAAACAGTCACCTGAACGGCATCCTGGACGTGAGTATCGTCCCGGCCAGGGCTTCGGCAGTGATCAAGGCCAAAGCGCAGGCACTGGCCATTCAAATTGCAGAGAAACTGGACTATGTCGGCGTACTCGGCGTTGAGTTCTTCGTGTCCGATGGTAAGTTGCTGGTGAATGAAATGGCACCGAGGCCGCATAATTCCGGCCATTACACCATCGACGCCTGCGTGACTAACCAGTTTGAACAGCAAGTCCGTGCACTGACAGGTTTGCCGCTGGGCGATAGCCATTTACACAGCCATGCCGTGATGGTGAATATTCTGGGGGATATCTGGGAGAATGCAGAGCCCGGGTGGGAGAAATCTTTGGCGCACCCAAATCTCAAGCTGCATCTATACGGCAAACATGAGGCCCGCGCAGGTAGGAAGATGGGGCATTTCACCGTGTTGGCGAAAGATACAGATAGCGCGTTGAATCTTGCGCTTATCGCACGTGCAGAATTGGGTATTGGTTAAGAGTCTTGCTCTGCTATTTTGGAGCGGCAGGCAATAAAAAAGCCGACATCATGTTCGGCTTTTTTATTGAAGCTTTTGGCTTAAGCCATTGCCTTGATAGCAGCGCTCAAACGGCTCTTATGACGAGCAGCCTTGTTCTTGTGAATGATTTTCTTGTCAGCAATGCGGTCGATTACGCTGACGTTAGCAGCAAAAGCCGCAGTTGCAGCTGCCTTGTCGCCACCTTCAACTGCCTTGACGACCTTCTTGATCGCTGTGCGTAGCGTAGAGCGCAGGCTTGAGTTGTGCGCATTGACTGCTACTGCTTGACGGGCACGTTTTCTTGCTTGTGCGGTATTTGCCATAGTTATTCCTGTTCCAGTGAATTCAGTGACCAGTCGACTGAAATTCAGCACTAACTGGGGTATCAAAATACGAAGCCGTGCATATTAGCTTTTTTTATTCTGAAATGCAAGGTGAAATACAGGCTAAACGAACGAGCGTGCTAAAATCCTGCTTTCTTAAAATTCAATTGAATCAAGCCACAATGCAATTCTCAACACGACTTTCAACGCAAGCTCCAAGATTAGCGACAGAATGAATTTGCTGAAAGCACTGGCTGCTGTTGGCAGTATGACATTTTTATCACGCGTTCTGGGCTTTGTCCGCGATACGCTGATTGCCCGTGTTTTTGGCGCAGGCATCTATACCGATGCTTTTTTTGTGGCATTCAAGATCCCCAACCTGTTGCGCCGTTTGTTCGCGGAAGGCGCATTTTCTCAGGCTTTCGTGCCGATACTTGCCGAATACAAGAATCAGCGGGGGCATGAAGAAACGCAATCGCTGGTGAATCATGTCGCTACCCTGCTGGGATTGGCATTGGTCGTTGTGACCATCATCGGCATGGTAGCCGCCCCCTTGATCGTTTATATCAGTGCGCCGGGTTTTGCCAGCGACCCTGAGAAGTTCGCGCTGACCATTGATCTGCTGCGCATCATTTTCCCTTACATCCTGTTCATTTCGCTGGTGTCGCTGGCTGGCGGTTTGCTCAATACCTATGGCAAATTCTCCGTACCTGCATTCACGCCGGTTTGGCTCAATGTGGCTTTTATTGTCGCCGCTCTGTTTTTTGCAGACGATTTCAATCCGCCGGTGAAAGTCCTGGCATGGGCGGTATTCGTTGGCGGCGTGATGCAACTGTCTTTCCAGGTTCCTTTCCTGGTCAAGATCGGCATGCTGCCCCGGTTCAGGCTGAATCTGCATGATGAAGGCGTCTGGCGCATCTTGAAGTTGATGGGGCCTGCCGTGTTCGGCGTCTCGATCGCGCAGATATCACTGTTGATCAACACGATTTTTGCATCGTTCCTAGTGGCCGGCAGTGTTTCCTGGCTCTATTACGCCGATCGGCTGATGGAATTCCCGACCGGCTTGCTCGGTGTGGCGCTGGGGACGATATTGCTGCCCAGTCTTTCCAAATCCTTCGCGGATAAAGCCGATGGTGAATATTCGCAGCTGCTGGATTGGGGGCTGCGCCTGACTTTCATTCTGGCGTTGCCTGCGGCTGTAGCGCTTGCCGTGCTGTCGATTCCGCTGGTCACCAGCCTGTTTCATTATGGCGCGTTTACCGACCATGATGTCTGGATGACGCGTCAGGCGTTGATGGCTTATAGCCTCGGACTGCTTGGGCTGATTCTGGTCAAGGTGCTGGCGCCGGCTTTTTACTCGCGCCAGAACATCAAGACGCCGGTGAAGATTGCGTTGTTCACGCTGGTCGCTACGCAGTTCATGAATCTGCTGTTCGTTTTCGGGATGGACCTCAAACATGCGGGCCTGGCGCTGGCGATCGGTTTGGGTGCCTGCATCAATGCCGGTTTGCTTTATTACCACCTGCGCAAGGCAAATGTTTACAAACCGCAAGCCGGCTGGCTGCTGTTCATGGCCAAATTGCTTGTTGCTTTGCTGGCAATGGCTGCCGCACTTTACTTTGCATCAGGCGCGGATGCGGTTTGGCTGGATTATGCATTCGTCAACAAGTTCAGCCATCTGCTTGGATTGGTCCTGTTGGGTTCTGCTGTTTACTTCATCAGTTTATGGCTGATGGGTATTCGTATTAAAGACTTCATGCGCCGGACACAGATTTGATGCGTATATTCCGTCATTTTCACCAGGCCGATGGTTGTCCTCTCGCACTTGCCATAGGCAACTTCGATGGCATGCACCTTGGTCATCAGACCTTGCTGGCCAAGCTGAAAGAGGCTGCGCAGGCACGCGGCTTGAAGTCGGCAGTGATGACCTTTGAACCGCATCCGCGGGAATTCTTTTCCCCGGAGAACGCACCGACACGCCTGACTTCCCTGCGCGAAAAACTCGAGCTGTTTGCAGAAGCTGGTGTCGAATACGCTTATGTCTGCCACTTCAACCAGCGCTTCGCACAAGTCACAGCTGATGATTTCATGCATAAGATTCTGCGGCAGGCGATGAACGTAAAATCCGTGCTGGTCGGGGAGGATTTCCGTTTCGGCGCCAGACGCCAGGGCACGCTTGCGGATTTCTCCAATGCGGGTTTTGAGATCATCCGCCTGCCCGATGTGCTCTTCGACGCGCATCGCGTTTCCAGCACGGCGGTTCGTAATGCCCTGGCAATTGGCGATCTGGCAAAGGCAGCCCAGCTACTGGGACGCTCGTACAGTATCAGCGGCAAGGTAGTCCATGGTGACAAAGTTGGCCGTACCTGGGGCTACCCGACCGCAAATATCCACATGTTGCACGATAGGCCGCCGCTTTTCGGGGTCTATGCGGTAAAATTAGAAGGTTTGGCAGAATCGTATCTGCCCGGTGTTGCCAGTCTCGGTGTGCGTCCTACCGTCAAGCAAAACGGTAAGCCGGTTCTGGAAGTGCACCTGTTTGATTTTGAGCAGGATATTTATGGCAAACATGTGCGCGTGCACTTTATGCACAAGATACGCGATGAAATGAAGTTTGCCGATATTGAAACCCTGAAAACCTGGATAGCCAGCGATGCCCGACAGGCTCGCGAATATTTTAAGCTCGATAAATGACTGACGATAAAAACGCCAAATACAAACTGAATCTTCCCGAAACCGCTTTTCCGATGCGCGGCGACCTGGCCAAGCGCGAGCCGCAATGGCTGAAACAATGGCAGGATAAGAAGCTGTATGAGCGCATTCGTAAAGCGCGCAAAGGTGCACCGAAATTCGTGCTGCATGACGGCCCGCCTTATGCCAACGGTGATATTCATATCGGTCATGCAGTCAACAAGATCCTCAAGGACATCATCATCAAGGCCAAGACGCTATCCGGCTTCGATGCACCCTATGTACCTGGTTGGGATTGCCACGGTCTGCCTATCGAGTTGGTGGTCGAAAAGAATCACGGCAAGGACATAGCCCCGGCCAGATTTCGCGAGCTATGCCGCGAATATGCCAAAGAACAAGTGGCGCGCCAAAAAGCCGATTTCATTCGTTTAGGCGTACTCGGTGATTGGGATAATCCCTACCTGACCATGGATTTCAAAACCGAGGCTGACATCATGCGTGCCTTGGGTGATATCTATAAAAACGGCTATCTGTATCAGGGTTCCAAGCCCGTGCATTGGTGTGTGGATTGCGGTTCGGCGCTGGCGGAAGCTGAAGTCGAATACGAAGACGTGAATTCACCGGCGATCGACGTTGGTTTCAAGTTTGCTGATAACGCGGCTTTAAGCAAGGCCTTTGGCGTTAATGTCACAGGTGATGCTTACGCTGTCATCTGGACGACTACGCCGTGGACGCTCCCAGCCAATCAGGCTGTGAGTGTGCATCCTGAGCTTGAGTACAACTTGCTTCGAACAGATAAAGGTCTAGTTGTACTTGCGAAAGAATTGGCACTTTCATGCGCAATACGATACGACGTTACAACTGATTACGTTGCGACATGCAGAGGATCGGCACTGAAGGGCCTGTTACTACAACATCCTTTTGACAATCGCCAGGTACCTGTTATCTGCGGAGAGCATGTGACGACTGATGCCGGTACCGGTCTGGTTCATACCGCTGCCGCACATGGTAATGATGACTGGCTCGTGATGCGCGCCAACTATCCTGAAGAAAAGCCACGCGTACTGATAGGCGGCGACGGTAAGTTCTTCACCAGTGATTTGGTTGAGCTTGAGGCGATTCGCGGTCTTACACGTCAGGAAGCCAACAAGGTGATTTTGGCGCTGATGCAGGAAAACGGCACTTTATTGGCAAGCGCTCGCCTGCAGCACAGCTTCCCGCATTGCTGGCGCCACAAGACGCCGCTTATGCAATTGGCGACGCATCAGTGGTT
>CAZOZB010000006.1:49599-90228 GCA_964584185.1 uncultured Methylophilaceae bacterium
TTGGAGGCGATGATTAAAAACCGCCCGGATTGGTGTGTATCGCGCCAGCGCAATTGGGGCGTGCCCATGCCCTTGTTCGTGCACAAGGAGACTGGTGAGCCGCATCCGCAGACCATGGTACTGCTTGAACAAGCCGCTCTGCTGGTCGAGAAGCAGGGCGTGGAGGCATGGTTCAGTCTGGATAGCGTAGCCTTTCTCGCGCAGCATGCGCCAGAGCAGGCCGAACAATACAAGAAAGTCACTGATACGCTGGATGTCTGGTTTGATTCCGGCGCTACCCATGCGGCTGTGCTCAAACGCCGCGAAGCGCTCAAATATCCGGCTGATCTCTATCTTGAAGGATCAGACCAGCATCGCGGCTGGTTCCAATCCAGCCTGCTGACAGGATGTGCGATTGATGGCCGCGCGCCATATGATGCATTGCTGACGCATGGCTTCGTTGTCGACGGCTCCGGCCATAAGATGAGTAAATCCAAGGGCAATGTCGTAGCGCCGCAGAAAATCATGGATACCTACGGTGCTGATATCCTGCGTCTGTGGGTGGCTTCTACCGATTACTCGGGAGAACTGACGATCTCGGATGAGATCCTGAAACGAGTTGCCGAGGGTTATCGCCGTATCCGCAATACCTTGCGCTTCCTGCTGGCCAATCTGGCCGATTTCGATGCGAACAAGGATTTGTTGCCGGTCGATCAATGGCTGGAAATCGACCGCTATGCCTTGGTACTGACCCAGGATCTGCAGGACAGGATTCTAGCCGATTACGACCGGTATGAATTCCACCTGGCGATGCAGAAATTCGTCAGTTTCTGTTCGGAAGACCTGGGCGGTTTCTATCTGGATATTCTCAAGGACAGGCTTTACACCACGGGCGAAACTTCTCACCCACGTCGTGCGGCGCAAAGCGCGCTGCATCATATTACTCATGCATTGATGCGATTGATGGCGCCGATACTTAGCTTTACGGCAGATGAGATATGGTCAACCCTGGGCGTGGACGCACAAGCTACGGTGTTTGAAGATAGTTGGTATGAATTGCCGGCGCATGGTTTGAGCGAGGAGATGATTGCCTACTGGCAGGACATCCTCGATGTGCGAGCACTTGCTAACAAAGCCATCGAAGAGCAACGTGCGCAAGGCTTGGTGGGCTCGTCCTTGCAATCCGAGCTGGATATCCATGCATCAGGCAAGGTGTATCGATCGCTTGCAAGATTGGAGAATGACCTGCGCTTTGTGCTGATCAGTTCACGCGCCAGTGTGCATGAACAGAAAGAAGGCGATGTTCGTGTGGAAGTGGCACCCAGTGCCCACACCAAGTGCGACCGCTGCTGGCATTACCGTGCCGATGTCGGTGCGGATGCTGCGCATCCAACGATCTGTGGTCGCTGTGTAAGCAATCTGTTCGGTACTGGCGAGAGCAGAAGCTATGCGTAAATGGCTGGGTTTGAGCGCAATCATCATCGCGCTGGATTTGTATACCAAGCATCTCGTGTTGCAATCCTTCGAGTATGGCGAGCATCTTTACATCACCAGTTTTTTCGATCTGGTGCGTTACCATAATGAAGGCGCTGCATTCAGCTTTCTGGCAGGAGCGGGCGGCTGGCAGCGCATTTTCTTCAGTGCAATCGCTATCGTCGCTTCGGTGGTGATCGTTTACCTTTTACGCAAACACAGGACAGAGAAACTTTTTTGTTTTGCTCTGGCCTTAGTTTTAAGTGGTGCATTAGGTAATCTGTATGACCGCCTGACGCTGGGATATGTAGTCGACTTCCTGTTCTTCCACTATCAAACCTGGTATTGGCCTGCGTTTAATGTGGCGGATTCAGCGATTTGTGTCGGTGTTGTGCTGCTGTTGATTGATAGTTTCAAAAAGCCCCAAGAGCATAAAACTTAAGAATAGAGGGCGGTAACCTGATTGCGTGTCTACGTATTCAATGCGAGACCTGCAGTATGAGGAGATGTAGTGCCTGATTGGAAAAAGCTGATTGAAGGCGAAATTGCGCTTGCGCAACAAAGCCGCCAGCAAGGGAATAAACCTGGCAAACCCGGAAAAGCAAACGTGGGTTTGGAGGCGCACGTGCCTGTCGGCCAGACCGTGGACGCTAATTTTCCGATTCTCGATCTTGGCATTCCGCCTGAGATCAATAAAACCAACTGGACGCTACGTGTATTCGGGCTTGTGGACCGTGAGCTCAATCCAGGCCGGGATGATTCCCAGCAACAGCCGCCATCACTGATGTTTCCGATTTTCATTGCATCACGCTGTATGCACACCACCAAGAAGCTGATCCATTCAAGGAACAGCATTTTTCTGACTGATTGAATCAAGTTGTAGAGAAGATTATGGCTAAAATTTTCAAAACCGATGCTCAATGGCAGCAACAATTAACTCCTATGCAGTATGAGGTCACCAGGCGAGCGGCGACTGAGCGTGCTGGAACAGGCGAGTATGCGTATCACAAGGAAAGTGGTGTTTACACCTGTGTGTGCTGCGATACGCCGCTGTTTGAATCATCAAGTAAATTTGATGCAGGTTGTGGCTGGCCAAGTTATTTCAGGCCCATCGACGAAGGCAATGTGCGAGAGAAGATTGATAACTCTCACGGCATGATACGTACTGAAGTGATTTGTAATGTCTGTGACGCTCATCTTGGGCATGTATTCAACGACGGCCCGCAACCGACGGGTCTGCGCTATTGTATTAATTCCGCAGCTTTGAAGTTCGAACCGCTTTAGAACAACGAAGCGGGAATGGGTTATTTTATAAATATAATCAACTACTTATGTAAAAATAATCAACTTTCGAGTCGCTGGTGTGTCTTATTTGTTCTGGCATTAATAAAGGGAATAAAAAATGACTCGAATTCAAGCAATCATCACCACAGCTTTTCTTGCAATCTCAACACAGGCTTTTGCGGATATATCGGGAAATTACGATCCCAAACCAGGCCAATGGTCTACTGTAGTTGCCATCTTTGATCACAATGAAAACCATTATTTGCTTAAGACTTCATTGAATGACAATCTTGAAGCCTGTACAACCCGATTGAACAAATTGAGTGCGGATGTGCAGCGAGCAAATGGAATGATCTGGACTAACCGTCAAAAAACTGCAGTAACAGGCGAGGCAACAGTAGGGTTGACCGATATACAGGCGAAAGTATTGGAAATTCGGTGCGTTCTCGAGCCAGCCCAGCCTGAACTTGTCAAAAAGTATTAATTCAGCTTAGTTTTTCATCCATAATGACAAAGCTCGCTTAGGCGGGCTTTGTTTTTAGTCGCTACCGATTATAGGCACGGCAGCGAACATTCCGAGCTCAATCAAAATAATCAATTTCCAGAATGTGGGCAACGCATTCTGCTGTCGGGTCGTAATCACTCGATACTTCCAGTTCATCTCCAGCAATATCGTCCCACATTTGCTGGGTTGCCTTCCAACCGGGAATGGTCTCAAAATCCCAGTCGATACGAGTGATTTCAGTATGTTGATGTGTTTGCATTTTCATTCTCCTTGAATCATGCCTACGTGATTATTTATCGGCAAATTGAATCAAAAATCTTTAGTGCGTTACCATTCTTGATCAATCGTTGTGAATGTAAATTCTTGATAAGAAACAGCTAAATCATGTAGTTCATTGGTTTGCAATTGAGTTAGTCTATTTAATATGCATACTGAGATAACTCCCGAGCAGCCAAGGATGGTCATGTCGTATCAAAGATGTTTAACTGACAGCCTTGTCAGGTACCTGATGTTACCCATGCTGGTTTTTTGCGTGATCCAGGCACAGGCCGCCGACTGGAGTGATACCGAAATTCAATGGCTTCATGGCAGTGAGTTTCGTGAGCCGTTCAATACTCATAACGTGACAAAAAACATCATTACCCTGCAGCATGTCAGTGGATATGAATGGGGACGCCATTTCTTTTTTGTTGATGCCTTGCAATCGAATGGCCGTGATGGGCATGCGACAGAAGGCTATGCCGAGGGATACACCAGTGTAAGCTTGAGCAGGTTGATGGGGGTGCCCGTGTCGAACAGCCTGATTCGCGACATTAACCTGACGGCCGGTATCAATTACGGCTACAAGTCGTATGACGATTATGGCGTCAATCCACGCGTATTATTGGCTGGGGTCACGATTGATTTTAATCTCCCGGCATTTAGTTTTTTCAATGTCGATGTGCTGGCCTATATCGATCGGGGAAGATTTGATGGTCGGGACAATGGTTGCCATGCGGAGACGTACCAGATCACACCTGCATGGAAACTGCCATTCACAATCGGCACAGCAAGATTCAGTTTTGAGGGATTTACCGATTTTATCGGTCAGCATGGGCAGTGCGAGCGACAGATACTCGCACAACCGCAATTAAGATGGGATGTCGGACATTATTTTAAGCTGAAGGATACATTGCATATTGGTATGGAATACCAATACTGGCATAACAAGTTTGGCATCAATGGTTTAAAGGAAAGCCTGCCGCAGGCACTGATGGTTTGGAAATTCTGAGTATGCACATCTTAGATGGATGAACAGCGAATAGACGATAAAAAGCCCGCATATGCGGGCTTTTCTTTGGAAGCACGATACTCAGGCGGCTTGTTCCAGGCTGGCGATGTCGATGACGAATCGATATTTCACATCACTCTTGAGCATACGCTCGAACGCGTGGTTGATTTCCTGGATAGGGATCAGCTCGATATCGGAAGTGATATTGTGTTCTCCGCAGAAATCCAGCATCTCCTGGGTCTCCTTGACGCCGCCAATCAGCGAGCCCGCCAGCGACCTGCGCTTGAAGATGAGATTGGCGATGCTGGGCGATGGATGCGGGCTATCCGGTACGCCGACCAGACACATGGTGCCGTCGCGTTTGAGCAGGGACATGTACTGGTCCAGATCATGCGGCGCGGCTACGGTGTTCAGAATGAAATCGAAGCTTTGCAGGTGTGCCTGCATCTCTTCGGGGTTCTTCGAGATGACCACTTCATCGGCACCCAGTTTCCTGGCATCTGCGGCCTTACCGGGCGAGGTGGTGAACAGCACGGTATGTGCACCGAAGGCATGCGAGAACTTGATTGCCATATGGCCCAGCCCGCCAAGGCCGACCACACCGACTTTATGCCCCTTGCCGATTTTCCAGTGGCGCAGCGGCGAATAAGTCGTGATGCCTGCGCACAGCAGCGGCGCAACGGCGGCCAGTTCGAGGTTTTCCGGTATTTTCAGCGTGAAGCGCTGGTCGACGACAATCAGGTTGGAATAGCCGCCGTAAGTGGATTTACCCGTATGCTTGTCCGGGCTGTTGTAGGTGAATACGGTGTGGTTGCAATATTGCTCCAGCCCCTGATTGCAGTCGGGGCAGGTGCCGCAGGCATCCACCATGCAGCCGACGCCGGCCAGGTCGCCCACCTTGAATTTCGTCACGGCATTGCCGACTTTGGTGACGCGTCCGACGATCTCGTGCCCTGGCACCAGCGGAAACGTGGAGTTGCCCCATTCATCGCGCGCCTGATGCAGGTCGGAATGACAGACGCCGCAGTACAGAATCTCGATCTCAACATCATCGGCGCCGACGTCGCGGCGCTCGAAACTGAATGGTGCCAATGGTTTCTTCGGATCGTGCGCAGCATAGCTGATGGCTTTGGTCATACAAATACCCCTTTGAATATGAATCAGAACTGGATAAAAACGCTGGTTCATATTGTGCTCTGCATCATTCATCCAATAAATGGAAAAATAGAGGTTTCAGAATTCCATAAATTTTAATTATGCAGGCCGGTCATATTTTCTGGACTGCCTTCCAGTTGAGATGCTATTAAAGACCATAATCGTTTATGGTGATTTCAGCTTGATGAAATATACATTTTTTGCATACTGCGCCCAATAAAAAGCCCGCGTTTGCGGGCTTTTTATCAGCACTTTACAATACAGTGGCAAGTCGTGAACAGGCTTGTCAATGTATCGGATAGACGCGCGGCATCAGACGGATAATCCAAGCGCCTTTGCCACGCCTGCGCCGTATGCCGGGTCGGCCTTGGTGCAATTTGCAATGTGGCGCTTCTGCACTTCGACCGAGGCACCGCCGACAGAACGCGCCGTATTTTCAAACAGCACCTGTTGCTGCGCAGGCGTCATCAGGCGGAAGAGATTTCCGGGTTGTGAGTAATAGTCCTCGTCCTCACGGTGGTTCCAGTGGTCGGCCGCGCCTTCAATCGATAGCGGCGGTTCGCGGAAGTCCGGCTGTTCCTGCCATTCTCCCTTGCTGTTTGGCTCGTAACCGATGGTTGCGCCATAATTGCCGTCAACACGCATCTGTCCGTCACGGTGATAGCTGTGAAACGGGCACTTGGGCGCGTTGACCGGGATCTGGTGATGGTTTACCCCCAGGCGGTAACGTTGCGCGTCACCGTAAGAGAACAGACGCGCCTGCAGCATCTTGTCTGGCGAGAAGCTGATACCAGGCACCACGGCAGCCGGGTTGAAAGCGGATTGTTCGACTTCGGCAAAGAAGTTTTCCGGGTTGCGGTTGAGTTCCATGACGCCAACCTCGATCAGTGGATAGTCCTTGTGCGGCCAGATCTTGGTCAGGTCGAACGGGTTATAAGGAACGGTGGCTGCTTCTTTTTCCGGCATGATCTGGATGAACAGCTTCCATTTAGGAAAGTCACCTTTTCCGATACTTTCAAACAAGTCGCGTTGATGGCTCTCGCGATCTTTACCGACTAGTGTTTCCGCTTCTGCATCAGTAAGATTCTTGATGCCTTGCTGGGATCTGAAGTGGAACTTGACCCAGAAGCGCTCGTTCTTGGCATTGATGAAACTGAATGTATGCGAACCGAAGCCGTGCATGTGGCGATAACTGGCAGGCAGGCCGCGCTCGCTCATGACAATGGTGACTTGGTGAAGGGCTTCCGGCAATGAAGTCCAGAAGTCCCAGTTGTTTTCTGGGCTGCGCATGTTGGTCTTGGGATCGCGTTTTACGGCGTGATTCAAATCCGGGAACTTGAGCGGGTCGCGCAAAAAGAACACGGGAGTGTTGTTACCGACCAGGTCCCAGTTGCCTTCTTCGGTGTAAAACTTGAGTGCGAAACCACGGATATCGCGTTCAGCATCGGCCGCGCCGCGTTCACCGGCTACGGTGGTGAAACGGGCGAACAGTTCGGTCTTCTTGCCGATCTGCGAGAAAATCTTGGCACGGGTATATTTTGTGATGTCGTGCGTTACGGTAAAAGTGCCGTAGGCACCAGAGCCTTTGGCATGCATACGACGCTCGGGAATCACTTCACGATCGAAGTGCGCAAGTTTCTCCAGTAGCCAGATGTCCTGCATCAATACCGGCCCGCGTGGCCCGGCAGTCATCGTGTTCTGGTTGTCCGGCACTGGTGCACCGGCTGCGGTGGTTAATTTTTTAGCCATGTTTTTCTCCTTCACTATGTGTTCACTTTAGAATCAAGAGCACCAAGGTTTAATACCTGATTATTATTGCTTGATGTGTGAAGGAATAGTAGACAATAATCATTGATAACAAAAATCAATTGTTTTTATTACGGTGATTATTAATTGCTATCGATTGGGTGCCGATAAATTTTCAGGCTGAATCAACAGACGCTGTTTCTAATCGAAACGAGCGCCTGTTTCCCGCCTATCCAAGCTTCAATAAAGAAAACGCCAGCATTGCACTGGCGTTAAAGAGCTATGGGGTGCTAACTATCAAGAGGCCTTATTAAGCTTTGCCCCGACGTTTACATTCCCGCCAGGCGTCGATGCTCCATGTACCACCACCAGCAAAGGCTAAATATAAAAACACAAAGCTGAACAATGCCGCCAATTCACCGCCATTCAAAAGAGGCCAGAAGGCTTTAGGTGCGTGTGCGATGAAATAGGCAAACGCCATCAGACCGGAGAGCACAAAAGCAGTCGGGCGGGTGAATAACCCGATGAGCAGTAATGCACCGCCAAACAATTCCAGCGTGCCAGCCACACCCATCATCGAGAAAAGATCAAACTCGCCTCGTTGCGGGGCGGGAAACCCGAATATTTTTTGAGCGCCATGTTGCATGAATAAAAAGGCCGCCACAATACGCAACAAACTTAAAACGCGAGGCTTCCAGGTTTCTATTAGGTTTTCCATGTGTTTATCTCCTGATGGATGGTGGATGAAATTTATTATGCCAAATGTTGACCTACCAGCGAATGCTTTAATCTGCGTTTAACGCAAAGCTAAGGCGCGCGCGATAGCGGTCGTCCCGCTTTAGCGTAGGGTTAGAGGGCATCGTCACTTTTGAAAGCCTCTACGATCATTGCGCCCCAGGCGATGACCGTCCACCCGAGCAAGATATTCCAAAAAGCAATGTGTATCCAATTCCGCTTTTTTTTGCGATAAGCAATGATAGTGGGAAGGATGTATATACCTACTACCAACACTATTAATACCACTGCCAATATGTTGCCTATCAGGCTTGTCAGCATCAGCATTTACTTTCTCCCATGTTGATGATTGGTCTGAGATCCATTGCGAACTTCTCCTGACATTAAGTGCCGCCTAACGTTGGAGTTAAGGCCGCGTGACCGGCGTAGCCGGACACGTCGGGCGGAACGAAGTGGAGCGAGCCTTGAACGACTTGTTAGGGGCGATATTGCCAAAGAACAAGATCAAGAATCTTAGCATCTGTGAATTTATAATTAGGATGCCTTGTTGAGAATTCTTGCTTTATCTTTTTGAACCGATCATCTGTCACTAAGGCGCCCATTTTCTCAATAAGGCTGGAATGGGTTGTTATGCACTTCTCTAACCTATTGGACTCATAGCTCTTTGGTAAGGTCAGGCCAAGGTGGCCAAGAACAACGCTATCTAATGGCGCTATGTTTGGATTTATAGTTGCGACTATCTTTGATGAGAACGACGCTTCTATGCGGCCAGTGACATTATGCAGGGAATTAATGATTTCACTTATACCGACAGACCCATTGCTTTTACTACTTTCAAGTAATGAGAAGTGGCCCTTATATGATTCCGTTGTTGGCAACCGAAGGACATAAAATCCAGTATACGTTTTCTGATATCTTTCATCCTTCGAGACATCAACTTTATGAAGTTGGTCTTGCGTCAGCTTGTATGCATCAAGTTTTGATGGCTTTAAACGATCAAGAATATTATCAATTTGTTCCAAGACGGAATCTAACAGCATACTACCCCCTAACGTAAAATATATACCCATAAAGGTGTATAACTTTGTCTGAAAATTGATGAATTGCGGTACATATTTAATATAACTACTGTTTTTCTATTATATTTATCAAATAGTAGCAGATTGAAACGTAAAGTGCGGTATGTGACATAAGTGCATGATCGAACGTGCAATCACGTATCCGGTTTAAAAACCAGCACATCAAAATAATGCATTGAATTTTCAAACTTATGCGCGTTAGAATGTCAGCATGCTGAGAATGCATCATCAAAGATTCGCAAGTTGGATTGCCATACTGGCAATCGTTTTTGCGTCCCTGGCTCCAGCTATCTCACATGCATTCTCTTCGCAATCTGCTCCGCTTACCTTGTGGCAGGAGATATGTACTGCGCAAGGTACCAAGGTCATTTCTTCCGTTATTACCCAATCCACAGATTCGCTGAATACAGCTAAGCAGAACAATCTTGCCGACCAGTCGACGCAGCCGCACATTGGGGCGCTCGAACATTGTCCGTTCTGTTTCAGTCATGCAGGCGCTGTCAGCTTGCCGCCCAGTTCGCATGTGTTGTTTCTGGCGGAGCTGAATGCCAGGCACCCCGTTGAAGTTTATCAAGCACCTTTAGTCCAACGTTATTTCCAATCTGCGCATCTTTCGCGCGCACCGCCTGAGCTGAATTAATTCAATCAAGGGTTTGCCGGTTTGATCTTCGGCAAAATTCACATTGATCATCGTTGTGGCGACCACGACGATTAATTCAGGTAGGCAAAATGAAAAAAACAATCCGACGTATCGCAGGTCTGGCATTAGCCACAGTTGCGATGCATGCCAGCGCCGACCATAAGGAAGAAGTGCAGCTGGAAGAAATCAAGGTCAGTGCGCCAGCGAACAGGGCGGCAGAGGAAACGCCAGGGATGGTGGAGACTTACAGTGCGCAACAGATCAGGGAAAGCATCAACGCGACCGGTTCGGCCCAAACCCTCAAATACCTGCCCAGCTTGCAGATACGCGAACGCTATATCGGGGATCGCAACGGCATCATTGCCAGCCGCACTGCGGGGTCGCTATCCAGCGCGCAGACGCTGATGTATGCAGACGGTACTCTGCTTTCCAACCTGCTAGGCAATTCATTTGCCTTTCCGCCACGCTGGGGACTGGTTTCACCGGATGAGATCGACCAGGTCGATGTGATGTATGGGCCGTATTCCGCGCTCTACGCAGGCAACTCCATGGGTGGGGTGGTCAATATCACCACTCGCATGCCGGATAAATTTGAAGCCCATGCCAGCGCGCAGGCTTTTCAGCAGAATTTCAGGCTTTATGGAACGGACGAACATTTGCGCGGCAATCACTTCAGCGCCTATGTAGGGAACCGGGTTGGTGACCTGTCTTTCTGGGTAGGTGCGGACCATCTGGAGAATGAAGGTCAGCCGATGGATTTTGTCGTCCGGGATGCCAGTGGCGGTGCAGGTACAACGCCAGTTGCGGGCGCATATCGCGATAAAGGCGAGAAGGGCCAGAATCGTGTCGTATTCGGCGCATTGAGCATGGACAGAACGGTTCAGGACAACGCCAAGCTCAAGCTGGCTTATGACATCACGCCACAAATCCGGGCTGCCTATACATTGGGTGTGTGGCAAATGGATAGCAAGAGCGATGTTGAAAGTTATATCCGTGATGCTGCCGGTAATCGTATCTATAACAGTCCTGTGAATTTTGAAGGCACCAACTTCAACCTTTCTGGCTTCAGCCCGGGCGAAAGCGAAGCGCTGCATGTCATGCAGGCGCTTGATATCAAATCCGACAGCAGGGGGCTATTCGATTGGCAGGTAAGCTTGTCCGACTATGATTACAGCAAGGACAGAAACAGTGCCGCAACCGGCCTGGCCAACTCCGGTAATCCATATATCAATAAAGCCGGGCGTATCGTCGATATGGCCGGGACCGGCTGGCGTGTTTTCGACCTGCGCGGTACATGGCGCCCATCTAGCCATACGTTGGATTTCGGCTATCACATCGACCAGTACGAATTGCGCAGCAAGAGCTCCAGTACCGCCGATTGGGAAGCTGGCAACAAAGGTCTGCTCAATGCCAGTGCCGAAGGCGATACACGTACCCAGGCCCTCTATGCGCAGGACAAGTGGCAGCTGAACCCGCAATGGGCGCTTACCACGGGCGGCCGATTAGAGCATTGGCAGGCGTTTGATGGGCGCAATCGTGCAACGGTAGGCGGCACATTGCAAACCAGCGAATACGCCGAAAAAAGCGAGACGAAGTTTTCTCCCAAACTCGGGCTGGCTTTCGAACCTGTGCCAGAGTGGGGTTTCAGTGCGGCGCTGGGCAAGGCCTATCGCTTTCCCACTGTCAGCGAGTTGTATCAGGCCATTACCAGCGGTCCGAATCTGATCCAGAATAATCCTGACCTGAAGCCGGAAATGGTCTATTCCGGTGAGTTGACGGCTGAGCGCAGATTCAACACGGGGCTGGTCAGGGCGACGCTGTTTCAGGAAGAGAAATACGATGCGCTGATTTCCCAGACGATTGCCAGCGGTATCGGTTGTGCCGGCGTGAACTGTACCTTCATCCAGAATGTCGACAAGATCAGGACACGGGGCATCGAACTGGCAACACAGTGGCAGGATGTCGGCATTCACGGCCTGGACTTGATGGGTAGCCTGACCCTGACGGATGCGGAAATTCTCAAGAACGAGGGAGATCCGGCGACCGAGGGTAATAAAGCGGTGCGCATTCCAACCAGTATGGCAAAAGCTGTTGTCACTTACCATCAAGGCAGCCAGTGGACGCATAGCCTGGGCATGCGCTATAGCGGCAGGCAGTACAACTCACTGGATAACAGCGACGTGAATGAAGATACCTATATTGCGGCGAGCAAGTTCTTTTTCGTCGATATACGCAGCACCTACCGTTTTGCCGATCGCTGGACAGCAGCGCTGGGTGTCGATAACCTGAATAACTATCAAGCTTACGTGCGGCATCCTTATCCGCAACGTACGGCTTTCATACAAGTAAAATTTGATTACTGATGACGATGGACACCTCTAAAAATCCAACTTTCGTTGCCATGCGGCGTTGCTCACAAAAAATTACTCCTTACATATCAGGTATATGCTGCGTCATAAGTTCTTGCTCGCGCCTTGCCTGGCTTAGAAATTTGAATTTTTAGAGGCATCCATATGAAAATCTTCAAAGTCTGGGTAATTTTCTGCGGGTCTTTCCTTTGGCAGCCGGCATTACTGCATGCACATGAAGGCCATGACCACGGCCCGCAGCTGGCGGTCTCTGTTGCGTTCGACCAGGCTGGAGCGTTATGGCGGGTTGGCGTCAAGGACGGCATCGTCGTGGTCGATCAATCGCAGGATATGGGCAGTACTTTCGGCCCAGCCAAAAAGATGAATGCGAAAGCACAGAAAATCGGCACGGATGGCGATGCCAGACCAAAGATTGCCATCGGGCCGGAAGGCAACATCTATGTGACGTGGACGCAGGCACTGGCTAAACCCTATACCGGCTATATCTGGTTTGCCAGATCGACCGACAAAGGCAAGACTTTCAGCACTCCCGTTATCGTGCATCAGGATCGTGCCGAGATCACTCATCGCTTCGATGCATTGACGGCGGCTGCGAACGGCCGGGTTTATGTCGCCTGGATAGATAAGCGTGATCTCGTCGCTGCCAGCGCACAAAAACAGCCTTATGATGGGGCTGCCATCTACTATGCCTATTCCGACGATGCAGGCGGCAGTTTCAGCAGGGAGCAGAAGCTGGCCGATAGCAGTTGCGAGTGCTGCCGCATCGCTCTCACCACAGATGCGGCAGGCAATGCAGTCGCCTTGTGGCGCCATCTGTTCGATGGCGGTGTGCGCGACCATGCCATCGCCAAATTCTCCGACGTACCGATTACAGAGATAAATCGCGCCAGCTTCGGCGGCTGGAAAATCGATGCCTGCCCGCATCATGGCCCAGCCATTGCGCGAGGTGGGGATTGGGGCTGGCACATGGCCTGGTTTGATGGCGGGGAGAAGGCCGGCCTGTTCTATGCGCGCATGGATGGCGAGGCATGGGTATCATCGCCTGCCAAGCGATTCGGAAACGCGGATCAGCAGGCTGGGCATCCCGCACTGATGAGTCAGGGTGAGCAGGTGTGGCTGGTATGGAAGGAACTGACGGATACGTCCAGCATTATCAAAATGGCGACCTCGGACGATGGCGGGAGAAACTGGGGTGATGCAATCACTGTTGCTGAAACATCCGGTAAGTCTGACCATCCTCAGTTATTGAGTACGAAGGGTGAGGTTTACCTGGGATGGAACACGGCGAAAGATGGGCTGGTCATCAGGAAGCTGCAGCCATGAGCCGCCTGGCAAAACTGGTGGGCGTGATTGCGCTGCTGACAGCGTCGCTGGCTTCGGCTGCTGATTTTCTGCCATTCAAGTCAGATAGCCGTGCGGCGATCGAAAAGTCGCATGGCGGCAAACCGCTGATACTTACATTCTGGTCTGTGGATTGCGCTTACTGCGCCGATGATCTCAAGCTGCTGGGTGATATCGTCAGGCAGAATCCTGAAATCACGCTGGTGACGGTTTCTACCGATAGCCAGGAGATGGCGGCCAGTGCCAGCAAGGTGCTGAACAAGATAGATCTACCGCCGCACAAGAGGTGGCAATTCGCAGAATCGGATACAGAACGCCTGCGCTATAACATCGACAGGAAGTGGTACGGAGAGCTGCCGCGCACCTATTTTTACGATGCGCAGCATCAGGTCAGGGCCATCAGCGGAAAACCGGATGGGGCATGGCTTGAGCAGTGGCTGGGTAAACTGCCGGCCGTCAGATAGCGGTTATTCTTCCTTATCGCTATCCGGCTCGTCTGCGATATGCAGCGCTACTTTTGCCAGCAGATGTGCGCTAAGCGGTGCCGTGATGAAAAGGAAAATACTCACGGCCAGTTCATGCAAGCTGATGTCCGGCGTGCTGACGCTGAAGTAGATGGCAGAGGCAACGGCCATCGAACCCACTCCTAATGAGGTCACTTTGGTCGGGCCGTGCAGGCGCATGAAGAAATCCGGCATGCGGGCCAGGCTGATCGAGCCCAGCAAGGTGAAACTGGCCCCGACCAGAATCAGAATGGCAATCAGATATTCTGCCCAGATACTCATTCGATGATATTCCCGCGTAACAGATATTTGCATAGCGCTACAGTGCCGACAAAACCCATGATGGCAATGAGCAAGGCTGATTCAAAGTAAGCCGGATTGCTGGTGTTGATGCCGAGCAATACCAACAGGGCGATGGTGTTGATATACAGCGTATCGAGCCCGAGGATGCGGTCGGGAGCGCTAGGCCCGCGCAGCATGCGATACAGGCTCAATACCATTGCCAGCCCGATCATGGCATAGGCGATTTGTATCACGGTGTTCAGCATGAAAATATCTCCTTCAATGGTTTTTCATAGCGTGTCTTGATCGAATGGATAAGGGCTTCCTTGTCATCGACATCCAGTACATGCAGCTTTAATACCCAGCGCGATTGGTCGATGTCGATCGAGACGGTGCCAGGCGTTAGCGAAACAATACTGGCCAGTAGCGTACCGACGAACGGATCCTGTATATCAAGCGGGATATCGACGAATGCCGGTTTGATACGCTTCATCGGGCCGAGTACCAGTTTTGCGACCTCAAGGCTTGCTACCAGAATGTCCCATAACAATACGAAGAACAAGCCGACTGCTACGCTGATTTTTGCGTGCGGCGGCGGCTCCGGCCAGAAGCGATGGGTGAGGATGGGCAAGCCCGTTGCCAATATCGCGCCCATCGCGGCTTGCGCGAGCGACGATGCATTATTCAATGCCATCCACAGAATGAATATGGCGATGGACAGGGCTGGGTGCGGAAACAGTTTCATGGTTTTTGCGACCTCTCGATGGCTTCGGGATCTGCAATGACAGCCTGGATATAGTGTTCAGGCTGGTGCAATTGTATCGCGGCGCGCTGGGTAAAGTCGGAGATCGGTTGTGCAAAGACCAGTAGCAGAACCGAGGTGGCGATCAATCCAAAGGTGGCCGTATTCTGGCAGGGGCTTGCCTTGGCCAATGGTTGGTGCAATTCGATTTTATCCTCACCAGGCGTTTCCCAGAACAGACGGTTGCCAGCCTTGGCCAGGCCGATGACAGTGACCAGGCCGGAGAGCAGGATGACAGCCCATATTGCGCTTGCCTGCGCGGTCTCGCTCATCGTTGAGAGCAACATGAGCTTGCCGATGAAGCCGGAAAAAGGCGGCAAGCCGGCAGCGGTTGCTGCCAGTAGCAGGAATGCGAGCCCCAATCCGGTATTGGAAAGCCTGCCTGCTGCAATCAGCTTGTCTTCCGCCGCGCCACGAGCCGTGCCGATCAAACCTGCCAGCATGAAAAACGCAGCGCCGACGATAGCGGACTGGATCAGGTAATAAAGTGCCGCCGCCGTAATGGCGCTATCGGCCAATGACGGGACAAGTAGCAGGACGCCGGCTGAACCCAGCACCAGCCAGGCGATCAGTGCCTGCAATGTCTTTGAGGCGAGTATGCCGAATGCTGAAAATACAATGGTTGCCAATGCGGCAATCACCAGCCAGTTACCGAGCAGATCGTGCGTGGCTTCGGCTGGTGCAAGTGCGATCACCTGCAGACGCAGGATGGCAACGATGCCTACTTTTGTCATGATGGCAAATAGAGCAGCTACCGGCACACCGGCTGCTGCATAGGCTTGGGGTAACCAGAATGACAGCGGCAATACGGCTGCCTTCAACAGGAATACACTGATGAGCAATGCAAATGCCAGTCTGACCAGAGAGGCCTCTGATGCTGGTACCGATTGAAGTTGCAGGGCGATATCCGCCAGATTGAGCGTACCCAATGTGCCATAGATCATGCCCAGTGCAATCAGAAAGACGGCCGACCCAGCCAGGTTGAGCGTCACGTAGGCAAAGTTTGCGCGCAGTTTGTTCAGGCCTTCGCCATGTGCCAGCAGGATGTAGGAGGCGAGCAGCATGACTTCGAAAAACACGAACAGGTTGAATACATCGCCGGTCAGGAATGCGCCGTTGATGCCGACCAGTTGCATCTGGAATATGGCATGGAAATAAGCGCCTTTCTGATCGAAGCCGGCACTTGCGTAAAGCAGGGAGGCCGCAGCCAGGATAGCGGTGACCATCACGCCCATGGCGGCCAGTCTGTCGGCAACCAGTACGATGCCGAACGGGGCCGGCCAGTCGCCCAATGCGTAGGATAAAGGCGCCTGGCTATCTGTCAGCAGGACAAGATTGACGGCAGCGGCAAGCAGAACCAGAACGGAAACTGCGCTGATGCCGCGTTGCACAGCCGGTTTGCGGCCGCCGAATATCAGCAGCAGCAAGCTTGCGATAAACGGTATCAGTATCGGCAGGATAGGGCTGTGGTTCATGGTTGTTTTTCTTCGGGAAGCGGTTGGTGATCGGGCATGTCAACGTGATCGCTGCCGGATTCCGACAGGCCGCGTAATGCCAGTGCGACGATATAGGCTGTCATGCCGAAACCGATGACGATGGCCGTCAATACCAGTGCCTGTGGAATGGGGTCGGTATACTGAGTGGCACCGGCATCGATGATGGGTGGGGCATTGACGACGAGTCGGCCGCTGACAAAAAGAAAAAGATTGACGCCGTAGGAGAGCAGGGTCAAACCGATGATGACCGGGAATGTACGTGCGCGCAGTATCAGGTAGATACCGCAGCTTGAGAGTACGCCAATAGCGATTGCCAGCATTGCTTCCATCAGGCGGCCTTTCTTTGAGCAGAGAGGCGCGCCAGTTCGGTCAGAATCAGCAGCACCGTGGCAACGACGACCAGATAGACACCGAGGTCGAAGATCAGGACGGAGCCTAATTCGATATCACCAAGCAGAGGAATGTGAACATGCCCGTGCGCACTGGTGAGGAATGGACGCGAGAAGAACCAGCTGATGAGGCCGATGCCTGATGCAAAAGCCAGCCCCAGGCCAAGGAATGGCGGATAATTCCTTGGTAGCCTGTCCTCTGCGAACGAGAAACCTCTGGCGAGCGATTGCAGGATGAGGGCGACACCGGTGACCAGGCCTGCGACAAAACCGCCGCCCGGCAGATTATGTCCACGCAGGAAAATGTAGACAGCAACAGTCAAGGCCAGCGGCAGCAATGGGCGCATTAGCATCTTCAGGAACAAGGGGTGCAGCTCCTCCGACCATTTATGTCCTTTGGCATCGCATGCCGGCGGCGACAGGCGCAGCTGGTCCAGCAATGCATAGACACCCAGGGCCGCCATTGCCAGCACGGCAATCTCTCCCATCGTATCGAAGCCGCGGAAATCGACCAGGATGACGTTGACGATATTGTTGCCGCCCCCGCCTGGAACCGCCTGCTGGATATAAAAATCGGAGATCGTATTGAAAGGGCTGGTGAGCAGGGCGTAGGTGGCGAAGGTCATGCCGAGGCCGATACCCAGCGCCAGTACGATGTCCCTTGTAATCCGCAGGCCCGAAGACTCCTTCGGTGTGGTTTGCGGCATATAGTAAAGCGCCAGCAGCATCAGGACGATAGTGGCGACTTCGACAGAAATCTGGGTCAATGCCAGATCTGGCGCGGAAAATCGTATGAAAGTCAGCGTGACGACAAGGCCGACGATGCCTGACAGTATCACCGCCAGTAAGCGCTGGCGATGCAATGCCGTTGCACCCACAGTGCCTATTACCAGGGCAGCCAGGGCAATGATGCCGGCGACATCAACCGGCAAGCCGGAGCCGGATCGCAGAGAGCCGCCACCGCTTATATAGGCCCAGCCGCCGTAGATCAGCACGAATGCACACAATAAGGCGATATAGCGTTGCAGTGAACCGTTATCGACCAGCGCGACGAGCTTTTCTGAAAATCTGGTCATGTTGCGCTGGAAGTGCTGAAAGGTTTTGAGGCTGTTGATGGTTGGCAGAAGCCTGTACCAGCGATACAGGGTGGTGCGCATCGAATAGAGGCCAATACCTCCAACCAGCGCAACCAGGCTCATCATAAATGCAAGGTTGAAGCCATGCCACACTTTCAGGTCATATGCAGGTAGCGGTGCCTGCAAGGTCGCACCTGCAGCAGACGCGAGCAGTGATCCTACAGACCATGCGGGAAAAATGCCGACGATGAGGCAAAGTACCACTAAAACCTCTACGGGAACCCGCATCCAACGAGGCGGCTCCTGTGGTCTTCGTGGCAGGTTGGTCGGCGGACCGTTAAAGAACACGTCATGGATGAAGCGTGCGGAGTAACCCACTGCCAGAATGCCGGCAATCGTTGCAAAGACAGGCAAGATCATGGATGTGCCGAGATTGGAGATCAGGATGGATTCGGTAAAGAACATTTCCTTGCTGAGGAAGCCATTGAGCAAAGGCACACCCGCCATGGAGCCTGCGGCCACGATGGCAAAAGTGGCTGTAATCGGCATGAACTTGAACAGGCCGTTGACCCGGCGCATATCCCGCGTGCCGCACTCATGGTCGATGATGCCTGCCGCCATGAACAGCGAAGCCTTGAAAATAGCGTGGTTGATGATATGGAACACGCCGGCGACCACCGACATCGGTGTGCTGAGGCCGAATAACAATGTGATCAGTCCCAGGTGGCTGACGGTGGAATATGCCAGCAGGCTTTTGAAATCATTACGGTACATGGCGAGGTATGCGCCATAGATCAACGTGATGCCGCCGACGGCACTGACACTGAACAGCCAGGCATCCGTGCCGGAAAGGATAGGATAAAAACGTGCGAGCAGGAAGACTCCGGCCTTAACCATGGTGGCCGAATGCAGATAAACCGAAACCGGTGTCGGTGCCGCCATTGCATTGGGCAGCCAGAAATGGAAAGGAAACTGGGCGGATTTGGTGAATGCGCCAAGCAATACCAGAGTCAGTATGACGGGGTATCGTGCATCAGCCTTGATCTGGTCAGCCGCTAAAATGACCTGCGATAATTCGTAGCTGCCTGCGACTTGCCCTAACAGAATGATCCCTGCCAACAGGGCCAATCCACCGCCGCCAGTGACGGCTAATGCCATGCGTGCCGCGACGCGCGACTCCGGCGAATCCGATTTATAGGCAATGAGCATGAATGATGACAGGCTGGTGATTTCCCAGAACACCACCATCAGCAGCAGGTTCTCCGAAAGCACGATGCCCAGCATGGCTGACATGAACAGCAATAGCAGCGCGTAGAACCGTCCGAGCTTGTCGTAATGCGGCAGGTAGTAGTACGCATAGAGCACGACAAGCATGCCGATGCCGAGAATCAGGATGGAGAACAGCATCCCCAGGCCGTCGAGCCGGAACGAGAGATTGAGTCCGTAGACCGACAACCAGTCGAACTGTACGATGGTCGCCTGTCCGTTGATTGCGATGGAGAAAAGCGGGACCAACAAAGCCAGCACTATTCCCATGGCGGTTCCTGAAACCAGGGCGGTGGCTTTGCGTCCATGGCGTTCTGTCATCAATGGAAGCAAAGCGCTGGCGAACGCAGTGATCAGCGCCAGGGGTAACAGCAGTGCGTAAGACGGGTTCTCAATCATGGGGCGTTGCAATCATGGTGCGTTGTGAGTGAGGTAAGCATGTATAGGGGGAGATGCAGGTTTTCGTTTTTAATTATTGGGTGTTCAGGTTTCGTCAATCTAACCGCAAAAAGTATAACATGGTAAAAAGTCGCGCCCCCAGAGGTTTTTACTACTTGAAAAATGAGCACCATGCCTCACGTATGTAGCAACAAACTATTGATAAAGGGGGCATCATGCGCTTCGACAAACTGACAACCAAGTTCCAGCAGGCCATTGCCGATGCGCAGAGCATCGCAGTCGGCAATGACAATCCAAGTATTGAACCGCAACATTTGCTGCAGGCCTTGCTGCAACAGGAAGACGGCAGCACATCCTCCCTGCTGGGTCACGCTGGAGCGAACCTGTTACCGTTGCGTGCTGCACTGCAGCAATCCATCAAGAACCTGCCCAAGCTCGACAATAATGCAGGGGAAGTCGCCATTTCCCGCGACCTCAATAACCTGCTGAACCTGACCGACAAAAACGCACAACAGCGCGGCGATACCTATATCGCCAGCGAGATGTTCCTGCTGGCGCTTGCCGATGATAAAGGCGAGACCGGTAAGCTGCTCAAGCAGCACGGCCTGAACAAGGCGGCACTGGAAAAAGCCATCAATGCGGTGCGTGGAGGTGAGCAGGTGGATAGTTCCGAGGCGGAGGGCAATCGCGAATCGCTCAAGAAATACACGCTGGATCTTACAGAACGCGCACGTATGGGCAAGCTCGACCCGGTGATCGGCCGCGACGACGAAATCCGTCGCGCGATCCAGGTCTTGCAACGGCGTACCAAGAACAATCCCGTATTGATCGGTGAACCCGGCGTCGGCAAGACTGCGATCGTCGAAGGCCTGGCGCAGCGTATCGTCAATGGCGAAGTGCCTGACAGCCTGAAGAACAAGCGTGTACTGTCATTGGATATGGCGTCCTTGCTGGCCGGAGCCAAATATCGCGGCGAATTTGAAGAACGTCTGAAATCCGTGCTGAAAGAGCTGGCGCAGGACGAAGGCCAGACCATCGTCTTTATCGATGAAATCCATACCATGGTCGGTGCCGGTAAAGCTGAAGGTGCGATGGATGCCGGTAATATGCTCAAGCCTGCCCTGGCACGCGGCGAACTGCATTGTGTAGGCGCGACCACGCTGGATGAATACCGCAAATACATCGAGAAGGATGCCGCGCTGGAACGCCGTTTCCAGAAAGTACTGGTGGACGAGCCGACTGTCGAGGCTACCATCGCCATCCTGCGCGGTTTGCAGGAAAGGTACGAACTGCACCATGGCGTCGAGATCACCGACCCGGCGATTGTTGCGGCTGCCGAACTCTCACATCGCTACATCACCGACCGCTTCCTGCCGGACAAGGCCATCGACCTGATAGATGAGGCCGCATCGCGCATCAAGATGGAAATCGACTCCAAGCCTGAAGTGATGGATAAGCTCGACCGTCGCCTGATCCAACTCAAGATCGAACGTGAGGCCGTGAAGAAAGAGAAGGATGAAGGTTCACAAAAACGCTTTGCCTTGATTGAAGAGGAAATCGCGCGGCTGGAAAAGGAATATGCCGACCTCGATGAAATCTGGAAATCGGAAAAAGCCCAGGTTCAAGGCAGCCAGCACATCAAGGAGGCCATCGAAAAGCTCAAATTGCAGATGGAAGAAGCCACACGCAAAGGCGATTGGCAGAAGGTTTCCGAGCTGCAATACGGCAAGTTGCCGCAGCTTGAAGCGCAATTGAAGCAGGCTGACACAACAGCCAATGTCGAGCAGGTGAAGCACAAGATGCTGCGCACGGAAGTCGGGGCGGAAGAGATTGCTGAAGTCGTTTCGCGCGCGACAGGTATTCCTGTCTCCAAGATGATGCAGGGCGAACGCGACAAACTGCTGACGATGGAAGACAAACTGCATGAGCGTGTCATCGGGCAGGACGAGGCTGTGCGCCTGGTCTCGGATGCGATTCGTCGTTCGCGTTCCGGCCTTTCCGATCCTAACCGGCCTTACGGGTCCTTCCTGTTCCTTGGTCCGACTGGTGTCGGCAAGACCGAGTTGTGCAAATCGCTGGCCAATTTCCTTTTCGATTCCGAGGATCACCTGATCCGCATCGACATGAGTGAATTCATGGAGAAGCATTCGGTCGCGCGCCTGATCGGAGCTCCGCCCGGATACGTGGGCTATGAAGAGGGCGGCTACCTGACAGAAGCAGTGCGCCGCAAACCCTACAGCGTCATCCTGCTGGATGAAGTGGAAAAAGCGCATCCCGATGTGTTCAATGTGCTGCTGCAAGTGCTGGACGATGGGCGCCTGACCGATGGCCAGGGCCGTACCGTGGATTTCAAGAATACCGTCATCATCATGACTTCCAATCTCGGTTCGCAGATGATCCAGAGCATGGCGGAGGATGATTACCAGGTCGTCAAACTTGCGGTGATGGGTGAAGTGAAAACGCACTTCCGTCCCGAGTTTGTCAACCGGATCGACGAAGTTGTCGTATTCCATGCATTGGGTGAAGCGCATGTGAAATCCATTGCCAGTATCCAATTGCAGAATCTGGCAGATCGCCTTGCCAAAATGGAGATGCAGCTGGATGTGAGTGAGGCCGCGCTAGCTGAAATCGCCAATGCCGGGTTCGATCCGGTCTATGGCGCACGGCCGTTGAAGCGCGCAATCCAGTCCGAGATCGAGAATCCGTTGGCAAAAGAAATCCTCAACGGGAATTTTGTTGCCAAGGATACGGTCAGAGTTGATTACAAGGGCGGCAGAATGCTGTTCAGCAAGACATGAGATAAAGGAGCACAGAATGCGCAGTCTGACGTTAGGGTTACTGAGCTTGGTGGTGCTGGTTTCCGGATGTGCAACCACGCAGTACCAGGAACCGCAAATAGAACGTATTTCTGCTGAGGAACTGGCACAGCTGATGCCGCCGCCAGTCGCGCTACTTAGTCTTGATGAGATCGTCGCACTCTCGAAACAAGGCACGTCGGCTGACGAGATTATTGCGAAAATCAAAGAGACTAACTCGCAATACGATCTTTCACCTTCACAAGTGGTTGTTTTGTCCACGCAAGGTGTCGATGCCAAAGTGCTTGATTATATTCACGAGAGTCGTGAGCAGTTTCTGCGTGACGGCATGGCAGAAGAGATCAACAAGCGCGAACTGGAAAACGAGAAGGAAAAACAACGGCTGAAGCGTGAGTATCAGTTGCGGTCAGACTCCTTCTACCATCCGTATTTCGGCTACGGCTACTCACCATACTGGCGCTATAGTCCGTTCTACGGGCATGGCTTTTATGGTCGCGGCTATAGAGGCAGCCGGTTCGGTTACGGATTCGGCTGGTGATCAAGGCTGGATTGTCAGCTTAGATCCTTTTGCTTGAGGTCGCGATTCGCCGCGATCCAGCGCATATTCCTCGAATAGATGTGCCTTGCCTGCAATCGCATGTCCGTCAGTATGATTTCCAGTGTTTCACCCAGGACCATCACCACGCCGAGGATCGGAATCACCAGCATCAGTCCGGCGACACCGGCGATGGCTTCGCCGACCAGGAACATCATCAGTGTGAGCAATGGGTGGATGTGCAGGCTCTTGCCGACAATCAGCGGCAGGAATATCAAATCGTCCAGTGCGCGTAGCGTGATGAACAGGCCGATGATGCTGTAAACCAGCGGCAGGTTACCGGGAAAGTCCGTGGCAACCACCATCATGACGATGGCGAAACCGAGTATCGGACCCAGATAGGGAATCCAGTTCAGCACGGCGACCATCAATCCCAGCAATATCGGAGAAGTCAGGCCCAGCAGCCAGAGGCCGAACGCCATGATGATGGTGTCCAGCACAGTGATTTTCATTAATCCCACGAAGTAGATGCGTGCCGTGCGGTCGACAGCATGCATCAGGTAGAGCGTCTTCTCGAAAAATGCATTGGGTACTGCGCCACCGATCATCTTACGCAAATGGGCATTATCTTTAAGCAGGAAAAATGTAATGAGCGGCGTCAGTAATAATGAGGGCAACCAGGCTGCCAGGCTCAGCATGAATTCGCCCAGGTATTTATCCGAGAAGTGCATGGAAAAATCCCTGAACTGCATGTAAATGTCATCATCGAATCTTGCATTCTGCAGAAAACTGAATTGGCCTCTGAACGTCTGCAACAGACTTTCAAGCAAGGCTGCGCCACCGGCCAGATAATGAGCGAGGGCTGCCTGCCATTCATCTGCATTGGCGATTGCCAGCGGGTAAAAAGACAGGATTGCCAGCGTCATTCCCAATAGAAATAAGCCACTCAGACTGATCGCCGCAAAAGTGCTGCTAAAGCCTGAAAGTATCATCTTCTTGGCCAGTGGCAGCAGCATGTAATAAAGGATCAGGGCCAGCAGGAACGGTACAACCAGCCATAGTATCTTCTTGAAAACAAACAGCATGAGGCAGGTGACAGTCAGGATGCCTATCCAGGTGATGGGGCCGGGTACATCCTTTAAATTGGAAATACCAGGGCCGGTGTGTTGCGAGGCTTCTATCTTTCGGGTGGCATCGCGCAGGCTGCAGTGCGCGGAGATTTTCCTGGCAATTGCAGGGTGCGTGTGTAATAACCACAGGAAATCCGCCCTGAATAACACCGCGAGCACGCAGTCTTCTGAAGCACGGGCCTGTGCGATGCGCGGCATGTTTTCGAGCAATGCGCGCTCACCAAAGAATTGACCGGGACTGATCTCTGCCAGAGCTTCGCTGTTGCCTTGCTGTGTAATGATGACTTTGCCTGACAACACGAAGTAGATGGCCTGGCCTTCTTCATCCTGGTCGAAAATGATTTCGTTCTGAACGTAGTCACGTTGATGTAGCAGATCGTCGAGTGTGTGCAGTTCGTGTGTACTGAGATCGGCAAATAGCGGCACGTCACGTAACAGGGTCAGGTGAGTGGGTTCCTTGCCGCGGTGAAAATAACGCAATAGCATGATTTTTCTTTATTTTTTCATATGATGGGTATCATAATCGTATGCACGGATTAGAACAATCCGGATGTCGAGTAATCCATTGTATTGAAATCATTTTTATTGGATGAGGCCTCTGTGAACTGGATGGTATTGATTCCGGGTCGTCAGCAGAATCTTTTGAGAAGCGCCTTTGTTTTGGCCGGCGCCATCATCTGCCACTCAGCCTGGGCAGAAATCTATCGCAATGAACCGCCGGCAATTGCTCCGCTCATGTCTCGTGCCTTGCAGTTGGAGCAGGAGTCCACTGAGCTGGATGCGGAATGGCAGGCGGCTGATGCTTATTGCGAGGCTTCGCGCCTTGGTAGCACCGAGGCGCAATATCGTTTGGGCATGATGTATGCATTCGGCAAGGGCGTGCCTGAAAGCCGGCCTTTAGCCGCTTCCCTGTTTTCTGTGGCTGCTTCGCAGGGGCATCTGGAAGCTCAAAACATGTTGGAAACGATTGCTTTAAGAACAGCAGAGTTGCCTGCCTGCGTATTGGCCGATGTGCGTCCGGAAAAAGGTCCTGATCTGGTTGCTGCACTGGATGCCAGTATTGAGAATCGATTGCGTGGTTTGCCTGAGAAGAAGCGCTGGCTGGTGACCCTAGTCAACACCTTGTCCGGCTGGTACGAAGTCGATCCCAAGCTGATACTTTCCATCATGGCGGTCGAGTCTGACTTCGAGTTGAAAGCCACTTCACATAAATCCGCTATGGGATTGATGCAGTTGATCCCCGATACTGCCGAGCGTTTCAATGTGAAAAATGCTTACAATGCCACGCAAAACATTAAGGGCGGGCTGTCTTACATGCGCTGGCTATTAGCCTATTTTGAAGGCGACGTAACTCTTGCTGTCGCTGCTTACAACGCGGGCGAAGGGGCAGTGAACCGCCACAGGGGCGTACCGCCTTATGCAGAGACCAGACAATACGTACAGCGTGTGATGGCGCTATATCAACGTAAGAAGCATCCCTACAACATCAATATTACGGCGCCATCGCCCATACTGGGCAAAAGCTGATCTAGCTCCTGGCGCGTTATAATCCTGTTTTTTTATGTCAATTTTGAAGCTTCAATCTAAACTATACTGATGGAGTATGTAAATATTCACCTGAATACAGTTTTATACTGATATTACATGTGGGACATTTGAAATCGTATTCATTGATATTTTTAGATAAATTTAATAAGACATGTGCTTTACAAACGGGGCAATCTCCTTTCCAGCATCCCTTTCCGATAGCAGTCGATGATTTATTAGCCGATAGGTTCATACTAGCCCATATGATCATTGGTATACCGATGATTATGCCAATGCCAGTAAAGCATAAGAGGAAGCCTACTAGCGCTGTACCATTGCCAAGAATTTGTTTTTTAGCTAAATGAATTTCTTTCTCAGCTGAATAATATTCTGCAAATTCGTCATATACCGCTATAGTTCTTATGGTTTCGGTCATTACTATTCCTTTGTTATCAACAAGATTTTGTGAAGCCCAATCGACCTTCCGATTTGTTGCTTGAATCAAACCAATGCCTGTCACTTCTGCGATTAGCCTGCGTAAGGCGTACCCGTTTATGGTACGTCGTATGTTGGGATATTTCATTCGGCGGACTGCTTCGCGAGTCCGCCCTGCTAGCCATATTTATTGGGGGTAATTTATTTGGCTATGATTGTGTCAGTTCTTTTTTAGCTTGTGCAACAATAGTCGATTGAGCTTTTTCGACAAGTGTTAAAGTTTTTGATACGTAGTCAGCTGTACACGCGCTATATTCAGCAACACCCCAATGACTATGAGTTAGTTCGTTTAATGCTTCCATGCTTTCGCTAGAAAGAAATATGGAGGCTGGGCCAATAAGCTCTCGGATTGCCTGATAGGAGTCACTGCCAATTTTTGCAAGCTGCTGAAAATGTTCGCTATGTGCACGAGTTTCATCAAATTGTGATCCAGGCTCGTCGTAGTAGTCGTTACGATCCTGCAATGAAAGCTTAAATCTTGTTAGATGTGTTAACAAGTTTACGTAATGCTGTTCCTGGATATTCCAATGTTGCTGATTAAGCCAACCTTTGCTTGCTAACGTGAGCTTTATTTCCTCAGCATCGAGAGTTGTTTTGCGAAGCTGATCTCGGATGTTGTCGAAATTTTCTTGTGTTGCCAGATGCTGCCCCTTTGTTTTCAGATATGCACCACCAAATGCCCCTATGCCAGCAGAAACAACTAAAAATATAGTATCAACCATTTGATTGCACAACACTTTCCCTTAACGAAGAATTGTTATTGACTGTATTCGCAAGAACTCGCTCGATAGCGTCCAGCTCATCCTGTGGATACAAAATTAAGAAATGCATACTCAAGCTCATTGTCTTTTCCTTATTAGATTAGGCATAACGGAAACCACGGATGGGTTTTCTTTGGTGACGGTGGGGTGGGTAAGTGTGTTTTAGTGAGCTAACTGCTTTACCGCTTACTCTGCTGGCTGCGAACATCGTCAACTCCAATTTTCGCCCGCTCGCGAATGGATGCGTAGCGCCCCCCGGTGAATCGGCTGATAATGGCCCGATAGATTTCGTCCGCACTTTCAAGGCAGTTATTGCTGAGTAAAGTGTCGGCCACAAGGAAGTTCATTTCGATAGTTGCAGGCGTTATTACATTCAATACCCGCTCATTCAAGTATTGGTCTGGAGTGGATTTAGCGTTTGACCACTTCAAGTACCATAGATGGGAAAGGAGATTCATGTTTTGGAGGGCAGCTTTTGCATTCACAAGGGTGCTGGATGAGCAACTCCTTTCGGGCTCGGTTTGAAACACCTTTAACGATTCTGAAATAGTATGCTCATATCCTACTAACTCCTTTATGGCCTTTTCTTGTTCGTTAGGCTGACGGGGAGTATTTTGCGTTGCACAGCCAAACAGAAATGTAGACAGCAAAGCAAATAAGGCAAGACGTTTTGGGATTTTCATTCTTTTTTTCCGCGTTAAGTGTAAATAGATACACTTAAAAAATAACCCATTTTGGGATATCCTGCAATAGGTTATTAGTCTGGGCACATGCCCAGTTCTCTACACAATGACAGTTACCTGATTTTTAGAAATTTGCTTGTCAAAGCAAGGGTTGCATCCGGTCTTACTCAAGTGCAGATTGCAGAAAAGCTTGGAAAACCGCAGAGCTATATTTCGAAGTATGAGCGCGGGGAACGGCGGCTTGATTTTCCTGAGTTTATTGAATTGGTGGATATCATGAAAATCGATATGGCGAGTTTTATTGATGAGTACCGTTCTGCATTGGTGTTGACGGCAATTGAAAAGGCACAGCGGAGTAATAAATAGCGGTAAGTGCTTACTGATTTTTGCAGAAACGGGCGCTTGGGCGCCCATTTTTTTATGCCTGCAACGGCGCGTTATAATGACGCAAACGTCAAGGAATCAGTCTATGCGTCAAACCACAAGCCAGATCAGCGTATCCACCCGCGGCCAGCGGCTGTACGACATTACGCCGCAGGTGAAGGAATGGGCCGCCGGAGCCAGCATGCAGACCGGCGTGCTGACTCTGTATATCCAGCATACTTCCGCCAGCCTGCTTATCAATGAGAATTACGACAGCGATGTGCTGGTGGATATGGAAGCGTTTTTCGCGCGCTTGGTGCCTGAGGGCGATCCCTTGTTTATCCACACGGCGGAAGGCCCGGATGATATGCCTGCGCATGTGCGTGCTGCATTGACGCAGACCAGTTTATCAATTCCGCTGCTCGATGGCCGTATTGCGCTTGGGCAGTGGCAGGGGATTTTTCTTTACGAACATCGTGCGATGTCGCATACACGCCGCGTGTTGCTTCATCTTATTGGCGAGTAGGCGGTTCCATGCAGATTCCTGCATTTAATATTTCCGGCATTCCCAAGATTATTTTTGGCGACGGTACTTCAAGCCAATTGCCAACACTGGCAGCCGAGTTTGGGCGCCGTGTACTTATTCTGACCGGCGCCAGATCCTATACACAGACTCCGCATTGGCCATTGCTGCAAGCTGCCTTGAAAGCAAAAGGCCTGAGCTACATTCATGCTGTTGTCGATGGTGAACCATCGCCCATGCTGGCTGATGAATTGTCCAATCGTTATCGCAACGAGAAAGTTGATGTGGTCGTCGGCATCGGTGGCGGTAGTGTGCTGGATGCGGCCAAAGCCGTCGCCGGTTTGCTGCGTGTGCCGAATAGCGTCATGGATTATCTCGAAGGCGTTGGGCCGGAGTTGCCGTATCAAGGACCGGAAGTGCCGTTTATCGCAGTGCCGACCACGGCAGGTACAGGGTCTGAAGCCACGAAAAATGCAGTGCTTTCCAAACAAGGTGACGATGGATTCAAAAAGTCCTTTCGCCATGAAACACTGGTGCCGAAATATGCACTGGTTGATCCTGAGTTGCTGGCAACTTGTCCCAAGTCGTTAATTGCGGCAAACGGCATGGATGCCTTTACCCAGTTGCTGGAATCTTACGTTTCTACACGCGCCAACCCGATGACCGATGCACTGGCCATGTCAGGCATCCGTGCTGTGTGCGATAGTCTGGTGGACTGGTATATGGACGAAGGCGATGTGGCGCAACACCGCGCCAACATGGCTTATGGGGCGCTGATTTCAGGCATTACACTGGCACAAGTCGGCTTAGGTTCTGTGCATGGCCTGGCTGCACCATTAGGCGCGTTTTTCCCCATACCGCATGGCGTTGTCTGCGGCACGCTGGTGGCGGAATGCACCCGCGTCAATATCCGTGTGTTGCAAGCACGGCTGCCGGATAGCCATGCATTATGGCGCTATGCTCATGTGGGCAAGGTTCTGGCTGGCAATATGAAGCTGAGCGAGCAGGATGGCCTGGATGTTCTGGTTCAGGTGCTGGAAGATTGGACGCAACGCATGCAACTGCCGCTAATCAGCCATTACGGCATGCAGGAATCCGACATTCCACGTGTCGTGGCGAATTGTCGTGGCAGCAGCATGAAAACCAATCCTGTAGTCTTAACAGATGATGAAGTTGCCGATATATTAAGGGCAAGGCTTTAGCACTCAGTTACATAATGCGCAGTTAAAGAAGCCTTTTTTGGTCAGCGCCTTGCGCAGGTTTTCCTCGACGATGCGATAGCCCTCGGTATTCGGGTGTATCGGGTCGGCTTTTAGCGCATTTTTGGCCAGTACATCAGAAAATATATCTTCTACCAAAGGCGTGTCGGTTTCTTTTGCCAGCATTTTATAAAGTTTGTGGTCGGAAAGTTTGCCAACTGCTGCGCCGAATGGGCTATATTCCGGAATGGCAATCAGCAGGGCCTGAATACCGTTTGCCTTGGCTTCTGCCAGTATGGTTCTTAAGTTTTTGATGGTTTCTTCCTGCGGCAAACGCCTGAGAAAATCATTACCGCCAAGTTCCACAATCAACAAATCAACTTGATATTCATCCAGCAGGTCGGGCAAGCGTTCCAACCCTCCGGAAGATGTATCGCCCGGCACGCCGGCATTGATGATGTTCCAGCCGGTATTAACTGCAAGCAAACTTGGAAAGTCCTGGCCTTTGGCGGCACCTGTGCCGTAGCTCAAGCTGTCGCCGAGAATCAGCACAGTGGCATTGTCAGGAAGCGCAGGGTATTGCTTTTCACTGCCGCAAGCCGCCAATAACCCCGATAGCAAGACAACCAGAAACAGATTCTTTATTTTTATCATGTCATTACTTTTTTAAAATTATCTGATGATGCTCCAGGCCAGAGGGTCAAAAGTTTTGCTCTGACGGCGTAACTCAAAATACAGACCGGCGCTTTCATTGCCACCGGTATTGCCGACTGCTGCAATCGTATCGCCGCCCTTGACGTCATCTCCCAGGTTTTTTAGCAGCGATTGATTGTTGCCATACAAGCTCATGTAGCCGTCGCCGTGATCAATAATGATGAGGTTGCCAAAACCGCGCAGCCAATCGGCAAAGACCACGCTGCCCTTGGCGACCGATTTCACTTCAGCGCCTTCAGGGGCGCGTATGAACAAGCCTTTCCAGGAAACACCCGTATCTTGCCGCGCTGCGCCATAACGGTTCGTCACTTCACCGCGCACAGGCAAATTGAGTTTGCCTTTCAGTGCAGCAAAGTTGCTGCCGTCATATTGGCTGCTGGGCAGTGCTTGATTCCTGGCGATGGTTTTTGGCGCAGTTGCCTTTGGGTCTGCTGATTTCTTTTGTGCAGCTTGCGCTTGCTTGCGCTTTGCTGCTGCCTGTTCCCTGGCGATTTTCGCCAGGCGCTCAACCAGGCTCGACAGACGTTTCTCGTCACGCTTGAGTTTGTTGATCTCATTTCGCTGATTGGCGATCTGGGTCGAAAGCTTTTTCAGTACTTTGCTTCGTTCGGATTTTTGCGCCTGTAATGATTTGCGCTCTTCTTCCTGCGCGATTTTAAGGACTTCGATTTCCTTCAGTGCTTCCGTGGTTTTTTCATTGATAGCGGTCATCTGCTTGAGATTGTCCTGCATATCGTCAATCAGCTTGGCACGCGCTTTGGATACATAAGAAAAATAATGCAACTGGCGCGCGATTTCGTTTGGGTCTTCCTGTTGCAATATGATTTGCAGGTGGTTCTGCTGGCCATGCAGATATTGCTGGTAGAGCTGCTTGCCCAGCAGTTGCTGCTGGATTTCCAGTGTGTCGACCAGGGCTGATTGCTGTTTCTCCAGCGCTGCCAGCGCCTCGCGATTCTTTTTTTGCTGCTGGTTCAATTCGTGCAGCTTGCGATTTGCCTCGCTGATGGCTTTTTCGCTGTCTTTCAGTTCATCCGCAGCGTCGCGATGGGCTTCTCTCGAAGTATTCAGTTCCTTGTTGAGCGCCTCGATCTTCTTATGCAGTGCATTCAGCTCAGCCTTGGATTTATCTGCCTTGGTATTCGCCGAAACCGGCTGGCTTAGAAAAAGACCTGCCAGAACAAGAAGCAGCATCTGTGCATATCGATTTGCCGGTGATTTTCGAATACTTGATACCTGCATGCTCAATTAAGCGACAAACTCTACCAAAGGCTTGCCTGTCATTTCCGCCGGTTGGGGAATCCCCATCATCTTCAACAGCGTCGGCGCAATGTCAGACAAGGCACCAGTTTCGGCCAGCTTTGCTTTGCGGCCGATGTAGAGCAGCGGCACCAGATTGGTTGTGTGCTGTGTGTGTGGTTGATGGTTGATCGTATCCAGCATCATCTCCACATTACCGTGATCGGCGGTGATAATGACTTCCCCGCCTATGCTCTGCATGGCAGCGACGACGCGGCCGATACAGGTATCGATGGTTTCTACCGCCTTGATGGCCGCGCTCAGGATGCCGGAATGGCCGACCATATCGCAGTTGGCGTAATTGCAGATAATCGCCTGGTATTTTCTGCCGAGTATGGCTTCGACCAGGTTGTCGGTCACTTCATGCGCGCTCATTTCCGGCTGCAAGTCGTAGGTCGCCACTTGCGGTGATGGCACAAGGATACGGTCTTCGCCTTCAAAAACAAGTTCTTCGCCACCGTTGAAAAAGAAGGTGACGTGCGGATACTTTTCAGTTTCGGCAATGCGTAGCTGATTAAGGCCCAGGTTGGAAACATATTCGCCAAAGGTGTTGCTGACTTCAAACGGCGGAAATATGGCCTCCACACCGGCTTCGTTCTTGTCGTGCATGGTCAGCGTGAAGTAACCCGCCAGTTTGCGCACATGGCGGCGATGGAAGCCATCGAACTCCTTGGCGAGTAGGGCGTGTGTCAATTGACGAGCGCGGTCGGAACGGAAGTTCATCTGTACGATGACATCGCCGTCTTCCACATGCGCGGGGTTTTCACCCAATGCAGCAATCGCCGTGGCCTTGACGAACTCATCGTTCTCCTGACGGGCATAAGCTGCTTGCAAGCCTTCGAGCGCCGTTGTTGCACGATACTCGCTAATTCCTTCGGTAATCAGGTCATAAGCCGATTCGACACGAGGCCAGCGTTTGTCGCGGTCCATGGCATAGAAGCGTCCGCAGATAGATGCTATCTTGCCCGCACCCAATGCCGCAAGCTTGGCTTCCAGTTTTTCGATATAAGGCGCCGCACTGATAGGCGGTGTATCGCGGCCGTCCAGGAACGCATGGACATAGACTTTATCCAGGCCCCTGCGCACAGCCATCTCGACCATGGCATGAATATGGTCCTCATGGCTATGTACCCCGCCATCCGAAAGCAAACCAAATATGTGCAGTGCCTTGCCCGTGGCTTTTAACTGGTCAATGGCGTTGACCAGGCTGGGGATGTTGAAGAACTCGCCAGATTTGATCGATTGATTGATACGCTCGAAATCCTGATACACCACACGGCCTGCGCCTATGTTGAGATGGCCGACTTCGGAATTGCCCATCTGGCCGTCCGGCAGGCCGACATAATGCTCAGAGGCGTTGATCAGCGTATGCGGGTGTTCAGCCCATAACTTGTCCCAGTTAGGCTTTTTCGCCTGGGCGATGGCGTTGTCGGCAATTTCTTCCCGATAGCCGAAGCCATCAAGTATCAAAAGAATTACAGGGGTAACATTCATAAGTGTCAGGTTTGCATTTTTTAAGTAACAAAGTGATTGTATTATATTCCTACGAACAGAATGACCGTGAACCTTCGCTTGAATTCAACGCTTTTTGCCCAATATAGTCGATAATGTCGACCAATCTGATTGTTAAATAAAGAGGTGTGGTGTGGAGTTTATTACAAATAATGTGCTGTTAATCGGCTTGGCGCTTGGCTCAGGCATTATGCTGATATGGCCGATGCTGACTCGCGGCTCGGGCGGTGTGGCCAATCTGGACCCTAACGAGGCGGTACTGTTGATGAATCGCAATAACGCTATCGTCCTGGATGTACGGGATGATGCCGAGTTTGCGGCCGGGCATATCACTGATGCAAAGCATATCCCGCTGGCAAAGCTGGCCGAGCGCATCAAGGAATTGGATAAATTCAAGGACAAGCCGGTTCTGGTGCATTGCCAGGCCGGGGTCCGGTCGACAAAAGCCTGCGATATCCTGCGTAAAAACCAGTTTACCAAGCTGCATAATCTGAAAGGCGGCCTCAATGCCTGGATAGCGGCCAAGCTGCCTGTTGTGAAGGATTGATCGTGGCTAATGTTGTGATGTATACCAGTGCCTCATGCCCGTTCTGCATGAACGCCGAGCGTTTGTTGACGAACAAGGGTGTCGCCATCAATAAGATACGTGTCGATCTGGAGCCGGAGCAACGTATGGCCATGATGGAAAAGACCGGCCGTCGTACGGTGCCGCAGATCTATATCGACGAGCAGCATATCGGCGGTTTTGATGAATTGCGCGCCCTGGATCATGCTGGCGGCCTGGACCCTTTGCTGGCTAAATAAGCCAGTAGATTCAAAAGCTCGTCATAAAAAGATAGAATAGTGAATTAATTTTCTTGCGGCCATTAACAGCATAAGTTTTTGTCGCTTAACCCAGCACCCAATGTGCGCATTTAGGAAGTGTCATGGCAGAAGAACAGAACCAAGCAGCAACACAGGAACAACAGCAGGAAGCGGTTTTCGGTATTGAGAAAGTCTATGTCAAGGATTTGTCCCTTGAAGTGCCGAATGCCCCGGAAGTTTTTCTTCAACGTGAAGCACCGCAAGTCGGCATCGAACTGAGCAATTCAGCCAAGATGCTGGAAGACGGACTGTTCGACGTGACAATCACCGTTACCGTCACATCCAAGATCGAAGATAAAACAGTATTCCTGGTCGAAGTGTCGCAAGCGGGTATTTTCCAGGCGCGCAACATTCCCCAAGAGAACCTGGAAGGCCTGTTGGCAGTGACCTGCCCGAACATTCTTTTCCCATATGCGCGTGAAGCTGTTTCCGACTTGGTGGTCCGTGCAGGTTTTCCACCTGTATTGCTCAACCCTATCAATTTTGAAGCGCTCTACTTGCAACAGAAACAACAGCAGACAGCTGGCGCTGAGAGTACCAGCACGCACTAAACGTGAAAGCCTTCACCAGACTTTTATCGGGGTTGCTACTGGTATTGATGCCAAGTATGGCGTCAGCACTGGATTTCCGTTCGATTTCCGTACCCAAGGCCGTGCTGTTTGATGCACCTTCGGCACAAGCCAAGAAGCTCTTCGTTATCTGGCAAGGCTATCCGGTCGAAATCATCGTCAACCTCGGTGATTGGGTGAAGGTGCGTGACAATCAGGGTGGGCTGACCTGGGTGGAATCCAAAAATCTAAGCCCCAAACGCACCGTCATTGTCGTACAGGGGCCAGTGGAAATGCGCCAGGCTGCAGACGGCAATTCTAACGTTGTATCTCTGTTGGATAAAGACGTGGTGCTGGATCTCATAGAGGCGACATCTGGCGGCTGGATCAAAGTAAAGCATCGCGATGGCCTGACCGGCTATGTTCAGGCGAATGCCGTCTGGGGTCTGTAATTGGGTTTTGAAGCCTGCACTCAATATGCCGGCACAGTAAATGGCGAAATGAGTCTGCATTGAAAAAAATTGCCGTTCTAGGCGCGGGTGCATGGGGAACGGCACTTGCCATACAACTTAGCCAGCGTCACAACGTTGCCCTCTGGATGCGCAGTGCGGAGCGCGCTGCCGAAATGCGCGAAGCCGGCTGCAACAGCCAATATCTCGGCGATTTCCCTTTTAATAAAAATCTTACAGTTGAGCATGATCTGGCTATTGCACTTAGCGATACGGATCTGATCGTCTCTGTTGTCCCCAGTGTCGGTTTTCGCCATCTTCTTGGCGAAATCAAACGCATCGGCTGTAAGGCCCCCCTGGTTTGGGCTTCCAAGGGTCTTGAGCCAGCAACGGCAAAACTCCCCTATGAAGTCGCACAAGAAGAATTGGGCAATGATCAGCTCTGGGGTGCGCTATCTGGCCCAAGCTTTGCCGTCGAACTCGCACGCGGCTTACCTACCGCCGTCACCATCGCTTCGAGTAATGAGCAGTTGGCTAACGAGGCCGGTGCCTTGGTTCATGGCGGCAACCTTCGTGTTTACACCAGCCATGATGTCATCGGCGTTTCCGTCGGCGGTGCAATCAAGAACGTGATGGCGATTGCAGCCGGTATCAGTGATGGCATGAATTTCGGTAGTAACGCCCGCGCGGCCTTGATTACCCGCGGCCTGGCAGAAATGACGCGCTTTGGCGTCGCCCTGGGCGGCAACAAGGAAACCTTCATGGGGCTGACCGGAGCTGGTGATCTGATACTGACTTGTACCGGCGAATATTCACGTAATCGTGAAGTCGGGCTGAGACTGGCTAGTGGCCAGACCCTGCCTGAAATCCTTCAACAATTGGGTCACGTGGCAGAAGGCGTACATACAGCCAGTGAGGTGTTTAAACGTGCCGCATTGCTAGGCGTTGAAATGCCGATTACCTGTGAAGTGAATCAAGTCCTGTCGCACGGCCAATCGCCACGTGTCGCCGTTGAAAATCTGCTGGGTCGAGAGCAAAAATCTGAATCGGTTTAACAGGAGAGCAGATGCTCTCATGCAGAATCCGATCGTCAATACACTCCTGAAATTTCAGGTACTATTGCCTTCTTGATTGAATCAAGCGCGTAGAAGACCGGCTTGATTCAATATGATCGACTTCCGCCGGTCTTGCATCGCATGCCGAAAATCAGTTGCGAATTATGAGTAAGCTACTAGAAAACGCCTTGAGCCATCATCGCATCTGCCACTTTGACGAATCCGGCAATATTGGCGCCATCAACATAATTAATGAAATTACCTTCGCCTGCTCCGTAATGCATGCAGTTTTCATGAATATCGTTCATGATGATCTTCAGCCTGTCGTCGACCTCTTCACGCTCCCAAGGTAAACGCTCGGCATTCTGGGTCATTTCAAGCCCCGAGGTAGCAACGCCACCGGCATTGGCTGCTTTTCCAGGGCCATACATAATCCTGGATGATAGAAAGACCTCTACGGCCTCCAGGTTGGATGGCATGTTTGCACCCTCAGCAACGCATTTCACGCCATTCTTTACCAGTTCGCGAGCGTTATCGCCGTCCAGTTCATTCTGTGTTGCACAGGGCAGGGCGATGTCGACCGGAACCACCCAGGGTTTCTTGCCTGCTTCGTATCTTAATCCCAAGTGTTTTGCATAATCCTCAATTCGGCCGTAGTTCCTGTTCTTGATTTCCATAAGTACTGCCAGTTTTTCCAGCGTAAATCCTGCGTCATCGATCACTGTTCCGTTTGAATCGGATGCAGTCACTACTTTCGCACCAAGCTCTATCGCTTTTTCTATTGCATATTGAGATACATTGCCCGAGCCGGATACCGAAACGCGCATTCCCTCCATGCTCAGGTTTTGGTGCTTCAGCATATTTTCAACGAAGTAAACCAGACCGTAACCGGTGGCTTCAGGGCGGATAAGACTGCCTCCAAACGACAATCCTTTACCGGTGAAAACACAAGCCGAGTTATTAGAAAGCTTCTTCATCATGCCCGACATGAACCCTACCTCGCGCGCGCCAACGCCAATGTCTCCGGCTGGCACATCGGTATCCGGACCGAGATGGCGATGTAATTCAATCATGAGCGCCTGACAGAAACGCATCACTTCATTGCGGCTTTTCCCTTTAGGGTCAAAGTCTGCACCGCCTTTGCCGCCTCCCATTGGTAGGGTGGTTAGGGCATTCTTAAAAGTCTGTTCAAAGGCTAGAAACTTGAGGATCGAAAGATTGACAGAGGGATGAAATCGCATCCCCCCCTTGTATGGGCCGATGGCCGAGCTATGCTGGATGCGGAACGCGCGATTTGTATGGGTTTGATTATGGTCATCAACCCAGGACACGCGAAACTGAATAACACGCTCTGGCTCGACAAGTCTTTCCAGCACGCCTGAATCGGCGTAATAGGGATTGGCTTTGATGAAGCTCCAAAGGCTTCCGATGACTTCTTGTACAGCCTGATTGAACTCTGGCTGGAAAGGGTCGCGTCTTTTTACGTATTCAAGAAAATCAGGGAGGCTTTTGTATTTCATTTGAGCTTTCAGTTCGAAAAATTGGATGTAAAGGTTTCCGTGATGTGCCGGTGATTACAAATGGATTAGCCAGAATTAAATGGTTTGCTTTTTAAATGCGGGAGATCTGATTTTTTAATCTAGCGAGCTATGTAGCTAAAAGGCTTTATGAAGTAATTACTCATCTGTTTGGGTTTGGAATCAGCACTCAATATTCAGATAACATAATCTGGCCGGTTTCTTTGTTAATTTTCAGATTTATGGAATCCAGACACATGTTTAAAAAGACTTAACACTATCTTAGAAAAGGTTGCTCAAGATAAGCCGTACTTTTTTCATCAGACTGTTGCCATTGGCGCTACAATCTGACTATGCATGATTTAAATCAGTTGATAGTTTTTTCGCACGTGGTGGAAACCGGGAGTTTTTCTGCTGCTGGGCGCAGACTGGGGCTATCGAGGTCGGCTGTGAGCAAATCTGTTGCAAATCTTGAAAAGGCGCTAGGGGTACGCTTGTTGAACCGGAGTACCCGCCATCTAAGCATGACCGAGGTTGGGGCGGCATATGCGGATCATTGCAGACGAATTCAGGATGAAATGGACTTGGCTAAACAGGTTGTTGACCGCTTGCACACCCAACCTACAGGAACGCTCAGGGTTGCGGCCTCAGTGGCATTCGGAACGATGCATATCGCCCCAGCACTATCAGACTTCCTGAGTCTTTATCCTGAGATCAAGATCGATATGACCATCATTGATCGGTCGGTAGACATGATTGAGGATGGATTTGATGTAGTCATCAGAGTTTGCGAGTCTCCCCCGGAAAATATTGTTGCGCGAAAGATAGCACCTGCAGCCAGCAAGCTCTGCGCCACGCCGGGTTATTTCGAGAAATTTGGCACCCCTTACAGACCGGAGGATCTTGCATTACATAACTGCCTTGATTACACCCACTCTGGTGATAAAGGCATGTGGCGATTTACCGGGCCAACTGGTGAGATTGCTGTGCCAGTCTCGGGTAGATTGAGAATAAATGATGACGATGCCTTGGCACATGCAGTCCTCGGTGGGCTAGGTATAGCACTGCTACCTACGTTTCTAATTGGCAAGGATCTTCAGGAAGGCCGGCTCAAGGCAGTGCTGTCAGAGTACATACCAATCAAACGACACGTATACGCATACTATCTCCCTACGAGGCATCTACCAGTAAAGATTCGTGCTTTTGTAGATTTCTTATTCGAGCGATTTGGGCCAGATCCGTATTGGGATATCAATTATATTTGAGCGTAATCCCTGTTTTATTTGGCGCGTTCAAGACGACAGTATCTGGCACAATAAAAAAGGGCTAGACCGTTAAGCCTAACCCTTTGATAAATATGGTGCGCCCGAAGAGATTCGAACTCCTGACCCCTTGGTTCGTAGCCAAGTACTCTATCCAGCTGAGCTACGGGCGCTTAAGAGAGCCGCATTATACGCTAAAACGGCAAACTCGTGAAATGAAACATGGCGGAGAGCGAGGGATTCGAACCCTCGATACAGGTTTAAGCCCGTATGCTTCCTTAGCAGGGAAGTGCCTTCGACCACTCGGCCAGCTCTCCGCACGAGGGCGTAACAATACTTGAATACGCCTTAAAAATCAAACCAAATCGGCCTTGATTCAGGCTTCTTCCAGTTCGAATGCTTTGTGCAGAACGCGGACTGCAAGTTCCATGTATTTTTCTTCGATCACAACTGCAATTTTGATTTCCGAAGTGGAGATCATCTGGATGTTGATGCCTTCTTCAGCCAGTGTACGGAACATCTGGCTGGCAACACCAACATGCGAGCGCATGCCGACACCGACGATGGAGACCTTGGCGATCTTGTCGTCGCCGGAGATCTCACGTGCGCCGATATGTCCCTGGACCTTGTCTTTCAGGATATCCAGCGCCTTATTCAGCTCATTTTTGTGAACCGTAAAGGTGAAGTCGGTAGTGCCGTCAGCGCCGGTATTCTGGATGATGATGTCGACATCGATATTGGCATCGGCGATCGGGCCGAGAATCTGGTAGGCGATACCTGGTCGGTCGGGCACGCCGAGCACGGTGACTTTGGCTTCGTCGCGATTGAATGCGATGCCAGAGATGATGGGTTGTTCCATGGTGTTGTCTTCCTCAAATGTAATCAGTGTGCCGTCACCTTCTTCTTCGAAGCTCGATAGCACACGCAGTTTGACCTTGTATTTGCCAGCGAACTCGACAGAGCGAATTTGCAGGACTTTGGAGCCCTGGCTGGCGAGTTCGAGCATTTCCTCGAACGTGATGGATTTCAGGCGACGCGCTTCAGGCACGATGCGCGGGTCGGTGGTGTAAACGCCGTCCACGTCGGTGTATATCTGGCACTCGTCCGCTTTCAATGCGGCAGCCAGCGCTACGCCCGTGGTATCGGAACCGCCACGGCCCAGGGTAGTGATATTGCCTTGTGCATCGACACCCTGGAAACCGGCAACGACGACGACGTAGCCTGCATCAAGGTCAGCCCGGATTTTTGCATCGTCGATATGCAATATGCGTGCTTTGGTATGCGCACTATCTGTGACGATGCGCACTTGTGAGCCGGTATAACTTTTCGCCTTGATGCCCAGGTCCATCAGCGCCATGGAAGTCAGGCCGATTGTGACTTGCTCGCCAGTGGAAACCATGACATCCAGTTCGCGTGGATCAGGGATTGGCATGATTTCCTTGGCCAGTGCAATCAGGCGGTTGGTTTCGCCCGACATGGCTGAGACGACAACGACTACTTGGTGCCCAAGGGCTTTATAGCGCGCGACCCGGCTTGCCAGGTTTTTGATGCGCTCCGGGTTGGCGACAGATGTGCCGCCGTATTTTTGTAC
>CAZOZB010000006.1:90328-115833 GCA_964584185.1 uncultured Methylophilaceae bacterium
AACAGGGCACAACTGCCCAGCTTGTCTTTCAGCTTGTCGGCTACTTCACGCAGGCCCTTGGCATCGATGCCATCCAGTTTGGCCGCCAGTACTTTTATCCCGCCAATATCCACTGCCTGATTCACCAGGTCATCGCCCTGGCTGGAAGCCATTTTCGATTTCAGGCGTTCCAGTTCTTTTTCCAGGGATTTGACGTTGTCCATGATCTGGCCGATCTTGGCGGGCACTTCCTGTACCGGTACGCGGAACACGGCAGCGGCTTCATTCAGGATATTCTGCTGGGCCTGAATGTAGGCGAATGCGATATCGCCGGTGGTGGCTTCTACACGGCGCACGCCAGCCGCAACACCGGATTCGCCGATGATCTTGAACAGTCCGATGTCGCCGGTACGCTGCACGTGTGTGCCGCCGCAAAGTTCACGAGAGCTGCCGATATCCAGCACACGCACCTCGTCACCGTATTTCTCGCCGAACAGCATCATGGCGCCAGTTTTCTGCGCTTCATCAATCGGCATCACGCGTGCCTGTGTGGCCGCATTTGTCAGTATTTCTGCATTCACACGCCGCTCGACCTCAGCGATCTGGGCATCGGTCATCGGCGCGTTGTGTACGAAGTCGAAACGGGTTTTTTCGGTATCGACCAGTGAACCTTTCTGCTGCACATGATCGCCCAGCACTTCACGCAGGGCCTTGTGCATCAGGTGAGTGGCGGAATGGTTGCGCATCGTTCTGGCACGGGCTTTCTCGTCTACTTGAGCAGTCACTACTCCTCCTGTAGCAAGTGTGCCTGTTTTAACAACCCCATGATGTCCAAAGACATTTGCTTGTATTTTCTGAGTATCTTCGACTTCAAAAATACCGCCAGCATTTTTCTCGGTTTTTGCGCTTTGAATAACGCCACAATCACCAATTTGACCACCAGATTCAGCGTAGAAAGGCGTGGTATTCAATACGACGATCCCTTGCTCACCCTCCCTGAGGGTGTCGACGAGCGTTCCATCCTTATACAACGCTATGATTTCGGCCATGATGCCAAGAGATTCGTAGCCAATAAACATGGTTGGAATGCCGTCGTATTCCAGATTGGCAGCCATTTTGAACTTACCCGCCGCGCGCGCCTGCTCCTTCTGACGTGCCATGGCGGCGTCAAAGGCTGCGGAATCGACGGTGACATTGCGCTCGCGGCAGATGTCGGCAGTGAGATCGAGTGGGAAGCCATAGGTGTCGTGCAGCTTGAAGGCTGTCTCACCATTGAAAACTCGTATGCCTGAATCAATGATCTTCTTTTCATCTGAAACTGCCCAGCCAATAGAGTTAGGTCCAATGTCTAGTCCTACGGTGAGTCTATTTAATTCATTTTCGAGAATGACCATGCCGTTTTCAATGGTCTCGAAGAAGCGCTCTTCTTCCTGGCACAGCACATCCATGATGCGCTGTTGATTGGTGATGAGATCAGGATAGGCTTCGCCCATTTCGGCAACCAGATCCGGCACTATCTTGTGGAAGAAGGCAGTACGCACGCCCAACTTGTAGCCGTGGCGGATGGCGCGGCGGATGATGCGGCGCAGCACAAATCCGCGACCTTCGTTGCCGGGGATGACGCCGTCGCTGATGAGGAAACTACAGGCGCGGATATGATCTGCCAGCACTTTCAGCGACGGGCTATTGAGGTCGCTGCTGCTGGTTTCGCGTGCAGCGGCGGCAATCAGCTTCTGGAACAGGTCGATCTCGTAATTGGCGTGTACGCCCTGCAATACGGCGGCGATGCGCTCCAGACCCATGCCGGTATCGACCGAAGGTTTGGGCAGCGGATGCATCACACCCGCTTCATCGCGGTTGAACTGCATGAAGACGTTGTTCCAGATTTCGATGAAACGGTCGCCGTCTTCATCGGGCGAGCCCGGCGGCCCGCCCGGAATATGCGCGCCGTGGTCGTAGAAAATCTCGGTACAGGGGCCGCAGGGGCCTGTATCGCCCATCATCCAGAAGTTGTCCGAGGCGTAGCGAGCGCCCTTGTTGTCGCCGATGCGGATGACACGTTCGGCAGGCACACCGATCTCTCTGGTCCAGATATCGTAGGCTTCGTCGTCTTCTGAATAGACGGTGATGGTCAGTTTGTCCTTCGGCAGCTTGAAGACTTCGGTCAGCAGTTCCCAGGCATAGTGGATTGCATCTTTCTTGAAATAATCGCCGAAACTGAAGTTGCCCAGCATTTCGAAGAAGGTGTGGTGACGCGCCGTGTAGCCGACGTTTTCCAGGTCGTTATGCTTGCCGCCGGCTCGCACGCACTTCTGGCTGGAAGCGGCACGGGTGTAGGGGCGTTTGTCGAAACCGAGGAAGACATCCTTGAATTGGTTCATGCCGGCATTGGTAAAGAGCAGGGTAGGGTCGCCGGCAGGCACCAGTGAGCTGGACGCAACGACCTGATGGCCTTTGGAGGCGAAAAAATCCAGGAAAGCCTGGCGTATCTCTTTACTGCTTGGATTGCTCTTCATTCGCTACTTTCACACTATGCTTCTGGTTGCTCTACATGACTTGGCTATATCGGGCCGGGTTAATCGCTATCTGGGTCGTCATCCGGGTTTTCGTGCCCTGTGCTCAATACCTTCTTAATCACATCAAAACCGAAGCCCCGGCTTTGCAAAAATCTTGCTTGCCTGGCCCATTCCTCACGATTGGCCGGGCCTGCATGAAATTTTTTGCGCCAGATAGCCAAAGCATTGACGTAATCATTTTCTTTCACGGCCTCGATGGCATTTTCCACTAACTGCTCATCAATACCTTTTTCACGCAGTTCATGCGCGATTTTCATACTGCCGAACTTACGCTGCCTGGCATGTACCAGTTGTTCGGTAAAACGGGCTTCCGATAACCAGCCGCGTTTTTTAAAGTCTTCCAGCAAGGCATCGACCGCTTCGTAATGCGATTCCATATCCGGTTCGACTCCCTCGTCAGTAACCGGAACATGCGCGCGCAGTTTGCGTCTGAGCTCCTGATAAGAGTGTTCGCGCCGGGCCAGATAGCCCAGCGCTTTTTCTCGTAAGCTGGTTTGTTGCTTGCTGGGCTTTTTCAGACCTGATTTCGGAGAATTAGTCTGCTGCGTCATCCGGGCCGATGGTCTTCACAATCGCGTCCAGACTGCCCTTGGCATTGGCGCGTATCTTGGCATCAATCTCGTTCGCGATTTCCGGATGTTCACGCAAGTATTCACGCGCATTATCCTTGCCCTGGCCGATTTTCTCGCCCTTGTAGCTGTACCATGCGCCAGCTTTTTCAACCAGTTTGAGGTTGGCGCCCATCTCGATGATTTCGCCTTCGCGGGAAATACCTTCGCCGTAGAGGATATCGAACTCAGCCTGTTTGAATGGAGGCGCAACCTTGTTCTTGACGATCTTGACTCGGGTTTCGGAACCGATGACTTCGTCGCCTTTCTTGATGGCACCGGTACGGCGGATGTCCAGACGAACGGATGCGTAGAATTTAAGCGCATTGCCGCCGGTCGTGGTTTCCGGGTTGCCGAACATGACGCCGATCTTCATGCGGATCTGGTTGATGAAGATGACCATGGTGTTGGTGCGCTTGATATTGCCGGTCAGCTTGCGCAGTGCCTGAGACATCAATCGAGCTTGCAGGCCCATGTGCGAGTCGCCCATTTCGCCTTCGATTTCGGCTTTTGGCACCAGTGCGGCGACAGAGTCGACCACGACGATATCGACTGAGCCGGAACGCACCAGCATATCGGCGATTTCCAGTGCCTGCTCGCCGGTATCCGGCTGCGAGATCAGCAGTTCAGAGACGTTGACGCCGAGCTTTTGCGCATATTGCGGATCCAGTGCATGTTCTGCATCGATAAATGCCGCAGTGCCGCCCAGTTTTTGCATCTGGGCAATCACGGACAATGTCAGCGTTGTCTTGCCTGAAGATTCAGGACCGTAGATCTCGATGACGCGACCGCGCGGCAAGCCGCCGATACCGAGTGCAATATCCAAACCAAGCGAGCCAGTAGAAACTGCCTGAATATCACCAGCTACGTCAGTGTCGCCCATCCGCATGATGGAGCCTTTACCGAATTGCTTCTCGATCTGCGAGAGTGCAGCTGCCAGGGCTTTGCTTCTGTTCTCATCCATCTGGTTTTGTCCTTTGTTTTTATGCACTTAATAAAGCGCACAATTATTTCATAAATCAGGGGGTAAAGTAAGGCTCATTAGCCGTTCAAACACAGTTTTTACCGACTCTTTTCGTACCTTGTCACGGTTACCGTTGAATTGGTGTGTTGCGCTCAGTTGAGTGCCATCTGTAGTGACATAAGCAAAACAGACAGTGCCGACAGGTTTGTCTGCAGAACCGCCATCAGGACCTGCAATTCCTGTGATGGCAGCAGCGATCCGGGCCTGGCTGTGGCTGAGTGCGCCCATGGCCATTTCCATGGCTGTTTCTTCGCTGACCGCCCCGTATTGCACGATAGTCTCTGGCTTAACACCGAGCATGGAGATTTTTGCTTCATTGCTATAGGTGACAAAACCGGCATCGAACCAGGCTGAGCTACCGGCGATGGCAGTAATGTACTGTGCTGCCATACCGCCAGTACACGATTCCGCCAGTGCCAGCATCCAGCCTTTTTGCTTCAAGGCCAGGCCGAGCGCATTGCTGAGTTCTAGTAGCTTGTCATCAGCCATTGCAGGGCTTTCAATGCGGCGATGGCATAAATGGCCGCAAGCAGGTCATCGAACATGACGCCGAAGCCGCCTTTGAATTTTGCATCGCATTGGCGGATAGGAAAAGGCTTCCAGATATCGAATAGCCTGAACAAGAGGAAAGCCACTACCCACCATTGCCAGGACAAGGGCGTGAATTCCAGCACCAGGAGCATGGCGACGATTTCGTCCCAGACGATACTGCCGTGATCGCAAGCGCCGAGGTTCCTGCCTGCAACTTCGCATAGCGGAATGCCAAGAACGAACAGTACGAAGATAGTGGTGTAATGCACCAGTTCCGGTGCTTGCATCAGTAATGCAAACAAAGGCAGGGCTACCAGCGTGCCCAGGGTGCCAGGCGCTATTCTGCTTAAGCCGGCACCGAAGCCAAGCGCAAAAAAGTGGGCAGGGCGGCTTAAAAGAAACTTCCAGTCTGGTGAGACTGGATTGCTGATGTTATCGGGCGAAGTGGTCAAAGCCGGTTTTTCCAATCTCTATGTTGTTGCCGTCTGTATCTTTAATAATAAGCCCGCCGCTTTCGCAGATTTTGCCTATGCAGCTTAGTTGTAAATCCAGGTGTTGAGCGATTTCTGCTAATTGCTGCTGCCTGCTCGCTGGTGCGGTAAAGCACAGCTCATAATCGTCGCCGCCTGCGAGCGCCATCTGTCGCACCGAGGGCTCATGAACATGACGTTGTAAAACGCTTGAGCACGGAATGCCTGCCATGTTCAGCTCGGCGCCGACTTTGGAAGCTTTGAGTATATGTCCCAGGTCTGCCAGTAATCCGTCGGAAATATCGATAGCGCTATGCGCGATATTTCTGAGTGCCAGACCTAAATTTACTCTTGGTTGCGGCTTGAGCAAAGCAGGCAGGGTTTGCTTTAACTCTTCATCGGTCAGTGGGTATTTACTCAGCAGGTGATTGAGTGCCAGCGCGGCATCGCCCAATTGCCCGGATACCCAAATATCGTCGCCCGCTTTTGCTCCATCACGTTTAAGTGCTTTGCCACTGGGTACTTGTCCCATGATTTGCACACTGATGCAGAGCGATCCTCTGGTGGTATCTCCACCTATGAGGTCGACCTTGAATTTTTCGGCACAGGCAAAAAATCCATCGGCAAAAGCCGCTATCCAGGTTTCATCAGCATCCGGCAGTGCAATCGCAAGCGTTGCCCATTTCGGCTCGGCCCCCATCGCTGCCATATCCGAAATGTTCACTGCCAGCGATTTCCAGCCTAGTTCATATGGGTCGGTGTCGGCGAAAAAGTGAGTGCCCGCTACCAGCATGTCGGCCGATATGGCGAGTTCATGCCCATTTGCGATATCTATCAGCGCTGCATCGTCGCCGACGCCCAGTTTTGTCTGTGCTGTGGGACGTGTGAAATACTTGCGGATCAGATCGAATTCGGAAGTCATCAAGCGCTGGGTTTTACGGCAGATTTTGGGCGAAAGGCTTTAACGATGGCCTCATTCGTTTCAATATAGGGCGTCGGCGCTTCTTTCGTTCCTAGCAAATCCAGGCAGTAGGGTACAGCGGCGAATATGCCATGCACCCTGATATTGCCTTCCTCATCCTTGAGGCCCTCCAGTGTCTGGGCAATGGCTTTGGGCTGCCCTGGCAAATTGATGATCAGGCTCTGTTTGCGAATCACCGCCACCTGCCTTGAGAGAATCGCAGTCGGCACGAAATTGAGGCTGATCTGGCGCATCTGCTCGCCGAAACCGGGCATTTCCTTATCTGCGATTGCCAGTGTAGCTTCAGGCGTAACATCGCGCAGGGCTGGTCCCGTACCGCCTGTCGTCAGGACTAAATGACAGCCTTCGTGATCAACAAGATCGGCCAGGGTGGATTCGATATCTTCCTGTTCGTCCGGAATAACGCGAGCTACAGCTTCCCAAGGGCTGGTCAGTACTTTATCCAGCCATTCTTTAAGGCTAGGGATGCCCATATCTTCATAGATACCTGTTGAAGCGCGATCACTGATTGAAACCATGCCGATGCGTATGTTTTGTTGTGTCATATGGATACTTTATGGATATTTCTTGTCTACGATTTAGTAACAGAATCAGGTTTTAATCATATCATTAGCTGAGCCCAACAATTTCGCCAGAAAGTCTTTCGAATGGCCGATGCAATCTTTACTGTGTTATTAACCCCTACATATGAGAGTTGATGAGGAAAAAATGCGCTTACTATCAACAGTATTGATTGCAACAGGACTGCTCGGCCTCAACGTACAAACAATCGCGGCTGAATCCGGGAACCCGTATGCGGATGCCTATAAACCGCTGGAGTTGCGGGCCAAGGTTTTACCGCCGGATGAGCCTGAACCAACGATATATAAAGGATCGGATAACAAAGAGGCCGACTATCAGCGCATGCTGGAGAAAGGCTTTGACCTGATGGGTTATTCCAGTTTCGAGGCGGGCGATATCCCTGCCGAGAGGCTTGTGGAACATGCGAAGTCCGTCAATGCACACCTGGTGTTGGTGACAACCCGTCGTAGTGGCGATGTGCCTGCCAGCATCAAAATCGAGCAGTTGCGTAAAAAAGCCAAAGAGCAGAATACAGATACGGTTGACCTGGATTCACTGGATCAGTCATCGGTGCGCTACACCTATGACGCTTCCTACTGGGTGAAACTGGCACCGCCTCTTATCGGCTTGCATGTCCGTGCACCAACAAAAAATGAGAAAGAAAAAGGCCTGGTTGTCATCGCCGTCATCAAAAACTCACCTGCAGAAAAAGCTTCATTACAGGAGCTGGATATCATTCAAAGCATAGGCGATGAAGTCCTGGATGCTCCAGAAACCCTGTCCAAGGCAGCCCAGCGCTATGCAGGGCAAACCGTGGATGTGGTGTTTATGCGGCATGGCGATGTCAACAAAACAACCATGACGCTCAATCGCGCTTACTGAAAGATAGTAGAATAAGTACCAGTCACCATGTTAAGTCCATGTGGTGGACTCTTGATTCTTCCTGGCAATCTGCACCAGGCAAGAATTATCGCTGTGAATATTGCCATCAATAAAGTCGGACGATTAATAACAATATGACGATAGAAAACATACTGCATAAATATTCCCTCGAACAAGGTCGTGAAGCATCTTTCCTTGCCGAACTCATTGCAGAGATCCGTCCGCCTCGTTTCAGCCATATTGATCATGCGACCCATGCATTGCAGGCCCTCTGTTATGTGCTGAACAATGACCCCGCCAAAGCCGAGCTGTTGCGTAATGCCATTCTGATCTTGCTGGCGGAACACAAGCCGGTATCGCTCTTTGTCGACTCCGGAATTCAACCCAGTACGGGGTTCTTCACCGAGCTATGGCGTCGCATAGGACATAAGATCCTGCCGGCAGCCGTGGATAAACGCTACCTGAAAGATTTGTTTGCCCAGATTTTCCCCAAGGCCAATGATGAGCAATGGGTGCTTGCTGTACCCAGCTCAATCTGGGAACAGCTGATTGATGCGTTACGCTTCAAAGAGGCAGCGCCAAAGCTGCTGGCTGCTTGTACCGAGAATTTTCTTGATGCTGTAGAAGTGCTGTCATATCGCATTTCAGCTTTGGGGCTCGAGCCTGAGTTATTGCGCAATCGTCCTGAACTGGAAGATCATGAATCTCCGTTTATTACCCAGAATATAGAGCTGCGGGATTTTTTATCACCATCGCCATCAGCAGAAGCTGGCGATGTGCGGCAGATATTGGTGATGCTGGACCAGTGCCGCAAGGTGATTGCAAAAATCCGCAGCAGCAGCTCGCAGACCGGTACCAGTATCAACCTGACATTCCTTTTGCAGCGTATTTCCCAGCAGATTCGCCGGCTTGAATCCATGTTGGTGATCGTGGTGAGCTTGCGTGCAGGGGAATGCCCCAATGCGGCTTTTGCCGAGTTGTTCAAGACAGTCGTGCGAGGGGAGTGCCATAAGAACGATATCAGCCAGCACTGGCGTGAGAATATGGAGTTGCTGGCGCTGCGTGTCACTGAAAATGCGAGTCGTACCGGTGAGCATTACATCACCGAAACGCGTAGTGAATACTTTGCCTTGATGCGTTCCGCCATGGGTGCTGGCCTGCTGATCGCCTTCATGGCAATGATCAAGATCGTTACAGCAGATCAGCATTACGCCCCTCTGACGGAAGCCATCCTGTTCAGCCTGAACTACGGTCTGGGCTTCGTGCTGATCCATACCCTGCATTTCACCGTGGCGACCAAGCAGCCTGCAATGACGGCTGCCGCGATTGCTGCGAGTATCGATGGCAGCGAAGGCAAGAGTAAGGAGATGGAAAACCTGGTGACCATCATCGCGCAGACCATTCGCAGCCAGACCATTGCCATTATCGGCAATATCTCACTTGCCGCACCGGTGGCGATGCTTCTGGGAGGCGGTTTTTACCTGTTGTTCGGAGAACATTTCGTTTCGCCGGAAAAAGCCCAGAAAATGCTGAGCGATATCGATCCATTGCATACCGGCACCCTGTTCTATGCGGGTATTGCCGGGGTCTGTCTATTCCTGGCGGGTTTGATTGCCGGTTACCACGACAATATGTCGATCTACAACAAGATCCCGCAACGCCTGCGAGCACTGGGGTGGCTGCAGAAACTATTGGGAGAAACCAGGCTGGAAAAAGTAGCCAGGTACCTTGAGAATAATCTGGGTGCCATCGCCGGCAACTTCTATTTCGGTTGCCTGCTCGGTGGCATGGCTGCCATCGGCGTGCTGCTCGGCCTGCCCGTTGATGTACGCCACATCACCCTTACTTCTGCGTTCGTCGGGTTTTCTTTTGTCGGGCTTGAGTTTGATATCACCATCAAAATAGCTTTATACGCGATCGTCGCCATTCTGCTGATAGGTACCATGAACCTGCTGGTGAGCTTCGGTCTGGCGTTGTACGTGGCGATGAAGTCCCGAAAGGTGAGTTTTGTGCAATGGCGCCGATTGGGAGTGGCGTTGGTGAAACGCCTGTACCGCAATCCAAAGGAGTTTTTTATGCCGCCCAGGCGGCAAGCAGCCGAGCTGGAAAATTCAGAGGAAAAGCCGCCGCATTAATCTGCTGAAGTTTCAGCCGGAGGCTCAGTTGGCTCTGCCTTGGCTTCAACGATTTCACGCAGCAGTTTGAATAACTCACGGCTGCTTTTGGGCGGTTTGTTGGCTGCCATCTCGCGGTGATGGTTGCGAATCAAAGTACGTATCTGCTGACTGTCGGTTTGAGGATAATCGTTTAGAAATGCAGACAGGCTGCTTTCGTCTTCAAGCAACCTGGTACGCAGGCGTTCAAGCTGGTGAAAATGTGCGTTTTCCTCAGTATGCTTACCTTCCCAACGTTTAAGCTGGTCAATAATCGGCGCTGTCTCCACTTCGCGCATCAGGCTGCCAAGGTATTGGCGCTGACGGCGCAGTGCACCGTTGGAAGTGATGCGCTTGGTTTCCTTAACGGCTTCCAGCAGTCTCTCAGGCAAATCGAGCTTGGCTAACCTGTCGTTGGGCAGTTCAGTGAGTTTGACGCCCAGATCCTGCAAGGCATCCATTTCGGCCTTGCGCCTGGTTTTGCTGATGGGTTCTAGTGATTCTTCTGACATGCTGGCGATGCGGTGTTGTGTGGTGCTGTATGATAACAGCTTTTGCCATCCTCCTTTTAGCGTCAATTTTTAATGGCATTTTTTAACGGTAATTGCCTGTTCTTAACGGCTTTTTTGGGCATGAATGTATGAGTGAATCTGGTTTTAGCTATTCTTTAGATCAATTGCAGGAAATGAGCGCACGTGTGCTTAGCCTTGCCAAGGCTGCGGGCGCAAGTGCTGCTGAGACCGATATCAATCTTGGCGTTGGGCAAAACGTGACCGTGCGCATGGGCGAGACGGAAACGATAGAGTACAACCGCGACAAAGGCGTATCGGTCACGGTCTATTTCGGTCAGCAGCGGGGCCATGCCAGTACGTCCGATTTATCTGATAAGGCCTTGGCCGATACGGTGGCAGCTGCATGCAACATTGCGCGCTATACCGCTCAGGATCCGTTTTGCGGGCTGGCTGATGCCGGTTTGATGGCAACGGAGTTTCCCGACCTGGATTTGTATCATCCATGGCCGATCAGCGTGGAAGAGGCAATCGAAATTGCCAAGCGCTGCGAAGCAGCTGCGCGTGATATCGATCCGCGTATTACCAACTCTGAAGGTGCCAGCGTCTCTGCTTCCGAAGGATTGTCTGTCTATGCGAACAGTCATGGATTTTCCGCAGGTTACCCGACATCGAGGCACGCTATCAGCGCCTCCGTGATCGCCGAAGACGGCGAGAATATGCAGCGCGATTACTGGTACACGACAGCTCGCGCGGCAGAGAACCTTGATGCACCCGAGCGCGTCGGTCAAATGGCCGGGCAACGCACAATCAGGCGTCTGGGCTGCCGCCGGGTGAAGACTGCCCAAGTGCCGGTTCTGTTCGAGGCGCCTTTGGCTTCCGGCCTGATTTCCAGCCTCGTCAGTGCCGTTTCTGGCGGTAGCCTTTATCGTAAATCTTCTTTCCTCCTGGATAGTCTCGGCAAACAGGTCATATCGTCGATCGTTGATATCGAGGAGCAACCGCATTTGCTCAGGGGGCTTGCCAGTGGCGCCTTTGATGGTGAAGGGGTGGCAACGAAGTCACGCATGCTGGTTGAGAAGGGCGTATTGCAGGGTTATGTGCTTTCCAGCTATTCAGCAAGAAAACTCGGCATGGTGACGACGGGTAATGCGGGCGGTAATCATAACCTGATTGTGCGGCATGCTCAGGGCAGCGGACAGCAGCTGAGTTTTGAACAGATGCTGAAGACCATGGGCACTGGGTTGCTGGTGACGGAACTGCTTGGTCATGGGCTTAATATGGTGACGGGAGACTATTCCCGTGGTGCTGCCGGCTTTTGGGTCGAGAACGGCGTGATTGCCTATCCGGTCGAAGAGATCACCATTGCAGGCAATATGAAAGAGATGCTCCTGCAGATTGTTGCATTAGGTAACGATGTGCTGGTTCAAGGCTCTAAGCAGGTCGGGTCGATTCTGATTGAACGCATGACCGTTGCGGGTGAATGATTTAGCAACAGTGCCGGACAAATAAAAAAGCCCCGATTGAACTCGGGGCTTTTTTATTGTTCAGCGATTCTCTAGTTATAGTCTTCATCCAGCTCCGGCGCATTGCCGTCATGAATCTGGTTCTCACGACGCTGGGAATAAGCATCTCGCATGAAGGCATAAGGATCAAGCGCTGCCTCATCAAGCAGATCGCTGCCCGGCAGGAGTTGCGCACGCTTGTCCAGATATTTCAGCGCGCGGGCACTGTTCCTTGTAGCAGGATCATCCACGTAAGTAATCGGATCGAATGCCAGGGTATCGACGACAAAACCGGTCGTATCGCGCAAATTACTTGGGCCAAGGAACGGCAGGACAATGTAGGGACCGCTACCGACGCCCCAGTAACCCAGGGTCTGACCGAAGTCTTCGTTGCGCTTTTCGATGCCATCCATGGAGGCGACATCAATCAAACCGGCGATACCGAAGGTGCTGTTGATCACGAAGCGGCCAGCGCCCTCGACAGCCTTATCGAATTTGAACTGCAATAAATCGTTGATAACGGATACGAAAGTATTCAGGTTGCCGAAAAAGTTGCTGACGCCACTGCGTACCGGGCTTGGCAAAACAGCCTTGTATGCACCGGCAATAGGCTTGATGACTGCTTTGTCAGCAACATCATTAAATTTGTAGACGCCACGATTCATGCCTTCGAGCGGATCATTATTACCTGTAGAAGCACAGCCTGAAAGCATCAACGCGCATAAAACAGTTAGAAACAAGCTTCTGGTTTGGGTCTGCATTCAATATCCTCTTGTCATTATTCTTGCTTATTCTATTGCTGAATTAACGGTCTGATTAAGGCGAACTTTAACTGAGCAACAAGGCCTTGTCCACTGTTTTGGCAGGGGTATTCGGCCATTCGGCGGCAAAGTGACATAAATTGCCATCTAAGTCAGATGAGCTCAGTTTAAACTAAATCCGGGCTTTTAAAAGCTTAATGAGGTTGGGGTTAATCAGCTTTTTCGGGGACTGCCTGGGCATTTTTATAGAGCGACAATGCCAGTGCACGTTGTTCGGCGTGCTCAACCACCGGTTCTGGGTAATCTGTTCCAATGGATAAACCTAATTCTTGCTGGCGAATTGGCGGTATCAGCCAGGGAGCATGGATTTCCTCGTTGTCGCAGGCAGCCAGTTCGGGCAGGTATTTACGAATGAACCTGCCTTCTGCATCGAACTTTTCCGATTGCGTGGTCGGATTGAAAATGCGGAACCACGGCTGCGCATCGCAACCGGTAGAGGCCGCCCATTGCCAGCCGCCATTGTTGGCGCTCAAGTCAAAATCAATGAGTTTTCCGGCAAAATACCGCTCACCCCAGCGCCAGTCTATCAGCAGGTCCTTTACCAGAAAGCTGGCAGTTACCATCCGCAGGCGATTATGCATCCAGCCGGTCTGGTTGATCTGGCGCATCGCCGCGTCTATCAGGGGATAGCCGGTTCTGCCTTCGCACCAGGCCTGAAAGAGTGATGGATCATTGGGGAAAGGCAATGCATCAAAATCAGCTTTGAAGGCATGGCCTTCTGCAACGCGCGGGTGGTGGTGCAGTATCTGAAAATAGAAATCCCGCCAGATCAGTTCATTCAACCAGGCTTCTGCTCCAGCGCCGCCCATTTGCAAAGCAGTTCGGGCAAGGTGGCGGATTGAAATCGTACCGAAACGGAGGTGCACCGAAAGATAAGACGGGCCTTTTACAGCAGGAAAGTCACGTGCTGATTTGTATTGATGGATACGCGCAATGAAATCATCGAAAAGCTGCATTGCACCGGACATGCCTGTCGGCAGCTTCATGCTGGCCAGGTTCGTGCGTTCGAAGCCCATGGCTTCTAAAGCAGGTAAATCCGTCACTGCGACTTTGGCGAGATTCTGGATATATTGATCGACTGGATAAGGGCGCAGGTAAAACGCATTGAGTTTTTTCAGGAAGGCGTTTTTATATGGCGTAAAAACACCGAACGGCTTACCGGTTTGTGTCAGTACCTCGTCTTTTTCAAAGATCACCTGGTCCTTGAAATCGTGGAATCCGATACCTTCTGTTGCCAGAGAGGCAGTGACCATTGCATCCCGTTTTTTTGCTTCAGGTTCGTAATCCCGGTTGGTAAAGACCGCATCAACATCCAGTTTTTTTGCGAGCTGTAGTATCTCGGCACTGGCAGCGCCATGCAGCACGATCAGGTCGCTCCCATGTTGCTGTAATGCTTGTTTCAATTCCCGTACGCTTTCCCAGATGAATTCGACGCGACGGTCGGCCTTGTCGCTGAGTTTGTCCAGAATCCCGGTATCGAAAATGAAGGCGCAGTAGACTTGCTGGGAAGATTTTAGTGCTTGATGGAGCGCTGCCTGGTCATAGTCACGCAAATCCCGGCGAAACCATACGAGGGTGCGTTGAAATGTAGTGGGCATCGGGGCGAGCCAGCTCGGACGTAAACCCCGATGATACGTAAATGTGCTTCAGGTGGCTATGTCAGCCTCTGGCTCCGAACATATACTTTTCTGCGGGAAGTGCAGGCGTGATGTTCTTTTCGATAACCTCTTCCAGCATTTTTTCGGGTGCAGCAGTTACCTTTTCGGCATCGAGCATGCCGAGTTGATTGCGCAACTCCAGCCCGAGCAAAATCAGCTCGGTATTATCCGAAGCGTCGACTTTCTGGAAGATAGCCTCGCTATATGCCCGGTCTTTGATCAGTTTGGCTGGATTGACTGTGCCAATCACTTTCCGTGCTTCTACAGTGAATTTTGATAAGGTAATAAAACTTTGATTATCCATATCGTGCCCCGAGTTAGTGCAATCTAGACCTGAAAATTTAGCCAAATTGGCAAAAAATACTTAATCAAGCTTTAAGTTAGTGCGTTGGCAACTGCTGGATCAGGTATTCAATAAGTAGATAGCACTTACTGTGCCAACAATGTCGAGATGGGATTTATTCGCGATGATAAGGGTGATTCTGAATCACGGACCAGGCGCGATAGAGCTGTTCAGCCAGGACGACACGTACCATGGCGTGGGGCAGTGTCAGTTTTGAGAGGCTCCAGAGCCAGTCGGCTTTTTGTTTGAGCGAGGGATGCAGGCCATCTGCCCCGCCAATCACAAGTGAGATATCGCGCCCGCTGCTCAGCCATGTTTCCATGCGCTGTGCAAGTTGTGTTGTGGTGACTTCCTGACCGTGTTCATCAAGGATAATCAGCAGGTCTTTGCCCGCGGCTTCCAGGATTCTTGCCGCTTCGGCTTCTTGAACAACCTCAGAATTTTTGCCGGAAGCGCGTTTGTCCGGCTTGATTTCGATGATATCCACGCTGGCCTCGCGCGGCATGCGTTTCAGGTATTCGGCACAGGCTTTCTCTACCCAGTCAGGCATTTTATGTCTGACGGAGAGAATACGTAATTTCAAGATTTGAGAGCGTGGAACTGAAGTTCAGGCAGCGTTTTTCTTGCTGGTGGAGCGGCGGATTTCTGTCTCGCCCCAGAGCTGCTCAAGGTTGTAGTAGGCGCGTGCACTCGGAATCATGATATGGACAACGATATCGCCCAGATCGACCAGTACCCATTCACCGTCCTTGTCGCCTTCGGTGCCGCGCAGCTCAGCGCCCTTTTCCTTCAGCTTTTCACGCACATTGTCTGCGGCAGCTTTAGCCTGGCGGGTGGAGTTGGCGCTGGCGACTATCATGTAGGAAGTCATGGAGGTCAGTTTTTGCACATCCATCACGGTGATGTCGAAAGCTTTGATATCTTCCAGCGCGTCGACGACGGCCAGTTTCATTTCTTCTAAATTAAGCATTAAGGTGGGGTTTGCTTTCAGGCCGCTTGATTGGATACTTGCACAGGGATAGCGTTACGCTGATCTTTGATGCGGTTATTGGTGTCGACATAGACCAGCTGCGGCTTGAATTTCTCAAGCTCGATTTCGTTGTAGCTGGCGTAGGTGGCGATAATCAGCAAATCGTTCGGGCTTGCCTTGCGAGCGGCAGCGCCGTTTACCGAGATGGTGCCGGAATTGCGCTCGGCACGAATCGCGTATGTGGTGAATCTTTCGCCGTTATTGATGTTGTAGATGTCGATCTGCTGGTATTCGCGAATGTCAGCAGCTTCCAGCAACGCTTCATCAATGGCGCAGGAGCCCTCATAGTCCAGCTCCGAATGCGTGACACGCACACGGTGCAACTTGGATTTGAGCATGGTTCTTTGCATGGACTACCTTGTTGATTTCAAAGGGACGCCTATTATAGTCAGTTCATGTCGCCGGTGCAAAAGTGCCGTGACTTCATTGACCAAGAAGTGCTGCCAACTGCGGATCAAGTGACGACATGAATGCTTCTACAGCAGCCGTGTATGCTTCGTCTTCCCCTAATCTATCATTGATTTCACCATGCGACATGGATTGCTGCAAGACTTCTACACGTAATCCCAGTTGTGCCGCCTGTTTTTGCAGTGCCAGATTTTCATTGCATGGATTATCTTCCCTGTACAGCGAGCAGACCGCCAGCAACGGGGGCGCTGTTTTACTCAACAGGTGAATCGGCGAAGCTTTTTTCCAGTAAGCGGGGTCTGAGCCGAAGGCTTCATCGTACAAGCGAAGATGCTTTCTTTGCATCACTGCCGGTACGTCCATTGCCGCGCTATCCATTGCCACTACGCCTAACCAGGGCAGTGCGCCTGCCTTGTTCGCCATGTCGGGCGAGGCGGAGAGCAAAGTCACCAGATGGGCGCCAGCCGAATGGCCTAGCAATACAAATTTACCCGGATCCCCACCCCAAGACGGGGCGAACCTCTGTGCTTTAGAAATGGCCAGGGCGAGGTCTTCGGCCTGTTTCAAGGGGTCTGCTTCCGGTAACAAACGATAATTGGCGGATACAAAAATAATGCCTCTGCTTACCCATCGAGATATCTTGTTTTTCGTAATGTGGCGTCCGGCTTTGTCTCCGTACTGCCAATCGCCGCCATGTACCATGAAAAACACTGGTGCATGGCTAGGGTCGGCTGGCAGATAGACATCCATACGTTGTTTTTCGTGCGGGCCGTAGATGACATTCCTGATGACTTTAACGGGTTCGGCATATGCGCCAGGGGCACCAAGCGAACATAGCAGCGTACATACTACCCAGAATTTTTTACTCAACCTTACCTCCTTGCTTTGATGATGATAGAGTACATTTCCGTTTGAATAAATAAATTTGGACAAGCCCTTGCCATGATAAAAAACGAACGCACCTGGTTAATTGCCTGGGGAACCCTGCAAGGCTTCTGCCTGCTGATGCTGCATAACCTGATCGAGTCCATTGCAAAGCCCGGGGAGTGGTTCCCGGTTCTATGGCCTCTGTACGCATTGGTCCTGGTATTCCCGCTCTCCATGCAAATGCTTTCTGCCTACCGCGAGCGACGGGCATTGTGGCTATTGAATATAGCCTATTCTGCGATGATTGCTATTTGCGCAGCCTATGCCGGCAAGGTCAGCTGGGTAGACGGCCTGCCGAACTCATATCTTTGGGATGCCACTTTCCTGGTCGGCGGCATCGTATTTACCAGCTGGTTCGTTCTAATTCCCTTTGCCGAGCATCGCCTCAAGCTGGCTACCTGGAGTAACGATTATGCGATGTTGTGCATGGCTGCCTGGCGCAATGTCATCAAGCTCGGCTCAGCTGCTTTGTTCGTCGGTATCTTCTGGATATTGCTGGGCTTGTGGGCAGGCTTGTTCAAAGTGCTGGGCGTGAGCTTTTTTGTCGATTTATTTACCAGCAGGATCTTTGTCTACCCCATCACCGCGATTGCTTTCGGCCTGGGTTTGTCGCTTTACTCAGCGAAGGAAGAGGCTTTGCTCGGTATCTACCGGGCTACATTGAACCTGCTTGGCTGGTTGCTGCCGCTGGTGTCCGGCATTATTTTGTTGTTCCTGCTGGTATTGCCCATGCAGGGTGTCGGGCTGCTATGGAAGACCGGCTATGCCACAGCGCTTATGCTCAGCCTGCTGGCTTTGATGGTATTCCTTTTCAATGCAGCCTGGCAGGATGGTATTCACGGTATCAAATTCCCTACCTGGATACGCAAGATGGTCACGCTGACCTTGATCGTCCTGCCGATACTGTCGGGTATTTGCGCTTATGCATTATGGTTGCGCGTCGATCAATACGGCTGGACAGCAGACCGTGTCTGGGCTGCGATACTTATCGGGCTGCTGGCGTTTTATGCCGTCGGCTATGCCTTGTCTGCACTCGTGCGTAAAGGCGAATGGATGCAAACAGTCAGCAAAGTGAACGTCTACGCAGCCTGGACCATTGCCCTTGTCTTGCTGCTCACCGCAACACCTGTGTTAGACCCGGTGAGAATCAGCGTCAGCAGCCAGATGCACAAATTGCTGAAAGAGAAAGTGGATGTCAAATCTTTTGATTTTCAATACCTGCGATTTGACGGCGGTTATTACGGCCACCGCGCATTAACGCGTCTGTCCGGGCTGGAAGATCATCCTGAGTCAGCGGCTATACGGCTCAAGGCAAAAGAGGCTCTCGAATCTACCTATAGAAATTATTACCGCAATCGAACCGCACATGAGCGCGACCGTGAAAGCTGGCAAAAGAAGCTGGAGCTGTTTCCAAAAGAATCATCGCTAGCCCCGGAGTTCCTGGATTATCTCTGGCAAGCCACCGAGGACGATAAAATGTGGATAAATTGCCTGAAGAGCAAAGACAGATGTACGGTTCTTCAAGTGGATCTAAACCGCGACGGCCAGCAAGAAGTGCTGATCTTCAACGAGTACAACACGCATGTGTTTACTCAGGACGCGGGGCAATGGCAATTGGCCGGGTTGCTGCGATTTGGCGGACCGGCAAAGCTGAGTGCGGAGAAGATTCGCAAATTGATCGAGGATGGAGAATTTTCCGTTGTCGAAAGCCGTTGGCAGGAACTGCAGTTGGGCGATCAGCGCTACAGCGTCCAGCCCAATTAGGCATGTCGGGTTCAGCTAATCCCGGATTCAGCTAACCCAAGCTGAATTCAATATTGTCTATGAGCCTGGTCTTGCCTAGCCTGGCTGCGGCAAGCGCCACCAGTTTCCGGTCCGACTTTTCGGCCGGCCTCAGTGTTTCCGCTGAGCGAATCGAGATGTAATCGACAATCCAGCCCAGCTGGGTCAGGAATTGCGTTGTTTGCGCCTCAATCGCAGTGTAATCCTGATTGCCCTTTTGCACTGCTTCAACGACCAGTTTCAAAGCGCGCTGCAACCTTGGCGCTTCCAGCCTTTGTGCGTCGGAGAGGTAAGCATTACGCGAACTCATCGCCAAGCCATCTTCCTCTCGCCTGGTGTCGCCCGCCACGATTTCAATCGGTAGATTCAGTTGTCTGGTCAGTTCACGAATCAGGAACAGCTGCTGGAAATCCTTTTTGCCGAAAACCGCGACTTGCGGCATCACCATGTTGAATAGCTTAAGCACGACGGTCGCCATGCCGGCAAAATGGCCTGGGCGGCTCACGCCGCAGAGCTCATCGGCAACGGTCGGCAATTGGACGATGACAGTCTGCCGGGTTGGGTACATTTCTTGTTCTGTCGGCGCAAACAGTACATCGACGCCAGCAGCCTGCAGTTTTTCGCAATCCGCCTCCAATGTGCGCGGGTAGCTGGCCAGGTCTTCATTGGCTCCGAATTGCAGCGGGTTGACGAAGATGCTGACTACCACGCATTTGCCATGGGTTTTTGCCAGTTCGACCAGTTGCAAGTGCCCTGCATGCAGATTGCCCATGGTGGGTACGAATGCGATGGAAGTTTCTGCGTGCAGTCGAGCGCGTAGCGCATCGACACTATTCACTATCTGCATCTAGAAACTATGCTCCGCAGTGGGGAAGGCTCCGGTTTTGACAGCTTTTACATACTGCTCGACAGCAGCCTGTATGCTTTCCACCCCTTGCATGAAATTGCGCGAGAATTTTGGCGATTTGCCTGCATATATGCCCAGCATATCCTGCAACACCAATACCTGGCCGTCGCAATCAGCGCCTGCGCCTATGCCGATAGTGGGGATATTGATGGTTTCGGTGATCTGTTTTGCCAGTACTGCGGGTACCATCTCCAGGACCAGCAAGCCAGCGCCAGCATCGGCTAGTGCCTTTGCATCGGCCAGTAATTTTGCAGCTCCTGCATCGCTGCGACCTTGTACACGATAGCCGCCGAGCTGGTGTACGGATTGTGGCGTCAAGCCCAGGTGGCCGCAGACCGGGATGCCGCGCTGCACCAAGAATTGCACAGTCTCCGTCATCACTGCGCCGCCTTCCAGCTTTACCATATGCGCGCCGGCAGCCATCAGCCTGGCGGCGTTACGCAAGGCTTGCTCCGGGTTTTGCTGATAACTACCGAAAGGCATGTCGGTGACGATATAGGCGTTTTTATTACCTGTTGCCACGCAGCGTGTGTGATATTGCATATCGTGCAAAGTCACGGACAGGGTGCTATTCGCACCATGCAAGACCATGCCCAGTGAATCGCCGACCAGCAGCACATCGACACCTGCATTATCCAGCAAGGTGGCGAAGCTGGCGTCATAGCAGGTCAGCACAGCGATTTTCTCGCCTTGTGTTTTCTTTTGTTGAAGTGTGATCAGGTTCATTACTCGAAATTCGGGTTGAAAAATTCACGGCGGCTGCGAATCTGCAAAGCACGCTCAATCAGCACATCCAGCGAAGCATCGTCCTCTGCAATATTGAGTTTCTCATTGTTGACGATGAGTAATGGTGATGCATCATATTGATGGAAGAATTCGCTGTAAGCATCGGCTAACCTGACCAGATATTCTTTCGGGATTTCCTGCTCGTAGCTGATATTGCGTTGCCCGATACGATCGAGCAGTGCATCGACAGGCGTTTGCAGATAGATGACCAGATCAGGGGCGGAGGCTTTTAAATGCAGATGCTGGTATATCTGGCGGTAAAGCGCGAACTCCTCGTCATCCAGATTCAACCTGGCAAAGATAGGGTCTTTCTCCAGGAAGAAATCAGCGATCGTTGCATTGGCGAACATATCACGCTGGGTCAAATCCCCCAACTGGCCTGCACGCTGGAACAGGAAGAACAGCTGAGTCGGCAGCGCATAGCGTTGGACATCCTGATAAAAACGCGGCAGGAAAGGGTTCGCTTCCGCATTTTCCAGCAACAGGGTCGCCGAGTATTTATCGGCAAGTTTGCGCGCCAGCGTCGTCTTGCCGCTGCCAATCGGGCCCTCTATGACAATGTGCGGGTACTTGTCGGTTAAGTCGGTTTTGATAATGGTCATTATTGCCTGGTGCTCACAGCATGAATGGCTAGCATGGTCGCGTCACACCCTCATGGGTTTATTCTTGTTACGCCCTGATCGGGAAGCGCTGCTGCAAGTTCGGCAACGGTTTGCTTCGCGGGTGTTGAATCAGGGATTTTCAGATCCGGTGCAATTTCCGCTAATGGTAACAGCACAAAGCCGCGCATGTGCATTCTGGGGTGCGGGATTGTCAAATCCGGTGTTTGCATTTGCACGTTGCCGTATAGCAGCAAATCGAGGTCCAGCTGCCTTGGTGCATCAGGAAACGGCCGTCTTCTGCCATGCAGGTTCTCGATTGCCAGGAGATAGGACAGCAGCTTTTCCGGGTCCAGCCTGGTTTCTATCTCAACCACCGCGTTGATGAAATCCGGCTGGTCTTCATAACCCACAGGCACGGTGCTATACAGCGATGATTTTTTGATGACGCGCGTGAACGGTATCGCATCCAGTTCATCAAAAGCCTTGAGTATCTGGTGGGCTGGAAACTGCAGATTGCTGCCTAGTGCGACGTAAGCCTGGCTCATGCTGTTGGCTCGATATTTTTGTTGTCACTGGTGTTTGGTGATTTCGTGCGCCTGCGTTTGCGGCGTTTTTTCGGTTCGGTGTCCGGCATCAGCATGGCTGCACGCGTTTCGCCATCGGCATGGGCAAAATCAGTCCACCATTTGCCGAGCTCTGCCGGTACTTCGCCGGATTCACAACGTAGCAGCAAAAAGTCATAAGCCGCACGGAAGCGCGGATGCTCAATCAGTGCATAAGGGCGTTTGCCGGCACGTTGTTCGAATCTTGGCTGCAATCCCCAGATTTCACGCATGGTGCTGCTGAAACGTTTGTGGATCGCCAGTTTCTCAGCCTGGATATCGCAGACTTCGGTCATCGCCATGTGTAACGCCGGGATAGGGCGGTGGCCTTCTGCCTGGATCCTGGTCCAGGCGATCAGCACTTCATGCCAGAGCAGCGTAGCGAACAAAAAACTGGGTGAAACCGGCTTGTCAGCCAGCACACGGTCATCGGTATTCTGCAGGGCAAGGTTCACGAAACGTTCGCCCATCGGCTGCTCGAGGACAACATCGAGCAAGGGGAGCAAGCCGTGATGCAAGCCATGTTTGCGTAACTCCCTTGCGCTTTCCATGGCGTGACCGGAGAGAAAGAGTTTGAGCATTTCGTCGAACAGGCGGGATTCCGGTACATCTTTCAGCAGATCTGCCATCTTGGGGATGGGCGCTTCAGTCGCTTGATCCAGTTTGAGGCCAAGCTTGGCCGAGAGCCGAATGGCGCGCAGCATGCGCACAGGGTCTTCGCGATAGCGTACCGCCGGATTGCCGATCATCCGCAATACGCCCGCTTTAATATCAGCGACACCATTGTGAAAATCCAGGACTTCTTCAGTCGCGGGATCGTAGTACAGCGCGTTGGCAGTAAAGTCACGGCGAATCGCATCTTCTTCCTGGTTGCCGAAGACATTGTCGCGCAGGATACGGCCGCTTTCAGCGGTTTTGGCATGATCGCTTTCTGCCAGATGGCTGCCGCGGAATGTGGAAACCTCTACTGTCTCGTCTCCGAACATGACATGCACCAGGCGGAAACGCCGGCCAATGATGCGTGAGCGACGGAACACACGGTTGACCTGTTCTGGCGTGGCGTTGGTCGCGATATCGAAATCTTTGGGGCGTCTTTTCAACAGCAAGTCGCGTACAGCGCCGCCGACTACGTAGGCTTCAAAACCTGCTTTTTGTAAACCGTCGGTTGTTTTTATTGCGGCAGAACTGAGCAGCTTGCGGTCTATGCCGTGTATGCTTCGGGTGATGACTTTGGCGTTTTTCTGGGATTTGCCAGCCTGTTTTTTGCTGGACTTCTGTTTGCCCGGACTAAAGACTCGTTGCAGGAATTTTTTGATCATTAGAGGTTACGGCCTGAATCTATTCAGCTAAGTGACCGAATTATAACGTAAAGCCTGTATTTCGGCTTGTATACGTGAAGATTAGGGAGTGGTGAACTGCCGTTCTGGTCTTTCACGGAACCTGGCCGGTTTGCGTGAATCCGTAATGCAACCGCACTGCTTTAATACTTGACTAATTTATGTGGGTATGATAATACAAACATGCGGTGCCTTTTCAATTTCAATTGAAGGAGAGCATGATGAGACGCAGACTGGAATTCATTTTTCCTGATGTAAAAACAGCAAGGCATGCATGGAAAGAAATGCTGCTTGCTTGTGTCGATAACAAGCATATCCACTTTATAGCCAAGTCGGATATCAACCTCGGTAAGATGTTGCATCGCGCCAATGTGTTTGAAACAACAGATATGATTCATGAGGGCGAGAAGGGTGTCCTGATGGGCGGCGTTTTAGGGTTGCTGGCAGGTTTGCTGGCCGTTGCAACCCAGCCTTGGTACACCGAAATGCATTGGGCCGGTATCCTCGCCATTACCACTGCAATAGGCGCTGTCTCGGGCGCATTGTGGCTGGCGATGCTCGGTGTCAATTTTACCAATTCCGACCTTGATGCCGTGAAAGCGAGAATCGAGCAAGGCGAGATCATGATGATCGTCTCAGTTCCGCTGAAACGCGTGGGTGAGATTTGCCAACTTGTTGACAGGCTGCATCTGCATGGCCAGTACTATGATGTCTGGCCGACCCGACACCAGATATTCCCTTAACTGGTCCCGTTTAACACTACGTAAACGGCATATGGCCGATTGGCTTCTTGCGCTCCAGATATGGGCGATAAACATTCCTGCAAAACCTGCAGTCTCAATTGTTAATGACTTGTCTGGTTTCTAAAGCCAGTAGACAAAGACAAACAGAATCAGCCAGACCACATCCACGAAATGCCAATACCAGGTCACGGCCTCGAACCCGAAGTGGTTGGTAGGCGTGAAGTGCCCGGCAAGGGTGCGGCCAAGGATGACAGCAAGCATGATGGCTCCCAGCGTGACATGGGCGCCATGAAACCCGGTCAGCATAAAGAAGGTGGCACCATAGATGCCTGTCCTGAAGCTGAAATCAGCAATGAAATACTCGTAAACCTGCAGCGCGAGGAAAATCAGGCCGAGCACAATCGTCAGCAGCAATCCCAGGTTCAGTTGCGACCGGTTGTTCTTCTTGAGTCCCCAATGCGCCCACGTCACTGTGGCTCCTGAACTGAGTAATATCAACGTATTGATTGCAGGAATTCCCCATGCCGCCATCGGGGTGAATTGTTCCGTCAGTCCCGGTCCGGCAGTCGGCCATGTATTTGCGTAGTCCGGCCAGAGCAGCGGGGTGTTAGCCAATTCCGGCACGGCGATAATCCGCGAGTAGAATAAAACCCCGAACAATGCTCCGAAAAACATGATCTCGGAAAAAATGAACCAGCACATGCCCCAGCGGAAGGAAAGATCGACCTGGTCGTTGAACAATCCTTTCTGGTTCTCGCGTATGACTGTACCGAACCAGCCGAACACCATGTAGATCAGCACTATTATCCCGGCCGCCATGACGTAAGGGCCTGACTTGACCTGTTGCAGCAGCAGGACAAAGCCGGAGAAAGTGATCAGCAGCGAAAATGAACCGATAATCGGCCAGTAGGACGGGGCCGGAATGTAATAGCTTGGTTGTCCAGATATATTCTTTTCCATGTCAGACGTCCTTTCCGTTCATTTGACTATCGGAGCGACTTCAAAGCTGTGGTATGGCGGTGGAGACGATAAAGTCCATTCCAGCGTATCTGCGCCTTCCCATGGATTTGCGCCTGCAGCCTTGCCGCCACGTATGCATTTGATGACGATGTAGAGGAACAGGATCTGGCTTGCCCCAAGGACGAAAGCACCTATGGAAGAAATCATGTTGAATTCGGCGAATTGCAGTGCGTAATCAGGAATCCGGCGCGGCATGCCTGCGAGCCCGACAAAATGCATGGGGAAGAAGGTGACATTGAACGCAATGGTGGTGAGCCAGAAATGCCATTTACCCAGACACTCGTTGTACATATGGCCTGTCCATTTCGGCAGCCAGTAATAGACCCCTGCCATGATGCTCATGGCCGCACCGGAGAACAGCACATAGTGAAAATGTGCCACTACGTAATAGGTGTCCTGCAACTGGATATCCACCGGCACGATCGCGAGCACCAGGCCGCTGAATCCGCCTATGGTGAACAGGCAGACTACGGCGATTGAGAATAGCATCGGGGTCTCAAAAGTAATGGAGCCACGCCACATGGTGGCTACCCAGTTGAATACCTTGACGCCTGTGGGAATGGCAATCAGCATGGTGGCGTACATGAAGAACAATAGCCCGGCCACCGGGAGTCCGACCGTGAACATGTGATGCGCCCATACCGAGAAGGACAGGATAGCGATCGCCGCTGTTGCGTAGACCATGGAATGGTAGCCGAACAGGGGTTTTCTGGAGAAGGTCGGGATAATGGTCGAGATGATCCCAAATGCCGGCAGAAT
>CAZOZB010000007.1:0-81800 GCA_964584185.1 uncultured Methylophilaceae bacterium
CTACTTGGTGATGCCGACCAAGGGGTATTTGTAAGTGGCGACCATTAAATTTGCAATCACATGTTTACGCTCTACTTTGAGCCGTTAGCAGCCAGTCAAGACATGCATAGCCTGATAAAACAGCGCGATATCCCCACGCTTCGGGCAAGTTTGTAGCAAAGCAGGACCGGGTATCCCGGTTTCAATTCATGCCGGATAAGTAGTTGCTTGTCATGCTATTTCGTCTTCCACGAACAGATTCAGAAACCTGTGCACTTGAGGCGCAATAACCAGTATAGAGATGAAAACGATAGGCCATGCCGTCAAAAACGCTTTAAGCCATATCCCCATGAAGGCTTTGTCTACTGCGCCATGCAGATAGATGATAATGGCGGATACAATCATCGCGGTACTGCAGGACATGATGAAAGCAAACAGGATTCCGCGATAACGATTTGAAATTATTTTTCTCATGAATTGACCACACAGCAAGGTTTGGGGAAAGCCCGACCTAGCGGCAGGGCTTTCCGGTAAAGAAAATGCCTTTCTACCAGGGCAAGGTATCTTCCTCATGGAAGAACCCGCCGCTTGGGCCAGCTTCATCCAGCGTCGCCAGTCGTACGCTGGTTCTTCCGCTATCGGCCACTTCCATTGGCGCATCGGCTCCGCCGAGTTCGGTCTTTACCCAGCCAGGATGTGCGGAATTCACCTTGATACCGGTCCCCCGGAGTTCATGGGCCAAATGAATCGTATAGGCATTGAGTGCCGATTTCGAGGCGTTATATGCAAAACCTTTTGCCGGGTCTATGGGCGAATCCGGCATGCTGTGCAATGTCAGTGAAGCCAGGATGCTGGACAGGTTGACGATACGGCCTGCAGGTGCCAGTTTGATGAGTGGCAATAGTTTCTGAGTCAATTTGACCACAGCGAAAAGATTGGTTTGAAACGTATCTTGCAGGATTTCCTTGCTTACCGAACTGCTGTTGTTTCCGCCAACGAGTTGCTCCTTCAGGATGCCTGCGTTGTTGACCAGAATGTCGAGTTTGCCGAAATTCCGGTCCAGGTAGGCAAAAGTAGTATCCGCCGATTGATCCTGGGTCGCATCGTAATGGATCGCTTCAGCCTTGATGCCCAGATCACGAAGTCGTTTTGCCGCATCTTCACCTTTGGCAATATCCCGCGCACCAATGACGACCGTGATACCCAACTCGCCGAGTCCTTTAGCTGTCTCGAATCCTATACCGCGATTTGCTCCGGTAATAAATGCCACTTTGCTGTCTTGCGTAACCATTGTTTTCTCCAGAATCTGTCATGCATGATAAAAAAATCTATTAATGTACCGATTGGTAAATTAATAATAAGCATGACATCAATGATTGTCAACAAATTACTTACCGATAGGTATAATATTGATACATTAATCAATTTCCAGGCATCATGGATATGAAGACAACACACAAGCAGCGTGGCCGCCCGCCCGCCTTTAATCACGAGGAAGCGCTGGAAAAGGCGATGCAGGTATTCTGGTCGCACGGCTATGAAGGTGCTTCCATGACTTCGCTAACTGAAGCCATGGGCATCAACAAGCCCAGCCTTTACGGCGCTTTCGGGAGCAAGGAAGCGCTTTTTCGCAAGGCGTTGCAGAGATATCTTGCCGGGCCTGTTGCTTATGTTGCGGAATCACTGCAGGAACCAACGGCCCGCAAGGTGGTTGAGAAGTTTCTGACGGAATCTGCCGAATTGCTGACCAACCTGCATAACCCGCGCGGATGCATGGTAATTCAGGGTGCGCTGACTTGCGGGCAGGGTTCGGAAATCATCCGGCAGGAACTGATTCTTCAGAGAAGAGCTTATGAAGATGCTTTGCGGCTGCGCTTCGAGCAAGCAAAGGAACAGCGGGACTTGCCTGACAATGTTAATGCTGCTGTATTAGCCAGATTCGTCGCTACGGTTCACCAGGGCATGTCTGTGCAGGCAACCAGCGGCGCAACGAAAGATGAGTTACTGGAGACCGTGCGAATGGTGCTGGAAAATCGGCCTTTTGTCCTTTAGCCCCGGCTCGATTCCGGCGGCCGGCAGGACCCTGCCATGCCCAAATGCTTTAACTCAGAAAACAAGATCGAGCACTAGCATTCGGGATGAAACCGATCACCTTGCCTTGAACTCATGCATTCAGACCTGGCACTCCCGGCGCTTCATGCTGCGGATGGAGTCTCGAACACCAGTACCAGGGTGGTATTCAGGCCTTTCGCAGGAAGCAGGCTTTCAACATGAAGCTGCCTGCATCCGTCTTGCAGTCCACTTCATGATCGCCACTGGCCAAGCGAATGCTTTTGACCTTGGTGCCCATTTTAAGGGTGATGGATGAGCCTTTTACTTTCAGGTCCTTGATAAGCACGACGGAATCGCCATCGTTCAGCACATTGCCATTCGCATCCCTGACGACCGACTCTTCGATATCCGTGTCTGCCACCACGTTCATCGGCCATTCATAACCGCAGTCTGCACAGACGTAGTTTTCGCCATCGGGGTAGGTGTTCTCCATGGCACATTGGGGGCAAGCTGGAATAGTCGACATACGATGCTCTAAAAAATGGGAATACGTGATTATAAGGGATAGGCTATGCGACCCGGAAATATGCCTCAGGCACCTGGAGGCCGGCTGTTGGCAGATGGAGATACACGAAAATATAGCGCGTATCTCCCTGTGTTGATTCAACACCAGCTCTATTGTATTGAATCGTTACCCGTTTTTTGCAGCCTCAGAGGGCAATGTACCAGTAATGATCTATCAGCAGAGCTGCGAACAATAAGCTTAAATAAAGTATGGAATAGCGGAACATGCTGCGCGCCAGTTCGTCCGAATATTTCCTGTACAAACCGATGGCATAGGCCATAAAGACGATGTTGAGCAGCAAGGATGAGACCAGGTAGATCAATCCGCTCATGCCGTACCCGTAAGGCATCAGAGCAACTGCAAACAGGATGATGGTATAGAGAAGAATGTGCAGGCGAGTAAATTCTTCGCCATGGGTTACCGGCAGCATGGGCATGCCGACTTTTGCATATTCTGCCCGACGATAAAGCGCCAGTGCCCAGAAATGCGGCGGCGTCCAGGCGAAGATAATGAGGAATAGGATTAGTGATTCAGGTGACACCACATTATTGACTGCTGCCCATCCCAAGATAGGAGGCATGGCACCTGATGCACCACCGATAACGATATTCAGTGGCGTCGCCGGTTTAAGGAAAATCGTGTAAATGACGGCATAGCCAAGGAAGGTGGCAAAAGTCAGCCACATGGTGAGCGGATTCACCAGAAAGTAAAGGATCAGCAGACCGGCAGTGCCTAACAGGGTCGCAAATATCACGGTTTGAACTGAAGTCACCTGGCCTGTGGGCAGCGGACGGCCACGGGTGCGTGCCATCCTGGCATCGATCTTTTGTTCGATCAGGCAGTTGAACGCTGCTGCTGCACCGGAAGCCATACCTATACCAAGTGTGGCCGCAAGCAGCAGGCCGAGCGGAACCATATTAGGCGTGGCGAGAAACATGCCTATCATCGCGGTAAATACGATGAGCGCAGTCACTCGAGGCTTGCATAACGGGAAAAACTTGAGAAACTCCTGGCTCACATGACCTGTGAATTTCTGCAAACTCGCTATCGTAATGGCACTCATAAAACGCCTCCCTATTTTGGCAATTCCGTGATTTTTGAATTCAACACTATTATTGTGATAACCAGCAAAGCAGCGACTAAATTATGCCCAACAGCCAATACCAGCGGCAGGTGAAGCAACAGATTGGCAACCCCTAGCGCAATTTGGGCGGCAAGCAAACCGAGCAAGACCAAGCTTATCTTGCTCATATATTCCACGCGTATCAATCGCAAAATCAAAATACCAAAGTAAACCAGCACGACCAAGGCACCGACTCGATGCGTCCATTGTATAGCGGTAAGCGCCGCCAGCTCCAATGGCGTGCCATCAATCGATTCTCCCAGCTCGCGTATCCAATGGAAGGCATTGGAGAAATCCATTTCCGGCAACCAGGCACCATGACAGGTTGGGAAGTCGGTACAGGCAAGGGCTGCGTAATTGGTGCTGGTCCAGCCGCCGAGCATAATCTGCACAAACAAAATGAATATGCCTCCGCGTATCCATAACCGCAAACTACCAGAACTCACAAAGCGCCTGGAAACCACACCCCAATGCCGGTGGGTAATCCAGCTTAGCATTGCCAGCGTCGCCATGCCACCTAGCAGATGGGCTGTGACCACGGCAGGTTTCAACAGCATGGTGACAGTCCACATGCCCAGCATGGCCTGGAAAGTGACCAATGCCAATAGCACGGTCGGTGTCCATGGGGATACCTGAATCAATTTTCTTGCCTGCCAGCCCAACGCTGCCAGCGCTAATACCAGCAGTCCGAGCGTACCTGCAAGGTAACGATGCAGCATTTCTTTCCAGGCTTTTCCGTGATTAAAATCACTATCCGGATAAGCCGTTTGCGCTTGCTTGATGGCTGCCTCGCTCTCCGGTACCGTCATCGTACCAAAGCAGCCAGGCCAATCGGGACAACCAAGCCCCGCATCTGAAAGTCTCACGTAAGCACCGACCGACACCACCACAACTGCCAGCAAAGTCGCCAGTAATGCGATATGCCTGAACCATTTAGCTGCACTGCCTAACATAATGTCAACCTATCCTGCCCAGGCATAGGCCAGCAACCTGCCCAGATCTTTACGTATATCGGATGCGGCGATACTGACAGGGTAGCTCATCATCAGGAATCCGAGAGGATCGACAAAATACACACGTTGCCCAGTCGCGGCACTGGTACCTGCCAAATCAAATTGCTGCATCAGTGCGCTGTGCTGTGCTGATGGCTGATTCAGAACAATTAAATCCGGATACTTCTGCTTGAGTTCGCTGACGTCCGAACCAGAGGTGATCAGGATGCGCTGCACGCGCGGTACATGCTTGGAAAGCGATGCGTGTATCTGCCTCATATCATGCAATCTCGTCATACAGACCTCATCGCACTGGTCGGCGATATAGACCATGCTCCATTTTTCTTTCAACAGTTCTGTAGAAATTGTGTTTGCATCGCTATTAACAATTGCTTCGGGTATCGATATCGGCTTGACCGGCAACACCATATGACCGCGGCTTGCACCGGATGGATGCCAATCCAGTTGATGCATGATAGTCACCACGATTAGCGGTGCCGCGAAAAAGAGAAAAAGAAACAGTAACATCCACCGACCTTTGGGTTTTCGTGGATGGTTTGCAACGTCTAATAATGGGTTGTCTGTCTGCACGCTTCTAACTCTCTCGCCGCTTGAAACTTGTAAATATCCATATCAATACAGCCGCTACCGCAAAACCAAACCATTGATAAGCGTAACCGATATGTGTCGTAATGCGTTCTGCCGGCCTGGGCCAGACCCTTAAGTAACCACCCGCCTCACTTTTCGCATCCAGGCGGATTGCCAGCGGCATGACCTCAATTTCTACTGACTGTTGGTACCTGGCCATATCCATATTCTGCCAGACCCTTTCCCATTCAGCCTCTTTCACCACGGCCTGCTGATGCTCCAGGCTGTAAAACTTGGTCGATGGTAACCACAGATGCCCGACAATTTCTTGCTCGCCTGCAGGTGTTTCAATGACGGGCAATACACTTTTATCCGGATTCGCCAGTATCCAACCCCTATCTACCAGGACATGTTTATCCGACTGCCTGATCTTCAGTGGAGTAATCACGTGATAGCCTGCGCGCTCCTGCTCCACCTGGTTATCCAGCAATATCTGGTATTCAGGTACGTAGGTTCCGACCACCCTCACTGCCCTGTATCGCCAAGTGTCCAGATCGGTAAACTCCAGAGGCAAATCAACCGGCTCAGAAACCAGTGCCTTGTCGTACATATCCTGCAGCATCTGCTTTTGTTCTGCCTTGTTGTATTGCCAAAACCCGAACTTGATAAAGAGCGGAATGCAAACCAGCATCAAAATCGTACCGACGAGATTCGGGCGAAAACGATAATCCGATATTCGAAATTGCAAATAACTCATGTGCGTCGCATAATCAATTGATACTTGTTGGGATTACCATAATGCTCATAAAACTCGTTATCGTTATTGTTCTTTTGGTCATTGTAGGCAGCCTGTTTTCTGCGCTTTTCTTTCTGGCGAAAGATAAAGGCGCCAGCGAAAGGACTGCAAAAGCACTGACTATTCGTATCGGCCTGTCTATCGTACTTTTTCTTTGCCTGATGCTCGGCTATCTCACCGGCGTTATCGGCCGCTGACCTTTAGCCTGTAATTCAGAAAAAAGGGCGATGCGACTGCACCGCCCTATTCCTCAAAGCCGCACTTAAGTTCTGACTTCCGAATTACAGCCAGTAAACGAATATAAACAATCCCAGCCAAACCACATCAACAAAGTGCCAATACCAGGCCACCCCTTCAAAACCAAAGTGGCGCTCAGGAGTGAAGTGTCCCTTCATGCAACGGATCAGAATGACAATCAGCATAATGGTACCTAACGTCACATGAAAGCCGTGGAACCCGGTCAGCATGAAGAACGTACCGCCATAAGCACCGGCACCCATGGTCAGACCCAGATCGGTGTAGGCATGATGATATTCGTAAGCTTGGCAGATCAGGAAGGCGATTCCCAACAGCACAGTCAGCGCCATCCCGATAACCAGCTGGTTACGCTTGTTCTTGAGCAAGCCCCAGTGCGCCCAGGTAATAGTGGCGCCTGAAGTCAACAATATCAGAGTATTGATAGCAGGCAGGCCCCAGGCACCCATAGGGCTGAAATCAGCATTCGGTGTATAGGTTTCCAGAGTGCCCGCCGAACGTATGACATCACCACCAGGCCCTAAAGACGGCCATGCATCCGTGAAGTCTTTATACATAGTGAAATCCGGATCGAAGTTTGCCAGTTCAGGAACCGAAATCACGCGCATGTAGAAAAGCGCCCCAAAGAAAGCAGCAAAGAATGCAACTTCAGAACAGATAAAGGCAATCATTCCCCAACGGAAAGACTTATCTTCCCAGTGCTTATATTGGCCGCTCTGGCTTTCGGTAATGACTCTGCCCATCCAGCGGAAAGTCATGAAAATAATCAGCAAGGCACCAGCGATCATCATCCAATTGCCGGCATGATAGTTGTTCATGCTGAATATGAATCCGGATGCCAGAGTGAATATACCGAGTGACATAAACACCGGATACAAACTTGGGTTCGGAACAAAGTACTGATTTTCGGAATGTGTAGCCATTCATAGACTCCCGTGCATTATTTTGCTTATTTATTATCTTCGCTCAGCTAGCTTTCCACTGAACGACCTCCCTAATTCGCTGGATTCACTGCACTAAAAAATGCGTAAGACAGCGTCACAGCTTCTACTTTTTCCGGTAAGTCCGGACTTACATAAAACCGCAATGGCATGAGCCTGGTTTCACCGGGTTGCAACTCTTGCCTGACAAAACAGAAACATTCAATTTTCTTGAAATGCGTAGTGGCTATCCCCGGACTTACACTGGGTACTGCCTGTCCGGCAACCACTTGATTCGTATTATTCCTTGCTTCAAAAAGCACAGTCTCGATCTTGCCCGGCCTTACCATGATGCTGTTTTGCTGCGGATGAAAGTTCCAGGACAAGCCCGGCATCACACTGCTGGTAAATTCGACTTTTACCCAGCGATCCTCATCGATTGACGCATGTGCCTGCGAAGCAACATTCTCGGTCTTGCCGTTCAAGCCTGTCACGGTACAAAGAACGTCATATAGCGGAACCAGTGAGAAGGCAAACAATATGGAGCCGCCCACCAGCCAGAGCAATTTCAGCCCTAATCGGCGATTGGCCTGCTGCCTTTCTTCAATACCGGTCATCTCGCCCATAATATGTACATTGATCCCGCATAAAGTAATACGACAAATAGTCCGAAAATTAACCCCAGCTTGATATTGCGCTTTCTTCTTTCCTTATCCGGCTCTTGCATAAGACTTTCTAAAAACATTTGTCAGTGGGTGGCCGCTCAAGAACGGCCACCTCTTGCATTTATTTAACAACAGGCTGCACCGTGAAGCTGTGATACGGAGGTGGTGATGGCAGCGTCCACTCCAGCCCCTCAGCCCCCTCCCACACCCGGTCAGTCGCTTTTTTGCCTCCACGGACACAACTGATGATGTTGTAAACCATGATGAGCTGGGCAAAGCCGAGCACAAATGCAGCAACTGTCGAGATCGCATTGAAGTCAGCAAACTGCAATGCATAATCAGGAATGCGGCGAGGCATGCCAGCCAGGCCAAGGAAGAACTGAGGAATAAAGGTCAGGTTGAATGAAATCGCTGTCAGCCAGAAGTGCAGCTTACCCAAGCGTTCGCTGTACATATGACCTGTCATCTTAGGTAACCAGTAATAAACCCCAGCCATAATCCCCATGATGCCGCCAGCAAACAAGGTGTAGTGGAAATGTGCCACCACAAAATAGGTATGGTGATATTGCGCATCCGCTGCCACATCGGCCAGTACCAGACCGGTCAGACCGCCGATACCGAACAGGATGATCCAGCCCAGCGCGAACAACATAGGCGTTTCGAACGTCATCGACCCCTTCCAGATGGTCGCAATCCAGCAGAAGAAGAGCACGGCTAACGGCAGTGAAATCGCCATGGTGCTGAACATGAAGTAGATGAGTGCCGGCACCGGCATACCGACAGTGAAGAAGTGATGTGCCCATACGACCAACGACAGCACACCAATCGCCCACAGTGAATAAACCTGAGCCTTGTAGCCATACATAGGTTTACGTGAAAAAGTTTGCAGAATTTGCGGCATGAAGCCCCAAACAGGCAGCAGCACGATGTAGACCTCAGGGTGGCCAAAGAACCAGAACAAATGCTGGAACAGGATAGGATCACCACCGCCCGCGGCATCAAAGAAGTGGGTACCGAAATGACGATCCGTCAGCAACATGGTCACTGCACCGGCAAGCACCGGGATGGTTGCGATCAACAGGAAGGCTGTAATCAGCCAACCCCAGGCAAACATCGGCATTTTCATCAAGGTCATGCCAGGTGCGCGCATATTGAAGATGGTCACAATCACGTTGATGGAACCCATGACTGACGAGATGCCCAGGATATGCACGGCAAAGATGGCAAAGTCGACACCGATACCGCCTTGCACCGAGAGCGGCGCATAGAAGGTCCAACCGGTTGCTATCGCGCCATCGCCAATACCGAACAAAGCCAGCGTGAATGGCAGCGTCAGCAAAATGGCAGCTGGCGGCAACAGCCAGAAACCCCAGTTATTAAGCCTGGGCAATGCCATATCCGGCGCACCGATCTGCAGTGGCAGCATCCAGTTGGCAAAACCAGTGGCAGCAGGCATCAATGCCGCAAAAATCATAATAAGCGCATGAACACCGATCAACTGATTGTAGAACTCGGGCTGCATGAGCTGCATACCAGGCTGAAACAGCTCCGCACGCACGGCAAGGATCATAAACCCGCCCACCATGAACATGATGAGGGAGAAGATCAGGTACATCGTCCCGATATCTTTATGGTTGGTGGTCGTAAACCAACGCATGATACCGGTAGGGTGGTCATGGTGTTCGTCATGACTCGCTGCGCTTGAATAACTCATTTAAATCTCCTTAAAGCCAAAACTTCATTCGGTTTTAACGTAATGCTTTTACTTGTGAGGGCTGCAACACATCGCCAACTGAATTTCCCAGAGCGTTACGCTCATAAGTCACTACCGCCGCAATATCAACATCGTTCAATGTCGCCTTCCAGCCCGGCATGATGTTTTTGCCATTCCAGACTCGATCAAGGTGGCTATCTACAAGCATCCTGCCTTCAGCATCGAAATTGGGTTGAGAAACGATTTTGCTGCCAGTCAAGGCCGGGAAAGCCGGAGGCAGGCCCTGGCCGTTGGCCTGATGGCAAACAGCGCAGTTCTTTTCATAAACGCCTTTACCATGGGCAACCAGGTCTTCCATCGTCCATTCCTTGTCAGCACCAGCAGTTGCTGTTGCCATCTCTTCTTTCTTCTGGGCAATCCATAGCTTGTAGTCTTCTTCAGACACGACATCGACAACTATGGGCATGAAACCATGTCCCTTACCGCACAACTCTTTACATTGGCCGCGGTAAGTACCGATTTTTTCGCCCTGTACCCAGGTTTCACGCAAGAAACCAGGAATCGCATCACGAGAGGAGCCGAAAGCCGGTACCCACCAGTTATGAATGACGTCGCTGGCTGTCAATAACACCCGGACTTTCTTGTCGACAGGAATCACCATGTGGTTATCCACTTCCAGCAGGTAATCCTTACCTTTTTCAGCCTGGTTATTGATCTGCTCCTGAGAAGTGGTCATGTTGCTGAGGAACTTGATGCCCTCCGCTTCGCCATCCATATACTCATACTGCCAGCGCCACTGGGAACCCGTGACTTTCACCACCATGTCAGTGCCCTGCTTGGTATCTTCCATCAACTGGATACTGTGTACCGCGGGAATACCCATGAGTATGAAATCGATATAGAGCAGGATCGCGAATGGAACCAGCGTCCAGGCAATCTGGGATTTGGTGGTAGGTCCGGTGAAATTTGCAGCCTGGTAACCACGACTTTTACGATGTTTGAAAATCGAATAAATCATGATGGCCAGCACGACGATGAACATCACAAATATCACCAACATAAATTCGTTATGTATCTGATAAATGTCTCTTGCCAACGGTGTTACCGGGTCAGGCAGATTCCACTTCGCATCTTTCACAACATCTTCCGCAAGGACTGCTATTGAATTAAGTCCCAGAGCCAAGGACAGAACTATTTTTCTTAAATCTATTTTTTTTAAATACTGCATCACCATACCCACTCCCAAAATCAGGTTAAGTAATAACACCGACACGTTTTTTTAATTGTTCAGCAAGCAACAACCGTTGATCGTTATTCATGAAATGCCGACCAAATTCCAATTCCTTACCGTGCGATCTGACAAACAAAGACTGGTCGCCACACGGCAGATCCCTGACTGAAACACGCGCCCAGTACCGATTAAAAACGGTCCGGCTATCGTACTTATAATCGCGTTTTTCTATAGAGAGGGTATCGCCTTCGATCGTGATGCTTTCGTAATCCCCTGAATGGCAGTGGATGTAATAAAAAGCATAAGCAATCGCGAGCACTTCCAATCCGGCGAAAGGCAAGACCAGCCAGGCGCCAACAAGCGTAAAACTAATACCAATGAGTAGGGAGAATGTTGCGATGATGGCGACCACGAGCATCATGCCCCTTGGTGACAAGGAGCAATTGGGGCGCACAATGACTTTGTAATCTGCAACCGGTATTGCCACTGCTGTTCTCTCCTCATCGAGCCTCCTCTTTAGCGGGAGGCTTACGTTACTAAGAACTGCAACAACTCAAAACCTGATACAACTTATTACAAAAACTGAATACTAAATGGAACTTTTTGTTACATTAAGTTACAAGTCGCAAACTATCACAAATGAAAAGGTTGTTCAAGCAAGTTAGCAAGGAAGCCGCTTGCGGGCCGATGGAAGATAAAAAATCATGGGAAGAGGGTTGGATTATTTCTGAATACAACTAATTGGTTAGGCAATGATTTTTTGATAATTACAGCTCGAAAAAATCATTGCCTGTTTGATTTAAATTGTGCGAAGTAATTGCAAAAAAATTTATTCATTCGGCTGGAGCAACTTCCATTTTCTCAATCCGGTTGGTCAATAACTTCGCTTCATTGTCATTCAAAGTAGCAACAACATCACGAATCTGTTCGGCACGATTCCGATTACCTGCATCGATAGCAAGCCTAGCCAAAGTCACCTGCGCTTCCAAATAAACGTAGATTCAATGCTACTACAGCAGAAAAACAACGGAAACCCAGACATTCTGAAATCCATACCCAAGATTAAGATACACTTATGAGTATGAAATTTGACATGGATTCACTCAGGTTCGAACACCTGAGCAATATAGAAAAAATGAATAATTCTTTGATATTAAAACTTATTCACGCGAACATGAGATCGCATGCAATCATTGAAAATATCGGATTTGATTGTCTGATGAACGACAAAAGGAATTGCTTGGATTGTATTAAAATCAGATGGTGCCGGGAGGGGGAATCGAACCCCCATGAAGTTGCCCTCGCTGGATTTTGAGTCCAGTGCGTCTACCAATTCCGCCATCCCGGCAAAAGAGGCGACATTATACAAGCAGTCAGGACTATGCGCACTACAGATTTTGATTTTTATCTTCCAGATGAGCTGATCGCTCAGTTTCCCACACCAGAACGCAGTGCCAGCAGGCTCCTTCAGCTTGACGGCAAAACCGGGCAAATAAGTGATCGCTGGTTTCGTCAGTTACCCGAGTTCCTGAAGCCGAACGATCTGCTGGTTCTTAATGATACGCGCGTCATCAAAGCCAGACTCACGGGCGAGAAAGCCAGCGGCGGCAAAATCGAGATCATGGTGGAACGCATACTCGATACGCATCGCTTGCTCGCACAAATCCGTGCTTCCCGCTCTCCCAAGCTGGGGAGCCTGCTTAGAATCGCAGATGCCTTTGATGCTGAAGTCATCGAGAGGCAAGACGATTTATTCTTGCTGGAAATCCTGAGCGCGACACCGGCCATCGAGCTGATCGACGCCCATGGCAGCTTGCCTTTGCCGCCTTACATCAGCCATGAAGCCGACAGCCTCGACGAAGAACGCTATCAAACCGTATTTGCAAAGCAGTCAGGTGCCGTTGCAGCACCAACAGCTGGCCTGCATTTCGATGATGCGATGATGGACAGCTTGCAAAGCTCAGGTATTGCAACCGCTTATGTCACTCTTCACGTTGGTGCAGGCACCTTTCAGCCAGTACGGGTAGACAATATTCAAGACCACAAAATGCATAGCGAGCTCTATTCGGTGCCGCAAGAAACCGTGGATGCCATCAATCTTGCCAAAGCGCGAGGGGGGAAAGTGACCGCGGTCGGCACCACTGCATTACGCGCCCTTGAGAGCGCGGCGCGACACGGTGAGCTACAAAGCGGCTCTGGCGATACCGATATCTTCATCACGCCGGGCTATCATTTTCAGGTGGTAGAGCGACTGCTCACTAACTTCCATTTACCCAGGAGTACGCTACTGATGCTGGTTTCCGCATTTGCTGGTGCCGATAACATCAAATCGGCTTACCAGCATGCGATTGGTGCAGAATATCGTTTTTTCAGTTACGGTGATGCCATGCTGATTGAACGCGCGTAGATTTCAGGGATGAACTCTTTCTCAGTCCTTACACTCCCACCCACGCCATGCATGAATTATTTAAATCAAGGTAAATAGTATGCCAGTCATGAATCGTATTTTCCCAGTTGCTATAGCCCTCATTTTCACGTTGATTTCCAGTTTTTCAATGGCAGAGGTTCTGCCGGAAGCAGTGCCTGTGATCAAAATCCCCCTGGCCAAGAAACCGACCAGCCGTCCGATGACAGTCGCTTACGTACCGTATCTCAAGCACTATTTCATTGCAGATGGTGGATTAGCGCCAATTCCCGGCGACCCGCTTGCGGCCGCATCGCAATCTGAAGTGCATGTCTATGATGAAAGTGGCAAATATGTGTCTTCGGCCAAGCCAGGACTTGATAACCGCTCGATCTATTACAATGACAATACGCATCAGCTGGAGTCCGTCACATACAACATTTCCAGTGAGGCTGGGTTTAGTCCCAGTACGGGTATCTTCAGCCTGATATTGAATGAAGATGGAACACTGAAAAGCGATGCCAATGAGATTAGCGGGCACAATCCTGCCTTCGGCAGCCCGAGCACAATCCCTAGCTATGATGCAGGAAGAAATGTCTATTATGCAAAACAGGAACGCAGCAATCTGGTACGGATTATAGAATCGCCAAAACGCGAAAAAGCAGGTGAGATCAAACTGGATCTAGCCGCAGCTGGCACTAAGCCGGACGAGATCGGCCACTACTTCGTCGCTTATACAGGTGTCGGCGGCAAAGAACTCGCACTGCTGGATGTAGACCATAAGGCAATACTGATATTCAACCTGGATGGCAAGTTCGTTGCCAGAAGCACACTGCCAGGCACGCTTAAATTACGCTCACAAAACCACATCAATGGAACCGGTTACAGTAACGGCCTGTTCTTTGTCTACCACGAACCAGAAGGTGAATTCGGCACATATTACGGATTCAAGATACTGGACTAGTCTGCGACGAGGTCAAGAAAAAGGCGATGCATGATGCATCGCCTTTTTTATTACGCCTGACTTTTACATGTTAACCGGCGAGCTTTTTACCAATGGCTTCAGAGATGAAGCCCAGAATTGCACCAACGACCATGGACACAGGAATCATAATATCGGTCATATCAACAACCCCGCCATCATTGCCCGCACCTGCGACATCCACACCTACCCATGTTGCGGCACCAAGGAACGCACCAGGAATAAATGCAAGCAAGGGGATTTTGGATTGGACGCAGAAGATAAAAGCCACTATGCCGAAAGCGATCGCCAGAACCAGCACATCGCCACCGAGTGAGGCCGTGACAAAGAGCGCGACAGCCGCCCAGAAATTACCTGCCAGATTGGATGCTATGGCTTTCTGCAGGCCGCTGCCACCGCCTCCTGCTGCATAAAAGGTTGCCCAGGCGACAATGCCTGCCCAAGCGATCAGACCGAGATCCGGCATGCTGACAGCCACATACACCCAGACTGCAATGAGTACACCAATACTGATACCTAACGCGACGACTAAATCCATTGTGATTCCTCCCTAAAGATTATCGAACTGCATTGAAGTCAACAGCAGCGGGGCGATGTAGGAAGGCTGGTAGATCTTGATGTCTAGCTCGTGCCTGTTACATCAAGTCCGCTGGGAGGATATTAGTCGTATTAAATTGAAATGTAAAATTTTTGCACCAATACTGTGCAAAGCAATTACATGGTGAGCGCAGGCGGTGGTTCGTAACCCCAGTGTTTACGCCATGCGCCTAGCACCAGGTTGGGGTATTGCGGTCGACCCAGGCTACCGTTGTAACGACCTAAAGCGCGGTAAAGATCGCCTTTCTCGATATCGATATAGTGCCGGAGGATGGTGCAGCCATATCTAAGATTGAGTCTGAGATGGAAGAGATTGTGATCTGGCGTACCGATAGTACGCACCCAGAACGGCATGACCTGCATGAACCCGCGAGCGCCTGCGCTGGAGACCGCATATTTCTTGAAACCGCTCTCTACCTGGATCAGCCCCAGAACCATCTGCGGATCCAGCCCTGCGCGTGAAGATTCGTAATGTACCGTGCGCAAAAAATCCTCACGCATGATTTTATCCGGCATGCGCTTCTGTAAGCGCTTGGACATATCGCTGAGCCAATGCAGGCCCTCTGCCTCGGTGGCGAATACCAGCCGGGGCGATGCGCTATCACTGATGGATTTTTGCATCTGCGCTTTGACACTGTTGGACAAAGGTTCCTCACGCTGATTACCCGCATGGGCAACCAGCGATATCAGGCAAAGCAGCGATGCAATCCAGTATTTCAAATATCCAACCCCAGTTGTTGTTTGACCAAAGCCACGACTTCATTCAAAGGTACGGCCTTGGCCTCTGTATCGGTACGTGCCTGGTATTCCACCTGCTGTTCTTTCAGGCCACGGTCGCCAACGACAATTCGATGCGGGATGCCAATCAGTTCCATCTCGGCGAACATCACGCCGGGCCGTTCGCCCCGGTCATCAAGCAGCACATCTATACCCGCGGCTTTGAGTTGTTCGTACAATTCAGTTGCAGCAGTTCCGACGGCCTCGCTCTTATCCATACCGATAGGCGCAATCACCACTTCGAATGGCGCCATGGCTGTCGGGAAAACAATGCCCCTGGCATCATTGCCCTGTTCGATCGCGGCGCCGATGATCCGTGAAACGCCGATACCGTAGCACCCCATTTCCATGACTTGCGTCTGGCCGTTTTCATCCAGGTAAGTCGCATTCATCGCCTGGGCGTACTTTGTACGCAATTGAAAAATATGCCCGACTTCAATGCCGCGACAAAGCGACAGGCTGCCGTTGCCGTCAGGTGATGCATCGCCTGCAATGACATTACGGATATCGGCAACCAGTACGGGTTCCTGCAGGTCTCGGCCGAAATTCACTCCAGCCAGGTGATATTTCGGCTTGTTGGCACCGCAGACGAAATCGCTCATCGCGGCAACGGTCCTATCTGCAATCACCTTGACGCTTGCACCGACGCCGACAGGCCCGATGAAACCCTGAGGACAGTTCAGGTTGGCGCGAATCTCTTCTTCCGTCGCAAAGCGGAAATCGGCAAAACCTTCCAGCTTGCTGACCTTGACCTCGTTCAGACTGTGGTCACCACGCAACAGCAGCAGATAGAACTGGTCAGCAGCAACCAGCGCAATGGCTTTCACCGTGCGTTGCAATGCAATCCCCAGAAGGGCGGCAACATCTTCACAGGTCGTCTGTTTCGGCGTCTCGACATCGCGCATTGTTTCTGTAGCCGCTTGCCGCTGCGTAGTTGGCGCCAGCGCTTCGGCCAGTTCCACATTCGCTGCAAAATCCGAATTCTCGCAATAGGCCAAGGCATCCTCGCCTGAGTCTGCCAGCACATGGAATTCGTGCGAACCATCGCCGCCGATGGCCCCCGTATCCGCACGCACTGCACGGAACTTCAAACCCAGGCGATTGAAGACATTGCTATAGGCCTGGTACATCTGCCCGTAGGTCTGCTCCAATGAAGCCAGGCTGGTATGGAAGGAATAGGCATCCTTCATGACGAATTCGCGCGCGCGCATGACGCCGAAACGCGGACGTATCTCATCGCGGAACTTGGTCTGTATCTGGTAGAAATTCAACGGCAACTGCTTGTAGGAACGGATCTCCTTGCGTGCAATATCGGTAATCACTTCCTCATGCGTCGGGCCGAAGCAGAAATCGCGCTCATGCCTGTCCTTGATCTTCAGCATCTGTGGGCCGAACACTGCCCAGCGGCCGGTCTCTTCCCACAATTCTTTGGGCTGCACCGCAGGCATCAGCAATTCGAGTGCGCCCGCCTTGTTCATCTCATCGCGAACGACTGCTTCAACCTTGCGTAATACGCGCAAGCCCAGCGGCATCCAGCTATAGAGACCTGAACCCAGGCGTTTGATCAACCCTGCCCTGAGCATGAGTTTATGGCTGGGCAGTTCAGCTTCTGTCGGAGCTTCTTTTTGGGTGGCGATAAAAAACTGTGATGCGCGCATTGAATTTCTTCGAAGTGTTTGAATAAGGAACGGATTTTACCCGAATTTTGAAATATCAGGATTGATAGTAGAGCATCAAACAGTCAGCCTGATGCGGCTTCGGGTCAACCCAGCGCTATCGGGCATGGCTGTCTTCCGGTTTCCAGCCGGATTTCCATATTTCAAACGGAACAACGACCGCAGGCATGCCGTTGTCGTAAAACCAGGCATCGACTGCATAGCGCTGCCTGGTCTGTCTATCTCGAATGACTGCAGTCGTGTGCGGCCAGCGGTTGAGAAAGAAGCCCCGCCGTTCAACATCCAGTATCTCGTGATATTGAATCAGGCCATGCTGATGCATGAGTTTGAGATAAGTGGTGGTGTTGATAGCCTCATCATTGCAATCCATTTGACCGGAATAAGCGCTATTGCCGAAAGTACCGCCACGATCAGTATCGGTGCCGGTTTTTGCACCGACGACTTTCTCAAGCTCGCCGATGATATTGGCGATGCATGTACGCTCTGCTTCAGCATCTGCCGGCACAGGCTTACAGATGCCGATCGCCTGCTGCCACTCGCTTGCATCGATCGAAACCGGGCTGATATGCGTACACCCACCGCTATGGCAAATCTCGAAACCGGCAAGTGCAGGGTCCTGTTTCAACACCCGGTTCATGCGCCCGGAATTGGCAAACGTATATCCGGGCAACGCCAGCAGAACAAGGCTAAAGCACAACAGGCTGGTTCGGCAGTTCGTTTTCATTGGCATGATTTGCGGGGAAATGTTGCGCAGGGAAATATTGCGTAAGCAACTCGCCGATCTTCTCCACGCCGTACGACACGCCAGCTTCAAATTGACCTTGAGCAAATAAAAGCTCCATCTCATGGCAGATCGATTCCCACAGCTGGTCACTGGCGAATTGATGGATACCGCGGTCGGCAATGATTTCGACATCATGGTCAGCCAGCAGCAAATAGATGAGCACTCCGTTGTTTTGTGCCGTATCCCATATACCGAGGGCTGAAAACACTTCCAGCGCCCGCGCTCTCGGCCGCAGGCCCTTCATCAGGCTGTATGGATGCAGGCCGGATTCCACGACAAAACGTATCTGTCCCGAATGCTGGCGCTCGCTGCGTTCAATCGCGGCTTCGATATCACGCATGGCAACTGCATTGAAATAGCGTCGCACCAGCCACGGGCCACTGAACAGGTGTGTCAGGAATCTTTTCAAGCTGCTTATCATGTTTTCACCATCGACCGGATGCCCCGCCGCCGCCAAATCCACCGCCACCGCCTGAGAAGCCTCCGCCTCCACCACCCAATCCACCACGGCCCATGCCGCCACCTGCACCACCCATGCCACCGCTGAGTGTCATGATGAAAGCGATGATGCCCAGTACGATAGCGAAAAGCAGGCCACCTCCAAGTATCCAGACCAACAGGCCAACCAGGCCGCCACTGATAGTCCCGCCGAGAAAGTGTCCGAAAATCGCACGCAAGATACCGCCGATGGCAATGGCGCCAAACAGCAAGAGCGGCAACATGCCTTCAACCGGGGAGCTGCGTGCGGTTTTTGCAGGCTCGGGTAACGGTTCTCCGGCAATCAGCCCGGTCAGTTGATCGACAGCGGCATTCAGGCCTCCGTAAAAATCGCCCTGCCTGAAAAATGGCGTCATGATCTCTGCAATCACGCGCTTGGCAATGGCATCGGGAATGACGCCTTCCAATCCATAACCAACCTCGATACGCATCGCCCTGTCGTCAGTCGCCACCAGAATCAACAGGCCGTCATCGACGCCCTGACGTCCTAGTTTCCAGCTTTCAGCGACACGGATGGAATACTGCTCAATGGCTTCCGGCTGGGTGGTCGGCACGATGAGTATCGCAATCTGGCTGCCTTTTTCCTGCTCGAATGCAGCCAGCTTGGTTTCAAGAGCCGCCTGCTGCGCGGGTTGCAGAACACCGGCCACATCCGTCACGCGCGCACTCAACGGCGGCACTGCAACTTCGGCCAATGCAACTTCAGCCAGTGCAAGCAATGGGAATAACAGCAGGAACAGGCCTGCAAGCCAGCGGCGTATCACCATGAGCTGCCTAGTTGAAATCCACTACAGGCGGTGTTTCCAGCGCCTTTTCGTTTTCCACTGTAAAGTTTGACTTGGTTTTCATACCGAATATCATGGCAGTCAGGTTGCTTGGGAATGAGCGTACCGTGATGTTGTAATCCTGCACGGCCTGGATATAGCGGTTACGTGCCACCGTGATGCGATTCTCGGTACCTTCCAGCTGTGCTTGCAGGTCGCGGAACAATCCATCGGCCTTGAGCTGCGGATAATTCTCGGCAACGACCAGCAAACGGGAAATCGCTGAAGTCAGCTCGCCCTGTGCGGCCTGGAATTTTGCGAAGGCCTGCTCGTCGTTAAGCAATTCAGGCGTTGCCTGTATGCCACCGACTCTTGCCCGCGCAGCGGTGACGGTCTCCAGCACTTCTTTTTCGTGCGAGGCATATCCTTTGACGACATTCACCAGATTGGGCACCAGGTCAGCCCGGCGCTGGTACTGGTTCAGCACCTCAGACCAGGCACTATTGATCTGCTCGTCGGTAGCTTGCAGTCTGTTATAGCCACAGCCGGAAAGTGCCAGCACCGAAGCCAGCAGGAATACAGTGAGGAATCTACGCATGTTCATATCTCCAGAAATTTAAAGACTACGCTTTTTTCAGAAAGCAGGTCTTGAGCACGATGATTGTTTGCCTTCTCAGATGAATGCTCTTGAACAGCTTACCCCTTTTCAAGATGATGGAAGAGCCTTTGACTTTCAAGTCCTTGATGACCTGAACGGCATCGCCCTAGTCCGGCACATTGTGTTTCTTTCGTTTATCGAATACTTGAAAAACGCGTTTGGGGCGGCGAACCACTCAGCTGTCGGGCGCCTGCGGCGCTTGCAACGATTGCATGGTGCGCCGCGCATAGCAGAGATCTTCCCAGGCCTTGGCCTTGTCTGGCAGGTTGCGCAGCAAATAAGCCGGATGGTAAGTCACAATCACGGGCACGCCATTATATTCGTGCAGCCTGCCGCGCAAGCTGGCAATCGTAGCATCCGTATTGAGCAGTGACTGGGATGCGAACTTGCCCAGCGCAATGATCAGCTTGGGCTGGATCAGCTCTACCTGGCGCTTGAGGAAAGGGTCACACTGAATGACCTCCTCGCCATGCGGATCGCGGTTCCCAGGCGGACGGCATTTCAGCACATTGGCGATATATACATCCTGCCCGCGTCTGAGCTTGATGGCTGCCAGCATGTTGTCCAGCAGCTTGCCTGCCTGTCCGACAAAGGGCTCGCCTTTGCGATCCTCCTCGGCACCCGGCGCTTCTCCGACAATCAGCCAATCGGCATTCGGGTCGCCCACACCAAAAACTGTCTGGGTGCGCGTTTTTGCGAGCCCACATGCCTGGCAGTTTTTGACGCAGCCTTGCAATCCATCCCAATCCAGTTGATGAATCTGTTCAGTCCGGCCTGCCGGGGCTGGCGTTTCAATCTCTACATGCTCGGAATGCTCAGGCGTATCGATGTGCAATTCGCTGGCAGGAGCCACAGGCGCTTCAGCCATCACAGCAACGTTCTGCTCCGGCTCTGCCACCATCGCCGGGCTGGTATTGACCTGTTCTTGCTCTGTCACGATTGCAGGGCTGATATTGACCGGCTCCGGCTTGACAATGGCGGCATCGCGCTGCTTCCATACAGGTAGCAGTTCCAGTTCGCGCAGCATGTCGTCACGATTCAGGCTCATAGCGCCATTCCCATCAACATCGCATCTTCGCGGCCCTGTTCGGCAGGGTAATAACGGGGACGTATCGCCATTTCGTTGAACCCCATTTTTTCGTACAGACTGATGGCCACTTTGTTGGATACCCGCACTTCCAGGAATATGTTCAACGCTCCATGTTCGCGCGCTTTTTGCATGATGAAATTTAACAATGCCTCACCATGACCTTTACCCTGTGCATGCTTGGCAATGCTGATGTTTAACAGGTGAGCCTCATCCAGCGCGATCATCAGAACGACATAGCCAATCAGTTGCCCGGCTTCTTCAAATATCCAGCAACTGTAGCCCGTGTTGAGCGAATCCCGGAAATTGCCGATCGACCACGGAAACGGATAAATCGTCGGCTCAATCGCCATGACTGCATCCAGATCGGCCAGTTGCATAGGCCTTAACTGGAAATTTGGCCCTGACTGTGGTTTTAACATGGCGTTCAATTGAGTTTTTGCCCTGCTTCGCGCTCATGCGTCTTGAGCGCAACGCGGTTACGGATATAAATCGGTGCGGCTTCTGCCGCCGGCAGCCCCAGACCAGCTTCAAATTGAGGCTGTGCGAGTATCAGCATGGCACGGGCTTCAGGGTATTGTTCCGGCAGCGTCTGGCTGATCTGACCTGCATATTGCGTGGCCAACTGCTCCGCATAAGTTGCCCAGCCACTGCCAACACCAGCCCAATCAGCACCTTCAATCGCCGGTACTTGTTCTGGTTTATATAAGCCGGGCTCAATCACGGTTTGCCAGCCTTCAGCATGTTTGACATAGGCCGCATGATAGACCTCACCCATACGCGCATCGAGACAAGCAATCACACGTGAGTGACCACTCGCTTCCGCCAGTGCCATTAATGTGCTTACACCGACTACAGATAAACCGGCCCCGAAAGCCAGGCCCTGTGCCACACCGCAGCCAATGCGCAAACCGGTAAACGACCCTGGCCCTGCACCATAGGCTATACCCTGAAAATCCCGCATATCGGCTTGCACTTCATCAAGCAACTCGCGCACAGTGGGTAATATTTTCTGGGAATGGGTCTGCCCTGCGTGAAAATGGCGCGCGTGAACCTGCCCGTTGAATTGAAGGGCAAGTGAGAGAAATTCGGTGGAAGTATCGAGCGCGAGAATATTCATCAAAACAGCTTAATGGGTCAAGCCGCTATTTTGCCACAGTAGGGATTATTGCCACACCGGGGATTGAATGAACCGGGCCGGCAGATTTTAAAATAGGCAACTCAGGCAGCTTGGACTGATTTCTCAAATGCAATCACATGGTCGATTTCGAGGCGGATACCTATCTTCTCGCCCAGCGTGTGATTGTGGTGCGATGGCACCAGGGAAAGTACGTTCTGGCCGGAAGCGAGCTTTAATGTGTAAAGAATCTCGGCCCCCTGGAAAGCCTTATGCAGAATGGTAGCCTGCAACTCACTCGCATCATCGTGAACGATATCATCGGGACGCAACAGGATATCGACGATCTCGCCCAGGCCAACACCATCTGGTAGCTTGCACGACAAGCCGCCGAGGTCGGTCATCACCCGGTTGCTTTCCATGACTTCGCCGCGCAGCAACACGCCTTTGCCGACAAAATCAGCCACAAAACGGCTGTTGGGACGGTGATACAAGTTATAGGCCGTGTCCCACTGCTGAATGATGCCCTGATGCATCACACCGATTTCATCGGCCATGGCAAAGGCTTCATGCTGATCGTGCGTCACCAGGATCGCGGTGGCATGCTGGCTTTTCAGCACTTCACGAATCTCCTGCGAAAGCCGCTCACGCAAATCGCTATCAAGGTTGGAGAACGGCTCATCGAGCAACAGTAAATCGGGCTTGGGGGCCAGTGCTCGCGCTACGGCAACGCGCTGCTGCTGGCCACCAGATAGTTCATGCGGGTATTTTTTCGCGGCTTCCGCCAGCCCGACCACATCCAGCAACTCCATGACTCTGCCCGCACGAGCGGATTTCGGCAGTTGATGCAGACCGAAAGCGATGTTCTCAAACACCGTCAGGTGCGGGAAAAGCGCGTAATCCTGGAACACCATGCCAATACGGCGTTTCTCCGTCGGCAAGCTGAATCCCGGCGTCGCCACTTCAGCACCATTCAGCCTGATGGCTCCCGCCGTTAATTTCTCAAAACCGGCGATCAGGCGCAATACCGTGGTCTTGCCGCAGCCGGAGGGGCCGAGCAGACAGCCGATCTGGCCTTTTGTCAGGCGCAGCGAAAGATCATTCACCACCGGCAAATCGCCGTAGGCCTGGCTGATGTTATCGAGTTCCAATAAAGCGTTATTTTTCATTTACATTACCATGACGGCTAAGAACAATGACGGGTATCAATCCTGCCAGCACCAGCGTTACAGCCGGTAGCGCAGCACTTTCCCAGTTACCCTCCGAAGTCATCTCAAAGATGCGGACGGCTAAGGTATCCCAACCGAACGGACGTGTCATCAGCGTGATCGGCATTTCTTTCATGACATCGACAAACACCAATATCAATCCCGTCACGATACCGCCTCGCAGAATAGGCGCATGCACGCGTCGCAGCATCATCAGGTTACTCACGCCCAAAGTGCGCGAGACGTCATCAAGACTGGTCGGCAGCCTCTGCATCGCACTATCCACCGGGTTGAAGCCGACAGCCATGAACCTGACCATATACGCCATCAGCATGATGAAGACACTGCCCTGCAACAACAGACCTGCCTCGACATGCATGAATGGCCGGATTATTTCCAACGCAGTGCGATCCACCCATGCGATCACCACAAAAATACCGACAGCCAGCACCGCGCCCGGCAGTGCATAACCGATAGTCGCGATACGCACAAAAGTCCTGGTCAATCCATCGAGGTTGCGGCGTGCGGCATAGGCCAGCAGCAAGGCGCCGAACACCGTCATCAATGCCGCAATAGTGGCCAGCACCAGTGTGTGTTGCAGAAAGTCGAAATAGCGGCTATCGAAATCCTGCGCAAAGACGCCTGTCGCCCAGATGAGCAATTGTATAAGAGGGATGATAAAAGCGACTGCAAGTACTGAAACAGCCAGCAAGCTCGCAGCCCATGCAGTAAAGCCATTCAGTTGTATGCGAGCGGCTTCCTGATGACGACCTGCCTGCGTGTAACGCATCCTTGCCCGTGAGAGCTGTTCCAGCACCAGCAGCACGAATACGATGACCACCAGTAGTGAAGCCAGTTGGGAGGCTGCATCCAGCGAAAACATGCCGAACCAGGTTTTGTAGATTGCCGTGGTGAACGTGTCGTAGTTGAAGACCGAGACAGTGCCAAAATCTGCCAGTGTCTCCATCAGCACCAGCATCAGACCGCCAACTATCCATGGCCGCGCCATCGGCAATGCAACACGGAAGAATCCGCTGAATTGCGAATGCCCTAATGATTGCGCAGCTTCAAGCGCCCGTTTGCCCTGTGTGGAAAATGCATTCCTGGCCAACAGGTAGACATAGGGATAAAGCGCGAGGCTCATCACCAGAATAACGCCGCCTGTCGAACGGATGCGCGGAAACCATGCGCTTGTGCCGAATATCTCGCGTAACCAGGTCTGCAACGGCCCGGTAAAATCCAGCAGCCCGATGAAGACAAAAGCAGAAACGTAGGCCGGAATCGCCATCGGCAGCAACAGCGCCCAACTCAATATGCGTCGGCCGGGAAAATCGTAGATGGCGGTCAGCCAGGCAAGGCTCACCCCCAACAACAGCGTACCGATAGCCACGCCCAGTATCAGCCAGAAAGTATTGACCAGCAGGTCGCCGAGCACGTACTCGAACAAATGCTGCCAGACCGCCGGCTCCGGATGCAGGAAAGACGACATGACGACCAGCACGGGTAACAGCACCAGCAGTGCAAATACGATGGCGATGAAACGCCATCGATCCTGGAAAACCGAAGAGAAATAAAAAACAAAAGCGCTCAATTTGGGCGCTTTTGTCGTTGGATCAAGCTTGATTGTCTGCATTTAACTCATTTGTAACGGGCTCTGTCCATCAGTTTAACAGCCGCTGCCTGCAATTCACCCGCTTTGGCGACATTGATCAGATTATGTTTGAAATCGCCCCAGCTTGCCACGATCGGATCAGGCTTGAATGCAGGATTGGCCGGATACTCCATGTTCAAATCCGCGAACAGCTTCTGGCCCTGCTCGGAAGACAGCCACTCGATCAAGCGCACTGCGCCTTTCTCATTCTTGGCGTGTTTAACCACACCCATGCCGGAGACATTCACATGCACACCGCCGCTTTGCTGGTTCGGCCAGAACAGGGCAAGCGGAAGCGCAGGCTTCTTCTCGATCAGGCGGCCATAATAATAACTGTTGGTGATACCGACATCACATTGACCGGCGGCAATCGCCTCCATCATTCCGGTATCGTCAGGGAAAACATCCGTCGCCAGATTTTTCACCCAGCCCTTGATGATGCGCTCGGCTTCGGCCTCGCCTTTCTCTGCGATCATGATGGCTACCAGAGACTGGTTATACACACTCTTGGAACTACGCAGGCACAGCCTGCCTTTCCATTTGTCTGATGCCAGGTCTTCATAGGTCGACAGGTCGCTGGGTTTTAATTTCTGCGTATTATAAACAATCGTACGTGCACGGATGGAAAGCCCGAACCACTGGTTCTCCGGGTCTTTCAAATGCTTGGGGATATTGTCGTCCAGCACTTTGGACTGAACGGATTTCAGCAAGCCCTCATTTGCGGCCTGCCACAGATTGCCCGCATCAACAGTCAGCAAGGCATCAGCCGGCGTATTAGCGCCTTCCGCCTTCAGGCGCTCCATCAACGGACCGGGCCGGTCTGTGACGAACTTCACGGGAACACCGGTATCCTTGGTGAAAGCATCGAACATCGGTTTGATCAACTGTTCGATGCGGGAAGAATAAACCACGACTTCATCTTCTGCCGCGTGGCTGACCGGCATGACGATAAAGGAGCAAAGAAGTGCTGCGAGAATACGGCTACGCATAGAGTTCCTAGTTAATAAGAATGATGGAATCAAGAAGACAGATGCTAACAAGAATAATTCCTATTCGCAAGAAAAATGGCGTTAATTCAATTGATGGGTGGTGATAACTAGATACTGTATATTGAGGTAAGTGGGAATCCATCCAACCTAGTAGCAATTCATGCAGAGCAAGCCTTACTGGATAATTACAGGTATGCTCCTGAAGACGGTAAGACAGCGATCAAAACAGCAAGCGCTACATTTGCGCAACCAATAAAACGGCGTGGACCAGGAATGTAAAAGGGAGTTTTAAATTGATCACATGGCTTCAAGCCGCTTGTATTGCATTTGTTTCAGGCGGGATTACATGGCTTGTTTTGGCCAAGCGCCAAGGGCAAGATAATGCAAGAGCTTATGGCGGCGCCATCATTACTGGCCTTATTCTTTTTGGGCTGGTGATGTCGCCCAAGTGGCTGCTGAGTACTGATACCGCCCAGGCTGAGCAAGCTGCAATTGCCGGATTTGATGATGCCAGTGTCGCGTATAAATTTTCTGTAGCGCATGTGGAGCATATGCTACCTGCTGATGATCCGTCCGTAGGGAAAGCTGAAAAACTGCTCAATGAAGCTGCTCTAAAATTCAATATGACAGACCTTGAGGTGGCAAGCAAAATCATTCTTGCCCGAAAATTCGGCGCTGAAAATAATGTTGACATCGACATATTCCAATTGCTGGAAGCGACACCTGTGATGGAGGTCAAAGAAACGTCTACCGCTGACGACTTCAATGATCTAGTTGCGTTCTACGTCACATTTAGAAGCGCCAATGATGTCAATCATAGTCAGGCAATTGCCAATATCAGGGCAATCAACATAGCCGCCCACCAAGCTGCTGGACTTTATTAGTAAATTCTCAATTAAAGTTTAATCCGTATTATAAAGACATCAATCCATCCGCTCACTGGATGCGCTGTTCATGCCTGCCGTATAGATGGTATCGATATCCTGGTCACGGCAACATATCGAGACGATGCCCAGCAGAACAGGATCTATGCCCAAGGCCGAACCGCCCAAGGCGCATTGTCACCAACGCTCGCGCCGGCGAAAGCTATCACCACAGTGGCGCGTAGCGCTTGATGTCGTTCCGTTACGCGACGGCAAGCCGGTATGGGGTACCAGGGGGGAAGATAGTAAGTTATGACACCGAGTCGGCGCGCATGGTGAAGCGGCTGGGCTGGAGTGGGCCGGTCGCTGGACAGAATTCAGGGAGTTTCCGCATGTTTTACATGAGTTTTAGCTGTCATCAAATCCATGCACAAAGCCTTGAAAGCCTTGCCAATAAAGAGGCCTAAAGTAGTGGGGCAGTTTTAAAAAAGGCCTCGACATCCGTCACTTCGCGCGTGCGCCTGAATGGCGGCAGGCTCTGCCACACTCTTCGGCCATAGGGTTTGCTGATGAGCCTGGGATCGCAGATCACCAGCACGCCTCTATCCGTTTCATCGCGAATCAAGCGCCCGGCGCCCTGTTTCAGCGTAATCACGGCATAGGGCAACTGATATTCCATGAAGGCGTTTTTGCCTTCGCTGTTCATCTTGTCGATGCGGGCGGCCAGTACGGGATCGTCCGGCGGGGCGAATGGCAGTTTGTCGATAATCACGGCAGATAGTGCTTCCCCGCGCACATCGACGCCTTCCCAGAAACTTTGTGAACCTACCAGAACGGCATTGCCCAGTTTGCGGAAGCGTTCCAGCAATTCAGTGCGCGAGCTTTCGCCCTGAATCAGCAGCGGGTATTCCATGCCGTTGCTGGAAAACGCATCCTTGAGCAAGGCATGCACTTCGCGCATGGCGCGTAGTGAAGTACATAAAACGAACGCCCTGCCCTGGCTCGCCTGGATAACAGGCAATGCGATTGCGGCAACCGCTGCGGTGTAAGCGCTGCTGTTGGGTTCCGGCATGCCTTGCGGCACATAGAGCAGCGCCTGTTGATCGTAATCGAACGGACTGCTCCAGTAGCCTGTGGTGGCTTGTTCCAGACCCATTTGCGCGAGGTAGTGGCTGAAATCGTTCCTGACAGCCAATGTGGCCGATGTGAATATCCATGAGCGCGGCTGCGCATTGAGTTGCTTGCCGAAACCTTCGGCTACCGAAAGCGGCGTGGCATGCAACTGCACCGATTGCGTGAATACTTCGACCCACCTGACCAGGTTGGCATTCTCGGCCGCACGCCAGTGCTGCAATTGTTCTATCAGCGCCAGGCTTCGTGTGTAGCAGTTTTCCAGCGCAGGGTCGCGCTCGGCCTGGGTTTCCAGCACGGCACTTAAAGTCTTGAGTTTTTCCTGCATGGTGTCATAGGTGCCGTCAAAATTCTTCAGCGCCAGCGCTTTTTGCACCGGCATGCGCGCGCCTTCGTAAGTGAAGATCAGGCGAAAATCCCGCACAGCTTTTTCCAGGGCGGCAGTCGCTTCCGGCAATGCCAGGCAATCCTTGGCTGTTGTGATGAACTCGGCATGAGCATCACGCGCCAGCTCCATCACTTGGCTGGTGGAAACATCCTCACCAAAGAACAGGCCAGCGACTTCCGGTAATTGGTGGGCTTCGTCGAAGATCACCGTATTGGCACTGGGTAACAGCTCGGCGACACCTTCATCGCGCAGCATGACATCGGCAAAGAACAGGTGATGGTTGACGACGACGACATCGGCAGCCAGCGCGCGTTTTCTTGCCTCCATGACGAAGCAATCCTTGTAATAACCGCATTCCTGGCCCATGCAGTTATCGCGGGTGGAAGTTACGGCAGGCCATATCGTCGCGCTTTCCGGCACATCGACCAACTCCGCCTTGTCGCCGGAACTGCTGTTTTCGGCAAACGCACGGATTTTCTGCACGTAATTGGCATCTTCCCGCGAAGCAAAACGGCCTTCGTTCACCGCCCGCTCGAGATGAAAATGGCAGACGTAATTAGACCGGCCCTTAAGCATGGAAACCGTCACCGGCACTTTGAGCGCATTGCGCACAGCAGGCAGATCGCGGGTAAAGAGTTGGTCTTGCAGGGTCTTGGTGCCGGTGGAAATGATGACCTTGCCACCGGACATCAAGGCTGGCACCAGATAGGCAAAGGTTTTACCCGTACCCGTACCGGCTTCGGCTACCAGCTGTTTGCCATGCGTGATGGCATCTTCGATGGCTTGCGCCATCTCCAATTGCTGATGGCGGAGACGATAACCGGGAATGGTTTCGGCCAGTGGACCCTGGGGAGAAAAGACGTGTTCGAGATCAGCCATAGGCTGAATTATAGAGGGTTAGTAACTAACTGATTGGCGAATATTGTTGTGTGGTGGATACCAGTATAGATTGCGGCATCGAAAATCTGATGGTTTGAAAGTCTCAAAATCAAACATGAGTTAGCTCAGGCCATGATTATTCTCTCAATAAAAATCCCCTGGAACGACAAAAGAATACCATCTGCTTTCGTTCTGTATTTTCACTGCCCTGGCCACGATCTTGCCTATTGCGGCCCCAGACTTTTCATTTCGAATTCTGCCCCCGTACTTCATCCTTGATCAAAAAATACTAACTAGCAAGCATTCATACTTACTAGTTAGTATGGTATTGTTGCTTCCAGCATACGATCAATTTCCTCCTGCCAATAGCAAGGGTAATCATGGATACAAAAACAGCCAACTGGAGAACAAACACACCCGGCAACCCGACAGCGTTGCTGGTAGCCCAGCCAATCAGAGCGCCAGGATATCCACCGCTGATCTTCTGCGCACTTGGCATTCATGGGTGCATGACTCACAGCTTGCAACGTCACCTCACTGGAAAACGCGCACGAGGTATCCCCGGAGGAGGCGGAGCACCGCCAGGCGTTGATCAATCCATAATTGGCATGCCAAGATCACCGAACACCCGGGTACGCCGAGAGAACATAAAGCATCTGTACATACCGAATTTTTTAACCTTGTAATTCCAAAGGAGATAACCATGAAATATTTATTGATTACTGTCACTTTTCTTGGATTCATGACTTCTGCATTTGCAGATCCCCAGAAAATTGATCGAATGACTGCCGACACAATGGAATCATTTACTTCCAGCAATCTGAAATGGGCCGATGAGCCACTTTTGCCGAAAGGTGCGAAAAGTGCATTAATGGTCGGAGATCCGAGCAAGGCAGGAGTATTTATCGTTCGCCTGAAATTCCCCCCGAACTACCAAATCCCGGCACATACACATCCCTACACTGAGGTAATTACAGTGCTCAAGGGGAAATTGGGGAATGGCATGGGACAAAAATTAGATACCTCGAACGGGGAGGTTTTGAATCAGAGCGACAGCTTTGTCTTGCCTGCCGGCCACGCACATTATGTATGGACCACAGATGAGGAAGCGATCGTAGAACTTATTGCTACGGGGCCCTGGAATATTACATACATAAATCAGGCTGACGACCCGCGCCTTAGCAAATAAGCGATCAGATCCCCTGGATAGCTTAATTCAAGAATAGCCAGGGCATGCAGGGGATCTGCCATACCGTTTCCGTTATGGTACAGCGCTTGTAGACATTTCCCGGCTGAGGTCGAAAAAGAACGTTTGAAAAATGAGGTAGGAAGACTCGGCTTCTCAGCCTGACTGGTTACAAATCGGATACTCGGCCACTGCTGTTACTCATTCTTCAAAGTAATTTTTACCTACTAGTTGGCAGTATCAATCAGCGTCCTGACAAGCGCTTTTGCATAATCCACGGCGCCGGTACCAGGTTGAGTTCTTTCCGTAATCGCAGCACCTTCGACAACCAGTGCCAGTTGCAAAGCCAGAGCATCAGAATTTTTCAGGCCGGCTTCCCTTGCCAGTTCCGTGAGCGTCCTGCGGAAGGTCTGAGCAAACTCCATTGAGCTTTGATGCACAGGATTTTCTGATTGTGGAAACTCCACACTAGCGTTGATAAAGGCAAAACCCTTGAATTCCGGATCACCGATCCAATCGAGCATACCGTTGACCAGTGCTGACAATTTGGAAACAGCGTCTTTTTGCTGCGCTGTGATTTCCGAGAGTTTCATCCACAAACGCTCATCATATTCACGCAGATATTCGAGGATCAGTTGTTCCTTGGATTTAAAATATTTATACAGCGTGACCTTGGCGATATCCGCCTTGGCTACGATAGTATCTACACTGGTTGCGTTGATGCCTTGCGTGGAAAATAGGTCTGATGCAACGCTCAGGATATATTCTCGCATTTGGGTTGCCATAATTAATTATCTCAAAGTGACTGTTGCGCGGGGGATTGGCGGGTAATAGCACTCCCTGCCAAGGGTCTGCTCGTACCATGTAAGGAACGCGTCCAAATTGGCACGATCCGCAGCAGGATTTTCAGGTGTACGGAAACTGATAACATTCATATAAGCTGTCACTTGGCTGGATGGTAAATTCATCAGGTGTGGAGCAGGACAAATGCCATGGTCGACTTTCTTCTGCAGGGTAAAAGTGGCAGCCATCATACTAGGATTGACACCTCCGGGCATAGGCACCACTGTACGCATAAAAGTCTCATCCGGCTCGTAAGCAAGCGATGGTGCTTTTGTCGGTAGCGTGTGTTCCCATAGAAACACAGCCATGACACCCGCCAGTACCGATGCGGCGGCTGACCATTGCACCAAGCGTTTTTTCCTGTTCGTCTGGCAAGCTCGCGCAACGACGACCTGTGCCGCGGTCGCAGCGTATTGCAAAGCACGGGCCTCGGGATTACGCAGTTCTTCAGCAATCGCACCTTGTAACAACATCAGCAATTGTGCCGATAGCATAGTGGGGTTGCTGGCTCCGGCAGATATGGCTGTACGGGTCAGGTAATCCTTCAGATTCTCCGTTATGGATGACACGCCTGCGATTTGCTCCCGAATACCGGGGGCGGATACCCACTGTTCGGCGACCGTGAATATCGCGACCAATCGACCAGCCGGAGTACTATTCTGCTCCTCCACCATGCGGAAAAACCATTCACTTTCCAGAAGCTGCATGGACCATTCTCGCCGCAATAACTTACTGGTTAGTATGCTTTTAATTCAGGGTTAGGTCAAACTAATTTATGTTGGGTGATTGATGATGAATTTGAAATAAACCCAAACAATCCACTAATGTATGGCGGCACTGGATTCTGGCTGTTAACGCAAGCTTGAAACAAGCTGAAACATGACAGAATTGCGGTAATTGTTTTCGCCATGCGCTGTTATCATTCCCGATACTTAACTAATTCAGTCTTGTTCTCCAAAATGGAGAGCGGGTTCCGTGGATTTTCCCGGCACCCAAGGCGGCCCTTAGAATGCGCAATCGGACATGCTGTACGCATTGATCGGCAGCATGCTGGCACTGCTGTTGTTTTCGCGTATGCAGGACAGGCAAATCCGGCAACTGCAAACATAATGGAACCTGCAAGCAATACCTGCCAACGAGCAGACTATCTTCATCAGCTACAATACCCCGGCTGACTGAGCAGCAAAGAACAAAGGAGCACCCCACCATGCGCGTTGCAGTATTCAGCAGTAAATCCTATGACAGGCAATTTCTTGATGCGGCCAATGCGGCTAAACACCAGCTTATATACCTCGAGCCGCGGCTGGATGCTTCCACCGCTATCGCAGCAGATGGCGCCGAGGCCGTCTGCGCGTTTGTGAACGACCATCCCGATGCCGAGGTATTGGCGATACTCGCCAATCAGGGTGTGCGCCTGTTGGCCTTGCGTTGTGCAGGCTTCAATAACGTGGACCTGGCTGCTGCAAAATCGCTGGGAATCGAGGTTGCACGCGTACCGGAATATTCACCATACTCGGTGGCAGAACACGCGGTCGCGATGATATTGACGCTGAACCGCAAGATCCATCGCGCCAGCGCCCGTGTGCGCGAAGGCAATTTTGCGCTGGAAGGTCTTCTCGGTTTCGACCTGCACGGTAAAACCGTAGGCGTGGTCGGCACCGGCAAGATCGGCTATTGCTTCATCCGCATCATGGCCGGATTCGGCTGCAAGGTTCTGGCCTTCGATCCCTACCCCGATGAACGCAGCATCGCTGCTGGGGCTGAATATGTGGAGTTGCCGGAGCTTTTGCGCAACAGCGATATCATCAGCCTGCATTGCCCGCTCACACCGCAAACGCATCACTTGATCGATGAAAAGGCTATCAAGCTAATGCGCCGCGGCGCCATGCTGATCAATATCAGCCGCGGCGGCATCATCGATACACGCGCAGTGATTCGCGGCTTGAAGTCCGGCATCATCGGCAGCTTGGGTCTGGATGTCTACGAGGAGGAAGACAATCTGTTCTTCCACGATCTATCCAACACAGTCATCCATGACGATGTCTTTGCGCGCCTGCTGACGTTCCCCAATGTCGTGGTTACTGGCCATCAGGCATTTTTCACGCAGGAAGCGCTGTCGGAAATCGCAAAAATCACGATAGAGAATATTTCAAGCTTTGAGGCCAACGGCAAGGCGGCGCATCCGGTCTCGGTTGAGCGGATTGTTTAATCCTGTCGAAATCCCCGGCTGTAATTCAGGCTCAACACCAATCAGGATTAGGCAGCTCGTGAAAGACTTCTTTCAGGCCCTCTGACCAACCCTGGCGTACCATGGCATAGTAAGGGTCGTTTTCTGCAATGCGCTGTTTGCAGTCTGCATGCAGGCTATCCACGCGATACAGCAATAGATCGATAGGCGCGGCAACGGAGATGTTGCTGCGGATAGTGGAATCGAAAGAAATCAGCACGCACTTCACGGCGTCCATCATCTCACTGGTATGGTTGACGACACGATCGATGATCGGCTTGCCGTATTTGGTCTCGCCGATCTGGAAGTAAGGCGTTTCACTGCTTGGTTCGATGAAATTGCCTGCCGAATATACATGGAACAAACGTGGCTGCTCACCCTTGATTTGACCGCCGATGAGAATGCTGGCATTGAATTCCGAGTTGTGGTTTTTCAGGTGTTCGGCATCGCGTTCGAAAGCCAGGCGCATCTCTGCACCGACCAGGCCTGCTGCGTCGAATAAGGTCTCGACATTGTGCATGTGCTTATCTTCACCGGCCTTGACCGCTTCACGCAGGCGATTGACGACAGACTGCGTGATGCCCAGATTGCCTGCGGTCAGCATGACAATCACGCGGTCACCTTTTACTTCAAACACATGCATCTTGGGGAATATTGCGACCTGGTCCACACCCGCGTTGGTACGCGTATCCGAGGCAAACACCAGTCCTTCATCGAGTAGCAAAGCAACACAGTAAGTCATAACAAATTGCAGTTCAGATTGAGTTCAATAGAGGTATAGATAATACCAGTATCACGCTTGAATAACGGATAAGCGGGAATTTTTTAGGGATAAAAGGCTAGACTGCATTTACGCCCTCTTCGACACCCGCGGCTTCAGTCAGCGCAGCGACATTCTCACGGGTAAAGAACCCATCGAAATCGCCAAAACGCTGGACATATTCGATGATGAGCGAAGAGTGCTCGGAAGCGTTCGAGAATATCTGTTTGAGGCCCTGCTCTTTCGAGCCGATGACATCCAGCAGGAAACCCTTGCCCTGCTCGGCAATCGCATTGACGACAAAATCGATGTGCTCGACACCCCCTCGCTCACCATCTTTTACCGCAATCGCCATGTGGTGCAGGCGCGGGCCGTAGTTGCGCACAAAGGTCTCGGTCGGCGAGGGCAGGCGTTCCAGATGATTGACGAAATACGGTGTGTTGTTGGCCGTGAAGACTTTTGCCGGGCTTTTCGACTCCGGCATGCCGTGTACGGTCTTGGTCACGTTGGTCGATGAATTCTGATCCTTGATGTTATACGCACCCCAGAAGTAGTAGCTGGACAGGGAAAGATACTCGAGTATCGCCACTTCACGATTCTGGCTGTAAACACGTGTCGCCAGATGGTCAAACGGCATCAATAAATCATCGATCTTCAGCTTGATCTGCAGCTCTTTGGCAGAGGCGTAAGCCGCCTGGACTTCGGGATGAATCACACTGAGGCCAAGAGAATATACGCGCAGCTCATCCGGCTTGCGTTCAAGATAGCCGACAACATTGTGGGTATAAGGCGATGGTTTACTCACCGCCACATTGCCGGGGAATTCAAGTTTCCTGACATCGTCCTGCGAGAAAAAGCGGAACTCGCGCTCCTGCTGCAATTTGACAACATCGTGCAGATTGCTGACGCGGAGAATCTCCCCCATATAGCGGCTGTTAGGTTTTCTGGCACCGACCGGATAGACCTCATTCAGGCTTCGGAAAATACCGCGCAGATTCGGATCCTTGACTTCTCGTAACAGGATATCGGGCGATTCCAGGTCGATTCGCAGCACATGCGTCCAGTGCGATTCACTCTCCAGCGTGACCAGGTAATGATACGGCGTCATCAGTGTCAACTCGGCCACATATTGGGTGGAATGACCGGGATCAACGGTAATCATGAGGGCGTCGATCTCATGGATCATCGCCGTCAAACCCGTATTGTCACGCTCTTCGAGCAGGCGAACCAGATACTCTTCAAAGAACAGCGAATTCTCTTTATCGCCATGCCGCTCAAAACCGAGCGAATCTATGCAATGCACTCCATTCATTGTTGTTGTACCTGCTGCATCTGTCCTGATTGATTGACTAATACGCTCACGCCCATGGTCTCAAGCCCGCCGCCTACACGCATGCCGCTGACCGGGCAGGCATCGCGATAATCCAGACCTATCGCCAGCCGCACATGTACGCTGTTGGTTCTGACACCGTTGGATACATCAAAACTCTGCCAACCCGTTTCTTTCCACCACACATCAGCCCATGCGTGACTTTCCATCAAGCTGCCATCCTGCGTGAACAGATAACCACTCACGTAGCGGGCCGGAATCCCCAGATACCGGCAGCAGGCAATAAAGATATGGGCATGGTCCTGACAGACACCGCCACCCAGCTCAAACGCTGATGCGGCAGTGGTATCCACAGAAGTGCTGCCTTTGGCATAAGGGACCTTATCGACGATGACATGCATCATGTCTTCCAGCCAGATATCAGACTGGTCATCCAGATGGTGTGCATATTGGCTGGCAAAGTTCCTTAAATTGCTATCGGCCTCGGTCAGTGCTGTATTCCTTAGGTACATTTGCAGCGGCAGCGTATCCGCCTGGAATTTGTTGTCCAGCCCGGTTTCCACTTCACCGGATGCAGTGATGATGATCTCATCATGCGGTCTATCGAGCACCAAAGTATGGGCGGCGTTACCATAGGTATCCGTGAAACGGTGCAGATGCCCATTGACGCGAATCTCCCAGCGCTTCACGCGTTGCCCGAAGCCATCCAGAGGGGTCAACCTGAGCTGCTGTATGGTATAGGTGACCGTATCGGAATAGTCGTACTTGGTACGATGTTCGATCTTGAGTTCCATGGATTATCCTGAAGGTGCGTTCAGGAAACTGCGTTGAATTTCCACACCAAGGTTGTTGTTGCAAGTGACGAAATCTTCGAGGAATTCATGCAGGCCCTCCTGAAAAATCTCATCCATGCGTCCATAGTGCAAACGTGCGTGCAGTTCCCCAGCGATTCGCCTGCATTCGCTATTCCGCCGCCCTGAAAGCTGTTCCAATATGGGTGTTATTTCATCGAAACAGGCATGCAATGAGCGCGGCATGTCATCGCGCAATACCAGCAGTTCGGCCACCCGCCATGGCTCAATCGTATCACTGAATACTTTCTGATATGCCTGGAAAGCCGAGACAGAGCGCAGTACCGCACTCCACTCGTAGTAATCCACTGCGCCGCCGATTTCCTCTTCATCCGGCAGCAGCAGATGATATTTCACGTCCAGCAGTCGCGCCGTATTATCGGCACGCTCAATGAAAGTACCCAGCCGCACGAAACGAAAAGCATCGTCGCGCAGCATGGTGCCGAAGCTGACACCGCGGAATAGATGCGAACGCGACTTCACCCAGTCGCAAAATGCGCTCAAACCGGATTCGGCAAGGTTGGCACCGAAGAACTGACCGAATTCCAGCCACAGGGCATTGATGTTTTCCCAGGTTTCGGCAGAGAGTGCAACGCGCACTGCGCGTGCATTTTCACGTGCACTGCGCAGCGCATTGAAGATGCTGGAAGGATTCTCTTCATCCATCGCCAGGTAATGAATGACGTTAGCGGCGGTGTATTCATCATGCCTGGCCTCGAACGCCTCGATATTGCCGGCAATTTGCAACGCGGGTTCCCAGAGCGCAGATTCGCTCTCCGCAGCATTGGGCACCAAAGACATGTTATAGGTGACGTCCAGCACGCGCGCCATATTTTCCGCGCGCTCAATGTAGCGTGCCATCCAATATAAGTGATCCGCCGTTCTACTTAGCATTCAATCCTCTTGTCATGTTCAAACCTGGTTTTCGATGCTTTATGAAGCGTTAAACTTGAGAACTAATCTTCTTAAGAGCTAATCCTTAAGCACCCATGTATCTTTGGTGCCGCCGCCCTGGGATGAGTTCACCACTAAAGAACCTTCTTTCAATGCCACGCGGCATAGCGCTCCCGGCACCAGGGTAACGGTCTTGCCGGAAAGCACGAATGGCCTGAGATCGACATGGCGCGGTGCAATACCCATATCGACCAAGGTTGGACAAGTAGATAAGGCCAGGGTTGGTTGTGCAATGTAATTACTGGGGGAAGAAAGGATGCGCAGGCGGAACTCTTCGATCTCCTTCCGGCTGGCGGCTGGCCCGACCAGCATGCCGTAACCGCCTGAACCCTGCACTTCCTTGACGACCAATTCTTCCAGGTGGTTCAGCACATACTTGAAATCATCCGGTTTGCTGAGTTCGTAGGTGGGCACGTTTGCCAGTATGGGTTCTTCGCCCAGATAGAAACGGATCATCTCCGGTACGTGGATGTAAGTTGCCTTATCATCCGCAACGCCCGTACCCACAGCATTCGCGAGTGTCACGCCGCCATTGCGATAGACCGAAAGCAGGCCAGGCACACCCAGCATGGAATCCGGCCTGAATATGAGCGGATCGATATATTCATCGTCGATACGACGGTAGATCACATCTACACGTTTCGGGCCATCGGTGGTGCGCATATAAACCGCGTTGTTGCGCACGAAAAGATCCTGGCCTTCCACCAGCTCGACCCCCATCTGCTGGGCAATGAACGCGTGTTCGAAGTAAGCACTGTTATGCGCCCCCGGCGTCAACAGGACGACAACCGGGTCTTGCACGCCAGGTTGTGCCACGGCACGCAGATTGTTCATGAGCACTTGCGGGTAATGCTCCACAGGCGCCACCGAATAACGGCGGAATAGTTCAGGGAACAGCCGCATCATCATCTTGCGGTTTTCCAGCATATAGGACACGCCGGATGGTGTGCGCAGGTTATCTTCCAGCACGTAGAACTGGTTCTCGCCCGTACGGACCAGATCAACCCCGGCGATATGCGCATAAATGCCGCCAGGCACATCAACACCATACATCTCGGGGCGATACTGGGCATTGGCGAGGATGCTGGAAGGGACGATGCCAGCCTTGATGATTTCCTGCTTATGATAGATATCATGCAGGAACATGTTCAGTGCCTTGACACGCTGAATCGCCCCGCTCGACAACATACGCCATTCCTGCGCACCGAGCAGGCGTGGAATCACGTCGAAGGGAATGAGCCGCTCTTTACCCGAAGTCTCGCCATAGACATTGAAGGTAATCCCCACGCGCCGGAAAAGTACTTCAGCTTCCTGACGTTTCAAATCCAGTTGTTGTAGCGGGACGCCCTCAAGCCATGATGCATAAGCTTTGTAAATTTCGCGTACTGCATTGTCTTGCAGTTGCATTTCATCAAAAAGGAGGATTTCGCTTGCCATGTCCATATACTGACTAAGGCAAGCTACATGCCAAGAACAAAAATCAACTAACCACATGATTTTTATTTAAAAATAAAACAACAGGAATTGAGCCGCACTTATAAAGGGCGGTGGCTGAAAGGCTTATGCCCCGAATTGGGGCTTAATTATCTTGTGATCAATCCCGCCCTGCACGCCAGACTGAGATCATCAGCAGGATGCCGATAATGAAGGCGAGGAAGAAACCGAGGAAACCAAAAGCAGGCAAACCGAAAATAGTGGGGCCGCCATGCACGGTCATGACAATAGATGAACCGACAATCAATGCGGCAGTGATGAGCGCCATCGTCAGGCGATTGGTACTGTGATCCAGCTGATGGCCGAAATGGTCGAGCCGCTTCAAATCCAGATTGAGCTTCAAACGACCGCGAGCCGCTTCACGCAGCACTTGGGAAACATCCCCCGGCAGCCCGGTGAGAGCCTCCGTCAAATGCCCCAAACCTCGTTTGCCGCGTTTCAGAAGATTGCCGGGCATGTAGCGATCAATAATGATTTTCTTCACGAATGGCGTCAGGTGGCTCACGATCTGGAAATCTGGATCCAATTGCCGACCCAGGCCTTCGAGCGTAATCAGCGCCTTGAACAGCATCGTCAGGTCAGGCGGTACGGCAAGCTGGTTCTCTCGCATGATAGTGGTCAGGTCGTTTAATACCGAACTGAAACGCACATGCTTTAGCGGCGCATTGTCGTAATTGCTGATGAACTCATCGATATCCGAGCTAAGCTTGGCTTCATCAATGGTCGCCCCATCAGCCCAGATGATAAGGATATCGCGTAAAACGTCGACATCTCGTGAAACCAGCGCAGCAAGCAAATCAGCGATCTCATCGCGCCTGTCGAGACTGATGCGACCCACCATACCGCAATCAATGATAGCCAGCCGGTTTTCTGGCAGATAGAACACGTTGCCCGGATGCGGATCGGCATGAAAAAAGCCATCGATCAACACCATCTTCAGGACGGCATTGGCTCCGCGTTCACCCAGCAATTTAAGATCCAGGCCACTCTGTGCGGCAGTTTGCAGGTCGTTACCCGGGATGCCGTCGATATAACTCATCACAAGCAAACCTTCACTGGTGTAATCCCAGTAAATCCTGGCGAATTCTATGAATTCGTCATCAGCGAAGTTACGGCCAAAACGTTCTGTATTGCGCCCTTCCAACGCCAGATCAAGCTCACGCTCCAGTGACTTGGAAAACTGGCCGATGATTTCTCCCGGCCGGAAGCGTTTGATTTCCTCAAACTCCGACTCAACCAAACGGCCAAGATGCGACAACAGCCTCAGATCGGCTTCAATGCGCGCCCTGACATTAGGTCGGCGAATCTTCAGCACGACAGGGGTGCCGTCCTGCAGCTTGGCCAGATGCACCTGCGCAATAGAAGCGCCTGCGATTGGCGTAGTCTGTAAATCCTTAAACACTTCAAAGGGAGACCTACCGAGTGCCAGTTCCAATTCCGGCAGCAATTCCTCAAAGGGGACAGCAGGTACCTGATCTTGCAACTTGGAAAATTCCGCTATCCAGTTTGGCGGAAAGATGTCCGGTCTTGTTGCCAGCACCTGGCCAAGCTTGACGAAAGTAGGTCCCAGTTCCTGTATGGCCAGGCGGGCGCGCACTTCCGAGGGCAGTTGTAATATATCCTTGGATACGTCCGAATTCAGCCAGTTGCCTGCCCGGCCTATCAGGCTTTTTTTGCCGAGCTTCTTGGCCATATCTCCCCAGCCATAACGCATCAGTGTGCCGGCAATCGAACGAATGCGCCCAAAATCGCGCATGACAGAGATAGTTTGACGAATCATGTGGTTTTAATCGTTCGCTCTAGGTTAAAAAGAATGTGAATTGATGAATGCCGGAATTGCCAGGTATCGAAACTGCAAATTGCCGAATGACCAACATCTGCATTACTTGCGGCGAATCGCTTCAGCTTTTTCTTCGATACGGTCTGCAAGCCGGTGCAGCTTGCGGCTTACCCTGAAACCCAACTGGGCGCCCGCTTCCCTGATGGCGCTACGTGCAATTGTTTTCGAACTCTTGCGTGACTGATGTACCCGTTCACGCAGGCCTTGTATGATAAGTTTAAATCTTTGCTTGGTCGCCATACCGGATTGACGCGCATGGTCGCCATAGGTTTCGAGTTGGTGGCCGCGGGATCGTTTTAATGTGCTGGAATTCCGACTTTCATTGAACTCGCCAGCACTGGTTTGGAGTTGATACATGCCTACATGTTTACGATCACTCATGGCCTCGGTCCTTTGATCATTTTCAATCATGCTTCATCCAGAATTTGCATTCTACACTATCAATTTTTTCCAACGATTGAAACCCTGAATCAATCATCAGATGTAAATCTGCACAAAATCAATAACTTTGCTATTTGCAAAAGCCGGCATTAGCTTCTAGAATCCCCCCATGAGAATTCTTCCGTTTATCTTTACGGCTTTATTCCTGCTGACAATCACCCCTGCAGTGGCGAAGAATTTCGTCGACGACATCCAGACTCCCGCCTTGGAAACCAAGCCTGATACACAGCCGCATTGGCAGCATACGGTACAGGAAGTCATCATGAACGCCCTTAGCCTGACCGGCATCAAATACCGATATGGCGGCTCTTCCCCTGATACCGGTTTTGATTGCAGTGGATTTGTGCGTTATGTTTTCAGTGAAGCTGCAAGTATTGCCTTGCCGCACAATGCGCGTGCGATCAGCCAAGTGGGTAAAATCATTTCACCCGACCAGTTGCAACCCGGCGATCTGGTTTTTTACAACACAATGAGAAGTGCTTTTTCGCACGTGGGAATCTATCTGGGGAATAATCGTTTTATTCATGCCCCAAGTTCAGGCGGTGGCATTCATGTGGTCGACATGAACAGCGATTACTGGTCGAAACGCTTTGATGGGGCGCGCCGTATCGTTGGTGCCAGCACCCCGAAAAACAGCACGAACCAGAAACTGGACTAGCCTGGACGGTTACAGGTCAATCCGGGGCGGCAGCGCTACCCCGGATTCTTTAATTCAATACACCTGATTAAAATCAGCCTTAACCGTGAAACTGGGCAACATCGCCCGGTTTGCGCAGCATCTTATCGACTTCACCCAAATGTAACTCTTCTGTGTAAATCATTTCGCGTGCATATTCTTCCAGCATCACAGAGTGCCCTTCCACCAACTTTAGCAGTTTTCTGTAGGCATTCAAGGATACGGTTTCATGCTCTAATGATTCACGCAGAATATCGCCCACATCATGGTTGTGAGTTTCCAGCAACGGCCCGATACCCAAAGATGGGTGCCCACCCAGATGGGTGATCAATTCGCCAGCCTTGTTGGCATGATCCAGAGATTCCGTCGCCTGACTGCGCAGCCAGGAAACAATAGGGATGCGGTTGTACCCGTAGATCATCAGAGCGTAATGGGTATAACGCACAACACCGGCCAGCTCCATTTCCAGTATGACGTTCAGGGCCTTGATTACAGGTGTGCTGCTGCCTTCATCTGCTTTTTTGTCTTTAGCCATTGCATAGCCTCCATTTTTTGTTGTCAAGAATGGCCCCAGTCTAATTCATAAATTTATTTAATGCAGAATTGCGAATAGTTCACATTGTGAATCGCATTATGGACTTGCCCAATCAACGAATAGCGACGCTTTGACGAGCGAATAGACTACCCTGCACACAATCCACACCAAGCCGCCTTGCCCACTCGAACTGCTCGCAATCACTGACTCCAGACATGATGGTTTGCACACCTATCCTGCGTGCAGCGCTCACCAGCCAATCAACTGTCGCCTGAGCCGCTGTTTCATTCAGCCGCTTCAACTCCATGCCGTTGAATTTGATGATGCTGGCATCAAGAAATGCGCTCAGTGAAAACATACCCCAGCGCACGCCGACATCTTCCATGGCGACTGAAGTACCGCTTTTCTGAAGCAGTTCAATGACTCGCTGGGAGCGGTCAGCATCTGCGGTGTGATGATTCTCAACCAGATTGATCACCAACTCAGGTTCCGACCATGCGTGTGATTTGAACAAAGCGAGGAAAGGATTGGATAAGGTTTGGCCGCCTTCCATAAAGCTATCGATATCCAGATCCAGCATCAACCAGTTAGCACCATGATTTTTGAATGGAAACTGTGCGATCTGCAGTTTTTTCATCTCAAGTTCCGTATGGAACAGAAGCAATGGATTCTGATGCAGATGTGCAAACATCTGGCCGGTATCCAAAGGTTGCATGTCTTTCGTCCAGAACCTGGCTGAAGCCTGATAGCCGACAATCTCTTCCGCCTGGACAGAAATGATCGGCTGGTACTCCACGCCGAATCGCTGAGACATCAGCACATCCAGCATTTCCGTTGGCGACAGGCTTTGCGGGGAAACCACCTCATCAGTGGCTAATATGGATAATTCGGCATGGCTGAAGGCATTCATTTGGGTACCTCTTAAGTTTAATCGCTACCGACTCATTCTAAATGAGAATCATTATCATTAAAAGGGAAATGCCAAATTAATCTGCTTGCTGCCGTTTTAAAGCCTCTCAAGTTTTGTCACTGTGCCCCAGAGACCTTTCAGGGTCTATCCTATCCCGCACCAGTTGCTTGATTTCCTTGGCCTCGGGAAAACGCTGTGCTTCCTTGCGGGAGAAAATAAGCTCCCGATCAAGGCGTATTTCAAATATGCCGCCACTACCCGGGACAAGACTGACACGTTCGATGTCGCTTTCAAATGTAGTCAACAGTTCCTGCGCCAACCATGCCGAGCGCAATAGCCAGCGGCACTGCGTACAATATTCGATCTCTATCTGATGACCTGACATGAACTACCCTTCAAAATATCCGTCTGATTAATGCTTAAAATCAAAGCACGTTGCAAAACAACTTGGTGAAACAGCATAAAGACACTATGCAAGACACCTTTAAATAGCGGAAAATAAACCTATTACTTACTGATATGTCTATTCGACATATTACTCCATGAAGGAAATGCTCTACATGCGCGCTAAATTTGAAAAATTCGGTTTGATAGCTATCGGTGCCATCCTGGGATTGATGCTTAGCCTTAATTATTCTGCACTTGCTGAAAAATCCAGCAAGCCAGAACTTCCACTCGATGACCTGCGCGCATTTGCTGAAGTCTTCGGCAAAATCAAAAATGATTATGTAGATACCGTAGAAGACAAAAAACTGCTGAGTGAAGCCATCAACGGCATGCTGACCGGCCTGGATCCGCACTCAAGCTATCTGGATCCCGACGCATTCAAGGATCTGCAGGCAGGTACGCAAGGTGAATTCGGCGGCCTGGGTATAGAAGTCGGCATGGAAGACGGATTCGTCAAGGTTGTCTCCCCGATCGAAGACACCCCGGCCCATCGCGCCGGCATCCAGAGCGGCGACCTGATTATCAAACTCGATGAAACACAGGTGAAGGGAATGTCACTGAATGATGCGGTAAAACGCATGCGCGGCAAACCTGATACCTCCATTAAATTGACCGTGCTACGCAAGGGCCAGGCCAATCCGCTTGAGATCAACATCGTCCGTGCGGTGATCAAGACCAAGAGCGTCAAACCAAAAATGGTTGAGCCTGGCTATGCTTTTGTACGCGTCACCCAGTTCCAGGAGCACACTGGTGAAGACCTGGCCAAAGCATTGAAGACCTTGAGCGACGAGAACAAGGGTAACCTCAAGGGTCTGATATTGGATATGAGAAACAATCCGGGCGGCTTGCTGAATGGTGCAGTCGGCGTATCGGCAGCATTCCTGCCTAAGGGTGAACTGGTTGTCTATACAGAAGGCCGTGCAGAAGACGCCAAGATGCGCCTGACAGCCAATTCTGAACACTACGTTCGTGGCGGCCCGAAAGCGGATTACCTGCGTGACCTGCCTGCTGATTTCAAGAATGTACCCATGGTGGTTCTGGTGAACGGCGGTTCGGCCTCTGCTTCTGAGATCGTCGCCGGTGCCTTGCAGGATCACAAGCGCGCGATTGTCATGGGCACACAGACCTTTGGTAAAGGCTCAGTCCAAACGATATTACCGATGAATAACGGCAGTGCGATCAAGCTGACGACTGCCCGTTACTATACACCCGAGGGTCGCTCCATCCAGGCTAAAGGCATCGTACCGGATATTATCGTGGAAGAAGCCCTGGTCAACGCAGCCAACCAGAACAATGGGTTACGCGAAGCTGACTTGACTCGCCATCTGGCCAATCCCAATGGTGAAGAAGAAACGCCAAGCGTCAAGCCGAATGGCGATCCATCAAAGGTGATCCCGCCGCCAGCCGATGGTGCACAAACGCCACCTGCTGAATTTGGTTCAGAAAACGATTATCAGCTCAAACAGGCACTCAACTTGCTGAAAGGCTTGCAGATTCTGAGCAAAAAATAATTCAGGCTGTACGCAATCAAGCCGCCGCCTCTGTTAATGGCGGCTTTTTTGTGGCTGTGATCGCAACGACGAATTGGCGGAGATAATGATGTTAGATAGATTGATTGTTGAGTTCGATAAAGGCCTGCGCACACTCATGGCAGAAGCGCACAGCGGACGGCCGCATCCGGATAAGCAGGTTGCAGAACAAACCCTGTCTGACGACGAGAAGAAACATGCCGCAGCTTTAATGCGCGTCAATCACTGCGGTGAAGTCTGCGCACAGGCGCTTTATAGTGGTCAATCGCTTACCGCCAGAAACAAGGAAACTGTTGCCGCATTACAACAAGCTGCACGCGAAGAAACCGAACATCTGGCATGGTGCGAGAAACGCATCAAGGAACTGGGCGGCCGTACCAGTGCGATTAACCCACTCTTGTACGGCAGTTCTTTTATACTTGGCGCAGTTGCCGGTGCACTTGGTGATCCGTTGAATCTTGGCTTTCTTGCAGAGACCGAACGACAGGTTGGCCGCCATCTGGAAAGCCACCTGCAGATATTGCCTGCGAACGACGCAAAAAGCCGGGCCATCGTCGAGCAAATGCGCATAGACGAGGCAGAGCATGCAGAAACCGCCATTCAACATGGTGGTGCAGAACTGCCCAAGCCAGTGAAAGCCGCGATGAAAGCTGCTTCCAAGGTCATGACGACTTCTACTTATTATTTATAACGAACGAAAAATACGGAAATGAAAAGATTTACAGAAATACTACCAACGCTTGATAGCGCAGAACATATTCAAAAAATCGAGCTTTTCAATGCGGATGGAAACTCCGCCGGCAAGATTGAGAACAAACCGGGCAGTGCGGGCTCGGTTCGTGTTTATCACCACTTGTGGAAAAAGCATGGTGCCATCAATGTTGCAGCGGCAAAAGAAGGTCTCGATATCTACGCCGAGCATACCGAAGACGCAGAAAACAACCCGGAGAAGCACCCTAATATCGATCGCCTGTTTGAGGTAATTGCAGCCAACAAGTCACTTACAGTGAAAATCACATAAGTTAATGGGGAATAGCATCAGCCGGAATGAAGCAAGCCGAGGAAAGCAGGCGATTGCGAAATCGGTGGATGAAAAATGAATTGCACCAGATTCCCCGCCGGATCAAAGCAATAAAGACTCTTGGCGCCATCCCTGTGCGTTTTTGGCGGCTGGGCGATCCTGGTGCCATGTGCAAGCAGGTGTAAATGCCAGGCATCCACATCTTCAGGCGTTTTCAGAATAAAACCAATATGGTCCAGGCGTTGTTGAGCGCCATCCAGCTTGGTTCCCGCATCCAGGCGATGAAGCGCGAGGTTGTCGGAACCTGATGTCAGATAGACGTTATCGGGGTCTGGCTGCCACTCCTGCTGCATCCCCACTATATCGCAATAGAAGCTTAAACAGGCCTCCAGGTCGTGCACGAACAAGGCGACATGGTGCATGCCCAACAGCCCTGCGGGACGTGCTGAAACCTCGCTCATCAGCTTACCTCGACGATTTCAAAGTCATGGGTGATTTCAGCGGCCTTGCCGAGCATGATGGATGCCGAGCAGTATTTCTCCGCCGACAACTTCACTGCCCGCTCCACCTGTATAGGGTTCAACTCCTTGCCTGTGACGACGAAATGCACATGGATTCTGGTGAAGACCTTGGGCACCTCCTCAGCTCTCGCTGCCTCTATCTCGGCCACGCAATCCGTGATCGGCTGACGTGCTTTCTTCAGGATCGTGACCACATCGAAGGAAGTGCAGGCACCCATGCCGATCAGCAGCATTTCCATCGGACGCATGCCCAGATTACGGCCACCTGCATCCGGCGCACCATCCAGAACGACGGCATGACCGGTTTCAGATTCACCGATGAAACAGACGTTCTCAACCCACTTGATACGTGCTTTCATTTCAATTAATCCTCAAACAGCGCTTACTTCACGCCCAACAGCTCTACATCGAATACCAATGTCGCGTTTGGCGGAATGACGCCGCCAGCACCACGTGCACCGTAGCCCATCTCAGGAGGGATAACCAGGGTGCGCTTGCCGCCGATCTTCATGCCGGCGAAGCCCTGGTCCCAACCCTGGATCACCTGTCCACCGCCCAGGTAGAACACAAAAGGCTCGCCACGATCGACTGAGCTGTCAAATTTATCGCCTTTGTTTTCCGGTTTGCTTGGGTCGTATAACCAGCCTGTGTAATGCACGGTAACGTTGAAACCGATTTCAGCTTCACGACCGGAACCAACCAGCGTATCAATTTTTACGAGTTCGGTGATGCTTTGAGTCATTGCAGTATTTCCTTCTGAAGTCGTTGATTTTGTTGAGTCAGCACCAGCCTGGCAGCCGCTGACGGCAAATGCGGTACTAAAAATGACAGCGATAAAATAATTGCTGTTTTTCATGCTTTTAATCATTGGGTAACTCCGTATTGATTGGCGATATGATACCCGAAAGAGCAACGAATCACTTCGTCGCCTCCCGGCTAAAAATTGAAAAGTACGACTTAAGGCTGATGATAGACCCAGTCCAGCAAGGCATCCTGCGCAGATCTGGTTGCGCCTGCAAGCGGGTGGTTGATGATGAACACCACTACCCAACGCCTGCCTTTCTGGTCGAGCACATAACCTGCAATGGATCTCACCCCATTAAGCGAACCTGTCTTCAGGTGCGCCCTGCCCTCTACAGGGCTGCCATTTAAACGTCGCATCACGGTGCCGTCGACGGACAACATGGGCAGCGACGACATCAATTCAGACATCACCGGACTGAAGTAGGCATGCTCCAATAGCTCACCCAAATGTTCGGCGCTGATGCGCTCGATACGCGATAGCCCCGAACCATTTTCTATGACCAGCTCAGGGAACACCATGCCTTTGCCCGCAAGCCATACCTGCACGGCCCTGGCACCATTGATTTCATTACCGGGCAGGCCGACACGTTCCGCTGCAATGGTCAGCAGCAATTGCCTGGTCATCAGGTTATTACTGTATTTGTTGATGCGGCGAATCACATCGGCCAATGGCTGCGAATAATGTTCCGTGAGTTTGACCGCCACTGGCGAGACCACAGACAATCTGAAACCGCCAGAAATCGTACCTCCAAGCTGCTGCCAGATCTGGCGGAACAAATGGTAGGTATAACTCGAATGACTGAGCAGGCTCAAATCCAGATACTTCTCGCCGCAACCGGCCGGATAACTGCCTGAGAAAGTGACCTTCGCCTGATTACCCTCGTTTTCTACGCTATAGCTGAGATTGCCTCGCCAATCCCCGCAAGCTGCCGGAGAAAGCTTGAGTTCATTGACCATGGTGATTTCAGGCAATTCGGGGCTTGCCTGCACAAGGGCCTGCTTCCCATCGCTAAAAAATTTGAAGCTGGTGGAATTAAGATTGCTTGTTATTGCATTCGGAATGGCGTTGTAGGCCCGATAAGGCTCATTATCAAACAGTCCTGCATCCGTATGACCCGGCGAGAAATAGGTATCGTCCAGAATCAAGGTGCCGCGGATGTCCTTGAGGCCGGTCTGACGCAGATCACTCAACATGCGCCACATATCATGCTGCATCAGTTCAGGATTGCCATAACCCTTGATCAGCAGATTCCCGTCGAGCACGCCGTCAGTGACATCGCCCTCCCGGTAGATCTCGGTACGCCAGCGATATGCCGGCCCAAGCATGTCCAGCGCGGCATAGGTGGTCACCAGCTTCATGGTCGATGCAGGGTTCAAGGCGCGATTGGCGTAATGATCCACAGCGATTTCGTTGGTACCAAGCTGACTGACATAGACAGAAACCGCATCAAGCGGCACCTTCTCATTCGCCAGCGCCTGCTCTACCGGCAAAGGCAAAGCGGCATGAGCCGATTGAACGAGGACCATGCCCAGCACCAGGCCCGCAAACATTCTGGACAAGAAGAAAAACCTCAATCGCGCGCGCATTATTTTGGCAAATCCTTCAGCAAGGCAACAAGCTCTGAGACCATCCAGTCGATTTCGGACTCGCTGATAACATAGGGCGGCATCAGATAGACTGTCTTGCCGATGGGCCTTAACAACAGGCCACGCGCCAATGCCGCCTGATAGAACTTCTGCTGGAAACCAGCTTGCCGACTTACCACTTCGAAAGCCGCAATCATGCCGATCTGGCGCAGGTTTATGATTGGCAAATCACTTAATGCCTGCTGCAGCTTGCGTTTCAGATACACGGATTTTTGCCGGTTGGTTTGCAGCACCTGCTCATTGTCAAAAATATCCAGTGTTGCCAGGGCAGCGCTACAGGCCAGAGGGTTCCCCGTATAGCTATGCGAATGCAGAAAACCTCGGGCAGCGCTGTCATCATAGAAAGCCTGATAGATATCATCGGTACACAAGGTCACCGATAGAGGCAGATAACCGCCGGTAATACCCTTGGAAAGGCAAATGAAATCGGGTTTGATGGCAGCCTGCTCGCAGGCAAACATGGTGCCTGTCCGGCCAAAACCGACTGCGATCTCGTCTGCAATCAAATGTACGTTATAGCGGCTGCATAGCCTCCTGGCCCTTTGCAGGTAGACGGGTGAATACATTGCCATGCCAGCGGCACATTGCACCAGAGGCTCGATAATGAAAGCTGCTATTTCCTCGTGATGCGCCGTTATATACTTCTCAAGCACATCGGCGCAACGCAGCGCATATTGCTCAGCCGATTCGCCTTTCTCCGCCAGCCTCCAATCGGGGCTGGGCATTTGCTCACTATGCAATAACAACGGAGCATAGGTATCCTTGAAAATGGAGACGTCCGTTACCGACAGCGCACCCAGTGTTTCACCGTGGTAGCCGTTTTGCAGGCTGATGAACTTGGTTTTCCCGGGTTTGCCTGTATTACGCCAATAATGAAAACTCATCTTCAGCGCGATCTCAGTCGCAGAAGCACCATCCGAGGCGTAGAAACAATGGCCAAGGCCAGTAAGCGCAGACAAACGCTCTGATAAATCCACCACAGGCTCATGGGTGAATCCGGCAAGGATCACATGCTCCAGGGTATCGAGCTGATGTTTGATCGCATTCTTGATCTGCGGATGGTTATGCCCAAACAGATTGACCCACCAGGAGCTGACGGCATCCAGGTAGCGCTTGTCATTCATATCATAGAGCCAGACACCTTGACCACGCCGAATCGGCACTAGCGGCATAATCTCGTGGTCTTTCATCTGCGTACAAGGATGCCATACAGATGCCAGGCTTCTGCGTATAAGATCTTTATTATTCATATGGTTGTAAAAAACAAGTTAAGTGGTCATACGCGATGTTGCAATAGCCTGACAACCTCGCCGACAAGACGAACGACCATTGAACGCCGCTCGCTATCCAGACCTGCGAGCATGGTGACAATGCATCCCAGCTGATCCGAGTAATTGTCCGGGTCAACCAGTACATCAGTTGAAGTTATCGGAAATAATGCGTTCACCGGACACTCCAGAATTTCCGCAATCTGCGCCAGGCGGGACAATGTCGTTGATATGGCGCCGGTTTCAATCCGGCTGACTGTTTCCTTTTCTATTCCCAGCACCTCAGCAAATTGAGCCTGTGTGAGACCTTTAGCCTTGCGACGTGCCGATATCGTCACTCCAACAGACCGGATTAAGTCTCTTCGATTCATGAAATGACCTTTAGTATCAATTTAACAAATATTTTTTAACGCTAAAGGTCATTAGACGTCGTTCACCGACGGATATAAATGATATATTAGGTTATGTTAATGACCTTTAGAATCATTTAAATGAGAAACCGCACAACTGAATCATTCAGATATAGAGGAACATTTGGTGAAAAAGTGCATTCTATTACTTGATAGTGATCCCACATTTTGTGAGGAAACTAAAAACTACCTGGCCTCTTTCGGCCATAAGGTGATCATCGCTTACAGTGTTGATGAAGCATTGAAATATTTGAATGATAAGCTGCCGGCGATCTTCTTCCTGAACGTCACTATACTGTCGCTTGCCGCACCTTTTCGAATTGAAAGCTTTGCCGAAAAAATCGATGTCCATGCCAAGGTCGTTGCCCTGACCCACCACTACCATCAGACAGACGACGCTGCCGTTCAATTAATGAATCGAACGGTTTTCGCAATACATAGGGATTCTCCACTATCGGAGTTCAGATATTTCCTGACCTGATGACAAGAAACCGGCGTGACGTTTCAGGCATTAAGCTGCAACCGCTGAATTAAACAGCCGCTCCATCCGCCAGCCGATATTACCGCACTCGATCTCAGTGTAGTGCCGAGCTGGTCTGTACGGAACTCATCACTGCCGCATGCGTAGACAAGGGCAACTCCCACGCTGTCTCCTTGCTGACCAGTTGCAGCATATTAGTCAATGCGATGGTGAGCTCCTGTGTGAGCACCAATTTGATGGTCTGGCCGTTTACGCAAACCAGCTCAAGAGAGGCCTGCTGGCTTGCAGATTTAAGAATATGGCAATCCTTTGCCAAAAGAATATCGTCCTGATGGACTGCCTGGCGCGGCTTGTACTCGGAGGTGAAATCAAGTTTCTGCGCAGCCGCATTGGTTTTTTCAAAGCCATGCAGTGCCGGTGCGGTACCGGCAGGTTCTGCGATCGTCATCACTTGCGGTGAAATTTCGTCCGCCTGTAGCAGTTGCCACAAACCTTTGACCACTCGCCTGGTCAGCCATACAGCGAGTTCTGCATCAGCAGAAAACCCAATTTTCAGCAACAATCTGTCCTCGATTGCGTTATAGGCAATATTGATTTGCTGAATTGATGCATTCTTAATCTCGGCATTCATCGCGTTTTCCTCTCGTGGCTCTGAATATCACTTTATGTTGACCATTCTAGTTTCCAATTAATTTCCGGGCCAGGAATAAATGTGGCCGGCTGGCGTCAGATTCGCCCTGACAAGCACGCACCATATCGGTGCAAATCACTGAAGCCAAGGCCAGCATACTCATAGTATCAATTTTGTTATCCGCTCTGGCAGGACTCGACTACTCAGTGATTCAAGCTCCCCAGATTGTTGGTAGCCGCGCCTATCAACAATCCGGCTAAACCATCACGGTCTTCAAACATGCTTTGGCACGGATTTTGATGCGGTACTGACAGGACGCAGCGATTGCCATCACGGAAAGTGATATCCATCGATCATGCGCCTGATGATATACGTTCATACGGAGGTATCCGACATGAGATGCTGGTTGATAGTCATCACGCTGTTCTGTTTCAGTCTTACGGCCCAGGCATTGCCGCCGGACGGGCTGGTCTATGACTTAAAACAGTCTGTCGTCAAAATATTCGTGGTCGATAAATTCGGTAACCAAGGCGTGGGTTCAGGCGTCGTCGTTGCCAAAGACCATATCGCAACCAATTGCCATGTCATTGGAAACGCACGCGGCGTGCATGTCATCAAGTACGGCAACAGCTATGCACCCGTCGCACTCAAGGCCGATTGGAAACATGATCTGTGCCTGCTCAGATTTGAACAGCTCGATATGCCGCCCGTCAGGCTGGCAAGTACAAATCACCTAAAGTACTCCGAGGAGGTGTTCACGATAGGCTTCCCGAACAATGTCATGATGCCCATGACTTCATTTGGCGAAGTCGAGGCGCTATATCCCATGGATGGCGGCAATATCATTCGCTCCAATGCCAGCTTTAGGCTTGGCAGTAGCGGCGGCCCTATCTTTGATGCAAATGGCGCACTGATTGGGCTGACGACGCTCAAGAGCCCCGGCAGGAACGCTTTATACTACAGTATTCCTGCAGACTGGATTGCACCATTACTCGAACAACCCGAAGTACAGGTAGCGACGCAAAAGGAATCACCATTCTGGGATGCGCCAGAACACCAACGGCCTTTTTTCATGCTGGTGGTCGAACCACTGCAAAGCGAAAACTGGGAAAAGCTGGAGTCAATTACCCAAGCTTGGGTATCGCAACAGCCTGAAAGTGCGGAAGCCTGGTACTTGCTGGGACTGGCGCAAAAACAGCAAGGCAAGGTAGATGAAGCCATGGCGAACCTGGAAAAGACATTAAGCCTGGATGCAGTCCATCCAGAAGCCGAATACTCTCTGGCACAGATTAAAAAGAACCTGGCTGAAGACAGGCTGGCATTCAACAGGCATTAAAATTTCCCCGAAAACAGACAAACATCGTCAATATTTCTGAATTTCAGTGATATAACAATGTCTCAGGAAATAAGTTTAAATCTGGGGACTTGTTGTCATGAAGCAATGGACATTATTTGTTCTGTCACTCGGCTATGCCCTGGCTGCACACGCATTACCGCCGGACGGCATGGTCTACGACCTGAAGCCTTCGGTCGTCAAAATTCATGTTGTCGACCCTGATGGCAATCATGGTGTCGGCTCCGGCGTGGTCGTTGCAAAAGACCATGTAGCAACCAACTGTCATGTTGTTGCCAATGCCAAAGGCGTACATGTCAGCAAATTTGGTGACAGCTTTGCGCCGGTGGCACTTAAAGCCGATTGGAAACATGATCTGTGCCTGCTCAAATTCCAGGGACTGGATCTACCTGCCGTAAAACTGGGCAGCACCAGGGATCTGTCCTATGAGCAACCGGTCTTCACCATCAGCTTCCCTAACAACTCCAAAAAACCGCTGACGACCTACGGTGAAGTCAAAGCGCTCTACGCATACGATGGCGCACACATTATTCGCGCAACTGCGGACTTTCGCTTAGGTGGCAGCGGTGGTCCGCTGTTCGATGATAACGGTACACTGGTCGGTATCATGACCATGAAAAGCCCGGGCAGGAACGCGTTTTATTACAACATCCCGGTGGATTGGGTAAAACCCCTGCTCAATCAGCCGGAGCTTTCCATCACCACCCAGAAAGAGCTGCCCTTTTGGGACGCTCCAGATGAAAAACGCCCATACTTCATGCAAGTGTTGCAGCCCATACAGACGGAAAATTGGTCGAAACTGGAGACCATCAGCCAATCATGGGTAAAGGCCGAGCCAGAAAATGCCGAAGCCTGGTACACGCTGGGCCTGGCACAGCAAAACCTGGGGAAACTGGACAGCGCTGATACGCATCTGAGCCAGGCCATCAAGCTGAATGAATTGCATGCCGACGCGAGAAAAGCACAATCCGGCCTCAAAGGGAAACAGGGTTGGCAGCAATGCAGTGCTACCTGCTAGTCTTTAAGTAGCGATATCGGCGTCTGGTGCTGTTTGGCTTCCACCAGAAATGCAGTACCAGACGATAAACCCGCTTGATTTCCAATGGCTAATTCACATGTCCTTCTAATAGTAATTTATGGATTGGCACATGCCCCACACCCACCTCGTCCATTGCATCGAGGTTCCATTCCACATCGTTGCCTGGTCTCCAGAAATGGACATTTAATTTGAAAGCCCTTTCGAATTAAATGTTTTCTTTCAAGCATCGGCACTTGAAATAATCGCTCTTCGCCCTTATTATTAGCACTCTATAGACATGAGTGCTAATCAAGCCTGTCTAATTAGATTTTAGTAGTAATCAAAGCAACATCCGTTGCGCTTATGTTTAGTGCTTAATTACGGCACTTTAGATATTTCGAATTCATCACAAGGAGAGCATTTCATGAAAATTCGTCCTTTACACGATCGCGTGATCGTAAAAAGACTTGAAGAAGTCCGTACTACTGCTTCTGGCATTGTCATCCCTGACACTGCGACCGAGAAGCCAGATCAAGGCGAAATCATTGCTGTTGGCGCTGGTAAGAAAGATGACGCTGGCAAGCTGATTCCTCTTGATGTCAAAGTCGGCGATAAAGTGCTGTTCGGCAAATACGCAGGTCAATCCGTCAAGGTTGATGGCGAAGAATTGCTAGTTATGCGCGAAGAAGACCTGATGGGCGTTGTCGAGGCTTAATTCCCGGCAAACCCAATTCAAAGAATTCAGTAATTAAGGAGATTTAATAATGGCTGCTAAAGACGTAAGATTCGGCGATGAAGTTCGCCAAAAGATGACCAATGGCGTGAACATTCTCGCCAACGCTGTAAAAGTGACCCTGGGCCCAAAAGGCCGTAACGTGGTTCTGGAGCGTTCATACGGCGCCCCTACCATCACCAAGGATGGCGTATCTGTCGCCAAGGAAATCGAACTGAAAGACAAGTTCGAGAACATGGGCGCTCAAATGGTGAAAGAAGTCGCTTCCAAGACTTCCGACATCGCCGGTGACGGTACCACCACTGCAACTGTTCTTGCTCAGGCGATTATCCGCGAAGGCATGAAGTCTGTTGCTGCCGGCATGAACCCAATGGACCTGAAGCGCGGTATCGACAAAGCTGTTGAAGCTGCTGTTGAAGAACTGAAGAAAATGTCCAAGCCTTGCACAACCAGCAAGGAAATCGCTCAAGTAGGTTCCATCTCCGCCAACTCCGATGCTTCCATCGGCCAGATCATTGCCGATGCAATGGACAAGGTTGGTAAAGAAGGCGTGATTACCGTTGAAGACGGTTCCGGCCTGCAAAACGAGCTGGATGTGGTTGAAGGTATGCAATTCGACCGCGGCTATCTCTCCCCATATTTCATCAACAACCCTGATCGTCAGATCGCCCTGCTGGACAATCCATTCGTCCTGCTCTACGACAAGAAAATCTCCAACATCCGTGACCTGCTGCCAGCGCTTGAACAAGTTGCAAAAGCTGGCCGCCCACTGCTGATCATCGCTGAAGATATCGACGGCGAAGCATTGGCAACCCTGGTTGTGAACAACATCCGCGGCATCCTCAAGACCTGTGCTGTCAAGGCACCTGGTTTCGGCGACCGTCGTAAAGCAATGCTGGAAGACATTGCCATCCTGACTGGTGGCACTGTGATTGCTGAAGAACTCGGCCTGAAGCTGGAAAACATCAAGCTGGAAGACCTGGGCCAGGCCAAACGCATTGAAGTAGGTAAAGAAAACACCATCATCATTGACGGCGCCGGTAACGAAGACAGCATCAAGACCCGCATCACGCAAATCAAGAAGCAAGCTGATGATGCGACCAGCGATTACGACCGTGAAAAACTGCAAGAACGCGTAGCCAAACTGGCTGGCGGTGTTGCCGTGATCAAGGTTGGTGCAACCACAGAAATGGAAATGAAAGAAAAGAAAGCCCGCGTTGAAGATGCATTGCACGCAACCCGTGCTGCCGTTGAAGAAGGTATCGTGGCTGGCGGCGGTGTTGCACTGATTCGCGCTCGCACAGCGATTGCCAAGGTCAAAGGTGAAAACCTTGATCAAGATGCTGGCGTGAAGATCGTATTGCGCGCAGTTGAAGAGCCACTACGCCAAATCGTTCAAAACGCTGGCGCTGAGCCATCAGTCGTTGTGAACAACGTGGCTGACGGTAAAGGCAACTACGGCTACAACGCAGCTAACGAAACCTATGGTGATATGGTGGAAATGGGTGTTCTTGACCCAACCAAAGTCACACGCTCTGCTTTGCAGAATGCAGCTTCCGTTGCCGGCTTGATGCTGACAACCGATTGCATGATCGCAGAACTGCCTAAGGAAGACGCCCCAGCAATGGGTGGCGGTGACATGGGCGGTATGGGTGGCATGGGCGGTATGATGTAAAAACTACTGCGCTCAACATCTCGGGCGCATGCGGTGCTCAGAATCCTCACATACCACTTGTATGTTCCGGTTCTTGCGCTCCGGCTGCACCCGACCTGTTATCGCTCGCTACGTTTTTTGTAGCAACTTTGGAATGTAGTAAAACCAAAGCAAAAAAGCCTCACGAAAGTGAGGCTTTTTTATTGCAGGTCATTCTCACATAGCAGTGACGGAAGAAATATCCAAAATAGTTAGTACTTAATTTAAAATCAGATTTAGTTAACTTTCATCTTTATGATAAATGTTATATACCTTGTAAGGAGTAGAAATACTGTCTTTTCGTCACTCAATTAATCAGTTTCTGCTCTTGAGGAATTAGCGGTAAATATAAAAGCATTGATTTCCGAGATCAGGAACACAAGTGAATTTTCCGCAAGATTAACTACAAGTTTAAATTTTCTCACGCCAGTAGCAATTATAATCGTTGGCGTAGCATTGGCCTTGGAGGTTGTAAAACTATGCATTGGAAACTAGCACGTACCGATCTGTTGCTATCACCCATTCGGTGCTGGTACGGCCTTTCTGCCATTTCTCAGCTACAAGTCTCCCCCAAAGCGGGGCGTTAGTATGAGCATCTCGCACGTGGCTCTGTTCAATACTGTCGCCGCAATCGTACTCATGGTGCTTCTCTTATTCTCGGAAGTGATTGCTCCCCCATCTTCGTTAAAAGAAGCTAAGCTATCCTGCAGTACACCGAACCTCAGTATGTCCTTCGATAGCATGCAAGCATGCACTAACAGCCAAGACTATCGGGTAGGTTGCGGATGCGGTCCACTAAGAAACCCATGGTCTATCGCATACCACTGGGGACTGGTACCCATTCTCACAGCTTTATTTGGTTTGATTGCATTACGTGGCAAGACAACCACACAGTTACAGGTACTAAATGCCACAGTTCTCTTTGTATTGATTGTAAGATTGATTATAAACATACAAGAGCATGACAGTAGTGTCATGGTCATTCCATTGATGCCAATTATCGCGAGCGTTATATGTGGACTTGTTTCCGGCTGGTTCCTTTTCTTTCAGTTTTGCTGCCGAAAGTTTAAAGAGGCTTAGCGGCTCCCCAAGCTCTTGATCAAGTGAAATTAGCTTCCGGCAGGCTTCACTTACATCCAAAGTTAAATCATGAGCATTTACATGTGTTAAGTGCATTGCATGTGGCGAAGTCATTATGGAAATTAAGCCTGTTACAAACAAGAACTTTACGAAATTTAAAAATTCGGCATATACTTCGACTACATACCCGAACCGAGATGGCGCGCATCGCAAAGCTATGCATAAGCGCGGCACAAAAAAAACCCCGATTAAAGGGGATTAAAATCGGGGTATAACGCCTCATCAGTAAGGCTACCCGCTCAGGGAGGAGAAGCGGGAGACGGATGTTCTCGTCTATTTCTATGACAGACATTTTTCGTCATTAGTTCAACAACAAAAGCGCAAATTCCAAAGCGCAAACTCAGTGCGTTTGCATGCGATAATAATGCGCATGAATATGCACACCAGTTCCGACTCCCTACTTTCCGGCCTTAACGAAAAACAGCTTGAAGCCGTCACATTACCGCATCAATCCGCACTGATTCTCGCTGGCGCAGGGAGTGGTAAAACTCGCGTCCTGACGACGCGCATCGCCTGGCTGATTCAGACCGGGCAAGTCTCACCCCAGGGTTTATTAGCCGTCACCTTTACCAATAAAGCCGCGAAAGAAATGCTGACGCGCTTGTCTTCCATGCTGCCCATCAACACACGCGGCATGTGGGTCGGCACATTTCACGGGCTTTGTAATCGCTTGCTGCGTGCGCATCATCGCGAAGCTGGCTTGCCTGCAACGTTCCAGATCCTGGATACCGCGGACCAGCTTTCCAGCATCAAACGGCTGATGAAAGTCATGAATGTCGATGACGAGAAATTCCCGCCCAAGCAAGTCATGGGTTACATCAATAGTTGCAAGGAAGAAGGCCTGCGCGCGCATAGCGTGGATGCATACGACAGTCACTCCCAGCGCATGCGCGAGATTTTTGAGGAATACGATAAACAATGCCAGCGCGAAGGCGTGGCCGACTTTGCCGAATTGCTGTTGCGCTGTTTTGAGCTGCTGAGCCGCGATGCAAGCATCCGCCAGCATTACCAGAGCCGCTTCAAATATGTGCTGGTAGACGAATTCCAGGATACCAACCGCCTGCAATATATGTGGCTCAAATTATTGGCAGGACAAGGCCAGATCGGCGAACCGAATTGCGTGTTCGCGGTTGGCGACGACGATCAATCCATTTATGCTTTTCGCGGCGCGCGGGTCGGCAACATGAAGGATTTCGAGCAGGATTTTGATGTGCAGAACATCGTCAAGCTGGAGCAGAACTATCGCTCCCACAGCAATATCCTGGATGCCGCCAATGCCATCATCACCCACAATCGCCACCGTCTGGGCAAAAACCTCTGGACCTCGGCTGGCAAGGGTGAGCCGATACGGGTCTACCAGGCTTATAACGATATCGACGAAGCGAATTTCATCGTCGACGAAATCAAGATGCTGCATGCAGAGGGCATGGATTTGAATGAGATCGCCATGCTCTATCGTTCCAACGCGCAATCGCGCGTACTGGAACATGCGCTGTTTACCGCCGGCCTGCCCTACCGTGTTTACGGCGGCTTACGCTTTTTTGAACGCGCTGAAATCAAGCATGCATTGGCTTATCTGCGACTGATCGCCAATCCTGATGACGATACGGCCCTGTTACGTGTCATCAATTTTCCCACACGCGGCATAGGTGCGCGCAGCCTCGAACAATTGCAGGAATCTGCTCGACAGCAATCCTGCAGCCTGTGGCAAGCCGCTATCAATAAAGTGGGGAATGGCAAGCCAGGCAAGGGTATCGAAGGTTTTGTCGCATTGATCAGGCAAATGCAGGAGGAGTCCATAGGACTGACACTGGCTGAATTGTCCGAACTGGCTTCCACACTCTCCGGCTTACGTCAGTATTACCAGGGTGAAAAAGAAGGCGAAGACCGTATCGCCAACCTGGACGAATTGATCAATGCCGCTGTTGCTTTCATGAACCAGGATATCGGCATGCAAGTCGATGAAAACGGCGAAGTCGCACAATCGCTATTGGCGCAGTTTCTTGGCCATGCCAGTCTGGAAGCTGGCGAACACCAGGCCGATGTCGGACGTGATGCCCTGCAATTGATGACTGTGCACTCGGCCAAAGGCCTGGAATTCAAGACGGTATTCATCAGCGGACTGGAAGAAGGCTTGTGCCCGCACGAACAAAGCATGTATGAAGCCAGCGGCCTGGAAGAGGAACGCCGATTGATGTATGTGGCTGTGACCCGCGCCAGGCAGCGGCTTTACCTGAGCTATGCACAAAGCCGCATGTTGCACGGGCAGGTACGTTATGGCATTCCATCGCGTTTTCTGGATGAGATTCCTGAAGAATTGCTTAAACGCCTGAATGCAAAACCGATAGCAAAAGCAGGCCAGGATTACAACGCCTTACCCAATGTGATGAGCCCGCAGCAAAGCGGCAGCCAGAAACAGGCAATGCCCTGGAAAATCGGCCAGGGTGTGGCCCATGCCAAATTCGGCCAGGGCGTAGTGGTAAGTTATGAAGGTAACGCCAACGATATGCGCGTGCAGATCAATTTCGGCCGCGATGGCTTGAAGTGGCTGGCTCTGGAATACGCCAAACTGGAAAAGATCTAGTTGGCGGGTTCGGGCGGCTCTATTGGCGCAACGGCTTCAGGGTGATAGTAAACGTAACGGTAGCTGTAATACTGGATTGCCAGCAGAAAATAGGTCACTACCAGTAATGTAGCAAACACCATAAAGCTCATTAGAATTGAGCCGAGAAAGCCGGAAATTGCGGTGATGATGCCGATCACCAGTGCTGCTATCAGCATAAACCCGAGCAACGCAACACTGAGCAATATCCATGAAACGGTAATGGCGATCAGATTTTTCCAGCATTGCCAGAAGCTATGCTTAAGCCCCTCAAACACTGAATAGCCCTGATAAGCAATCAGCATGGGTGAGAACCAGCTTGCCATAATCATGGGCGTGAGCAATAGCAGCACCTTGGTGATCAACGGCAATGCCAGCCCTATCATCAACTCCGGCTCCGCCTTGTTTGCCGCCAGCTCGTTCAGTTGCGCCATATCCGTTTTGACCAGCACGCCGGTCAGGATACCGTAAGCTAGGAAAATACCGCCCAGCGTGATGAGTTTGACGAAATTAGGTTTCAGTTCTTCCACCAGCTCCTTGGGCTCGGTGTTCCGACCCAGATCCGCTTCCCGATAGACGCCAATGAACAAAGCGAGAAAAGTCGGCCAGAAAAGAATGATCATCAGGCTGATCAGCACTGGCATGCCGGGAATGGAAGGCAGCATGACGAACAAAACAACGTAGAGCAGAGCATGCAACAGCCATTTTGGCGGGCTTTGCTTGAACAGCATCACACTGCGATAGACCCAATCCAGGCCTAATTTGAAGGGACTCATCTGCGCGCTTTTATCTGCCGGGTTTGGAATATTCATATCTACAATCCAGCCTCGGTTTGCTGCTGCACATGGCATTGCAGAATATGTTGAAAGTGTTGCGGGTCTTTGGCGTGTATCAATTCACCCTCTTGCGGAAAGTGGAAGTCGTATAAGCGCGAGAGCCAGAAGCGTAATGCAGCTATGCGCAGCATCAATGGCCAGGCTGATTCTTCAGCATCAGTGAGTACTCGCACACTCTGGTAAGCGACCAATAAAGCATCAACACGAGAAGCATCAAGACAACCATCCGCTTCAAAACACCAGTCATTCACTGCGATTGCAAGATCGTAGAGCAGCGCATCGTTGCAAGCGTAGTAAAAATCGATCAGCCCGCCGAGTTCGTCGCCATCGAACAGGACATTATCGCGGAACAGATCGGCGTGAATAACGCCCTGCGGCAAATCCCCGGCAGGATGTTCGGCTTGATATTTGAGCTCCCTGCTCAGTAAACCAGCAATATCGGCATCCATCAATGGCAATATCTCAGCTGCAGTTTCGATGCGCCAGTCGCGCCCGCGCGGATTCATCATGGTCTTGTCGAATGAAGCACCGGCAATATGCATTTTGGCCAATACCAGGCCAATTTCCGCACAATGCCTGGTTGTAGGCTGTTCCAGCGACTTGCCGCGCAGGCATGTCACCAGTGCCGCCGGCTTTTCATTCAATATACCCAGGCTTTTACCGTTATGCATCCTGACAGGTGCCGGGCAGGGAATACCATGCTCAGCCAGATGGCTCATCAGATCGAGAAAGTAAGGCAGTTCTTCTGCAGAGTTCTTCTCGAACAGGGTCAATACGTAACGACCGGTTGTAGTGGTGACAAAATAGTTGGTATTGGTGATGCCGGAAGCAATACCTTTTAGCTCTATCAACTCGCCTAAGGGATAGTTGCCAAGCCAGGTACGTAGTTGCGCTTCGGTAACGGTGGTGAATACTGACATAAATCAAAAGCAGGCGAGCTACATAAAGCCCGCCTGCCTACCTTGTTAGAACAACCTGATTAAAATCGGAAGATGACCCATTTCGGGATGACCAAAGGCGCTTCTGGACCATCGAATTTTGACCAGCCGCCGTCTTTATCTTCTTTTTGCAGATAGTACGGCACACCATGCGATGGCGTGATTTTCATCATGTATAGCTCGCCATTGATGCGGTATTCCTCAACAGTCTCGCCCTCTTTCTTGATAATCGTCACTTCCGGTTCGTCCACACCTTCAATATCCAGGCCCATTGGTGGCGGTGGAACATCAGGCAGAGGCTCAAGGTTCGGTGGCGTACGATCCGCTGCCAAAGCCATCATTGGCAACATCAAGGAAAGTGCGAAGAGCAATCGAATGCGGCGCATAGTATTTATCCGTATGAATATGAATTGATTCTATCAAAAAGCATCGCAGACTGCCCTCAATTATTACGTGATGCCTTGTTGAACTCCAAATTAACTGGATTCCAGAGCCGGAATCTGGAATTACCAGAATCTGGTTCTACAAGTAAAGCTGGATCTGCTTCTCGGTAGGAGAAAGCTCGAATCCACGATTTTCGTAATGCTGGAATATGGCCTCGACAATTTTATCCGGGTCGTCGATCACTTGTATCAAGCCCATGTCTTCCGGTGAAGCCATGCCTTCGACAATGATAGTATTGCGGAACCACTCCAGCAGCCCACCCCAGAAGGCTGAACAGACGAGAATGATGGGTATCTTGCGCGTCTTGCCGGTCTGAATAAGCGTGAGTGCTTCCATCAGTTCATCCAGGGTGCCGAAACCGCCAGGCATCACCACATAAGCCGACGCATATTTGACGAACATCACCTTGCGCATGAAGAAATGCTTGAAGTTCTGGCTGACATCCTGAAAATCGTTGCTGGTCTGTTCATGAGGCAACTCGATATTCAGGCCGATACTTGGTGACTTACCGTGAAAAGCGCCCTTGTTGGCAGCCTCCATAACACCGGGGCCACCGCCTGAAATGACACCAAAACCAGCGTCCGAAAGCTTCCTGGCGATCTCTTCCGTCAGCTTGAAATAAGGGTGATCCGGCTGTGTACGCGCACTGCCGAAAATCGAAACGGCCGGGGTGATCTGCTTTAGCCGTTCGGTCGCATCGACGAATTCTGACATAATCTCGAATGCATGCCATGACTCGCGAGCAGAGTGTCTTTGCTCTAATATTTCCGGGTCGACCACTTTAGGTATTTTTTTTGCAGCAGACATATCAGGGTCCCATATGAAAACGTTGTTATTAGTCGATGGCTCGTCTTATTTGTATCGCGCATTCCACGCTATGCCGGACCTGCGCAATCAGCAGAACGAACCCACCGGAGCCATCCAGGGTGTACTCAACATGTTACGCCGCCTGCACAAGGACTATCCGGCAGATTATAGCGCCTGCGTGTTTGATGCCAAAGGCAAAACCTTCAGGGACGACATCTACCCCGAATATAAAGCCAATCGCGCCTCCATGCCGGATGACCTGCGCCTGCAGATAGAACCTTTGCATGAAGCCATCAAGGCCATGGGCTGGCCTCTGATCATGGAAGATGGTGTTGAGGCCGACGATGTCATTGGCGCACTCGCCAAACAGGCAGAACGCGAAGGCATGCGCGTCATCATCTCCACCGGCGACAAGGATATTTCGCAACTGGTCAACGAGCATGTCACCGTGGTCAACACCATGCGCGATGCTTTCAGAAAAACCGATGAAGTGCTCGATGTTGCAGGCGTGGAAAACAAATTCGGCATCCCGCCCAGCCTGATGGTGGATTACCTGATCCTGATCGGCGACACCTCGGACAATGTGCCGGGCGTGGAGAAAGTCGGCCCCAAAACCGCAGTGAAGTGGCTCAAACAATATGGCTCGCTGGACAATATCGTGGCGCACGCCGACGAGATCACCGGCGTGGTCGGCGAGAACCTGCGCAAGGCGCTATCCTGGCTACCGACGGCAAGAGAATTGATTACCATCCGATGCGATGTCGGTATCCAGGAAAGCCTTGCCGACCTGGCTCCTCAGCCGCAGGATAAAGCCAAGCTCATCGAGCTGTTCGACCGCCTGGGTTTCAGGACATGGCGACGTGAGCTCGACCAGAATCAACCGCCTGAAACAACGACTGCCACGGCAGCGGCACAAGCAACACCGCAGCGCGCGCCTACCGATTTATTTGCCGTCGCCAGTGTGCAGAAGCACACATACCAGACCATCTTCAGTGAAGCCGAACTGGATACCTGGCTGAAAAAACTAAAATCGGCTCCGCTTGTCTGCTTCGATACCGAAACCACCTCGCTCGACCCGATGACGGCCAAACTGGTCGGCATGTCATTCGCAGTCACTGTAGGCGAAGCCGCTTATCTGCCGCTGAAGCACGATTATGCCGGTGCGCCTCAGCAACTTGATTTTGAGAGTACGCTGAAAAAGATCAAACCTATCCTCGAAAGCACCGACATCAAAAAGGTCGGACAGAACCTGAAGTACGACCAGCATGTACTGGCTAACCACGGCATTGCATTGAACGGCATTGAGCACGATACCCTGCTGCAGTCGTATGTACTGGAAAGCCACCGCAGCCACGGCATGGACGACCTTGCCATGCGACACCTGGGCGTCAAAACCATCACCTATGAAGAAGTCGCAGGCAAAGGCGCGAAGCAGGTCAATTTCAGCCAGGTATCGGTTGAGATTGCCAGCGAATATGCCGCTGAAGATGCCGACATTACGCTGCAACTGCATGAAACGCTTTATCCGCAAATCAGCAAAGATGAAAAGCTGCAGCGCATTTATCGTGAAATCGAGATGCCGGTTTCCAACATCCTTTTTACCATCGAGCGTAATGGCGTACTGATTGATAACCAGATGCTCAATCAACAAAGCCACGAACTCGGCCACAAGCTGGTGGAGCTGGAAAAACAGGCACATGAACTCGCGGGCCAGCCATTCAATCTGGGTTCGCCCAAACAGTTACAGGAAATCCTGTTCGGCAAACTGGGCATCAAACCACTAAAGAAAACGCCGAGCGGTGCGCCGTCCACCGATGAAGACGTGCTGCAGGAACTGGCGCTGGACTACCCCTTACCCAAGGTGATTCTCGAGTATCGCGGACTGGCCAAGCTGAAATCCACCTATACCGACAAACTGCCAAAAATGACGAATGCAGCCACGGGCCGGGTGCACACCAGTTATAGTCAAGCAGTCGCTGTCACAGGCCGCCTGGCAAGCTCCGATCCCAATCTGCAGAACATTCCAGTACGTACCGCGGAAGGCCGTCGTATTCGCGAAGCTTTCATCGCGACACCCGGCAGCGTCATCGTCTCTGCCGACTATTCGCAAATCGAACTGCGCATCATGGCGCATCTGTCGCAAGACGAAGGCTTGCTGAAAGCCTTTGCGGAAGGCGAGGACATCCACCGCGCCACCGCCGCAGAGATTTTCGGTGTGGAGCGCGAGGCCGTCAGCAGCGAACAGCGCCGCTATGCAAAAGTGATCAACTTCGGCCTGATTTATGGCATGAGCGCATTTGGCCTGGCACAGAACCTCAACATCGAACGCAGTGCCGCAGCCAGCTATATTGAACGCTACTTCGCCCGCTATCCCGGTGTACGCGAATACATGCAGAACACCCGCGAGGAAGCCAAGGCAAAAGGTTATGTCGAAACCTATTTCGGCCGCCGCCTGTGGGTGCCTGAAATCAACAGCCCCAATGGCATGCGCCGGGCCGGTGCAGAACGTGCCGCGATCAACGCGCCCATGCAAGGCACCGCTGCCGACCTGATCAAGCTCGCCATGATCGCGGTGCAAGGCTGGCTGGAAAGCGAAAAACTAAAGACCAAACTCATCATGCAGGTACACGATGAACTGGTACTGGAGGTGCCGGAGAATGAACTTGATTTGATCAAAACCCATTTGCCGCGACTGATGGCCAGTGTGGCAAAACTAGATGTTCCCCTGCTGGTTGAAGTCGGCGTTGGGGACAACTGGGAAAATGCACATTGAGCCTGTATTCGCTGCCTGCGGAATTACCTGTTCCGGAAGATGACGGTGCAGCAGCGCATTTGACAGGGCGGCAACTCCCGGCCATTTCGCTACCAGGCACATCGGGGAAATCCATCGATCTTTCCAGCCTGCCAGGATGGACGGTGATTTATTGTTACCCCATGACCGGGAAACCGGGCGCTCCCCTGCCGGAAGGCTGGGACGATATTCCCGGCGCAAGAGGATGCACTCCACAGGCGTGTGCGTTTCGCGACCACCACGCGGCAATCAGCAATCTGGGCGCATCGGTATTCGGCCTGAGTACGCAAAGCAGCGAATACCAGAGGGAAATGGCAGAGCGCCTGCATCTGCCCTTTGATGTCCTTAGCGATGCCCGACTGGATTTCAGCTCCGCATTGCAGCTACCAACCATTCAAGTTGCGGGAATGACGCTGATTAAACGACTGACATTGATCAGTTATTCATCCATCATCCGGCACGTGCATTATCCGGTTTTTCCGCCGCAAGAAGATCCGGACCGCGTGATCAGCTGGCTTGAAGAGCAGCATTAATCTGTATAAAAATCAGGCTATGGGACATCATCCAAACTTCGGGGTCATTATCATCGGCGATGAGATCCTGTCAGGCAGACGGCAAGATGCCCACTTGTCGCAAGCGATCAGCATACTCAAAACAAGGGGCCTGAGCCTGGCCTGGGCAAAATATCTGGGAGATGAACCAGAGCAAATTACGGTTTTGCTGCAACGCACCATGGCTACTCAAGACATTGTGTTCTGTTTTGGCGGCATTGGTGCAACTCCGGATGATTGCACCCGCCAATCTGCTGCGGCAGCGGCAGGTTTACCGATCGAGCGCCATGCAGGTGCGGTAGCAGAAATCGAAGCGCAGTTCGGGCAGGCGGCATATCCGAAACGCGTTCTGATGGCCGACTTTCCACAAGGCGCAGCACTGATTCCCAATTCGGTAAACCGTGTGCCAGGCTTTTCCCTCGGTTCGCATTATTTCATGCCGGGCTTTCCACAAATGGCCCACCCGATGATGGAGTGGGTACTGGATACGCATTACCATAGCTTATTCCATGCCATTGATTACAAAGAACAGTCTGTCACGATAACCGATAGTGCAGAAAGCCAGCTTATCGACCTGATGAACCATATCGTGGAAAAATATCCTGAAGTGAAACTTTTCAGCCTGCCCAGGCTTGGCCCACAAAAATCCATAGAGCTCGGCCTGAAAGGCCCCGCAGGAAACGTCGAAACTGCCATGCAGGAATTGTGTGCAGGCTTGACCGACGCGGGGCTTAGCTGGTCCGAGACTGCAGATTCCAGGAGCATCTGATGCAGTGCAGGCCAGATTGCGGTGCCTGCTGCACCGCTCCGTCAATTAACAGCCCCATCCCGGGCATGCTCCACGGCAAACCAGCCGGAGTCCGTTGCGTTCAGTTGACATCCGATAATCGCTGCGCAGTTTTCGGCAAGCCGGAACGGCCAGCCTTTTGCGCAAGCCTGCAACCCAGCGAGGAAATGTGCGGAGCAAGCCGTGAACAGGCAATGATATGGCTAAACCGACTGGAACGCCTGACCACTCCAGACCGGCATTTGCGCAATATATCGGCAAAACAGCCTTCTGCTGATTAATGTAATACCCACGAAAACTTATTCAAGTAGCATACGTTAAGTTATCCGGCATAGGTTGATGCGGTATTTTGGCAAGTGCTGGCCGATGGCATAAAAACTGCTGTTACCTCAGCACCGACCAATAACTCAGACAAGATATCAGAAGCAAATAATGAAAATCAAAAATACCCGGCAACCCATTGAAGAGCGTGTACAAGCCGTTCGAAGCAGGTGGGAAGCATATAAAGCGCAAGGCCAACTAGCACAATTCACTGAATTTACAGTATCGATCAACAGCCTGACTGAACGCTTCAATGTGATGCGTATGCCCGGACTGGTGCGCTTATGTGAAGCCCTGGAAATTCTTGCTTTGGACAAACTGAGCGAATCGACGGTACATCCGCTCGCGCAAAATGAGCTGCAGAATATCAACACTCAGCTTGAAGCCATATTCATGATGACGAGCGAGTTGCATCAACCCGTTGTCGGTCAACGCAAGAGCAACGCCCCGGAAGTCGACAGTACATGGTTAAAACCCCGATCGGTATTGGTCGTTGCGGCGCCGGAAAAAGCTGAAATGGCAGATGCCTTATGTCGCCAGCTCACATTCTTCAGGTTCAAAACCATACAGAAAAACTGGGATGATGCGCACACGGTCAAGGAAAGTCCTTTGGCGGTTCTGTTTATTCCAACGGATAGCGAGACTACGCAGGCAGAATTTTCCTGTATCAACGCCATTCGCTCCGGCAACCCGACGACGCAGTTGATTTACCTGGGAAAACAGCAGGACATAGAGTCTGTGGTAGCGCTATTGCGCAACGGCATTGATGTAACGATCCCATATAAGGATCAGCCTTCGCTGGTAATGAGCTATATCCTGGATCTGGTGCAAACCAACGAACAGGAAAAAAGCCGCGTACTGATAGTGGAAGACTCCAAGGTAGCAGTAGCCGTCATTGAACGCACACTCACAGAGCATGGGATCGACACCTTTGCCATCCATGATCCAGGCACACTGTTAAAGGCGCTGGAGTCGTATCGACCGGACCTGATCCTGATGGACATGCATATGCCCCGCTTCAATGGTGTAGAAGCGACCCGCGTATTACGGCAGATTCCGGCATACAGCGCCATCCCTATCGTCTATCTCTCCGGTGAATCGGAGATCAGCATGCAGATAGAAGCCCTGCGGCTCGGCGGCGATCAGTTCCTGATCAAACCGGTCAATCCGGTATTGCTGGCCGCCATCATCAAGACAAAAATCGAGCGATCTCGCGAAACATTGCGCTCCAGCCGCGTAGACGGCCTGACCGGGCTACTCAACCATACGGCAGCCAAGTCACGCCTTAAGGATATGGTTGATCAGATATCCACGCATCGTGCGCTCACCGTTGCAATGATCGATATCGATCGCTTCAAATCGATCAACGACACCTATGGCCATCCCGTGGGCGACCAGGTGATCCGTAGCCTGGCCTGGCTATTGAAGGGACATTTACGCACGAATGACCTGATTGGGCGCTACGGCGGTGAGGAATTCCTTGTCGCTTTACCAGGTGTCACATTGGAACAGGCGTATTCAGTGATCGACAGAATACGCAGCGACTTCCTCGCCCTGCCGCATACGCACCCTCAGGGATCCCTGTATGCCAGCTTTAGCACAGGCATTGCCGCATATTCGGATCAAGGCACGGCAGACCGCCTGACAGAAGCTGCAGACAATGCATTGCTGCAGGCTAAAAGGAATGGCCGCAACAGGATTGAAAAGGCGCAGGTATTGGAAAAACCAGTAATAGGCGTTGCTGTTGATATTGCCCCACATATACAAGCACGCCATGGTGTCTGAATCTTGTCAGTCCACCAGCAATCATGAGCCTGCTTGTCAAAACCGGCTCTGATTGAAATTTTCAGGTTTGCTCGTAAAGAGTTTGCATATAAAATAGGCAGCTTTCCCGCAAGATACGCAAAGCAGAATCAGGTGCAGATAGGTCCATACACACTAAGAAACAATCTGGTTGTTGCCCCCATGGCGGGTGTGACCGACAGGCCTTTCCGCATGCTTTGCAAACGCTTTGGCGCAGGCCTGGCGGTATCCGAGATGGTCACATCCAACTCCCTGCTCTATGGCAGCGTCAAAACCTTGCGCCGCGCCAATCACGAGGGCGAGGTTGAACCCATTTCCGTGCAGATTGCCGGTGCCGATCCTAAAATGATGGCAGAAGCTGCCCGCTACAACGTAGATCACGGTGCGCAGATCATCGATATCAACATGGGCTGTCCAGCCAAAAAGATATGTAACGTGATGGCCGGCTCCGCCCTGCTCAAGGATGAACCGCTAGTATCCCAGATCCTCAAGGCAGTCGTCGCTGCAGTCGACGTTCCTGTCACGCTCAAGATTCGTACCGGCTGGGATAAGCAAAATCGCAATGCGATTGCTGTCGCCAGAATGGCTGAAGACATCGGCATACAGGCACTTGCCATGCATGGACGTACCCGGGCCTGTGCCTATATGGGCGATGCCGAGTACGACACGATAGCCGCCGTCAAGCAGGCTATCAACATTCCGCTGATCGCCAACGGCGATATCACCACCCCGGAAAAAGCCAGGTTCGTGCTGGACTACACCAAAGCCGATGCCGTAATGATAGGCCGTGCAGCACAAGGCAGACCCTGGATTTTCCGCGAAATCGAACATTACCTGAAGACCGGCAGCCACATGCTGGCACCGACCGTCACCGAGATCCATCAGGTCATGCTGGAGCATCTGGCTGACCTTTATGACTTTTATGGCGACTTGACCGGCATGCGCGTCGCACGCAAACACATCTCCTGGTATACCAAGGGACTGGTCGGCTCCGCCAATTTCCGCCACCATATGAACCAGTTGCAGAGCATTGAAGAACAGCTCGGCGCTATCAACGCATTCTTTGGTCAGTTACAACAACATGGCGAGCGCCTGCAATACGTTGCGGATGACGCCCCATCAGAAGAAGCGCTGGCAGCCTGATGAGCAATCAAGACCTCGCAAGCTGCGTCAAAGGTGCCCTGGATGAATATTTCAAGGACCTGGACGGTCAGCCGCCGCACGCAGTCTATGACATGGTGCTGCACTGCATGGAAAAACCCCTGCTGGAATATGTGTTGAACCGTGCAGGCGGCAACCAGAGCAAAGCGGCAGAAATCCTAGGTCTGAACCGCAACACCCTTCGCAAAAAACTCCAGCAACACAATATCCAGTAACTTTCAATCACCTTAAAAGTTCCCATCATGGCTATGATCAAAAGAGCATTAATCAGTGTTTCCGACAAAAACGGCATTCTCGAATTTGCCCAAGCGCTTACCGGCTTCGGTGTCGAAATCCTCTCGACTGGCGGCACCGCCAAGCTATTCAGGGAAAACAATATTCCGGTGATTGAGGTCAGTGATTACACCGGTTTCCCTGAAATGCTCGATGGCCGTGTCAAGACCCTGCATCCGATAGTCCATGGCGGCATTCTCGGGCGCCGGGACATACAGGAACATGTGGCTGCCATGGAGAAAGCCAACATCCCGAATATCGACATGGTGGTGGTCAATCTCTACCCGTTCGAAGCCACAGTCGCCAAGTTGAATTGCACACTGGAAGAAGCCATCGAGAACATCGACATCGGCGGCCCCGCCATGGTGCGTTCTGCCGCCAAGAACTGGAAGGATGTCACGGTACTGACCGACGCTTCGCAATATGCAGATGTGCTGGCAGAAATGCAAAGTACTGGCGGCGCCACCAGCCAAGCAACGCGCTTTGCCTTGTCCGTTGCCGCATTCAACCGCATCAGCAACTACGACGCTGCGATCAGCGACTACCTGTCTTCTTACAACAGCGACAACACACGCAATCCGTTCCCAGGCCAGACCAATGGCCGGTTCGTCAAGATCCAGGATCTTCGCTACGGCGAGAACCCGCACCAGCAGGCTGCGTTCTACCGCGATCTTTATCCCGCACCCGGCTCACTGGTGACGGCAGAACAATTGCAGGGCAAGGAGCTTTCCTTCAATAACATCGCTGATGCCGATGCTGCATGGGAGACCGTCAAAAGCTTCGACAGCGCTCAAAACACAGCCGCCTGCGTCATCGTCAAGCATGCGAACCCATGCGGTGTGGCAATAGGTGCCAGCACGCTGGAAGCCTACAGCAAGGCATTCAAGACCGATCCGACATCAGCTTTCGGCGGCATCATCGCTTTCAACCAGGCAATTGACGAAGCCACTGCCGAAGCTGTCTCCAAGCAATTCGTCGAAGTATTGATTGCACCTGACTTTTCAGACGCTGCACTGGCGGTTTTCAAAGCCAAGGCCAATGTGCGCGTATTGAAAATCGCCCTGCCCCCGGGCGGCGAAAGTGCATGGCACAAAGGCCGCAACTCGCACGACATCAAACGCGTCGGCTCCGGCATCCTGATCCAGACTGCAGATAACCTGGAAATCAAGAACACTGATCTGAAAGTCGTCACCAGAAAGCAACCGACCCCGCAGCAAATGGATGACCTGTTGTTCGCATGGCGTGTCGCCAAATATGTGAAATCCAACGCCATCATCTTCTGCGGCGATGGCATGACACTGGGCGTCGGTGCTGGCCAGATGAGCCGTGTCGACAGCACCCGCATCGCCGCCATCAAGGCACAGAACGCAGGCCTTAGCCTGCAGGGATCAGTCGTCGCTTCAGATGCCTTTTTTCCGTTCCGTGACGGCATCGACGTGCTAGCGGAAGCCGGTGCTGCCTGCGTGATCCATCCGGGCGGCAGCATGCGGGATGAAGAAGTCATCGCCGCCGCCGATGAGCACGGCCTGGCAATGGTATTGACCGGCGTTCGCCACTTTAGACATTAATCGGGACAGATCATGAAGGTATTAGTCATTGGTGGCGGCGGTCGTGAGCATGCACTTGCATGGAAACTGGCACAAAACAAAACGGTGAGCCGCGTCTATGTTGCCCCAGGCAATGCCGGTACCGCACTTGATCCAGACATGCTCAATGTGCCGATCACATCGGTGGCAGAACTGGTCGAATTCGCTCAGAAAGAACAGATCAATCTGACTGTCGTCGGCCCGGAGGCCACGCTTTCCCAGGGCGTCGTCGATGCTTTTCGAGCCAATGATTTAAGGATTTTCGGGCCTACTCAAGCGGCTGCGCAACTGGAGTCTTCAAAAGACTTTGCCAAAGCTTTCATGATGCGTCACAACATCCCCACCGCCGCCTATGCCACCTTCACCGATGCAAAGGCTGCACATGACTATGTCGATCAGCAAGGCGCCCCTATCGTGATCAAGGCCGATGGGCTGGCCGCCGGCAAAGGTGTCGTCGTCGCCATGTCCCTGGATGAAGCGCATAGCGCGATTGATGCCATGCTGGCCGACAACAAGCTCGGCAGCGCCGGTGCTCGTGTAGTCATAGAAGAATTCCTGACTGGCGAAGAAGCAAGTTTCATTGTCATGGTAGACGGCAAGAACATCCTGCCCCTCGCCACCAGCCAGGACCATAAACGACTGCTGGATGGCGACCAGGGTCCCAACACCGGCGGCATGGGGGCTTACTCACCAGCGCCTGTAGTTACCCCGGAAATCCATGCAAAAGCCATGCGCGAAGTCATCCGGCCAACGGTAGCGGGTATGGAAAAAGACGGTATCCCCTACACCGGATTCCTCTATGCAGGCCTCATGATCAGCTCTGACGGCGGCATCAAGACACTGGAATTCAACTGCCGCATGGGCGATCCCGAGACCCAGCCGATTCTTTTGCGCTTGAAAAGCGATCTGGTCACCCTGGTGGAGCATGCAGTAGATGGCACGCTGGACCAGGCTGAAGCAGAATGGGATAGGCGTGTTGCACTGGGCGTAGTCATGGCATCAGCCAATTATCCGGAAAATCCGCGAACCGGTGATGTGATTACCGGCTTGCCTGACAACCTGAGCGATGCACACGTTTTCCACGCCGGCACCAAGCTGGTGGATGGCAAAGTGCTGACTAGCGGTGGCCGCGTGTTGTGTGTCACAGCACTTGGCGAAACGGTGAAATATGCGCAGAGCCAAGCCTATCAAATTGCAACAGAAATCCAATTCGAAGGCGCACAATACCGCACAGATATTGGCTACAGAGCCATAAAGGGCTAATCGGCAGCATGGCGATTTCAAGGGGCTTGCAACATTTCTTGAAATCCGGCGGCGTCATCGCCTACCCGACTGAATCGGTCTTCGGCCTGGGATGCGACCCGACCAATCGCCGGGCTGTCCAGCGTATCCTGCGCCTGAAAGGTCGTCCACAGCATAAGGGGTTGATTCTGGTCGCTGATCGGCTCAGTAAACTGCAAGGCTACATTGCGCCGCTGAATGAAATGCAAACCGGCAAGTTGCAGCAAAGCTGGAGCATGCATTCCAGGCCTCATACCTGGCTGGTGCCCTCAGCAAAGCATTGCCCCAAATGGCTGACCGGAAAACATTCCACCCTCGCCGTACGTGTCAGCTCGCACGCATTGACAGCCGGATTAAGCAAAGCCAGCGGCATGGCACTTGTTTCCACCAGCGCCAATCGCAGTGGTTGTCAGCCAGCCCGAACCACGCGCCAGTGCCATCGCCTGTTTGGCAATCAGGTCAGGGTGATTCACGGCCTGACCGGACGAGCAAAAAAACCATCGACGATTCAGGATCTTCGAACTGGTAAGATTATCCGACCATAGAACTTTAAGCCTCATTGGAAACAGCATGAATTCGCAACTCGTTTATGAATACCTTCAAGGCCTGCAGAATCGCATTGTGGAAGCGGTGCAAATGGTCGATGGCAAGCATTTCCTGCATGACAGCTGGCAGCGCCCGGAAGGCGGCGGCGGTACTTCCTGCATGCTGGAGGAAGGCAATGTTTTCGAGCGCGCCGGTGTAGGGTTTTCACACGTCAAGGGGAACAAGCTGCCACCCGCGGCCACACTTGCACATCCCGAAGCTGCGGGCCGCGCCTGGGAAGCCATGGGTGTTTCCCTCGTATTCCACCCGCGCAACCCCTATGTGCCGGCCGTACATATGAATGTGCGGTTCTTCCTGGCAAAAGCTCCGAGCAGCCAGGAACATGCTGACGCAATATCCGAAGAAAACCATTCGGCAGAACAATCCGACTCGGATATCTGGTGGTTTGGCGGCGGTATGGATCTGACGCCTTACTATGGTTTTGAAGAAGATGCGGTGCATTTCCACCGTACCTGCCGTGATGCGCTGGATCCGTTTGATAAATCACTTTATCCTGAATTCAAAAAAGAATGCGATGAATACTTCTACCTGAAGCATCGCAAGGAACCGCGAGGCATAGGCGGCATTTTCTTCGATGACTTCAACGAACTCGGCTTTGAACAAAGCTTTGCCATGCTGAAAAATGTCGGCGATGCCTTCCTCAATGCCTACCTGCCTATCGTCCAGCGTCGCAAGGACATTCAGTACGGCGAACGCGAACGCGACTTCCAGGCCTATCGTCGCGGGCGTTATGTCGAATTCAACCTGGTTTTCGACCGCGGCACCCTGTTCGGCCTGCAGTCGAATGGCCGCACCGAATCCATCCTGCTCTCCATGCCGCCGATAGTGAAATGGCGCTATGACTGGAAACCGGCTGAAGGTAGTGCGGAATCCAAACTCTATTCAGACTTCCTGACCGCACGCGACTGGCTCAGTAAGCCCTAGTCGTCATAAGCCAATACGCAAGGCTGTCATTCCGGCGGCAATTCTGTCTATAATCAACCCTGTAGCCGCACCCAGGGAGAATAATAAGAAATGAATGCCGCAGAAAATCTCGTCGCCACGCTCTCAGGCTGGATATGGGGACCGCCCATGCTGACCTTGCTGGTGGGTACCGGCGTCTATCTGACCTTCCTGCTCCGCGGCCTGCAGTTCCGCGCATTGCCGATGGCGCTGCGCATGATCTTCCACAAGGAAATGCACGGCAAGGGTGACATCAGCCACTTTGCCGCGCTGATGACCGCACTCGCCGCCACCGTCGGTATCGGCAACATCGTCGGCGTCGCCTCCGCCATCACGCTGGGCGGGCCAGGCGCCGTATTCTGGATGTGGATGACCGGCCTGGTAGGCATGGCGACCAAGTATGCGGAAGCTGTGCTCGCCGTCAAATACCGCGAGGAAGGCCCGCACGGCATGCGCGGCGGCCCCATGTACTACATCGCCAAGGGCGCCGGCCTACCCTGGCTGGGCACCCTGTTCGCGGTATTCACGGCGCTGGCCGCCTTCGGCATCGGCAACATGACACAGGCCAACGCCACCGCCAAGATCTTCGAAAGCACATTCGGCATCGACACCCTGACCACCGGCCTGGTACTGATGGTGCTGACCGCGCTGGTCATCCTCGGCGGCATACGCTCCATCGGCCGTTTCACATCCTTCCTGGTGCCATTCATGATCGTCGGCTATGTGGCCGCATCGCTTGTCGTGCTTGCACTCAACGCCAGCGAAATCCCGCACGCGTTCGGCCTGATCTTCCATCACGCCTTCAATCCGGCGGCTGCCGGCGGCGGCTTTGCCGGCGCCACCATCGCTGCCGCCATCCGCTACGGTATCGCACGCGGCGTATTCTCCAACGAATCGGGCCTGGGCTCCGCTCCCATCGCAGCGGCAGCGGCCCGCACCAACGAACCGGTCAAACAGGCACTGGTCAGCATGACGCAGACCTTTATCGACACGCTGGTGATCTGTACCATGACAGCCTTGGTGATCCTGACCGCGACCTCGTGGACGGAAGGCGTCAGCGCTGCCGAACTCACCAGCGCCAGCATGGCGCAGACATTGGGCCAGACCGGCACCATTATCGTCGCGCTGGCTACCGCATTGTTTGCCTATTCCACGCTGATCGGCTGGAATTACTATGGCGAGAAGGCCGTCGAATATCTGTTCGGCCCCAAGGTCATCCGTGTCTATCGCATTTTCTTCGTTGCAGCGGTCATTGTCGGCGCCACCACCAGCCTGGAGTTCGTCTGGAACTTCTCCGACCTGATGAACGGTATGATGGCCATCCCCAACCTGATCGGCCTGCTGCTGCTTTCCAAGGTCATCAAAGCGGAAACCGAGCGCTATTTCAAGGCATAACACCATGACGCAGACCGGACACCGCAGCATGTGGAGCAGCCGCTGGGCGTTCATGCTGGCGACCGCCGGCTCTGCCATCGGTCTGGGCAACATCTGGAAACTGCCTTACATGATCGGCGTCAACGGCGGCAGCGCCTTCGTGCTGGTATTCCTCGCCTGCATTTTCCTGCTCGGCATCCCGCTGATGATGTGCGAGATCATGCTGGGACGGCGTGCACAGCGTAACCCGGCGGACGGCATGCTGGCCCTGGCACGTGAAGCGCGCGCAGCGGCCGCGTGGAAATGGGTAGGTATCGCCGGACTCTTCGCCGGGCTGCTGATCCTGGGGTTCTACAGCATCATCGCCGGCTGGGTGCTGGATTACATCGTGCGCGCCGCCAGCGGCGAGTTCCACGGCATCGATGGGCCGACCGCGAAGCAACAGTTCGACCAGTTCCTCGCGACGCCCCTGCAGATGCTGATCTGGCATACGCTGTTCATCGTCATGACGCTAGGTGTGGTTGCGCGCGGGGTCAACGCCGGCCTGGAAAAAGCCAACATGATCCTCATGCCGGCCCTGTTCGCCATCCTGCTCGTGCTGGTGGGATACAGCATGGCAGTCGGCGATTTCTCCCGCTCCGTGCAATTCATGTTCACGCCCGATTTCTCCAAGCTAACGCCTGTCGTAGTGGTGTCGGCGCTCGGCCACGCCTTCTTCTCGCTCAGCCTGGGCATGGGCGCCGTCATGGTCTACGGCTCCTACCTGCAGCGCCATGTCTCCATCGCGCGCACGACCATCTATATCGCCGTGGCGGACACGGGGGTCGGCATCCTGATCGGACTTGCCATCTTCGCGCTGGTGTTTGCCAACGATCTGGAAGCCGGCGCCGGCCCGGGCCTGATGTTCCAGACCCTGCCGATCGCCTTCGGCAGCATGCCGGGCGGCGACATCATAGGTACGCTGTTCTTCCTGCTGGTGACCTTTGCCGCCTGGACCTCGGCCATCTCGCTGGTGGAACCTGCGATCGCCTGGCTCACCGAGAACACCCGCCTGACCCGCAAGCAATCCGCCTGGCTGATCGGCATCGCCGACTGGCTGCTGGGCATCGCGGTCCTGCTGTCGTTCAACGAATGGCAGCACGTGCACATCGTCTTCGGCCTCGGCATTTTCGACACGCTCGACAAACTGACCAGCACCATCATGCTGCCGCTTGGCGGCCTCGCCATGGCCCTGTTCGCCGGCTATGTCATGAAAACCGAGCATGTGCGCGAGGAACTCGGCCTCGGCATGGGCCCATACCGTATCTGGCGCGCGCTTATCCGCTATGTCGCACCGCTGGCGATCCTCGCCGTGTTTCTATACCTGTTGGGGTTGATCGGCAACTGAGCACCGGCAGCGACAACAAAAAAGCCAGTCTTTTGGACTGGCTTCGGTACTACAGACGCTGTTACTGTCTGCAATCAATTACATCTTCAGGATCCACTGAACGATTGTTTTGATATCTGCATCTTTCACTTGCGGGCTGTTAGCAGGCATTGGAATAGGACCCCAAACACCACTGCCGCCTTTTTTAACCTTATCAACCAGTTTGGCTTCAGCTGTCTTGTCACCTTTGTATTTTGCGGCAATATCTTTATAAGATGGGCCTAATACTTTTTGTGAAACACTGTGGCAAGCCAAGCAGCCGCTCTTTTGTGCCAAAGCTTCGGCTGGATCTGCTGCGCTTGCCTGTGTAGCCAGCATTAATGAGCCAGCGGCAGCAATCGTCATTAGTATTGCTTTCATACTATCTCCTTCAACTCGATCTTTTTAAGACGTCTTAAGTAATGCACTGAACTATTACTACATTTGCAACATTCGAATGATACCCATCTTTGGATGTTCTGAGAATGACTTATATCAAGTGTTACGAGCACTCCGGCAGAACATTCGACCGATTTATTGCGGGCAGACATCCAACGTCATGACATACCGACACGTTGACATTCAGCCGTGGACTACCCCGTTCAGGTATCTTCGATGATTGCTTTATCGGCGCATAGATATGAAAACATGAGACGACTATTCAATATTTTTAGTTCAACCGGCTCCAAATGGCTCAAGCAGGGTCTACAACATACTCCACTGCCAATACATGCGTGTAGCCAGGATTGATCATCACCAGGTTTTCCATCGCATTGGCAGTTTCCACGCAAAGCATCTGACGCCAGCTGTCGTCTTTCGGCATATCTGCCAATTGATGGGCTTTCTTCTGCCAGGGTGTCCAGACTACCGTACTGTTGCTTCCCTTTTTATTGATCGTGATATCACGATTAAATTGCGGATCATGTATCTTTACAGAAGCTTTGGTGCTGACATAAACACGGTCGAACTCCTGGTTAAAGGTCAGGTCGCCTTCTTGCGTGCCGCGCCAGTAATCGAGAAGTTTGTCCGCGTATTCAGTATTGTCGAGGCCGGAAACACTGACCTTTTCTACATCGCTGACATTAAAGTAGGTATGGAAAGCTTCACCCATGAAAAATGGCTGGGTCGCCCGATTGGTCGTGGAAAGCTTGATGGATAGCGTTTCGCCGATTTCCATCGTAATGACCAAGGTATAAGGGTAAGAAAGCTGGCGCTGCGCGTTCTCGGTTTGTTCCATTTGTAAAATCACGCGCGTGTAACCGTTGTTCATCTGTCCGATATCGATGACAGAAAACGGCGTGACACGGGCAAAGCCATGCATGCATAAAGAACTGTCAGTAGGATGCGCACCAAACCAGGGCCAACAGAGTGGAATTCCTCCTCGTATAGAGCGTCCGATCTCATACCTTGACTCTTCAGACACCCATAACACCGGCTGCGCCGTATGCTTGGGGTGCCAATACATCAAATGCGCACCTTGAAGCGAGAGCTTAGCTGTAGCGAAGCGGTTCTTGATTTCAATGTAATCGAGACCACTTTCCCCTTTGGTAAACCGCACATCATCTTCCTCAACATGGGAGGACGGGTATTTGCTCATAGTTTCATTCAGTAGTGTCTGTGATGTGTCCATAAATTCTTTAATTACCAGCATAAAAAACCAGGTTGTTAAGCCCTGCTCAACAGAGCCAGAGCAAAATCAACCTGTATTAAATTCCGAATACTTCTGCTATTTCTCAATCTGCGATACGTCGCGTACAGCTCCTTTAGCGGCTGAGGTGCTCATTGCTGCATAAGCGCGCAATGCTGGTGAAACCACACGCTCACGATTCACCGGCTTCCATGCTTTTGCACCCTTGGCATCCATCGCTTGTCTACGTTTCGCCAGATCTTCATCACTGATATCGAGATGGATCGTACGATTCGGAATATCGATCACGATCGTATCGCCTTCTTCAACCAGGCCTATAGCTCCACCTTCAGCTGCTTCAGGCGATGCATGGCCAATACTCAGACCGGATGTTCCGCCAGAAAATCTGCCATCCGTTAATAAAGCACATTGCTTGCCAAGACCTTTGGATTTCAGGTAACTGGTCGGATAAAGCATCTCCTGCATACCAGGGCCGCCACGCGGACCTTCGTATCGAATCACAACAACGTCGCCTGCTATTACCTTATCGGCAAGAATCGCCTCAACTGCAGCATCCTGCGATTCAAAGATACGGGCACGACCAGTAAATTTGAGAATGCTGTCATCGACACCAGCGGTTTTAACGATGCAGCCATCCAGCGCAATGTTGCCGTGCAGTACCGCCAGACCACCGTCTTGCGAGTAAGCATGTGCCTTGTCACGGATGCAGCCTTCCGCACGGTCTGTGTCCAGTTCAGGCCAGAGCATGGATTGACTGAACGCGATCGTTGTTGTAATACCGCCAGGTGCCGCACGGAACAGTTTCAGCGCTTCTTCATCAGTCGTCGTTGTAATATCCCACTGCTCAAGTGCAGCGCCCATGGTTGGGCTGTGCACGGTTGGGCATTCCTGGTGGATCAGACCTGCACGGTTCAGTTCGGACAAGATACCCATCACGCCGCCAGCGCGGTGGACATCTTCCATGTGGTATTTCGCTGTCGCAGGCGCCACTTTGCAAACGCAAGGCACATGACGCGAGATACGATCGATATCCTTCATGGTGAAATCAACGCCCGCCTCATGCGCCGCAGCAAGCAGGTGCAGCACGGTGTTGGTAGATCCACCCATGGCGACATCCAGGCTCATGGCATTCTCGAACGCCTTAAAACTGGCGATCGAACGCGGCAATACGCTTTCGTCATCCTGTTCGTAATAGCGTTTTGCCAGATCGACAATGACACGCCCGGCTTTCAGGAACAATTGCTTGCGTGCCGCATGCGTCGCCAGCGTCGAACCATTGCCCGGCAGGCTCAACCCTAGCGCCTCGGTCAGGCAGTTCATCGAGTTGGCAGTAAACATGCCGGAACAGGAACCGCAGGTAGGACAGGCAGAGCGCTCAATGGCTTCCGACTCCGCATCGGAAACCTTGTCATCAGCACCGGCAACCATGGCATCTACCAGATCCAGCTTGTGTGAAACGCCTTGCCAGTTGACCTTGCCCGCTTCCATCGGGCCGCCGGAGACAAATATCACGGGGATATTCAAACGCAGAGCTGCCATCAGCATGCCCGGCGTGATCTTGTCGCAA
>CAZOZB010000007.1:81810-106472 GCA_964584185.1 uncultured Methylophilaceae bacterium
GCAATTGGAGATGCACACCAGCGCATCGGCGCAATGGGCATTGACCATGTATTCGACGCTATCTGCAATCAGGTCGCGGCTAGGCAGGCTGTAAAGCATGCCGCCATGACCCATGGCGATACCGTCATCGACGGCGATGGTATTGAATTCCTTGGCAACGCCACCGGCCTTTTCAATCTCGCGTGCGACCAGCTGGCCAAGGTCTTTCAAATGCACATGGCCCGGCACGAACTGGGTAAATGAGTTGGAGATCGCAATAATCGGCTTGGTAAAATCTTCATCCTTCATGCCGGTAGCGCGCCACAAAGCGCGTGCGCCGGCCATATTGCGGCCGTGGGTAGTAGTGCGTGAACGATAAACTGGCATGGGGAACCTCAAACTTTTTCAAATGACTCTATAATTTCGCTATTTTATCCTAATTACTGTTTATCCTTTACTCTCTGCACTCTCATCCAATTCGAGACCATCATCCAATGCTCATACATCCGCAATTCGATCCTGTCGCCATCCAGCTAGGCCCGCTCTCCATCCATTGGTACGGCCTGATGTATCTGATCGGTTTCTTAAGCCTGCTGTGGCTGGGGAAATGGCGCGCCAATCGTTATCCGGAAGCGGGCTGGAAATCCTCGGAAATGGACGACATCCTGTTTTATGGTGCGCTCGGTGTCATTATCGGCGGACGCCTGGGTTATGTGATCTTTTATCAACCGGCCTACTACCTCAGCCACCCGGTGGAAATCGCTTACCTGTGGCAGGGCGGCATGTCTTTCCATGGCGGGTTCCTCGGTGTTCTGGCGGCCATGGTGTTTTTCGCCAGGAAAACCGGCAAGCGCTGGCTGGCGGTCATGGATTTCGTCGCACCGCTGGTACCGATTGGCTTAGGCGCAGGGCGCATGGGTAATTTCATCAACGGTGAACTGTGGGGACGCACCACCGATGTGGCCTGGGGCATGGTATTCCCGCAAGTAGACAATCTCGCACGCCATCCTTCCCAGCTCTATCAATTCGCACTCGAAGGTGTCGTGCTATTTATCCTGTTGTGGTGGTATTCCAGCAAACCCAGACCGGTGGGCGCCGTATCAGGACTGTTCCTGATCGGCTACGGCAGCTTCAGGTTCCTGGTCGAATTCACCCGCGAACCGGATAGTTTCCTCGGCCTGCTGTCGCTGGGCCTGAGCATGGGCCAATGGCTGAGCCTGCCCATGATCGTAGTCGGTATATGGATGTTCCTGCGTGCCCGGCGAAACGCCGGGTGATGCAGAAAATTGCAGCCATACCCCTAGTCCTGGTGCGGGATTTCACCTAAATTCGGGGCCAACTGTACTCCTGAAATTTCACCGCTTCTGTATCTGGTTTATTCCCTGTCATCCATTTAGCATGGTTTCTCATCCCATTTTGTAATAAGGCTCGGCATCCATCTACACCGGATGCTGGGCCACCTTCAAGAAACCAGGACTATCCAAGCTCATGTCGGATCAACAGGGCACGATCAAACCCTATCATCACCCCGCCGCCGGTTGGGGCGCGCTGAAGCAGGTTGCCGCACAGCTCGCATTACAGAAGATCCCGGTCAAAGGCATCGTCACGCTGCTGTCGCAGAACCAGCCTGACGGCTTCGACTGCCCGGGATGCGCATGGCCGGACAAGGAACACACTTCGACATTTGAATTCTGCGAGAACGGTGTCAAGGCCGTCGCCGCGGAAGCCACCGCCAAGCGCGTGTCACCCGGGTTCTTCGCCAAACACACCGTTACCGAACTCATGTCGTGGAGCGACTATGCACTGGAAGGCGAAGGCCGGCTGACGCATCCGATGCGTTACGACAGCGCTACCGATAAATATATGGAAACAAGCTGGGACGAGGCTTTCGAACTGATCGCCAAACACCTCAACGCACTGGATGACCCTGACCAGGCCGCGTTCTATACTTCGGGACGCGCCAGCAACGAAGCAGCATTCCTCTACCAGCTCTTTGGCCGGGAATTCGGCACCAATAATTTCCCCGATTGTTCCAACCTGTGCCACGAATCCACTAGTATCGCCTTGCCACCGACCGTAGGCGTGGGCAAGGGCTCGGTGACCCTGCACGATTTCGAGCATACCGATACCTTGCTGATATTCGGGCAGAATCCGGCCACCAACCACCCGCGCATGCTGGGAGAACTGCGTGAAGCAGCCAAGCGCGGCGCCAGGATCGTAGCGATCAACCCACTGAAGGAACGCGGACTGGAGCGCTTTGCCGACCCGCAAAGCCCGTTCGACATGCTGTCGTTCAAAGGCTCGAAAATCAGCGGAACCTTCATCCAGCCCAAACTGGGCGGTGACCTGCCTCTGGTCAAAGGCATGATCAAATTTCTCATCCAATGGGATGACGAAGCCATACGCAACGGCACGGAACGTGTCGTGGATGTGGAATTCATCACTCAACACACCGTAGGATTCGAGCAAATTGCGGAAGATACACGCAAAGAAAGCTGGGAAGCCATTCTCGAAGAATCCGGCGTCCCGCTCGAACAGATCGAGGAAATGGCACGCATCTACGCCACCGGCGACCGCGTGATTGCCACCTGGGGCATGGGCATCACCCAGCACAAGCACGGCGTGGCAACCATCAAGACCATCGTCAACCTCATGCTGCTACGCGGCAACATCGGCAAGGAAGGCGCAGGACTGTGCCCGGTACGCGGCCACAGCAATGTGCAAGGCAACCGCACAGTCGGCATTTACGAAAAAATGCCGCAGCAATTCCTCGAAAGCCTGGAACGGGTATTCGGCATCAAAGTGCCGCGTGCGCCGGGGTATGATGCGGTCGCTACGATCCAGGCCATGCTGGCAGGCAAGGTCAAGGTCTTTTTCGGCCTCGGCGGCAATTTCTCCATCGCCACGCCCGACACCGACCGCACCTGGGAAGGTCTGCGCCAATGCGCACTGACAGCACATGTCACGACCAAGCTCAACCGCAGTCACCTGGTGCATGGCACCGATGCCCTGATACTGCCATGCCTGGGACGGACCGAGATCGATACGCAGGAAACCGGTCCGCAAGGCGTGACCGTGGAAGACTCCATGAGCATGGTGCATATTTCCTACGGCATGAACAAACCGGCATCGACGCAACTGCTGTCCGAACCCGCCATCGTCGCCAGACTGGCGCACGCCACCCTCAAACACAGCAAGACGCCATGGCTGGAATACATCAAGGATTACAGCCTGATTCGTGATGTGATCGAAAAAACCATGCCGCAAGCATTCAAGGATTACAACGAGCGCATCAAGAAACCGGGCGGCTTCCGTATGCCGGTGCCATCCAGCCAGCGCATCTGGGACACGGCGTCCGGCAAAGCCGAGTTCACGGTACAGGAAATCCCGCGCAACTCGCCGATTCACCAGGCACGCGAAAAATACGGCGACCGGCTGTTCGTATTGATGACGACACGTTCGCACGACCAATACAACACCACCATCTACGGGCTGGACGACCGTTATCGCGGCGTATTCGGCCAACGGCGTGTTGTTTTCATGAATCCAGCAGATATCGAACGCATGTCGCTCAAGGCCGGCGACTGGGTCAACCTCGTTAGCGTCTGGGAGGATGACATTACCCGCCGCGCCGATAATTTCCTCGTCGTTTCCTACGACATCCCGCAAGGCTGCCTGGGCGGCTACTATCCGGAAACCAACAATCTGGTTCCGCTGGAAAGCATTGCGGATCTTTCGCGCACGCCGACCTCGAAATCCATTCCGGTCATCATCGAAAAAGCAGCCAGCAAACAGGTGTCCCGTGCTGCATGACGCTCTTCACTACGAAGCGCCGGTTGTGCAGGCTGCAGACCACGGCACTCTATTAGTGCTGGGCGTGCTGGAACAGCTGGTATCGGAACGCGCACGCGGCCGCCACAGCCTGCCCCTGGCGGCAATGTGCAAACGTCTCGGCGTACGCATGAGCACATTGCAGCGGCACCTGACGGCACTCGCCGAACAGGATGTCATTGAGGTGAGCATCGAGAAAGAGCGTCCAGTGGTTTCGTTGACGACGGCAGGCCGGGAGCTCTGCACAACCCTGCAGTTGGCCTAGGGTCAGAACTCCAGCGATCTCACCAGCTGGAGTACAATGCGTCGTCATGAATACCGGATCAATGCTTCTGCCCGCATGAAACTCTACCTCTCACTGGCTGCGCGGATTCGCGCCATGATAGACGAAGGCGTATTGCGCCCGGGCGAACGGATTTTTTCCATCCGGCAGGCCAGCAAGAAATACGATATCAGCATCAGCACCGTATTGCGCGCCTACCTGCTGCTCGAAAAAGAAGGCGTCATCAACAGCCACCCGCAGTCCGGCTACTATGTCACGCCCAGGAAGAAAGCTGCCGGGCGCGGCTCGCCGCTGGCCGATAATGTCAATCTGTCGGAAGTGGATTCCAGCCACCTGGTACTCACCACGCTGAAAGCCATCCGTGAATTCGGCAGAGTGCCGCTGGGCTCGCCGTTTCCCGACCCGCAACTGTTCCCGTTGAAAAGAATCTACCAGTACGAAAAGGCCCTGCTCGACGACGAGGGCGACTGGGGAGCGCTCAACGACCTGCCTCCGGGCAACGAAGGCCTGCGCCAGCAGATCGCCAGGCGCTACCTCGAGAACGGTATGGACATATCGCCCGACGATATCGTCATCACCCATGGCGCTACCGAAGCGATCAACCTGTGCCTGCAAGCGGTTGCGAAACCGGGCGACACGATTGCGCTGGAAGCACCTGGATACTATGCGCTCGCCCATGCTGTGGAACGCATGGGAATGAAAGTCGCAGAGTTGCGCACAGACCCCCAGGACGGCCTGGATCTGGACGCGCTGGATGCACTCAGCAGGAACGTCCGCCTTGCCGCCGTGGTGCTGACCACCAATTTCCAGAATCCTCTCGGTTCGCTGATGCCGGAAGACAGAAAAAAAGCATTGGTCGACTTCCTGCACGACAAGCGCATCCCGCTGATCGAGGATGATGTCTACCAGGAGCTCTATTTCGGCGAACAGGCGCCGAAACCGGCCAAGGCCTACGACCGCGACGGCCTGGTACTGCACTGCTCCACTTTTTCGAAATCGCTGGCGCCCGGTTACCGGGTCGGTTGGACCGTCGCCGGCAGATACCACAGGGAAGTGGAAAGACTGATGTTTCTCAACAGCCTGTCGATTCCATCCGCGCCGCAGATCGCAATCGCCAAGTTCATGCAGCGCAGCGGATACGAGCAGCACCTGAAACAACTGCGGCACACACTCAAGTCACAATGCGTGCTCATGCGTGCATGTATAGAGGAGCATTTCCCGCCGGGCACCAGGGTTTCCTCACCGCGCGGGGGCTACGTCATCTGGCTGGAGTTGCCGACCGGTATCGATGCGCTCAATCTTTACCGGACAGCGCTCGAACAAGGCATCACAGTGGCGCCCGGACACATCTTTTCCAGAAAACGCGACCTCACGCATTGCATCCGGCTCAATTTCAGCCATCTGTGGACCCCCGTCATCGAGCAGGCGGTCAAGGATGTAGGCGCCCTTGCCTGCCGCATGCTGGAAGAAAGCAGGCAGCAAGACGCTCACTGATCACCTGCCATATTCCCTGCCCTCGCACCAGATATGATCTAGCAACGGCCGCGATGCACCAGTATTGGGCGGTCATTTTCGACCGATTGTAAAGAACCAGCCGCCTGCCGCCATGGCAGCGCGGTCTGGATAATGGCATATTTATTGCTTTGTTTAGACGGCATTCAAGGCAATGAAGTCTTGATCACCATGCAGCGGAATATTCGCGGCATTTAGTTTTACAGGACAACGACGTCCACCCCAGGCCTACCCTCTTTTTTGGGGAAGCCTGGGGTGGACGTTTTTTTTTAACTTGCGCTTCTTCTTCATGGGAATTAATTATTATGGCTTATCTCCTACCTTCAGAATTCGTGACCAAGATGGTCGATGCCGGTGAATCCAAGATATTCATGTCAACCAGGGATACGATTATCCGGGCCTATATGGCAGGCGCCATCCTCGCGCTGGCTGCCGTGTTTGCGGTGACCGCATCGGTCCAGACCGGCTATCCGCTTATTGGCGCCATCCTTTTCCCGGTCGGCTTCGCCATGCTGTACCTGCTGGGGTTCGATCTGCTGACCGGCGTGTTCGTGCTGACCCCGCTGGCCTGGATCGACAAGCGTCCAGGCGTCACCATCAAAGGCATCCTGCGTAACTGGGGGCTGGTATTCGTGGGAAACTTCCTCGGTGCCTTTACGGTAGCGGTACTGATGGCCATCGTCTTTACATTCGGCTTCTCGACCGAGCCCGACAAGGTCGGCACCGTCATTGCCGGCATTGGCGAGAGTCGCACGCTGGGTTATGCGGAATACGGTGCGGCCGGCATGCTGACGATCTTCGTCCGCGCCATGCTCTGTAACTGGATGGTTTCCACCGGGGTCGTCGGCGCCATGATTTCCACCAGCGTCACGGGGAAGGTCATTGCGATGTGGATGCCTATCATGCTCTTCTTTGCCATGACGTTCGAGCATTCCATCGTCAACATGTTTCTGTTCCCTTCCGCGCTGCTCATGGGCGGCAACTTCTCCGTCATGGACTACATCATCTGGAACGAGCTCCCCGTCGTGATCGGCAATCTGGTAGGCGGTCTCGCATTCACCGGGCTGACCTTGTATGCCACCCATGTGAGAACCGCTCCCAAACGGGCCGTCCAATAATGCACAAGCGGATGACAGCCCTTTCTGCATGAACATGACCAGTATATTGAAGGTTTCCATCGGACAGTATTCGGACAAGGGACGCAAGGCGATCAACCAGGACTTCCATGGCGCCTGCATCCCACACGGACCACAACTGGACTCGAAAGGCATTGTGGTTGCACTGGCCGATGGCATCAGCAGCAGCGATATCAGTCAGATTGCCAGCGAGTCCGCTGTCAGGAGCTTTCTGGACGATTACTACTGCACTTCAGACGCCTGGAGCGTCAGGCATTCAGCACAGCGCGTACTGACCGCGACCAACTCCTGGCTGCATGCGCAGACCCAGCGCAGCCTGTATCGCTACGACAAGGATAGAGGCTACGTCTGCACGATCAGCGCGATGGTCATCAAATCCACGGCTGCACATATTTTCCATGTCGGGGATACACGCATCTATCGCCTGCACGAGCAGGCGCTCGAGCAATTGACCGAAGACCACAGGGTGAGGGTAACTGCCGAAAAAAGCTATCTCAGCCGCGCCCTGGGCATCGGGTCGCAGCTCGAAATCGATTATCAGTCTTTCCAAGTCGAGCAGGGAGATATTTTTCTGCTGGCTTCGGACGGCGTCTATGAATATACCGATGCCAGATTCATTACCGCCACCGTTACCGGACACGGTCATGATCTCGACGAAGCGGCGCGACTGATCGTTGAAGACGCATACCGGCGCGGCAGCCCGGATAATCTCACGGTACAGATCGTCAGGATTGAAAGGCTGCCAGCCCGGGAATCCCGCGCGATCTCCGCACGCAGCTCCGGGCTTGCGTTGCCGCCTATCCTGGAAGCACGGATGGATTTCGACGGCTACCGGATACTCAGGGACTTGCATCGCAGTCATCGCAGCCACATCTACCTGGCCGTCGACAACGATACGGGCCGGCAAGTCGTGCTCAAGACGCCGTCCATCGATCTTCGAGACGATCCAGCCTACCTGGACCGTTTTCTTATGGAGGAATGGGTCGCACGACGCATCAACAGTGCGCATGTGCTGAAACCTTTCACGTCGAATCGCCGACCCCATTATCTATATGTGGCAATGGAATTCATCGAAGGGCAGACCCTCGCCCAGTGGATCATCGACCATCCGAAAGTCGAGCTGGAAACCGTACGCGGCATTGTCGAACAGATTGCCAGGGGCTTGCGGGCTTTTCATCGTATGGAAATGCTGCACCAGGATTTGCGGCCTGAAAACATCATGATCGACAACACCGGCACGGTAAAAATCATCGATTTCGGTTCGACAAGCGTAGCCGGCCTCATCGAAAGCGCCATGCCCAGCCATGCCGATGCGGTACCGGGTACGGTTCAATATACGGCGCCGGAGTATTTTCTCGGTGAAGGCGGTTCAACGCTGTCGGACATCTTCTCCCTGGGCGTGATCACCTACCAGATGCTGACGGGCAGGTTGCCATACGGCACGCAAGTAGCAAAGATCAGGAATAAGGCCCAGCAGAGACGCTTGACGTATATCCCGGCCGTGGACGAACACAGCACGATCCCGGCCTGGATCGACGAAACACTCAGAAAATCCGTGCACCCGGACCCCAGCAAACGCTACCAGGCCTTATCGGAATTCGTCTACGACCTGCGGCACCCTGGCCAGGATTTCCTGATCGGGAACCGGCCGGCATTACTGGAAAAAAATCCACTGCTGTTCTGGAGAGCCACCGCCCTGATTCTGGCGATCCTGGTCATCATATTGCTGGGTGTCATCCAACTGAGGCATTGACCCGCAATCTAAGGAAGCCTGACTTCACCGCAATACTCATTGAGCATGCGTGTTCAGCAGCAGCGTTTGATGCCTTTCCACTTGCTATCCTGCCAGTAGATGAAGAACTCTTTGCGTGTAAGTCTTGGGGGCGGGTTCAAGGTGGTTTCGTGCATTTCTTCGTAATGTTTGAGGTAGCGCTCATAGGCATCATCACCGGATAAACGGCGAATGAAACTCCAGCAAACATGACCCCAATGCGCCAGGTTCATGGTGTTTTTTCCTCGCCCGGCCAGGCACGCAGTTTGGCGATACGCTCATCCGTATTGGGATGTGTGGAGAAATAATCCGCCCAATTGACACCTTCTTTGTCTTTTTCTGGTTTGTCATGCACCGGCTGTTCCGGTGCATCTTTTTCATCGGGTGCGGTTCCTTCTGCTGTATGCGCCTCATATGCGAATTTCTGCATGCTATCCAGCATATCGGCAAGGCTTGCCGGTGACATCCCGTTTTTCAGCATGGTTTCGGCAGCATATCGATCTGCCTCGCGTTCAAAATCCCGCGTGTAGCGTGTATTGAGCAAGGCAATCGGCGCCGCGGCCAACAGGCTGCTGACGTCGCCCAGATACCAAGTCACCGCAGCGGCAACGATAGACCCTTGCACAAAATTCCTGAGCGCATGTTGATGATGCACATGCCCCAACTCATGAGTCAGTACGCCGATAATCTGCGCATCTGCATCTGGTGACCTGTCTGCCAGTGTTACCAGTTCATCAGTCATCAGAATCGTGCCGCCGGGCAAGGCAAAAGCATTGGGGCCTATGGCCTCACTTTTACGGAAAATCAGCTGGTAGGCTGGCAATGCCCCGCCTTCCGCTGGCGATATGGCTGCCAAGGTTTGTGTAAGAGACTGCTGACGCGCTGGCAGTAATTCGCTTGGTTCAAGCAAATAACCATCGAACGTCGCCAGCGTCTGTTTATCCATGAGTGCAGGAATACTGGCTGGCAACTTCTGCGCAATGATATTAGCGGCCCATGGCAAAGCCCATTGATACGCTGCCGCAAAGAATACAGCGAGCAGCACCACCGCGAGCAGCGCATAGCGCCACCTGGCTTCCCATTTGGACACGACCGAATGCGGCCGATGACCTGCGGCCTGCAACATAGCTTCCAGTGCGGCGTGATCTGCAATCAGGCAATAAGCGCCATCGGCGAAATGCAGCTGCCTGGGCGCGCCACCGATTTTTTCCGAGAGCGTGCTCCTGGCAAAGCTGTCTCGCCGTTCAATGCCCTCACCAGTAACCTGCCAATCATCACCTTCCAGCGACACGCTGACCTGATGCCGGCGGCTGGTCTGACCATCAAAATAAATTGCATCGAGCATCACAGTGAAATGTCCACATCGAATATCTCGGCAGCCTCTTCACCGAACGCAGCCACTTCCTGCTGGGCATCCCGCACGAATTCATCGAGCGCACCTTGCGGTTCCAGCCACATATGTTCGAGCCGGTATCTGGCAAGCCGCACATCGGCAAACGGTTTGTAAAGGCCGAAAGTGACCATGATGCCGAGCAGATTGGTAAATTTCACCCAGAACAGGCCGCGGGCCGTCAGGTCGCTACCAAGTCGATGTTCTTCCAGATGGGTGTGTCTCCAGATCAGGTTCTGCAAACGCGAGGTGAAATAGGGACCGATGAGCAACGCACCGACCATGACCAGCAGGAAAACCGCAATCATGACGAATCCGATCACCACCGCTTTCGATTTATCGGGTTCCATCGTGCTTGTCGCAGTATCGACGAGCCCAAGGAAACCAGCCCCGAAAGCCACCGCGATAATCGCAAACAGACCCAGCACCAGCAATAGCGTTTTGCCGTACAGAGCATAAAAACTGTTGATACTGGCTGAAAAACGAAAAGGCGCAGTGCCGAAACGTGCATGCCCATGCTGGAATTGTTTGATACGTTGGTGTGCCGAAGGTGTCAGCGCGAACAATGTCAGAAACGCCAGTATCGGCCAAAGCAGGAAGGTTTTATAGGCTTCGCCGAGCCTGGCTGAAAAACCGAAACGCAGGCCGCTATAGCTGCTGTTGATGGCACGGAAACGCAGCGATTTATATAGCAATACCGGCATGACGATGACGATCGGAATCAGGACGATGGCACCCACTATCGGTGAAAAAGTACCGCTCAGGTTATAAAGCACGAAGAGCAGGACAGCGAGAATGCGCCCCTTGAGGATGGCAACCGGGTCACCGTGATAGTCGAAATTGGCTTCATTGAGCCAGCTGTTGCGATAGAAGTACTGCAACCGCCTCACCTTGGCCCAGGCTGAATAAATACCCAGGGTGAGGATGGTCAGCAGCAGGTTGACCATCCAGATACTGAAATATTCGGTTCCTGTGCCAGTAAACGAGAACCGTAGTTTTTCCTGACTTGCCTGCATCTCTTCTGATGCCATATTGCCTCCTTAGTTTTTTGTTATCGGCATGTTGTAATAATCAAACCTTGTCTAATCTGGTCTGGACATAGGCTGCCTCAGTGGTCGGCAGTACTGGCCGGCCCGTGATATGGCGATAGCTGACACGCAACATATCAATAATCACAATCCAGAGCACCGCGATAAAGAACATGGTCAGCCAGGCATCCAGCTGCTGGTTGAAGATCAATTGCGGCGCGATCCTGGCCTGCTCCGGTGAAAGCGCGCCTGTTGCAAGTTTGCTGGCCATATCGTTTGCCGCCGCGAAGAACCCGATACGGATATCGGGGCTGGCGATCTTTTGCCAGGCAGCAGTTGTGGTGACGATAACCAGCCATAGCAATGGCAAACCGGTCACCCAGGAATATCTCAACTTGCCGGTCTTGATCAGGATCGCAGTGCCGACACTCAAGGCAATGGCAGCAAGCATCTGGTTGGCAATGCCGAACAATGGCCAGAGGATATTGACGCCGCCATTCGGGTCGATCACGCCGATATAGAGAAAATAGCCCCAGCCAGCCACCACCAGCGCACTGCTGAAAATCACGGATGGATACCAGGATGTCTGGCCCAGCCTGGGTGAAATATTACCGAGAATATCCTGCAGCATGAAGCGGCCGACACGGGTACCGGCATCCAGCGTCGTGAGGATGAAAACCGCCTCGAACATGATGGCGAAGTGATACCAGAAAGCCAGCATGCTCTGGCCGAAGGCGCTACTGAAGATGCTCGCCATACCCACCGCCAGCGAAGGCGCACCGCCGGTTCGCGCAAACAACGTGGTTTCGCCCATCTGTCGCGCAAGGTCTTCCATCTGCGCCACGGTAACGGGAAACCCCCAGGAGGTAATGGTGGCTACCGCGGTTGCCGGGTCCTTGCCGACAACGCCCGCCGGGCTGTTGATGGCAAAGAATACGCCCGGATCAAGCACAGTGGCAGCGATCATCGCCATGATGGCGACGAAGGATTCGAGCAGCATGCCGCCGAAACCGATCATGCGGATATCGCGTTCGTTTGCCAGCAATTTGGGCGTGGTGCCGGATGCGATGAGCGCATGAAAGCCGGAGACGGCACCGCAGGCAACAGTGATGAAGACAAAGGGGAACAGGCTGCCGCCGAAAATGGGACCCGTACCATCGGTGAATTTCGTCAATGCAGGCATCTTCACATCCGGTTGCAGGATAATGATGGCGATCGCCAGCAGCAGGATGGTGCCCAGCTTCATGAAAGTAGAAAGGTAATCGCGCGGGGCCAGCAGCAACCAGACGGGCAGGATCGCCGCGGCAAAGCCGTAAATAATCACGCCTATCGCCAGCGGCAGGCCATCATGATCGAATATGGTGCGCAAACCGGGATGATGGTCGATCCAGCCGCCTGCCGCCACGGCAAGCAACAGCAGAACCACACCGAGCAATGACGCTTCCAGCACATTGCCGGGGCGGAAGTTACGCATATACAGCCCGACAATCACCGCGATCGGAATGGTCGCAGCCACCGTGGAGGTTGCCCACGGGCTATGCTTCATGGCGTTGACAACCACCAGGCCGAGGACCGCGATCAAGATGATCATGATCGCCAATGTCCCTATCAATGCAGCAATACCGCCTATCGGGCCGAGTTCGTCACGTGCCATCTGGCCGAGGCTGCGGCCATTGCGGCGCGTGGACAGGAACAGCGTCACCATATCCTGCACTGCACCGCCCAGGACGGCGCCAATCAGAATCCATAAAGTGCCGGGCAGATAGCCGAACTGTGCCGCAAGCGTTGGGCCGATCAAAGGGCCGGGGCCGGCAATCGCCGCGAAGTGATGACCGAAAACGACCCAGCGATTGGTCGGGACATAATCCCTGCCGTTATCCAGGCGCTCTGCCGGTGTCGCACGCGTTTCATCGATCAGCAGGACCTTGGTTGCAATCCAGACCGAATAGAAACGGTAGGCAATGGCATATGTACAAAGAGCGGCAGTAATGAACCACATGGCATTGATGCTCTCGCCCCGGTTCAATGCAATGCCGCCGACCGCCCCTGCGCCGATAACGGCAATTACCAGCCAGATCAATTTTTTTAGTATTTTATTCATGATGAAACCTGTCTCTCCCACGACTCCTGCAATTCAGCCAGAAGTATATCTGCACCCGACGCAATCCGTGAGATTTGTAAAAGCTGGGCGCACCACACCATGCCGGATAGCGTGGAAAGAAAGCCGGAGGGATTTGGAGTCTGGTGAAAACCATTAGGGAAGTTTAATGAAAGGCTGCATGGTTCGACACAAACCGCTGGCGCTATATGGGGCTATACAGGCATAGCAATCTGTTTGTTGTTAACCAACCAAAAGGAGAGTCGTCATGTGGACAAAACCAGTAGCGACAGAAATGCGTTTCGGCTTTGAAGTCACGATGTATGTCTGCAACCGTTAAGGTTGCAAATAACTGAGTGCGTATCGTTAATCATGATGAAGCCGGATCAAAAAAACGGGCGCCTCAGCGCCCGTTTTCATTTTCCACCGCCATTCACGGCGGCCCAGGATTCCCGACCATGCGCTTAAGCGCCTGACGCTGGAGACATGTAAATATTCCCTTAAACCCAGCGCTTGAGAAATTCGAGCAGTGTCTGACGCCGTACCGGGGAAAGTTTTCGATAGATTGCCAGTAAATCCTGCTCGTCTGCAGGTGGTTCTACCTGAACCCTGTATTCCCGTTCAGGCTCATGCAATTCGGGCCGGTAATTCTGCAAACCGCGGCCGGTAACCAGCCACTCGAACCAGATATTCAGTTCAACAGCCAATGTGCGCATATTATCTACAGTAGGTTCGGTCTTGCTGTTTTCCCAGTCGGAGATAGTGGGTTGAGATACGCCGATCCTGCGCGCCAGTTCATCCTGGCTCAGCTGCTTGCTTTCCCTAGATTCCCTTATTCGATGACCGATTTTCATGCGATCAAACGATATAGGTTTAGGCAATAATGTGAAAATAGGTATAGGCTATTGACATACTTATATGCAATTCCTATATTTAACAAATATTTATCTCGTAAATAGAGAAATCGTCGCCACGTCGACAAAACTCGAAGCATCTTTGGTCGAGTACAGGTAACAGGCAAGCGAACACAATCGAGTAACAACTGCTGATGTTTCCCCATGCATGGCAACCAAGCAGGCATTCTTTAACTGGGAGCCACGATGCAAATAAAAGAGAAATTCAGCTTTGGCAGCAATATGGAACATCTGCCTTTTGAAAGCCTGGATGCCATCCCATTACCCATCGTGATCTCCGAGTCGATCATTGATACAGCCTGCACGGAGGAGCCGAAAAGGCTACATCGTTTTATCAACAGGGCATTTCATGAACAAATCGGCTACACGATGGAGGAAATGCCGGATATTAAAACCTGGTTCGAACTGGCTTATCCCGACCCGGATTATCGTGCCAAGGTAATGCATGGATGGAACCGCGCAATGGAACAGAGTCAGGGTCAAGGCTTGTGCACGGCGGAAATGACAGTCCTGGTCCATTGCAAGAACGGTCAAAAAAGATGGTTCAATGTTGTCGCCCAGATCCAGACACAAATCATGCAGAATTTGCATATCGTGACCTTCAAGGATGTCCACGAATTAAAGTGCGCGGTTGAAGAGAACAACCGGCTTTCCCGCATTGATCCGCTGACGAACCTGGCCAACCGGCGTGAAGTACAGAGTCGCATTGAACTGGAACTGAGCCGTTTTGACAGAACCTCCCAACCGTTTTCCGTCGTATTGTGCGATATCGATTATTTTAAATTGATCAACGATACCCATGGTCACGCATGCGGGGATTTCGTGTTGTGCAATGTGGCCGATACGCTACGCAAAGCATCCAGGGAAATCGATTGCATTGCCCGTTGGGGAGGGGAGGAGTTCCTGCTGGTTCTACCCTTGACAGACAAGGTTGCGGCACTGAGGTTTGCGGAACGCCTGCGCAAATCGGTAGAGGATTTGTCCTGCCTTTGGGGAGCGGACAAGCTGTCCGTCTCTATCAGCCTGGGTTGCGTTACCAGCTCTCACGGAAACTCGATGGAAAGCTTGATCAATGCCGCAGACAAAGCACTCTATCGGGCAAAAAGCGCTGGCCGCAACTGCGTATGCGAGTAAGCATCCTGTATGAACAGGCCGAATACATTATTCCGGGCAAGCAGTTCCCAGCCCAAGCGTAGCCAAGGTTCTCTGCCGGACCTTTTTCAGCAGGTCCGCATCTTCTATCAGCGATTCCCCATAAGAAGGAATCAATGTTTTCAGTTTGCCTTGCCATTCCGTTGAAGCCACGTCACCTGCAAAACAGCGCTTCAATACTTCCAGCATGGCCTGCACCGAAACAGACGCACCGGGCGATGCCCCTAGCAACGCGGCCAATGTGCCATCCCCGGAAGCCACGATCTCAGTGCCGAATTCCAGCTTGCCGCCTTTCTGGGCGCAGGGTTTGATGATCTGCACCCGCTGTCCGGCGATGGAAAGCTCCCAATCTTCAGAACGTGCTTGCGGGTAGAACTTGCGCAGCGATGCCATGCGGGCTTCATGTGTTTGCAGCACTTCACCCACCAGGTAGCGGGTGAGATCGAAATTGTGCCTTGCCACGCCAAGCATGGATTTGAGGTTATTGGCTTTGACCGATTTCAGCAGATCGAAATACGAGCCCCGCTTGAGGAACTTGCTGGTAAACCCGGCATAAGGGCCGAACAGCAGTGCCGGTTTGCCATCGATATAGCGCGTATCCAGATGCGGCACCGACATCGGCGGTGCGCCGAGCGGGGCTTTGCCATAGACCTTGGCGCTGTGTTGTTTGACGACTTCGGGATTTTTGCAGACCAGCCATTGACCACTGACCGGAAACCCGCCATAGCCCCTGGCTTCCGGGATGCCGGATTTTTGCAGCAGGGGTAATGCACCGCCGCCGGCGCCCAGGAATACGAAGCCTGCATCCAGGGGGTTTTGGTTACCGGTTTTTGTATCCCGCAAAGTCACTGCCCAGCGCTTGTGGCTATCCTGCTTCAAGCTTTGCACCTGCTGGCCGCAAAGCAGGCCGAAATTGGGGTTCTGCAACAGTCCTGAAACCAGGTGGCGGGTAAGCGCACCGAAATCGACATCGGTGCCGTAAGCCACTCGCGTCGCAGCAATCGGCTGGTTCGCCGGACGCTGCTGCATAATGAGCGGCGACCACTGCGCGATGGTAGCCGGGTCTTCGCTGTATTCCATATCCGCAAACAGATGATGATTTTGCAGCAAGGCATGGCGGGCCTTGAGAAAAGCGACATCTTTCTCGCCCCAGACAAAACTCTGATGCGGGATGGCGTTGATAAAGGATCCCGGCGCCGGCAACAACCCTTGCTCCACCAGACTGGACCAGAACTCCAGCGAGACCTCATAAGCAGCATTGATCGCCAAAGCACGGTCGATGCTGATACTGCCGTTACCAGCCTGCGGCGTATAATTCAGTTCGCAATAGCCAGCATGGCCTGTACCTGCATTGTTCCAGGCATCGGTGCTTTCTGTGGCGACCGCATCCTGTTTTTCTACCATCAATATTTGCAAGTCGGGCGCGAGCTGGCTGAGCAATGTCGCCAGCGTTGCGCTCATGACGCCGCCGCCGATTAACAGAACATCGACTTTGTCGGTTGGTACGGCTTTATGCATGGCGGTTCATTCTCTTGAAATTTCCGGGTTCTAGTCTTAGGCTTTAACAGAACCGCTCATATTAGGTGGCCCGGCTTGTTCTGTAAATTCACTTGATGCAATGGATGAACCAAGCAGCTTGCAGACCGTCATAAAACTGAATCGACCAACTGGAGAAAAAATGCACACCGCCCACTCTACAAATACCCGCTCCTGGTTTACACCGATCGTCGCACTGACATTCATTTACCTCGGCGCTATGGTTCAAAGTCCAGCCCAAGCGAATGAAGTCGTTACCGCAGGATCGGAAAAAATCATCCTCAATCCGATCGCGCCGGGCTTGAAAGAACCATGGAGCATGGCTTTTCTGCCTGATGGCCGTATGCTTGTGACAGAAAAATCCGGAAAGTTGCGTGTCGTTGAAAACGGCAAACTTCTGCCTGAACCCGTTTCAGGAGCGCCCGCAGTGGTCGATAGCGGACAAGGCGGCTTGCTGGACGTGGTGCTACACCCCAATTACGCTGAGAACGGCTGGTTGTACCTGAGTTATTCCGGCAAAGGCGAAGGTGGTGTTGGCACAGAAGTCTTGCGGGCAAAACTTGAAAACAACCAACTGGTGAAAAGTGAAGTGATTTTCCGCCAGGCCCCAAAAGTGAGCACCAACAGGCATTTCGGCTCACGCATCGTATTTGATCGCGATGGCTATCTGTATATCACAATGGGTGACCGTGGCGAACAGGACAGGGCTCAAAAGCTTAACCAGCACGTCGGTAAAGTCGTCCGCCTGAATGATGATGGATCGGTACCTGAAAACAATCCGTTTGTGGGTAATCGCGATGTATTGCCGGAGATCTTCAGTTACGGACATCGCAATGCACAAGGTGCAGCGCTACACCCGGACACAGGCGAGATCTGGACGCATGAACATGGCCCACAGGGCGGTGACGAGATCAATATCCTGAAGGCTCGCACCAATTACGGCTGGCCGGTGATCACCTATGGCGTCAATTACTTCACCGGCACCAAAATCGGTGAGGGAACGCAAAAGGCAGGCATGGCACAACCGTTATACAAATGGGTACCATCGATTGCGCCTTCCGGCATGGCTTTCTACACTGGCGATGCCTATCCGAGCTGGAAAGGCAGCCTGTTTGTCGGTGCACTGAAATTCCAGACACTGGTCAGGCTGACGCTGGACGGCAATAAAGTCAGCAAGGAAGAACGCTTATTCGAAGGCATCGGCCGGGTACGTGATGTACGCCAGGGGCCTGATGGTTTGCTTTATATCCTGGCAGGTGACAGACTGCTGCAACTTCAGCCTGCGCGCTAAAAACCAGCCTTAGAGACCTATCATCGAACCCAACAATCAAGTGCATGACATTACGCAAGAACCCCTGCAAAAAGACACTTTGCAAACCAACGCACTGAATGAACTGGAGGCAAAGCCGAAAAGGATATCTTCATTACGCGATATCTGGCCGTTCTTACGGCCTTATGGCAAGCAGATATTCCTGGCTTTTGTGTTGTTGAGCCTTGCATCGGCAACCCTGCTCCTGGTACCGCTCGCCTTTCGTGACTTGATTGATTTCGGCTTTGGCCAGACACCGGCAAGAAGCAACGGCGCACTGACAGACAGCCTGAGCCTGAATAGCCACTTTGTTGTGCTGTTCGGCCTCGCCTTTTTCTGGGCATTGATGGTAGCGGCGCGCTATTACACCGTTTCATGGATAGGCGAACGCGTCACTGCAGATTTGCGTAACGCGGTCTATGGGCGGGTGATGACGCAGTCTCCGCAATTCTTCGAGACCTTGCAAACCGGAGAGGTCTTATCGCGCCTGACCGGTGATACGACACTCATCCAGACGGTAGTCGGCAGCTCGGCATCCATGGGTCTGCGCAGTCTGTTCCAGTTCATTGGCGGCATGGTCATGCTGGCGGTCACCAGCTTCTATCTATTCTCGCTGAATCTCGGTTTGATGCTCCTGCTGGTTCTGCCCATCGTATTGATCGGCAGGTCGGTACGCAAACTCTCACGCGAGTCGCAGGACAGAATCGCCGACAGTTCGGCATTGGCCGGCGAAATTCTTAACGCCATGCCTACCGTGCAATCCTACACACAGGAGCAGCGCGAGATCGGCCGCTTCCGCCAGAGCACGGAAACAAGCTTCATCACGGCGCTCAAGCGCATCCGGGTACGCGCAACATTGACTGCCGTGATCATCACCGCAGTCATGGGCTCGATTATCTTCGTGCTCTGGGTGGGTGCACGCCAGGTCACCAGTGGCGCCATGACAGGCGGCGAACTCGCATCCTTTATCCTGTATGCCGCGATGGTGGCAGGCAGTGTCGGCACGATGGCCGAGGTATGGGGCGACATCATGCGCGCAGCCGGCGCCACCGAGCGTTTACTCGAACTGCTGCATGCGTCGCCTGCGGTCAGCGAGCCGGACCAGCCCGAACCTGTGAAAGATGCGAAGAATGCCTATATCTCTTTCAACCAGGTCGGCTTTCACTACCCGTCAAGATTGCAGACAGCCGCGCTCAACAATATCTCACTGGAAATCGCCAGCGGCGAAACGATTGCACTGGTCGGGCCATCCGGCGCAGGCAAGACGACCCTGTTCCAGCTTTTGCTGCGCTTTTACGATGTCACCATAGGCAGCATCAGCATTAACGGGCAGGACATCCGCAACCTGAGCCTGGAGAACCTGCGCAGCATGATTGCCGTGGTACCGCAGGACCCGGTGATTTTTTCGGCCAACGCCATGGAAAATATCCGCTATGGCCGACCTTATGCAACCGATGCCGAAGTGATGGTGGCAGCAAAAGCCGCTCAAGTGGACGAGTTTATTTCACGCCTGCCCGATGCTTATGGGACATTTCTTGGCGAGCGCGGCACACGCCTGTCCGGCGGACAACGCCAGCGTATCGCCATCGCCCGCGCCATCCTCAAAGACGCACCGATTTTATTGCTGGATGAAGCCACCAGCGCACTGGATGCGGAATCCGAGATTCTTGTACAACAAGGTCTCAATAGCGCGATGCAAGGTCGCACGACTCTCATCATTGCGCATAGGCTGGCTACCGTACAGAAAGCTGACCGCATCGTAGTGATGGAGCACGGCAATATTGTAGAAATCGGCACTTCGGCAGAATTGCGCAATAACGACGGCCTCTATGCAAGATTAGCCAGCTTGCAGTTCGATTATTCCGGCGATGAAGCATTCCCGGAAAATACCGGCTATTAGCCATATGCCGGGGGAGGATTCACCTCGCCGCGGCATTCTGTGTCAGGGAAATGTACCGCTAGGCGTTCTGAACAGCAGCTTGCAGTTTTGCATCAATCACCCACACAGCAGCAAAGCCTGAACCAGTTCTAATGGACAGACCAAGGGCATGAATAAAAGCTACGGTCTTTGATTTAAGAGCTTAAGCTCACTTTAATATTTTCTTAATTGGTGCATGCGCACTTTTATTGTGCATTAATCAGGAATAGAATCGCCCCTTCCCTCTCTGCATAGATCTGCTTATATGCAATTAATTTCATGGCCTTATCGCATTTCCTCATCCATTGGCACAGCTGTTGCTTTGTGCTGTCTGAGTAACAAATTTTAGGTCGGCAATGCTCCGAGTCATGTTAGTTGATAATCACTTGGAGCGGACAGCTCCGCTCAAGCAGTCTCTGGCTGAGGCGGGCTACGAGGTGATAGCGCATCTGAGCGATACGGCGAATCTGGATGAAGCCGTGACGCGTTTGCAACCCGATATCGTGATCATCGATACGGATTCGCCTAGTCGCGATACGCTGGAACACCTGATTGTCATGAGCCAGAACGCTCCGCGACCGATTGTGATGTTTACGCACGATGGCGACACCGAAAAGATCCGGTCGGCCACGCGTGCCGGGGTAAGCGCTTACGTAGTCGGCGGTTTGCCGAATGAACGGCTGAAACCGGTGATGGATGCGGCAGTTGCCCGATTTGAAGAATTCAAGGCTTTGCGTACGGAACTGAGCCAGGCGAACCTGAAGCTCAGTGAACGCAAGGTGATAGAAAAAGCCAAGGGCTTGCTGATGAAGCAGCGCGGTGTCGATGAAGATACTGCGTATACGCTGCTCAGGAACATGGCAATGAAACAGAACATACGTTTGGCGACGTTGGCTGAACAAGTGGTACAAGCAGCAAAGTTGCTGTTCTAGACAAAGTTTCTAGGCAAAATTCAGATACAAAATGGTGTTGATACCCAACGGCGGGTGTGAATATCAAGCGTTTGGTCGATTGCCTCACATAATGTGTGGCCGACGACATGGCAGTACAAGGTTTTAAGAATATTTTAGATTAGCAATATCGGGTCAATGATGACCCACCGGACAAAGGCGTCCTTGCTCGCGGAGTTTATCCCGCCAGCAGGACGCCTTTTTTTATTTGGAATTCTGGATTTTGAATCAACCGCTAGGAGAATCAAATGAGCAAAGGCAGTGATGAAACAACGAGCAAAGCTGTTGTTGAAGGCACAGGGGTGGATAACGGCCGTCGCAATTTCTTCCGTGCCAGCGCCGGCGTCATGGGGGCTTCTGCATTGATGGGGATGGTGCCTGAGAAAATCCGCAACAATGCCTGGGCAGCAGGCAGCGATGAGCCTGAAATCAAGGAGGTGAAGATCGGCTTCATCCCGTTGACGGACTGCGCCCCTATCGTGGTCGCCGCTCAAATGGGTTTCGATAAGAAATACGGTATCAAGATCACGCCGTCAAAAGAAGCTTCATGGGCAGGTATCCGCGACAAACTGGTCAATGGTGAATTACAGGGCGCGCACGTTCTGTATGGCCTGATGTACGGCGTGCAACTGGGCATAGGCGGCCAGCAGAAAGATATGGCAGTGCTGATGACGCTTAACCATAACGGCCAGGGCATCACGCTGGCCAACCAGTTGAAAGAGAAAGGCGTCACCAGCGGCCCGACGCTGAAACGCCTGCTGGATAACGAAAACCGCGATTTCACCTTTGCCCAGACCTTCCCCACCGGCACCCATGCCATGTGGCTTTACTACTGGCTTGCCACTTACGGCATCAACCCGTTCAAGGATGTGAAGACCATTGTCGTGCCGCCACCGCAAATGGTCGCCAACATGCGCATCGGCAACATGGATGGCTACTGTGTGGGTGAGCCGTGGAATGCCCGCGCGATCCACGACAAGGTCGGGTTCAGCGTAGCCACCAGCCAGGATATCTGGACAGACCACCCGGAAAAGGTGTTGGGCTGCACGGCGGAATTCGTCGCGAAAAACCCGAACACTGCCCGCGCGATGATCATGGCCGTGCTTGAGGCTTGCCGTTATATCGACGCCACCGCCAACCGCGCAAAAGTCGCCAAGCTGATCTCGGGCAAGGCATATGTCAATGCACCGGAAGATGTGATCGAAGGCCGCTTCGTCGGCAATTACGACAACGGCATCGGCAAGAAATGGCAAGACCCTAACTACATGAAGTTCTTCAACGACGGTAGCGTACCTTTCCCTTACCTGTCGGATGGCATGTGGTTCCTTACCCAGCACAAACGCTGGGGCCTGCTCAAGCAAGACCCGGACTATCTCGGCGTGGCGCAGAAAGTCAACCAGATCAAGCTCTATACCGAAGCGGCAACCCAGCTCGGTATCGGCGTACCGAAAGACCCGATGCGCACCAGCAAACTGATCGACGGTGTGGTGTGGGATGGCAAGGATCCTAAAGCCTACGCTGCCGGATTCAAGATCAAAGCCTGAACCTGACGGGGGAGAACAGCAATGAGCGCAATCAGCATTAACCGGAAAAGCCCGGAAACCATTGTGAGCCATGAGAAACCTGATATGAGCCAAACGGAGGCAGCCAATGAACCATTGGCAACAGCATCGACTGAAACTGCTGGTGCAGCCAAGGCAAGCGAAAGACCGGGCAAAGCCGGGCAATACCTTACGGCTTTCTTCCAATGGCTGCTGCCGCCATTTTTCGGCATCCTGCTGTTCGTCGCGATCTGGGCGCTTATTTCCTACCAGTCGGAAGGTTTACCCGGCCCGATACCGACCTGGGATGCCGCGGTGATCCTGTTCAGCGATCCGTTCTACAACAACGGGCCGAATGACATGGGCATAGGCTGGAACATCCTCAGTTCGCTTGAACGGGTGGGCATCGGTTTCGGCATGGCCGCCGTCATCGGCATCCCGCTCGGCTTCATGATCGGCCGCTTTACTTTCGCCTCCAGGATGGCGGCGCCGGTTATCGGCATGTTGCGCCCGGTTTCGCCACTGGCATGGCTGCCCATCGGTCTGCTGGTGTTCAAGGCTGCAGACCCTGCCGCCATCTGGGTGATCTTCATCTCGGCGATCTGGCCGATGATCATCAATACCGCAGTCGGCGTCAGCAAGGTGCCCGAGGACTACATGAATGTGGCGCGCGTGCTCAAGCTCTCCGAGTGGAAGATCGCCACCAGGATTCTCTTCCCTTTCGTCCTGCCTTACATGATGACCGGCGTGCGCCTTTCCATCGGTGTCGCCTGGCTGGTGATCGTAGCGGCTGAAATGCTCACTGGCGGCGTCGGTATCGGCTTCTGGGTGTGGGACGAATGGAACAACCTCAATGTGGAACACATCATCATCGCGATTTTCGTCGTGGGGATTGTGGGCCTGCTGCTGGAGCAGGCGCTGATTCTCATCGCCAGACGCTTCAGTTACGAATAAGGAACAGCATCATGGAAAAAATCGTACAGGAAAAATATGTGCAGCTGGAAGACGTCAACATGTCGTTCGCGACCAAGAACGGCACGTTTGAAGCGCTGCGCGGCATCAACCTGAGCATCAGGGAAGGTGAGTTCATCTCCATCATCGGCCACTCCGGTTGCGGCAAATCGACGGTGCTGAACCTGGTTGCAGGACTGCTGGAGCCGACTGACGGCCTGCTGTTCTGCGCAGGTCGTGAAATCGGCGGGCCGGGCCCGGAACGCGCAGTGGTATTCCAGAACCACTCCCTGCTGCCCTGGCTGACCTGCAGCGAGAACGTCTATCTGGCGGTTGAGCGTGTGTTCAGCAGAACCGAGGCTAAACCGCAGTTGCTCGCCAGAACCAGGGCCGCGTTGGAGCTGGTCGGCCTCAGCCATGCCGCGGACAAACGCCCGAATGAAATATCCGGCGGCATGAAGCAGCGCGTCGGTATCGCCCGCGCACTGGCGATGGAGCCCAAGGTATTGCTGCTGGATGAACCGTTCGGCGCACTCGATGCCCTCACCCGCGCCCATCTGCAGGATGAACTGATGAGCATCATGGCGAAATCCGGCTGTACGGCAGTGATGGTGACGCACGATGTGGATGAAGCGGTATTGCTTTCCGACCGTATCGTCATGATGACCAACGGCCCGGCTGCCACGATAGGGGAAATCCTGCCGGTTGAACTGGCTCGCCCGAGAAAACGGCTGGAACTGGCGGAGAACGCCGACTACAACCATTTACGCAGCGAAGTATTGAAGTTCCTGTATGAACGCCACGCAAAGAAGGCTGCGTAAGACCATGCAGGCGACAACAGCTGCAAAGAAAAAGGGACGCGTCGGTCAGGACGCGCCCCTCCGTGCCCGGATGTCATTAACACCCAAACACTTTGTCACCCTTCTCGTCAAAAAAGGAGCAACACATGCAAACTAATATGAGATGCAAGATGCGTCAAGTCACTTTAAGTATATTGGTAGGTTTAGCCAGCACTGCGTTCAGCGTTCAAGCCGAGGAAGTGGAAGCCCTGCCTGATTACACGGTCTGGGATGCCATCAAGGGCGGCAAGAACATGAGCAATTTCCGTCTGCGCTATGAGCATGTCGACCAGGAAGGCAAGCCGGAAACGGCCGATGCCTTTACTTTGCGCAGCCTGGTGGGTTGGCAGACGGCCCCTTTCCATAATTTCAGCCTCGGCGTTCAGCTCATCAATGTCGCCAAACTGGATAACCGCTACGACGACCGCAAGCTTGGCGACCCGGAACCGGGTATGGGCGACTACCCGATCGTGGTCGACCCCAATGATACCGATGTGAACCAGCTCTATCTCGACTGGACCGGC
>CAZOZB010000007.1:106482-109122 GCA_964584185.1 uncultured Methylophilaceae bacterium
CCCGTTCACCCGCGTCGGCCGCCAGCAGATCAATCTCGATAACGTGCGCTTCATCGGCGATATCGGTTTCCGCCAGGTGATGCAGGTATTCGACGGTTACTCGGTGCTGAACAAGAGCTTGCCGAATACCGAAATCTACCTCGCGCATCTCGAACGCGTGAAGCAGATCAGCACGCGCCTGCAGGAAGGTGAGCTGGAGATCGTCAATGTGAAATACCGTCTTTCACCAGCCGAATCCATCACGGGCTACGGCTATTTCTCCAACTTCGAAACGCCGACTATCGCCAAGACCAGCGTGCTCGGCCCCAACACCGACCAATCGAACAAAACCCTGGGTCTGCGTTTCGATGGTACCCGCAGAATCAACGATGACTGGCGTTTACTCTACACCGCCGAATACGCCAAACAGACCGATTACTCCGGTGGCGATGAGCGCATCGACGCACATTACGGTCGTGCAGGCATAGGTGCAGGCTACAAGGCATGGTTCGCTCGTATCGACCATGAAAAACTTTCCAGCAACGATAGCCAGTATGCCTTCCAGACACCGTTCGGCACCAATCACCTGTTCCAGGGATGGGCCGACCACTTCCTGGTCACACCGGCACAGGGCATCAAGGACACGTTCATTACGATTGGCGGCAAACCGCTGGATAAGCTGGTGTTGCATGCCGAATACCACGTCATCAATTCGGATGAAGACTTTGCCGAGTTCGGCGGCGGTTTCGGCAATAAGTTCGGCAGAGAATTCGACTTTGCCGCGACTTATAACGTCAACAGCAGCTTCCTGGTAAAGGCCGAATACGCCAATTTCAAAGAGGATGAGCGTGTTGCGGCGGCGGCTGGCCGCAAACCGGATCTTGAAAAGATCTGGCTGACAATGATGTATACGTTTTAAAGAACCGGTAAAGGAAACACCATGAGCAAAGGTAAAGTGTATTTGATTGGCGCAGGCCCTGGCGACCCCGACCTCATCACGGTCAAGGCGATCAAGGCATTGCAGTCTGCCGATGTCATCCTGCTGGATGACCTGGTCAACCGCGAATTATTGAAGCATGCGCCGCAAGCCCGTGTGGTGGAAGTCGGCAAGCGCGGCGGCTGCAAATCCACGCCTCAGAACTTTATCAACAAACTCATGGTGTCGCTGGCCGAACAAGGCCAGACCATTGCCCGCCTCAAGGGCGGCGACCCTTTCCTGTTCGGTCGCGGCGGCGAGGAAATGCTGGCCTTGCGCCAGGCAGGTATCGAGACCGAGATCGTCTCAGGCATCACCAGCGGCATCGCCGCGCCTGCCAGCATCGGCATTCCGGTAACGCATCGCGAATATACGCATGGGGTCACTTTCATCACCGGACACACGCGAGATGAGAACCCGCTCAACTGGCGTGCATTGATTGATGGCGGCACGACCCTGGTGATCTACATGGGCATGAGTCATCTGGTCAGTATCGTTCAGTCCTTGCTGGCCGCAGGGCTGTCAAAGGACACCTTTGCCGCCGCAATCCAGCAGGGGACGCAATCCGAACAAAGGCAGGTCATCAGCCCGATTGGCATGCTGCCTATGGCGGTCAAGCAGGAAGGCTTGTCCAGCCCGGCCATTATCGTCGTTGGCGACGTGGTCAAGCTATCGAGCAGCAATGAATTGATCAACGCTTTGGCTGCCGCTGCCTGATGTAGTGGGCAGATCAAACTGAACTGGTAATGCAACATCAAGAGTAGTAGAGAGGAGAAACACCATGAAGAAAATGAAACTGGTTGTTGTCGGTAACGGTATGGCTGGCATGAGAACCGTAGAAGAGTTGCTGAAGATAGCGCCGGACATTTACAACATCACCGTGTTCGGCGATGAGCCTTACCCGAATTACAACCGCATCATGCTGTCGCCAGTGCTGGCGAATGAGCAGACCATCGATGACATCATCCTGAATACGCGCGAATGGTATGCGGAGAACAATATCAAGCTCCATACCAATGCACGCATCAACAAGATCGATCGCAAGAACCGCATCGTTTTTGCCGAAGACGGTACCAGCACGGAATATGACCGACTGTTGCTCGCTACCGGCTCCAAGCCTTTCATGCTGCCTATCCCGGGCGGCGATCTGAAGGGCGTCATCGGCTACCGCGATATCAAAGATACGAATGACATGATTGAGGCTGCAAAGGTTTACAAACATGCAGTCGTCATCGGCGGCGGCCTGCTGGGCCTGGAAGCAGCCAACGGCCTGAAGATCCAGGGCATGGATGTCACCGTCGTCCACAAGAACGAATGGTTGCTGGAACGCCAGCTCGACAAGACTGCCGGCAGGATGCTGCAGCAATCCCTGGAAGCCAAAGGACTGCGTTTCCTGCTGCAAAAGGACACCGAGCAATTGATAGGCAAAGATGGCCGTGTGGCAGCAGTGCGTTTCAAGGACGGCCAGGAAATCCCGGCAGACCTGGTTGTCATGGCGGTAGGCATTCGTCCGAACTTCGCCTTGGCCGATTCTGCCGGCATCCACTGCAATCGCGGCATCGTCGTCAATGACACGATGCAGACTTACGACCCGCGCGTCTATGCAGTGGGCGAATGCGTGGCCCACCGCGGCATCAGCTACGGTCTGGTCGCGCCACTTTTTGAAATGGCCAAGGTGTGCGCCA
>CAZOZB010000008.1:0-107132 GCA_964584185.1 uncultured Methylophilaceae bacterium
TATTACCGCTGTAATTGCAGGCGTTGATCGGGATCTATGGAGAATTTACGTAAGCTTGAGATCAATGGCAGTGCGAAAAGCGCCCCCAGTGTGTCCGCCGCCAGATCATCCAGGCCTGGCTGGCGGCCTGCTATGAACATCTGGTGGACCTCATCGGCTATACCTATGCAGACTGCCAACAGGAGTATCAGCGCCAATGACCGGTTGGGAAAGGACAAGCCTGCCAGCAAGGTAATTGCGCCGAACGTGAAGAAGTGCGCCACTTTATCCCAGGGGGCCGAAAAGAGATTCCCCGCTCCCGGCATGGTGCCGCCTATAAAGATTGCCGCCAACATCAGAATAAAAATGAGCAATGTGATTTTTCTTAGGAAAATTACGTTAATAAGCACTGTTCTGCCCTTTCATAACAACAAGAACCGTTTTAAGAATAATGTAGACATCCAGCTTGGGACTCCAGTTACGCAGGTAATCAATGTCGTAATCGATACGCGCTTTCATCTTGTCCAGCGTTTCCGTCTCTCCTCGCAGACCGTTTACCTGCGCCCAACCGGTGATGCCGGGTTTGACTTTGTGGCGCACCATGTAACCTTTTATCAGTTTTCTATACATTTCATTGTGCGCTACCGCATGCGGACGCGGTCCGACAATACTCATGCGTCCCTGCAGCACATTGATGAATTGCGGCAATTCGTCCAACGAACTTTTGCGCAGGAAAGCGCCGAAAGGCGTTATGCGCTGATCGCCCTTGGTCGCTTGCGTGACTTTGGTGCCGTCCTCGCAGACCGTCATTGAGCGGAATTTATAAACAAGTATTTCTTCTCCATAGAGGCCATATCGTCGCTGCTTGAATATGACCGGGCCTGGTGAACTCAATTTGACGCCGATGGCAACTGCAATCAGCAGCGGCGATATCATGATAAGGATCGCCAGCGAGAAAACGATGTCTGCCATACGTTTGATCAGGCCATTGAAGCCGGTGAACGGCGTTTCGCATACAGCGACCACAGGGATGTCTTCAATTTGGCCGGCACGTGCCTGAATCAGGTCAGCATGGAAGATATCGGGTACAAAGTAGATGGAGGCTGTCGTGTCCTTCAGTTCATCCAGCAGGTTCATGATTGCTTCCTGATTGCTCGCAGGCAGGCAAAGGTAAATAACATTGACTTTGTGTTTTTTGACAAAGTCCTGGATATCCTCCAGTTTTCCCAATAGCGGAAAACCGGAGTCCTGGTCTGCATGTTCTTCAGTATCGAAAAATCCAAGCAGATCTGCGGCAATGTAGTTGTTGGACAAGCGCTCTGCCAATGCGAGCCCTTGTTCATTCATGCCGACGATAATGGTCTGTTTGACCGGCCCTTGAAGCTTGACCAGTATCGGCGCGATGAAGCGCAGGGCGAAATCGCCGGCGAGCTGGCATACGGGTGTGAGCCAGATCCATAGAAGGATTGCGCTGATGGAAAATAGCTCGATGTATCCCGATGCGATGCCAAAACTGATCAGCAGGACAGAAATGATGATCCAGTTGATGATGACATTGCTGACGACTTCCCATTTCGGCAGATTGACTTTCGAGCTGCTCGGAAAGGTCAATGAAAACAGTATCAGGGACAATATCAGGTAGGCCGGGTCCAGGCCACCCTCTATCAGGAAAGCGATAAACCAGAGTACAAGGACAATGACCAGCGGGCCGAGCAAGGCCTCTGTCGTGTAAAGGATGTTGTCCCTGGCGATAGCTGCACCCAGACCTTTTCGGCCCAGACGGGCTGACTTATAGCGGCTCATTGGATACGACTAGGGTAGAAAGTTTTGACACGGCCTGTGCGCGGTTCATCACGTCAAGCTTTTTGAAAATACGTTGCAGGTGATTCTTTACAGTGAACGCACTGATATCGAGAATCATGCCGATCTCGAAATTGGTCTTACCCTTGCATACCCACTCCATGATTTCCTGCTCTCGCATGGATAAGGCGTCATGCGTATCCTCGACAAGTTCCAGCGGCACTTCAGCAACACTGGCATTACTATTGGACTGGCTGATTTGTCTGAGTGTGCAATCAATGTATGGCAGCAAGGTTTCCAGCATCTTTCTTGAGGAGACGGGTGATGTTTCTGCCCTGCTCAGCAGCAGATAAAGGCAATCGTGGCGGCCACGTTTGTCTTTCACTGCATGGACGATTGCGGATTTCATGTCCCTGAAACTGCCGCCCAGTTGTTCGTAGCCGAATTGATCCTTTTCCGACAATCCGTGTTTCATGCGGACCGAGAAAGGCGCAGCGGAGTGGTCGGACCAATAATCGAAAAGACGCTTAAGCAGCGGAACGAGATTGGCATTCTGGGTGCCGTGTACATCCGGTAGCGGAGAGATGATGTCGAAATTGATCAGTCCCAAAGAGAAATCACCCCATGCCGCGACCATGATGTCGTGGGGCAGGAATTGCTGCAAGTTGCCCTGTGACCAGAGCATGAACTCGAAACTGGATCGCACCCTCAGCGACTCGTGTACGAGACCGAAGAATTGCATTTTCTGAACATCATTTAGCTCAGTATGTAATGGCATATCTTGCATTTTCACAATTTAATTTTAGATTTTTTGAAATGGGCTACAGCAAAGGCGCGATTACCTTTCCTGCTCCTCTAGCCCTTTGAAGCTCGAATTACTTCTTTTGGATTCATTCCTGCGTGACACATGTTCACGTCATCGATGATTTAACTTGCAGCAAGCCACTCGGCCCGGTTAATGCATATACCCAAGCTGTATATGGCAAAGATCATGCCAGACTTGCAAGTTATTGATTTTTATATGAAATTCTAGATATGGCCTGATGCGGGAGGTCGTCATTCTGTCTTTAAATGGAGACATCAAATATTTCATCATTGTTAAGTATTTGATTATAAAAATTTATTTGTGTCTCTCTGTGCAGACATTGCTGAAATATCCGCTTCCCGCATGCTAAGAGCTGGGTATGAAGGCTTGCGCTATTCCAATGCCTGCTGCGTTAGTCCGTTCGGCCTATTGTTGGAATGACGTCAGATTCATAAGATGCCTAGCATTGAGAAATTGTGTGTCTTGGCAGACAAGTAAAGAGTGATGCGGATTGAAGCTTGCTCGAGTGTATGTTCGTCGAGCGAGTTCTAAAGGTTGAACGATTCAACTGATCCAGCGCGATTCTCAATCATTTATCAACTTTTGAGTGCGTATAGATTGAGATGACTGACAGTGCTGAATATATGTACGGCGACCTTGAGCTTCTGGGCAGTGCCGACCAATACATGGATGAAATATTGGAGATGGTGCATCAGATCGATTTATTTGAAGGCTTCAACCAGATGGAAGTCAGCGCGATTTGCCAGCAAATGAAATGTTATGCCGCTCCAGGCAATTACATATTGTTACAGGAGGGGATGGCTGGCGCTGGCTTGGTGCTGGTGTTGACCGGTGCCGTGCAAGAGATCGCGAAAACGGATTCTGCAGTTACTGAAGTGGGCGTCGGCACGACTCTGGGTGAGGCTTCATTCATCGATGGCAAGCCCAATATCCATACCTATATCGCAACCGTGCCCATGGATTTCGCGGTACTGAGCCGCGAGGGTTTGAATGCCATCTTATTGGAATACCCTCGTTTGGGTAACAAGTTACTTCTCAGGCTATCGCAGCTTATTTCCGGACGGCTGCGGGATGCCAGCCGCCAATCTATCACCAGTATTGCATGAGTAATTTTCGCCAGATTTGTCCCCAAACGAGATTTGTTTGAAAAGCGAGATTTGTTCGAAAGTTAAAAGGAGTCCGAAATGATTAGAGATCGATTTGACCTATATATAAAAACCTTTGTGATCTTTTGCCTGTTGTCGTTTTTCACTCCCGTGCTGGCGGCCTCGTCCGACTATAAACTTGGCGCCGGTGATGGGATCCGCATCACTGTCTTTCAAAATCCCGACATGGAACTTGAAACGCGTGTTTCCGAGGACGGCAGTATCAACTATCCGCTCATCGGTACCGTGCAGGTCGCCGGACTTTCCACCAGTGCTGCTGAGCAACTGATCTCGGAAAAGCTTAAAAGCGGCGGCTTCGTCAAGCGGCCGCAAGTCAATATCAATGTGCTCGATGCACGCAGCAGCCAGGTTTCCGTGATTGGAATGGTCAACAAGCCCGGGCGCTATGCACTTGAAAGCAACAGCATGCGGGTCACTGCCGTGATGACCCTGGCCGGCGGAATCATGCCGGAAGCTTCCGATATCGTGATTGTGACAGGCAAGCGCGATGGCAAGTCTTTCCGCCAGGAAGTGGACCTCCCCGCGATGTTCCTCAATGAAGCCAGTGAAAACAATATCTTCATTGCAGCGGGTGATGAAATCTATGTACAGCGTGCTCCGGTCTTCTACATCTATGGCGAAGCACAGAAGCCCGGTTCATACCGCCTGGAGCGCAACATGAGCGTGATACAGGCGCTTGCCCAAGGTGGCGGCCCAACTGTCAGGGGCACCGAGCGCAACCTCAAATTGATGCGGCGCAATGGGGATGGCGTGACAGAAGAGTTGAAGCCCAAGCTGACCGATCTGGTTCGTGCAGACGATGTCATCTTTGTACGCGAAAGCCTGTTTTAAATGTTGCCCATGAATATCACCAGCCTATTCCTGATGCTTAAGGCGCGCATGAAGATCGTGTTGTTCACGCTCTTCATGACGGTGCTGACGGCCACTATCGTCAGTTTGCTGCTGCCTAAATACTACAAGGCCAACACCCAGCTGGTGGTGAATTACAAGGGTGCCGATGTGGTAACCGGCAGTTCCAACCCTTCCCAGTTGATGCCAGGGTACCTGGCGACACAGGTAGATATCATCAAAAACAGAAGGGTGGCCCTGCAGGTGGTCGATGACCTGGCCCTGCCTGAAAATGCATCCATCAAAGAGCAATACATGGAGGCTACAGAAGGGCGCGGTGATATTCGCCAGTGGATCGCCAGCCAGTTGTTGAAGCGCCTGGATGTTGCGCCCTTACGTGAAAGCAGCGTGCTTGAAATAAGCTTTAGCGGTAAGGACAGGGAAATGGTCGCTGATGTGGCCAATGCATTCGCTGAAGCTTATCAGAACCTGACCATGCAACTTAAGGTAGAGCCTGCGCAAAAGGCAGCCAGCTATTTCAGCGATCAGGTAGCTGTGCTCAGACATAACCTGGAGCAGGCGCAATCGAAGATTTCCCAGTACCAGCAAGAGAAGGGGCTTACCAGTGCGGATGAGCGCCTGGATGTCGAGTCCACCAAACTGAGTGAGCTATCGCAGCAGCTGGTGATGGCGCAGTCTGCAGCAATCGAAGCGCAATCCAGAAGGCAGAACGCACAAAGCAATGCGAACAACTCCCCGGATGTTTCTTCGAATCCCGTCATACAGGGTTTGCGTACTGAAGCCGCACGTGCCGCTTCAAAACTGGCTGAGTTGTCTGAACGTCTTGGCCCCAGCCATCCTCAATACGAAGCTGCTGCAGCCGAGCTAAGGAATATTCGAAGCCAGCTGAATAGTGAAATCGCCAGGACCTCAAACACCATCACAAGCGGTGCCGTGATACAGCAGCAGCGTGCCGATGAGTTGCGCATGCAGGTGGCACAGCAGAAACAGGAAGTGCTTAAGCTGAACCGCATGCGGGATGAGCTGGCAGTCTTGCAGAAAGATGTGGAAACCGCGCAGAAAGCCATGGATAACGTGACCCAGAGATTCAGCCAGACCACGATCGAGGCGCAGTCCAATCATAACGATATTGCAGTCCTGTCCGCTGCGCTGCCACCAAGTTCTGCCTACACGCCAAAAATCGCATTGAACATCCTGCTCTCCGTGGTGATTGGTTCGGTACTCGGCCTTGGCCTCGGCTTGATCGCCGAGATGCTGGATCGCCGCGTACGCAGCAGCGACGACCTTGCAGAGTTGCTAAGGGTGCCAGTGGTGTCGATGTCCGGCAGGAGACACTCGGTGACAGGCCCCCGATTGTTACCTGTTCAACCTGGAAGGTATTTGCCTTCAGCTTAGGAATATCATGAATATCAGTCATATCAATCCCATTCCCATGACGTCGGATAGCCGCCGGCCCCTGATGATGGGCCAAATACTGCGCGAAATGGGCAAGCTTACTGACGCCCAACTGGAAAGCATTCTTGCCATGCAGCGCAGTGCAGGGATGTGTTTCGGCACCGCTGCCAAAAGCCTGGGCATGGTCAGTGATGCCGATATCCAGAAGGCTCTGGCTATTCAGTTCGATTATTCCTATCTGCCCAGCAGCGAAGAGACATTCAGCCGTCGCCTGGTGGCCGCCTATGAGCCATTCTCGCCCCAGGTTGAAGCCTTGCGCGCCTTGCGCAGTCAGCTGGTCCTGCAGTGGTTTCATCAGGGCGGCAAGATGCTGGCCGTTGTTGCCGCCAATCAGGGCGAAGGCTGCAGCGAACTTGCCGCCAACCTGGCAGTGGTTTTTTCGCAGATGGGTGAGCGCACTTTATTGATCGATGCCAATCTGAGATTTCCCGATCAGCACATCATATTCAATCTGAAACAGCCTCGCGGCTTGTCCGATATTCTCATCGGCCGCAATGATTTAAGCGTGGCCAGCAAGCTGGATTCCCTGAGTGGCCTGTCGGTGCTTGGTGCAGGGACTATCCCGCCGAACCCGCAGGAGCTTTTGAACCGCAGAGGCTTCGCTGAGCTGCTGGTGAAAGCGAAAGAGCAGTTCGATGTCGTTATCGTGGATACGCCCCCGGCTGTGGTGACCTCGGACGCACAAACCATCGCAGCCAGGTGCGGTGGGGCGCTCATGGTGTCCAGTCTTAACCAGACGCGTATGGCTGATCTCGCCAACGTTCGTGATCAACTGCTGGTCTGTGGTGTGCAGATTGTTGCCGCTATAGTTAAAGAGCAATAGGACCGGTATTGGAGCGTATTTAAATGGCTGCCGCCGGCTTACTCAAATCGTCGGGAAGCACACTTGCCACCACAGTAGTCATCACCGCTATCGGTTTCATCACTTCGGTGATCACTGCGCGGGTACTCGGTCCGGAAGGCAGGGGCCTGCTATCAGCCGCTCTGCTGATAGCGACCCTGGGCGGCAATATCGCTTTGTTCGGCCTGGCTAACAGTTTTATCTATCACAAGGGTACGGGCCGTCCTTTTAACTATAAGTTTTTCATGGTGGCCTCCCTGGTTTTCGCCGCCGGTTTTTCGGTGTTGGTTGCTTATTTCGGCTTGCAGCTGACGAGCGAAACGCAGCTGCATGAGCAGCTATTGCTGATACTGGTGCTGACAAGCATCACGGCGACACAAGGATATTTTTATGCCTTGAGCCAGTTGCAGGACAAGCTGCGTTTTTTCAACCTGATGCGCTTTCTTCTCGTGGTTGGCAATCTCGCGCTGTTGCTGGCTTTGCTGGTTTATTACGAGGAAGTTGATTTCCGGAAAATACTGATTACGCAAACTATCGTCAGCGCCATCCTGACCATCATGGGCATTGTCTGGGCCGGTAAACACAGGATATGGGAAGGTGCGGACGATAGTAAGCCGCCGGTTACCTGGAAAAAAATGCTGGCTTATGGGGTCAGCCACCACGGCACCGTGGTCCTGGGTTTGATGTTGGTGAATTTCGACAAGATTGCACTGCTGAATATAGGCACCATCATCGAATATGGTTTTTATGCCTTGGCATTTACCACATCGCGTCTGATAGGCGCCTTGCAGGAGGCGGTCTCTACCGCGCTGTATTCGCGCTTTGCCGGCAGGAATGTCGAAGAGCTGTCTTTCCATGTGAGAGTGGCTTTCCGTCTGACCTTTATTCCCATGCTGACGCTTGCCGCGATCGGCGCACTGTTATCGCCCTGGCTGATCGTCTGGGTTTATGGCGATTCTTTTGCGCCTACGGTGATTCCGCTTGCAGTCTTGTTGTTTGAATGCGTGATTTCAGGTGCCAGCTGGACGCTGGCGCAACGCTTCAATGCAGGTGGCCGGCCAGGGTTGGTATTTATCCGCCAGTTTATCTCGGTGTTGCCGGTATTCATGGCTTTGCCGTTCTTGCCAGCGCACAACATCCATGTCTACCTGAGTTTGCTGATGCTGGTCGGTGCAGTGCTCAGGCTATCGGTCACGCTGGGAATATATCCGATGGTGCTTAAGGAATCCGTGCCGGACATATTGCCTACCGTGAATGACTGCAAGGCGGTATTCCAATTCTTGACCAAGCGCAGCTTTAGCGCATGAAAACAATCGGGATTCGATGAAATGTCAGGTGAACGAAATGAATAACCCCAATATGAACCACTCGCTGGTAATGAACGCACTTGCCAGTGAACATGAGATCCTGCTCGATTTGATCGGCGGCCGGCCATTTCATTATGTCGATATTCCGGTGCACGGCAATATCGGCGACCTGCTCATCATGCAGGGTACGCTGGCTTTCTTTAAACGGCATGGATTACGCCCCGGCATCACCTCGCCAGCCTTTGCCTATAAAACGGACTGGATTCGTGACGATGATGCGGTCGTGTTTCATGGAGGCGGTAATTTTGGCGACCTTTATTCCGCCTATGGCATGCAACCGCTGCGTGAACACGTGGTTGCCAGCAAGCCGAACAATACGATTATCGTGCTGCCGCAAACCATCCACTTTTCGTCAGCATCTGAACGCCAGCGTTCTGCCGGCATATTCCGCCAGCATCGCAATGTGCACCTTTGCGTGAGGGATTCAGCCTCTTACGAGATCGCCCAGGAATTTACCGACCATGTCCATCTGTTGCCGGACATGGCGCATCAGCTCTATCCCATCAGGCCTTCAGTGAAGCAGCCTACTAAAGGGGCATTGCGCATCAGCCGTACCGATGACGAGAAAAGCACGCGGCATGAAGCGGCGGATTCCGATGTACTGACAACGACTGACTGGCCTGCGCTACTGGGCGATAGCGAGCGTCATATCGACAATTTCCGCAGGGCGATGCGTGTCAGCCATAAATTCGGGCTTGGCCGCATCACCAATCGCTTGCTGTCCGATTCATGGGAACGCTATTCCGCGCAGCTGGTTGCTGATGCAATCGAGCTGTTTTCAAACCATGAACATGTTTTTACCGATCGCCTGCACGGACATATCCTGGCTTGCCTCATGGATAAATCCAATACCGTCATCGATAACAGTTACGGCAAGAACTCGACCTATGTAAACGCCTGGACTGCGCACAGTGAGCTGGTATCGCAGCAACAGATTTGAATTCAATTGATTAGGAAAAGATATGGCTACATTCGACGTATTGCTACCGGTTAAAAATGGCATCGATTACCTGGCGGAATCCATAGACAGTATCTGCCAGCAGACTTTCCATGACTGGCGTTTGCTGGTGCTGGATCATGGTTCGACAGACGGCAGCTTCGAGCTGGCACAATCCTATGCAGCGCGTGATCCTCGGATCGTCGTGCATCAATTGTCCTGGGCCAAGGGTCTCTCCGGGCTGCTGAATGCCGGGTTGGACCTGTGCGACTGCAAATACGTGTTGCGCCAGGATGCCGACGACATTTCCTTGCCGCACCGCATGCAGGTGCTGGCTAATGCGCTGGATGATGATGAAGAACTGGTATTGATCGGGTCGCTGGGTGATGTCATCGATGCAGCCGGAAACAAGATCGGCATCCTCGATATGCCTACGGGCCAGTATGGAGCCTTGATCAGCACGCCGTTCCGTACACCGGTCGCCCACCCCACTGTCGCCATGCGCCTCGATTCGATCCGTCGTCTCGGCGCGCGTTATGGCGTGGATTTTATCGGCTTCATGCCGGAGGAGCGGCGCATAGAGGTGCCAGGCCTGGCGGAAGATTATTTTCTTTTCGGGCAACTGGCACTGGTTGCCCATTGCACGAATATCGGGCAAAGCCTGATCAAATACCGCTGGCATGGCGCCAATGTCGGCGCCACCAAATATGTCGCGCAGACCGAAACGGCTCTGAAGATATCACGCTATCTGACGGAATCGCTTTCCATCATGCTCGGTATCAATGGCTTTGATCCGGCGCCTTTTTGTAACCACGGCGTCAACCTGATCAATTTCAACGAAAGGATGGATTTCTCCGAAGAATACAAGGAGATGCGCCTGATGCTGATCAGGGCCATGCCGAATTGCGCTGAACTGCAACGTGAGTTGTCCTTCCGCAAAGTGATCTCCAACCGTTCCAGGCCCATCATGGCCGCGAGATACTTCGCCCACACACAGCGTTTCGGCATGCATCATGTCGAGTGGCGCACTGTCAGGTCATGGCTGATCAACAGCCTGAAGAAACAGCCTATATTGACCTTGACCCATTCAGGATTGACTGCCTGATGATGGACGGTCTCCAACATCGTTGGATGGATAGTCTCAAGACCACGGCCGGTGGACTGTTTCTGCTCGTCGCCAGCCTGGTCGCCGGGGTCGGCGCTGTGGCTTATGTCTCGCTGGTAGATGGCAACCTTATGCTGATAGCGGCACTGCCTTTTGTCCTCGCCATGTTGTTCATGCTGGTGGTCGACAAGCGCATGCTCCTGCTGCTCATCTTGATGTTTCGTGCCTCCGGCGACCTGGTGTTCGAGGCTTCCAAGTTCGGCGGTGGTTTTGGCGTGGGGGCTCTGATCAATGCGCTGATCATCTTTATTGCCATGTTGTTCATTCTGGAACGGCCGGGTGGTATCACCCGTCGTGTTGCCTCGATCTGGGGCCCGGTCCTGCTGGTGGCTTGCGCGGCGCTCTTTTATGCGCCGGAATTCAAGGATGGTTTGCGTATGTTGCTGGCGTTGACTTCCTATTGTGCCGTATTCGTCATTGCATTCTACGTGGTCAGGTCCAGAGCCGATTTCGAACTTTGCGTCACTACCATCCTGCTCTCTTCGCTGATTCCAGTGGGATATGCCTTTGTTGATATCGCACAGAACATCAATACTTTCTCACCGGATGGTTTCAGGCTCAAGAGCACATTCAGCCACGCCAATATCTTTGCCTTTTACCTGGTGCTGAGTATCTCTTTATTGCTTTACAGGCTGAAAACCAGCCTGACGAAAGCTTCGGCAGCAGTGCGCTGGAGCTTCGTTCTATACATGCTCCTGTTGTTGGCTTTGCTGGTGATGACCAAGACCAGAAGCGCATGGGCTGCATGTTTTGTCATATTCACGGTTTACGGCTTGTTCTTTGAGCGCAAATACCTGCTTTACCTTGTGCTTGCTCCCGTCGCGGCAATGCTGATCCCGAGCGTGCGCGATCGTTTGCTGGATCTGAGCAGCGGCAACGACTATGTGCGATACGCCCAGCTTAATTCCTTTGCCTGGCGCCTGATGCTATGGGAGTCGAGTATCGAATGGATGAGCAAGGTGAAGTCCGTATTCGGCTATGGGCTGAATTCATTCAAGTATTACTCGCCCACATTCTTCCCCTTGGCGGGCAATACGCATTTTGGCGCACACAGCACTTATGTCCAGTGGTATTTCGAGGCTGGACTGGTCGGCATTTTCTCGGCCATCTGGATGTACGCAAGGCTGTTTTTCACACTCAAGCTCGGTAGCAGACAGGACAAATTGCGTACCGTGATTGCTATCACTTTGGTAATCGAATACCTGTTCTTTGCCTTCTCCGACAACATGTTGGATTACCTGGCATTCAACTGGTATTTCTGGTTTTTCATGGGTGCTGCATGCGCCATAACCATGCTGCCAGCGGCAGCTGATCAGGAGGATGCATATGTTGTACAACAATCAGAAAACAAGACATCTAGTTTCTTTAAGAGCAACCGAAAATATGAGCCAAGATTCTGACTGGTTGGCGGACCTCCGTCGTTATCCAAAATCACGACCATTCCTTAAGGAGCAATCCATCTGGGCGGTCTGGGTCTATCGATTCGGCCGAAGAGTGGACCGTAAACCGGATGGTGTCTGGAAGCGCTGGCTGACGATGGTCTACTGGCTGATGTTTCGTGTCGTCGAGACATTGCTGCTTACCAGCATCCCTAAATCGACATCAATAGGGAGTGGTTTGCGTATCTGGCATTTCGGCGGGATTTTCATTCATCCAGAGGTGAAGATAGGCGCCAATTGTACGCTGAGGCAAGGTGTGACCATTGGCAACCGTATCGAGGATGGGCCTGTGCCGTCAATCGGCGATAACGTCGATATAGGTGCCAATGCACAGATATTAGGCGGCATACGCATAGGCAATGGTTGCAAGATCGGTGCGATGTCCGTGGTGCTATGCGACGTACCGGACGGCGCGACCGCGGTCGGCGTGCCGGCACGCATCGTCACCTCGGCGGAAGAGAAGGAAATGCCCTACATTCTGAAAACCAGGTCAGCATGAGTGGTTTCAAAGTAGCTTATTTCATCAATCAGTATCCCAAGGTTAGCCATAGCTTCATCCGTAGAGAGATCCTGGCACTGGAACGGCAGGGTTTTGAAGTGCAACGCATTGCGTTGCGTGGCTGGGATGGCGATGCGGTCGACACTGAAGACCTGCAGGAGCGAGAAAAAACCAGCTACGTACTCGAAGACGGTATCCGCGGATTGTTGAAATCTGCCTTCAGGATGCTGCTAGCCAATCCCGCCCGGTTTATGCAGGCGCTGTGGCTTGCACTGAAAATGTCTTGCTGGGCTGATCGGCCGTGGCCTGTTCATCTGGTCTATCTGGCAGAAGCTTGTTGTATCGTGCCGTGGATGCGTAGTTTTGGCGCGGCTCATGTGCATGCCCATTTCGGCACCAACTCGGCGGAAGTGGTCATGCTGGCTAAATTTCTTGGCGGGCCTGAATACAGCTTTACCGTGCATGGTCCTGAAGAATTCGACAAGCCGCAATTCATCAAGCTCCGTGAGAAAGTCCGGCATGCGGCATTTGTCGTCGCCATTAGTTCCTATGGCCGCAGCCAGCTTTATCGCTGGGTAGATTTCGCTGACTGGGACAAGGTGAAACTGGTGCATTGCGGCCTGGAACCTGAATTTCACGACGAATATGCCGTGCCCATCACCAGCGCGCCGCGGCTGGTCTGTGTCGGCAGGTTATGCGAGCAGAAAGGGCAGATGCTACTGGTTCGTGCCATCAGCAGACTGCTGCTTAGCGGAATCGATGTGCAACTGGTGCTGGCTGGTGATGGCGAGATGCGCGGTGACATCGAAGCGCTGTTGCGGCAATCGGCCTTGCAGGACAGTGTGCATATTACCGGGTGGATCAGCAGCGAAGAGGTGCGTAAGGAAATCCTGGCTGCGCGGGCGCTGGTGTTGCCCAGTTTTGCCGAGGGTCTGCCTGTCGTCATCATGGAAGCCATGGCATTGCGTCGACCGGTACTGAGCACTTATGTCGCAGGGATTCCTGAGTTGGTAAGGCCGGGCGAGGGCGGCTGGATTTTCCCCGCCGGCGATGTGGAATCCTTGGTAGCTGCCATCAAGCAGGTGCTTTCCGCTCCACCTGAAGATCTTGAGCGAATGGGTATGGCCGGGCGCGCACGCGTTTTGCAGAATCACTCGATAGATATTGAAGCCACCAGGCTCGGACAATATTTCATGAACACGGCAGAACCCGAACTTGGGTTTACGGAAGGTTAAAGGAACGCACCGCCATGTTGATTCTTGAGAGCGTTTTTCTTTTACTGTTGCTGGTTCTCTTCATGCCGGTACTGCTGTTCAGCTTGCAGGTGCTGCTGTCGTTTCCCATGTTCGGCAGCAAGTCGGTACCTGCCGATCCGCAGGCGCAACAAGCCAGGCAACCGATCACCGTACTGGTGCCTGCGCATAATGAGTCTGCAGGCATCACGGCAACACTGGATGTAATCAGTGCGCAGTTGCAGGAGGGCGATCGATTGCTGGTGGTGGCTGACAACTGCACGGACGATACCGCACATCAGGCGATCGCGGCAGGGGCCGAAGTGATCGAGCGTCATGATGACCAGCGCAGGGGCAAGGGCTATGCGCTGGATTACGGGGTACGCTATCTTGAGTACTCGCCCCCTCAGATACTCATCGTCGTCGACGCCGACTGCATGGTGCATGCCAACAGCCTCGAACTCCTGAGCAATCAATGCATGGCCAGCAATCGACCAGTCCAGGCCATGTACCTGATGCTTTCGCCTCCAGCTGCGGGCCTTAAAACCAAGGTGGCCGAGTTTGCCTGGACAGTGAAAAACCGCGCGCGACCGATTGCATATCAAAGGCTGGGTTTGCCTTGCCAGCTGATGGGTACGGGCATGGCCTTTCCCTGGGCATTGATTCAATCCGCCGAACTGGCGAGCGGACATATCGTGGAGGATTTGAAGCTCGGGTTGGATTTTGCCGCTGCCGGATATGCGCCCGTGCTGTGCAAGAAAGCCCTGGTGACCAGCATGTTCCCATCGAATACGGAGGGCGTGCAATCGCAGCGTACCCGTTGGGAGCATGGCCATTTGGGCATGATATTGACCGATGGCCCGAAATATATGATGACAGCATTACGCAGCAGGAACAGTCATTTGATGGCCCTAGTGCTGGATATGTGCGTACCGCCCCTGGCGCTGTTGACCTTGCTCGTCGCCTTGCTGGCATTGCTGGGCCTGTTGTCGATATGGCTTACGGGAGCAGCATGGCCCTGGCTATTGGCGGTATTGAACCTGGTTTTGCTTGGTGTCGCCGTTCTCCTGGCATGGCTGGTCTATGGACGACATATCCTGTCTTTCAGCAATCTTGCCTATGCGCCTTTGTATGCATTGGCCAAGCTGCCTTTGTACCTGAAATTCATGTTCAAACGACAGGTTGATTGGATCAGGTCCAGGCGGGACATTGGTTGACGGGAAATCATCGATGATTTTCATTCTGTTGCAGATACTCAGAGGCGTGGCTGCTGCCATGGTGGTCAGCCACCACTATGTTGCGTCGCAGGTAGAGCGGGAGCATGAAGTCAGGCAGTGGGTGGAAGACATGGGTGGGTCGGGGGTCGATATCTTCTTCGTTATCAGCGGTTTCATCATGATGATAACGCAGTCCGACCCGGCAAAAGCCGTTTCGGCAAAGGATTTTCTCTGGCGCAGGCTCGTCAGGATCGCTCCGCTTTACTGGGCGCTGACAGTCCTGGCTTTTCTATTGGCCCTGTTGGCTGGCAATGCCGTGAACTCGGATTTCAGTTTGCAAAAAGCACTTGCCTCCATGTTGTTCCTGCCATTTGGTTCCGGTATCGACATGGAGACTAATGCACATACCGCCTATGTGATTCCGATGTCGTGGACACTGACTTACGAATGGTATTTTTATCTGGTGTTTGCCGTGACATTGGCATTCGGGTTGCAACCTCTGGCGCGCTTGGGTGTAATGGCCACCTGGTTCGCTGCCAGTGTCGCCATCGGGTTGCTGTTGCAGCCGGCATCATTGATTCTGCAGATGGCCAGCAACCCTATCGTTTTCGAATTCCTGCTTGGTTGCCTGATCGCTATCCTCTATCGCAAGGGCTACAGGCTGAATGGTCTGCAGGCCAGTGTCCTGGCGATCATTGCCGCCGTTTTGCTTGGCAATATCTTTCACCAGTCAGCATTCGAGCGAATCCTGTTATGGGGCATACCCGCTTTTATGCTGATCTCCGCTGCCAGCCTCTACCAGGCCGGGCGACTGGATTTTGCAGTGCTGAGTCCGCTTGTCAGGCTCGGCGATATCTCATACTCGCTTTATTTATCGCATTTCTTTTGCCTGGCGCTGTTTGTCAGGCTGCAGGATCGATTGCCGTATCTGGATAAAGGTTTTAGTCCATTGAGCTTGGCGCTATTCATGCTATTGGTCCTGCTGGTTGCCGAAATTTGTTATCGCTGCATTGAAGAGCCCGCAAGAAAATATTTCGGTAGACGCCGCCACCGGCTGGGTCAGCCGCTAAAGACATGACAAGCGAGCAAACATAATGGACAAGCAGCGGTTTGTCGTACTGGATGGGTGGCGCGGCATCAGTATATTGCTGGTATTGGCCGCCCATCTTTTGCCGCTGGGCCCCAAGGTTTTTCAATTGAATGTCGCTGCCGGTCTGTTCGGCATGGTGCTGTTTTTCAACCTGTCCGGTTTTCTTATTACGCACTTTCTCCTGAACCGTCCCGATGTGCTGGAATTCCTGATTCGACGGTTATTCCGCATTTTGCCATTGGTCTGGCTTTACATGGCTCTGGTCTTCCTGGTCTACCCGGTTTCCAGCGGTACATGGTGGGCGCATATGTTGTTCTATGCGAACTACCCGCCCAAGCCCTTGATCGCTGCGACAGACCACTTGTGGTCGATCTGCGTGGAAATGCATTTCTATATGGCAATTGCGATACTCGTTGCAGTGTTCAAGAAGCGGGGGCTGATGATACTCCCGCTGCTCTGTATCGGTTTTACGTTCCTAAGGATTGTCTACGACGTGCATTTTTCCGTGATTACGCATTTTCGTGTTGATGAGATTCTGGCGGGTGCTGTCCTCGCGCTTATCTACAACAATAAGCTGGGCAAGGTCATGCGCGATTTCCTTGCCCATGGCAGTACTTCGGTGCTCCTGCCGCTGTTGGTGATCACTTGTATTCCCGATAGCGGGCCGCTCAATTACCTCAGGCCGTATGTTGCAGCCTCGCTTATCGGTGTGACACTTTTTAATCAGGAATCCCGCCTGGTGCCGCTGTTAAGTAACCGGGTATTGATCTACATGGCTACTATCTCGTATGCCCTTTATGTCATCCATATGTTCCTGATGACCACCTGGCTGGGTAGCGGCGATACCTTTGAAAAGTATGCAAAACGGCCATTGTTATTTCTCACCCTGTTTGCGGCTGCGCACATATCCACTTATTACTACGAGAAGAGATGGATAGCCCTAGGCAGAAAGATATCCGAAAAACTACGTCGCCCAGGAGGCACTTATGAATTTAAGTAAGAAAATGCTGCTATCAGCCGTTTTGATCGGTAGCACTTATACAATGCCGGTTGCCATCTCAGCAGAAAGTCAGCCAGCAGAAACCCAGGCGGCAGCCCAGGTTTTTGCTCCCGGCAGCTTCTGGTATCAGCCTATACCTGCAAACGTCCCGCTTCATCCGAAGTCTGCTGATTTCAATGCCGATTTTTTACGCCAGAAATCGGCCTACTACGGCACTGTTGCTGTGAATACCAGGGATTATGCCAGCCCTGTATATACCGTGGGTGCGGATGTTCCTACCGTCAAAGTGACTGAATGGGATTGCCAGAAGAAAGGCTTCAGTGCCCAGGAACTGATTCCGCAGTGGAGCGCCGTGCCGATACCGGCTTACGCAGTACCTTCTAAAGGTACGGATGCGGAAATGACCATCTACCAGCCATCGACCGATACCCTGTGGGAGTTCTGGCAGGCACGAAAAGTCAATGGAAGCTGGCAGGCATGCTGGGGCGGGCGCATGCAAAACGCCTCTAAAAATAATGGGGTATTCCCCGGCCATTACGGCACGACGGCGACCAGTCTGCCTTTTGTCGGCGGACAGGTGACGGCAGAAGAGTTGAGGAGTGGCGAGATCAGGCATGCGATCGGTATCTCACTGGTCGAGGTCGAGCATCACGATATCTACTCCTGGCCGGCAAATCGTTCCGATGGATTAAACCCTGGAAAAGCACCGAATCGAATCCCGCAAGGCATCCGTTTCAGGCTGGACCCCAGCATTGATGTCGATAGTTTGAAAATGAGCAAGGCCGGAAAAGTTATCGCTAAAGCCGCACAGAAGTATGGCTTTGTGCTGTGGGATAAAGCGGGCGCAATTTCAATTCGTATGCAAAACAGCGTGACTTACACCGCGCTCGGCCAGCCTGACCCATATCCAGCCCTGTTTGAAGGTAAACCTAACTATGCGGTTCTTGATGGTTTTCCATGGGATCGCCTGCAATTTTTACCCATGGATTATGGCAAGCCTTGAGCGAAGGTGGAGGAAGCTTGCGACGTCTGCGGTGAGAGACACATATAGTTGTTTAATATCAATTGCTTATTTGAATCAATGAAGGCCGTGTCGTCATGGGCCGACACATTATTGATGGAAATGTTAAATAGTTGATATAAAACAGTTGCTTACGTTGTGGCATGGTTGTTGCAAACAGGTTCAGGGTTTGTAGCAAATCACTAAAGGGACTCAACAATGTTTAATTGCCGGACGTCCAATTCAACTATCTGCTCTTTGTACGGAACCATCGACAATCTGTTCGCAGGGATCCTGGCATGAAGGTGGCCATGAGCGGAAATCGGCTTTCGATCGCTGGTTTCCCTGTGATGGAAGCTACGCAGGATGAATTGGCAACGAGTTTGCTCAGAAAGTTAAGGGACCGGCAAAAAATCACTTTGCTATTCGCCAATAGCAACTTCATCGTCAAATGCAAGGAAATGCTGCAAATGATGCATGACGACAAGGTCATCATCGTCAATGACGGGGTTGGTATGGATATCGCTGCCCGGTTGTTGCATGGCCGGGCATTCAAGGCCAATCTTAATGGCACCGACTTTACGCCTTATCTGTTTAGCGAGTCTGATAGGCCGTTGAAGGTCTTTATGTATGGAGGCAGGCCGGATGTCGTTGCAAGGGCGGCCGCATTCGCCAGCGAACAGTTGGGGCAGCATGTTGTTGGCTATTGTGACGGCTATGAAAACATCAGTGGCGGCGATTTGATCGATGCGATCAATCACTCGAATGCAGAAGTATTGTTGGTGGCTTTGGGCAACCCATTGCAGGAGGAATGGATACTCAAAAACCGCAACGCACTTAATGTGCCTATCGTCAGTGGAGTCGGTGCGCTATTCGACTTCTGGGCCGGGGATAAACCGCGAGCGCCAAGCCTGGTACAGAACATCAGGATGGAATGGTTCTATCGCCTATGCCTTGAGCCCCGAAGGCTTATGCGGCGTTACACGATCGATATGTTGGTTTTCCTGGTGGCCTGTTTCAGGCAACCAAAAGTGAACGATACTAAATAATCAACAAAGGTGGGGATATGAAGATTCTTGTGGTGGGCGGTGCAGGATATATTGGTTCGCATATGGTCAAGATGCTGCTTGATCAGGGGCATCGTGTCATCGTATTCGATAATTTGTCTTCCGGTTATCGCGATGCGGTTCTGGGAGGCACCTTCGTCAAGGGCGACCTGGCTGATAAAAACAAGCTGGATGATGTTTTTGCCAGGCTGATGCCGGAAGCGGTGATGCATTTTGCCTCTCATATCCAGGTCGGCGAGTCGGTGATGCATCCCGGCAAATATTATTTCAACAACTTCACTAACACCATGAACCTGCTCGATACCATGGTCAAGCATGATGTACGGCATTTCATTTTTTCGTCTACTGCCGCCATCTTTGGCGAGCCGGAATACGCACCCATTGATGAGCTGCATCCGAAGAACCCCCTCAATCCCTATGGTAGATCGAAGCTGATGGTCGAGCAGGTGCTCGTCGATTATGAACGCGCTTATGGTTTGAAGTCCGTCTGCTTACGCTACTTCAACGCAGCGGGTGCCGACCCTGACGGCATGCTGGGCGAGCGTCATGAGCCGGAGACCCACCTGATCCCATTGGTGTTACAGGCCATATCAGGCAAGCGGCCCAGCATACAAATCTTTGGCCGTGACTATGACACGCCGGATGGCACCTGCGTCCGGGACTATATCCATGTCGTCGATCTATGCGCTGCGCATTTGCTGGCCTTGCGCAAACTGGTGGCGACCGGCACCAGCAGCCAATACAACCTGGGCAATGGCACCGGATTCTCAGTGCAGGAAGTGATCAAGGCTGCAGAGCGTGTAACAGGCAGCAAGGTGAATATCGTTGAAGGCGATCGCCGCGCTGGCGATCCGGCGATCCTGGTGGCGGATGCCACATTGGCCAGGGCTGAGCTTGACTGGCAGCCGCAATATACAGATCTCGAACAGATCATCGTGCATGCCTGGCAGTGGGAATATGCCAGTTCGCAAACCTCGTTTGCTGTGAGCCAGGGTACTGCGGTGCATTAAACAGGTATTGCGATGGTTACCTGGAAACATTTGGCTATTCGTCAGTAGAAACTATTTTTAATCATGTATAGGAAATTATGAAAAAAGTCACTAAAGCAGTATTCCCCGTCGCCGGTCTCGGCACCCGTTTTCTTCCTGCTACCAAAGCCAATCCTAAAGAAATGATGCCAGTGGTGGACAAGCCACTTATCCAATATGCCGTTGAAGAAGCGGTCGCTGCCGGCATCACGGATCTTATCTTCATCACGGGGCGTAACAAGCGCTCCATCTCGGATCATTTCGACCTGGCCTATGAACTGGAAAATGAGCTGGAGCGTAGCGGTAAGAAACAATTGCTATCCCTGGTACAGAACATCGTGCCCAGCCATGTCAATTGCATCTACATACGCCAAACCCGTGCCCTGGGTTTGGGGCATGCGGTTATGCTGGCAAAGCCGGTGGTCAATGATGATGCTTTCGCGGTATTGCTTGCCGATGACCTGCTTGACGGCAAGACGCCTATCATGAAGCAGATGACGGATGCCTACGATTATTATCGTTGTTCATTATTGGCGGTGGAAGACGTGCCGCGGGAACATACCAGGAGTTACGGTATTGTCGACAGTCGCGCCATCAACAAGGAAATCGAACAAGTCTCGGCGATCGTCGAGAAGCCGAATCCGGAAGATGCTCCTTCTACCCTGGGTGTCGTCGGGCGATACATCCTGACGCCCAGGATTTTTCATCATCTTGAGAACATCAAGGCAGGTTCAGGCGGAGAAATACAATTGACCGACGGAATATCCGGATTGATCAGTGAAGAACAGGTGCTGGCTTACCGATTCAATGGTGTGCGTTACGATTGCGGCTCAAAATCCGGCTATCTTGAGGCCACGGTCAAGTTGGGATTGCGGCATCCGGAGTGTGGAGCCGAGTTCCGTGCGATGCTGGAAACCCTTATGGCAAAAAAACAGAAATAGAGATAATCTATCAATCATCATTGCATTCAATGCCCAGACCGCCAGTGAGGTTCATCGTATGAGTGATGCTTACAAAGCATTTCGCACTATTGTCCTATCTGCAAGCAGGCATGCCCAGGCTGCGTCTTTGATTTGCGCCGGCGCCTTGTTTCTGATGGCTGCGACTCCAGTGCTGGCCGACCCTGAAGACACCATCAATTTTGCTGCCGGTGCGGACGTGCGTTACGAAGATAACCTGTTCAGATTCGCAGATGGCGTCGACACGGATAGCTTTCCTGGCCGTCCGCATAAGTCGGATACCATCTATGCCATGAATCTGGGTATCAAGATAGAAAAGCCTTATGCCCAGCAACTCTTCAAACTGGATGTGATGGCGACAGAAAACAAGTTCCAGAGAAACAGTTTTCTCGATTACACCGGTGTCGATTACACCGCTGCCTGGTTCTGGCACCTGACGCCTCGCATCAGCGGCACGGTATTGCTCGATCAGAAACAGAGCCTCGTGGATTTTGCCGACTTCCGCAGTTTTGACGAACGCAACGTCCAGACCAGCCAGTTTCGCCTGTTTGCGATTGACGGCGATTTGGGCGCCGGATGGCATGCGATCGGCGCTATCTCCGAAGTGCGCGCACGCACCAGCCAGAACTTCGAGCAGGTAGGTAACTATGAGCAAGTCGGTGTCGAATTGGGCGGTAAATATGTCTCACGCGCCGACAACTGGATCTCGCTGGTTCAGCGCGAGTCCAATGGTAAATACCAGGGTCGCGAGCTTGACCCGATTACTCAATTGGATAAAGGTTTCGATCAGAGCGAAACAGAGGCCAAGCTCTACTGGAAGCTGACCGGGAAATCGACGATAGACGCCAAGCTCGGCTATCTGGAGCGGACGCATGATAACTTTTCGCAACGAGACTATGATGGCCTGGTCGGCAAGATTGCGTATCTATGGGAGCCGACAGGCAAGCTGCAGGTGAATGCCTCACTTGGCAGAAACCTGTTCAGCTTTCAGGAGAGCGGCAACAGCTACTACGTTGCCGATACGCTATCAATCGGCCCCATCTGGAAGATAACGGCAAAGAGCAAGTTGTCGTTACGTTACGACCTCAGTGAGCGTGACTACAAAGGCGCTATCGATCCCGCATCGCGATCGCGGGATGACATCTATCAGAGCGTCGTATTGGCAGGCGAATGGCGGCCAACCAGAACCGTGACTGTGGGCGCTGCCTTGCAGCGTGATGTGCGTTCTTCGAATATCGACCGATTCGATTATGACGCCAATTCAGCCAATATATTTGCCCAGTTGCTCTTCTAGTTGTTCTTCATCGCTCAAAGGGGCTCCTCCGAACGATCGGCTGGCTTTTTACAGTGCCCTGCCTTACAGCGCGCCGCCAAAATCGTTCTGCCGCCACGCTTCATAGAGCACGGCCGTGACCGAGTTCGACAGGTTGAGGCTGCGGCTGTTCGGCAGCATCGGTAATCTTAATCGATGAGTCGCATCGAACTCGGCACGAATCTCTTCCGGCAGCCCTCGTGTTTCCGGGCCGAATACAAATACATCGTCTGCTGAAAATCGAATGTCTGCATAGCGTTTGCTGCCTTTGGTGGTGAGCGCGAACACGCGTTTTCCGCTTAATGCCTCTTTGCAGCTTTGCCAGTCTTCATGCACCTGCAAGCTGGCATATTCGTGATAATCCAGACCGGCGCGTTTTAACTGCGCATCTTCCAGGCTGAAGCCAAGCGGTTTGACCAGATGCAGATATGCGCCCGTGTTGGCACACAGCCGAATGATATTGCCTGTGTTGGGAGGAATTTCAGGTTCAAACAAAACGATATGAAACATTATTTAGCCAGGGTGCGTGCAATCACCCAGCATTCTACATGGGATGCGCCTGCAGATTTTACCGTTGAAGCGAGTTCATGCAGGCTGGCGCCAGTGGTCATGACGTCATCAAGCAGCACTATGCGCTGGCCAGCGAGCGTTTCATCGCACCTGAATGCCCCGCGCATGTTTTTGATACGTGTTTTCAATGGCAAGCTGGCCTGTGGCGGTGCGAATTTAATGCGGCTGCAAGAACCGGTATCAAGTTGAATCCGCAATTTCTTCGCCAGCAGTTTTGCTATTTCCAGAGACTGGTTGAATCCTCTTTCTGCCAGGCGCTTTGGATGCAGCGGCATGGGGATGATGCGGTCGAAAGACTTTGTTGTGGAAAAGGCATCTTCCATCAGGCTGCTGAAGGTTTTGGCGATATGCAGCGTTTGCTGGTATTTGTAGCGCTGCAGCATGGTATTTAGCGGATAATCATAGCGAAACAGCGCGCGGGTGATATCGAAAGCAGGTGCGGATTTGATGCAGTCGCCGCATATCTGCCTGTCGTAGGAAGGCAATGCGCATTGCGGACAGGCCGATTGCTGGAGCCAGGGCAGATCGCCCAGGCATTGAGCGCAGATCGCGAGATTGCCGCCGTCAGGCGCTGTACACAGCATGCAAGACTGCGGAAATAACATTTGATTAAAAATTAATCTATAGTTAATCAATATTGGTATTTTCTCTTAACAAGTTATAATTACACCAAAATTGGACGGAAGCCATGTCGATCAAAACCATCACTGCTAAGCAGCAAATGCGTGCAGCGCAGACCTTCACCTTTTTTTCCATCATTGCGGTGTTGCTGTTGCCGGCTATCATTCCCATGTTGCTTTGGCTGGCTGCGTCGATTTTTGTCTATGCCGCTGCGGCCTGCCACCCCAACCCCAAGGTCTGTGATTTCGTGAAGTACTCGGCCTATCGTTTTTACGGGATTGTCGGTGCACTGGTTGTGTTGCTGAATTTTAGCCCACAACTGGCGAAAATGGCGGGCGGGGCGATTCCGCTTGCAATCATCATTTGGGTGGTGTGCCTGTTGATTGTACTGCCGCTTGGCATCCGCGACCTGCTGCGCGCGAAGAGAGAACCCTGGCAGGACATGGAAATTGAATCAGACGAACATTAAGGAAATAGGGGATACATATGCTAGAAGCCGTTATTGATACCAACAGTATCAAAAAAAACAAGCCGGTTGAGATTGCTGAACAGCGTTGGACAGTAGCGGAAATCGTCGCCCTGTTCGAACTGCCATTCAGCGACCTGATACACCGTGCACAGACGGTGCATCGTGAAAATTTCGATCCTAACGCAGTACAGGTCAGCACTCTGCTCTCGATCAAGACAGGCGGCTGTTCTGAAGATTGCGGTTATTGTCCGCAAGCGGCGCGTTACAGTACCGATGTCGAAAGCGAAGCTTTGATGAAGCTCGAAGATGTGCTGGCTGCGGCAAAAGCTGCCAAGGATAGTGGCGCTAGCCGCTTCTGCATGGGGGCGGCATGGCGTGGCCCGAAACAGCGCGATCTGGAACCGGTATTGAAGATGGTGCAGGAAGTCAAAGCCATGGGACTAGAAACCTGCGCCACACTCGGCATGCTGAAAGAAGGCCAGGCAGAACAACTGAAAGAAGCCGGCCTTGATTACTATAACCATAACCTGGATACCGCGCCCGAGTTCTACGGCGATGTGATTACTACGCGTACCTACCAGGACCGCCTGGAAACCCTGGAGCGCGTACGCGATGCAGATATCAATGTCTGTTGCGGCGGCATCATCGGTATGGGCGAATCACGTAACCAACGCGCAGGTTTGCTGGCACAGCTGGCCAATATGGAACGCCCGCCAGAGAGCGTGCCGATCAATCTGCTGACGCAAGTTGAAGGTACGCCTTTGTACGGTACGGATGAGCTGGACCCGATCGAGTTCGTGCGCACCATTGCCGCTGCGCGTATCACCATGCCAAAAAGCTATGTACGCCTTTCAGCCGGCCGCCAGAGCATGCATGAAGGCATACAGGCGCTATGCTTTATTGCGGGTGCGAATTCTATTTTCTACGGTGAAAAATTGCTGACTACGGGCAACCCGGAAGCGGAAACCGACAAGAAATTGTTCGCCAGGCTTGGCATCCACCCGGCCTGATTTACGAAGGCCCGCTTGGATAGCTGGTTTCGCTATCGGCGCGCCATGATTGATTACCATGCCTGAAAATATTTTCGCCAGTTTGCAAGCCGAGCTAGATGAGCGCGCCGGTTTGGGATTGCTGCGCAAACGCCGTTTACTCGGCAGCCCGCAGTCTGCCAATATCAGGGCCGATGGGGCCGATGTACTGTCTTTCTGCAGTAACGATTACCTGGGCCTGGCCAATCACCCGGCCTTGATCGAAGCGCTACAGGAAGGTATCGCCCAGGCCGGCGCCGGTAGCGGCGCATCGCACCTGATTACCGGACATCACGAACTGCATCATGCACTCGAACAGAAATTGGCCGGGTTTACAGGGCTGCCTGCTGCGCTGTATTTCTCATCCGGCTATATGGCGAATCTCGGTGTTGTCGCTGCATTGATGCATAGAGGCGATGCCATTTTTGCCGACAAACTCAATCATGCCTCCCTCAATGATGCTGCTGTGCTGTCGCGGGCAGATTTCCATCGTTACCAGCATAACGATCTTGCACATTTGGAGCGCCTGCTTGGTGCGAGTAAGGCGCCAAGAAAGTTAGTCCTTGCTGACGCAGTATTCAGCATGGATGGCGACATTGCTCCGGTGCCGGAATTGCTGGATTTATGCGAACGCCATGATGCATGGCTGATGCTGGATGACGCACACGGGTTCGGTGTGCTCGGCGAGCAGGGGCAGGGCATACTGGGTCATTTTGCTGTGCAATCGCCGCGTATCATCTATATGGCAACACTGGGTAAGGCCGCCGGCGTATCGGGGGCGTTTGTCGCAGCAGAGCCGGTCGTGATCGACTATCTGGTACAGCATGCAAGAACCTATATCTACACTACATCGACACCGCCTGCCTTTGCCAAGGCAGTGATCGCCGCGATTGACGTCATCAAGAATGATGCCGCGCGTAGGATGCATCTGCATACGTTGATTACTTACCTGAAATCCAATCTACAACTGGGCAGATGGCAGCTTATGCAGTCGGATACGGCGATTCAGCCTGTACTTGTCGGCAGCAATGAAGACGCAATCAAGCTCAGTGAGTATTTACTTACCCAGGGGATACTGGTGCCAGCCATACGACCGCCTACTGTACCGAAAGATACCGCGCGCCTGCGCATTTCCCTATCGGCAGCGCATGGTATTGCCGATGTGGAGCGCTTGATCAAAGCATTGCAACAGGCAGAGAGAGCATGGGCATGAGTCGGCATTTACATATCGAATCCCATGGTTCCTTCGATGCAACCCCGCAGCATCTGGTCCTGATACACGGCTGGGGTATGCATGGCGCGGTCTGGCAACCGGTGATCAAGAAACTCTCCAAACATTTTCTCCTGCATATTGTTGACTTGCCCGGCATGGGCTTGAGTCAGGCTATTGAGCCGCATCACTTGCATGCCGTTGCAGAAAGGCTATTCGAGGATTTGCCTGCAGAAGCCGACATTTGCGGATGGTCGCTGGGCGGTCTGATCGGTATGCGCATGGCGCTTATGCAACCTGAGCGGGTGAAGCGCCTGGTCCTGGTCGGCAGTACGCCATGCTTTGTCAATCAGGCGGATAGGGCGGTATGGAGTGACGGCATCAATGCAGAGGTCTTCCGTGATTTTGCATTGCAAGTCAGTGTGGATTATCAAACCACCATGCTGAAGTTCCTGACCCTGCAGTGCATGGGTTCGAGCGATACGCGCAGCATTATCAAACAACTGCGAGCGAGTTTTGCCGAACGTCCAATACCTACGGTCATGACCTTGCAGAGCACATTGCGCATATTGCTTGAGAATGACTTGCGCCCCGAGATTCCCCTGCTGCGACAGCCGACTTTGCTGGTTCACGGTGATCGCGATACGCTGGTGCCGGTGCAAGCGGCCAACTGGATGTCGCAACATTTGCCGGATGCTCACTTGCGTGTGATTGCTGGCGCATCTCACGCACCGTTTCTCTCGCACACAGACCAATTTACCGAAACCCTGCTGCAATTTCTGGAACCGCAAACCCCGTAATGGACGATGTTTACAAAATCGACAAGGCCAGGGTCAGGGCCTCATTTGACCGCGCGGCGAAGACTTATGATGCTGCTGCCGTGCTGCAGGCAGAGGTCAGGCAACGCATGCTGGACAGGCTCGACCTGGTCAAGATATCACCGGAATTGATTCTGGATGCAGGTTGCGGTACGGGTCATGCCAGTGTGGCGTTGAGTAGACGTTTTAAACAGGCCCGCATTATTTCACTCGATATTGCCCTCGGTATGCTCAGGCTGACAGCCCGGCAGGAACTTCGGTTAAAACGCCTGTTGGGCCTAAGCAAGCGAACCCAGGTTTGTGCTGATATCGAGCAATTGCCGATAACAAGCCTGTCGGTAGATTTGCTCTGGTCTAACCTGGCGATTCAATGGTGCAACGATCTGGATGCCGCTTTTACCGAAGCGCATCGTGTGATGAAACCTGAAGGCTTGCTGATGTTCAGCACCTTCGGCCCGGATACCCTGAAAGAACTCCGGCAGGCTTCATCTGCCGATCCGGATCATGTGCATGTCAGCCGTTTCATCGATATGCATGACATTGGTGATGCCATCGTGCGTGCGGGTTTCACGGCACCGGTACTCGATGTAGAGCAGTTCACACTTACCTATGACGATGTCATCGCTGTGATGCGGGACCTTAAAGCCATCGGTGCACATAACGCTGCGGATGGTCGTGCGCGTGGATTGCTGGGCAAAGGCTTTTTGCATCAATTGACCGAGAATTATGAGCAATTCAGGACGGATGGCAAGCTGCCAGCCACGTTTGAGGTGGTCTACGGCCACGCCTGGAAGCCGGAATCCAAGTCTGTGTATGAGGATGGAGTTTCCCCCGTCATGTTCACACCCAGAAAAAAAGCATGAAGCAGGGGTTTTTCATTAGCGGGACGGATACCGGTGTCGGTAAAACACTGATTGCTGCGGCGCTGATTCATGGCTTTGCACAACAAGGTACAAAAGTCATTGGCATGAAGCCAGTGGCGGCAGGTGCCAGATTGCATGATGGGCAACTGCTGAACGATGATGTTGAGCAACTGATAACTGCCGGCAACGTTGAAGCGCCGCTGATGCTTATTAACCCCTATGTCTTCGACTTGCCTGTCGCGCCGCATATAGCCGCGGCCGCGGCCGGGTCAGGTGTCGTGATGTCTATCGATAAGATAAAAGCCGCTTTTCAGGCATTGGGCGAATTTGCAGATACCCTGATAGTGGAAGGTGCGGGTGGTTTCCTTGTGCCGTTTAACGATAGTGAGGACATGGCAGATCTGGCGTTGTCGCTGGAATTACCCATTATCCTGGTTGTCGGCATGCGGCTTGGTTGCTTGAATCATGCGCTTTTAACGGCAGCGGCCATTCAGGCCAAAGGCTTGCGATTGGCAGGCTGGGTTGCCAACTGCATAGACCCTGGAATGGCGAATCCTGAGGAAAACCTGGCGAGTCTGAAACAAAGGATAAACGCACCCTGCCTGGGTGTTGTGCCATGGTCCGCCAGGATGAACTTCAGACATGCGGCGGAGTATATTTCGCTGCCTAGGCTGTAGAGCGTTGCAGAATCATGCATCGCTGGCGATGTCCAAAGCTAGTTTGCCAACTGCGCAGCCTCGACAACGACCTTGTAGAACCTGGTATCAGCTGCCGATTTAAGCTGTACTCCCTGTAGTTTCATGCTGGCTTGTTTGCCTGGGGCTATGCCGGCGCTGAACTGCAATGGCCTGCTTTGTTCGACAGCCCGGCCAGTGTTTGCGTCGTAACGTATGACCCTTACCTGTACGCGGTTTACAGCGACGGGTGTCGGGTTTTGCACCACTGCATATAAACTGCCGCTGTTATCGGTTTGCGCAACACCCTTCAAGTATTTCGCCGGATTTTTAGGCATATCAATGCGAACGTAACGTTCAGTCGATTGTTTGCCGATCTCTGAGCTGGAGCCTGCGGCTATTTGATAATTCTTAAGTGCGTTATCGATATCACCACGCGATTCCGCGATTTCCCCCAGAAAGTAGTGTCCCGGAGCGGTCGGCAGTAGTTCGTTGCTGCGCTTGAAGTAGGGTTCTGCTTCGGTTTTACGCCCACTGTTATAAAGCGCGATGCCGCTTTGTATATGAGGCTTGAAATAATCGGGTTGCATCTTGATGGCCTGGGCGTAGTATTTGAGGGCTTCATCGTATTTCTTCTGCGAAAGTGCGATATCGCCTAACAAGTCCTGGAACCTTGGCTCGCGAGGTTCTCCGGCAATGGCTTGTTTGGCCAGAGTTGCCGCTTTTGTCGTATCGCCTTTGGCAAGTGCTTCTACAGCTTCATCATGTGCTTTATAGGCGGCTTGCGTAGCCTTCAGTTTTCCGACTTTCTTTGCATAAACTTCCTTGCCCAATTCCCCGCCTGCACCGATCTGTGCCAATGTTGCCCGGTTGGCCTCAACGCGAGCCTGTGAAGGCGGATGGCTGGCAAACAGGCCTTCGAGAAAGTTGGTCTGCCTGTTTTCACTGAGCCGGACGAAGGTTTCTTGCAGGGTTACTGCGGCAGTCGGATCGTACCCGGCTTTTTTCATGTAGAGCATGCCGTAGTAGTCGGATTCAGACTCGGCATCGCGGCCGTATTTGGATGAGACCAGTTGAGCGCCGAGTTGCGAGCCGCCAACAATCAGGTTGCCATAGTTGCTGTTTTGCGCACCTATGCCGACTGCCATGACCGCACCTTGCAGCAGAAGGCCGCGCTCCATATTCTGCGCGCCGTGTCGTGCGGCAGAATGCACGATCTCATGTGCCATCACGGCTGCCAGTTCGGCTTCGCTGTCGAGTTCATACAGCAAGCCGCGGTTGAATGCTATCTTGCCGCCGGGCATTGCCCAGGCATTCGGCACTGAATTATTCAGCACGACAAATTCATAAGGTAAAGAACGGTCGGAGGCAGCGGCCAGGCGTTTGCCTACACTTTGTACATAGGCGGTAAGTTCAGGGTCGATTATGTAGTCGCCGCCTTGCGATTGTCTCGCAGGTGCATAGTTCTGCTGGCCTATGGAGATTTCCTGCTGTTCTGAAACGAATTGGAATTCTTTTTTCTTGGTGACCGGATTAGTGCCGCAACCTGAGAGGATGAATGTGGAAATGGCCGCGAGGAAAAGCAGATTGATTTTAGCCATGGTCTTTCCTAACTCCTGTATGTGTCAGTCTTTCGTAACGTCTCAGGCGTATAAATGATGACGGTGAATAAAATCTATTACGGAATCCGGTAGCAGATACCTGGGGCTGCGCTGGTGCAGAAAATCCTTGCGTATGGCAGTTGCCGAGATATCCAGTGCCGTAATCCTCTGGATGCTTATCCGGCCGGAGGGTGATGCGGAAAGTGATGCAGGATTTTCCGCATAGTTCTCGTGCAGTAACGATTGCAGTGCTGGCCGCAAGGGTTCTGACATTCTGACAGTGGGCCTCTCAACCAGCACCAGATGACAAAGCCCCAGAATTTCTTGCCAACGGTGCCAGCTATCGAATTCGGCAAAAGCATCGCTGCCCATAATCAGGCAGAGCGCGAGATCCTTCCCCAGTTCTTCACGCAATGAAAGCAGGGTGTCTATCGTGTAGGAAGCACCATCCCGCTTGAGCTCACGGTCATCCAGAGCGAAGCGCGGGTTGTCGGCGATGGCAAGTTCGACCATCTTGCATCGGTCGGTCGCAGAGGTTGCAGGTGCTTGCTTGTGGGGCGGGTTGGCGGATGGAATGAAGCGAACCTGGTCCAGCTTCAGTGTCTCTGCCAAGTCTTCCGCCATGCGCAAATGGCCATAATGTATCGGGTCAAAGGTGCCGCCCAGAATGCCGACCAGTGGCTGGCTGAGATCCCTGTTAGCTCCGGACTTCACCATTGCCCAATACGATGTATTTGAGTGAGGTCAGGCCTTCCAACCCCACAGGGCCACGTGCATGCAGCTTGTCAGTCGAGATGCCGATTTCTGCGCCCAGTCCGTATTCAAAACCATCGGCAAATCGTGTCGATGCATTCACCAGTACGCTGCTTGAGTCCACTTCGCGCAAGAACTGGCGTGCCCTGGTGTAATTTTCGGTGACGATAGCCTCGGTATGCTGCGAAGAATACTGGTTGATATGGGCGATGGCTTCATCAACACCGCTGACCACCTTGCAGGAAATGATCGCATCCAGGTACTCGGTGTAATAGTCCTCCTCAGTCGCAGGCTTGGCTGCTGGAACCAGTGCGCGAGTCTCATCACAGCCGCGAATCTCGATAGCATTCGCAGACAGCATTTTTGCCAATGCAGGCAATGCGCGTGCGGCAATACTGCGTGCAATCAGTAGGGACTCTGCCGTATTGCAGGTACCCAGGCGTTGGGCCTTGGAATTTTCCAGTATGCGTACCGCTTTTTCCAGGTCAGCTTCATCGTCCACATAGACATGGCAGTTACCGTCAAGATGCTTGATGACTGGGATCCGTGCTTCATTGGAGATGCGTTCGATCAGGCCCTTGCCGCCACGTGGCACGATGACGTCGACGTATTGCTTCATGGTGATCAATTCGCCGACCGCGGCGCGGTCGGTGGTCTCCACGACCTGAACTGCCGCCGCCGGTAAGCCGGCGGCCTGCAAACCTTCATGCACAATGGCTGCCAGCGCCTGGTTGCATTGAATCGCTTCAGAACCGCCACGCAGGATCGCGGCATTGCCGGATTTGATGCAGAGGCCGGCAGCATCGACGGTTACATTGGGCCGGGCTTCGTAAATGATGCCGATCACGCCCAAAGGCACACGCATCTTGCCAACCTGGATGCCGGAAGGGCGGTATTTGAAATCGCTCATTTCACCGATAGGGTCTGGCAATGCGGCGATCTGTTCCAGTCCTTCCGCCATGATGGCGATGGATTTTTCAGTCAAGGCCAGCCTGTCCAGCATCGCTGCTTCAAGTCCGTTGGCGCGTGCTGTTTCAAGGTCGGCCTGATTGGCCGCAATCAGCGCTGCCTTTTCGCGGCGGATCGCCGCCGCAATGGTCGTCAGAGCCAGGTTTTTTGTCGTGGTCGAGGCCTTGGCCATGGCGCGTGATGCTGCGCGGGCCTCGGTTCCCAACTTGTCCATGTATTGTTTGATATCCATCACTATCCTATTAACTTCTCTGACTATGTGCGACTACTTTTTCTTGTCACTCGAGCAAGTCCAAAGCACAAGCGTGAAATCTCCAGCCAGGCATCGCCCTTGATCAGGCCCTTGGCGGTTTTGTCGATCTCCGCGAGTTTATGCAAAGCCGCCTGTAGTTGCCGCAAGCTGAAACGCCCAAGTGCACGCTGAAATAATGCCTGCTGATTGTAGCGGACTTTTGCCTGTTGCATGGCAGTTGTGACGCTCTCGCCGCGCGCTTCGGCCTGTTTGATTCTCGCCAGAGGCCGCAATACCCACATGAGCGGATTCATCACGGCAACGGGTTGCGCGCCTTCATCCTGCAAGCCTTGCAATATTCGCGCAGTGCGTTCTGCATCACCTGCCAATACTGCTTCCCCTAGCTGAAAAGCATCATAACGGGAAACATTCAGCACCGAAGCCTGTACATCCTCGTTGCTCAGTTTCCCTGTGGGGTAAAGCAGGCCCAGCTTCTGGATCTCCTGATGCGCGGCAAGCAGATTGCCTTCCACCTGATGCGCAATGAACTCCAGCGTTTCGTTATCCGCTTGCTGCTGTTGAAGTGCAAGTCGGCTTGCTATCCATTTCGGCAATTGCGCAGGCAGTACCTCTTCCAGTGCAAGCATTACGCATGATTGCTCAAGCGCTATGTACCAGGCACTTTTCTGGTCTTTCCAGTCCACTTTCGGCAGTATGATGATAGTGACCGTATCCGCCAGAGTCTGTTCCACGATCGTCTGTAACACCTTGCTGCCTTCGGTGCCGGGTTTGCCGGTGGGGATGTTGATTTCAAGAATGCGCTGGCTGGCAAATAATGAGGACGATTGGCCGAACGCAGTAATTTGTTGCCAGTTGAAATAACGGTCGACAGTCAGGCTGGTGCGTTCTTCAAAGCCCATCTGCCTGGCTTTCTGCCGAATGGCATCAAGGCATTCGCGTTGCGCCAGGGGCTCGTCACCAGTCAGCACATAGCAAGGCTTGATGCCTGCTGACAGATGCTGTGAGAGTTGCTGTGGTGGTAAGCGCATCAGCCTGTATGAATCTTACGAAGCGCCCTTGATATTCTTCGGCTTTTGTACAACCAGCAAGCGCATGATCTCCCGCACTGCATCGTTGCGCATATCTTCGAACAGGCGCTGTTCTTCAAATTGCTTGGCCAGGAGTTGAGTATCGTCGTAAGAGTAATCACGGCGGCCTTCAACGCTTTGCACCGCTCCCCAGGTTTCGTTCTCTGGGTTACGCAAGCGGAAATTGACGCGATAGACCAGCTCGAATTCACGAACAACACCGCGACCACCCAACGATAGAATATTCTGCTCGCGCTGTTCGCTAAGCATCTCCATCAGCAACTCGGCTTTTTGCTCATCATCAACCACAGTGACGCCATTCACCTTGAGCGTTTTTATCAGATCTTTCTTGATCGAAAGATTGGCGCCCTGCATGTGGAGGTTTTTGAAAGCCAGGTCTGCGGTGCCACGCATTTCAAAACCGCAGGCAGTGAGCGCCAGCAGTAATGTCAAAACCAGGATGCGTGGTAATCGGAACGAAATCATGGCGTTATCCTACGACAATATTGACGAGTTTGTTGGGTACGACAATGATTTTACGCACACTGGCGCCGTCTTCCAGATATTTTTGCACGCAAGGCTGTTGCGGAGCCAATTGCTCGATGGCAGCTTTGTCCAGTGTGCGCGCCACGGTCATGCTGCCGCGCAATTTTCCGTTCACCTGAATCACCAGTTCGATCTCATCCTGCACCAGCGCTGTTTTGTCAGCCACCGGCCAGATGGCGTCCAGCAGGGTCTTTTGCGGCTGCAACTCAGCCCAAAGCGCATGGCAGACATGCGGCACGATAGGGGCGAGCAACACGACGACCGATTCCAGTGTCTCCTGGCGCACGGCACAGGTCACCTGGTCGCTGCCTTCGATTTTGGCCAGCGCATTCATCAGTTCCATCACGGAAGCGATCGCCGTATTGAATGTATGGCGGCGGCCATAATCATCCGTGACTTTTTCAATGGTCTGGTGAAGCTGGCGGCGGAAGTTCTTCAAATCCGCAGGTAATTCGCCCGTTTTGTAAGCTGGCACAAGGCCTTGCTCTACATGCTCATAGACTGCTTTCCACAGGCGGCGCAAGAAACGGTTCGCACCCTCCACGCCGCTATCCGACCATTCCAGGCTTTGCTCGGGCGGTGCGGCGAACATCATGAACAAGCGTGCGGTGTCAGCGCCATAGGTCTCGATCAGCGCTTGCGGGTCCACCGTATTGCCCTTGGATTTCGACATCTTGCTGCCGTCTTTCAGTACCATGCCCTGAGTCAGCAATTTGGTGAATGGCTCATCATTTTTCAGGATGCCGACATCGCGCATCAGCTTGTTGAAGAAGCGCGCATAGAGCAGATGCAGAATCGCATGCTCGATGCCGCCGATGTATTGGTCAACCGGCAGCCAGTAATTCGCACGCTCATCGACCATCGCATCGTTGCAGTCGAAGCTCGCGTAACGTGCGTAATACCAGGACGATTCGAAGAAGGTATCCAGCGTATCAGTCTCGCGCGTCGCCTTGCCGCCGCAGGTGGGGCAGGTGGTCTCGTAGAAACCCGGGTCTTTCTTGATCGGCGAACCGACGCCATCCATCACTACATCTTCTGGTAACACCACGGGTAATTGCTCGGCAGGCACGGGTACTTCGCCGCAACTTGCGCAATGCACAATCGGAATCGGGCAGCCCCAGTAGCGCTGGCGGGAAATACCCCAGTCGCGCAGGCGATATTGCGTGCGCTTCTTACCAAGATTTCTGGCGCTTAATGCGGATGAAATGGCATCGGAGGCCTGCTGAAAATCCAGGCTGTTGAATTCACCGGAGTCGAACAGCACACCATGTTCTGTATAAGCCTGTTCCAATGGTTGTGGCAGTGGCTCGCCTGCCGGTTGAATCACCGCTTTGATCGGCAGGCCGTATTTATTGGCAAACTCAAAATCGCGTTCGTCATGCGCAGGCACTGCCATCACCGCGCCTTCGCCGTAGCCCATCAGCACATAGTTGGCGACCCATACCGGCAGCTTTTCGCCATTGAGCGGATGGGTCACGAAGAGTCCGGTATCCATGCCTTTTTTCTCGGCGGTGGCGACATCGGCTTCTGCTACGCTGCCGCGTTTGCATTCTTCGATGAACTCTTTCAAGGCTGCATTGTTCAGCGCGGCCCTGGTCGCTAGTGGATGCTCTGCCGCAACAGCCACATAAGTTGCGCCCATCAAGGTATCCGGGCGCGTAGTGTAAACCTTCAGGTTTCCTTCGCCATCGACGCTATCGATAATTGGGAACTCGACTTCGCAGCCATAGCTCTTGCCTATCCAGTTGCGCTGCATGGTCTTGACTTGCTCAGGCCAGCCTTCCAGTTTGTCGAGATCATTCAATAACTCGTCGGCATATGCCGTGATTTTCATGAAATATTGCGGGATATCGCGCTTTTCAACCACGGCGCCTGATCGCCAGCCGCGGCCATCAATCACCTGTTCATTCGCCAGCACGGTCTGGTCGACTGGGTCCCAGTTCACCGTGGCGGTTTTTTTGTAGATCAGGCCTTTCTTGAACAGCTCGGTGAACAGCCATTGCTCCCAGCGATAGTATTCCGGCCGGCATGTCGCCACTTCGCGCTTCCAGTCGATCGCCAAGCCCAGCGATTTAAGCTGGGTCTTCATGTGCTCAATATTGCTGTAAGTCCAATTGGCAGGTGCCACCTTGTTCTGGATCGCCGCATTTTCGGCAGGTAAGCCAAACGCATCCCAACCCATAGGCTGCATGACGTTGTAGCCGCGCATCAGGTGAAAGCGGCTCAAGACATCGCCGATCGTATAGTTGCGCACATGCCCCATGTGCAGTTTTCCGCTGGGGTAGGGGAACATGGAAAGGCAATAATATTTGGGCTTAGTCGAATCTTCGCCAGCACTGAATGCCTGGCTGGTTTCCCAGTATTGCTGGGCTTCCTGCTCAATTTCGCGGAATGGGTATTGCTGCTGCATAACGACTCAGGCTCTTGAATTTTAAGATAGTTGAATTATAACCCGAAGGGGGCAGGATTTTATTTTCAGCCTTGTTCCGCTAGCTATTTCAGGCAGGATCGACCTGTTTTGTCCTTGAAGCAAAAAGCCCGCAATAGCGGGCTTTTTGTTTGATCATTTTAAGAATTAAACAAGCGCATCGAAAATCTGCTGCTTGATATCTTCGACTTTGCCGATACCAGCCACCTTGACGTATTTAGGTGCTTTTTCGCTGCTCCTGGCCCAGTTTGAATAGTAATCAACCAGCGGTTTGGTCTGGCTGTGGTAGACCTCCAGGCGTTTCATGACTGTCTCTTCCTTGTCATCGTCACGTTGTACCAGATCTTCACCAGTCGCATCGTCCTTGCCGGCAATCTTAGGTGGATTGAATATGACGTGATAGGTACGGCCGGATGCCAGATGCATGCGGCGACCGCTCATGCGTTTGATGATTTCTTCGTCCGGTACATCGATCTCGACCACATAGTCGATATCGACACCAGCCTGCTTCATTGCTTCAGCTTGTGGGATGGTGCGAGGGAAGCCGTCGAACAGGAAACCGTCCTTACAGTCGAAATCCTTGATGCGTTCCTTGATCATGCCGATGATGACTTCATCCGGGACCAGGCCGCCGGAGTCCATGAATTTCTTGGCTTCAAGACCTAGTTCAGTACCTGCTTTGACTGCAGCACGCAGCATGTCGCCAGTGGATATCTGCGGAATATTGAATTTTTCCTTGATGTATGTGGCTTGGGTGCCTTTGCCGGCACCTGGTGCGCCTAATAGTATAAGTCTCATGAAATACTTTTCTCCCCTTCGAATTCCGAATTATATCAGGCACATTGTCTGGATAGATGGTTGGCAATACTGACAAATGATGCAACGGATAGATTTTCTGCACGTTGCCGGGAATCAATGCCCAGCGATTCAAAGCCTGCATCGTCGAGTATGCCTTTGAGCGTGTTGCGTAAGGTCTTGCGCCGCTGGCCGAATGCGGCAAGTACTATGCTGGCGAATAAACTCTCGTCTGATGCCGGATATGGGGGCTGGGCATAAGGTACTGCGCGCACGAAGGCAGATTCGACTTTCGGAGGCGGATCGAAAGCATCCGGCGGCACCGTCAGCAAATATTCCATTTGCAGGCGATATTGCAGCATGACGGACAATCGTCCGTAAGCAGGTGTTGATGGTTCGGCCACCATGCGTTCGACCACTTCTTTCTGCAGCATGAAGTGCATATCGGTAATAGCGTCGATGCTATCCAGCAAATGAAAAAGTATCGGTGTGGAGATGTTGTACGGCAAGTTGCCGACGACTCTTATCTTCTCCTTTGCAACGGATTTTCCTATGCTTGAAAAATCGAATTTGAGTGCATCGATATTATGGATGGTGATCTTCTCAGCGGGATAGTGGCCCTGCATCCAGGCGACGATATCCCTATCCAGTTCGACCACATGCAGATGATCCAATCGGCCCAGTAACGGCTGCGTCATGGCACCGAGGCCGGGGCCTATCTCCACCATCAGGTCGTCTGGTTTTGGATCTATGGCGCCGATCAGACTGCCGATGATGGCCTGGTCGGTCAGGAAGTTCTGGCCGAAGCGCTTCTTGGGGATATGTCTCATTGTTTTCTACTGGAGGTTTTAAGCACGAGCTCGATAGCAAGCTCGATAGCTGCAAGCAGGCTGCCGATTTCGATATTGCCTTTACCTGCGAGGTCGAGTGCCGTGCCGTGGTCGACCGAGGTGCGGATGATAGGCAAACCGAGCGTCACATTCACGCCGCCGCCGAAACTCGCGTGTTTCAGTACGGGCAGGCCTTGGTCGTGATACATGGCCAGCACACAGTCGGCTTTCTCCAGATGATGCGGTGTGAACAAAGTGTCGGCCGGTAGAGGGCCGGTCAGTTGCATGCCTTCCAGCTTTAATTTATCCAGCACAGGAGTGATCACCGTGATTTCTTCGGTGCCCAGGTAGCCGCCTTCGCCAGCGTGCGGGTTCAGGCCGGTGACCAGGATACGCGGTTGGCTAATACCGAATTTATTTGCAAGATCGTGATGCAGAATCCGGATGGTGGTTTCCAGGCTCTCCTTGGTAATCGCCTGGCTGACCTGGTTAAGCGGCAGATGAGTAGTCGCTAGCGCAACCCTTAACCCGCCGCCGACCAGCATCATGACGACCTGTCTGGTATGAGTATGCTCCGCAAGGAATTCAGTGTGACCAGTGAACGCAATGCCGGCCTGGTTGATGACGCCCTTATGCACGGGTGCGGTGACCATGGCATCGAACTTGCCGTCAGTGCATCCATCAGTCGCCGTTATGAGCGTATCGAGTACATACTGACTATTGGCGCTATCAAGCCGACCTGCAACAACGGCTTGCGGTGCTGCTTGATGCAGAATGTTTAGCGAGCCGTCGCCGCGGTGAGCGGATGCGTTGGGGGTGGCCGTCTTGAGTGCCAGGCCCAGCCTAGTTGCCCGTTGTTGCAATACTGTTTCGTCAGCGATGACAATGATCTCAGCAGCAATGGCGCGGTGCGCCAGCATGACGCATAAGTCAGGGCCAATGCCGGCAGGTTCGCCAGCGGTAATGGCTATGCGGGGTAGCGGCTTGTTCAAATGACTATGCCTGAGTGCAGGGCTGCTTAATATTTGTCTTCAAGGTGTAGCTCAACATAGGCACGATCGCGCAGCTCACGTACCCAGTCGTCATAAGCTTCTTCAGACTTCCTGGTACGGATTTCCTGGCGTGCCTTGAATCTTGCCGCTTCTTTTGTCATGTCTTGTTTGCGGCGATCCTGCACCTGGATGATATGCCAGCCAAAAGGTGTACGCACGGGTTCGCTGATTTCTCCGGGTGCCAGCAGATTCATGGCCTGTTCAAATTGAGGGACGGTATCACCTGGATTGACCCAGCCCAGATCGCCGCCGCTATTTGCTGATGCGTCTTCAGAATACTGGCGTGCCAGTTCGGCAAAATCATTACCATTGTCCAGGCGTTCTTTAATCATAACCATGCGTTGCTGGGCATCGCTGTCAGAAACGACCTCACTTAACTTGACCAGGATGTGCCTCAGTTTCGTCTGATCGACTACCAGCGGTGAACTGCCGCCACGGCGATCAGTCATTTTCAGGATGTGGAACCCGTTCGGGCTACGCAGGATTGGAGTCAGGCTGCCTGGCTGTAACGGCTTGAGCGCCTCGTTAAACAACTCGGGGATTTGCGCTGAGGTTTTCCAGCCGAGATTGCCGCCTTCAAGTGCGTTGGGCGCATCCGACATGCTTGCTGAAACTTCAGCGAAGCTCACACCATCTTCCAGCTGTTTGACTGCTTGCTCGGCTTTGTCGCGCAGCTTCTGCAATTCTTCTGGCGAGCCATCTTCCGGGGTGCGGATCAGAATATGCGATATTTCAAATTCATCCTGAATGTCGCCTTGTGAAGACTGGGTCGTCAGGTAATTATCGATTTCTGCTTCGGTGACATTGACGCGATTCTCAACTTCACGCTCGCGTAATCTGGCAATGATGATTTCATTACGTATATCCTCGCGGAATTTACGATAACTGATGCCTTCCTGTTCCAGAGCCGCGCGGAAATCCGGCACGCTCAATTTGTTTTGTTCAGCAATACGTTCGACAGTCTTGTCCAGTTGCGTGTCATCTACACGTACGCCGGTTTGCGCGGCGTACTGGAGCAATAGCCTGTCATTGATCAGGCGCTCCAGGATCTGTTTTTGCAGAACATCTGCCGGGGGCATGTTCCCGCCTTGTTTTTCAAGCTGGCTGCGGACTGTTTTAATCCGCTCAATCAGTTCATTCTCTGTAATGACGACTTGATCGACCACCGCTACGATGCGGTCGATTTTTGTGATTTCACCGCTACCGCCAGCCTGTGCCAGGTTGATGGTCAAGCTGGAGCAGGCAAGCAAGGCCAGTGTAATAAAACGGGATAGGGATAACTTCATAGGATTACTCATTGTGTTTGACCATAAGTGTAAGGGATTGTGCCACTTGGGCTGTACCCTGGGATACCGCGTTGCAACAGCGACAGCGGGTTGGAGCCGATTGAAGTCAGGCCGCCAAGTTCAAGCTGGAAGAAAAGAGCATAGTTGGCATCAGCAGTTGCCGTTGAAACGCGTTGCAAGACTGAGCGTGCCTGCCAGCAGCCGGCGTCATACTCGATACCTGCCAGGCCTTCAATCGGCTGGTTCTCAAACATGGAATAGTTCCAGCGTCCCATGCCATACCAGCCTCCACCCAAAGGCCACTGTCCTGAGACATTGATTTGCTCCAAACGATCCTCAGTATAACGATAGCTCAAGTTCAACACCTTACCCGGTTCCGGATTGTAGCGCGCGCCAATATTCGATTTGACGGTGCTTGAACTGTCGGTGTTGTATTGCCACGCTGCATCCACATTCCAGTTGTTGGCCAGCTTTGCGGTTACTGCCGCAACAATATCGGAGCTGTTGTTGGTTCTTGGAGGGGTGCCTGGGATCGTCACCTGCTGATCGGAGAAATAAAAACGTTGGCCCAATGTGGCGGCCAGGCGTTGCACACCAGTTCTGGCATCGATCATTCGTGTGGTGACTGCCAGGCTTAGCTGGTTGGCGTCGTTGATGCGGTCATTACCGGTGAACTGGTTCTCCATGAAAAGAGTACCCAGGTTAAGGTCGGCTTCGGCCGTGTCAAAGACGGGGAACATGGACTGGTCGCGATAAGGTACGTACACGTAGAACAGCCTGGGTTCCAGGGTTTGTGTATATTTATTCTTCACTACATTGACTTCGCGATCAAAGAATAGCCCGGTATCCAGACTGAATATCGGTAAGGTGCGATTGTCAGATTCGTAGCTGCCGGTCGCCGCTAATGGGCCTGTAAGGGTGTATGCCTCATTGTCCAGGCTGTAGGTTGTGTAATGTACGCCAAACTTGGGCGTGATATAGCCGTAGGGCCGCTCGAATGGAACGCTGACGCTTGGATAGGCGGTGAATCGGCTACCAGTCACCCCTGTTGTCAGTAGCCCATTGTTAGGCGTAGCCAGGCGAAAAGGTTCGTCTTCCTTGCGATCAAAACTTACCCACTGGGTGTAGAGTTTTGTGTTTGCCATGCCCCATTCCTTATCGCCCTGCAAGGTTAACTGGGGAAGGCGTTCATACGGGAAAGAAAGCTGGTCCAGTGTCTGGTATTTCTGTACCAGGCCATTGAAAGACCAGACATCGTCAGCGTAGTTTACATAGCCTTGTTGCGGCAGGTTGATTCGGCTGGTGACCGTGATCCGTGTGGAAAGCTCAGAGAAGTACTCATCATCAGAGACCTTTTCAATATTGTATCCGCCAGACCAGCCGCTACCAAAAGCATGCCGATGATTCAGATTCAAATAATATCGATCCTCACCTGTGTTGCTGTCTGAAGGCAGGTACTCAGCACTGCTGGTGCCGGAATAATTTTCATCAAGGTAGCGGAATTCACCTTGTAGCTGAACGCCACGCTTGCTCAGTATACGAGTGCCCAAAGTGGCATCCATATCCGGTGCAATATTCCAATAGTAGGGTACTTGTACTTCAAAGCCGCTTCTGCTGGTGGTGCCTACTGTTGGCGACAGGAAACCGGATTTGCGCTGGTTCAGGTAAGAGAAGTCGATCCAAGGCGTATATAGCAAGGGCACACCCATAAACTCGACACGGGCATTCCACGCCGTGGCTGTTTTTGTGTAGCTGTCCAGTTCCAGTTCACTTGCTTTGATGTACCAGTCATCTATGCCGACTTCACATGTGGTGTAACTTGCAGATTTAAGGACTTTTTTATTCTCGCCTTCAAACAGTACTGCTTTTGCATCGCCTCTGGATTTGTTTTGTGGCCTGCCGACATTGGCATCATAAGAAACGGTATCTTCAATGTTTTGCGACATCAGGTTGTTTGCCGTGCTGGAAACCATGGCGCCTGTTCCAGCATTATCCTGGTCAAGGACGTCGGTAGCCTTTGCTGCGCCGATATATGGAATTTCGCTGAATTGGGTATCCAGCTCAAAAGATGGCCCTTTCATTTCGCCTATGTTGTCATAGAGCTTCATTCTAAGCTCGGGGCCCCAGACTTTCAGTCCATCAAACTCAATGCGCGTGTTGCCAACGACATGCAGTTCGTCGTTCTGTACGTCGTACTCGATATTATCGCCATAAATGGATTGCTTATCCTTTTTGATGGAGGCATTGCCAGATGAGCGCATCTTGCGATCCAGATAAAAGTCCATCGTATCGCCTTCAATGATGATACTGCCATGTTCGAATGAAGACTCATCCATTGTCATATCTACTTGGTAAGGTAATTGCAGGTTTTGTTCCAGCTTGAGCCTGGTGGCAGCATTCTGCCCCAGAGTGGTTTGGGAGGGCTCATCCAAAGGTTCGCTTTTGTGGCTTAGGGCTTGGTTGGTGCCGATGGGAATCATCTCGCTGTTTATGCGTGCCAAAGCGTCATTCTCAAATTCCAGAATCACTTGGCGTTGCTCGACTATTCTGTCTTCTTGCCTTGCTTGATAGATATAATCCCAGCGATTGCCCTGAATGCCATCTTGAGTAAGCGGCTTGCCCATGATGGACTCCACCTGGGGTTTGCTCATTCCGGGGCGGAGTTGGATCATCATTTTTGACGTTACGACGTTGCCGTGCCTGATAGCTGCCGGACGCGGGTCTGGTGGTGTCTGCTCATCAAGCTCTCCCTGCACTGGTGAGCCAACAGCATTATCCATCGCGAATAAAGATGCATTCGCCACTAGCATGAGGGCTGCGGCGAGCGCGATAAGATTGGATTTGAGCATTGTTTTACAGGATGGGGAGCTAGGATTTTTTGTCAGTGATAAAATCGCACAAAACGCGTCTTTAGGCAATCCATAAATACGCGTATGGCCTGATGTGCATGCCGAATGGTTAATCGACAATGATATATGAAAAGCTGGATACGAAAACATGGTGCGTAAGAATGGATAGAAAAGAAGCATTGCAAGGCTGGTTGCATCAGGTACTTCCGAACGAAACTCTTGAACTTACTGTTGCGTCTGCCGATGCCAGTTTCAGGCGTTATTTCCGTGTCAACATGCCTACGCAGACCCTGATTGCGATGGACGCGCCGCCGCCGCAGGAAGACTGCAGCTCATTTGTCCATGTGGCAAAAATATTGCTGGAAGCCGGGTTGAACGTACCTCGGGTGATTGCACAGGATATCGAGCGGGGTTTCTTGTTGCTGAGCGATCTGGGTGATACGACTTATTTGAATGTGTTGAATGAAAGCACAGCCGATGAATTGTACCGGGATGCTTCCAATGCGCTGATCAAAATGCAGCAGGCTAGCCGCGCGGATGTTCTGCCGCCTTATGATGAAGCCTTGCTGGCAAGGGAAATGCAGTTATTTCCAGATTGGTACATAGCCAAACATCTTGCCGTCTCGCTTGATGAGGCGGATCAGAAGGTTCTGCAGAAAACATTTGAACAACTGAATCGCAATATACTCGCGCAAGCGCAAGTCTACGTACATCGCGACTATCATTCACGCAATCTGATGGTGTGCAAGGATGGAGGCGGCCAGAATCCAGGGGTTCTGGATTTTCAGGATGCTGTTTACGGCCCCATCACTTATGATCTGGTCTCTTTGTTGAAGGATGCCTATATCGCCTGGGAAGAAGAGCGCGTGCTCGACTGGACCGTGCGTCATTGGCAAGCGGCCAGGCAAGCGGGTTTGCCTGTGCCTCAGGACTTCGCAGATTTTTACCGTGATTTCGAATGGATGGGGGTGCAGCGGCATATCAAGGTTCTGGGGATATTCGCACGGCTGTATCACCGTGACGGTAAATCCGGGTACCTGAAAGATATGCCATTGGTAATGGATTACCTGCGTCGTGCCTGTGCCAGATATATCGAATTAAGGCCGATGTTGAGATTGCTGGATAAGATCGAAAAAAGCCAGCCGCAAGTAGGCTATACATTTTGAAAGCCATGATCCTGGCTGCAGGTCGCGGTGAGCGCATGCGGCCATTGACCGACCATGTTCCCAAGCCTTTATTGAAGGTTGGCGGCAAACCCCTGATCGTGTGGCACCTTGAGCGACTCGCATCGGCGGGTTTCAAGGACATTGTGATTAATCATGCCCATCTCGGTAAACAGATCGAGGATGCCCTGGGGAACGGTGAAGAGTGGGGTTTGTCCATTACTTACTCGCCAGAGTCAGTTGCGCTGGAGACGGCGGGTGGTATTGCCAATGCGCTGCCATTGCTGGGAACCTCGCCTTTTTTAGTGGTCAACGCGGATATTTATACGGACATTGATTTTGCGCAACTCATGACTGCGCTGAACAAGCAACAATTGGCGCATCTGGTCTTGATCGATAATCCGCCACAGCATCCGGCAGGTGATTTCGCTTTGGATCATGAACGCGTGAAAGCGGAAGGAGAGCACATGCTGACGTTCTCCGGTGTTGCGGTTTATTCGCCACAACTGTTTAGCGATCTGCCTGTTGGGGTGCCGGCAAAACTGGCGCCTTTATTGAGGCAGGCGATTGCAAAGGGCGCAGTCAGTGGACAGCAGCATCAAGGAATCTGGCATGATGTCGGCACACCGCAAAGACTTGATGAATTGAATCGAAAATTGAAAGCCTCGCATGTTTGAAGCAAAGCATTTTCTTGAACGCAGAAACGCCATGGTTCAGGCCATGGGTTCAGGTGTGGCCATTATTCCGACTTCACCGGAAGCGGTTCGCAATCGTGACAGTCATTACGCCTACCGTTTTGATAGTTATTTCTACTATCTGACCGGTTTCACAGAACCTGAGGCAGTTTTGCTGCTGGTCGCGGGAAATCAGCCCAAGAGCATTCTTTTCTGCCGTGACAAGGACATGGAACGGGAGATCTGGGATGGTTTCAGGTACGGGCCAGAGGGTGCCAGGGAAAAGTTTGCGTTTGATGAGGCATATTCCATATCTCGCCTGGACGAGTTGGCGCCTAAATTCATTGCCAATCAATCCAGGCTTTTTTACAGTTTCGGTGCTGATGCCGTTTGGGATACCCGTGTCGCTGGCTGGTTGAATCATCTGCGTACGCAAGGACGTAGCGGTGTCAGTGCTCCTTCTGAAATGGCAGATGCGCGTGTTCTGCTTGATGATATGCGCCTGGTTAAATCCGCCGAAGAACAGGATGCAATGCGGCGCGCTGCAAATATCTCGGCGCAGGCTCACATGTGTGCCATGCAAACCACGCGGCCTGGCATGCTGGAGTATGAGGTGGAAGCTGAACTGCTCCATCATTTTTATCAGCATGGCAGCCGTTCGCCTGCCTATACTTCGATTGTCGCAGGCGGTGCGAATGCATGCGTCTTGCATTACGTTGAAAATAATCAGCGTTTGAATGATGGTGATCTGCTGTTGATAGATGCCGGTTGTGAGCTTGACGGCTATGCCTCGGATATCACGCGTACTTTCCCGGTCAACGGACGATTCAGTGCAGCGCAAAAAGATATCTATGAATTAGTGTTGGCTGCACAAACTGCCGCTATCGATAAAATCCGTCCCGGATGTCATTGGAACCAGCCTCATGAAGCTGCGCTTGATGTATTGGTGCAGGGATTCATCGATCTCGGCCTTTGTAAAGGCAGTCCGCAAGCCGTACTTGAGTCGGGCGACTATCGACGGTTCTATATGCATCGCACCGGTCATTGGCTGGGGCTGGATGTGCATGATGCCGGGGAATATAAACAGGCCAATGGCGAATGGCGCATACTGGAACCTGGCATGACGCTGACCGTGGAGCCCGGTTGTTACATTCGTCCTGCTGACGATGTGCCTGAGCACTTCTGGAACATTGGCATCCGTATTGAAGATGATGCGCTGGTGACTGCGGATGGTTGTGAAATCATGACCTCTGCCGTTCCTAAAACAGTAGCGGAGATAGAACACCTGATGGCGGCAGCTCGATGAAACCTCTGTCAGGGATAGTCATTATCGGTGGCGGGCCAGTCGGTGCTACGCTTGCATTATCACTTCAGGCCAGGGGGATTTCATCCACTATGCTTGAGGCCAGGCCGCAAGGTGCATCGCACCAGGATCAGCGGGCATTGGCATTGTCTTATGGCACCAGGCTGATCTTGCAACGTTTGGGGCTATGGCAAGAACTGGCACCTGAAGCAACTGCCATTGACACGATTCATATATCGCAGCGCGGAAGCCTGGGTCGTACGCTGCTGAAAGCAGAAGAACAGGGGCAGGAATCGCTTGGGTATGTACTTTCATACGGTGCATTGACCAGTGCGCTGGATCGCGCACTCTCAATCAAGCCTGAAGTTCAGGTTATTTATGATGCCCAGGTGACAGATGTATTGCCGGGTGCGTCTTCAGCCCGCGTGATTTTCAGTCATGACGGCCAGCCATCTCAATTGGATAGTGAGCTGGCCATCCTCGCAGATGGAGGCCGGAGTCTGGGTGATATCCCCGGCCTTCAACGCGAGACGAAAGAGTATGGTCACGATGCACTGGTGACGAAAGTCAGCGCTGAACTACCTCACGAAAATATTGCCTATGAGCGGTTCACGCCAGCAGGGCCTATGGCATTGCTGCCTAATGGTGAGCATGATTTCTCATTGGTCTGGACGGGCAAGCAGGAAGAAGTCGCCCAGATACTTGCGCTGGATGATACGGATTTCCTGAGTGCATTACATACTCACTTCGGCGACCGGGTAGGGCGTTTTCTCAGCGTCGGGAAACGACTGACTTTTCCACTCAAACTATCAAAACTCACCCCTGTTGTTTTGCCGCACTTTGCCGTGATCGGCAATGCAGCACAGACCATGCACCCGGTGGCCGGGCAAGGTTTCAATGTCGGTTTGCGAGATGCCTGGGAGCTAAGCGAGCATCTGTCTGCTAGCGTGCCTGCTGCATGGGGAGGATCGGATATGTTGAGTGCTTATGAAAGAACCCGGCAGCAGGATACAAAAAAAGGCCTGTTGTTCACAGATTTCCTGGTCAATATTTTCACGAACGAATTACTTGGCGTCCCCGGCATGCGTTCAGCTGGCCTGGGTTTTCTCGATATTGCGAAACCGGCCAAGCGTTTCCTGATCAACAAAATGAGCTTCGGTGCCCGTGGATAAGCAGCATTATGATGTGATCGTCGTGGGTGCCGGGCTAGTCGGCATGTCATGTGCATTGGCACTCAGCCAAAAGGGAATGTCCGTCGGCCTGCTCGAGACCAAGCCTCAGCCTGATCTGATCAAAAGCAAGCCTGCCGAAGATACCTGGGATAGCCGTATATATGCCATTAGTCCAGCTAACGCTGACTGGATGGCATCCATGGGGGTATGGCAGCGACTGGATACAAATCGTGTTTGTCCAATTGCACAGATGCAAATATTTGGTGATGCTGCCAGCCATCTGGAATTTGATGCGACAGAAGCCAACGTTGAAAATCTAGGCTTTATTATCGAAAGCAATCATCTGGAAGCGGCCCTGATGTCGGCGCTTGTTGATTCCAGTGTTAATTTGATGATAGGCGTTGCACCAACGGCTGCGATATTTACCCCGCAGCAAGCAGAGATTCAGCTTGCTGGCCAGCAACTCACTGCTGAGCTGCTGGTTGCTGCGGATGGCGCCAACTCCTGGCTGCGTAATCAGGCTGGCATTGCTGTTACTACGCATGATTATCATCAACAAGGGGTGGTCGCGAACTTCGAGATTGAGACTCCGCATCATCATGTTGCGTATCAGTGGTTCGGCCATGATGGCGTCCTGGCTTTCTTGCCCTTGCCAGGCAATCGCATGTCCATGGTCTGGTCTGTAGATGAAGAGTCTGCAACGGAATTGTTAGAACTAAAAGCGGAATCGCTGTCTGATAAAGTGGAACAACGAGGTGACATGAAGTTGGGAAGGTTGAAAGTATTGACCGAAGCACGTGCTTTTCCCTTAAAGCAACAAACTGCAGACATGTTGGTGCAGCCAAGGCTTGCCCTGGTCGGCGATGCTGCCCACACGGTACATCCGCTCGCAGGGCAGGGTGTTAACCTGGGATTCCGTGATGTCATAGCGCTGGTTGATACTTTGCAGAATCGGAATCAACAGCAGCGATATGGCGACTTGATGCTGTTGCGTCGATATGAACGTTCACGTAAGACGGATATCATGGCGATGCAGTCCGTCACTAGAGGCCTGTCTGAACTGTTTCTGAACACGCATCAGATCGTTAAGAACATAAGAAACTGGGGCCTGAACCTGACCAACCAGCAGGCAAAGATTAAGAAACATCTCATGCAACAAGCAATACGCTAAATCATTATTCAAAAATTAGGACCTTAAAAATGCTAAAAAAACTACTTGGTTTGTTCGTCAGTACTTTCTTGATAAGTTGTGCCTACGCAGATGATACCGCACTGAAGAAAGCGATCGAATCAGCCTATCCGAACATTCAGGTAGAGAGCATCAAGAAAACCCAGTTTGGCGGCTTGTATGAAGTATTCATGGGTGGGCAGATCATCTATACCGACGAAAAATTTACTTTTTTGATTGCCGAAGGAAAACTGATCGAATCGAAAACCAAGCGTAATGTCACCGGCGATCGCATGGAAGAATTGACCAGGGTGGACTTCTCGAAGTTACCTTTGGACCAGGCGGTGAAGGTGGTGAGAGGGAATGGCAGCCGTAAGCTGGTGGTTTTCTCCGATCCGGACTGCCCATTCTGCAAGCGTCTGGAACAAAGAGAGCTGGCTGGAATTACCGATATTACAGTCTACACATTCCTGTACCCGCTGGAGCAACTACATCCCGATGCGGCTGATAAAGCCAAGGCCATCTGGTGTTCACCAGACCGTGCAAAATCCTGGATGGACTGGGCTTTAAACAATCAGCTGGTTAAAGGCACTACAAGTTGCGACAACCCGATTGAGAGCCTTGCAGCGCTGGGTAAAAGTCTAGGTGTGACCAGCACACCAACCCTCATTTTTGCAGATGGCAAGCGCATGCTTGGTGCGTATCCAGCTGTCGAGATTGAAAAGGCACTGAATGCAGCTGGGCGCAAGAAGTAGCTTATCCAACCACTTGACCCATTTTGAAGATTGGCAGGTACATAGCAATGACCAACCCGCCTATCAATACACCAAGAACTACCATGATAATCGGTTCCATCAGACTGGATAAGCCATCAACGGCATCATCCACTTCAGCTTCGTAAAAGTCAGCTACTTTGGATAACATAGAATCCAAGGCACCAGACTCTTCTCCAATGGCAACCATTTGAAGAACCATGTTTGGAAAGACTTCGGCGTTCTGCATGGCGACAGTCAGGCTTGTACCTGTGCTTATCTCGCTTTGGATTTTCTTGGTGGCATCATAATATACGCGATTACCAGATGCACCGGCGACGGAGTCCAAAGCTTCAACCAAAGGTACGCCTGCTGCAAACATAGTTGACAATGTTCTTGCGAAACGAGCAATGGTTGCGATTCTGATCAGATTTCCAAAAATAGGCAATTTAAGTAGCAGCCTATCCATGGTTGATTGCATTTTTTCTGATCTTTTCCATGTGTATAGGAAGAACCAAACACTACCACCAATCGAGCCAAATATCGCCCACCAATAGGAAACAAATAAATCGGAAATAGCCATTACAACTAATGTGGGTGTTGGTAGATCGGCGCCAAATCCTGCAAAGAGATCCTTAAAAGCGGGGACTACAAAAATCATGATGACAGCAGTAATAACAAAAGCCACAATGATAATAGAAATTGGATACATCAGCGCCGATTTAATCTTGCCTTTGATAGCAAGAATCTTTTCTTTATAAGTGGCAAGACGGTCCAGAAGCGAGTCCAGAATACCTGCTTGTTCACCAGCTCCAACTAGATTGCAGTAAAGCGCATCAAAATAGAGCGGATATTTGCGAAAGGCTTGACTCAAGCTGCTACCGGTTTCGACATCACTCTTAATGTCCCCCAGCATTTTTGCTACGGCAGGATTGTTGTGGCCTTTACCGACGATATCAAAAGCTTGCAACAGCGGCACGCCGGCTTTCATCATTGTTGCAAGTTGGCGTGTAAAGAGCGCCACATCTTTATCTGTTACTTTGCCGCCAGATTTGAAGCCGCTTTGTTTTGATACTTTGATGATATTAATGCCTTGTCGTCTAAGCGTAGCTTTAACGAAAGCATCTCCAGACGCTCTCATTTCACCCTTGATGCGTTTACCTTTTTTATCGGTACCCTCCCATACGTAGGTAACTTCCTTGGTTGCGCTGGCTGCCATATTTTAGATCCCCGATTATTCGTTCGTAACAGCTTCGACTTCTGCAATTGAAGTCAGGCCTTGCTTAACTTTCAGCAGGCCGGATTGTCGCAAATCTTTCACACCTTCAATACGTGCCTGGTCTGCGATGTCGTGGGCTGTTCCATTCTTCATGATGATACGGCTCATCGCGTCACTCACAGGCATTACCTGGTAGATGCCAACACGACCTTTGTAGCCGCCGTTGCAAAGTTCACAACCGCCTTCTTTCGGCCCGTAAAGTTGCCAGCTGCCATCAATTTCTTCTTCTTTGAAACCGACACCCAGCAGGGCTTCTTTTGGAACATCCAATGGTACTTTGCAGCTGGGGCATAGTTTACGTGCCAGACGCTGGGCTGTGATCAGTGAAACTGCCGAAGCGATATTGAAAGGAGCAACTCCCATGTTCATCAACCTGGTCAGGGTTGATGGGGCATCGTTCGTATGCAGTGTCGATAGCACCATGTGACCGGTCGATGCAGCCTTGATCGCCATATCGGCAGTTTCCAGGTCGCGAATCTCACCAATCATGATGACGTCAGGATCCTGACGTAGAAATGATTTCAATGCAGCTGCGAATGTTAAGCCTTGCTTGTCATTCACATTAACCTGGTTGATGCCTGCAAGCGGGATTTCGGCAGGATCTTCGGCCGTAGATATATTGACGCCAGGTTCGTTGAGAATGTTGAGGCAGGTGTAAAGCGATACGGTTTTGCCCGAACCGGTCGGCCCCGTCACCAGCACCAATCCGTATGGCCGGCTGACTGCTGCAAGCAGTGCTTCTTTTTGCTCGGGCTCGTAGCCCAATGCTTCGATCCCGAGTTTTGCACTGGATGGGTCGAGGATACGCATCACAATTTTTTCGCCGTGAATCAGGGGTAAGGTGCTGACACGAAAATCGATGGTGCGTGTTTTTGACAACACCAGTTTCATGCGGCCATCTTGCGGGATGCGCTTTTCGGAGATATCCATGCTGGAAATGACTTTAATCCGCGAAGCCAGTTTTTCTTTAATCGCGAGTGGGGGTTGAGCAATCTCCCGCAAAATGCCGTCGACACGGTATCGTATGCGATAGAACTTTTCATAGGGTTCAAAATGCAAATCGGATGCCCCCATGTTGATGGCGTCTATCAATATTTTCTGAAGATACTTAACAACAGGTGCATCGTCGATTTCAAGGGTTTGAGCTTCCTCCTGTCCTTGGTCGTCTCCTTCCATCTCCAGGTTGAAATCTTCATCAACAGAGATAGAGCTCAGGCTTGTATCGCTTGCTTCAGCAATTTTCTCAATCCATTTGCCAAGCTTGTCATCTTCTACAACAACCGGCGATAGCGTCATCCCGGTCTGGAACTTCACATCATCCAGAACATGCAGGTTGGTTGGGTCTGAGAGTGCGACAAACAACGTGTTGCCACGTCCCTGAAGTGCCATCACGTGGCTTGTTTGCATGAGTTTGGCGTCGATACCCTTCGCTGGGAGATAGTCGGCATTCAATGCATTCAGATCGAACAAGGGGAAGCCGAACGCGTTCGATGCAGCCTCCGCAACTTGCAGTGCGCTCAGTTTCTTGCTGGAGATAAGTTGTTTAACGAAAGGGATTTTCTGTGTGTTTGCTGATGACTGAATGGCATTTGCTTCGTCATCTGACAGCAGTTTTTCTTGTACAAGCATGCGGGCAAGCCCGCCTAGTTTGATTGGTGAAATCGCTGTAGCCATTAGTCTTTAATTTCTTGGTTTTGTGCTTGATTGATGAATAATTTTGTTACTAAAACCTAAACTGTTACATGGATGATGCACGCTAGTTATTTGTTTGTAAAGACACATGACCTATGTTGATTTCGTCAGCACTTGTCACAACTTTATAAATATCTGATAAATAGTTCTTGACTTATTGAAATAACGCAAGTAAAAATCCGTTCAGGCGTTTTGATTCGAAGTGATTTTAGCAAGCGCTAATGGCTTAAGTTCTTGAATTAAAAACTTTTGGGGACGCCTCCCCTTGGATTTAGTAAGGAAGTTTTAAATGGCAACAGGTACCGTGAAGTGGTTCAATGATTCCAAAGGTTTTGGTTTTATTACCCCGGACGATGGTGGTGACGATTTATTCGCACACTTCTCCGCGATTGTAGAATCTGGCTACAAGAGTCTTAAGGAAGGTCAGCGCGTGACATTCGATGTCACTGAGGGCCCCAAAGGCAAACAAGCTTCTAATATTCAGAAAGCTTAAGCTTAGATCGCAAGACAGACTTTGTTAAAACGGCCCATTAAGGGCCGTTTTATATTGCTTTAAGGATGTCCCCGATTACATGTGGTGAATAATCTCGTCACCGAATTGTGAGGATCCTACTTGTGTGGCGCCTTCCATTTGTGAAGAGAAGTCATGTGTCACGTGTTTGGCCGCGATAGCCTTCGCCACTCCCTGAATCACCAGATCAGCTGCTTCACCCCATCCCAGATGGCGCAACATCATTTCAGCCGAGAGGATGAGCGAGCTGGGGTTGGCGATATCCTGACCGGCGATTTTCGGTGCTGTGCCGTGCGTCGCTTCAAACATTGCGGTGGTATCCGAAAGATTGGCACCAGGCGCAATTCCAATGCCACCAACTTGTGCGGCCAAGGCGTCTGACATGTAGTCGCCGTTCAGATTGAGCGTAGCGACCACATCATAATCCTGCGGGTGCAGCAGAATCTCCTGCAGGAATGCATCTGCGATGCAATCTTTGATTAATAAGCCATTGGGCAGTTTGCACCATGGGCCACCATCAATTTCCACTGCGCCGAATTCTTCCTTGGCGACTTCGTAACCCCAGGTTTTGAATCCACCTTCAGTGAACTTCATGATGTTGCCTTTATGGGCAATCGTCACCGACTTGCGGTTATTGTCGATTGCATATTGAATGGCCTTGCGAACCAGTCTTTTGCTTCCATCGACTGAAACCGGCTTGATACCTATGGCCGAGGATTCAGGGAAGCGGATTTTCTTGCGTACACCCATATCACTGAGGAAGTTGATGACTTTTTTAACTTCATCCGTACCCGCAGCCCACTCAATGCCAGCATAGATATCTTCGGTATTCTCACGGAAGATGACCATGTCGGTTTTTTCTGGATGTTTCACCGGACTAGGGACGCCAGTAAAATATTGTACCGGACGCAGGCAAACATAGAGGTCGAGTTCCTGGCGTAGTGCGACGTTCAGGGAACGGATGCCGCCGCCGACCGGCGTCGTCAGAGGGCCCTTGATCGAGATGACATAATCTTTGACGGCTTGCATGGTTTCATCCGGTAGCCATTCATTCGCACCATAGATTTTGGTGGCTTTTTCACCGGCATAGACTTCCATCCAGGAAATTGCACGTTTGCCGTCATAGGCTTTATTGACCGCGGCATCGACTACTTTGATCATGGGTGGGGTGATATCGACACCGATACCATCGCCTTCAATAAATGGGATAATCGGATGGTCAGGTACATTGAGTGAGTTGTCAGCGTTAACGCTAATTTTTTCGCCCTTTTTAGGCACACTAATTTTTGTGGTCATGGATTCATCCCGAAAATGCTGATTTTGTTTAACAAGCCGTATGGCGTTATTTGCCAGTTCAGTGCACACGAAAAGCACCCCACGCTCAAAGATTACATCCCGATAGCAGATGTTTATCCTGCGGGAAGGCTCGATACGGACAGTGAGGGTTTGCTCATTTTAACCGATGATGGTGCTATACAGCATCGTCTATCGCATCCAAAGCATAAAGAATTAAAGACTTATTGGGTTCAGGTGGAAGGCACACCTACTGACGAGGCTTTGCAGACTTTGAGAGATGGGGTGGACCTTGGTGATTTCATCACACAGCCAGCCCAAGCCAGGTTGATGGACGAGCCGGTCATTCTGTGGCCTAGAGTGCCGCCTGTTCGGGAGCGCAAAGCCATTCCGACTACATGGCTGGAAATCAGGATTTCTGAAGGAAAAAATCGCCAAGTGAGACGTATGACGGCTAAAATCGGGTTTCCTACCTTGCGTCTGATTCGATATGCCATAGGTACTTACACTTTGGATGAGTTGCCGTCAGGCGAATGGAAAAAGTTTAAATAGTCATGATGGGGATGTGATGAAGCCAGTTGTTATTTTTCGACATGCGCTGACTGAAGGGGCCGGCTACCTTGGCGCTTTTTTGACAGAAAAAAAGATTCCATGGCAGATGATAAGGATCGATCAGGGTGATGCGCTGCCTGAAAGTATGGAAGCATATAGCGGCATGGTCCTGATGGGCGGCCCCATGAGCGTCAATGATGACTTGCCCTGGATTCAACCTTTGCTGGCGCTGACCCTGGATGCGATGCAAAGAGACGTCCCCTTGCTTGGGCATTGCCTTGGCGGTCAGTTGATCAGTAAAGCTCTAGGTGCTCCTGTGAGTAAAAACCAGGTCAAGGAAATAGGCTGGGGTGCAGTTGCCGTAACACCTAATGCAGAAGCGCAAAAATGGTTTGGTGCGATAGACAAGTTCGATGCGTTTCACTGGCATGGGGAAACCTTTGCACTACCAGAAGGTGCTACACACTTGCTTTCTAGTGCTTATTGCCAGAACCAGGCTTATTCGATCGGTAAACACTTGGCATTTCAATGCCACATAGAGATGACCTGTGACATGGTCAAGGTCTGGTGCGAAGTCGGCGCGGATGAAGTACAAGGTGCGATTTCCAGCCCCGGTGTGCAGTCGGTGGCGGATATGCAGCAAGTATTGTCTGAGCGTGTCCTTAAGTTAAACCAAGTCTCGCAAGGGGTGTATGAGCGCTGGATTGAAGGGCTGAAGGCCTAGCGGGATTAATGAGCGCTGCGAGTTTAAAGCCAGGCAGAGTGCGGCTAATGCTTATGATAAAATCAGAACATTCAATAAGATGACAAAAAGACGAATTCATGTCCGGTAATACCATAGGTACCCTGTTTACCCTTACTTCATTTGGTGAATCTCATGGCCCCGGCATCGGTGGTATTGTTGATGGCTGTCCGCCTGGCCTGGAGTTGAGTGAAGAAGACTTGCAAGCCGAGCTGGATCGCCGTAAACCAGGGACGTCGCGTCATGTGACTCAGCGTAAAGAGCCGGATACAGTCGAGATTCTCTCTGGTGTCTTCGAAGGCAAGACCACAGGTGCTCCCATCGGTTTTCTGATTCGCAACCAGGATCAGCGTAGCCAGGATTATGGAAAAATAGCCGAGACATTCCGCCCGGGCCATGCTGATTACACCTATTGGCAAAAATATGGCATTCGTGACTATCGAGGCGGTGGGCGCTCAAGTGCGCGTGAGACGGCGGTCAGGGTAGCTGCTGGTGCGATTGCCAAGAAGTGGTTGAAGCAGCGTTATGGTGTAGAGATCCGTGGCTATATGAGCCAGTTGGGTGAAATCTCGATTCCGTTTCAGACATGGGATGCGGTGAATGAAAATCCGTTCTTTTCGCCAAATCGCGACATCATCCCTGAGCTGGAAGCTTATCTCGATAATATCCGTAATGAACGTGATTCGGTCGGCGCGCGTATCTCCATCATCGCGCAAGGCGTACCAGTAGGTTGGGGCGAACCGGTTTACGACAGGCTGGATGCCGAGATTGCTTATGCCATGATGGGGATCAATGCGGTCAAAGGCATTGAGATTGGCGCAGGTTTTGGCAGTATTGCCCAGCGAGGTTCCGTTCATAGTGATGAAATGACTCCCGAGGGCTTTGTTACCAACCATGCCGGCGGTTTACTCGGAGGTATTTCGACAGGACAGGATATCGAAGTGCATATCGCTTTAAAGCCTACTTCCAGCATCCCGCAGGAACGCCGTTCCATCGACAAAGAAGGCAAGGCCGTAACCATGCAAACCACGGGTCGTCATGATCCTTGCGTTGGTGTGCGTGCTACGCCGATTGCCGAGGCGATGCTGGCTCTGGTGTTGATTGACCATGCATTGCGTCACCGTGCCCAATGTGGTGATGTTGTTTGTCACACACCGAAGATTTAATTCCCGCATTCATTCCCAATAGCATCTAAACAGTCGCCAATATGCAACGATTCCCGTATTGGCGACTTTCCAGTTTTTACTTCACTTACTACATGTTCGTCGGCGCTTTTGTGCCGTACTGGGGCTTATACCTGAAGTCAGTCAATTTCTCAGCGGTTGAGATCGGTATCCTGCTCTCGCTGTTTCAGGTAAGCCGGATTTTCTCTCCAAGCTTTTGGGGGTGGCTGGCAGATAAAACCAACCGTCGCGTCGCGTGGATAAAACTGACGGCCCTGCTCGGCCTCCTTGGATATATAGGTGTATTTTTTGGCACTAGTTTTGTCTGGCTGTTCTTTGTCATGGCGGCGCTTAGTATCTTCACCAGCTCGACCCTGCCTTTGGCTGAAGCCGTCACTATGGCGCATATCGAGCCAGCGAATCAGCCTTATAGCCGTATTCGTGTATGGGGTTCGATCGGGTTTATCGTGGCTGTTCTCGGGCTCGGCGTACTGCTTGATTATTCTGAGATCGACAGCCTGTTGTGGTGCTTGCTGGCGATACAGGCGACCCTGTTTTTGCTGGCGTTTAAAATTCCCGAACCGCATGTGCCTGCGCATCATACCGATCACCTTTCGGTATGGAAGATCGTCATGCGACCTGAAGTACTTTCATTGTTGATCGGATGTTGTTTGATGGTTAGCGCCCACAGCGTTTACTACAGCTTTTTCTCCATTTTCCTTGAAGAGCGCGGCTACAGTAAAACCTTGATCGGTATTCTCTGGGCAGTGGGGGTGGTATGCGAAATACTCATGTTTGTGGTGATGCCGAAACTCACTGCGAGATTCAGTCTCAAGCAGATTCTTTTACTAAGTTTGATGCTGGCAGTGCTGCGGTTCTCGATGATTGGCCTGGGCACTTCCTCCTTGTGGATACTGTTGTTGGCCCAAACACTGCACGCAGCGACCTTCGGCAGTTTTCATGTGGCTTCCGTGGCGATAGTGCAGCAGTATTTCAGGGGTAAGCATCAGGCAAAAGGCCAGGCGATCTATAGCAGTGTAGGCTATGGTGTAGGGGGAACTATCGGAGGTATTTCAGGCGGGTATGCGCTACAGTACCTGGGCGGCGAGACGACTTTTCTGTTAACGGCTATCTACCCGCTTATTGGTTTTCTGGTGGTTGCGCTTTGGCTGAAAACTGGTCATGCTAAGACTTAATCTGATACGGTCTTAACTAATGCGTAATCTATTAATACTCAGTTGTGCCGTTCTGTTCTCGCTCACTGCCAAACCGGTGGCAGCAGACACACAGGTAAACGTAGTCGGGCTTTTTACCGGCAAGGCCGTGCTGGTCATTAACAACGGCAAACCGAGGACCCTGTCTGCAGGGCAAAGCTCGGTCGAGGGTGTGAAGCTCATTTCCGCAGATAGTCAAAAGGCTGTTTTAGAGATTGAAGGTAAGCGTCGTGAACTGGCTATGGGCCAGGCTGTCTCGGTGGGCGGCGGTGCTAGTGATCAGCCAACCAGCGTGACCCTGTACGCCAATTCAGCGGGCCACCATCTGGTCGATGGTCAAATCAACGGAGTGCCGTTGAAGTTTATTGTAGATACTGGTGCTACCTCAATTGCCATGAACAGTGCGGATGCCAGAAGAGCCGGGATTGACTATACAAAAGGGGTGCAGGTACCCGTGCATACGGCCAGTGGCAATGTGTCAGCCTATCGGGTTGTGGTCAATACGCTTAAGCTCGGTACAGTGGTGCTGCATCAGGTTGATGCCGTGGTGCTGGAAGGCAGTTCGCCATCCGTGGCATTGCTTGGGATGAGTGCATTGAATAGACTGGAAATGAAACGTGAGGGCATTGCCCTCACGTTGATCAAGAAATACTAGGATTTATGCGGCTTTGCGTTTGTCGCGCTCGATAAGCGCGTATGCGGAGTGGTTGTGAATTGATTCAAAGTTCTCCGACTCGACAACGTAGGCATCGATTCTTGATTCCGCATTAAGCTGTGCCGCGACATCACGCACCATGTCTTCAACAAACTTCGGATTGTCGTAAGCGCGCTCAGTGACATACTTTTCATCAGGACGCTTGAGCAACCCATATAGCTGACATGAAGCTTGCTCTTCAACCAGGCTGATTAAATCCTCAACCCAGATAAAGTCGTTGATCAGCGCCGTCACTGTAACGTGGGAACGCTGATTATGTGCTCCGTAGCTAGAGATTTTCTTTGAGCAAGGGCATAGGCTGGTGACAGGCACTAGTACCTTGACGGTGATATTGAATTCGCCATCCTTTATTTCACCCACAAATGTCACTTCATAATCCAACAAGCTTTGTACGCCAGAAATAGGGGCGGCTTTGTTGACGAAGTAGGGGAATGTCATTTCCACATGGCCAGACTCGGCTTCCAGGCGTTTTACCATCTCGCGCAGAATGGTCTCGAAAGACTCGATGGATATCTCACGCTCGTTCATGTTGAGGATCTCAACAAAACGGGACATATGGGTACCCTTGAAGTTATGCGGCAAATGTACGTACATGTTGAACATGGCGACGGTATGCTGCACGCCGCCTGTCTTGTCCTTGACTTTGACCGGATGTCGTATGGATTTGATGCCAACTTTATCAATGGCAAGATGGCGAATGTCGGGCGTGTTCTGTACGTCCTCGATCGTGGATATGGCAGGCTGGTTCATGAGCTTCTCGTCTCGATGTGTGTTCTTAAATAATACTTGAGTGTAACACTAGGTTAATTTTTTCTCAATGGCGGCAATGATGCCATCAGCGTTGAGACCGCAATGCGCTAACATGGTTTCATGCACGCCATGTTCGATGAATTCGTCAGGCAAGCCAAGGCACAAGTTGGCAATCGAAATATTCATGGCCTGCAGCGCCTCCATGACGGCAGCGCCGGCACCACCGCTAACCGCGTTTTCTTCTATCGTCACAATCAGTTCATGCCTGCTGGCCAGGTCTTTGATCAAGTCGATATCCAGCGGCTTGACGAAACGCATGTCTGCGACTGTGGTATCCAGTTTCTCGGCAGCCTCGAGTGCCGGAAACAGCATGCTGCCGAATGCCAGGATGGCGACTTTTTTGCCTTCGCGGCGGATCAAGCCGCGACCTATAGCCAATGCTGACATTTGTGTTTGAGTGGGAACGCCAGCACCGCTGCCGCGAGGATATCTGACAGCACTGGGGCCGTTATATTGATAGGCTGTGTATAGCATCTGGCGGCATTCGTTTTCGTCGCTCGGCGTCATCACTACCATGTTGGGGATGCAACGCAAATAGCTCAAATCGAAGCTGCCCGCATGCGTGGGGCCATCTGCGCCGACCAGGCCGGCACGGTCAATGGCAAATACCACTGGCAGGTTCTGCAGCGCGATATCGTGTATCAGCTGGTCGTAGGCACGTTGCAGAAACGTTGAGTAAATTGCCACCACAGGTTTCAAGCCATCGCAAGCCATGCCGGCTGCAAAGGTCAGTGCATGCTGTTCAGCGATACCGACATCAAAGAAGCGTGTCGGATGTTTCTCGGCAAAGGCATTCAAGCCTGAGCCATCGCTCATGGCCGGCGTGATACCGATCAGGCGTTCATCCTGATCCGCCATGTCTACCAGCCATTCACCAAAGACCTGGGTGTAGGTCTTTTTACTGGCCGAGGCAACGGAGTCTCCATTGCTGGGATCGAACTTCCCGACGCCATGGTACTTTCCGGGATTATCTTCTGCGGGCTGGTAGCCGTGGCCTTTCTGCGTGACTACATGCAAGAATTGCGGGCCTTTAAGATGGCGAATGTTGTGCAGTGTCGCGACCAGGGTGTCGAGATCATGGCCATCGATCGGGCCGATGTAATTGAAACCGAATTCCTCAAACAAGGTGCTTGGCGTCATCATGCCTTTGACATGTTCTTCCGCGCGCTTGGCAAATTCAAGCACAGGAGGAACGGCACGCAAGACCTTTTCGCCGGAACGCCACATTCTGTCGTACAACTTGCCAGATAACAGCTTGGCCAGGTAGTGATTGAGCGCACCTACATTCGGTGAAATCGACATGTCGTTATCGTTCAGAATCACCAGCAGGTTGGCATCCATGGCGCCTGCATTATTCAATGCTTCGAATGCCATGCCGGCCGTCATTGCACCGTCGCCGATAATGGCGACAGCACGACGCTCCAAACCTTGCTGCTGGGCAGCTACTGCCATACCCAGGGCTGCTGAAATCGACGTGCTGGAGTGGCCTGTGCCGAAGGTGTCATACTCGCTCTCACAGCGACGGGGGAAGCCTGCAATGCCATTTGGCTTGCGCAGGGCACTCATGGCTTCGCGCCGGCCGGTCAGAATCTTGTGCGGATAGGTCTGATGGCCGACATCCCAGACCAGCCTGTCGTCCGGTGTGTTGTATACATAATGCAAGGCAATCGTTAATTCAACCACACCGAGGTTTGATGAGAGATGGCCGCCCGTTTGTGAGACACTTTCGATCAGAAAAGCACGCAACTGATTTGCCAGTTCCGGCAGTTGTTTACGCTCCAGTTTTCTGAGTTGCTGAGGAGAGTCGATGGTATTTAATAATGCATACATAAACGGGTTGGCTGTTGCTTATTAGATAATTTTAAAAGCTGCGATGTGTGATGAAGTCGGCGAGTTGAACTAAACGTTTTGCTTCACTTCCATAAGACGATACATGCCCAATGGCATTGTCGTAAAGCTCTTTAGCTAGTGATTTTGCGCGTGACAGGCCCAGTATCGTGACATATGTCGGTTTGTTGCTTTGTGCATCCTTGCCTGCTGTTTTTCCCAGTGTCGCTGTATCTGCTTCTGAATCCAGGATATCGTCGACCACCTGGAATGCCAGGCCGATGGATTGTGCATAATGGTCAATCGCCTTGAGCTTTTCTGGTGAGATATCTTCTGCACAATGAGCCCCAAGCAATGCGGCTGCTCGAATCAATGCGCCGGTTTTATGGATATGCATGTATTCAAGTTCAGTCTGATTTAGTGACTGACCGACACTTGCAAGGTCGATCGCCTGCCCGCCTGCCATTCCTCTTGATCCGCTTGCCACTGCAAGAAGATGCAGCATGTCTAGTTGCAGTTCAGGTTTTTTACATAATTTGGGATGTGACAGGAGCTGAAAGGCCAGGCTTTGCAAGGCATCTCCGACCAGCAGTGCAGTGGCATCATCGTATCGTTTGTGACAGGAAGGCTTGCCTCTGCGCAAATCATCATCATCCATGCAAGGCATATCGTCATGTACTAGCGAATACGCATGAATGAGTTCAACCGCACCTGCTGCAAAGTCGACTTTTTCTGCGTCTGCTGCACACAGTTCGGCGGCGGCATGTGCCAGTAAGGCGCGTACGCGTTTGCCGCCACCCATCACGGAATAGCGCATGGCCTCATGCAGTTTTTGGGGAGCGATATCGCTGGCAGGCAAAAAATTATCCAGGGCAGATTCTGTACGCTGCTGAATCTGCGTGGCCCAAACTTGAAAATCATTCATCTTTGTATGTTTGAAGGGTGTTGTTTTCGTTCAATAGGCGGACTTGTTGTTCGATATCCGCCAAGGATTTCTGGCAGAACTGCAACAACTCACTGCCGCGCTGGTATGCCTGCAGTGATTGTTCAAGAGGTAACTGGCCTGTTTCCATTTGCGCGACAATCGCCTCAAGATCTTTTAGTGCATTTTCAAAGCTCTGCTGGGGCTCTTTTTGTTTAGTCATTGCAATGGTCTCTTGAAATGCACGATGAACATTCATCCCGAAAGCATGTAGTCAAATCGTTGCATTCCAGTTGGTAGCTGATAAGTCGATAGTTTACGCTGTTAGCTCGTTTTGGAGAAATGCTGGTGACACTAAATCCTTAAAATCGACTGCAGAAATAAGCGGATATCTGCGATTTCTTCGTTGCTTACACTATGCGCCATGGGATATTCATGCCATACCAGCGGATACTCGTTCTGCGTGAGCAGCTGTGCAGATACCCTGGCAATTTCTGGCGTGATGACAGTGTCGAAACTGCCATGCGCCATAAAAATCGGTACATCACGATTTGCCGCATGCGCCTCGTCCAGCAGATGCGATTTGAGCGGTAAGTAAGTTGAAAGCGCCAACACGCCGGCAAGGCGCTCTTTATGCCGTAATGCCGTGTGCAAAGCAATTGCGCCGCCTTGTGAGAAACCGGCCAGCACGATTCGCCTGGCATCAATACCCCTGGCTTTCTCTGCTGCAATGAGCGCTTCAATTTCAATCTGACTTTGCCGAATGCCCAATTCATCTTGCTGGCTATCCAGGGTTAGGCCATAAAGATCGTACCATGCGCGCATTTCATAACCATTGTTGATGGTGACTGCACGATAGGGCGCATGCGGCAGAATAAAGCGTACCTTAGGTAGATCAAGTGCGGCTACGATCGGTTCAAAATCATAACCGTCAGCACCTAAGCCGTGGAGCCAGATAATGCTGGCCTCTATTTCGTCGGTGCTACAAAGTTCCAGGGTTTCTAACATGGTGCTTTCTATTGGATGAAATCAGTGAATTCAAAATCTAATTTTAAGAATGGTGGTAAACACTAAAACCTGATGCTGTTAAATGCCTAAATTATGCGATATGCTTCAAGTAAATCAGGGAATTACAACAACATCATTACAACAATAATCATCACATGATATGAATCTTCCCGAGTTAATCTCTCGTCACACCGTTCGTGTCGCCCTTAGCCTGGGCGTTGTCATTCTACTATTGCTGCATGCTACCGGCACATTTCAGCTGGGATTCGTCAATAGGCTTGAAAACTTCACTTACGATGTGCGCTTGAACCTCATGATGCCGGGCACGATAGATCAGCGCATCGTCATTGTCGATATTGACGAGAAAAGTCTGCAAGAGCAAGGCCGCTGGCCATGGGGTAGAAACAAGCTGGCTCAGTTGGTGGATAAGCTCTTTGATGATTACAAGATCAATGTGCTGGGTTTTGACGTGGTTTTTGCCGAAAAAGACGAAAGTTCCGGCCTCAGAAGTCTTCAGGACATCCAGCAAAACTATCTGAAATCTGATGAATTTGGCCAGATAGTCGAGCAGTTGCGACCACAATTGGACTATGACCAATTGTTTGCCAAAAGTATGGCTGGTCGCAATGTAGTGCTTGGATATTACTTCCGTCGTGACGATAACAAGGATGGCAGGGTGGGCGTTCTGCCGGAGCCGTCTTTTGTAGAGGGCAGTTTCAAGGGGAAAAGCATTCCCTTTATGGAAGCGACCGGATACGGTGCCAACTTGCCAGTGTTGCAGCAGAACGCGATGGCAGCCGGGCATTTCAATCCTGACCCGGATGAAGACGGTATCTCGCGCAGGGTGCCTGTAGTGGTGAATCTTGACGGCAACATCTATGAGGCGCTTTCTGTTGCTGTTGCACGCATCGCTTTAAATAGCCCGAAGTTGGAAGCCGGGTTTGCTGAGGGTCTGGGCGTGGGTAAACAATACACAGGCCTGGAATGGTTGAAGTTGGGCGACAAACGTATTCCTGTCGATGCCAAAGTATCAGCCCTGATTCCATATCGCGGATTGCAGGGCAGCTTTCCTTATGTGTCGGCAACGGATGTGTTAAGTGGTAAAGCCTCTGAAGATGCGCTTAAGGATCGCATCGTGCTGATCGGCACAACAGCCCCGGGTCTGATGGATTTGCGTGCGACGCCAGTGCAGAATGTTTACGCGGGGGTCGAAATCCACGCCAATATGATAGCGGGCATTCTGGACCAGAATATCAAACAACGGCCAGCCTACACGCTGGGTGCAGAGTTCTTGCTGCTGTTATTGATCGGCCTCTTGCTTGCCCTGTTGTTGCCTGTTCTCACGCCACTATGGGCGACGGCATTGACTATTGGTGTGCTCGTGTGTTCTGTGGCATTCAATCTCATCGTTTGGCAAACGGGTAATCTTGTCTTGCCGCTGGCATCAAGCTTGCTTTTGATTATGGTGATATACGTACTCAATATGTCGTATGGGTTTTTTGTCGAATCACGCGGTAAGCGTCAATTGGCCGGGTTGTTTGGTCAGTATGTACCGCCGGAGCTGGTTGATGAAATGGCAAAGAACCCTGAAGTTATTAATCTGGAGGGAGAAAGCCGCGAACTGACTGTTCTGTTTTCTGATGTGAGAGGGTTCACCACCATTTCTGAAGGTCTGGACCCTAAACAACTCACACAGTTGATGAACGAGTTCCTGACACCAATGACGCAAATAATTCATCATAATCGTGGAACAATCGACAAATATATGGGCGATGCCATTATGGCCTTCTGGGGGGCACCATTGGCAGATTCGCTGCATGCTTCCCGTGCCGTGAAAGCCGGTCTGGAAATGGTTGCCGGTATGACCAGTCTGCAAGAACAATTCAAAGCCAAGGGCTGGCCAGAGATTAAAATCGGCGTAGGCTTGAATACTGGCGAGATGACAGTTGGCAATATGGGCTCGGAATTCCGTATGGCGTATACGGTCATGGGCGACGCGGTCAATCTTGGCTCGCGCCTCGAAGGGCTCACCAAAAACTACGGGGTTTATATCATTGTCAGTGAATTCACAAAAGAGAAAGCGCCAGAGTATTTGTACCGGGAACTCGACATCGTTCGGGTGAAAGGCAAGGACAGGCCGGTAGCGATTTATGAGCCTGTGTGCGAACTCGGCAAAGAAGACAAGTCGATCAAAGACGAACTCAAGCTCTATCGCGAGACGCTCAAACTATATCGCGCGCAGAATTGGGATATTGCAGAGATGCAGTTCATCAACCTGCAACAGATGCATTCAGATCGCCATTTATATCGTATGTATATAGAACGTATTGCGTATTATCGTCAAAATCCACCAGGTGCCGACTGGGATGGTGCATTCACCTTCCAGACCAAATAATCAGGAGTCAGCATGAGGATAAAAGTATTAGGCTGTAGCGGTGGCATTGGCGGCACCTTAAGGACAACAAGTTTTCTGATTGATGACGATATCCTGCTGGATGCCGGAACGGGCGTTGGCGATTTGTCTATCGAGCAATACCTTAAAATCGATCACATTTTCATCACGCATTCGCATCTGGACCACGTCACATCGATTCCATTGCTGGCAGATACCGTGCTGGGCTTTCGAGAAGCACCTATCTTTATATATGCCACTGCTGAAACCTGGAAAATCTTAAAAGACCACCTGTTTAACTGGAAAATATGGCCGGATTTCACCGTTATCCCGACAGAAGATCGCCCCCTGCTTGTCTGGAAAGAAATCCGTATCGGGGAGACTGTTACCTTGGGTGAGCGTCAATTCACTCCCGTGCCTGCTAATCATGTGGTACCGGCCATTGGTTTTCATCTTGAAGGGCCTGATTCCAGCATGGTATTCACTGGCGATACCACGGTGTGCGATGCACTTTGGCCGCAAGTGAACCGCATCAGGAATCTGAAATACCTGATTATCGAGACGGCTTTCAGCAATGCAGAAATCGAACTGGCAAAACTATCCAAGCATTTATGCCCATCGATGCTGATTGATGAATTGGGTAAACTGGAGCATTCCCCGCTGCCGCGCATTTACATTACTCACCTTAAACCCGGTGAGGGGGAAATCATCATGCGGGAGGTAGATAGCGACGCATACAAATTCAACGCAAGACCTTTATATAACGGACATATCTTCGAGTTATAGCCGGCTCCAGTACAAAGTAATCTGAGTTATATGTTTCAAAAATTTAAACTTGGCAGGAACAGTTCCAATGTCATCACCTGATATCTCACAACTCATGAAATTGGCACCGGTTGCGGTGCTCTCTCCCGGCAGGCTAAAAGAGCTTGCGGGCTTGTGTTTTGTCGAGGCAGTGAGCAAAGACCTTGACCCATTGCGCATGAATATAACAAAAGCTGCGCAGGCACTCTATTTGCTGAAAGGCGATCTCGGCCTGCGTTTCGCAGACGGCACAAAAAAGATCCTGCGAGGTGGCACCGAGGCCGCCAGCCATCCCGTGGATAACGGCAAGGTTCAGCTACAGGATACGATTGCTATCACGGACATTGAGATTTTGCGGATCGATGCCGATTTGCTGGACATCATGATGACATGGGATCAGTTATCAGGGAGTGAACCAGCCGCAAAACAAAGCAAGGCAAATGAAGCGTCACTGAAACGGGTTGCCAGTGAATGGATGCAGGACACTTCAGCTTTCAGCGCAAGTAAATTGCAGAGCGGCGTATTCAGTCGTTTGCCTAGCGCCAATATCGAAGAGATGTTCAAGCGCATGGCGCCTATCTCAGTCAAAGCCGGGCAGGTCATCATCACACAAGGCGCAGAGGGTGACTATTACTACCTGATTGAACAAGGTGCTGCTGTTGTAAGCCGCGTGGTAGATGCAAACAAACCAGCGACAGTGCTGGCTGAGTTGAGTGAGGGGGATGCTTTTGGTGAAGAAGCCTTGGTTTCCGATAACAAGCGTAACGCTACGATTACCATGAAAACCGATGGCGTGTTGTTAAGGCTGAACAAAACTGATTTTATCGAGTTATTAAAAGCGCCGCTTATCAGCCATATCGATATTACGATGGCCAAGCAGATGGTTGCTGATGGCGCCGTGTGGTTGGATGTGCGCTTCCCATCAGAGTTCTCTTTTGACCATTTACCTGGAGCAATCAGCAGCCCCTTGAATGAAATCCGACAACGCGCTGAAATGCTAGACCAAGAAAAAACCTATATTGTTTATTGTCAGACTGGCCGCCGTAGCTCTGCCGCTGCATTTATTCTGGTAGAACACGGGCTGAAAGTTTTCGTGCTTGATGGCGGCACGCGCTCAAGCCGAGTAGCATGATGCAAAAGATGGATTTTTTGTTATCTATATTTACCAAAAAGCTGATGCTTGAGCGTATTAATATATAGATTATGAGTTCTGCATCTGACTTGTACTCGAAGTTCTACTGAGCGGTCTACCCTGAAAGGTCAGCAGCGATGCTGCTGCTTGGAGAGATTTTTGCAGGAAGAAAGAAATTTAACGCCAATGGAAGATGCATGTTTCTCAAAAGCGGGTTGTGGCAGTCTTGAGGCAATCTCAACAAAAGCATTATCTTAATTATTTGATCGGAGAAATAACTTAGCTTTTGCTAACCATGACAATTGGAATTAACTGATCAGGGATTATTTTCTAGCCTGAGTATTGCAACAGATGGAAGTAAGTAAAGTGGAGGCTATTTAAATGCTAGGCCGACTCTGACTCCATTGATTCTATTGTGATCCATTCTACAAAGTCGGAGTTAATAATCCGTCATACTGTGAAGTGACTGCTGTCTAATGTAAGGGCACTGATTGCGTAGCAATCCCCGGAGGACGCGGCGTACCTACTAAAGGTGTTCCCAAAGCAGCGCCTGACTCACCGCCAGAAAAATTGGAACAAGCCCCGCCTGTCGGCGTAGCTGGTAGCTCAACTGCTACAGCCCCACCATGTAACCAGACTGTCAGCGTTGTAGCATAAGCACGAGTTTCCATCAGGCAGGCGCGTTCAGCGCTGCGAACGGTGTAATTCTGGTAAGCCGGAAGGGCAGTAGCCGCCAGAATACCGATAATAACCACCACTATCATCAGTTCGATCAGAGTAAAGCCTTGGTTTTTGTGCATATACCCTCCAATACCTGCCCCATATAAGGATGCCCCGACTAGCGGGGCAATCCTTATATGGCATGAGTGGTAATCAAACCACTGAGTGGCGCAGATAGATAGCTCCGCTGATTAGTTGCTCGAAGCTGAGGTATAGGTGCATTGGTTACCGTTTGCCAGATCGCAGGAGACTGCGGCATCGCCAGGCGTTCTAGCAGTAGCAGTAGCAGTTCCTAAGGTGGCAAGAGTCATGGCGACACCGGAGGCCGTGCCGGTGCAGGCTCCATCACGTGGAGCGACAGGGGTGCGGTCATCGTTGAGATCGGCCAGAACAGTGTTGTAGTATGCCTTGGCTTCGGCCAAGCAGGCGCGGTTAGCTGATTTGATGGTGTAATTTTGATAAGCCGGCAATGCTACTGCAGCCAGAATACCGATAATCGCAACCACGATCATCAGTTCGATCAAGGTAAAACCTTTTTGAACTTGTTTCATGTTAAATACCCCTTTAGTAATGTTTAAGTTTGTTGCTGCACACTAATAAAGCCTGGAGCGAAAGATAGGTGCAACGTAGTTAAAGTGGCAGCAAGAGCTATGCCAACAACACTTTTACATTCCGCTCATGAGATAAAGCATAGCGTGCGGCCTGAAAAAAGAAACTGTTTAGATTGTGGGTAAATCAAATACTGACAAATTTTGTCAGTATTTGGGTGGGGATGTATGAAATATGTCAGTTGCCGGGCTTGATGCCGCATTGTGCACCAATGAGTATAAATAACAAAAAGCCCCGCGTTCGGGGCTTTTTGTTTGGCGGTGTTGCAAGCCTGTTATTTGCCTTCTGCGAATTTCTTCAAGCCTTCCAGGCCGGCATCGTACATGCCAGTGACCGCATTCAGTGCGGATGCATCATCCTGGCCTTCAGGAATCGGTGGATTGAGTTTGTAGACGCGGTAGAAGCGACCAACCCAGTTCACTGTGCTTTCGCCAGCGTTCGGGCCTGGTTTGACCGTCATGAATGCGTTGTAGTCTGCTACAGGTATATCGCCTTCAACGATTTCATAACGCATTTTCATGTCTGCATCATCGGCACTACGCAATTTGTTATAAACAGTGCCGCCAGATTTCAAGGTCAGCGTGCGGAAAGTATCGTTACCCTTTTTTTCTACTTTGGTGCTGGCAACGCCAGGGTGCCATTTATGGATGCCGCCAAAGTCTTTGACGATGGCCCAGACTTTTTCAGGCTCGGCCTTGATCACAATGGATTTATCCACTTTTTGTGGCGAAGGGCCATGCGCTACGGCAGTGAGCGGCAAGATGGCAAGTGCAAGTAGTGCGAACATCTTTTTCATACGAGTTTCTCCATTCCTATTATTAAAACAACAAAAACGACTACTTATCCACGATGGTGCTATTGGAATTTCTGTTACAGCTTGTTCAGTTCAGTATAAAACGCCCGAATGCGCGACTTTGTTGACCTGTGCTGATGGTATTGATGACTTTGTGGGTTTTTGCATCGATCACTGTGACTGAGTCGTCCGACCAACTGGCGACATATACGCGCTGTGTTGCAGCGTCAAAATCTATCCCTTCAGGGAAGCCGCCGACATTAATAGTGGCAATCACCTGATTGGATGCAGCATCAATCACCGAAACACTATCGTCTTGCGTGTTGGTGACAAAGATCGTTTTATTGTCCGGGCTGATGGCAGCGCAGTATGGGCGTATACCCACCTTGATCTTCTCGGATTTTCCAGTGGCCAGGTGAATGGCGGAAACAGTGTCTTCGTAGACATTAACCGCATACAGATGCTGGCCATCCGGGCTTATGCGGATGCCAAAAGGATGAAAGCCGGCCGGGATGCGGGACTTTACCGTGAAAGTCTGGGTGTCGATGACGCCTATATCATTGCTGTCACGGTTCGTGACGTAAAGGGTTTTACCATCCGGGCTGATGGCGAGGCCGGCTGGTGCTTTGCCTATGCTTACCCTGCGTTGTTTCTCGAAATCACTGGTGTCGATGGCGATAATCGTATCCAGATACCAGTCTGCGACATAGAGAACTGTTCCATCAGGAGCGATCGTGATGGCGACAGGAGAGCCGTGCAGTTTTATTTCTTCCAATACCGTGTTGTTCGTACTATCAATGACCGAGATGGATTGACTCTCTACATTGGAGACAAACACACGCTGAATTTCTTTTGATACAACCACGCCAACGGGTCCTTTGCCTACAGCGATGGATGCGATCACTTCGTTACTGGCGAGGTCGATGACGCTGACGTCATGACTGCCTTGATTGGTGATGTACGCATATCCATTTGCAAAACTTGCTTTTGATAAGCCAAGCAGTGCAATGAGGCAGGCGAGTATGAAGAATTTTGATTTCAAGGATTTATCGTTGGATTTTGGTGACGTAATGAAAACGTGGCGTTACGGTTTGTGGTTGACTCGAAAGTATAAGCGTCCGTGACAAACAGCGTCAAGGTAAGCTGACTTTATGAAAATGAATAGCCACTATCAATAAAAGGTGAAATATGAAAAAATGATGTGAAACTTTTAAGGTCTTTTTATCATGTTAGATCGCGATGGATATCGACCTAATGTAGGCATCATTTTATGCAACGCCAGTAATCAGGTATTTTGGGGAAAACGTATTCGGGAGCATTCTTGGCAATTTCCACAGGGCGGTATTAAACACGGCGAGACGCCGGAGCAAGCCATGTACCGCGAGTTGATGGAAGAAGTCGGTTTACGTCCTGAGCATGTCAAAATACTTGGCCGCACCAGGGATTGGTTACGTTACGACGTGCCGACCAACTGGATTAAGCGCGAATGGCGCGGCAGCTACAAAGGTCAGAAACAAATTTGGTTCCTGTTGCGCATGGTTGGGCGCGATACGGATGTGTCACTGCGTGCAACGCCGCATCCGGAGTTCGATGCGTGGCGCTGGAATGAATATTGGATACCGCTTGATAGCGTAATTGAATTCAAGCGCGATGTTTATCGCTTGGCGCTTAATGAGCTGTCGCACCATTTGAATCATGACCGGCAGCATAAGAAAGTAAATAAGCCGACTGCAGAAACTCATTGAGCCGGCCGGTTCAGCTCAGCTTATAGTTTAGTTCAACTTAGGAAAATCATGGTTTGTTCGCCATGGCCTCTCCTAATTGGATAGCTTTTCCTGCTACCCAATCGCTATTGAAATTCAGTTTTCCTGCAGGGAACAACATCACCACTGTGGAGCCCAGCAGGAAGCGGCCCATTTCATCGCCTTGACGAAATTCGATCGATTTATCGTCATATTGCCAGGTGCGTATCGATTTTGAGCGTGGCGGGTTGACCACGCCGTGCCATGTGGTCGCCATACTTCCTACAATCGTTGCGCCAACCAGCACCAGTATGAAAGTTCCGATATCTGCCGATTCAAATTCGCAGATCACTCTTTCGTTACGTGCGAACAGACCAGGTACGCCTTGAGCCGTTACAGGGTTAACCGAGAAAAGTGCACCCGGTACATAGGTCATGCTTTTCAGGCGGCCGCCACAGGGCATATGTATGCGGTGATAATCCTTAGGGCTTAAATATAATGTGGCAAAACTGCCCTGTTGAAACTTCCCGGCAAGCTGTTCGTCACCGCCAAGTAATGCGACGGTTGAGTATTGATGACCCTTGGCCTGAAAAATCTGGCCATTTCTGATATCACCAAACTGACTGATCGCACCGTCTACAGGGCAAATGAAATCAGCATTGGAGATTGGCCTGGCATTCGGGCGCAGGGCGCGCGTAAAAAAGTCATTGAATGTGTTGTAAGCAGCAATGTCAGGTTCAGCAGCTTCAGCCATATTCACGCCATAGCGTCCTATGAACCAGCGGATGACAGCCGTTGTCAGGCGGCCTGCTTTCGCATCGGCAAATTTGCCAGCAAGTACTGTGATCGCTTGTTTCGGCAAACAATATTGAATCATCACTGCAAAACGATTGAACACACTGGCTCCTGAAAGAAAAATGATGACATTATAAATGTGTACTACTGATACAAAAAAAGGGCAGGACGTTGGACGTCTTGCCCTTTTTACTTGACGCTGGTGCTTAGTTCTTTGACTGGTCAACCAGTTTGTTCTTGGCAATCCAAGGCATCATGGAGCGCAACTTGCCGCCCACTTGCTCGATTGGATGTGCTGCATTCAAGCGACGGCGGGCAGTCATTTCCGGATAGCCGGTACGGCCTTCCAGGATGAATTTCTTGGCGTACTCACCGTTTTGAATGGATGCCAATGCTTCCTTCATGGCCCAGCGTGATTCGTCATTGATGACCTTCGGGCCAGTGACGTATTCGCCGTATTCTGCGTTGTTGGAGATGGAGTAATTCATGTTGGCGATGCCGCCTTCGTACATCAGGTCGACAATCAGTTTCAGTTCGTGCAGGCACTCGAAGTAGGCCATCTCTGGAGCATAACCGGCTTCAACCAGTGTTTCGAAGCCAGCTTTGACCAGCTCAACTGCACCGCCACATAGAACCGCTTGTTCGCCGAACAAGTCGGTTTCTGTTTCTTCACGGAAGTCGGTCTCGATCACGCCACCCTTGGTACCGCCATTGGCCGCTGCGTAGGAGAGGGCGATGTCTTTCGCTTTACCGGATGCATCCTGGTAAACGGCGATCAGTGATGGAACACCGCCGCCTTTGAGGTATTCGGAGCGCACGGTGTGGCCTGGGCCTTTAGGAGCGATCATGATGACATCCAGGTCCTTGCGTGGCAGGATCTGGTTATAGTGAATGTTGAAGCCGTGAGCGAAAGCCAGTGCTGCGCCTTTCTTCAGGTTGGGTGCGACTTCCGCTTCAAAAATGCCCGCCATGGTTTCATCCGGCAGCAGAATCATGACGACATCGGCATTTTTAACAGCTTTACCGATTTCTTCTACATTATGGCCGGCTTTTTCAGCTTTGGACCATGAACTGCCTTCCTTGCGCAGACCTACAGTGACCTTGACGCCGGAATCTTTCAGGTTCTGGGCATGTGCATGACCTTGTGAACCGTAGCCGACAATGGTGACATTCAGTTTCTTGATGATGGATAGGTCTGCGTCTTTATCGTAATAAACTTTCATGAGGTTTCCTTAATTCAATCTTCTAAAATAGTGCTGCTTAAGTAATTATCTAAATCTATACCTTCAATATGCGGTCGCCGCGCCCAATGCCGGAAGCACCGGTGCGTACCGTTTCCAGAATGGCTGTTTTATCGAGCGCTTCGAGAAAGGCATCCAGCTTGGAGCCTGATCCTGTGAGCTCAATGGTGTAGCTGCCGTCCGCCACGTCGATGATGCGGCCGCGGAAAATATCGCTCATGCGCTTCATTTCCTCACGGAATGCACCAGTTGCCTTGACCTTGACCAGCATTAACTCACGCTCGATATAGCGTCCGTCATTCAAGTCCAGCACTTTGACCACATCGACCAGCTTGTTGAGCTGTTTGATGATCTGCTCGATCACTTCATCTGATCCGGAAGTGACGATGGTCATGCGTGACAGCGTGGCATCTTCGGTGGGCGCCACGGTCAGAGATTCAATATTGTAGGCACGCGCCGAGAACAAACCGGCGACGCGTGATAGTGCGCCTGCTTCGTTTTCCATCAGCAGCGAAATAATATGCTTCATGTTATTCGTCCCCTGCCAGAATCATTTCCGATAAGCCTTTGCCATTCGGCACCATAGGGAATACGTTTTCCTTCTGGTCGGTGATGAAGTTCATGAAGACGAAACGGTCTTTCATAGCGAAGGCTTCTTTCAGTGCGCCTTCTACATCGTTCGGATGCTCGATCTTCATGCCGACATGGCCGTAGGATTCAGCAAGTTTTTCGAAGTCCGGCAAGCTGTCCATATAGGATTCTGAGTAGCGGTTCTCATAGAAGAACTCTTGCCATTGGCGCACCATGCCGAGGTAGCGGTTGTTCAGCAAAATGACTTTGATCGGCAGCCTGAATTGATGGCAGGTCGATAGCTCCTGGATATTCATCTGGATACTGCCTTCGCCTGTGATACAGGCGACTTGTGCTGTTGGATCGGCCAATTGGCAGCCCATGGCGTAAGGCAGGCCGACGCCCATGGTGCCGAGGCCTCCCGAGTTGATCCAGCGGCGTGGCTTGTCGAATTTATAGTACTGCGCGGCCCACATCTGGTGCTGACCAACGTCGGACGTGACATAGGCTTCGCCCTTGGTGACTTCCCAGAGCTTTTCAACCACAAATTGTGGCTTGATGATCTCCGGGTCAGTCTTGTAGACCAGTGATTTCTTTTCACGCCAGATGTCGATTTGCGCCCACCACTCTTTGATGGCAGTGGCATCCGGTTTCTTGGTGTCGACGGCTAGCAGTTCATTCATCTCGCTCAGGACGGATTGAACGTGACCAACGATGGGCACATCAACTTTCACGCGTTTGGAGATGGAGGAGGGATCGACATCAATATGGATGATGGTGCGATCCTTGCTGAAGAAGTGCCCTGGATTGCCAATGACGCGGTCGTCAAAACGTGCGCCAACCGCAATCAATACGTCACAGTTTTGCATCGCCATATTGGCTTCATAAGTACCGTGCATGCCGAGCATGCCTACGAACTGAGGGTCAGTTGCAGGATAACCACCGAGGCCCATCAGGGTATTGGTGACCGGGTAGCCTAAAGTACGTGCGAGCTTGACCAGTTCGGCAGAGGCGTTGCCCAGAACCAAGCCGCCGCCCGTGTAGATCATCGGGCGCTTGGCTTCCAGCAGAAGCTTGACGGCTTTTTTGATCTGACCGGAGTGACCTTTGGTAACCGGCGTATACGAGCGCATCTCAACACTGTCTGGGTATTCAAACTTGGCAAAGTGAGCCGTAATGTCTTTGGGAATATCGACAACCACCGGCCCAGGACGTCCTGTAGCGGCAATATAGAACGCCTTCTTGATGGTGGATGCGATGTCTTTGACATCCTTTACCAGGAAGTTATGTTTAACACATGGGCGCGTAATGCCGATCATGTCGACTTCCTGGAAGGCATCCATGCCGATGGCAGGTGCCGGTACCTGACCGCTGATAACCACCAGGGGAATCGAATCCATGTAGGCAGTCGCAATACCGGTAACCGCATTGGTCGCACCAGGACCGGAGGTCACAAGGGCAACACCAACCTCACCTGTAGCGCGCGAAAAAGCATCGGCAGCATGTACCGCAGCCTGTTCATGGCGCACCAGAATATGTTTGAACGCATCCTGCTTGAAGATAGCGTCGTAGATATGCAGCACCGCACCACCGGGATAGCCAAATACGAATTTGACTTTCTCCTCTTGCAGGCAGCGAATCAGGATATCAGCGCCTGAAATTTGGGATTGGCTTTGTTGAGAGGCCAAATGTGAAGATAGCGAGGTACGGTCTTCCATAAAATGCTTGTTTTTACTGGTAATAATTGAACCCTAAACAGTAACCGGTTGCATGATTTTGGTCAAGGCAAAATCCTTCAAGAACCATGCCAGCAGAGCTAAATATGCAAGACGCGTATTGAATCAACTATTTTAGTTAGTCAATGGGAGATGGGGCAACCTTGAGCAATTCTTCAATCGTGGTGATACCGGCAGCTACTTTTTCAGCGCCATTGATCATTAAGGGTTGCATGCCTTCGCGGTGAGCGGTGGCCCGAATGCTGGCAAGATCGGCATTCTGGGCAACGAGTTTTTTGATGGCAGGGCTGATGGTCAGCATTTCATAAATACCACTGCGGCCGCGATAGCCGGTCATTCTGCATTCGAGGCAGCCTACTGCCTTTTGAATCTGTTGCGGTTTTGCGATTTTCCAGGGACTGACCAGGGCATCCCATGTGGCTTGATCAATCTCTGCAGCTTCCTTGCAATGCGGGCAGAGGGTTCGCACAAGCCGTTGTGCCATGATGCCGATGACCGTCGAGTTGATCAGGTAAAACGGTACGCGCAAATCAAGCAGGCGTGTAATGGACGAGGGGGCGTCGTTGGTGTGCAGTGTAGAGAGCACCAGATGGCCGGTTAGCGCCGCCTGTGTCGCCATCTCGGCGGTTTCTCCGTCGCGGATTTCGCCTACCATGATGATGTCCGGATCTTGCCGCAGCAAGGTGCGAATGCCATCGGAGAAACTGAGGTCTATATTTTGCTGTACCTGCATCTGGTTGAATGCAGGTTCGACCATTTCAATCGGGTCTTCAACCGTGCAGACATTCACTTCTTCGGTCGCCAGCTGTTTTAGCGTTGAATACAGCGTAGTCGTCTTGCCTGAGCCGGTCGGGCCCGTTACCAGGATGATGCCGTTAGGATTGGCTGTCCAGTTTTTCCAGAGCGCATCCTGCTCGTGCGAGAAACCAAGCTGGATAAAGTCTTTTACCAGGTTCTCAGGCGTGAAAACCCGCATGACCAGCTTCTCGCCAAAAGCCGTCGGCATGGTCGACAGGCGCAATTCGATTTCAGCCCCTTCAGCGGTCAAGGTCTTGATGCGGCCATCCTGCGGGCGACGTTTTTCCACCATGTCCATACGACCAAGCAGCTTGATGCGGCTGGTGATGGCATTCATGATGTTCGAAGGCAACTGGTAGACCTGATGCAAAATGCCATCAATGCGAAATCTCATCAAGCCGATATTACGGCGTGGTTCTAAGTGAATATCGCTTGCGCGTTGTTCGAAGGCGTATTTGAATATCCAGTCGACGATATTGACGACATGCTGCTCATTGGCATCCAGGTTTTTGTTATTGCCGAGCTCGACCAGTTGTTCGAAGTTCTGTACGCCGACGATCTGGCCTGCCTTGGCGGTGCTGGCCAGGTTGATTGAATTCGCCAGGCTGTAGATTTCGGGTAAATAACGGTTGATGTCCAGCGGGTTGGTCATCACCAGCTTGACTTTCATACCCAACACCCGCTCCAGATCCGGTACCCATTCGGTCAGGAAAGGCTCGGCAGTAGCGATTGTCGCAATATTCGCCTGTACTTTCACCGGCATGATCTTGAGGCGCTCGGCATAGGCTTTTGAGACGATTTGTGCGATAGAGCTGAAATCCAGCTTTAGCGGATCGACATGGTAGTAATCCAGACCTGCACGTCCGGCCATCCATACCGTGAGGGCTTCTACTGTTAAAGGCTTGTTTGGCGTGATGAGACTCTTCCATTTTTGCTCGCCTATGACGACCAATGGATGCAAATTGGAGCGATCAAGCTTCCGATCTTTGTAAAGCTGTTCAGCCTGGTTTTTTTCAACGATGCCATCGTTGATGAGCATACGCAGCACGTCGCCTAAGGTCAGGCGGCCTTGCTGCTTGGTAATGACGTTTGGTTTACTCATGAGCTCTACATTACTCGAAACGCATGGAGAGGTCGATAGCCTGAATATTCTTGGTCAGTTGACCGATTGAGATGCGATCTACGCCAGTAAGGGCAATTGTGCGAACGTTGTCCAGGCCGATGCCGCCCGATGCTTCCAGAACGGCACGCTGATCATTGAGCTTTACGGCTTCAGCCAGGTGGGAGCTGCTGAAGTTATCCAGCAGGATGGACGTGGCGCCAGCTTCTAACGCTATCAGCAAGTCATCGAGATTTTCGACTTCGATTTGAATGGATATGTTTTTGTTGATGCGATGCGCTTCTGCAAGTGCCTGGCGGATCCCGCCCGCAGCAGCAATGTGATTTTCCTTAATCAAAATGCCATCATAAAGGCCTAATCTTTGGTTGATGCCACCGCCAACCAGAACAGCGTACTTTTGTGCAAGCCTGAGCCCGGGAATGGTTTTACGTGTATCCAGAATGGATGCCTTGCAGCCTTTTACTGCATCAACAAATTTCCGGGTTTCGGTTGCTGTTGCAGACAGCGTTTGCAGGAAATTCAGTGCGCAACGCTCGGCAGTCAGCATGGCTCTGGCATTACCGGAGATTCTGGCAAGGACTTGATTCGGTGTGACTGTTTCACCTTCCTGGATTTGCCAATCAATGTTGATGTTCTGGTCCAGTTGCGTAAAACATTCCTGCACCCAGGCCAGGCCGCAGATGGTGGCCGGTTCCCGGCTGATGATAGTGGCTTTTGACTGCTGGGTTTCTGGAATTAGCTGTGCTGTGAAATCGCCTGCCAGATTTCCAGAACCAATATCCTCAGCCAATGCTCCAACCACATTATCAAGCATCGCTTGGTGGATGTTGTTTAGCGCCGTACCGGTCAGACTTTTATGAAATAAGGTTGAGTCCATGAATTACATTATAATGCAGCCCCGCAACAACAATCCTCAATTAACTGTCGGTACATTTACCCTATGAAGCTTCTTTATTCACCTACAAGTCCTTATGCACGGAAAGTGCGCATTGCGGCAGCTGAAAAGCGCATTGAAGTTGAAATGCAGAAAGTGGTGCTGGCTGACCCCGATTGTCCGGTGATTGAGCACAACCCATTAGGTAAAATCCCGGTGCTGATTCTGGACGATGGCGAAAGTTTGTTCGACTCGCGAGTGATAGTGGAATATCTGGACAACCGCACACCACTGGCCAGGTTAATTCCGCAGGAAAACTCTGCCAAGATATGGGTGCGCCGTTGGGAAGCGCTGGCAGATGGTGTTTGCGATGCCGCTGTGGCTGCCATGCAGGAGTCCCGTCGTCCGGAAAACTTGCGTGATCCGGCGGTGATAGAAAAGCAGATGGGTAAAGTTCAACGCGGCTTGACGCAACTCAATGCAGAGCTGGGCGAAGGCAAATGGTGTGTCGATGAAACCTTCGGCCTGGCCGATATCGCACTGGGCTGCATGCTGGGTTGGTTGGATTTACGCTACCAGCAACTGGCATGGCGTGAAACCTATCCAAATCTTGCACGGCATTTTGATGAAATGATGAAACGTCCATCTTTCAGCGAGACCGTACCTCCGGCAAGCTGACCGATCAGTCTTCAGTTTGCATCACTGGCGCTAAACAGCGCCGGTGATGATTCCACCGCCCAGGCAAACGTTACTTTCGTAAACCACCACGGATTGTCCCGGTGTCACTGCCCATTGGCGTTGACCAAAGCGCACTTCCACTTCGTCGCCTTCAATTCTTTCGATCTCGCAAGGCGCATCTGGCTGACGATAGCGGGTCTTGGCAGCGTAAACCCAGTGGGTTTCCGGATTCTGGCCGGAGATCCAATGCAGCTGACTGGCAAGCAAGCCGTCATTTAACAGCAGCGGGTGTTCGTGACCCTGAACAACCGTCAGTATGTTCTTTTCCATATCCTTGCCCGCAACGAACCAGGGTTCGCCATTGCTTGTGCGCGAACCGCCTATACCTAAACCCTGGCGCTGCCCCAATGTGTAATACATCAGGCCTTCATGCTGGCCGACCACTTTGCCTTCCGGCGTTTGCATCTCACCTGGTTCGCGCGGCAGATAGCGATTGAGGAACTCCCTGAACGGGCGTTCGCCGATAAAGCAGATGCCTGTTGAATCTTTCTTCTCGCTGGTCGGTAACTTTGCCTTGCGCGCCAATTCACGAACCTCGCGTTTGAGCAGGTGGCCCAATGGGAACAATGTTTTGGAAAGCTGCGCCTGATTCAGGCGGTAGAGGAAATAGCTCTGGTCTTTACTGCCGTCATCGGCTTTCATGAGTTGGAACAAACCATTCTTTTCACGCACTTGTGCATAATGCCCTGTGGCGATCAGGTCCGCGCCCAATCCCATTGCATGGTCCAGGAAGGCTTTGAATTTGATTTCTGCGTTACAGAGGATATCCGGATTCGGAGTGCGGCCAGCTTTGTACTCTTGCAGGAAATTGGCGAACACGCGGTCTTTGTATTCCTTGCTGAAATTGACGGCTTCGATTTCGATACCGATGTTGTCGGCGACGGAAACGGCGTCAATTAAATCCTGTTTGGATGAGCAATATTCGTCGGTGTCGTCATCTTCCCAGTTCTTCATGAACAGGCCGACGACTTCATAGCCTTGCTGTTTGAGCAACAGGGCTGCGACAGAGGAGTCTACGCCGCCGGACATGCCGACGACGACGCGTTGTTTTTTCATAGATGTGTCAATACGCTTAATGGAAAGCGTTGCCCTGCCAGATAATGTTCAATACAAGTCAGCACTTGCGGGCTTCTGTGCCTGGCCTGGCTGGCGCGAATCTCATCGGCGCTCATCCAGACCGCACGCAGGATGCCGTCATCCAGTTTTTGTGCCGGTTTATGGTTTGCGGCTTTACCGATAAATGCGAAACGCAAATAGGTAATGTCTTTTTCTGGATGCCGCCAGTGATAGACCCCCAGCAGATGCTCTGGCGTGAAGTCGTAAGCCGTTTCTTCCTGGGTTTCCCGAACGGCTGCCTGTATAAGCGTTTCTCCATTTTCGACATGGCCGGCAGGCTGATTGAGTCGAATGCCATCAGCAGTCTCTTCTTCAACCAGCAGAAACCTGCCTTGCTCTTCAATAATGGCGGCAACAGTGGTATTGGGCTTCCAGATCATCATGGCTTCAGGTAACAAAGCGCGTATTTTACCTTGCATGCAGACGCTAGGCTAATCGCGGAAATAATCCCTGCAGTCCGTGGGCGATGAACTCTACTGCCATCGCTGCCAAGATCAAGCCCATCAGGCGTGTGACGACATTGATGCCTATGGTACCCATCCGTTCGGCGATACTGGTCGATAAGCTAAGAGCCAGCCAGACCATCAGGCAAATGACGCCTATGGGTAACGCCAGCGAGGCTTGTGCTATCAGGCCCGGGCTTTGTTGCGCTGCAATGATCATGCTGCTGATGGCGCCAGGTCCCGCAAGCAGCGGGATGCTCAATGGAACAATCGCAATGGCTTCACGGTCAGCGACGGCCAGCGCTTCTTCTTTGGTTTGCCTGGCCTCGCTAAGTTTGCCGTGCATCATGGAAATGGCGATGAGCATGAGCAAAATGCCGCCACCGACCTGGAAGGATGGGATGCTGATACTGAAGAATGCGAGAATCTTGTCGCCAAGCACAGCAGAGAGCGTGAGGACCAGGAATACAGTGAATGCGACAGTCTTGGCGATACGCTTTCTGTCATGGTTGCTCCAGCCATCAGTCGCGCTGATGAATATCGGGACGCTGCCAACCGGATTGACAATGGCAAATAAGGCAATTCCAATTTTAAATAAATAGCCCCATTCGAGCATAGGTTTAATCTTCCAGTTTCGGTATTATCAGATTTATCTAGCCATTCTAAGTGACTTCAATAAAAAGGTCATGGTATGAAGAAAAACAACATATATCTGGCGTCTCAATCGCCTCGCCGCAAAGAACTGCTCCAACAGTTGGGGGTGCACAGCATCATATTGCCATCTGATGTTGATGAATCGCTACACATGGACGAAAGGGTCGAGGATTATGTGATTCGCCTTGCCCGGGAAAAAGCGGAAGTCTGTCTGCGCTATCTCAGGAATGAGGCTCGCGACCTGTTGCCTATACTGGCAGCGGACACGACAGTTTGCGTAGATAACGTCATTCTTGGGAAGCCGGAAAACGAACTCGATGCCTACGGCATGCTGAAAAGTCTGTCAGGTCGTTGGCACGAGGTGCATACTGCGGTTGCCGTGACTACCGAGTACGGGACGCAAACTGCGCTTTCGACCACCCATGTTGAGATAGTAACGCTATCGGATGCCGATATCCTGGCCTATATCGCCAGTGGAGAGCCGCGCGATAAAGCCGGGGCTTACGGTATACAAGGGCTGGCTGGCATGTTCATCAAGTCCATCGAGGGCAGCTATTCCGGTGTGATGGGCTTGCCGATTTTTGAGACCGCACAACTTTTACGATATGCAGGAATCGAGTTGCTGAAAAATGAGTGAAGAGATCTTAATTAATGTGACCCCGCAAGAAACGCGTGTTGCCATCATGGAGCAGGGTATCGTGCAGGAGTTGCATATTGAGCGCAATGCATCCTTGGGGTTGGTCGGCAATATTTACAAGGGTGCCGTCTGCCGGGTCTTGCCGGGGATGCAGTCCGCATTTGTCGAGATCGGCTTGCAGCGCGCTGCATTTCTGCATGTGGCCGATGTGCTGGAATGCACGGCTGCAAACCAGGAAAAGACCATACAAGAAGTTCTGCAGGAGGGCCAGCCGCTCATCGTGCAAGTGATTAAAGAGCCGATCGGTACCAAGGGCGCCCGCTTGACGACACAGATCAGTATTGCCGGGCGCTTCCTGGTTTATCTACCGCAGCAGGATCACATAGGTGTGTCGCAAAGAATCGGGGATGAAGCTGAGCGAGAGTTGTTGCGTGACCGCCTGATCAAGCTGTTGCCTGAAGACAGGGTCGGCGGCTATATCATCCGCACAATGTCGGAGACGGCGACTGATGAAGAGTTGCTGGCGGACATTGATTACCTGCAGAAAGTCTGGCACAACATCCAGGCATCAAGTGCAACAGCAGCAAACCGCTCATTGGTGTTTCAGGATTTGAACCTGCCCATGCGTGTTTTGCGCGATGTCGTGAATTCCCACACTGAACGCATCCTTGTGGATTCTCGCGAAACTTATCAGAAGCTGGTCGATTTTGGCGAGCTTTATGCACAACGTGCAGTCAAGCGGCTTGAGCATTACCAGGGTATCAGGCCCTTGTTCGACATGTATACCGTCGAAAATGAGATCAAGAAAGCCATGTCGCGCAAGGTCGAAATGAAATCAGGCGGCTATCTGATTTTTGATCAAACCGAAGCGCTTACTACTGTCGATGTGAACACTGGTAGTTTTGTGAATGGCAAATCCTTGTCGGACACTATTTTCAAGACCAATCTCGAAGCCGCGCAATGTATCGCCAGACAACTCAGATTAAGAAACCTGGGAGGCATCATCATTATCGATTTTATCGATATGGATGAGGATGAACAGCGTACCGCCGTATTGGAAGAATTGAATAAAATGGTAGCTAAAGACCGTGCGCGTACCTGGGTCAGCGGCTTTTCAGTGCTGGGTCTGGTTGAGATGACACGCAAACGTACACGTGAAAGCCTGGCGCACGTACTTTGCGAGCCTTGCGCGTCATGCCAAGGCCGTGGCGAATTGAAAACCGCTCAGACGTTATGCTATGAAATCTTGCGGGAATTGCTGCGACATGCCAGGCAATTCAGCGCACGCGAGTTCCGCGTGATTGCGTCGTCCAAGGTGATTGAGTTGTTGATGGATGAAGAGTCCCAGAGCCTGGCAAATCTGTCTGCATTTATCGGTAAGCCGGTATCGCTGCAGGCGGATTCCCAGTATGCCCAGGAGTCCTTTGATATTGTGTTGATGTAGGCATTAGCCAGGTTATGCTGAGGAAAATCTAGGCGATTACGGTCGAGTCGGCTTCCTTCGGGACTTCGATGGATCTGGGTTTCGCATCGCTCATCAACTTCAATAACAACCTGTCCAGCAAAGCACTCTGCTCCTGCAGTGTAGCTAAAGTGTTTTCAATGGCATTGATGCTGGTTTGCAGTTCATCCGAATTCTGGTGGATTTTCATTAATGACCTGCTGCGTTTATCCAGGCTTTCCTTATAGTCGCTGATTTGCTGCCTTAAGGGGGCAAGTACATTCCTCAGCCATGTTTCTGCCTTCTTGTGCGTATCCGCAAACACTGTTTCAACTTGCCGGCCCAGGCTCAGAAAGAACTTTCTGATGAGGAAATGCTTTTCTGTCATGACATTAATCGGGTCATGGCAAAAAGCATCGCTGATCGCCTCCAGGTTTTGCATGCGCTGGGTAAATTCAGATATGTCCAATTTGGGCGCAATCCGCAATTCGAACTGATGGTTTTCAGAAAACAGACGATACAAATCGTCCGCCTGTTTCTGGATGTTGATGCCCAAGCCATTGATCTCGAGCGCAAGCTGTGTGGTTTGTTGAATCAGCTTCTTGATACTTCGATTCAATCCCATGGTCGTCCAGCTGTCGCCGATTTCACGCCTGCTGTCGGCCAGTAATTGATCCAGGTGATCTTTCTGAAGCAGCTTCAGCAGCTGTTTGCCCAAGCTGGATATGTCATGACTGCCTTTGTTGAAAGTCGCCACAGAGGCGTCATGATGTTTACGGCTTCTGGTGATTTCCGTCAGCAGGTTCTCAATAACTCCCCGGTTCTTGCCGCGCAAGCTTTCCAGTTCGTCAAGCTGGCTGCGTGAATTCGTCAGCCGTTGCTGGATGGTTTTGCGCGAGTTCTTTACCAGGCCGCTGGTTTCAGCCACCAATGTATTACGCAGAATCTCATGTTTGGCCCCGACCACATTGTCAGCCAGCATTTTTTCCACTTTTGTAATCCCGCTGCGTTCAAGCAGCTCGGTGTCGTTTTTGATTTTTGCCAGCAAGCCTTTTTGAGCTGACATGGCGAGTACGCTGGATGGCGCAAGATTGAGCTGCTTTGCCGTGAGACGTAATTGCGAATCTATCTCGGCATCTATCTCGGCATGGGTTTTTAGCTCATCCCAAAGTATGTCGATTTTGTTGAGAATGGCGATTTTGCGATTATTGTGATTACCGATGTGATCGTTCCATATCTGCATATCGGATTTTGTGACGCCGGTATCGGTCGCCATGAGGAAAATCACGGCATGCGCATTGGGAATGATGTTGAGCGTAAGTTCAGGTTCAGCACCCAGGGCATTGAGCCCGGGAGTATCAAGGATCACCAGGCCACTCTTCAATAGAGGATGCGGGAAGTTGATCAGCGCATGCCGCCACACAGGGATACCGATTTTACCCTTGGCTTCCAGTGTTTGTTTCATGGTCAAGTCGGTCTCATCCCACAATCCGACTTCACGCGCTTCACCCAGCGAGACTTCCTTTTGCTCCACGATGGTCTGGAAAGCTTCTTTCATCTGGCTTGGGGAATTGATGTCCAGGGATATTCTGGACCAGGCTTGTGGCATGGTTTTGAAAAAACTCAGGCCGTCGTCAGTCTTGCGGGTTTCTATCGGCAGTAACTTGATGCATGGTTCTTCACGCTCATCCCAGAAGATTTCGGTGGGGCACATGGTTGTACGGCCGGGGTCGGAGGGAAGCAGGCGCTGTTCGAATTCCGAGAAGAATAGTGCATTGATGGCTTCGGTTTTGCCACGGGAGAACTCGGCGACGAAAGCCAGAACCAGTTTGTCTTTATGCAGGGTCTGTTCAATATCGTACAGCCGAAGTTCTTCGATACCGCTTTGTGAGCTGGTAGCGCTTAGCCAATTGCGATAGTCAGCAATACTTTGCGATAACTGTTCTCGCCACACCTTAAAGTCGGTGATCTGCTGGTTTAGACTTTTATCCATTGGCTTTTCTGCATCGCATTCCAGCTCAAATTCAGTATCTATTTTTGAGATACTGTAAATGAATTCAGTATGAATTCCAATTGCTTATCACATGTTGATTCAGCCCTCAGTGCGTGGGGCTGAATCTTTAGGCTAGAACAATCTAAGAAATTGCAGTTCCAACGGCGTCACTATCACAATCAGCAACAATTCAGCCAGAATGAAAATAACCAAAGGCGACAAGTCGATACCATTCACTTTCGGCACCAGGCGTTGTACCGGTTGCATCACTGGTCGGGTCAGTGCATTCAGCGCCGGCGTAATCACGGTATGCGGGTTAAACCAGCTGAGTATGGCGTGCAGAATGACGGCATAAAGAAAGATATAGATGCTGAATTTGATGACGCCAATCAGGGCCAGGCCCAACAGGGCAATCCAGACCGGATGCCCGGCCACCATCAAGGGAAAATCACGCGTGAGTTGTATACCAAGATGCAAAATGAACTGGCTGATGTAGGCCAGCAGCAAGGTGGATAGATCAAGCCTGCCCCAGCTTGGCATGATCCGGCGCAAAGGTCGGACGGCAAAATTGGTGAGAGCGACTACTGTTTGAGATACCGGATTATGAAATGGCGCATTGGTCAATTGCAGATAAAAGCGCAACAACACGGCAATCGTAAATAAACCTAATATGGTGTGCAGCAAAAACTGTAATGCATTGGTAATCATCAATCGCTTCCCTGACTATTTATAAAAAATCATCAAACCTAGTTTGAGCCGAGTAGATCGCCCAGCTCTTTGGATCGTTGAGCCGCCGCATTGGCTGCTTCTGCGATGATACGTTTGATATTTGCCGCTTCCATGCTTTGTATCGCACGCTCTGTGGTGCCGCCTTTCGAGGTGACCTTGTGGCGCAGCTCCTCAACACTGTCCTCGCCCTGAATAGCTAGCTGACTGGCACCTGCGAATGTTTGCAAACTCAGCATTCTTGCCTGTTCGAGTGGAAAACCAAGTGCGATCGCCGCATCCTGCATGGCCTCAATAAGGTAGAAAACATAGGCTGGGCCGCTGCCGGATATTGCCGTGATGGCATCCATTTTTGCCTCATCCTCCAGCCAGAGCGTATGCCCAACGGCTTGCAGCAGCGCCTCGGCTTGTTGGCGCTGTAGCTCGCTCACAGCGGATGATGCAAACAATGCGGAGACGCCGAGCTGAATCTGGGCCGGTGTGTTGGGCATGACCCTTACTATGCTCTCATAGCCGCCAAGCCAGCGTGCCAGGTCCGGGATGCGAACGCCTGCCGCGATTGAGATTAACAGTTGTTGTTTCAACAGGCTGCCGAGAAAAATCGAGACATCACGCAACTGTTGCGGTTTGACGGCCAGAACGATGACATCGCTATTTGTCACGCTGGGTAATTGCTCAGTGACGTTAATGTCGAAATCATTTTTAAGACTGGAACGTTTTTCGGCATCTGATTCAATGACGTTGATGTTATTGGCAGTGAACCCCTGTTGTACCAGTCCGCCAATCAAGGCACGGGCCATGTTGCCGCCGCCGATGAAAGTGATTCTTAGAGCATCAAGCTGATGTTGTGTTTGCATAATATCCATTAATTTCTTGGTCCAAAAATGGCGGAACCTATTCTGACTATTGTCGCACCCTCGGCGATGGCTGCGGGAAAATCATCGGACATGCCGATAGATAAAGTATCGAGTGCCAGACCTTTCGCTTGCAGGTTTTCATAGACCTCACGAACTTGCCTGAACTGTTCTCGCTGCAAGACAGCATCGTGGGTGGGGGCGGGGATCGCCATCAGGCCACGTAATTTCAGCTTAGGCAGCGCTTGAATCGCATGGGCTAATTCTGCAGTCTCTTCCAGCGATAAACCGCTCTTGGTTTCTTCCTGGCTGACGTTTACCTGCAAGCAAACCTGCAAGGCCGGCAAGTTTTCCGGTCTCGCCATATTCAAGCGCTCGGCGATTTTTAATCGATCAACGCTATGCACCCAGTCAAAGTGTTGTGCAATGGCTTGCGTTTTGTTGCTTTGAATCGGGCCTATAAAGTGCCATTCAATGGCGAGATCGGCTAACTCGGCTTGCTTGGCTAAAGCTTCCTGCAGGTAATTTTCACCAAACATGCGCTGACCAGCTGCAAAGGCCTCTCTTAATGCGCTGGCCGGATGCGCTTTGCTGACAGCCAATAGCTGGACTTTCCGGGGTTCCCGCCCTGCATCGATTGCTGCATCGTGAATGCTTGCTTGGACTGCTTGCAAGCGTTCGCTAATAAAGGTCATAATCCACTCATCTTTGCTGTATCTGACAAATACTCGTCATACCGAAAAAATTATAACAGGAGCGCATTGTGGATATCTCGGATTTACTCGCATTTTCAGTGAAAAACAAAGCTTCCGATTTACATCTTTCTGCGGGTCTGCCTCCAATGATTCGGGTACACGGTGATGTGAGGAAAATCAACGTGCCAGCCATGGAGCACAGCGAAGTGCATGACATGGTGTATGACATCATGAATGATGGACAGCGCAAGGTTTACGAAGAGACGCTGGAGTGTGATTTTTCGTTTGAAATCCCCAACCTCGCACGTTTTCGCGTCAATGCCTTTAACCACAATCGTGGCTCAGGCGCTGTGTTTCGTACCATTCCTTCCAAGATTCTCAGTCTGGAGCAGCTTAACTGTCCGCCTATCTTTAAAGAGATCGCGCAAAACCCCAGAGGGCTATGCCTGGTCACTGGTCCGACCGGTTCGGGTAAGTCGACCACCCTGGCAGCGATGATCGACTATATCAACGACAATGAATTCGGGCATATCCTTACCGTAGAGGATCCGATCGAGTTCGTCCATCAATCGAAAAAATGTCTGGTCAATCAGCGTGAAGTGGGGCCGCATACACTGTCATTCAGTAATGCCTTGCGTTCCGCCTTGCGGGAAGATCCCGATGTCATCCTGGTGGGCGAAATGCGGGACCTGGAGACCATACGCCTGGCGCTCAGCGCCGCGGAAACGGGTCACCTGGTGTTTGGTACCCTGCATACGAGTTCGGCAGCCAAAACCATAGACCGTATCGTCGACGTGTTTCCTGCGGCAGAAAAGGAAATGGTGCGTTCCATGCTTTCTGAATCACTACGCGCGGTGATTTCGCAAACCTTATGCAAGACCAAGGATGAACAGGGCCGCGTCGCGGCGCACGAGATCATGATCGGTACGCCGGCGATTCGTAACTTGATTCGCGAGAACAAGATCGCACAGATGTATTCCGCGATCCAGACCGGCCAGAATATCGGTATGCAAACGCTGGACCAGAACCTCAAGGAGCTGGTCCAGCGTAATGTTATTTCAGTCGGTGAAGCGCGTGCCAAAGCATCCAACAAGGAAACTTTCCCTTAATTTTTGTGCAGTGTTGATACCGATACATTACAAATGAGAGCTTAAATATGGATCAAGGCCAGGCAGAGAAATTTGTGTTCGACTTATTGCGGCTCATGGTTGCAAAGAATGCATCAGATTTGTTTATTACCACTGGATTTCCGCCGGCGATGAAAATCGACGGCAAGATGACGCCGGTCACCAATCAATCGCTGACTTCGCAGCAATCAAAAGAAATCGCTCGTTCAATCATGAACGACAAACAGGCTGCAGAGTACGATGCAACCAATGAGTGTAATTTCGCAGTGGGTATTCCGGGCTTGGCAAGGTTCCGTGTCAATGCTTTTGTGCAGCGAGGCTGCGCCGGTCTGGTATTCCGGACAATTGCGACCAAGATTCCCAAGTTTGAAGAGCTTGGTTTGCCCGAAGTCCTGAAAGAAATCTCGATGACCAAGCGTGGCCTAGTCATTTTTGTCGGCGGCACGGGTTCCGGTAAATCCACTTCACTGGCGGCCATGGTCGGGTATCGCAATGAGAACAGCTATGGGCACATCATCACGATTGAAGACCCGGTTGAGTTCATTCATGAACATAAAAACTGTGTCATTACCCAGCGTGAAGTCGGGGTAGATACCGATAACTGGCATATCGCGTTGAAAAATACCTTGCGCCAGGCGCCTGACGTTATCCTGATCGGCGAGATTCGGGATAGGGAAACCATGGATTATGCGATTGCCTTTGCTGAAACCGGCCACCTGTGCATGGCAACGCTACATGCCAATAGCACCAACCAGGCGTTGGATCGCATTATCAACTTCTTCCCTGAAGAACGCCGGAATCAGCTGCTGATGGATTTATCCCTCAACGTAAAAGCGTTTGTTTCTCAACGTTTGATTCCTAAAAGAGGCGAAAAAGGACGCGTGGCTGCCATGGAGATCATGCTGAACTCGCCATTGATTTCAGATCTGATCTTCAAGGGCGATGTTCATGAAATCAAGGAAATTGTCGGAAAATCAAGGGAACTTGGTATGCAGACGTTTGACCAAGCATTGTTCGATCTCTATGAATCAGACCAGATCACCTATGAAGATGCCTTGCGCAATGCCGATTCTGTCAACGAAGTGCGCCTGAAGATCAAGTTGGAAGGCAAGGCCTCGCATGATAAAGACCACTCGGCCGGGTTGGATAATCTCGGTATCGTCTGATATTCAGTTCTCCTAAACTACTAGTTATACCAAAGAAACGGATGTAAAAATGTTTGAATGGATTGCCAGCCCCGAGGCTTGGATTGCACTCGGTACGTTGACTGCACTTGAGATTGTGCTTGGTATAGACAACATCATCTTTATTTCCATTCTGGTTGGCCGTTTACCGGAAAAACAGCGCGCATTTGCCCGCAGGATGGGTCTGGGTCTCGCCATGTTCGCGCGGCTTGCCCTGCTGTTTTCGATCGCCTGGGTCATGGGCTTAACCGAGACCTGGTTTACGGTTTTTGACTATGACATATCCGGACGCGACGTGATTCTGATTGGCGGCGGTTTGTTCCTTCTGGCAAAGGCAACCCATGAAATCCATAACAGCCTGGAAGGTACGGAAGAGCATGGGCGGGCTGTGGTTGTAACTAGCCTGGGCATGGTCCTGGTACAGATCGCGGTTCTTGATATCGTGTTTTCACTGGATTCTGTGATCACGGCCGTAGGCCTGGCTGATCATGTTTCAATCATGGCGATTGCCATCGTCATTGCAGTGGGCGTTATGCTGGTGGCGGCAAAATCTATCGGTGAGTTTGTCGATGCACACCCCACCATCAAGATTCTCGCTTTATCGTTCCTGATCCTTGTGGGCGTGACCTTGATGGCTGAAGGGCTTGATGTACATGTACCGAAAGGCTATATCTACTTTGCCATGGCATTCTCGGTGGCTGTAGAGATGATTAATCTGCGTGTGCGGGGTAAGAGGGCAGAGCCGATCAAACTGCATAAGCAGGTGTCAGAATAGATTCGCTGTGATTTAATCGGTATCGATCAAATGCCGGAAGCCTGCTGATGCAGGCTTCCGGCATTTTTAATTCGCCATCTGTGCGATGTGCACTATGTGTTCTGTTTTAATTAAGATTTGTAGACAATATTTCCATCAACAATGGTGTAGCGCACTTTGCCTGCAAGCTCCAAACCGTTGAAAGGCGTATTCTTGCCCTGGCTTTTTAAAGCTTTCGGCTCAATTTTCCAATACAGTTCAGGATCGAATATACAGATATCGGCGCTGCCATGAAGCGCTAGCTGGCCGTTATCCAAACCAAGAATGGCGGCTGGTTTGGCAGTCAGGCTGGCAATGGCTGTACTGACCGGTAATTTCTGTTCCTTGGCCCATTTCAGGGCCAAAGGCAGCAATAACTCAAGTCCGGTGGCACCAGCTTCTGCTTCTGCAAATGGCACGAGTTTGACGTCATCATCAACCGGTGTGTGATCAGAGCATACGGCGTCGATTGTGCCGTCAGCAACGCCTTGCCGCAAGGCATCTCTGTCGCGTTCAGTACGGAGCGGGGGCCTCAGGTGGCAATTGGTGTCAAAAAAGCCGATGTCATGTTCAGTAAGGTGCAGGTGATTCGCGGCAACATCGCACGTGATCGCCAGGCCGTCTGATTTCGCAGCGCGAATCATGGCAACGCTTTCTTCGCTGGATAAGCGGCATACATGGACTTTTGCTGAGGTTTCTTTGGCCAATCGAATGATGGTTGCCAGTGCAATAGTCTCTGCCGTTGCAGGGATGCCGCGAAGGCCCAGCCTGGTGGCAATTTCGCCATCATGGGCGACACCATTCGCCGCGAGGTAACTGTCTTGTGGGCGCAGCCAGACCGTCAAGCCGAAGGTGGCTGCATATTGCATGGCCCGCCAAAGTACCAGGGTGTCCGTGATCGGGCTGTCAGCCTGTGAAAAACCGACACATCCGGCTTCGGTCAGCTCACACATCTCAGTGAGGTTTTCGCCTTTCAGTTGGCGGGTGAGTGCGCCCAGCGGATAAACGTGTGCCATATTCAGCTGCTTGGCACGATGCTTTAGCATTTCAACCAGCCCAGGTTCATCCAGTACCGGGTCGGTATCCGGCGGGCAGGCCAGACTGGTGACACCGCCTGCAACTGCGGCTTCCATTTCACTTTCCAGTGTTGCCTTATATTCAAAACCTGGTTCGCGCAGCCTGGCAGATAAATCGATCAAACCCGGGCAGACGATGAGTCCGCTGGCATCAATCACCTGGTTGGAGACAAAATCTGCCGGCGCATGGCCTATGCCGACTATTTTGCCTGCGGCAATGAATACATCCTGCTTGGCATCAATACCGTTTTTAGGGTCAATCAACCAGCCATCTTTGATATGAATCTTCATCCGTTGTTACCTGCAAGAATTGACATCACCGCCATACGAACCGCAATACCGTAAGTGACTTGCGGCAAGATCACTGACTGACCGCCATCAGCCACTGAAGAGTCAATCTCGATGCCGCGATTCATCGGGCCGGGGTGCATGACAATGGCGTCTGGTTTTGCCTTGGCCAGTTTTTCCTGCGTCAGGCCGAAGGTTTTGAAGTATTCCTGCGCGCTGGGCAACAGGGCGCCAGCCATGCGTTCGTTCTGTAATCTGAGCATCATGATGACATCGACATCTTTCAGCCCTGCCGCCATGTCGTGATAAACGTGTACGCCCAATTTCTCAACATGTTCCGGCAGCAATGTTTTCGGTGCGATGACCCTGACTTCAGGTACGCCAAGCGTGGTGAGTGCGTGGATTTCAGACCTGGCGACACGGGAATGCAGCACGTCACCTACGAGTGCAACGCGCAGATTCTGCAAGTCAGGTTTGTAGCGCCTGATCGTGAAGACATCCAGCAGGCCTTGTGTCGGGTGAGCGTGGCGACCATCTCCTGCATTAATGACATGAATATGCGGTTCTACATGGCGTGCAATAAAGTGTGCCGCACCTGACTGTGAATGCCGCACGACGAACATGTCGGCGTGCATGGCCGTCAGGTTGTCGACGGTGTCCAGTATCGTTTCACCTTTGGATTGTGAAGAAGTGCTCACATTGAGGTTAATCACGTCAGCGGACAGGCGTTTTGCAGCGATCTCGAAAGTAGTGCGGGTGCGTGTGCTGTTCTCGAAGAAGATATTGCAGACGGTCTTGCCGCGTAGCAAGGGTACTTTTTTCACTTCGCGCTCAGCTACGCCAACAAATGATTCTGCAGTATCCAGAATCTGATTGATGATGGCTTTGGGCAGGCCTTCAATCGAAAGCAGGTGTTTCAGTTTACCGTCATCTGTGAGTTGAGGGTTATACATCAATCGCTTTCTTCCAAAGTGAGATAAAACGCACCCTTGTCGTCCTGCATCAGTTGCAGGTTCTGGTGTGCGGGTAATTGCATTTCGTATGCACAGAACTGCGGGGCAATCGGCAGTTCACGTCCGCCGCGATTAATCAGTACCGCGAGCGATATGCTCGCTGGGCGGCCATAATCGAAGAGTTCGTTCATGGCAGCGCGGATGGTGCGACCGGTATAAAACACGTCGTCGATGAGGATGATGTGGCGGCCTTCAACATCAAAAGGAATCTGTGATGGCTTGGTGTCCTGGTGTAAACCGCGCTGGCCGAAATCATCGCGGTAGAAGGAGACATCGAGCCTGCCATGCTCGATATCACCGGCAAGCATGGTCAGAAGCCGCTCCATCATCCAGACGCCGCCGCTGTGTATGCCGACCAAGGCCGTCTCGCTGGTCATTACCGGTTTGAGTTGTGCTGCCAACTGAGCCAATAATTGCTCGGCATCCGGCAGCTGGGTGATTTGCTGCGTCATTGGTTTAGCCCATCAAAATAGGATTGAAGAATATGCTGTGCCGCCACCTGGTCTATCATGGGTTTCTGTTTGCGCCCGCCTATACCAAGCCCCTTGAGGGTTTGGCTGGCTTCTGCAGAAGACAGGCGTTCGTCAATCATCACAACCGGCAGCCTGAACCTGCCTTCAAGACGGTTGGCGAATCTTTTGCATAATAGTGTCAGCTGGTGTTCTTCACCATCCAGTGATAGCGGCAAACCCACTACCAGCGTGACAGGTTTCCATTCCGTGATGAGTTCACCGATGATGCGAAACCTGTCATTGTTGATTTCGGTGTTGATGGTGGTCAGCGGGTGGGCGATACCTAAAAGATGCTCGCCAAGTGCGACGCCGATACGCTTCTCGCCAAAATCGAAGCCGAGAACACTGCCCTCGGCGGGTAATTTTTTTGGGGAATCAACAGGATCAGTGATGGTGGTCTGCATGGGTTTATTCTGCTCAGCCACATGCTTTCCCATCATGCGTGTCCAGCCTCTTCGGAGAGGGTGGCAAGGTCGATGCCGAGCAGCCCCATGGCAGCGGTGAATTTTTCTTCGTTAGGGATATCGAAAATAACCTTGTCCTGGGAATGTATATCGTTTGGTTTTACCGATAACCAGGCGTTTTGTGCCATTTCTTCTTCCAGTTGCCCCGCGGCCCAGCCGGCATAGCCTAGTGTCACCAGAAGTTTTTCCGGTCCCTGGCCTTTGGCGACGGCTTCAAGTATGTCTTTGGAAGTGGTCAGTGCAGTTTCACCGTGCACCGCGATAGTGGAATCCCAATCACCGGCAGGCTGGTGCAGAACAAAGCCACGGTCGATCTGTACCGGTCCGCCAAAGTGCACGTCGTTTTGCGCAAAGGGGGTATCTTCAAGCTGAAGATTGATCTGTTCGAACAGGGCATCCAGTTTCATGTCGATCGGCCGATTGATGACCACACCCATCGCACCATCCTGATTGTGCTCACAGATAAAGGTGACGGATCTTGCAAAATAGGGGTCTGTCATCGCGGGCATCGCGATCAGGAAGTGGCCGGAGAGATTTACATTTTCCACAAGGCTGATTATCTCATAAATTTTTGTAGGGCAAATAGCGGCTTACTGCAATTTCTGATGCTCAAGGGGCTTCCAGATAGCCAGTAACCTCTAATCCGAAACCAACCATGCTTGGCATTTTCCTCGGTGTTGCCATCAGTTTCATTTTGCGCACGCCGATATCCAGCAATATCTGCGAACCGATACCGTAATTACGTAAATCCTGTCGTATGCGTATGGGTTCGTCTGCATGCTGAATGCGTTCGACCAGGTCTGCGCCGTCTTCATTATGGTGCAGCAACACCATGACGCCGGTTTCTGCCTGCTGGATCGCCTGCATGGCTTTGAGGGTGTTCCAGGAATGACTGTTGCTGGTGCTATCGAGCAGGTCGAATACCGATAGCGGTTCATGTACCCGTACCAGTACTTCCTTGTCCGCAGTCGGTTCGCCCTTGAGCAGCGCCAGATGGGTTTCGTTGGCGATTTTATCGGTATAGGCGATCAGCCGCATCTCGCCATAAGGCGTATTGATGATGCGTTCTGCAGCGCGCTGGACAAGAGACTCGTTCTGATTGCGATAGTGGATCAGGTCCGCAATCGTACCTATCTTGAGTTGGTGCTGTTTGGCAAATCCCATCAGATCCGGCAGGCGTGCCATGCTGCCATCATCGTTCAGTATTTCGCAGATGACAGATGCAGGTTCCAGCCCTGCCAGGAATGCCAGGTCGCAGCCGGCTTCAGTATGTCCGGCACGAACCAGGACGCCGCCATCTTGTGCTGAAAGCGGGAATATATGACCAGGGCTGACGATGTCTTTTGCGGAAGCCTCTTTGGCGACGGCAGCTTGTATGGTGCGCGCACGGTCTGCTGCGGAAATGCCTGTGGTGACGCCCGTAGCTGCTTCGATTGATACCGTGAAGTTGGTGCGCATGCTGCTGCCATTTTTCTGTACCATCGAAGGCAGATTGAGCTGATGGCAACGCGATTCCGTCAGTGTCAGGCAAATCAGGCCGCGACCGTATCTCGCCATGAAATTGATGTGCTCGGCAGTGGCGAATTGAGCGGCGAGAACCAGGTCGCCTTCATTCTCACGGTCTTCTTCATCGACCAGGATCACCATGCGCCCAAGCCGGATCTCTTCGATGATTTCGCTAATCGGGCTAATGACCGTACCCATCAGGCGCTATCTCCATTCTCTTCGCTGTTCCATTGCGCCATGCGCTCGACATAGCGCGCAATCAAATCGATTTCAAGATTGACGCGGCTACCAATGCCAAGATTTTTCAAGGTCGTCATTTCCAATGTGTGGGGAATAAGGTTGACGCAGAACGTGTCTTTATCGACATCATTAACAGTCAAGCTGACGCCATCGATGGTGATGGAACCTTTGACCGCAATAAAACGTGAAATCAGGTGCGGTGCTCGCACGGCCAGTAACCAGCAGTCTCCGACAGCTTCAAACTTGACGACCTGGCCAACGCCATCGACATGGCCGCTGACCAGATGGCCGCCAAGCCGGTCTGAGTAACGCAGGGCTTTTTCGAGATTGACCGGGCGCGATGTATCAAGGCCTACTGTGCAGGAAAGCGTTTCTTTCGAGACATGCGCTTCAAAGTGATCCGGCCCTAAACTGACAACGGTCAGGCAAACGCCGTTAACGGCAATGCTGTCGCCGATGATGACATCGGCAATGTCGAGTGCGTCGGTCTCGATAATAAGTTTTGCATCGTCATCGAATGGCGTGACACGCTTAATCTGACCAACAGCTTGTATGATTCCGGTAAACATAGTGTAATTTTAGCAGGTAACCCTGATTAATTGAGGATGAGAGTTGATTTGACGAAACAATCCTTGGATTCGATAGTCTTGTTAATAGTTATCCCATAAAGTAAACCGCTTAAAAAAATGATGATGAATAAAAATATGAGGTTCGCGATTCAAGACGTCACCAGTGCTGCATCAAGAACAGCACTGGTGGTGTTGCTTTGCCTGTTTTTCAGTCTTACGGCCCAGGCGGATGATGACGTTGATAACCCGGTGCCTTACCACCAGCGCGACGATGTGTTGGCATTTGTGGCAGAAATGGTTGAAAAACACGGTTTTAAAGCGAGTGAATTACAGCAGGTGTTCGCCAGCGTTGAGTTCCAGCCCTCTGTCGTTAAGGCAATGGAACCTCCTACCAGCCCTAATGTGCGTTCCTGGGAGCGCTATAAGCCCAGGTTCGTCAATCAGAATCGTATCAATCGCGGCGTTAAGTTCATGCGTGATTACGCTGCTGATCTTAAGCGTGCGCGCCAGATCTATGGCGTACCGGAGGAAATCATCGCTGCGATTATCGGTGTTGAGACTGTCTACGGACAAAATACTGGCAGCTATCGTGTCATTGATGCACTGGCAACTCTGGCGTTTGATTATCCGCGGCGTGCCGAATATTTCCGCGGTGAACTTGAGCAATACCTGCTTTTGGCGCGCGAACAAGGATTGGACTATTACTCGGTACTGGGTTCTTACGCTGGGGCGATTGGGTTGCCGCAGTTCATGCCGACCAATGTGCGGCAATTGGCCGTGGATTTTGATGGTGATGGAAAAATCGATCTAAGAAATAGCGTGGTTGATGCGATTGGGAGTGTTGCACGTTACCTGGCTGTGCACGGCTGGAAAACCGATGCACCCATCGCCAGCCAGGTCGCTTTTGAAAGCACGGTTCCCGATGCATGGCTGGAGACCATACAGCCTGTAATGACCCAGGATGACATCAAGCACGTTAACTTCAATACCAGAATTCCGCTTGATAAATCACTTAACTTCGCCGTTATTCCGCTGGAGACACCAGAAAAACCATCAGAATTCTGGCTGGGTTTTAACAATTTCTATGTGATTACCCGCTACAACAAAAGTACCTTTTATGCGATGAGTGTTTTGCAGCTCGCCGAAGCCTTGGTTAACAGGCGTTAAAACAAAACACACATTTCCCTGCTAGAATCCGCCCATGTCGTTTTTAAATTCCCTGCCTTTTGAGCTGTTCGTCGGCCTGCGCTATACGCGCGCCAAACGCCGCAACCATTTCATTTCATTCATTTCCATGACCAGCATGGTCGGCATCGCATTGGGCGTTGCGGCACTGATTGTCGTACTGTCGGTGATGAATGGCTTCCAGCAGGAGTTGCGTTCGCGCATTCTTGGAGTAGCTTCGCATTTGCAGATCACGGGACCGGATAATCAATTGAGTGACTGGCAATTCGTTGCCGGGCGCGTCAAGGACCAGCCGCATGTACAAGCGGCAGCGCCTTATATCATGGCGCAGGGGATGCTGTCTTATGGGCAAGCCGTTCAAGGTGCGCTTGTTCGCGGAGTGCTCCCGGCCGATGAAGATCAGGTGGCTGAGATCGGCGCTCATATGCGCGCTGGAAAGCTGAGCGATCTGCGTGCAGGCGAGTTTGGTATTGTACTGGGTGCTGAATTGGCGCAGTCCTTGGGCGTGCTGATTGGCGATAAGGTTGTGTTGCTTGCGCCTCAAGGCCAATTCACTCCTACAGGTATCGTTCCTCGAATCAAGCAGTTCAGGGTAATCGGATTTTTCCAGATTGGCATGTATGAATATGACGCAGGCCTGGCGCTTATTCATATGGAAGATGCCGCGGTACTCTATCGCATGGGCGATAAAGTCAGCGGCCTGCGCCTGAAGCTGGATGACCTGTTTCGTGCGCCAAGTATCTCCAATCAATTGACCACACAGCTGAGCGATATAGGCCGCTATTTTATAACTGACTGGACACAGCAACATGCCAACTTCTTCCGGGCCGTGCAAATGGAAAAGCGCGTGATGTTCATCATCCTTACCCTGATTGTCGCAGTGGCCGCCTTCAATATCGTTTCTACACTGGTGATGGCGGTGACGGATAAGCGTGCGGACATTGCCATTATGCGCACCTTCGGTGCCAGTCCGCGCAGCATCATGCAGATATTCATCGTGCAGGGCGCGCTGATCGGCATGATCGGCACTATGATAGGTGCCGCGATAGGAATTGTGATGGCCTGGAACATCGACGTCATCGTGCCAGCCATCGAGCGCCTGTTTAACATCCAGTTCCTGGCAAAAGATGTATATTACATCAGTGACTTACCTTCGCAATTGCTCTGGTCTGATGTCAGCATGATCGTCGTGCTTTCTTTTGTATTGAGTTTGCTGGCTACGCTTTACCCAAGTTGGAAAGCGGCGAAAATGAATCCTGCCGAGGCCTTGCGTTATGAGTAAGCCAGCCATTCTTGCTTGTCGGGGCTTGCATAAGACTTATCCAGGCCTGGATGTCAATGTATTGAATGACATCGCGATTGAGATTCATGCAGGTGAGCAGGTCGCGATTGTCGGTGCCTCCGGTTCCGGCAAAAGCACACTTTTGCATCTGCTGGGCGGGCTTGATATTCCAAGTGCCGGCGAAGTGAAAATCCTAGGCCATGATCTGGCCCGGCTTGACGAAGCCAAGCGCGGAAACCTGCGCAATCAGGCACTCGGCTTTGTTTACCAGTTCCACCATTTATTGCCGGAATTCACTGCGCTGGAAAATGTAGCGATGCCATTGCTGATCCGTCGTATCGAACGATCAGAAGCCATGCGGCAAGCCGAGGCGGAGCTAAGCAAAGTCGGGTTGGCTCACAGGCTGGAGCACATGCCGGGCGAGCTTTCTGGCGGCGAGCGTCAACGTGCTGCCGTAGCCAGGGCGCTCGTGACGAATCCGCAATGCGTATTGGCGGATGAACCGACGGGGAATCTGGACCGGCATACCGCCAATGCGGTGTTTGATTTATTGCTCAATCTGAACCGCGATCATGGGACAGGCCTGGTGGTGGTCACCCACGATCTGGAACTCGCTGCCAAGATGCACCGACAATATCGTCTGCAGGATGGCGTTCTTTCCTCCATTAACATCTAGTTCCCGAAGTTGACAGTTCTTGCGCTGATATTCGTTCTCGGTGCCTGGGTTTTACAGCAGCTTCCCGTTCTGCCTGATCTTCTATGGGCTCTGATATTTCTTCCGCTCACATTCGTCGCATTTCTAAGCAGGCAATCCTCAACTTTAGTTTTTAAGACGCTGAATCAGATAAGCCTGGTATTGCTTGCTTTCGCCTGCGGATTCTTCTGGGCGGCAGCATTTGCCCAGGTGCGGCTTGCTGACCAGCTGCCATCGGATTGGGAACGACAGGATATCAAAGTGGTGGGCGTGATTGCCAGCATGCCGCAACAGCATGAGCGCGGCCAGCGGTTTGAGTTTGATGTCGAACAGATCGTGACGCCGGGAGCAGTGATACCCAGGCATATCTCGCTCTCGCATTACGAAAACGGCTTTGCAGGTCAAAAATCCAATAATGTTCCAGGCACTGGTAATGTCATTTATCAGGCCGGACAGCGTTGGCAGCTTACGGTGCGAGTGAAACGTCCGCACAGCGCACTCAATCCGCATGGTTTTGATTTTGAAGCCTGGTCGCTGGAGCGCAACATACGGGCCAGTGGCTACGTGAGGAAGCATAGCGACAATCAGATGATGGATGCTGTCGTTTATCGTCCTCAATACCTGATAGAAATACTGCGTGAGCGAATTCGCCATCGCATGAATACGGTGCTGTTGGATAAACCTTATGCCGGTGTGCTTCGGGCTCTTGCGATCGGTGACGAAAGCGGTATCCAGCAGTCGGATTGGCAAATCTTCCTGAGAACCGGCACAAATCATTTGATGAGTATTTCCGGCCTGCATATCACCATGCTGGCTGGCCTGGCTTTCTCATTGACACATGCATTGTGGCGGCGCTCCGAACGACTGACCATTCGCTTGCCGGCCCGCAAGGCGGCGACGCTGGTCGGTGCCATCGTTGCACTGGCGTATTCATTGATTGCTGGTTTTTCCATTCCTACACAGCGCACACTATATATGTTGAGTGTGTTTGCTATTGCCTTGTGGGTCGGTCGCCATGTCTCTATCGCGCGAGTGCTGGCTTATGCGCTGTTGATCGTTGTATTGCTGGACCCATGGGCAGTTCTGGCGGCCGGTTTCTGGCTCTCGTTCGGCGCTGTTGCAGTGATCGCATATGCGCTTAATGGCAGATTGAGAAAGCCGCATTGGCTGCGCGAAGCCATTACTACCCAATGGGCCGTCACTCTGGGCTTGATGCCATTGCTGCTGATCATGTTTCAGCAGGTGTCGATCATCTCTCCGCTTGCCAATGCCCTGGCGATTCCCGTCATCAGTCTGATTGTCGTGCCGATTACCTTGCTTGGCAGCGTGCTGCCGATGGATTGGATACTCCTGATGGCTTATCAGGCTATTCATCTTTGCATGCTGGTGCTGGAATGGATGGCTGGCTCCAGCCTGAGCGTCTGGCAGCAGCAAGCGCCGCCGTTCTGGACTTTGCCGTTGGCAATCCTGGGTGTTTTGTGGCTATTGCTGCCGCGAGGCTTTCCCATGCGCTGGCTGGGTGTCATTGCGATACTGCCCATGTTCCTGGTGCAGCCACCGAGACCGCCACATGGCGCCATGCGGGTTGCCGTGCTTGATGTCGGCCAGGGGCTGGCCGTGGTCGTCAGTACACAAACGCATACCTTGCTTTACGATACCGGGCCGCGCTATTCGTCGCAGAGCGATAGCGGCAGCCGCATCATCGTGCCTTATCTCAGGGCAACCGGTGTCCGCCAGCTGGATGGTTTGCTGGTGAGCCACGATGATAATGATCACAGCGGCGGTGTCGTTTCCATATTGAGCCAGGTACCTGTGAAGCAGATATTGAGCTCTTTGCCGAAAGAGAGCCCATTGGTGCCTGCGGAATCGAATATACATTGCCATGTCGGGCAGTCATGGCAATGGGACGGTGTGATTTTTGAGATGATATTTCCTGAAGCGGATAGCTATCAGAAATCCAATATCAAGGATAACGACCGCAGCTGTGTGCTGCGGATTACCAGCAGGTTCGGTCGCCTGCTAATCCCCGGCGATATAGAACGCGGCGCTGAAAACGCTTTGCTCAGGTCTGAATATGCACTTGAATCGGATGTGCTGATTGCACCGCATCATGGCAGCAAGACTTCCTCGACCCGGGCTTTCGTCGAAGAGGTGAATCCACGTGCGGTGGTGTTCACCATGGGGTATCTCAACCGGTTCGGCCATCCCCATCCATCTGTTCTGCAACGCTATGAAGCCATCGGCAGCAAGGTTTATCGTTCTGATCGGGATGGTGCCGTCATCCTGGACTTTGTGTCTGATTCAGGGATAGCAATCACGCGCTGGCGTCAGCAGGCAAGGCGATACTGGCATCATGATTTTTATGACGAAAGTAGGCCTGGGCTTTAGCCAAGCTTGCTGAAAATGGCTTCGCACGCTAAAGTAGCGACACTTTAAGAATATTCAGGAGCTTCACGTGTGGGAAATTATTCAGGCAGCAGGTTGGCCGATCTGGCCGCTGATTTTTGCCTCAATTGTAGCAGTTGCCATTATTGTTGAACGTTTCTGGGCTTTGCGTGCGGAGGCTGTCGCACCAAAGTCCTTGCTACCTGAAGTCAGCAGGATGGTAGCAAAAGGCGGAATTACAAGGGAGGCATGTGGTAAGTTGGCGAAGCATTCGCTGTTGGGTGAGGTTTTTGCAACTGCACTATTGAATTCCGATAATTCACGTGAAGTCATCAAAGAGTCTGTCGAAGAATCCGGCCGTGTCGTCATTCACAAGCTTGAACGCTACATGAACACACTTGGTACCATTGCCACTGTTGCACCTTTATTGGGTTTGCTTGGTACGGTGATCGGTATGGTTGAACTGTTCGGCGCATTTACTTCAACCGGTCACGATGTCGCTCAATTCGCACGCGGTATCTCGGTTGCGCTCTACAACACTGCTGGCGGTATTGTAGTTGCAGTACCAGCCATGATCTTCTATCGATACTTCCGCGGCAGAATCGACAACTTTATTGTTGAGATGGAGCAGGAAGCCATCAAGCTGGTGGAAATCATCCACGGTGAGCGGCAAGCCTGAGGCTGAAGGTTAATCATGAATTTTCAGCGCGGTAAAAAATCGGAAGAACTGGAGATCAACTTTATTCCGTTGATCGATGTGTTGCTGGTCATCATTATCTTTTTGATTGTCAGTGCCACGTTCTCACGTGTGAATGAGTTGCAGATCAATCTGCCGACTTCCGAAACCGCGGCGCCCCAGGAAGAAAAACCATTGGTGATTTCAGTTGGCGTCTTTGCCAATGGCCGCTATGTCATCAATGGACAGGATCTGGAAGATAAAAGTACCGATGGCATCAGCCTTGCACTGAAAAAAGCGGCAGGCGATGGCAAAGATCCAACTATCGTTATCGAGGCAGATGCTGAAGCCACACATCAATCTGTCATTAAGGTTCTGGATGCATCACGCAAGGCGGGTTTCCCAAATATTACATTCCCAGCCCAAGAGTCCAGCGGCTCTTAAACATTCCTTGATTCTAATTACTTTAAGTATCGACGCTCGGCATGTCGACATCTAAATCATCCGCAAAAAGCGCCAAGGCAGCAAAGATTCCATTATCTTCTCCAGAGGTCAGCGCAAAAACCCTGTACCTGCGCTTACTTAAATACGCCAAACGTCATTGGGTCGTATTCAGTATCAGCATTCTCGCACTGGTGGTTTTTTCGGCCACCAATACCGGTTTTCTGGCCACTATCAAACTGGTGACGGATGAAGGTTTTGTCAACAAGGACTCGACCAAGCTGAGCTTGCTGCCGTTGATGCTGTTCGGCTTGCTGGCGATACGCGCTTTTGCCGGATTTATTTCAACTTTCGCCATGCGCTGGGTCGGTCGCCGGGTGGTGGAAAGTCTCCGCCTGGATGCGTTCCGCCGCATGATGACTTTGCCTGTCAGTTTCTTTGATGCGCACTCGGCGGGCATCGTGACTTCCAAAGTCACTTACGATACCGAACAAATGTCCAAGGCCGCCACCAGTGTGGCAGTCACCGCCGTGCGTGATAGCCTGACCATTATCGGCATGGTCGGCTATATGCTCTATCTCGATTGGCGCCTGACCATGATATTTGCAGTGATGGCCCCATTGATGGCATTTTATCTGAAGAAAATGACGCCTAAACTGAGGTCTTCAGGCAAGTACGTCCAGCAGACAATGGGTGAAATGACCCAGGTGGTTGAAGAAGCGGTCAGTGGCCAGCGCATGGTCAAGATATTCGGCGGTGCGGATTACGAATACCAGAGATTTGCCAAGGCTGCAGGCAAGAATCGCCATATGCAGATTCGATTGGGCCGGATTTCAGGGCTCAACAGCATGGTCATCGAGCTGTTGGCGGCGATGGCTCTGGGGCTAGTGGTTTTTTATGCAGTCGGTCGTTTTTCTGCGGGCGAGTTTGCTGCGTTCATCGGCGCTTTGTTGATGTTGATCTCTCCCATCAAAAGCCTGACAGCGCTGAATGAGGATCTGCAAGTCGGCCTTGCCGCATCACATAGCGTCTTTACGCTGATTGATACCGAGCCTGAAATGGATGATGGTGACAAGGAGATTGGTCGCGCCCATGGTGAGATCGAGTTGCGCGGCGTCACTTTGCGATATGAAAATGCCAAGCGCCCTGCACTGAACAACCTGAATATCACCATTAAGCCAGGTGAGAAAGTGGCGCTGGTAGGGCGTTCTGGCGGTGGTAAAACCACGCTGGTCAATCTGTTGCCCAGATTCTACGAATTGCAGCAGGGCCTTGTTCTGATCGATGGCCTGGATATCCGGGCCATGACATTAAAGAGCCTGCGCCAGCAATTCGCGTTGGTCAGCCAGGACGTTATTCTGTTTAATGACACGGTATTTAATAATATTGCTTATGGCGTGCTGAGAAACGTCAGCGAGGAGCAGGTGATCGCTGCTGCCAAGGCTGCCCATGCCTGGGATTTTATTCAGCAGTTGCCGGAAGGCTTGCAGAGCGAAATCGGCGATCGTGGTGTGCGTTTGTCCGGCGGCCAACGCCAAAGACTGGCAATTGCGCGTGCAATTCTCAAGGATGCACCTATCTTGTTGCTGGATGAAGCAACCTCGGCGCTGGATACCGAGTCCGAACAGCATGTACAGGCGGCGCTTGACGAATTGATGCGTAACCGCACCACTATCGTAATCGCGCATCGCTTATCCACTATAGAGAACGCGGATCGTATTCTGGTGATGGAGCAGGGTGAGATCATTGAAAGCGGCAGTCATGATGATTTGTTGCGCCAAAACGGCAGTTACGCCAAGCTTTATCAAAAACAATTCCATTGAGCGAATACTTGCATGCGAAATCGCTTTGCAACTTGGATAGAGCAACAATGGGTTCGCATCAGCTGCTGGCATGTGCTGCTGATTCCCATTTCCTGGCTGTTCTGGCTGTTGTCATCAATCCGCCGTCTGGCTTACAGGCTAGGCATCTTGAAAAGCTACCGCGTTCCCGTTCCAGTGATCGTAGTCGGCAACATCAGCATAGGCGGAACCGGTAAAACACCCCTGGTAATATGGCTGGTTGAACAGCTCAGGCAAGCCGGCTTCTCGCCGGGGATCGTCAGCCGCGGCTACGGTAGCCGGCATCAATCCCCAATTGAGGTCGTGAAAGACAGCGCAGCAACAGCCGTCGGGGATGAGCCTGTGTTGCTGGCACGGCGAGCGCACTGTCCGGTATGGGTGAGTGCTGATCGCGTTGCTGCCCAGCAGGCTTTGTTGCGTGCACACCCTGAATGTGATGTGATCATCAGTGACGATGGTTTGCAACATTACCGCATGCAGCGTGATATTGAACTGGTGGTGGTCGATGCTGAGCGGATGTTTGGTAACAATCTGCTTATCCCGGCCGGCCCTTTGCGCGAACCGGTGTCCAGGCTGAGCGAAGTCGATGCTGTCATTTATAATGGCAAGCCCGGTAATGCTTCCGGCTTTGCCATGTCTTTATCGGCTGACACTATCCATCACTTGCAGGATCCGGGTAAAACAAGCAATGTTGAATCTCTGCATGGAAAAACAGTGCATGCTGTCGCAGGGATTGGAAATCCACGGCGTTTTTTTCAGCAACTGCGTAATATGCAGCTATCCATTGAAGAGCATGCATTTGCCGACCATCATGACTTCCAGCCGGAAGATCTGGCATTTGCGAAAGATGATGTGGTGTTGATGACAGAAAAAGACGCCGTGAAATGCGCCACTTTTGCCCAGGAGAACTGGTGGTATCTTCCTGTCGATGCCGTGGTAGATAAAGCCCTTGCCGAATACATTATCAAGAAATTAAGGAAATAAAATGGATTCCAAACTGATTCAAATATTGGTCTGCCCTGTATGCAAAGGACCTCTGGTTTACAAAAAATCCGAACAGGAATTGATCTGCAAGCCTTGCCGCCTGGCTTATGCCATCAAGGATGATATTCCTGTGATGCTTGAAGATGAGGCGCGTAAATTACCGGATATCGAAGAGGTTTAGGTACATGAGCTTCAAGATCGTCATCCCTGCCCGATATGCCAGTGTGCGCTTGCCTGGTAAACCTCTGTTGGATATTGCCGGCAAGCCCATGGTGGTACGGGTGGTGGAAAAGGCGCTGACTACTGGCGCTGAAGTCGTTGTCGCCACTGATGATGTCCGCATCTCTGATGCCGTGCGTGCTCATGGGCATCAGGCTGTGATGACCAGGGAGGATCATGTTTCCGGTACAGACCGCATTGCGGAGGTTGCTCAAAAGATGGGTTGGGCAGAGAGCGAGATCGTGGTGAATGTACAGGGCGATGAACCATTGATTGAATCTGCCTTGATAGAAGAGGTGGCTGCCAACCTGGCGAGCCATCCTGATGCCGCTATTGCAACCGCCTGTCACCCAATCCATGACAAAGCCTCAATCCTCAATCCTAATATCGTTAAAGTCGTGATTGATAAACATGGCTATGCACTTTATTTCAGTCGCGCTCCCATTCCCTATCCCAGGGATGCCTTCGCTCACAGCCTGGAAATTCCCCAAGCCATGCTGATCTATCGGCATATCGGCATTTATGCTTACCGTACCTCTTTCCTCAAGGCTTATGCCGGTTTGCAGCTATCCCCGCTTGAGCAATATGAATCGCTCGAACAATTGCGAGCGCTATGGCACGGATACAGGATAAGTCTTGCTGTGACAACGCATGCGCCTGCAACCGGTGTTGATACGCAAGAAGATCTCGATGCCATGAGAATCCTGTTTGCCGCAGCATAGGTAGGTGATAGTCAGCCCTGCCTATAGATATCTGACTATTCTCGTTGACACTATCTGCTCAGATTTGCTATAGTTCCACCTCTCGACGGCACTAATGTCGAATCGGACGCGGGGTGGAGCAGTCTGGCAGCTCGTCGGGCTCATAACCCGAAGGTCACAGGTTCAAATCCTGTCCCCGCAACCAACAAATTCCAAGGTATAACGCGGAAAATTGCCGTTGTGCTATAGGTGAAATCAAGAACAAAAATTTTGTTGTTGACGTAATAAAAGCGCTCTGTATAATGCGCACCTCTTGATGCAAACGCAGCGATGCGAAAGTCTTGAGAAGTTAGTAAAACCTAGTTATCCGGGGTTAAATACGGTGACACTGCTCTTTAAAAACGTGAACAATCGATAAGTGTGAGTGCTTGTGAATGAGGCAGTCACCTGATGGTCTGG
>CAZOZB010000009.1:0-105739 GCA_964584185.1 uncultured Methylophilaceae bacterium
CGTACCAACGTTGACGTGCGGCTTCGTCCGCTCAAATTTACCTTTTGCCATAATCTTTTCCTTTAACTGACTTCTATCAAGTTAATTAAGTGCAAGCCCTTAAGCAGCAGACCACTTAATCCACACCTAAATCAAATGGTGCCCATGGCGGGAATCGGACCCGCGACCTCTCCCTTACCAAGGGAGTGCTCTACCACTGAGCCACATGGGCGCTAAATACTCGCTGCTAGTTCTTTTGGAGCGGGCGACGAGGTTCGAACTCGCGACATCTTGCTTGGAAGGCAAGTGCTCTACCAACTGAGCTACACCCGCTTCGAGGAGCAAACTACCACCCGAACATCCAACAAAACCAGCGCCTATCGGCTCTGAATCTGATATTGCTTACTTTTTTAATTCTTAATTGCTGGTGGAGGGGGAAGGATTCGAACCTTCGTACTCTGAGAGAACGGATTTACAGTCCGTCGCCTTTAACCACTCGGCCACCCCTCCCAACCGAACCCGTGATTATGCTGATAATCAGATAGCGTGTCAAACGCATTGGAGGGAATTTTTGGTGCCGGATGTCGGAATCGAACTGACGACCTTCGCATTACAAGTGCGCTGCTCTACCAACTGAGCTAATCCGGCGAAAAACGAAAGCGAGATTTTATCGCATAAACTCTATTTAACCAACTTCAAAAACGGTTTCTTTTTAGTTGATTTTGTTTTTTTACTTTCTTCACTACCTGTAGAAACGTCTTCAGGCTCTGCAGCGTCCACTTCCGCCACATTTTCTTCCGCAGTTTCTGGCTGAAAAAACATACCTTGGCCATTCTCTCTGGCAAACACACCTCTGACTGCATGTATGGGCACATACAAGTCATTGGCAACACCACCGAACCGCGCCGAGAAGGTAACAGCCTCATTGCCGATCAGCAAATTCTTAGTGGCAGAATAATTGATGTTAAGGACAATCTCGCCATCCTTGACATAAGCCATCGGCACACGCGTCTGGCCATCTACAGCCACCAACAGATGCGGCGTCAAGCCGTTATCCACACACCACTCATGCATTGCACGAATCATGTATGGCTTGGTTGAAGTGAATTCGCTCATCGCTTTGCCTCAGGTTTATACATCAGCACTAAGAATTCAGCACCTTCGCATCAGCCAAGCCTACTTGCGCATCGCTTTTTCTGAAGGAGTCATCGCTTCAATGTACGCCGGGCGAGAGAATATACGTTCCGCGTACTTAAGTAAAGGCGCAGCCTGCTTAGGCAGTTCAATACCATAATGGCCCAGACGCCACAACAGAGGCGCAATGGCAACATCCAGCATGGAGAACTCATCGCCCAGAATATATTGTTGCTTGCTGAACAAGGGCACAATTTGCGTCAGGTTGTCGCGGATGATTGCACGTGCCTTGTCAGCCACTTTCTGATTTGTCGACTCGACATCGGCGATATGATCAAACAGCTGCTCTTCAAAATTATGCAGGAACAACCTTGCACGCGCACGCATGACAGGATCTGCTGGCATCAATTGAGGATGTGGGAAACGCTCATCAATATACTCATTGATGATATTAGCCTGCTGCAAGACCAGATCGCGCTCAACCAATACCGGCACTTCATTGTGAGGATTGATAATCGCCAGATCTTCCGGCTTGTTGGCAAGATCAACATCAATCACTTGAAAATCCATGCCTTTTTCGAACAATACGATACGGCAACGGTGACTGTAAGGGTCAGTAGTGCCAGAGTATAGGGTCATCATAATTTGGGTTTTCCTAAAAGCTAAAAAGCAAAACGGGAGCACTTCCATCCAACTGGAAGCGACTCCCGCCAGTTAAATTAATGGATGTCTTTCCAGAATTCTTTCTTCAGATAATATGAGACGACGAACAGAAGACCTAAAAATAGCAGAACAATAACACCAAGCTTCTTGCGCTGGGTTTGCGCAGGCTCGGCCATATAGACCATATAGTTAACCAGGTCAGCCATGGCTGAATCATACTCAGCAGGCGTCATGCTGCCCGGCTTGTCCAACGCCAAGCGATGCGTCTCGGTTTTAACACCCTTGGCATCAACATGCTCTTCTGTTTTCAGCACTTGCTGGCCCTGCAATTCCCAAAGAATATGCGGCATGCCAACATTGCTGAAGGCAAGGTTGTTCCATCCTGTGGGACGGCTATCGTCACGATAAAAACCGCGCAGATAGGTATACAGCCAATCCGGTGTTCTCGCACGCGCTTCCACCGTCAAATCAGGTGGCACAACGCCAAACCATGCCTTTGCATCCGCCTTTGGCATGGCGACTTTCATAGGCTCACCTACCTTTTCTGCGGCAAACAACAGATTGTTCTTGATCTGCTCTTCGCTTAGCCCGATATCCGTCAACCTGTTATAACGCATGTAATTTGCGCTATGGCAATTTAAGCAGTAGTTCACAAACAGACGCGCACCGCGCTGCAGAGACTCATGATTATTGAGATTGATTGGCGCCTTATCCAGATGCACATCCTCTTCGCTGGCAACCGCAAACGCGGGAAGCATCAAGATCAGGGCAGCCAAAAACCCATGCGTAACTACATTCATAATGGTTTGCGACTTCATTATAGGGTTACCCTTTCCGGCACAGGCTTAGTCTTATCTTTTTTCGTATACCAAGGCATCAGAATAAAAAACAGGAAGTAAGTTAAGGTAAAGATACGCGCCACGATGGTGGCACGGTCAGCCCCGCCGACAATCCATGTGCTTGCGTCAAAGACACCCCACACATTGGATGGCTTGGTACCCAGATATCCCAGGATAATAAAACTCACGACAAACAGCGCCAGCCATTTTTTGTAGAGCGAACCACGATAACGAATGGATTTCACCGGGCTACGATCCAGCCATGGCAGCAATGCGAATATCATGACCGACAAACCCATGGCAGCAACACCCGGGAATTGCGAGTTAAATATAGGCGGCACTGCGCGCAGAATTGAATAGTACGGCGTGAAATACCAAACCGGTGCAATGTGCGATGGCGTCTTCAGAGGGTCGGCCGGAATAAAGTTATTCGCTTCGATGAAGTAGCCACCCATCTCCGGCGCAAAGAACAGGATGGCGGAGAATACGATCAGGAACACCGACACACCAACGATATCCTTCACTGTGTAATACGGATGGAATGGAATGCCATCAAGCGGAATATGCGTCTTAGGATCCTTTTTTTCCTTGATCTCAATGCCATCCGGATTGTTTGAGCCGACTTCATGCAAAGCAATCAGGTGCGCAGCAACAAGACCGAGTAAAACCAGGGGCAAAGCAATCACGTGGAATGCAAAGAAACGATTAAGCGTAGCATCAGAGACCACATAGTCGCCACGCAGCCACTCCGACACATCGGGACCGATGAATGGAATCGAGGTAAACAGGTTGATGATCACTTGCGCGCCCCAGTACGACATCTGACCCCATGGCAATAGATAGCCGAAGAAAGCCTCACCCATCAAGACCAGGAAGATACCTACACCAAACAACCAGATCAGTTCACGAGGCGCACGATATGAGCCGTAGATCAAACCACGGAACATGTGCAAATAGACCACCACGAAAAACATGGAGGCGCCTGTTGAATGCATATAGCGAATCAGCCAGCCCCATGACACATCGCGCATGATGTATTCAACGGAACCGAATGCCAGCTCGGCATCAGGCTTGTAATGCATAGTCAGGAAAATGCCCGTGATGATCTGCAACACCAGCACAAGCAATGCCAGGGAGCCAAAGAAATACCAGAAGTTAAAGTTCTTCGGGGCGTAATATTCCGTTAAATGGGCTTTGATGTTGGCAGTCAGGGGGAAACGCTTATCTACCCAACCCAACCCAGCGGCCATGTATTTTTCGATATTATTATTCATGGCTACGCCACCTCCTTGCTGTGCTCACCAATCAGCAATATTTCATCGCTCAAATACTCATGCGGAGGCACCATTAGATTGATAGGCGCCGGGGAGCCCTTGAATACACGCCCCGCCAGGTCGAACTTGGAACCATGGCAGGGACAGAAGAAACCGCCTTGCCAGTCATCGCCCATATCGCCATTAGGTTGCAGCTTGGGTGATGGCGAACAGCCCAGATGCGTACACACGCCTTCCATTACCATCAAATTAGGTTTGATTGACCGTGTGGCATTCTTGCAATAATCCGGCTGCTGGCTTGTTACTTCCAGCTTGGGGTCGGTCAACTTGTCATCCTGACCGGAAAGTGTTTTGGCCATATCATCGGTCAGACTGACAATCCACACTGGCTTGCCGCGCCATTCGACGGTAATCATCGCGCCCGGCTCTATCTTGCTGATATCAACTTCGACTGCGGCGCCAGCTGCTTTTGCGCGAGCACTTGGCGTCATACTGAGGACAAAAGGTGCAGCCACTGCGACAGCTGCAACTCCGCCCACGGCGGTGGTAGCAGCGATCAAGAATCTCCGCTTACCTTGATCAACTGGTTGATTTGCCATTACTTACCCTTAAAAATTGTTCAGCCCTGTTTAGCGGATTTAAATCCAACAGCTTTAAATCAAGCACACCCAAACTTACCAGCCCGCCATTTTACAGCTTTAGCATTAAAAATTAAACCTTTATCCGTAGATCAAATCGGGTTATCCATATCGATAAACTGGTGTTTCAGGCCAAACCGTTCCGCCAGATGCTGACCAAGCGCCTGAATCCCATAACGTTCAGTTGCATGATGCCCCGCTGCGATATAGGCCACACCTGATTCACGAGCCAAATGCACGGTCTGCTCTGAAATTTCGCCGCTAATAAAAACATCGACATCCAACTCTATGGCTTTTTCAAGATATTGCTGTGCGGCACCGGTACACCAGGCAACCCGCTGTATTCTTTTATCCGGCTCGCCGATCACGATAGGTGCTCGATTCAACAACTCGGCCAGTCGTGTCTGAAAGCTTTGCAACGATTCAGGATTCGCCAAACGGCCATAAGCCACAAGCGCTTGCTCACCGGCATAACCCTCCAACTCGAGGCCAAGCAATCGCCCGAGCTGCACGTTGTTACCAAACTCAGGGTGAACATCTATGGGCAGGTGATAAGCGGCGAGATTGATCTGGTGATCAAGCAAGAACTGGATACGGTTTTTCTTGATGCCGATAATTCTGGGATCTTCATTGCGCCAAAAATAACCATGATGGACCAGCACCATGTCAGCGCCAGCCAGTTGAGCTGCTTGCAGCAATGCCATACTGGCAGTTACACCACTGACAATCGTATTGATGGTCGAACGACCTTCAACCTGCAGTCCGTTTGGACAATAATCTCGAAAGCGCTCAACCTCCAGGATTTGTCCGGTATAATCGATTAACTCTTTAATATTCATTATGTTTCACCCTTAATACACCAACACCATATGAAGAAACTTTGGCTTATTTTTGCACAGACAGTCACGATTAGTCTCGGTGCATTATTTGTGCTGCAGACGTTTTACCCCAATTTGTTAGATGACTCACTCAAATCCAGAACTGATCAGCCAGTACTGCTCAATCAGGTAGCCCCTGAGAAAATCACCCATGCCGAGGGCTCTTACAGTAGCGCGGCTAAAAAGGCGATGCCTGCCGTAGTGAATATCTTCACCAGCAAAAAGGCGATGCCTAGAGCTCAGCATCCTTTTATGGACGACCCACTATTCCGACACTTCTTTGGTGACCAGTTTGATGAAGAGCAGCGCTCTGAAAATAGTCTGGGGTCAGGTGTCATTGTCAGTCCACAGGGCTACATTATTACCAATCACCACGTTATTGAGTTAGCTGACGAAATTGAGGTTGCCCTGGCAGATGGACGGACATTACCCGCCAAAGTAGTAGGCACGGACCCTGAAACAGATTTGGCTGTACTCAAAGTCGATGCGGTCGATCTGCCCACCATCACGCTGGCAAACCCGGATCAATCCAGTGTCGGCGATGTAGTACTGGCGATTGGCAACCCGTTCGGTGTCGGTCAAACGGTCACACAAGGCATTATCAGTGCATTGGGCCGCAGCCATCTTGGCATCAACACCTTCGAAAATTTCATTCAGACCGACGCTTCAATCAACCCCGGCAATTCCGGTGGGGCATTGATTGACACCAACGGCAATCTGGTTGGCGTCAACAGCGCCATTTACTCGCGCAGTGGTGGTTCCATGGGGATCGGTTTTGCCATTCCAGTAAGTCTTGCCAAGCAGGTAATGGAACAGATCATTCGTCAGGGCGGTGTTGTGCGAGGCTGGGTTGGCATTGAAGCGCAAGATATCACGCCGCAACTTGCAGAATCATTCAAGCTGTCGCATACCAAGGGCTCATTGATTGCAGGCATATTACCCAACAGCCCTGCAGAAAAAGCCGGCTTGAAACCAGGTGATATATTGCTGGAAATCAATGGCAATAAGGTCACCGATAGCTCATCCATGCTGAATCTGATTGCCGGCTTGCAACCGAATGAGAAAGCCGTACTCAAGATTGCAAGAAATCAACGCGAGATTGAGATTGAAGTCGTTATTGGCAAGCGGCCTGCGGTTCAGCAGGCCTTGCAAAGACCTCGCTAATCAGAAACCCTGACAACAACCTTGAGCCAGCCACTATCTTACTGACTACTATCTTAAAGGCTCGCTGGCTTTTTTATTCTCAATAAATCCAGCCAGAAGAATTCCAGCCTCATAGAGTAGCCAGAGCGGAACTGCCAACATAAACTGCGAAATAATGTCCGGTGGCGTGAAGATGGCGCCCAGCACAAAGGCTCCGACAATCACGTAAGAGCGAATTTCCTTCAGTGTGCTGATCTGCACAAAACCAAATCCCACCAGAGCAATCACGGCAATCGGCACTTCAAAAGCCAGGCCGAAAGCCATGAACAGGGTGATCACAAAATCCAGGTAACTGCCGATATCAGTCATCACGGCAACGCCCTCTGGCGCATAGCCGGTGATAAAGCCGAAAACAACCGGGAACACCAGGAAATAGGCAAACGCCATACCAATCAAGAACAACAAGGTACTGGCAATCACCAGCGGCATCATGAAGCGGCGCTCATGTGCATATAAACCCGGTGCAACGAATGCCCACATCTGATAAAGGGTATGCGGCAGCGAAACCACAAAAGCCGTCATCATCGCCATTTTCATGGGGACAAAGAATGGCGTAGTGACTTCGGTGGCGATCATCTGGCCGCCTGCCGGCAGGCTGGCTAATAAAGGCTGGGCCAATATGGTATATATCTGATCGGCGAATGGGAAAAGTACGATAAAGGTCAGAACCAGACCGATGACTACCCGCAACAGCCGGTCCCGCAATTCAATCAGATGGGAAATGAATGTCTCGGAAGTACTCATGCGACAGGCTTTATGAACTCAGGATTCGCCATCACGGCGTTCTGGGTTAGCACCTGATTCGTCAGGCACTGGAGGCTTTTCAGCCAGATCATCGGCTACTTGCTTGATACCGGCAATGCCTGAATGGATTGTATTTTCTGCTTCGCTTTTGAGGGCTTGCGAACTTTGCTGGATATCCTGCCGCAATTTCTGCAGATCATCCAGCTGCAGTTCCCGCTCAATATCCTGCTTTACAGTCGCCACATAGCGCTGCATGCGCCCCACAAGTGAGCCTAATGTGCGAGCCACTTTGGGTAACTTTTCGGGACCGATCACAATGAGCGCAACAACCGCTATGACGACCAGCTCCGTGAAAGCAATATCAAACAATTGGCGTGCTACTGCTTAGTCTTGTTTGTTACTTCACCTTCGACCGTTTCGGTCTTGGCATCTTCTTCAATTTTGGCGGATGTCTTTTCGTCTTTCACCGCATCCTTGAAACTCTTAACAGCACCACCGACATCGCCTCCTATGTTACGCAGCTTCTTCGTGCCAAAAATCAGCACTACCACCACCAGTACGATCAGCCAATGCCAGATACTAAATGCGCCCATCGTTGCTCTCCTGATATATCACTTAAGTTTTAGGCAGGGTTTGCCCGCCACCGAATACGTGCACATGCAAATGAAATACTTCCTGCCCGCCTTCGCGACCTGTATTGATCATCGTACGGAATCCGGCCAGGCCCTGCTCTTTAGCCAGCTTGGGCGCCAGCAATAAAATCTTGCCGAGCAGCGCTTGATGACTCGCATCGCAATCGGCGAGACCTTGCACATGCAGCTTCGGCACAATCATAAAGTGCACTGGGGCAATCGGATGGATGTCGTTGAATGCCACAACATCGTCATCCTCATAGATTCTCTTGGACGGAATATCGCCTTTGATAATCTTGCAAAAGATGCAATCAGTCATAATTCTGCCTTTGTTGATTCATGCCACCGCTTACTGTTTTCGACTGGCTTTTTCATCTATGCCGGACAAACCTTCACGCCGCGCCAGCTCGTCGAGCACATCCTGCGGCTTCAAACCTGCCTGCGCCAGCATGACCATGCAGTGGAACCACAAGTCGGCTGTTTCATAAATGATTTTCTCATGATCGCCATCCTTGGCGGCGATAATCGTTTCAGTCGCTTCTTCACCCACCTTTTTCAGGATACTGTCCATGCCCTTGCTGTATAGCCTGGCGACATAAGAGCTTTGTGGATCAGCGCTTTTGCGCTGCTCAAGCAATTCCGCCAATCTGCCCAATACATCATTCATGACGATATATCTCCTGCGGATCCTTTAATATCGGCTGGTCGGTCACCCAATGCCCATCGACCAGTTTCTTGAAAAAGCAATTGTGTCGACCAGTATGGCAGGCAATACCGCCGACTTGTTCAACATGAATGAGAATGACATCTTCATCGCAATCCAGACGAATTTCATGCACTTTCTGCACATGACCGGATTCTTCCCCCTTATGCCACAGTTTGTTGCGCGAGCGCGACCAGTAGACGGCTTCGCCTGTTTCAACAGTAAGCTGAAGGGCCTCGCGGTTCATGAAGGCAAACATCAGAACCTTGTCGCTACCGACTTCCTGCGCGATGACCGGCACCAGCCCATCCGCGGTCCAGTTTATTTCATCAAGCCAGCTATTGCTCACAGGCGCACCTCTATACCGTGGTCACGCATATATTCCTTAGCTTGGCGTACAGTGAATTCACCATAATGGAAAATACTGGCAGCCAGCACTGCATCCGCGCCGCCTTCCTGTACACCTTCTACCATGTGCATCAGATTGCCGACGCCGCCTGAAGCGATAATCGGCACATCGACTGCATCGCTGATAGCCCGGTTCAATGGCAAGTTAAAACCGATCTTGGTGCCATCCCTATCCATGCTGGTGACCAGCAGTTCACCAGCGCCAAGTTCGACCATTTTACGCGCCCACTCAACCGCATCGATACCGGTCGGTTTACGCCCGCCATGGGTAAATACTTCCCAGTGATCATCTACCTGCTTTGCATCTATCGCCACCACTATGCACTGGGAACCGAAGCGGCTTGCTGCATCAGCGACCAGTTGTGGATTGAGTACGGCAGAGGTATTGATGCTGACTTTATCAGCACCGGCATTCAGCAAACGGCGAACGTCATCGACTTCACGCACGCCGCCGCCGACAGTGAGAGGAATAAAAACCTGGGAAGCGACTTCTTCAATGATATGGAGTATGAGACCGTGATTATCCGAGCTGGCGGTGATATCAAGAAATGTTAATTCATCCGCGCCCTGATCGTCATAACGGCGGGCGATTTCGACCGGGTCGCCGGCATCACGCAATTCCAGAAAATTAATGCCCTTAACGACGCGACCATCAGTCACGTCCAGGCAAGGAATGATTCGTTTAGCTAGACCCATTTAACTCATCGGCCAGTTTTTGCGCAGCGGCAAAATTGAGCGAACCCTCATAAATGGCGCGGCCAGTGATAGCACCCATAACGCCCTCGGCTTCTACAGCACATAGCCGTTTTACATCCTCAAGATTGGTAATGCCACCACTCGCAATCACGGGTATATGCAAGACCTGGGCAAGCTGAACCGTCGCTTCGATATTGACGCCGGTCAGCATGCCATCACGGCCGATATCGGTATAAATCACGGCTTCAACACCATAATCCTCAAATTTCTTAGCCAGGTCCACCACGTCATGACCGGTCAGCTTTGACCAACCATCAACTGCAACCTTGCCATCCTTGGCATCCAGGCCGACCATAATGTGGCCGGGAAATGCATCGCATGCCTCATGCAAGAAACCGGGACTTTTAACAGCTGCGGTGCCAATGATGATGTAAGTCACACCATCATCCAGATAGCGTTCGATGGTTTCCAGGTCACGAATACCGCCACCCAACTGAATTGGAATATCGCCACCAACTGCATCGACAATCGCTTTGATAGCGCCTTCGTTAACCGGCTTACCCGCAAACGCACCATTCAGATCCACCAGGTGCAGACGCTTGCCACCTTGATCGACCCAGTGTCGCGCCATGGCGCCCGGATCTTCAGAGAAAACGGTGGCATCTTCCATCATGCCTTGTTTAAGTCTTACGCAGTGGCCGTCCTTGAGGTCAATGGCAGGTATGATCAACATGATAAATTCAACACATTCAATAAACGTAAATTAAACTCGCCCATTCCATTGGACGAAATTGGATAAGAGTTGCAAGCCGGCATGCTGGCTCTTTTCAGGGTGAAACTGCACAGCAAAAATATTATCCTTTGCTACTACCGAGGTAAAGCGTGTCGGGTATTCACTAACACCGACAACACTTTCCTGATCTTGTGGCGCAACATAATAACTATGGACGTAGTAAAAACGCTCACCATCCGGGATATTCTGCCACATGGAATGCTCCATCGTTTGATAGACTTGGTTCCATCCCATGTGCGGCACTTTCAGTTTATGGCCAACGGCATCGTGCATCTCTGCTTTGGAGAACTTGACGACCTTGCCCGGCAGTATCCCCAGGCCTGCAGCATTACCCTCCTCACTGCGCTCGAACAGTAACTGCAAGCCTATGCAAATACCGAGAAACGGTTTGGTTGCTGCCGCACTGATCACGGCATCGCGCAATCCGCGGGCGTCCAGCTCACGCATACAGTCCGGCATCGCCCCCTGTCCGGGGAACACAACCCGCTCTGCATCGTTAATTTGTGACGGATCGCTAGTCACGATGACTTGTTTGTTGGGAGCCACATGTTCCAGTGCTTTGGACACGGAGCGTAAATTTCCCATACCGTAATCGACAACCGCGATATCAATCATAATTTAATTTTGCAACAAGCCTTAATTCACAACAACCCAGGAAACTATAGCGAGCCCTTGGTAGACGGCATGATGCCTGCCATACGGGAATCAAATTGGACAGCCATGCGCAATGCACGGCCAAACGCCTTAAAAATGGTTTCAGCTTGATGGTGCGCATTGTCACCACGCAGATTGTCTATATGCAGCGTGACTTGGGCGTGGTTAACGAAGCCCTGGAAAAATTCATGGATCAGGTCAACGTCAAAATCGCCGATACGCGCACGCGTGAATTCTACGCCAAACTCCAGCCCGGGGCGTCCGGACAAATCCAGGACAACGCGTGAGAGCGCTTCATCGAGCGGAACATAGGCATGGCCATAACGATAAACACCTTTTTTATCGCCAATTGCCTTGGTGAAAGCCTGGCCCAGTGTAATGCCTATATCTTCAACCGTATGATGTGCATCAATATGCAGATCACCTTTGGCCTCGACACTGATATCCATCATGCCATGACGAGCGATCTGATCCAGCATGTGGTCGAGAAAGGCCAGGCCCGTGGAAAAATTGGATACGCCGGTACCATCCAGATTGATTGATACGGAAATCTGGGTTTCGAGAGTGTTACGACTGACTTCAGCAATACGCATGATTAGATTTTACTACGTAAGTGGGTGATACAAATGAAAACCGCCACAAAACATGATGAATTGTTTTGCAGCGGTCCTGAGTTTTGATGCTGAGAGATTTAGCTAAACAGCTTCTTCAACCAGCCAAACAAACCACCTGTAGAACCGCCGTCACGTGCCAGGCTAGTGATTTCTGCAGCAGAAGCAGCAGGGTCAGCAGCACCGTAGATAGCAGCGCCAGCAACGATGATGTCAGCACCAGCGTCTTTAACTTGCTTCACAGTAGCAGCCTTGACACCACCAGCGACTGAAATCTTCAGGCCGGTATTCAGGCTGGCAATCAGAGCCAGGTCGGTGAATGGCGTTTGGCCTGCAGCTTGCTGGTCAAGACCGGTGTGAACGCCGATGATGTGCGCGCCCAGTTTGGCAGCTTCTTTAGTGCGGGTTGCCTTGTCTTCTACGTTGATCAAGTCAACTTGAGCTTCTTTACCGTACTTGTTAGCCACATCAACAACACCCTTGATGGTGCCTAGGTCAGCAGTACCGAGCACTGTACAGATATCAGCACCGGCCTTGTAGAAAGGCTCAGCTTCGTAGTAGCCAGCATCCATGGTCTTCAAGTCAACCAGGATCTTGTTGTTTGGGAACTTGGCGCGCAGCGTTTCCAGCAGTTTGATACCGTTGTGCTTGATGCATGGTGTGCCGATTTCAAGAATATCTACATGCGGGGCTACTTTAGTAGCCAGTGCAACAGTTGCGTCGAAATCCAGTGAATCTAAAGCCATTTGGGTTAATGCCACGATAATTCCTCCACTCTAAATAACAGGGGTTGTGCGATTTATGTTTTGATAACCGCGTAATGATACATTTTTTCTGGATTTTGGGGGAACTTTCGTATTTTTACGATAATAAAACCATAATCACCCTGTTTTGCAGAAATTCTCTACCAACTAACGAAGTTAGTTAAATGCCATTCAAGCCAGGATGCTCTGTAAAGCAGCAAGCAACTGCTGATTTTGCTGATCGGTGCCAATGGTAATGCGCAAGAAAGGCGCAACACGCATCGGCTTCCTGAAATGCCGGATAATGATATTGCGTTCACGCAACAAGGCAGTCAACTCTGCACCATCTCTGGTTGGATGCCTGGCAAAAATGAAGTTGGCTCCGGATGGCAGCACGTCAAACCCCATACCTTTCATAGCAAGAACCAGGCTCTCACGGGTAGCAATCACTTTCTGGCACGTGCTTTCAAAGTATTCGCGGTCTTCTATCGCTGCAACTGCCCCTACAGCAGCCAGGCTATCGACCGGGTAAGAGTTGAAGCTATCCTTGACACGCGTCAGCGCCTCGATCAGGTCTGGATGACCAAGTGCATAACCAACCCGCAAGCCTGCCAGGGAGCGCGCCTTTGATAGCGTATGTGTGACCAGCAGGTTAGGAAACCTATTGATCAAAGCAACGGCAGACTCCGTACCAAAATCCACATAGGCTTCGTCAATAACCACCACCGACTCAGTATTGGCTTCAAGCAACCGGGTTATTTCGGACAATCTCAGCGGAATGCCTGTAGGCGCATTCGGATTGGGGAAAATGATGCCGCCGTTAGGTTTCAGGTAGTCGTCAACATTAATCTCAAAATGCTCGGTCAGCGGAATGGTTTCATATGAGATGTCGTATAGCCCACAATAAACCGGGTAAAAACTATAGGTAATGTCCGGGAATAACAGTGGGGCATCATGCTTGAGCAGTGCATGAAAAGTATGGGCCAACACTTCATCGGAGCCGTTACCGACAAATACCTGTTCGGCATTCAGTCCATGAAACTCGGCAATTGCAGCTTTCAGGCGATCGGAGTTTGGATCAGGATATAAACGCAGCGTTTCCGCAGCCCCTGCTCGCAAAACCTCTAGAACTTTTGGGCTTGGCCCATACGGATTTTCGTTAGTGTTGAGCTTGATCAGATTGGCGAGCTTGGGCTGCTCGCCTGGCACATACGGCGTTAAGCCATGAACCACCTCGCTCCAGTAACGGCTCATGCTATTCCTTCAGGCGATACTCGGCAGAGCGGGCATGCGCCTGCAGACCCTCGCCATAAGCCAGCGTAGCAGCGACCTTGCCCAACTTCTGTGCGCCTGCTGAAGACACCATGATCAGGCTGGAACGCTTCTGGAAGTCATAGACGCCCAACGGCGAAGAAAAACGTGCAGTGCGTGAAGTCGGCAATACGTGGTTAGGGCCGGCGCAATAATCGCCAATTGCCTCGCATGTATCACGACCCATGAAGATAGCGCCCGCATGCTTGATCTTTTTGCTGTAAGCCAGCGGATCGTCCACCGACAATTCCAAGTGCTCGGGCGCGATGTAGTTGGCGATGCGCGCCGCTTCCTCAAGGTCTTTCACTTGAATCAGCGCCCCGCGGCCTTCAAGTGAAGTACGGATAATATCCTTGCGCGGCATTTCTTCAACAAGCCGGTTGATACTCGCAAGCACCTGGTCGAGAAAATCCGCGTCAGGGGAAAGCAGTATCGATTGCGCCAACTCGTCATGCTCAGCCTGAGAGAACAAGTCCATGGCGATCCAGTCAGGATTGGTCTTGCCATCGCAGATCACCAGGATCTCCGATGGCCCGGCCACCATATCGATGCCTACCACGCCGAACACACGGCGCTTGGCTGCCGCCACATAGGCGTTACCTGGCCCGACTATCTTATCTACTTGCGGAACAGCCACAGTGCCATAGGCAAGTGCAGCAACCGCTTGCGCGCCGCCAATGCAGAATACGCGGTCAACGCCGCATATCGCTGCTGCTGCCAATACCAGCTGATTCTTTTCCCCGCCCGGCGTTGGCACCACCATGATCAATTCTTGAACACCAGCGACCTTGGCAGGAATCGCATTCATCAACACAGATGATGGATAAGCTGCCTTGCCGCCTGGCACATAGAGGCCGACCCGGTCCAGTGAGGTCACTTGCTGGCCGAGCAAAGTACCGTCATCTTCGGTATAAGACCAGGATGACATCAGTTGCTTCTCGTGATAACTACGCACCCGGTCGGCAGCCTCTTGCAAAGCCTTGCGTTGCTCGGTCGGCAGTCCATCAAGCGCTTGTTGCAGCTCAACTTTGGAAAGCTCCAGCTCAGTCATACCCGCGGCATCAAGGCGATCGAACCGGCGGGTGTATTCCAACACAGCTTCATCGCCACGTTTTTTAACATCACGAAGTATGTCGGCAACAACGACATCAACACTGTCATCCTGTGCCGTATCGAATGCCAACAATACCTTAAGCGATAGCTCGAAATCCTGGTCTAAGGTTGAAAAACGTCTGATCTTCATTTTTTGTCCTGCTTAATCTATTTTCTAATTCCCGGAATTCTTTTTGCCCTCAACCGCACGGGCAAAATCATCCATGATTGGCTGCAACAAATTACGCTTAAGTTTGAGCGATGCCTGATTCACAATCAGCCTGGAACTGATGTCACAAACCTCTTCCACGGCCTTGAGGTTATTTGCACGCAAGGTGCCGCCAGTGCTGACCAGATCGACAATCGCATCCGCCAGGCCTACCAGCGGTCCCAGTTCCATCGAACCATAAAGCTTGATGAGGTCAACATGCATGCCCTTGTCAGCAAAGTGCTCGCGGGCGGTCTTGACGTACTTGGTCACGACTTTCAGCCTAGCGCCTTGACGGATGGAACCGAAATAGTCAAAGTCCTCGCGCACCGCGACCATCATCTTGCAGCGGGCGATTTCCAGATCCAGCGGCTGATAGAGCCCATCTCCACCATGTTCGTTCAACACATCCTTGCCGGCAATACCCAAATCGGCGGCACCATATTGCACATAGGTCGGCACATCGGTTGCACGCACGATGATCAGCCTTACATCATCGCGATTGGTAGGCAGGATCAACTTGCGCGAAGTCTCAGGGTCTTCCAGCGCAGTAATCCCCGCCGCGGCAAGCAGCGGTGTGGTTTCTTCAAAAATGCGGCCTTTGGATAAGGCGATGGTAATCATGTTGTCCCTAAATTAATGTATGCGGCGCACCTTGGCGCCCAATGCCGTTAATTTTTCTTCTAAACGCTCATAGCCACGATCGAGATGATAAATACGTTCTATGACGGTTTCTCCACGCGCGACCAACGCAGCCAATACCAGGCTGGCCGATGCACGCAGATCGGTCGCCATCACCGTCGCACCATCGAGAAACTCGACACCACGCACAATCGCGGTATTGCCTTCAACTTCGATATTGGCACCCAGACGCTGCATCTCCTGCACATGCATGAAACGGTTCTCGAAAATCGTCTCAATAACACGCGACGTACCCTCTGCCACTGTGTTGAGCGCCATGAATTGCGCCTGCATATCGGTCGGAAAAGCAGGATGCGGCGCAGTACGAAGATTCACTGCCTGCAACTTTCCAGAACCGGTAACGGTGATGCTGTTCGCATCATGCTCAACTGTGGCGCCGGCTTCACGCAGCTTTTCAATCACGGCATCCAGCAAATCTGCACGCGCATTAAGTAATTTTACCTGACCGCCGGTCATTGCGGCGGCCACCATGTATGTACCTGCTTCGATACGGTCACAGACGATCTGATGCCGGGTGCCAGTCAAACGTTCCACGCCATGCACAGTAATGACATCGCTGCCAGCGCCCTCGATCCTGGCGCCCATCTTGATCAGACACTCGGCCATATCGACCACTTCCGGTTCACGCGCTGCATTTTCCAGCACGGTGGTACCTTCAGCCAGCGTGGCTGCCATCATCAGGTTTTCCGTGCCGGTGACCGTCACCAGATCCATAAAGATGCGCGCCCCTTGCAAACGTTTATTGGGCAGATGTGCGGTGGTAGCTTCAATGTAACCATGCTCGATATGGATTTCAGCGCCCATCGCTTTCAGGCCCTTGATATGCAGATCCACTGGCCGCGAACCGATCGCGCAACCGCCAGGCAGGGAAACACGGGCATGCCCGAAACGAGCAAGCAAAGGCCCCAGCACCAGGATCGAAGCGCGCATGGTTTTCACCATTTCGTATGGCGCTTCATGCGAAGTGATATTGCCGGCATCCAGCGTCACGCAGCTTTCACGGCTGGCATCCACCTTGACACCCATATGCTCAAGCAAGTGATAGGTAGTACTCACATCGCGCAGATTGGGAACGCTTGAAAGCTCCAGCGGCGTCTCTGCCAACAGCGACGCACAAATGATAGGCAACGCTGCATTCTTTGCCCCTGAAATCGTGACTTCACCATGTAATGGATAGCCGCCGACAATAACCAGTTTATCCAATTAACTTGCTACTTCCTGCAGCATCTTCTGCAACTCGCCCTGTTCGTAAAGACTGCGCATGATATCGGAGCCGCCAACAAATTCGCCATTGATGTAAAGTTGCGGAATGGTCGGCCAGTTGGCGTATTGCTTGATGCCTTCGCGTATCGCCGGGTCTGCCAATACATCGACCGTTACCAGGTTTTGCACACCACATGCCTGCAAAATCTGGATAGCCAATCCGGAAAATCCACATTGCGGAAACTTTGGGCTACCTTTCATATAAAGCACGACGGGGTTGGCCGTCACCTGATTCTTGATAATCTCTTGTGCATCCATCTTTAAATTCTCCAAATAATTCGCTAATAAATAATTAAGCTGCCTGGTACTTTTGCCAGGCTTCCGGCGTAAAAGTACGCATGGATAACGCGTGGATTTCTTCCCGCATCCTGTCGCCCAGTGCCTGATATACCAGCTGATGCTGCTGTACCATGTTTTTACCGACAAACTGCGGGCTGACTATCAAAGCCTCAAAATGCTGCCCGTCATTACCCAGGACTTGCACGTGATCACACGCCAGCCCGTGTTTGATATAAGTTTCTACTTCTGCTGCACTCAACATATTGGAACCCTATCGCTAACCGCGTAATTTATAACCGGATTTAAGCATCTTCAAAGCCAGCCATGATAGGGCAAAAAAGCTCATGGCGACAATGCTCAAACTTACGAATGGAGAAATATCCCCAACACCAAAGAATCCGTACCGGAAGCCATCGATCATGTAGAAAAACGGATTCAAGTGTGACACTGCCTGCCAGAATGGCGGCAGGGAATGTATCGAATAGAACACGCCAGACAAGAACGACAGCGGCATGATGATGAAATTCTGGAATGCTGCCATTTGATCGAACTTATCTGCCCATATGCCGGCTATGATGCCGAAAGCACCCAGAAGAGCACTACCGAGAATGGTAAACAGCAGGACTAAAAATGGATGCTCTATCGGCAGGTCGATAAACAGAATCGCAACCAGATAGATCCCCAAGCCGACCACAAGGCCACGCATGATGGCCGCTGCCAGAAATGCCAGGAAGAACTCCAGATAGGATAATGGCGTTAACAAGACAAACACCAGGTTCCCCATGACCTTGGACTGGATCAGGCTGGATGAACTGTTAGCGAAAGCATTCTGCAAGACCGACATCATGATCAAGCCAGGAATCAGGAAAGAGGTGTAACTAACGCCATGCACCTGTACCCGGCCTTCCAGCACATGGGAAAACACCAGTAAATACAATAAGGCTGTCATGACAGGCGCTGCCACAGTCTGAAAGCTTACACGCCAGAACCTGAGCAATTCTTTCTTGAATAGCGTCCATGGACCGCGCATATTGGCTGAGATCAAACTCATGGCTGACTCACCAGATCGACAAACACATCTTCCAGGTCGGCTTCTATCAATTGCATCTCTTCCACCACGATATTAGCCTGGCGTATTTCGGCCAATATACGTTCGACTTGCGTCACTTCTGCTAGCGCCAGCATGAATTCAAAGGCCTCTTCATGGCGCAGCATCGGTCGCAAAACCTCCGGCAGAGGCGCTGATAGTTTCAACCTGAGATTCTTACCCGGGATTTTTTTCAGAAGGTTTGCCGTACTATCCAGTGCGATTATTTGTCCCTGCTTCATCATCGCCACCCGCGAGCACAGGGTCTCGGCTTCTTCCAGATAATGCGTGGTAAGAATGATCGTATGACCTTCGCGATTCAAGCGCTTGATGAATTCCCAAAGCATTTGGCGCAACTCGACGTCCACCCCTGCGGTTGGCTCATCCAGAACAATGACAGGAGGTTTGTGTGCCAATGCCTGCGCAATCAGCGCACGGCGCTTCATGCCGCCTGACAGTTGGCGCATATTGGTATGCGCTTTATCCGTCAGGCCCAGACACTCAATGATCTCATCTACCCATGCATCGTTCTCCGTACCGCGGCCGAAATAGCCAGCCTGAAAACGCAGCATCTCGCGCACATTGAAAAAGGGATCGAATACCAGTTCTTGCGGCACCACACCGAGCGAATGCCTAGCTTGGCGATATTGCTCCTGCACGTCGAAACCCATGACAGACAACTTGCCGCTGGTCGGGCGTATCAGGCCTGCCAGCAGATTGATCAGTGTCGATTTTCCAGCACCGTTAGGGCCAAGCAAAGCAAAGAACTCCCCCTGTTCAATCGCCAGGTCGATGCCTTTGAGTGCTTGCAGATTGCCATAATGCTTTTGCACCTGCTCAATTTTAATTGCGGGAATCATTTAAGGTAAATGAGGCTTTCGCCCCAGAATCTAATGAGAAACTGCTTGATCAGCAGCTTGAGGAATAAGGTCCAGAACGCCATAAAGCGTAGCCAGACTAGTCAGATTGGCCGGTAGGTTAGTGTAAACAAGTTCACATTTGCTGCCCTTAGCCTGGCGCAACCACTCAAAAAGCAGACTGATGGTGGCTGAGTCCACTTCGGAAACACCAGACATATCGACTTCCAGGTTTTTCGAGCCAGCCACCACCACGTGATGGGCAAGCAGGCCTTCAATATCATCGAGCAACAGATCCCCGCTGATCAGCCATTTCCCGTCGTTTTTAGTAATTTCAGCCACAATAGTGATTTCGTTAGAGTTAAACGCCGGATTGCTTATTTTTTTCAGCCAGCTTTTGAATCAGGCCATCCATACCACCTGCCTGGCGAATCTCATTATTGAATTGGCTACGATAATTGGTCACCAGGCTCACGCCTTCAATCACGATATCGAAGACTTTCCAGCCGTTAGGGCCTTTTTCCAGGGTGTAATCGATAGCGATCGGCTGACCGCCTGGCTGCAGAATCTGGGTTTTGACAGTAGCCTTGGTTGCATCAGGTTGTGAACGGAATGGCAGATACTGAATAGTCTGATTGCGGTATTTTGAAAGCGCACTCGCATAGGTGCGTAACAACAGGCTGCGGAATTCCTTCTGAAAATCTGCCTGCTGTTCCTTGCTGGCATTTGCCCAGTTTCTACCCAGTACCAGACGGCTGACGCGGTCAAAATCAAAATTAGGCAGAATCTTGGCTTCAGCCAGGGCGAAGACTTTTTGCTGGTCGCCAGCCTGGATATCCTTATCGTTTTTAACGATCTCAAGGACTTCTTCAGCCGTTTTCTTCACCAGCTCGTCAGGAGCCATCTCGGCCAGTGAGACTGAGCTGAAACCGACCAGTGCTAAAAAATAAATGCTTTTTAATAGTAACTTCATGTCATTCACCTAATCTCTAAAATGGATTTACTCGCTGGATTCTGAGGCTTTGCTGTACAGGAACTGACTGATCATCTTTTCCAGCACAACAGCGTCCTGGGTCTGCAGTATTTTATCGTTCTCCTGCAGGTATTCTTCATCGCCACCGGCTTCCAGCCCGATGTACTGCTCACCTAGCAGACCCGCCGTATAGATATTAGCAAAGGTATCTTTGGGGAACTGGTAACGCTTGTCCAACTTCAGAGTCACTTTTGCCTCATAAGTTGCGCTATCAAACTGAATCGCATCAATTCTGCCCACCACTACGCCAGCACTTTTAACGGGAGAGCGTGGTTTAAGCCCACCGATATTCTGGAAGCCGGCAGTGACTGTATAGGTTTCACCAATATTTGAAGTAGTAAGGTTGCCGACCTTCATCGCCAGGCCAAGCAGGGCCGCAACACCTATTGCAGCAAAAATGCCGACCCACAAGTCAATTTTGGTTCTTTCCATCATATCTCCTCAGTCTTTCTTTGCTGCCAATTAGCTAATCATGAACGAGGTCATGATGAAATCCAACCCCAGTACAGCCAATGACGAATTAACAACAGTTCGCGTGGTTGCACGGCTGACACCATCTGCCGTTGGAGGCGCATCATAGCCTTCAAACAAGGCAATCATGGTACACGCCACGCCGAACACACAGCTTTTTATAAACCCGTTAAGTACATCTTCCTTAAAATCGACACTGGCCTGCATCTGTGACCAGAAAGCCCCGCCATCCACACCGATCACCGGCACCGCGACCAGATAGCCGCCCAATATCCCGATCATGGAAAACAGGGATGCCAGTAAAGGCATGCTGATCACACCGCCCCAGAAACGCGGTGCGACCACGCGTGCAATCGGGCTAACAGCCATCATCTCCATGGCAGACAATTGTTCAGTGGCTTTCATCAAACCTATTTGTGCCGTAATTGCAGTGCCGGCACGGCCGGCAAACAGCAGCGCGGTCACCACGGGGCCGAGTTCACGGACCAATGAAAGCGCGACCAACACCCCGATCGCTTCAGAAGAACCGTACTTCTGTAGCGTGTTATAGCCTTGCAAGGCCAGCACCATGCCCACGAAAAATGCCGATACCAGAATGATGATGAGGGAAAGCACACCTGTGAAATAGATTTCCCTGATGACAAGGTATGGCCTGCGGAAACTTTCACCGGAATAGATGATGGTATAGGCAAAGAAACGGGCGGCAGAACCCAGACGCCAGAACTGATCGATCAGGCGATGACCGAATCCCTGCAACACATTCGCCAAAGCAGAAACCACCCGATTAGACATCATGGCCTCTTAGCATGTCACGCTTGTAATCCGGCGCCGGATAATGGAATGGCACCGGACCATCGACCTCTCCATGCACGAACTGGTGCACGAAAGGCAGCGTTGATTCGCGCAACTCGGCAGGCGTGCCTTCTGCAGCCACCACGCCATCAGCAATAAAATAGACATAATCGACGAATGAAAAAGCCTCTTTCACATCGTGCGTCACGACAACCGAGGTCGCACCTAGCGCATCGTTCAAACTGCGGATCAAATTACAGATTACCCCCATCGAAATCGGGTCGAGGCCCGCAAACGGCTCGTCATACATGATGATTGCCGGGTCAAGCGCCACGGCACGCGCCAAAGCCACCCTGCGCGCCATGCCGCCGGAAAGCTCAGTCGGCATCAAATCGCGCGCGCCACGCAATCCAACTGCATTCAGTTTCATCATGACCAGGTCGCGAATCATCGCTTCCGGCAGGTCGGTATGTTCGCGTATAGGGAAAGCGACATTTTCAAACACGGAAAGATCGGTAAACAGCGCGCCCATCTGGAACAGCATGCCCATCTTGCGGCGCAGCTTTAACAATTCACTGCGGTTTTGCTGATGAACTACTGTGCCATCCACGCGCACTTCACCACTGACTGGCTTCAACTGGCCGCCAATCATACGCAACAGCGTGGTTTTACCGCTACCGCTGCCGCCCATGATAGCCACAACCTTACCGCGCGCGAAAGACATATTGATGCCCTTGTGCAGCAGGCGGCCTTTGTAGCCAAATGAAAGGTTATCGATTTCGACGATGTTGTCGGTCATAGCGAGTTGTTGGAATTATCAGCCTGCCATTTTAATGCAAAATATGACAATGTCATAACTTGCGGTAATTAAAAAGCCCGCCGAAGCGGGCCAACATTAGTAGTTTGTACTTTAAAATGCCATACAAACATTATAGGGTGTAGAGTCATCCACAGCATTTTCTCCCGTAGATGGTAACCACGAACTTTCCCCTGTCTCATAGACCCTTACCGAGCCGGTGTCTGTCGCCCCATCATCAAGAGTGGTATCAAGCTGCTTAGCGAACTTACCTAATATTCCAGCAGAGCATATAACATAGGCCCCAGACAATCCGCTTGGACCGCTAAATCCCGAAACACTTTCAACACCAATAATTCCACCATCCGCATTTGATGGATAATAGCCTGCATCATTAAGATTGGTTGGTCCAGAAGCAAGGCCAGCCATACGAACATGCTGCCAAAACACACCAGACTCGGTCGTTGGTGGAATCGTAGTAGCATTCCATACACCCTCAATTAGACCATTACCTAATGTTCCACCATCTCCGTTTTCAGCGCCATTTAGAACACTGTCTGCATTTCTATGATCCCCGGGAATGGCTTTGTATTTATCCTGGTAACCATATATATAAACCTGAACATTCTTAAAGTCAGCAGCCATATTCTTTACTTTGGCACTATTAATCAGCTCCTGACCTTTCAGCACGCCACCGAGCAGCAGGCCAATAATCACCAAGACGATGGCCAGCTCAATAAGCGTAAATCCTGATTGTTTTTTCATTTTGTGCCTTATCCACTACTTTATTGTTTGATTTGATAAATTCAATAGTGCAAACTTCATGCCAGCGAGTGCTTTTTGCAATGCCCCATAACGACTAGGTTTCAAGGCATAATCTACATGAAAACCCGGAATAATTGTCAGAATATCGACGTAGTTGACAAAAAAATGACACTTTTAACTTAATATCGACACATGAACCCAATCAGAAAACTTGCCGAAAAAACCAGCAATCTGTTCCACCGCATGTCTTTGGGGCTTATGCTGCTTTCGCTGCATGTAGTTTTGCTGCTCGGTTTAGATGGCAACGTGCAAAAAGCGTTCCTGATCTGCCATTACGGCTTCTTTTTGCTTTGGCAGCCTATCTGGCGGACAAGAACATCTCTTTCCCACTACGCAGCCGTATTATTCATTACCGGCGGCTTGTTGCTCACTTACTTTATGACCTGGTGGCTGATGGCCTTCTGGCTGGCCGGTTTGTTTGGATTGTTAGGCGGGCGAGTATTTTCAAGCACGGCCAAAAGCCGTATCGGCTACCTGTTTGCCACCGGCTATCTGTTGACAATGCTATTGCTGTGGGTAGTGCCAAAACTGCTCAATAGTGCACAGGATGTGGCAGTTACGGAATTCATCGTAACATTCCTGATGCCTTTGCTTCCTGTCGCTGTTCTAGTTACGGCCAAAGAAGATACGAATAACCCGCTACCACCGACACTGGATTTTTTCTATACCCTGCTGCTGATCCTGATGGCGGTGATTCTTGTGCTGGGCAGTTTCGCGATTGAGGCGTCCAGCGGCGCCAACTATGCCGAAGTACTGGCAAAAGTGCTGTTCGGCTTAGCTTTCGCCCTGGTTGTGATCAGCTGGCTGTGGAACCCGCGTGCAGGCTTTGCTGGTATCGGCCACTTGCTCTCACGCTATTTACTGAGCCTGGGATTGCCATTCGAACAATGGATAAAGAACATCGCCGAACTGGCGGAATCCGAGAACACCGCAAAGGGATTCATCGAATCCACCATGCGTGAGATCTCCACCCTGCCCTGGGTGAGCGGCGTGACCTGGGATACATCCGAAAGTAGTGGCGAATTGGGTGCCGTCAGTAAAAATTACACCGTCATCGATTTTCATGGCGTGCATATGGGGCTTTACACGCGCTTTTCGTTAACTCCTGCGCTCGCCTTGCATTTAAAACTCCTGACCCAGGTGTTAGGCGAATTTTATGAAGCAAAACGCCGTGAGGAAGCCTTGCAACAAAATACTTACATGCAGGCCGTTTATGAGACCGGTGCGCGTCTGACACACGATATCAAGAACATAGTGCAGTCCATGAATGCGCTATGCAGCGCCGCCCTGCTTTCACCCCATGACAATGAACATGACACGCTTTTAGCCGAACTGATCCGACGCCAGCTACCCAAGATGAACCAGCGATTGGCGCTGACGCTGGATAAGCTCCAGGCGCCACATAGTGTGAACAATCGCAGTGTAAAACTGGCGGATTGGTGGCTAGGCTTGCAGCAGCGGCATAATCAAACGGCCATTAAATTCCTGGCGGCAAACCTGCCTGACGTTGAAGTGGATGATGAAGTGCTGGATAGCGTCGTCGATAATCTTCTGCAGAATGCGATTCAGAAATCCCGTAACGAACCGGCTATCGAAATAGAAGCTGAATTGAGTATCGGTGAGAAGTTCTGCCTTGAGGTTTCCGACTCAGGTAATGCAATGCCCAAAGATAAAGCCGAGCGATTGTTCAAGAAACATGTGCGCTCGGAGAATGGCCTGGGCATCGGACTTTATCATGCTGCAAATCAGGCCAAGCAAGCAGGTTACTTGCTAAGCCTGGTTAAGAACCAGGATGGTGAAGTAAGGTTCAGACTCGCACAGGAATCCTGATTACCGCTTCACACCAGGTTTTAAAGCACTAGCTGGCTGGAGAGCCTGCCTTTTAGAGTTCGCCGTAGGAGTGCAGGCCTGAAAGGAACATGTTCACACCAATGAATGCAAAGGTGGTGACGAACAGACCGACGACAGCCCACCAGGCCAGAATCGGCCCGCGCACACCCTTGACCATACGCAAATGCAACCAGGCTGCATAGTTCAACCAGACAATCAAAGCCCAGGTCTCCTTGGGATCCCAGGACCAGTAGCCGCCCCAGGCTTCGGCTGCCCACATTGCACCGAGAATGGTCGCGATCGTGAAGAAGGCAAAGCCGATGGCAATGGCTTTATGCATCACATCATCCATCACTTCCAGCGAGGGCAGGCGTGAAGTCAGAATGCCTTTAGCCGAGAGCAGATAGGCAGAACCCACCATTGCCGCCAGGGAGAACGCCCCATAACCGATAAAGTTGGCCGGTACGTGAATCTTCATCCAATATGATTGCAATGCCGGAACCAGGGGCTGGATGGTGTGGGCCTGGCGGTCGAAGATGTACCAAAGGATAAACCCGACAGCGGCACTGACGATGAGCAGAACGAAACCGCCCAGCTGGCGTGTTTTGTAGCGCTGCTCGTAGTGTAAATACATCAGCGCAGTAATCAGGCAGAACAGAATGAAGACTTCATACAAGTTGCTTACTGGAATATGTCCTACATCCGGTGCAATCAGATAAGACTCATACCAGCGCACCATCAACCCGACGAAGCCCATCCACACCGCTGACCAGGTCAATGTGGAAGCCACTTTACCGGTGAATTCCGAACGACTGAACAGGGCTACCCAGTAAGTCACTGTAGCCAGGATGAATAGCACATTCATCCACATGATCGCGGATTGGCTTGAAATCAGATACTTGAGGAAAAAGACCTGCTCGGCTCTCTCCAGATTCGCATCATAGAGCGAGATGGCAAACAGGCTCAGCACGCCGACCCCGATCACCAAGGAGCGCACAGGCTTCCAGGCCCAACCCAGCCAGCTGAATGTCAGCGCTGCACCAAACAGGAAGCTTTGTTCATAGATATCCATATGGTGGTTGTACTGATTGAATGCGTATACCGAACCCGCCAGGAGAATGATGGCATAGAGCCAGTCTTGCCAGTTCAGGCGCTTCAATAGCGGGATCGGTTCGTCGTTGATTAAAGCGTTATTCATGGTCATGGTGATTCCCCAAAATAGATCGGCGTTACGACAACAGGCGCTGCAACTGCTCTTGATATCGTGCAAATTCAATATCCAGGTCGCGGTTCTTGCGGTTGGATGATATGGCGAACAATACCCGGTTATCGGGTTTGACCAGCATCCAAATTCTACGTTCACGAATATAAATCATGGCAAAAATACCCAGCACCAGCAGTACCGAGCCGGAGTAAACCAGATTCTTGCCGGGCGAACGCGTCAACTGCAAGCCACTGGCTTCGCGATGCTCATATTCTTTCAGCTGCAGATAAAACGGTGAGCCATAAAAGAATAAATCACTCAGGCTGTTGAGACTGTCTTGCAGGAATACCATGGTCTCTTCATCAGGTATTGCCGGCGGTTTGCCCGCGCGTTCACGCGCAAGATTGTTTGCTTCGTATGCGGCACCATTGATAATCTTGATATAGGTCTGGGCAGCATTGTCGCGCTCTGCTTCCGGTACGGATTCTTCAATCAGACTGGCGATACGCGTATAGCCGCCCTTGGCGAATGCATTGAGCAACTGCGTCACGCTGGATTCAAACTTCCCCCTCATATCGGCATTATTGGTATCTGCCGACATTGCGCTCGCGGACAGGCGCTTGGCCACCAGGGCATGCGCAGTTTCATCCATCATCACAGCGCGCAAACGCATGAAGCCTTCCGCCTCGAAATCATCATCTACGGGAATGCGCAGATATTTGAATTCTTCCTGCAGGTTATTACGCACACCGGAAACAAAATAATGACGATCGTCCAGCTTGAGCGGCTGCATGTAACTCACATATTCACGCGCCTGGCCTTGGGTATCCCGTACCTTGAAAGTGACGTTGGCACCGACGTTTTTCGGCTTGCCCTTGCCGTCCTGCGAGAGGTTGAGAATATTGAATTTACGGAAATCATCGAATTCTATGGTCAGCGCACCATCGCCTTCGCCTAGCGTCACTTCCTTGTGAATAGTGCCTTTTACCGGCAGCGGTGCGACCTGGTTGCTGAACAAGCCCCAAAGATTAAAATCCAGATTGGAACCGCCATCCTGAAAATCCGATTGATAAATCGCGATGCCCTTGTAGATCAAGGGCTTGTTCACGCTAATGGTTGCTTCCAAAGGTTCGGCCAGATCAGGATCGGTGATCACCAGATCGCTTTCGAACGATTTGGGCTGCCCGGTCGCATAATGTTCGATGCGAAAATCCTTCAGCGCAACACGGAACGGCAATTCCTGGACCAGATATCCATCACGCATACGCATGAATGCGACATCCGCACTCGTCCCCTCGGGCAGGGTCATATTGGCACGGAATGACAGGTTTGCAGTCGACAAGCGGCTTTCAGGCGGCACTTCCGACGCGGAAATATCCAGGGTTTCGACTTTTTTATAGCCCATCAACTCCTGGATCTTGAATGGCACATTGCCATCGATCAGACCGCCCACACAGATCACGACGATTGCGGCATGCGTAAAAATGTAACCGAGTCGTTGATAGGTTCCGGCCTTTGCCGCAATCAACTCGCCGCCATCTTCATGCTGTACGGTTTTGAAGCGGAAGCCGCGTGCGGTGAGAAAACGCGCAAGCCTGGTTTTAGTTTCGGCCACATCGCCAGTCGCCTGGTATTCGTGCTGATGACTAAAGGCACGCAGCGATTTTTCCGTGGCATGCTCGCGCCAGACACGCATTTCCCGCAGCATGGTGGGTGAATTGCGATAGACACAGAGGCTGGTAGACGCCACCAGAAACACCAGGATCAGCAGAAACCAGACACTATGATAGACATCGTAAAGGCCCAGCACTTCAAACACCTCGAACCAGAACTGCCCAAACTGGACGATGTAATTGGTATAAGGCTCGTTTTGCTTAAGCACCGTGCCGATGATGGATGCAATGCCCAATACCGTGAGCAAGCTGACGGCGAAACGCATGGAGCTCATCAGCTCATATATGCGTTTGGATGTGGTTTGTGAGGACTTCAATGCTTTTATCGTTTCAACCGGGTTTGATGATCGGAGTTTAGGACAGTCTGGGTCTCAGCGAGTTGCTTGATAAAACAAGATTTGGCTAAATTCGTTGCTGAAACTTACCGTAACATAAAGTTAAGGGCGGCAAACGCCACCCTTAACCTATAATTTAAATCAATTACTTACGTTTAACGTAGACCCTGAATATAGTCAGCAACAGCTGCTATGTCCTGGTCTGTCAGTTTGGATGCAATCATACGCATCATTTTGGCCGCATCGTTTGCGCGCTCACCCGAGCGAAATGTCTGCAATTGCGCGACGGTGTAATCTGCATGCTGACCAGCCAGACGCGGGAACTGCACCGGCACCCCGGCACCAGTAGGGCCATGACATGATGCACAGGCAGGGACACCTAGACCGGCAATCCCGGCCTTGTAAATTTTCTCGCCGGCAGAACCCTTGCCATTTGATTTTGCAGTACCGCCTTTAGCTGCCTGAGTTGCATAGTAAGCACCCAGGTTATCCATGTCTTCCGGTGTCAGCGTGATGACCATACCAGCCATCACAGCATTCTTACGATCGCTGGATTTGAAATCTTTCAACTGCTTTGAAATGTACTCTGGATGCTGACCAGCCAGTTTGGGGTAAAGAGGAATCATGCTATTACCGTCAGCCCCGTGACAGGCCAGGCAAACCTGATTGGCAATAGTGGCACCCTTGGCTGCATCGCCAGCAGCATTGGCAGAAACGGCACCGAACAAACCTAATGCAAATGCCGCAAATATACGAAAACTCATGCCCAACTCCTCGATACTCAACAATTGATACAGAAATGTTTTAAAACAATAATCGCGCTATTTTATCGAAAAGCGCCATATCGTGATAGCATTTTCCGCTCTTTCAGTGCTTTACAAGTCAATCTCCTATGCCTCTGTTTCAAAACGCCAGCTTTTATATCTCCGCGCACAACTTGCGCGATCTACCTCCTCCCGTAGGAGTAGAAGTCGCATTCGCTGGCCGCTCCAACGCAGGAAAATCAAGCGCACTCAACACCATGGCCAATCACAACCGGCTCGCTTATGTAAGTAAGCAACCGGGCCGCACGCAGCTGATCAACTTTTTTGCACTCGGTGATGAGCGCTTTCTTGTCGACTTGCCCGGGTATGGTTATGCCAAGGTGCCGCAATCCATGCGCGAACATTGGCAAATGGTGCTCGCGGATTATCTCAGTTACAGAACGACACTCCATGGCCTGGTGCTGGTAATGGATTGCCGCCATCCGCTCACCCCCCTCGATAGGCAAATGCTCAACTGGTTCTGCCCAAGCGGAAAACCCGTGCATGTGTTATTGACCAAGTCGGACAAGCTCTCCCGTAGCGCTGCCAGCATGACACTACAGGCAGTGAAAAAGGAACTGAACGAAATTTGGGGGAACTGCACGGTCCAGTTGTTCTCGAGCCTGAAAAAACAGGGCGTGGAAGAAGCTGAGAAAGTGATTGGCGAATGGCTATTTGCGAAGAAAGATGAGATCCCAGACACCGTGGCCTAGATTCAAGCCACGTTTCTCAAATTTCGTCAGCGGCCGGTATTCAGGCCTTGGTGCGTAATCTTTAGCGGTATTTTCCAGCAGAAGCTCAGCACTAAGCACTTCCAGCACCCATTCCGCATACTCCTGCCAGTCAGTTGCCACATGAATGTAAGCGCCTGCTTTCAACTTGTTGCAAAGCATGCTGATAAACGGAGACTGAATCAAACGGCGTTTGTTATGACGTTTCTTGTGCCATGGATCGGGGAAGAAAATATGCACACCGTCCAAAGCACCGTCGGGAATCATGTTGTTTAACACTTCAACAGCGTCATGCTGTACCAACCTTAAATTAGTCAACTGGGCTGCCTCGATCAGCCGAAGCAGGTTGCCAACGCCCGGTCCGTGCACTTCAATACCGAGATAGTCGGTATCTGGATTGGCAGCAGCTATCGCAGCCGTGCTATCGCCCATGCCAAAGCCGATCTCCAGCACCTTGCTGCTTTGTTCCCTGCCAAACAGCACATTCAAGTCCAGCATGTCTTGACTGTACCCAACACCGAAACGCGGCATATTGGTTTCAATCGCCCGCTGCTGTGCTGGTGTCAAACGACCCTGGCGCAGGACAAAACTGCGTATTGGCCTGTTCTTCAAGTCAGGGGTTTCAATCACATCTTTTTCGGGCGTAGACATTGGAACTTAAAATATTAAAGGCTGAAATATAAGGCGCCGATTATACCTGAGTCACTTAAGGCATTTTTCAGCGATTGCCACGACTATAAAGTATGAGACTTATCACCCTGATTAAAGCCGATAAGCGAGTACTCACATCCTTTAGCCAAACCGATCACTTTGAATAGCTCGCCCATTTCAGCCGGCGAGAGCAGCTTTTGCGCCTGAGACGCCAATGGCGCATAAGCTGCAATATCATGCGGTGATGTTCGTCCAAGTACTTCAGTAATGCCGCAGTTGATCAAGAACTGCGCTTGCCCGCAGTATCCCTTGAGAGCCAATCCATTCGCCTGGCCTGTCTGGGCGATATTGCTGAAATCGACATGCGCAGTGATGTCCTGCAGGCCGGGATAAAGAAATGGATCGTCATGCGCATAATGCCGATAGTGGCACATCAATGTGCCCTGACTACGCTGCGAGTGGTAGTACTCACGTCTGGGAAAGCCATAGTCGATCAGCAATATCACGCCTTCATCCAGCATATGAGAGAGGCTGGCCATCAAAGCCGTGGCCGCCGGGCAAACCTCAGTCAAGTAATCAGGCGGCAAATCCAGATCCGAGATCGAGGATAGCAAGGCTTCGCCAAGCAATGGCCGCTCGGCCCAGAAAAAACCGTTATGGTTGGCAGAAACTCCCATTTCCAGAGTTTCTTTATCTGTCGTTTTGACGAGATGCACAGGCAGGGCATCCAGCACTTCGTTACCCAGGACCAGCCCCTTGAAATGTTCGGGCAATTCATCCAGCCATTGCACTCTGGCTAAAAGCTCGGCAGGCAATCGTTCTGCCAATGTCTGCTGCTGCACTTCACGTAAATAAGCACTCACTTCCAGAATCAGGTAGCGCTCGGGTAGCCTTTCCAGGCTGGCTAGTTCAAGCAACAACTCAAGTGCAAGACGTCCTGTACCGGCACCCAGTTCCAAAATGTCTCCAGCCGTCAGCTGCAGAACCTGTGCTGCTTGCCTGGCCAGGGTTTGTGCAAAAAGCGGAGAGATCTCTGGTGCCGTAACAAAATCACCGCCATGCCCGAACTTTTTTGCCCCTCCGCTGTAATAACCCAGGCCCGGCGCATACAATGCCAGTTGCATATAGCGTGCAAAATCAATCCAGTTGTTGTTTGCAGCAATCTCGTTTTGAATGCATTCAATGAGCGATGCGCTATGCGCAGAGGCCTCGGCATCGGGAATAGGTAACGGTGCGTTCATAGACCCGGATTATAATAGGTTAAAAGCGAAGCAAGTTTTTTCAATATCTGAAGACATCCATTGGGAACCAGCGTGAGCACCAGTACAGATAAAAATCTTGAAAACAAAGTCATATTGATTACCGGCGGGGCCAAGCGCGTTGGTGCAGCCATTAGCCGTATGTTGCATGCCGGCGGCGCCAATTTGATGATTCACTATCGGCAATCTGTGACTGAAGCCCGTGCCTTACAGGCCGAACTTAACCTCAAACGTCCGAATTCCGCCGCCATCATCCACGGCGACTTGCTCAATCTAGCCGTTCTTCCGAAACTGATCCAAGAAACGGTCAATCACTTCGGACATCTGGACGTGCTGATTAACAATGCCTCCAGCTATTACGCTACCGAGCTGGGAGAAATTGGTGACGATCAATGGCAGGACCTGATAGGTTCCAATCTGAAAGCCCCCCTGTTTTTATCGCAAGCGGCATCCAGCGAACTGGCGAAAACCAGAGGTTGCATCATCAACATCACGGACATGCATGTCGAACGGCCAAAAAAAGGTTACATCGTCTACAGTGTTGCCAAAGCAGGTTTAGTGACACTGACCAAATCTCTGGCACATGAAATGGCACCAGACGTTCGCGTAAACGCAGTTGCACCTGGCCCCGTCATGTGGCCAGAAGATAATCCGCAATTCGATGAGGTATACCGCAAACGGGTCATCTCCCAAACACTATTGAAGCGCTTAGGCGAAGCGGATGATGTAGCAAAAGCCGTCAGATTCCTGATTCAGGATGCGCCTTTTATGACGGGACAGGTGATTGCCGTGGACGGTGGCAGGTCGCTGAATCTGTAAAAACTCTTCGGTGAAATTGATCAGGACGAACCATATCTGTATTCAGGTTCCGGCCAGTGCTCAAATCCCAATCTGGTAGACTCTGACGAGCCTTTTCGACCGTGTTGTCCCAGTTCCGGCCAGTGCTCAAATCCCAATCTGGTAGACTAGCTTTTCTTCGGTGGCGCGCGCGGTGGCGGTTCCGGCCAGTGCTCAAATCCCAATCTGGTAGACTATTCGAGCAGGAGGTGCAGTGATGTCCACGGTTCCGGCCAGTGCTCAAATCCCAATCTGGTAGACTATTCGAGCAGGAGGTGCAGTGATGTCCACGGTTCCGGCCAGTGCTCAAATCCCAATCTGGTAGACTGGCTTGTTAGAATTTGAAGAGACGATAGCGGTTCCGGCCAGTGCTCAAATCCCAATCTGGTAGACTCCCAAAGCCATAAACAAGTCGCCTTTGTTTGTTCCGGCCAGTGCTCAAATCCCAATCTGGTAGACTCTATGGCAAGATGCATCCATGAGCACATTAGTTCCGGCCAGTGCTCAAATCCCAATCTGGTAGACTAACGATACTCAGCCCAACGCTCCTGATAACGTTCCGGCCAGTGCTCAAATCCCAATCTGGTAGACTGATAAGATTGTTGATACGAGGAACAACTTCGTTCCGGCCAGTGCTCAAATCCCAATCTGGTAGACTGTCGGCCATCTCCCGGGCCTCGTAGGCGCCGTTCCGGCCAGTGCTCAAATCCCAATCTGGTAGACTCCCGAGGCTGAGCGCCAGGTGGCCGAATTGGTTCCGGCCAGTGCTCAAATCCCAATCTGGTAGACTCAACACCATCATACACAACACGATCAACAGGTTCCGGCCAGTGCTCAAATCCCAATCTGGTAGACTAGACTATAGGATTGGCATCTCGGCAAAACAGTTCCGGCCAGTGCTCAAATCCCAATCTGGTAGACTACAAAGGGACAACGCCATGACCATCATCGAGTTCCGGCCAGTGCTCAAATCCCAATCTGGTAGACTACAAAGGGACAACGCCATGACCATCATCGAGTTCCGGCCAGTGCTCAAATCCCAATCTGGTAGACTTGTGGCACTGGATGACCCTTGCCCCTACACGTTCCGGCCAGTGCTCAAATCCCAATCTGGTAGACTCTACAGGAGCAACAGGCGCAGCAGCCTGGAGTTCCGGCCAGTGCTCAAATCCCAATCTGGTAGACTTCCACGAACTATGGCGCGAACCGCAGCCGAGTTCCGGCCAGTGCTCAAATCCCAATCTGGTAGACTCATTAGAAAACAAACCGGATCGACCAAGTTGTTCCGGCCAGTGCTCAAATCCCAATCTGGTAGACTTTCTTACCATAGTCAGAAGAATACATATTAGTTCCGGCCAGTGCTCAAATCCCAATCTGGTAGACTTTCCGGGCTTTAAAGACATACGATTATACTGTTCCGGCCAGTGCTCAAATCCCAATCTGGTAGACTCCTTTTAAAAAATGCAAAATAACCATAACAGTTCCGGCCAGTGCTCAAATCCCAATCTGGTAGACTACGCTGAGATTCATCAAGGACTCTCTCAAAGTTCCGGCCAGTGCTCAAATCCCAATCTGGTAGACTTCGTCGTTCAATTATGGCAATGTCATGGGTGTTCCGGCCAGTGCTCAAATCCCAATCTGGTAGACTTGGATCGTTTCCAACGAAAAGTCGGATGGTGTTCCGGCCAGTGCTCAAATCCCAATCTGGTAGACTCTGGACATTTCGCCAACAGTTTATGGTAAAGTTCCGGCCAGTGCTCAAATCCCAATCTGGTAGACTCGTTTATAGGCAGCTGCTTCCTCTATTGGTGTTCCGGCCAGTGCTCAAATCCCAATCTGGTAGACTCATTAGAAAACAAACCAGAACGACCTAATTGTTCCGGCCAGTGCTCAAATCCCAATCTGGTAGACTGCGCAACTGATGCGTGATTTTATCAAGGCAGTTCCGGCCAGTGCTCAAATCCCAATCTGGTAGACTTGCTGCCTTGCGTTCACTTCACCCACCCTAGTTCCGGCCAGTGCTCAAATCCCAATCTGGTAGACTCTGATGATGTGTGGTATACGGCTGCGAATGCGTTCCGGCCAGTGCTCAAATCCCAATCTGGTAGACTTCCTTGGCGCTTTTACCGTCTACGCTGCATGTTCCGGCCAGTGCTCAAATCCCAATCTGGTAGACTCATATCCTTGCTTATGAGCAAAATCATTAAGTTCCGGCCAGTGCTCAAATCCCAATCTGGTAGACTGGTTCACGCCAAAATGAGCTTGCAACAACTGTTCCGGCCAGTGCTCAAATCCCAATCTGGTAGACTAAATCCATTTGCTTCTGAGACTGAGCAGAAGTTCCGGCCAGTGCTCAAATCCCAATCTGGTAGACTACCAACTCGACAACCCACTGATTCGTCAGTGGGTTTCTTGTTTTACAGCACTGAAAAACATAATCTTCTTTAGAAAAGATCATATTGATCCGGTGCTTTTTTAGCAGCTTGTTTGGCTTTTCCACTATAAGTAATGATGCGCTCGTATTGTTTGTCGGTAAATTGTAGGATATTCACTTTTCCTCCCGTCGGCAACGCCTTTTCTACCTGCGTACAATACGTATCCACTTGGCTTTGACTGCTGCAAAAACGCATATATACAGAAAACTGCGACATCTCAAATCCCATATCCAGCAAGGCATTCCGGAAACCTGTTGCAGCTTTACGTTCGGATTTCTCAATCACCGGTAGGTCAAACATGACAACAATCCACATGAATCGATAGCCCGATAGCATAGTTAGTCTTTTAGAGTTACCGCCAACTCTAACGGCAATCCTGGCAGTGGCAAATCCAGCCTGTCTTTTTCTCCTATAAAGATTTGTGCAAGAGAGGTAGCAAGTCTTTGCACGCAAACCATTGCCGGCGTCGCTCCCATATTAGTTTGCATATCCTCATAAAGGACTTTTACCAATGCACGTTTGCTTCCTGGCGAAACAACAATTTCACCTTGTTTGTTCAACTGCCAAACCCTCAGGTCAATTAACGGACGAAAAGGCTCCATCAAATCATCGACCAAGCGCATGGCATTACCTTCATTACTGTGATGCAAGCCTAGCGTTGGATGTAGTCCAGCAGCGACAACAGCACGTGCAGTGGCTGCGCGCAAAACAGTGTAGCCATAATTGAGCATGCCATTGATACCGCCCGCCTGCTGATCTCGCCGAAAATCATTACCGAACAACAATCCCCAGTAGCGTCGTGCGCCTTGCGCTTCAAAATTATCAGGGTCACCTGATCGCACTTTTCTGACTAGTGCGGATAGCGGCACGGTTGGTGCTCCAGCAGCTTCAAGTGCTGCTGCTTGTTGCTGAAGCTTGGATTTAACAATTTCGGCCCAAAGCCGTTTAGTTAGGGGTAAGCTAGCGGACACTTGCGCATCAAAACGTTTGGCTTGCTGGAAATTACCATCAACAGTAAGCAACATACCCACAGCATTATGATTGGCAGCACACAAGACAAAAGGCGCGCAGCGCTCAGCCAACGCCACCAGTAAGTTATTGGTATAACTCAGACCATGCGCATTTGCTATGACTGCGGCTATATCATCCAACGGAATCTGACCAAGTTCTTTACGTTCTCCATCCGTCTCTTGCACCACGAGAAACCCTCGTGAGAGAAACAAGTGTCGTCTATCATCCGCCACTTCAACGATGCGGCCAATCATATGTCACGCCTTAAAGCCTGGATCACGCAAGTCACCAATCAACGAAATAGTCACTCGTCTCGCTTTAGATTGCTGCAAACTCTTAGCAGAGAACGCTTTCTGGAAAAATACATCATCAAGTGCTTGTTGATCATACACAGAGCCTTCAGCCTTCGCTTTCTGCGCAGCCAACTTTGCTGCATAACGTGCGCTGACATTTGTTTCATTTGGCCTAATCAAAGTAATCGAGCCAGCGCTACTGATCTTCAATACCTGCAATACAATAGATTTCCCTTCTACTTCACATCGAATATTGTCGTTAATACTAAGTCGAAAAATCAGCTCCCTGCCAGAAATGCTGATTTTAGGATCTCTTAAGCGCGCAATACCCTCTCTCAAGGTTTTAGATTGGCTAACCAGTTGATATGCCTGATAAGTTGGGATCACTTCACCTTCCCACGACCCATTCTCTCCACTAACAATCTCTATACAGTAATTGCTATTTGACAATAACCCCTTGTATGGAACCGGGGTTCCGTTTTTGTCAACATGACGTGCTAGCGCACCAGAATGATTTTTGCGGCCAGAAAATGGAATAACACTTCTATCTTTCGCAGCAGATTTACTTTTCCCCGTAGGGCTGTAAATTGTTTGATCAAACATTTCACCAGCATAATCATGATCTGGTTTGTGGCTAACCCAAATCACATCTATCGCACGCTTGACGTGATCCCGATACCCCTCCCAAGGCAAAGGCATGTCATCAACCAATCGATTAAGATGTCGCTCTCTCGCACTGGCACTGGCTTTAGCAAATCGTTGTAACAAACTTTGATCAGTTACACCAATCACACAAGCATCCACAGCGTGATGCCGATGGTCGCTCCTGTTTTTCTTACCATCAAGTGCAAGTATATCGTTTAAGCCAAATTTCGCACGTAACATAGCTGTCATGCGCCCAGGAATAGCACGAGTATTCGGGCATACTAACTTTAAGTACTCGTACGCAATTTTGCTCATATGGCGGGTATCATTCAGGGCACGAGCAAGAAAACCAGCATCATCCTTTAGCCACACCTGGTAACCATCTTCGGCAAAACGATAGCGTTTGTTTTTCGGCATTTGTTCGGCTCTCGCCAAAATCGCTGCATATTCGTAACCTTCATATTTTTGTGTGCCGAAAGCATCCCACGGCGTGCGGTTACCTTTGATACGATTAGCCTCGCGCATTGCCACAGTTTTATTATTAAGGCTATCGTCCAACGTGTTCGCAAAAGGCAGAATATGCTCAACTTCAACCATATCGCTTAACAACATAGCTGCACTAATCTGCTGACCAGAATATGGACAGCGACGATCTGCCGGGTCGAAGCTAAGCTCTTCCCAAAGAATCATTTTCTCAATATCTGCCCGCTTCACATGATCTTTACCGATACCAAGCAATCCGGCTATATCTCTGCGTAATCGAGTATTGCGCTTTTGATTTTCTGCCTGCCGTTCGTTTTGTTCATCCCGCTGCTGCTTGCTTTGTTTCAATTCACGAGCAACCTCGATAATCACTTCAGTTGGATGCCCATAGCGCTTTATCAGCGTATTCACGACAAGGCGAACCTGGTTTAAGCCAATATGCACGGTAGGGTTGGCAATACGCCCATATCGCTTTTCATCGCTGTCTTCAGGATTGCCGCTACCGAATCCGACATGTCGTTGAAGGGGAAGTCCGTAGTAAGGGAGTTCAGAAAGAACTTCACCCTTCGCCGATGGACTGATATGACTGTGATGGTCAAAGCCCGCAGCCTGAACAGCTTTGTCATAAGTAATGACATCGCGGCGCAACTCAGGCAGGATACGAGCCAATGCCAGAACTGACAGGCTGCCATAACCTTCTGGCAAGCCAACATTTGCAATTACCTCGGCCCTCTTTTCATCGACACCGGTTTCTTCTTGCAACCATCGAATCAGCTTGGCTTCGTTCTCTTCTTTTACCAACCGCATAACAATTTCGTCTTGCTTGGCTTCGTCAAAAGCAAACCATACAGCGCCAAAGCATTCTTTTTTACTCAGCCTGGCGCTAGTAACGTTACCCTTCAACTCCTGACGTTTAGGGTCTTCAAAGTTAAACTGCACGCCACCACCTAGCCCCAGCAGCTTTTTTATCTGCGCAAAGCTGCGTTTATCGTTAGTCTCCAAAGCCGCAATCAGCGGATTTCTCTGCTCCAAGGTCAGCGGCACTTCTTTCAAATCTTCTTGCAAAATACGCAGATTATTGACCTCCTGATACATACGGAAGCGTTGCGTGCTGGGCAATGCAAGTGGAGCCCGCTCTTCGTCAGGTAAGAATGTACAGCGGCCCGGTTTAACGGGCTTGAGTTGCCTTTGATATAGCAAAACATCTTTCAGATCAGCCCGTGCCTTCTCGGTAAAGACTGTAGGGTTAAACTCAGCCTGCTTGAACCACAAGGCATCAAACTCTGCTTCAATCATTGCACGGTCGATATACAAGTCGTAGCTCTTGTCGATACGAGCCTTACCGTCTTCTTTTTCCACCCGCTGTTGCCGATAACGAGCACGCACCGTTTGACCCGATTGATTGCGTTGATACAGCCATTCACCCACAGTACGCGGATTGCCATCTCTGCCTGTCGGATCAATAACAGCATGAACCTGTTTGATAGCTGATTTCAATGCGCCGCTGTCATTGTCTTTTTTATCAGTTTTGCGATTACTTTTAAATCCGCGTCGCTGATTGATATGAAACAGTGCCCGACCGAATTCAAAGGGCGTCAAAGCCTCATCCAAACCTTTTGCTCTCAAGACATAAGGGTTCATTACTTCTAATGCCTTGCGTTGTGTAATATCTACTGGAAAAAAGCCGTACTCGATCAAGGTACGCACCATTCTCGCTTTACGTTTCAGCAGACGATCGCGACGCCGTCTCATTGATCGTGCTTGACGACGAGTGACTGCGAGTGAAGAACCATCTTTGGGATTACGCCCATCAGAGAAAATACGAACCCCTGCCTTGATTACTGCACATGGCCGATCGTTTGCATCAAGCCGAATCATGGTCCAACCAAGAGAGGTACTTCCGAGGTCCAAAGCTAATCGATAGCGCATTTTTCTTAACATGTTTATTCCTTTGTTGTTTTTCCTCTCCCAAGGGTATTTGACCATACACCATTATTACTTTACTATTCAAGCACCTATTAGATTGGGATTTGAGCTCTGGACGCTAACAAGCTGAAAGATGCACCAAATGAAAGGGCCGCTATATGCGGCCCTTTACTTTATGCCCATATCCTACAAATGTTTATAATGCACCCCATGAAACATTACTCCGACAACGTATCCAGTAACTTCCTCAAACTGCGCAACAGTCTGATTAGCTCAACAGGCAAGGCGATCGGCGATTACAACATGATTGAGGACGGCGACACCGTGCTGATCTGCATGAGCGGCGGCAAGGATTCGCACGCCATGCTGATGATTCTGCTGGCTTTGCAGGAGCGCGCTCCGATTGATTTCAAGTTGATTGCGATGAATCTGGACCAGAAGCAGCCGAATTTCCCCGAACATGTATTGCCGGAATACCTGGAAAAGCTGGGGGTGGAATACCGTATCGTCGAAGCGGACACTTATTCCATCGTCAAAGAAAAAATCCCGGAAGGTAAAACCACTTGCTCCCTTTGTTCGCGCTTGCGACGCGGCATCATTTATCGCACTGCAACAGAGCTGGGCGCCAACAAGATCGCGCTTGGCCATCACCGTGACGACATCGTGCAGACCTTGTTCCTCAATATGTTCTTCGGCGCAAAAATGAAGGCAATGCCGCCCAAGCTGGCGACCAATCGCGGTGAGTTCATGGTGATTCGTCCGTTGGCTTATTGCGCGGAAAAGGATATTGCCAGCTATGCACGCGGGATGGAGTTCCCCATCATTCCATGCGACCTCTGTGGCTCACAGGAGAATCTGCAGCGGCAAAAAGTAAAAGACATGCTGAATGCGTGGGAACTGGAACAGCCGGGGCGTATCAACAACATATTCCGCGCCATGACTAACGTAGAACCTTCGCATTTATGCGATACCGGGCTTTACGACTTTAAAGGCTTGAGCAGCGCACTGCCGGAAGATGAAGACCCGCTATTCGGCGACATTGCGCAGGAACCGGCATTGTCTCTTGCCAGCACCACTGAGAACCGCATTGAATTCGTCCGCAATGTCGCAGAGATCAGCCAAGTCTAGCCAAACTCTGCAGTAACAATTCATTTTCTGGCGTATTCGCCCACGACCTTTTCAAAGCGATCAGCTACCAGCTTGTGCTGATCCAATCGATCCAGCGAACCTGTCATCACCGTGTCGAGTTGTTGCAAACGACTCAATGGCGTTGGGTGTGTCTTGAACATCAAGGCCAGCCCTGCATCCTGGCTATTCATGGCATCCAGTGTTTGCAGGACGGACGGCAAGCCATATGGATCGTAACCTGCCCGTGCCGCGATGACGACACCCATGCGGTCCGCTTCAAATTCATCATTTTTATCCAGACCCCTGGCGTAAAGCTCAGTACCTGCGCTAATTGCCTTGTTGGCAACAGCGCCATACTGGGAAGATTCAACCGCTATGCTGGCAAGGTCAGCGATGATACCGGTCTGTGCGCCTTTTTGAATCGCTGCCAGATGATGCCGCTGGAGTACATGCGCAATTTCATGAGCGAGCACACCGGCCAATTCAGCTTCATTACGCATGTTCAGGAGTAATCCACGCGTAATGAAAACATAGCCGCCGGGAGCTGCAAAAGCATTAAGGCTGTTGGTATCCAGCACGCCAAAACGCCATACAAGATCGGTACGCTCGGTATGCTGCACCAACCACCAGCCCAGGCGGTTCACATACGCCTGCAATTTTTCATCTTTGACCAGAGGCGCAGCACCCAGCAAATTGGCGGCAACGCCCTTACCGATATCGACTTCACTCTGCGTCTCAACAGGTTTCAGATCCTGGGTCTTACTGATGATGTTGGTCAGCTTTTCAATATTCAGTTTTTCAAGATTGAGCCCAAAAGCATAAGCGGCGGAACAGGTCAGCATCATGCAGAAAGCCACAAAAATACGTTTGATCATGATTAGCGCCCTCCACCAAAGTTTGTGCCTGAATTCGAGCTGCCTGAAGTAGTTGCGGCACCCAGGTACTCTATCTTCTGCGCCTGTAATTTGCCGCCAGAAGCAAAAGAAACGGCTTCATTCCTGGCACCGGCAAAAGTCTCCATTTTCTTGACGGCTTCATGATCCGGCTGGGCATTTTTCAACTCTTCCTGACCAAGACCCCGTATACCCGTAGTCACCGTTACGCCACTGCTGCCTGAACGGCCTGTGGTCGCCAGGTTGAACAAGGTACCTAATCCGCCGCCACTTCTGCCTTGCGCCGATGTACCAGTGCCAAGCTTGACCGCAGTCATTTTCAGCCAGCCTTCGTTCGGCCCTGATTTGACTTGCATCCAGGCGCCTTGCCGTTTAATCACGTCAAGTTCGGTATTGGCGGGTAAATTGATGATGGTCGGCGCATCGATAAATGGTTGTTGTTTGAGATCTGCGGCAACAATAGTCTTGCCGGCTTCCGCAGCATGCAACTGCGATACATGAAAAATGTTAAAGAGCATCCCCAGTAAAACCATGCATAAATAATGTTGAATTGAATTGTTCATTATTTTTTCCTTGGCTCAAATAAACGCACTGCTTGCGCGCGACCCTTCACGGTAAAACTGCCCTTATCCTCAAACTCGAAAGGACATGCGTCGCTCCCCTGCTCGCAAAGGTCCCTGGTCTCCTGTGAAACCAGGATTCTGGCAACACCCTTTGTCAGGCCCTCGATGCGGCTGGACAAGTTTACTGTATCTCCAATGGCGGTGTAATCCTGACGATTCTCGGAACCTATAAAACCGACGACTGCATTACCGCTATGCACACCGATGCCAATATCCAGATCGCGCCCCAGTTCACCGGCCTCGGCGCGGAACTGCTCAAGCCGCTCACCCATATCCAACGCAGCTGCAACAGCCAGCAAGGCATGATTGGGTTGCTCTGCAGGCGCACCCCAGAATGCCATGATGGCATCACCAATATATTTATCAAGCGTACCCTGGTGATTGAATATCGCCCCGGCTTGCAGCGTAAAGTAGGCATTGAGCAATTCAACGATCTGCTCTGGCGAACTGGTTTCGGACAATGTGGTGAAACCACGGATATCAGAAAACAACACCGTAATCTGCCGGCTCTTGCCGCTGAGTGATTCTATCGTCTCTCCCTTCTCAACCAACGCCTGTACCACACGCGGATCGAGGAATCTGCCGAAAGTCTCCACCGCGCGTTCTCGTGCTTTGCGTTCACGCAGATACTCCACCAGTGCTGCAAGCATGTAATAAACCCAGGCAAAGATGACCACACTCAACAGTGGCAATAATAGCTGCCAACGCAATGCCCAGAATTGAATAAAGAACAAACCAGCACTGGTTAAAACCAGAACCAAAGCTAACCAGACAATACGGCGATAAGTGACAAAAGCGAAAGCCAAGAGGCCTATCAATATCAAACCAATCGCAGCCTGGAAGTAAGGCGGTGCTTTTACCAACGAGTTCTGGTTTTTTAGATTATCGATAGCCGTGGCCAGAATCTCCACGCCCGGGTGGAAAGCTGCCACTGGCGTTGGCCGGATATCGTGCAGGCCATTGGCAGTGGCGCCTATGATGACGATCTTGTTCGTGAACTCGCCCGCAGGACGGACAGGCATGGCGCGCTGCAGATCTTCATAAACATCCGCATAACTGACACGCGGGTACGACAAGGCCGTTCCGTGCCAATTGAGGATGATTTCAGATGCCTGCGTCACGCCCTCGAATCCGAGATTCCTGGCTACAGTAAGCGGTAGCGAAGGTAGATGCCAACCGGATTCATCGAAATACATCGGATAGCGACGCACCACTCCATCGCTATCGGCAACCGCATTATGCGTGCCTAACCGGCCTGTTTCCAGCATCGCAGGCAATGGCAACACCATCGCAACTTTCGCATCCGGATCTGCCAGTTCTGTAGCCACTACACCCAGATGCGCACCATATTCAACGAGCGGGACACCCTGGCCATGGTCAGCCGTGTTGAGGCGCAGCATGGGGAAAAAACTGTTCCGACTATCAGCAATGACTTCAGAAAAATAAGCATCGCTCTCCGGACGTGTCAGGTCCGGGTCGCTAAACAACACGTCAAAGACTACTGCCTTGGGATTTTGCTGCTCAACGCCCTGCAATAGTTCGGCATGGATGGCTCTGGGCCAAGGCCAGCGCCCGACGCTTTCAGCCAGCAAACCAAGGCTGCGCTCATCGATATCGACAATGATAATGTCCGGGTCGGGTTGGTATCCGGGTTCGGAAATGCGAGTATGCATGGCGATCAATGCATCGGAAAGATGGTTTTCCAGCGGCAGGAAAAGCCTCAGCCAAAATATTTCAGTAAAAAAAGCCAACAAAATCAAAATGACCAGGTAATAGGCATAACGATGTTGTCTGGAGCGGCTCATGGCTAGCATCATACCCCGTGTTTTTAGCTGTTTGCCACTATGAAATATCGCATTCTTTGCGCATCGCCCCTTCCATAGCGTGGCGTTTACTCTTATTATCTGCCGCATCCTCCATTAAATAGTCACTCTGGCTAAACTGAATGTCAAAACTGCTAATCGTTGAATCACCCTCTAAAGCTAAAACGCTGAAGAAGTATCTGGGTAAGGATTTTGAAGTGCTCGCCTCTTATGGCCATGTGCGCGACCTCGTGCCGAAATCCGGCGCGGTCGATACCGAACAGGGCTTTGCCATGAAGTACGAAGTGATCGAGCGAAACGCCAAACACGTCGATGCCATCGCCAAAGCCGTGAAGCTGGCTGATGCGATCTATCTGGCGACCGACCCGGACCGCGAAGGGGAAGCGATCTCCTGGCACATTGCAGAAATACTCAAGAACAAAAAACTGATCAAGGACAAGATCCTCAAGCGCGTGGTGTTCCATGAGATCACCAAAAGCGCCGTGAATGAGGCTATCGCCTCGCCGCGCGACATTTCGATGCCACTGGTCAATGCGCAGCAGGCCCGCCGTGCACTCGACTACCTGGTAGGCTTCAACCTGTCGCCACTGCTATGGAAAAAGATTCGTCGCGGCCTTTCCGCCGGACGCGTACAAAGCCCGGCGCTGAGACTGATCGTTGAGCGCGAGCTGGAAATCGAGGCTTTCACCAGCCGGGAATACTGGACGGTGCACCTGGAATCGCGCAAACACCAGCAGGCATTCGGTGCAAAGCTGGTGTTGCTGGATGGACAAAAAGTCGAGCAGTTCAGCATTACCAACCATGACCAGCAACAGGAAGTCGTCGGCAAACTATTGATTGCCAGTGCGGGTAAAACCACCGTATCCAGAGTCGAGAAGAAGCAGAAAAGCCGCAGCCCTGCCGCTCCTTTCACCACATCGACCCTGCAGCAGGAAGCCGTGCGTAAACTCGGTTTCACCACCAGCCGTGCCATGCGCATCGCCCAGCAATTGTATGAGGGCATAGATGTAGGCGGCGGTACTGTCGGCTTGATTACCTACATGCGTACCGATTCCTTCAGTCTGGCGACGGAAGCGGTGATGCAGATTCGCGATTACATCAAGAAAACCTTCGATGCCGACTATTTGCCGAAATCGCCCATCATGTACAAGACCAAGGCGAAGAACGCGCAAGAAGCACACGAGGCGATCCGCCCGACCGATATCAGCCGCACACCAGCCAGTGTCCGCGCTTTTCTCACACCCGAGCAGTTCAGCCTCTATGAAATGATCTGGAAGCGCGCGTTGGCTTGCCAGATGACGCAAGCCAAATTCGATGCAGTGAGCGTTGACCTGGCGATAGGCTCCGAGGCCAACCTGTTCCGTGCTACCGGGCAAACCATGATATTCCCCGGTTTCATCGCGGTCTACATGGAGGGCATCGATGATGAGGAAGAAGAGAACGAAAGCAAACTGCCACAGCTAGAGACCGGCGAAGTACTCGATGTCACCAAGATTTTCGGTGACCAGCACTTTACCGAACCGCCGCCGAGATACTCCGAAGCCAGCCTGGTCAAAGTGCTTGAAGAATACGGCATCGGCCGGCCATCGACCTATGCCAGCATCATCTCCACACTGCAGGATCGTGAGTATGTGCTGCTGGATAAAAAGCGTTTTACGCCTACCGACGTCGGTCGCGTGGTGAATAAATTCCTTACCCAGCATTTCACCCGCTACGTCGATTACGGCTTTACTGCCAATCTGGAAAATGAACTGGATGAGATCGCCGAAGGCGGGCGCGAATGGATACCGGTACTTCAAGAGTTCTGGGGCGATTTCAACCAGCAGGTAAAAGATAAAGCCAATATCGACCGTGCCGACATGACACACGAGCTCACCGGCGAAGACTGCCCGAAGTGCGGCAAACCCCTGAGCAAGCGTCTGGGTAAATTCGGCATGTTTATCGGCTGCACCGGCTATCCGGCTTGCGACTACATACGCAACACCGGTGAAGGCCTCGCATCCGCCGCCGGCGAACCGACGCTGATCGGCGCCGATGCTGCCAGCGGCAAGGACATCCTGTTGATGAATGGCCCCTATGGCCCCTATCTGCAACTCGGCCTGCCTGAAGAAGGCGAAAAGAAAAAACCCAAGCGTGTCAGCATCCCCAAGGATATTCCGCTGGCAGATGTGAACATGGAAATCGCGCAGAAGCTGATTGCGCTACCCCGCGATCTCGGCCAGCACCCTGAAACGGCCAAGAAGATCGTCGCCAACATTGGGCGCTTCGGGCCTTACGTCAATCATGACGGCAAATTCAAATCCATCCCCAAATCGGACAGCGTCTTTGAGATTGACCTTACGCGCGCGGTCGAACTGCTCGCGCAGGCCAACAGCGGCCCGGCGCCACTGAAAGAGTTGGGCGAACATCCAACAGCGGGCGGCCCCATAGCCGTCTATTCCGGTCGTTATGGGCCTTATGTGCAGCATGGCAAGATTCGGGCTACCCTTGGCAAAAGCCAGGAGCCAGAAAGCTTGACGATAGAGGAAGCAGTGGAGCTTATCGCCATTAAAGCAGCGAAAGAGGCACCAGCCAAAAAGACAGCGGCAGGAAAGAAATCTGCCAGCGCAAAGAAACCCGCCGCAAAAAAGGCCGCAGCGAAACCGGCAGTGAAAAAGACGGTAGCCAGAAAAACTACCGTTAAGAAGGCGGCAGCTAAGTAATTTCCTTCAAACTAAAAAAGCGGCCAAAAGCCGCTTTTTTAGTTTTCTAGATCAGAACAAATCACAGCTAACCCATACGCGCATTAAAGTAGGTAGTCTCAATCCATTTACGGATACGATTGGCGTCGCCGATTCTGGTTAGCTTACCGGCTGAATCCAGCAACACGATAATCAAAGATTGACCGCCGATTTCAGCCTGCATCACCAGGCAACGCCCAGCCTCGTTGATAAAGCCTGTCTTTGATAAACCGATCACCCAATCACCTTTGCGCACCAGGGCATTGGTATTGACGAAATTCATCGGGTTACGACTGCCGGAAATTGATACTGCTTGTGACACGGCAGTACTCTCCTGGCGGATTTCCTGATATTCGTAGGCTGCGCGAACCAGCTTCACCAAATCTTCTGCAGTTGAAACGTTGCCGCTATTCAGCCCGGTAGGATCAACAAAATGGGTATCCAGCATGCCAAGCTCATAAGCTTTGTAGTTCATGGCCTGCACAAAGGCGCGCAAGCCTCCGGGATAATGACGCCCAAGTGCCGAAGCCGCCCTGTTCTCGGAAGCCATCAAGGCCAACTGCAACAACTCGGCACGCGGCAGAGTCGTGCCGATACGCAACCTTGAACCGGTTCCCTTCAGCGTGTCGATATCAGCCTCTGTCACGGTAAGATGCTCGTCCAGCGGCAACATGGCATCAAGCACCACCATGGCTGTCATCAACTTGGTAACGGAAGCAATAGGCGTAGGCGTGTTGGTATTCTTTGCGTACAGCGTCTCCCCTGTCTCCTGGTTAATGATGAGGGCCTTGGAGGAAGCCAGCTGTAAAACGCCGCTACCATCATCATAATCCAGAGCATCCTGTACAGTAGGAGTATTACGCGGATTGATTGTGTGTGTGACTCGGGTTATTTTTTTATTCGAATTGGAAGCCGTGTTTTGCAGAGATTTATCTGCGGCCAGCACGGTCAAAGACGGCACTGCGAAAGATAGTGTTGCAAACAAGATAATGAAATTTCGTTTCATAGCCAGCCTTCTTTCCTGCGTTTTTCAAGTGCGCCGTTGCAGATACTAATCAAAAAATACTGATTTGTCATCAAGATAGCATAAATAGTTAAAAAAAATATTAGGACTTACCAATTCACTTTATCATCGACTTAATTGCTGCATATGCGAGAATAAACGGCAAATTACAACTCATCTTTAATCAAACCATATGAATACACCAGAAAATCTAAGTTACAGCACTGAACATCTTTGGATAAAAGCAGAGGAAGATGGTCTTTGGTCAGCAGGTATTACAGACTACGCCCAGGATCTATTGGGTGATATTGTTTTTGTTGATGCTCCCAAAGTTGGAACCAAGCTGACAGAAGGCACTGCTTGCGGCCTGGTAGAGTCGGTCAAGACGGGTTCTGATCTTCACGCGCCGCTTGATGGCACAGTGGTGGCGGTAAATGAAACGCTGCAAAATTATCCAGAACAAATTAACGACAAACCTTATGAAGCGTGGATTTTCAAATTCCAGGCCGAGAAAGCAGATATCTCAGCCTTGCTGGACGCACCAGCCTACCAGCAATTAATCGGCAATCAATAACGCGGATTCCGATTAAAACTGCCCTGACTCGATGCGCTTTTTAAGCACATCCATGATGTCTTGCTCAATGGTCGTTTTCAATGCTTTTTCTATCACGACCAGCTCACTCAGGATTGCTTTCTTTACGGCAGCTTTGATGACTGGCTCCATTTCATCAAGCAGGCGTTGCTGCTGTTCTGCCGTCAGCGCTTCCTGACTTTGTATCTCACTGACTTCCAGCAGTGATTCCAGAGCTGCATGGCTTTCTTCGCCCGTCTCATTAACCACATCATCCAATGTTGGCAAAGTTGAGCTTGCAGCATCGATAAACTGCAGAGGAAGATGGCCATCATATGCTTCTGTCAGGCGCGGAATATTATCTTCTACCGGTGCGTGTACCAGGTTTTTCTGCTGCGTCAACGCATTGATTCTGCTAATGACTTCACTGAGTTGATTGCTGTGTTCTACTGTCGGCTGGCTCATAAGGCGGCTCCACTTGCGTCAAACGAACGCATCTCATAACCCCGATCACGATAAAATTTATAACGCTTTCTTGCTGCTACCTTATCTTGTTCTTCTTGCCCGACGATTTCGATCAGGCGTGTAAAGCGGCTGAAAAACGGTGGGTAGTCTTGCTGGAGATTAATCAGCACATCATGATGCGGTATATGATCAGCCTGCCAATCCAGAATAATAGGCGTTTCTGCTGCCAAAGCATGTGCGCCGTGGCAATGCGGCAGGAAACTGGTCGGCGATTGCGACCAAAGCATGGTTTCGATCGACCGCAACGCGTTTCGATCCGGCGCGAAGACCATCAGCCGCCGGCCTTTCATCACAGCCTTTTCACTCAGCTCGGCGACTTTCTTCAGTTTATCTTCAACGTTAAAAAAGAATTCGATGCGGGTCATCCTGCAAATTATCCTTTTGCCGCACGCTGTTTGAGGAATTCTGTCAACAGTGGCACAGGGCGCCCTGTTGAACCTTTTTCCTTGCCAGATTTCCATGCAGTACCGGCAATATCCAGGTGGGCCCAATCGTATTTCTTCGCGAAGCGCGATAAGAAGCATGCTGCCGTAATACTGCCGCCAGCACGGCCACCGATATTCGCCATATCAGCAAAATTGCTATCCAGCTGGCCCTGATAATCTTCCAGCATAGGCATATGCCAGGCGCGGTCTTGCGCACCATCACCGGCAGCCAGCAACTCTTTTGCAAGACCATCATTGTTACTGAACAGTCCTGTCAGGTGGTGACCAAGCGCAATCACACAAGCACCAGTCAATGTCGCGATATCGACCACCGATGATGGTTCAAAGCGTTCGGCATAGGTCAGCGCATCGCACAGGATCAAACGGCCTTCAGCATCTGTATTCAACACCTCTATCGTTTGGCCGGACATACTGGTTAATACATCACCCGGCCTGATCGCGTTACCGTCCGGCATGTTTTCACAGGTAGGGATGATGCCGATCGCATTAATCGGCAAATCCATCTCGGCAATGGTTTTGAAAGTACCGAGTACGCTAGCCGCGCCACACATGTCGTACTTCATCTCATCCATCTCAGCGCCCGGCTTGAGTGAAATGCCACCGGTGTCGAATGTGATGCCTTTACCAACCAGCACGACCGGCTTCTGGCCTTTTTTGCCTTTCTTATGCTGTAAGACAATCAATTTAGGCGGCTGGCGACTACCCTGGGCTACGCCCAGGAATGAACCCATGCCGAGTTTTTCCATCTCCGGACGGTCCAGCACCTGCACCTGCAAACCATGCGATTTGACCAGGGCCTGTGCCTGCTCAGCCAGATAAGTCGGCGTACAGACATTAGGCGGCAGATTACCAAGATCCTTCGCCAAACTGACACCAGAACCTATCGCCACCCCCTGCTTCAGCCCAGCTTCTGCAGCCTTGACATCAGCGCGGCTGGTAACATTGATGGCTAACTTCTTGATGCCCTTGTTGGCTTCGGCTTTCTTATCCTTAGCGGCCTTGCCTTTCATGCAATCAAATTTGTAAACGGCATCCAGCACAACTTCAGCGTAATGCGCCACCTTCCAGCCAATATCATGTTTCTTGACCGGCAGTTCAGCCAGGTAAGTCACGGCATCACTGGCAGCAGAGCTGTTCAGGGCCTTGATTGAAGCCTTGATCACCTGGCGGTAATGTTTCTCGTCAAACTCACGCTCCTTACCCAAACCCATCAGCAGAACACGCTCACTCGCAACACCGGGAACCGCTTGCAAAAGAAGGCTTGATGCAAGTTTGCCTTCCATGTCGCCACGCTTGAGCACGGCGGTCACATAGCCAGCGGAAGCTTGATCGATCGCCTCTGCTGCTGGAGAAAGTTTACGCCCCTCATACACGCCGATAATGAGACAATCGCTGCGCTGTTTTTCCGGATTACCGTTTTTTATGCTAAATTCCATTCACTGTTCCTCGACGTTGACTTTGATTGAATTATCCTGCGTTTTCGCCCCAACTCAAAATATTGATAGGTAAACACTCTCCAGCCCATGCTCTTTAAACGTTCACTATTGCAAGAGCTCGTGACTACCGCTGCGGGCGCTTTCCTCATTCTGGTGGGGATCGTGATTGCACAAAGAGTTGCCTATTACATAGGGATTGCAGCCAGCGGCAGTCTCGCCAGCGATGCCATCAAGACCTTGCTGGGTTTCAGCATGATTCGCTTTCTACCCATGTTGCTGTCCTTGAGCCTGTTTCTGGCAGTCTTGCTCACCTTATCACGATGGTATCGTGACAGCGAGATGGTAGTCTGGTTCAGCTCAGGAAAAAGTCTGTCCAGCTGGATACGCCCGATTATCTCCTTTGCCCTTCCGGTCATTCTCGTCATTGGCTTGCTGAGCCTGTTCGTCACGCCATGGGCTACCCAGAAAGGCGCAGACTTTCGCGACCTGCTGAAAAGCCGTGACGAACTAGCCACCATTACGCCGGGAGTCTTCAAGGAGTCTCGCAGTGCTGACCGCGTCTTCTTCATCGAAAGCTTTGACGAACTCGGCAACCTGGTCAAAAACATTTTCGTGCAAAGCATCCAGCACCAGCGTTTGGGCATTATTGTGGCAAGTCAGGGCTTTCGCGATACGGCTGAAAACGGTGATAGCTTCCTGGTCATGGAAGACGGTCGCCGCTATGAAGGCAAGCCCGATACGCCTGAGTTCTCAGTGACAGAGTTCGAGCGTTATGCGATTCGTATCGAACCGGCTGAAGTGAAAAAATCCATACCCAAAACCCAGGAGAAAGACAGCATTGAATTGCTGCAGAACCGCACGCCAGACAGCAATGCCGAGCTTCAATGGCGGCTTGCCATGCCGATTTCGGCTTTCGTCCTGGTCTTGCTCGCCATCCCGTTGAGCTTTGTTGATCCGCGTTCCGGGCGTTCAGCCAATCTGATGCTGGCATTGCTGGTGTATGTCATCTACAACAACATGCTCAGCATATTCCAGGCCTGGGTAGCGCAAGGCAAGGTCAGCCTGGTTATCGGGCTATGGCCCGTGCATGTGTTTTTCCTGCTGCTGACAGCATACATGTTCTATCGACGCGTATCCCAGCAACCCCTGGTCCCTAGATTCTGGGGCCGATAGACGATGAATCTTATCAATCGCTACCTGATTCAAGAGATCGTCTCCAGCATCCTGCTCATCATGCTGGCATTGATCGCCATGTTCTCCTTCTTCGATTTGATCCAGGAACTGGAGAGTGTAGGCAAGGGCAACTATGGCCTCAGCAATGTGCTGATGTTCGTCCTGCTCAGCGCACCAGGCCATGTTTACCAAGTAGTGCCTGTCGCCGTGCTGGTAGGCACCATGTACGCTTTGGGACGCTTGTCCCGCAATTCCGAGTTGATTATTCTGCGTGTCAGCGGCATTTCAATCACCAGTATCACCTGGTCCCTGGTGCGCATTGGTTTTATTTTTGCCGTCCTGACCTTTGTCGTTGGCGAATTCGTCACGCCCTATACGGAGAAAACCGCGCAGCGCATGCGTATCATGGCCACCGACTCAGTGATTGCACAGGATTTTCGTTCTGGATTATGGATTAAAGATGGTCGCAGCTTCGTAAACGTGGAAGAAATCCTGCCGGATACAACATTAATGAATGTGCATATTTACGAGTTCGATAAGGACTTTCATTTGCGCACGATCAGCAATGCAAAGAGCGGCCGCTTTGAAGAAGATGGCTGGAGCCTGGGTGAAGTGACGCAAACCCTGTTCGGTGAGAACAACATCAAATCGGCTTATTTTCCTGAAGCAAACTGGCAATCCCTGATTCGTCCGGAATTACTCAATGTGTTGTTGGTGCAGCCGGAAAAAATGTCTGCGCGTAACCTGTATTCCTATATCACGCACCTTAGCGAGAACAAGCAAAAAACCTCAAGACATGAAATTGCGCTCTCGGCCAAAATCATCTATCCGATGGCTTGCATGGTGATGGTGGTCCTTGCCCTGCCGTTCGGATTCATACAGCAGCGCTCTGGCGGTGCAAGCGGCAAGATATTCTTTGGGATTATGCTGGGTGTGTTCTATCAGGTACTTAACCGGGTATTCGTGCACCTGGGCTTGCTGAATGACTGGTCGGCCATCTTTAGTACGGTGGTACCGACGATGCTGTTCCTGATTGCCGGCCTCATCATGCTGTTCATGGTGGAGAGACGATGACTAGGTCTTTTTACCGCCGACCAGGCTAAGCTTGGTACCCAATAATCGATCGTGCAAATAAAGACCTTCACGATCGAAGAATGCCCATATAAAAGTTGCGCCGAAGAAGATGCTGGCGAGGATGTAGCGCTTCATCGCCAGGCTGGCAGTGAGTGGTGCGCCTGAGTGGGTGGAAAGCTTGATGCGCCAGGTCTGCATAGCCAGGGTCTGGCCGCCGCGTGTCCAGTTCCAGACAAAGTAAGCAGCACTAATCAGCCATAAGTAAAACTGAAAGAAATATCGCTTTGGCGGAACAGTCGCATCACCAAACAGAAATAAGAAGATCAACGCAGCAAACATGAGGATAGCCACGAGTAAAAGCAACTCGTAGCCCATACAGGCCAGGCGGCGAAGCCAGCTTGGTGAATCGGAATGCGACACGCTAGGAATCAGTAGATAGCAAGTTGATTAAGGCTAGTTTCCTGGATCTTCGTTACCATAGACTTCAGGATCCTGTTTACGAAGCTGCTCGCGCTTAGCCTCGGGCAGGCTTTGATACTCACGCCATTTTTTCCTTAACTCTTGCTTTTGTGCTTCCGGCAGATCCCTGAACTTCTCATGTTTCTTTCGTGCATTCTCTCGCTCGTAAGGCGTCATGCGGCTCCAGCGCGTTAATCGTTCCTGGACACGTTGCTGGCGATCCGCATCCATCTTGGGATAATCACGGGCAATTTCCAGCATGCGTTCGCGTTGCCAAGGCCTCAGGGTATCCCACTCGCTGGCAAGCGGATTTAATACTTTCTGTTGGTCCGCTGTCAGTTCTGCCCAGGTCGGATGTTGTGTTTTTTCATCGTCAGCCAGGACATGATTGGAAAGTAGAGCGAAAACCAGTGCTATCGCTGCGAAGTACGCGCTACCCATGTATCGAATCCTTTATCCAGAAAAGCCTCGGGTGGCAGTTCAGCCCCCAGTAAAAATGCATCGCCTTGCTCCAGGGACGGCTGAGTCACCAGCTGCTGCGTGGCAACAAAAGCCACCAGAGCCGCACTGCATATCATAACAGCTGGCATGACTGCACGGTGCTGACGCATATAGTCACCAAAAACTCGAAGCACATGCCCAACACCATCGCCTTCTGTTGCTGTCGCCACTTGCTTGCGCTCGGCCAGCTGGCCAACGGCTTTCATTCTGGCGGCATAAAGACGATCAAGAACCTCGCGGTCTAGCTGCGTGGTGCTTTCATCAAGAAAGCTGATAATTTCTTTAGCGGTATCGTGTTCGGTTTTCATCGATTATTTTCCTCTCCACTGAGAGTTAAATTACCCTGACTTAAATAATTACAACAATTGTTTGGAAAAGCCATGTTTTTCTAACATTAAAGCAAGTGAGTGCACGGCGCGCGAACAATGGGTTTTGACGCTGCCTTGAGAACATCCCATCGAGGCTGCCGTTTCGGCCACATCCATATCCTCCCAGTAACGCAGGATGAAGGCTTCACGTTGACGCGATGGCAACCGTTTAATTGCTTCTTCGATTATAGCAAGCGTCTGGCTGCGCTCAAGCTGGGCTTCGGGTTCGTCAGTATCATTGTCTGGATCGCCAGCAAGAATTTCAAGTGGGTCGCTCTCATCGTCATCCTGGCCGCTGCCAAAGGAAGAAAAGAGAGTCGTCCACAAATTACGGACTTTTTGCCTGCGCCAGAAATCCTTCATGGTGTTTTGCAATATCCGCTGAAAAAGCATGGGATATTCAGTGACTGGCCTATCCGCATATTTTTCGGATAGCTTCATCATGGAATCTTGCACGATATCCAGCGCGGCATGGTCATCTCGCACGGCATAAGCCGTTTGCTTGAATGCACGGCGCTCGACTTGAGCAAGAAAGTCAGAGAGTTCTTGTGGAGTTGCCATGTTGAATCAGTTGATAGATTGTCATACGTGACTTAATTTTGTATTGATGAGCTGTTGATTGTATTGCTTATTCATCGCTCGCAGATGAGCATGATCTGATGTAGTCGGCATGAGTATATCAGGTTTGTATTTTGTCTCTGACCAAGATTTAGCTACAATCGTTTCAACTCATCATGATTTAACTCCAATGGCCAAACTGATACTTATCGCAATTGCAATCTGGCTGATTATCACCGTACTGAAACGCTATCGCAAAGGTATAGATCAACCCGATAGAAAGGCCACTAAGCATCAAGGCAACTCGGAAGCCATGGTCCAGTGCGCGCATTGTGGCATTCATCTTCCTGAAAGCGAAAGTATTGAATCGCATGGACAATACTTCTGTAGCCAGGCGCATATTCATGCGCCAAAAGATGAAAATCAAGACTGAATCAACAATGCCCCATATATTGCCGAGCGCCTATTGGCGCTCGATGCGTTTTTCGCACCTTTATCGCGTCGTTATCGCCTGCGTTCTGGCCGCTTATTATATCCTTTGGCAAGACCAGCTCTGGCGCAACGACTACAACGGTGAGTTATATCTTAAATTAGCCATCTCCTATCTTGCTTTCAGCCTCATCGCCGCACTTCTGAGCTGGCTCAGGATAATTATCCTCGACCGCCGACTGACACTCGTCACCATTATCGACATTGGCTTCATCGTCATGCTGATTTATGCAGCGGGTGGTTTGGAAAGCGGGTTAGGATTGTTGCTCGTGCTGGCAACAGCAATGGCCAGCCTCTTCAGCCAGGGTCGCCTGGCACTGTTTTATGCTGCGATTGCCAGTATCGCCTTGCTGCTGGAACAGTCTTATCAATTCATTACCTGGACACAATACAGCCTGGATTACACCCATGCCGTGATGCTGAGCCTGAGTTGTTTCGCTACTGCATGGCTTGCACACAGTTTTTCCAAACGCACGATAAGAAGTGAACAACTCGCATCGCAACGCGGCATAGATCTTGAAAACATGGCGCAGATCAACCAGTTGATTACGCAGGAAATGCAGGACGGCATTCTGGTGGTGGACAAGGACTTCAGAATACGTCATCGCAATACACAAGCAGAAGAATTACTTGGCAACCAGGATATCGAGGCTCTGACACTGGATGAATATGTGCCAGAGGTTGCGGAATTGCTGGACCATTGGATGGCAGATAAGGAAAACGCAAAAACCATAGGCACACCACGCAAATTGAGACTGAACGGACGTGATCTCAGGCTGAGATTAATGCCTATCAGCACCAAGCGACAAGATGGCGCAGTGATATTTATTGAAGACTGGAGTCAGATCCAGATCCAGGCACAGCAAATGAAGCTGGTAGCACTTGGACGATTAACCGCAAATATCGCGCATGAAATACGCAATCCATTAAGCGCGATCAGTCACGCGAACCAGCTATTGCTTGAAGAAGGCCTGGATGACCCTGCCATCAAACGCATGCTGGAAATCGTAGAAGATAACGTTTCAAGGCTGGATCAAATAGTGAAGGACGTACTGGAATTAAACCAACGCGATCGCACCCAGCAGGAAATTATCGGCCTGGCCAGGTTTTTAGAAGATTTTCACACGCAGTTCTGCCAGGTTGAGAAAATTCCTCCCAAGCATTTCAAGCTCTACCTAGCTGGACACGATGAAGGTATTCTTTTCGATCCCCGACACTTGAATCAGATCATGTGGAATATATGCCGCAACGGCTGGCGCCACAGCCGTCAACAGGAGGGCAGCTTGATGCTGTCGTTGATCGAATCCCCGGCCGCCAACTCGATTAGCCTGGCTGTTAAGGATGATGGTCCAGGCGTCTCCGACGAAGTCATACAGCATCTATTTGAACCTTTCACCACCACGGAGCCATCAGGAACCGGATTAGGACTTTATATTGCACGTGAGCTGTGTGAGGCCAATGGTGGCAGAATCCAGTATCAACAGACTGATAACGGCAGCTTATTTTTGCTTCAATTGAAAAGGCAAACAGTGCAATGACCACGAAACCTTCTTGTTTGGTTGTCGATGACGAAACGGATATCCGGGAGTTACTCGTTCTGACGCTGGACCGCATGGGAATCGCAACCTACAGCGCAGGCAATGTCGACGATGCGAAGTTCATGCTAAGCCAACGCAGCTACGCACTTTGCCTGACCGATATGCGTTTACCGGATGGAAATGGGCTGGACCTTGTAAAGCATATCAACACCTTATACCCTGGATTACCGGTAGCAGTCATTACGGCATACGGTAGTGCCGATAATGCCGTTTCTGCCCTAAAAGCCGGCGCGTTCGATTATTTAAGCAAGCCCATTTCACTCAATCAACTGCGCCCATTGGTGCAGTCGGCACTCAAACTGCCGGACCCGCAAGCCCCAACTTTCAGTAATTTAAGCATGATAGGCGAGTCAGCAGCCATCATGCACGTCAGAGGCATGATAGAAAAGCTGGCAAGAAGCCAGGCCCCGGTCTATATCAGCGGTGAGTCAGGTAGCGGGAAAGAGCTGGCCGCAAGATTGATCCATCTCAATAGCTCACGTCATGATGCTGCTTTCATCGCCATCAACTGCGGCGCGATTGCTGAGAATTTGATGGAAAGTGAGTTCTTTGGCCACAAGAAAGGTGCTTTTACCGGCGCACATCAGGACAAACAAGGTTTGTTTCATGCAGCGAATGGGGGAACGCTATTTCTTGATGAGGTGGCTGATTTGCCGCTCCCCATGCAGGTTAAGCTGTTGCGCGCCATTCAGGAGAAAAAAGTACGCATGGTCGGCGATACCCACGAACAAGGCATCGATGTCCGCATCATCAGTGCCACCCACCAGAACCTGGGTACGATGATGGAAAATGGTCACTTCAGACAAGACCTCTATTACCGCCTCAATGTCATCGAGCTGAAGATGCCAGCATTGAAAGAGCGGGCTGATGACATTCCCTTGCTGGCACAGGCATTGCTGGAAAAGCAATCGCGTTTTACCAACATGCCTTTGCCGGCACTGGACCCAGAGGCTGTTACCTTGCTCAAACAACACCCCTTCCCCGGCAACGTTCGAGAGCTGGAGAATATCCTTGAGCGGGCACTGGCGCTATGCGATGGCAAAAGAATCACGGTAGATGATCTATTGCTTGAACAAGACCACGCGCCCGCTCCTGCAATTGTCTCGGTAGAGCACAACGGACTGCCTTTGCCGGAATATCTGGAAAGTATTGAGAAGACTGCGATTCTGAGGGCGCTTGAGAAAACCAAACATAATAAAACCGAAGCGGCGAGATTATTAGGCGTCAGCTTCAGAACCCTGCGTTATCGCTTATCGAAACTGGGGCTGGGCAAAGATAACGATGATTGACAGTGATGGCATATACCAAGACGCACAGTTCATTGCATCGCCTAATTTTGATGAAAGACCGGACACACCCGTCACACTGATCGTCATTCATAATATCAGCCTGCCACCCGGGGAATACGGCAGTAATGATATTATCGACTTGTTCAGCAACTGCCTTGATCCTCAGGCCCACCCCTATTTTTCTGAAATCCACCATCTCAGGGTATCCTCGCACTTCCTTATCCGGCGCGATGGCAACCTGATTCAATTCGTCTCATGTTTGAAACGTGCCTGGCATGCGGGTCAATCAAATTGGCAAGGTCGTGAACGCTGCAACGATTTTTCTGTCGGAGTTGAACTGGAAGGTAGCGACCATGAAACCTTTGAAGATGCGCAATATCTACGACTCAATCAATTGCTTGAGGCATTGAAAACTGCATATCCCATCGAAGCCATTACCGGTCATTCCGATATCGCCCCTGGCCGTAAAACGGATCCGGGGCCTTATTTTGATTGGCCGAGAATCATCAAAATCTAACATTATTGTGATTTAATCGTGCGATTGAACCCAAACATGAAATTAAGAATTTAAGTTTTAGAGAGTCGATTAATGCCAAACCAACGATATACACATCTCTTAATAATCGCCTGTATCGGCATTATGTTGAGCGCCTGCAGCAAAAATGATGAGGGAAATCAGAAGGCCCCTTCAAGCACCCTGATTAGCGTAGCTACCGCAGAAACGATCATGCTTGAAGTGCGTGAAGAAACAGTAGGCACTTTAGAGGGCTTGATTGACCCAACCGTTTCCGCCGAAGTCGCCGGTAGGGTCTTGCGGGTAGAAGCCAGGCCGGGGCAGCGCGTGAAAAAAGGCGATGTGCTGGTCATTCTCGACCCCACGGATCTTGCATTGCAGCGACGCGAAGCGCAGGCAGAAGTGGGACGCATCGAAGCGCTTCTGGCAAACCAGGAACGTAACCTGGAGCGCAACCAGGCGCTGGTCGAAAAGAACTTTATCTCGAAAAACGCCCTGGACGATATCTCCACCCAAAAAGCTGCACTTCAGAACGAGTTGGAAGCGGCTCGCGTCCGTCTTGCCAGCATTGAACACACCGGCAGCAAAACCCGTTCCGTGGCGCCCGTGGATGGCATCATAGAAGTGCAGATCGTCTCGCCGGGCGACTATGTCGGTATTGGCGCACCAATGATGCAAATCATCAGTAATCAGCGACTGCGCGCGCACTTGCCTTTTCCGGAACGCGTCGCTTCCAGAATCAAAGCCGGCCTTAAAGTACGCCTGACCACTCCCACCTCTCCTAACGAAATAATCACGGAAGTACGCGAAATGAAGCCGCTGATTGGTGCAGGCAATCGCGCGATTGATGTACTGGCGGATGTGACCGGGCAGGAAGACTGGCAATCGGGCGCCAGCGTCAATGGTGTCGTCGTACTGGGGGAATCCGAAGCCGTGGTAGTGCCTGAGCAAAGCGTGGTCTTACGCCCGGCCGGTGACGTGGTGTATGTGATAAAAGACAACAAGGCAGAACAACGAAAAGTGAAATCCGGTTTGCGGCAAGAAGGCCAGGTCGAGATTACAGAAGGTGTTGCAGCGGGGGAAATCGTTGCAGTCGATGGCGCTTCGTTCCTGACCGATGGGGCGGAAGTAACGATCCAGGAAAATGCGGCAACACCGGGTAATGCTGTAGAACAAGAGAACACCGCGTCATGACCTTACCTGAGATTTCCATCAAGCGTCACGTATTGGCGTGGATGCTTTCCGGCCTGCTCGTGCTCCTGGGGTTGATCAGCTACCAGCGCATCGGCGTCGACCGGTTCCCCTATATCGAGTTCCCGGTGCTTTCCATCACCACCAACCTGGTCGGTGCAAACCCCGACATCATTGATGCCAGTATCACCAGCGTCATCGAAACGTCCGTCAATACCACGCCGGGCATCGAACATATCGCATCCTCCTCTTCTCCCGGCGTTTCTGTGGTCAGCATCACATTCAGCCTGGATAAGGATATCGATGTTGCCTATAACGAAGTGCAATCCCGTGTCAGTCAGGTGTTGAGGCGATTACCGGATGATGTAGACCCACCCATCATCCGTAAAGTGGAAACCAATGCCTCACCCATCATGTGGATGGGACTGACCGGCGACAGAACGCAACAGCAACTCAATCTTTACGGCCTGAATGTCATCAAGAAGAAGCTGGAAACCATCAAAGGGGTTGGGGAAGTCCGCCTCGGCGGGCGACGCGACCGCAGGATCCGCATCAACGTGATTCCTGAGCGCATGGCGTCATACAACGTCGCAGCCGGCGATCTGATCTCCGCTTTCGAGAATGAACATATCCAGCTGCCGGGCGGATTCCTGGTCGGTAAAAAAGCCGAGCAACTGCTCAAACTGGATCTGGAATATCACGACCTGCGCAGTCTTTCAGAGATGATTGTCGCTTACCGCGATGGTGCCGCGATCAAACTCAAGGATATCGCTGAACTGGAAGATGGCCTGGAAGACCAGCGACAAGTTGCGCACTACAATGGTCAGACTGCCGTCGGTATCGGCATCGTTAAAGTTGCCAACGCCAATACGGTAGCGATCATCGATGAAGTCAAAAAACGCGTGAATGAAGAAGTCCGTCCCAGCCTGCCGGCGGGCATGTTCATTGAAACATCCACCGATGATTCCATTTTCATTAAAGAAATCGTCAGGTCCCTGCAGGAACATTTGATCGAAGGCACCTTGCTCGCCGCCCTGATCGTCTGGCTATTCCTGCGTTCGCTTCGTTCCACCCTGATTATCGCCACTGCGATCCCGGTTTCGCTATTGGGCTCGGTGGCTGTGATGTACTTCTCCGGCTTTACCTTCAACACCATGACCTTGCTCGCCCTGCTTCTGCTTATCGGCGTCGTGGTCGACGATGCGATCGTGGTGCTGGAGAACATATTCCGGCATCGGGAGATGCCAGGCTCGACGGCCATGTCCGCCGCCATCAACGGCAGTCGCGAAGTGGCTTTTGCGGTAATCGCAGCGACTCTGTCGCTGGTATGTATCTTTGCGCCTGTCATCTTCATGGACGGCATCATCGGCCAGTTCTTTAAATCGTTCGCCGTGGTCGTTACATTCGGCGTGCTGGTATCGCTGTTCGTTTCGCTCACGCTGACGCCCATGCTTTGCTCACGCTATCTCAAGGTCGAAAGCCAGCATGGCAAACTTTACAATGTGCTCGATAAGTTCTTCCATCGCATGGACGCTTTGTATATCAGAACCCTGGCATGGACGCTGCTGCATCGCTGGAAAGTAGTCTTCGTGACTGTGCTCATCGTGCTTTCCAGCGGCTTCCTGTTCTCCAAGGTCAGCAAGGAATTTGTGCCGGAATCCGATGAAGGCCGCTTTCTGATTTCGTTCAAAACGCCCCTGGGCTCCAGCCTTGAGTACACCGAAACACGACTCAACCTGATTGAAGAGGTACTGGCCGGTTACCCGAATGAAATCGCCAGTTATTTCACGACTATCGGTTTTGGCGCGCAAGGCCAGGTGAATAAAGGTAATGCCAATATCCGCCTGACAGACCGCAAAGAGCGCAGCATGAGCCAGCAAGAGCTGATGAAACGCATCAAGGCGCAACTCGACCAGATTCCCGGTGTGCGTGCTTTCCCGGCACCGGTAGCCATCGTCGGCGGCCAGCGGTCGGAAAAACTGCAGTTCAATCTCTCCGGCCAGAACCTTGACCAGGTCGGCATTCTGGCCAAAACCATGCAGCAGCGGCTTTCCAATACGCCTGGCATGGGCAGGGTCGATCTGGATATAGAACTGGATCTACCCCAGCTCGTCATGACTGTGGATCGCGTACGTGCCAACAGCATGGGCATTTCCGCACGCGATATCGCAACCGCCATCAGCCTCTATAGCGGCGGCATCGACGTTGCCAGCTTCAATGACGAACCCGGCGATGGCCAGCGCTACAACATCCGCATCAAGGCAAAAGAAGGCTCACTGACGCAAACGGATGACTTGAAGAAAATCTACCTGAAAAGCATGAGTGGCGATCTGGTACGGCTCGATTCCATCGTCTCGTTCAAGCAATCGCTTGGTGCTGCGGTCATTGGCCGCTTCGATCTGCAATACGCGGCCACACTTTATGCCAGCCCGAGCATTCCGCTTGACCAGGCAGTGGAAAACGTCAATCAGCTCGCCAATGAGATTCTTCCGCCCGGCTACACCGTCCGCCTTACCGGCGAAGCGGAAGAGCTGGAAAAAACCACCAGGAACATGATATTCGTCTTCGCCCTGGCGCTGATACTGCTCTATATGGTGCTCGCCAGCCAGTTCAACTCTTTCATGCAACCGCTGATCGTCATGGTCGCGCAACCGCTGGCGGTTATCGGCGGCGTGCTTGCGCTGTTAATGACCGGCAACTCGCTCAATATCTTTTCCATGATCGGTATGGTCCTGCTCATCGGTCTGGTTGCCAAGAATTCGATCCTGCTGGTCGACCTGACCAATCAGCTGCGCGAAAAAGGTGCCGGGATTGATGCTGCGCTGAGCGAAGCCTGCCCGATCCGGTTGCGACCGGTATTGATGACTTCCCTCACCGTGATTCTGGCCTTACTACCAGCCGCGCTGGGCTTGGGAGCCGGTGCAGAAACCAACGGCCCGCTGGCGATTGCCGTGATTGGCGGAATGATCTCTTCGACGTTGCTTACGCTGATTGTGGTGCCTGCGGTTTACTCGCTGGCAACGCATGGGCAGGAACGTTTTGAAAGCAGGACAAAAACCGAGGCATGACGAACGATATGAGATAACCTTAGGAGAATATCCATTCCGCCGGGAGATCTTGATGAACAATCGCGTTCAGCAGTTGCTTGACCAGATTACAGCACTTGAAGATGAACTGCGAACTGCGCTTAGTGAACAGCCTTCCAGCATATTTTTCCAGATCAAGGGTAAGCGCGTCGAGTTCGAGCACTCTGTCCAGCAGGCACACCGCCGGCTCAAGACAAATTTTTTCCGCTGGCTGGTCAACAACCGCCCACAGAACCTGATCACCGGCCCGATCATCTACGCGATGATCATTCCACTGGTCATCACGGATATTTTCATTACCTTCTACCAGCTGACTTGTTTCCCGATTTACGGCATCAAGAAGGTGCGCCGTGGCGACTACATCATCTTTGACCGGCAGCAGCTTAATTACCTGAATTTCATTGAAAAATTCCACTGCACTTATTGCGCATACGGGAGCGGCATGATCGCCTATATCAGTGAAATCGTGGCGAGAACCGAACAGTATTTCTGCCCGATCAAGCATGCCCGCAAAGTACTAGGGACACATGCACGTTATGCACGTTTCCTGGATTTCGGGGAAGCGGAGAACTACGAGGCTAGGCTTGAGGAATTCCGTCGGTCATTATCGAACGAGACATGAGCATGAATAACTTGTAAATCAGGAGTTCTGGTTCCGATTGACCAGTTTCTCCACCACCAAGCTGCCGACCACATCCCCTTCGACATTCACCGCCGTCCTGATCGTATCCAGCGCGCGATCTATCGGCAGCAGAATCGCAATCGCCTCGGCGGGCAGACCGACCGATTGCAGTACCATGACCATGGTCACCATGCCCGCACTGGGAATGCCGGGCGCACCTATCGCTGCGATCATGGCCATGAAGAATACGATGATCTGCTGAATCAGGTTGAGTTCTATCCCTACCAGATTGGCAATGAACAACGCCGCGGCGGCCTCATACAACGCGGTGCCGTCCATATTGATGGTGGCCCCCAGCGGCACGACAAAACCGACAACATCGCGCTTCACGCCGAGATTCTGCTCGACGCAGCGCATCGTCACCGGCAGCGTTGCGGAACTTGAACTGGTGGCGAATGCTGTAATCAGGGCTTCCCGCGCTCCCTTGAACATCCTCAGCGGCGTCACGCCGGTAATCAGGTAGAGAAGCAGCGGCAACACCACAACACCGTGGAACAAGGTGCCGCCCACCACGATGGCGACAAACTTGCCGAGGCTAGCGAACATCGCCGCATCCTGCGTGGCGGTCAATTTGATGAGCAAAGCCAGGATACCCAAGGGCGCGATCAGCATGACCCAGCCGACGATACGCATAGTCAGTTCCAGCAGTTCCTGCAACAGCTGATGGATATGGCGGTAACGCTCACCGCCCATCACCAGCGCTATGCCGACAAACAGCGCAAAGATGACCACTGCCAGCACGTTGTTCTGCGAAAAAGCAGTGAAAGGGTTTACAAACAAACCGCGCAGAAACTGTTCAATGAACTGCGGCAGCGTCAAATCCGTTGCCTTGAAACCCTGCATGGAATCGGCGAACATGGCGATCTGCAGCCCCGCGCCCGGACGGAAAATGTTGCTCAGTGCCAGTGCGATCAATACCGCGATCACCGTGGTAAAGCCGAAAAAGAGCAGCGTCGTCGTCCAGACCCGGTGCATCTGGTCATGTCCCTGCAGGTTGGCGATACCGACGACGATGGAGGTAAACACCAATGGGATCAGGATCATCTTCAGAAGATCGATGAAGACGCCACCGACGATATTGCTGGCGAACAAACCGACTTTTACCGTTTCACTATCCTGACCCAGGGCCTGAAAAATCAGGCCGATTCCCACACCTAAAACGGCAGCGAGCAAAATCTGCATATTCAGGCCAGGAAGTTTCATGTCGGCTTCGCTGTTTTTTTAGCGGGCTTGATTTCAGCTTCCGGCCCTGCTGTTACTGAAGCTTGTGCCGTTGTTTTTTTCTGAGCCTTGGGGCCGCTTTTCTTGGCAGCCGCCTTTTTATCGATTTTTTCCACTTCGGGCGCTGCTTCAGACTTCACCTCTTCTTTTGCGCCAGTAACCTTTTCAGCTGTATTTTTCTCAAAGACCGCCGCGAAAAACCCGTCGGTCTGGTGCACATGCGGAAACAGCTTGAGATAGTTGCCGGTATCCAGTTCGATATGCTGCTGCGCAAGGATCTGATTGGCTGGCACTAAAGTGAATTCAGGATGCGTAGCGAGAAATGCCTCGGCAATCTTCTCGTTCTCATCCACCAGCAAGCTGCAAGTCGCGTAGATCAATCGACCGCCACCCTTGACCAGCCTGGCCGCGCGCGCGAGGATTGAAGCCTGCTTGGCGGTCAGTTCGGTGATGTCCCGCTCGGTCTGCCGCCATTTCAAATCCGGATTGCGGCGCAAGGTGCCGAGGCCGCTGCAAGGTGCATCGACCAGCACGCGGTCGAATTTGGCCTGCAGGCGTTTCAATTTCGGGTCCTGTTCGCTGCTGATGAGCTGGCTATGCAGATTGGAAAGCCCGGAACGCTTGAGCCGTTGACCGAGATTGCTGAGGCGCTTCTCAGAAACATCAAACGCATACAGCCGGCCGGAATTACGCATGAGCGCACCCATCGCCAGGGTCTTGCCGCCCGCACCTGCACAAAAATCCGCGATCATCTCGCCGCGACGCGGCGCAACCAGATGCGCCAACAACTGGCTGCCTTCGTCCTGTACTTCAATCTTGCCGTCGGTGAAAAACGGATGACGGCTGATGGTCATCTTCTGCGCCATGCGCAGGCCGATCGGCGAATACGGGGTGGGAGTGATTTCCGTCGATTCGCTGGTGAATTTCTGCATCACGTCTTCGCGCGTCGCCTTAATGGTATTCACGCGCAGATCCAGGCTGGCTGGCTGGTGCATGCTGCGGGCGATGGTCAGCGCTTCCGCCTCGCCATATTGCTCGCTCAGTTTTTGCCACAACCATTCGGGAATATCCGCCTGCTGCGCCTGCGTCAAACCTTCGGTCGATTTGGCCTTGATTTCCTGCGCCCATTCCTTTTGCTGCTTGTTCAGGCTTTCGTCCAGATCACGCATGCTCATGCCTTGCACGCGCAACAACAAGGCGAGCAGCAGCTTGCGCGGGTCTTCGCCATCAGCCAGATGCACCAGCAAGGCTTTGCGGCGCAATACGCCATAGACCGATTCGGCGACAAAGGCACGATCCTTATTACCGAGCTCACGATTCTGACGGAAGAAGGCGCCGAGCTTGGCATCGGCCGGGCCGGAGTTGTTCAGCACATCCGCCAGCGCCATGCCAGCCAGTCGCATCAGGTTCGGGTCGATTCTTATCATTGCAAAATATCGGTCTTGATATTGGTCATCACTTGCTCGATCACACTGCCGTCCTTTTCTGTTTTACGTATTTTTACTGGCAGGAAGCGGTAATCCACAGCTAGCCAAAGTTCATTTTTCTCGTCGCCATCATCGTTGATATTCTCCAGATGCATGGCGCGCACGATGCCTATTTTAGTCGACAAATCCTCCTCACCGACAAAACTATATCCATAAGCTTTCAAACGCTTGCCGTTGGTAATGTTCAGTTGCATCTCCTGGAGAGGCGGTACGAACATGAACTGATACATGAAACTGACCAGGTCTTGCGAATCATCCGGCAGCGGGAGGACCTGATTACCTTTGCTGGTTCCCAAGGTGATTTTTCCATTTTCCCAATCGAAAGTGGCGCGTTGCGCCTTGCTGGCACTGCCGTATTGATAGAGGAAACCGGACGGCTTCAGACCTGCTTCTGTTACCAATCCTTCGCTGTGCTGTATCAGCTTGCCTGATATGAATAGTGAAACCAGGCCTTTCGCCTCACTTTCACTCTCAATCACATAGGTACCATCATCTTTTGATTGATAATGAATCCTGGTTTGACCGATCTTACTGCCATCTATACCCCGAAAAATATCAAACTCGGTCTCAACAAATGATAGCGGCAACGGCTCCTTCTCAACAATCTCACTAACCACATGCTCCGGTTCAAAAACAGGGTCATCCGGGCTGCCGATCATTCTTTCAGCGGGGATGGCAATGGGCGCTGACTGGTCCTGCGGCAAAACTTCACGAGCAGACTCTGGTGGTGGAGACTCGTCAGCCGACGCCACTTCGGATGCTTCTGGCTCTGGCATGCGCTCTTCGATTTTCGGCTTGACCTCTGGTGTCGCTTCGACAATATCCTGCACGGGTTTTGGTGGAGGATTTTTTACGAGGCTGGCAAACCTGACTTCGACAATATCCTGCTTTGGCTCAAAGATCGATAGATCAACATGCACAAACCCAAGCAGGACGAGATGAAGCAGTAATGAGAGCAGCAGCGCTAAAGCAACACGCCAATTGGTTAGGTTTTGACCGAACGAAAACCATCTACTCAGCATGCAAACTGGTCAACACCTGCTCAATAATGGCGCCTTTATCATCACGCATGACCAGCTTCACAGGCAGAAAATGACTCTCCGCACCACCCAGCCAGAGCTCTTTGCTGTCTTCATCGGCATCAGCGGCATCATCTTGCAGATGAATGGTTTTATAGTTGCCTGCCGGTACCGAGACAGGCACATCACGCCCCGCTACCCGATATTCATAGATCTTCAGTTTCTTGCCGGTGGTGACAGGCAGTTTGAAAGATGCCCCTTTGGGCTGCACAAACATGAATTGGTAAATCAGGCTGCTGATATCCTGAGCACCGGTTTCCAGGATAGCGGTCGACGGCTTACCTTTCACTTTCATATGCAAGGTATTGCCCGCCCAATCAAAATCCGCGAAAAGAGAGCGCTTGGCGTTATCACCCTGGTGCAGTTCAAAATGCAGGGGCTTCAAGCCCGATGCATCGACCTGCCCTTCGCTGAGCAATCTGCGCACGCCAAATAGTGCGTAGACACCAACACCTTTGGTTTCACTTTCGATCCGATATTTGCCATCTTTCTGAGTGTATGTTTCTGTGATATTGGCAAACAGCTGGCCATTGCGGGTCGCCTCATAGGTCACTGTCACAGATTTTGGCGCTGCCATCGCGACCGATTGACTCAACACCAACAGGCAAATCGCAAATACTTTCGTGAGAACATGCTGCATGAGTAACCTCTTTCAATGACGTAAGTACAAGCTAACGTTCAATCTATGCATCGGTTGGCTCAAATCGTATACGCACCGGATTAAAAGCTGATTTTAAACAACAATGGTCGGCGCTTCACCAGCGGCTTGTTTACGTATTCTGCCAATGACTGAAACCTGCTCACCCTCTGTTTCCAGTAACTGCTTGGCCGCTGCCGCATCTTGCTCAGCGACTATCACCACCATGCCGATACCGCAGTTGAAAGTGCGGTGCATTTCATCATCTGTCACATTGCCTTGCGCCTGCAACCAGGTAAACAGCGGAGGCATGGGCCAACTGCCTTTTTTCACCTCTGCGGTCAAACCGGCAGGCAGCACGCGCGGTACGTTCTCGGTAATGCCACCGCCGGTGATGTGCGCCATGCCTTTGACGGACATCGCTTCGATCAACTTCAGCAACGGTTTTACATAGATCCTGGTCGGTGCCATGACGACATCGCGGAATGGTTTACCGCCGAAAAGACCATCAGCATCACTATCGAAATCAATACCGGAATGCTCGATCAGCTTGCGTATCAACGAATAGCCGTTGGAATGCGCGCCGCTGGAAGCCAGGCCGAGCAGGACATCGCCTTCTGCAATCGTAGTGCCGTTGATGATGGCTTCCTTATCAACCGCGCCAACCGCAAAACCAGCCAGATCGTATTCGCCTGCCGGATACATGCCCGGCATCTCGGCAGTTTCACCACCCACCAGTGCGCAGCCGGCCTGTTCGCAACCTTGCGCGATACCTTTGATCACCTGGGCGGCAGTACCCACTTCAAGTTTGCCGCAGGCGAAATAATCCAGGAAGAACAAAGGCTCGGCGCCTTGCACCAGAATATCGTTGACGCTCATGGCGACCAGATCGATACCGACGGTGTCGTGTTTATTCAGCTGGAAAGCAAGTTTGAGCTTGGTGCCGACGCCATCGGTGCCGGAAACCAGCACAGGATTCCTGAATTTCTTCGGCATCTCGAACAGCGATCCGAAACCACCGATACCGCCCATGACTTCCGGCCGCATGGTGCGTTTTGCAAACGGTTTGATCTGCTCAACCAGGGCGTCGCCGGCTTCCATATCGACACCTGCATCACGATAACTGATCGAAGTTTTTGCCGCATCACCGTTTGAAGAATTAGAATTCAACTGATTTCTCGCTTTCCACTCAAAAATACATCAAGATAAATCATCCATTTGAAGGCATAATTTTACCCGATATGACGACCAAACGAGAAAACCAATTGCCTGATTACCGCATCGTCCTGCTTGTAACAGGCTTGCTGGTGATTTTTTATCTGCTGCTACCTATCATGGCGCCATTCCTGATTGCAGCGATCCTGGCGTATATCTGCACGCCACTGGTCGATAGATTCAGCCGCATCAAGCTCGGCAAGCTGACCTTTGGCCGCACCGTCGCTACAATTCTGGTGATGCTCTTGCTCACTGCGGCCACTATTCTGCTCATCCTCATCATCGTCCCCATGCTGCAAAAAGAAATTGCGCTGGTGATCGAGCGCTTACCTGAATACATGACTGCGATCAAAAATCGTATCGAACCGCTTCTCATACAGTATTTTGGCGTCGCACTATCCATAGATATCGATCAGATCAAATCCGTCCTGACCAAGAACTGGCAAACTGCCGGCAATGTCATTGGCCAGTTGCTGGTCACTGTCAGCAACCATGGTTTCGCCATCGTCGCCTGGGTGATTAATTTAATGCTCGTTCCAGTCGTCCTGTTTTACTTGTTGCGGGACTGGTACAGCATGGTTGCCCGTATTGCACAACTCATTCCACGACGCTGGTATGAAAAAACGAGCAAAATAGCCAATGAGATCGATTTGGTGCTGGCTGAATTCTTGCGCGGCCAACTTTCGGTAATGCTGCTCATGAGCATCTTTTATGCGATCGGCCTGCTGGCAATCGGTCTGGAGCTTGCGATTCCCGTTGCGCTTATCGCCGGTCTACTTGGCTTCATCCCTTATCTGGGTGTCACCATCGGCTTATTGCTTGCCATTCTTGCAGGTGCATTGCAATTTTCGTCAGCGGGCGAAATGGTGCCGATTCTGGTGGTATTCGTTGCAGCACAACTTCTGGAAAGCATGGTGCTGACACCATGGCTTGTAGGTGATCGCATTGGCCTGCATCCAGTCATTGTCATTTTCGTTCTGCTTGCGGGCGGCCAGCTGTTCGGCTTTGCCGGCATTCTGCTTGCTCTGCCTGTTGCCGCAGCCATTGCGGTAGGTTTACGGCATGCCAAGCAAAATTATCTAACTAGCGAAACCTACCTGAAATAAGGCGTATGAAACAACTGCTGTTGGATATTCAACCGGCGCCACCGCCATCGTTGGAAAATTTTATTGTAGGCCAGAACGCCGAAGCGCTGGATAGCCTGAAGAAAGTCATCAACGGGCAGTCCGAAGTGCGTTTCGTCTATCTCTGGGGGCCCGAAGGCAGCGGCAAAACACATCTATTGCAATCATGCGCGATGCTGGCGGCGAAATTCGAGGTTCCACTGACCATTGCAGACGATGTGCATACCTATCCGGATGCGGAGCAAATCGCGCTGTTCAATACCTTTAACCACCTGCGCGAAAACGCTGCTGCGGGCGTACTCATGTCGGCCGGCCTGTCATCGCCCATGCAAATGGGGCTAAGGAATGATTTGGCCACGAGACTGGCCTGGGGCCTGGTCTATCAACTCCATCCGCTCACGGATGAAGAAAAAGCACTCGCCCTGCGCCACCATGCCAGTGAACGCGGCATGAAACTGCCTGATGAAGTGGTGGATTACTGCCTGCGCTATCTGCGCCGGGATTTACCGACACTGATGGCCACGCTGGATGCGCTCGATGAATGGTCGTTGACCACGAAAAAACCTGTGACCGTCCCCATGCTACGCAAACTTCTGCAATTGCCACCTGGTATTTGATAGCGCCACTCCAAGTAAATTACCCCAGAATGATAAGACTGACAGAAATAAAACTGCCGATTGAAAAGGCGCCTTCGCTCATCCACCAGACCGACGAAATCAAGGCGGCAATCCTGAAGAAGCTAGGCATCGCCGAGAATGAACTGGTTCGTTTCGAGATATTCAAGCGCGGTGTGGATGCACGTAAATCCCATGCGATTCTATACGTCTACAGCATTGATCTGGAAGTTAAAAACGAAGCGAAGTTGCTGGCGAAATTTCGCAGGGATCCACACGTAAAACCCAGCCCTGATATTGAGTACAAACATGTCGCCCATGCCCAGGCTATTACGAAAGCACGCCCAGTAGTCGTCGGCTTTGGCCCTGCAGGCATCTTCGCTGCCTTGATCCTTGCGCAATCCGGCCTCAGGCCTATCGTGCTGGAACGCGGCAAAGCGGTGCGCGAGCGAACCAGGGACACCTGGGATTTGTGGCGTAAAAGTACGCTCAACCCAGAATCCAACGTGCAGTTTGGCGAAGGCGGCGCAGGTACATTCTCTGATGGCAAGCTCTACAGCCAGATCAAAGACCCCAGGCATTATGGTCGCAAGGTGCTGCAGGAATTCGTCAAGGCTGGCGCGCCAGAAGAGATTCTTTACGTCAGCCATCCGCACATCGGCACCTTTAGGCTGGTCAGCATGGTGGAAGAAATGCGTAACACCATCATCGCCTTAGGCGGCGAAATCCGTTTTCAGAGCCGTGTTGAAGATATAGAGATTGAAAATGGCGAAGTAAAAGGCGTGACGCTTCAAACTGGCGAGCAGATTGCGACCCGGCACCTGGTATTAGCTGTAGGCCACAGCGCACGCGATACCTTTGAGATGGTTCATAAGCGCGGCATTTATATCGAAGCCAAGCCGTTTTCCATCGGCTTTCGTATCGAACATCCGCAATCCTTGATTGATAAAGCCAGATATGGCAGAAGTTACAGTGAGGACTTACTGACCAAGGTGGGCGCAGCAGATTACAAGCTGGTACATCATGCCGGTAACGGACGCTCGGTTTACAGCTTCTGCATGTGCCCCGGCGGCACGGTCGTCGCTGCCGCATCGGAACCAGGACGCGTCGTCACCAACGGCATGAGCCAATATTCACGCAACGAACGCAATGCCAATGCAGGCATCGTCGTCGGCATCACGCCGGAAGCCGATTACCCTGGCGACCCGCTGGCAGGCATGCATTTCCAACGCCAGTGGGAGTCGCGTGCCTACGTACTCGGTGGCAGTAATTACCAGGCGCCGGGACAACTGATCGGCGACTTTCTTGCCAACAAACCGTCAACCAGGCTGGGTGAAGTGACGCCATCCTATACCCCGGGTGTTCACTTGACCAATCTTGATACAGCCCTGCCCGAGTTTGCGATTACCGCAATCCGCGAAGCGATTCCCGCCTTCGCCAAACAGATACAAGGTTTTGATTTTTATGATGGGGTATTAACGGGCGTGGAAACCCGCACGTCATCGCCCATTCGCATCAAGCGCGATGATGACTCCTTGCAGAGCATCAATATCAAAGGCCTTTACCCGACTGGCGAAGGTGCCGGTTACGCAGGCGGCATACTTTCTGCCGCAGTCGATGGCATCAAGGTTGCGGAAGCGGTTGCGCTGAGTCTGCTTGCGGGGAAAGCGCCTTAACGCCCAGCTCCATGCGCAAATGGACCAACTTGCCATCGCCCGTTACTTTCGATGCTTCAGCGATTGCGACACGGGTCGCATCCAATTCTGAGGATTTCACCAGATAATCCTGCATGCTGTCCGCCCTGAGTTGGGCCAACTGCAGCAAGTCTTCATCGGAGACTGACACTGTCGCCCTCAGCTGATCGAGCTTCTCAGTGTAGATAGGCAGGTCTTCCGGCTTGGACTTTCTGAAATAATCCTTCACAGCATCGACCGCTTTCAGGCTGCTGCCCCCGCCTGTACGAGACTTCAGCAAGCGTTCGATTGCAGATTGTGCTTTGGGATTACCCAGGTCAATCGGACCAGACTGCTCATCCGCTTGCAGCTTGATGCCCATCTCTTCCAGAACATCCCGGCGCGTCGCCAGATCCTGCAGTGCAACCTTATCCACAACAGGGTCGAAGGCAGGCACCAGGTTCAATGTCAGCGATGGGCGCTTGTTCATGGCTTCCGCTATCGTCTTCAGCTTCTCCCGCTCTTGCGGCGCCAATTCGGCCCTGCCCGGATCGAAACCGACATCCTGCATTTTTTCGGAATCCGCGCCCAGCAGTTTACCCAAAGCGCGGAACGGTGACGTCACGATCTTGGTCAACACGTTGACCACGGCCTTCCAGATGATTTTCCCGTAACTGAACTGCGGGTCATCCAGGCTTCCGGAAATCGGCAAATCCAGATCGATCAGGCCGTCGCTGTCTTCCAGCAGCGCAATCGCCAGATCCAGCGGCAGGCTCATCGCATCCGGGCTCTCCACCCGTTCGCCAAGTTTCAGCTTGTTGATGACGAATTTGTTCTCGCCAGCCAGTTGACGCTGCTTGATCTTGTATTCGAGATCGACCGACAGTCTGCCGGAATCAATCTTACGACCGGCAAACTTCCCGGAATATGGAGTCAGGCGGTTCATCTCCAAGTTCTGGAATGTCAGTTTGAGATCGGTGAAATCCGTCGCCTGGAACGGCTGCACAGAACCCCTGATGCGAGCCGAACCGAACTCATCGACCTTGCCATCCAGTTCCACCTGGGCGGTTGTCGCCGGGTCGCTGGATAAACCGTTGATGACACCGGAAAGTGAATTGATATGCGTGCCGAATTGCGGCCTCAGCGTCAAATCGGCAAACTCGAAATTGGCACCATCGACACTGACGCGCTCTATCCCAATCTGAAAGTTATCCTTACCCGACGACTCGACCTTTGCAGGAGGACCTGCATCCTGCTGACGCAAGATCCGCTGTACATTCATCGTGCCGTCTTCATAGATGATGAATTTACCTGCGGGTTGAATGATACGAAGCTCAGCCATATGCAAACGAGCAGGTGACAGCGTATATTTCAGGCTGTTACTGGCAACATCCTTCCAGGCAAGGAAAGATGCGCCTGTCGCTTCCTCTGATATCGCGAGCTGCCGGACGCCGAACCCACCCTGAAATTGCCCTTTCAAGGACTTGGCATTATCAAGTGCCAGTTTGCCGTCAATGCGCAAAGCTCCCTGATCAAGTTTGAGCAAAGCGACCTGATTGATATATGGCGAGAAAGTCTTGAGTGCAAGGTCCGCCAGCTTGACCTGCAAGTCTGCCTTCATGGGTGACAATACCAGATTGCCCCCCACCTCCAGCATCCCACCCTGCTTAACCTGTAGAGCCCCTTTCAGGGGTAACGGCTTGGCCAGGTCTTGTGAAAGCTCCTGCAATTCGATATCCAGATTCTGGATATCGAATACCACGGGTGTCCTGGTTGTTCTATCCTCAATATGCACGGCGGTGCCTTCCAGTGCCAGCCGGCTCACCGCAAACTTCCATTCCGGTGCGGAAGCCGGTGGATCGGCCGAAGCATTGGATTCGGTCACAGGTACTCCAGATGGCTGGCTGCTGAATGCCTCCGCCAACTGCTGCCAATCCACGCTGCCATTATTGCTACGCAGGATATTGATTGTGCCTTGCTTCAATAATATTTCCCCTGCTTGCAGCTGATTATCGGCGAGGTCAAGACCGAGGCCATTGAGCTCGGCCTGATTGAGACTGAACAAGATGTTGTTCTGGCTTGTGAGCGACAGCTGCTGCAATGCCATATCCAGATTCTGGAAACTGAGCTGCGCCCCTGTCTGCATCGAGAACGACAAGGCAGGCAATTGCAGGCTCAGCTGTTCCAGGGCAACGCTGGATTGAGCACCAGTCGGCGCCGTAAGATCAGCCGCGACACGGTCAAGTATCAGCCCGAGATTTTCAACCTGCACTTGCGGGAAGGATTCTGTATCGCCCTTGACGATGGCAAAACGATAACTGAACCGCGTACCCAGCTCACCCTCGGTGACTTTAACCATGTCAGCTTCAGTCCTGACGATTTCCGCCAGTTTCGCCAACTTGATACCCTCCACTTCCACTTCGCCTGAAGATATCAGCGGGTTCAGGCCCAGGTCGCCCTTCCATTTAAGCGTACCGCCCTGCTCCGGCAGTTGGGCCAGAATAGCGTAGTCGCCGCGATCCTGCGGCAAGGTGGAGAGGCCGTCGAGTTCAAGTCCCAGAGGTTGCAGCACGGCCCGGAAAGGGGTGCTGCGATTACGTTCTTCGTAAAGGATATTGCCATGCTCGATCAGGATGTGATCGATCAGCACGCGCGCAATTGTCGCACTCTCTTCTTTTTCACCTTCGCTGAGTCTGGCAAGCAGCTCGGACCAGTTAAGCTGGCCATCCGGCGCGATATCCAACGTCACCTGCGGCGCTGTCAGGCGGATATCCTTGAAACGCCATGCGAACCGGAACAGGCCGCTAGCTTCCATGTTGACGTACAGTCGTTCGAAACTGGCGAGCGGCGAACCGTCATGCGTGGATAAACGCAAGCCATCGACGGTAAGGATCAAACGGAGTGGATCAAAACTCACACGGTCGACTTGCAGCTGGCTTGCCAGATTCTTTTCCGCAAAACCGGGCAGGATCCGTTGTGCGAGTGGATCAACCGCAAAATAGGAAAAAACAAGATAAACGGCCAGCAAACCGGCAATAATCCTGAAATATAAGCTGGCCAGTATTTTTCTGATTTTAGGCACCCAAGCACTCCGCTTTCGGGAAATCGACAACCATCACTATAGCGCAAAGGCCATCATAGGGCCATGCAGCCTGGGCCCAACCCTGTGTGTGGATAAGCTACATGCGGAGAACTGGATTGAGAATTACAGTACTAGTGCGGCTGATGGATACCGAACCCTCAGCTTGCCTGATTAACGGCTATCTCGCCTGAACTGGTTTCGCCTTTGTTGTCATGCCAGGTGATCACGACCTTGTCGCCGACCTTGGCATCACGCAGATAAAAAGTCAGGTATGGATTCCTGGAAATACCTGTACCCCATTGCGCCTCCAATACCGTTTTGCCATTCAGCGTGGCGGTCACCAGCTGAATGAAATGGGCAGGCACTGTTTCATCCAGGTCGTTTTTGCGGCGGCCGGTTTCCATCGGGTGACTGATCAGTACCTTTACTTCGGTGATGCCATCCTTGAGCTGGGCGCGCATTTTCATGTCTCTCATCATGCGCTCCTAGCAGCCGCTCAATGACACTTCGACCATCTTATGCGCAGTGAAATATTGATCGCCCGCTTTCACGATAATCTGCACATTAGAGGTTTCTGCCATTTTGATGCGCGTCACAACCGCAGGCTCGGCACCGTTCGAGAACATGAAATTTGCGATAAGCGGTGTCGGGTTCTTATCCACCAGAATCGCAATCGCTTCAGTATCCTGAATCCGGCTTTTCACCTCAACCTGGACCACTGCGCCGTTCTCAGCGAAGTCTGGCGCAATAATATCTATATCCTTGCTCGGTATTTCCTGAGCGACATCCAGACCCTTGACCGCTTCCGGTGTAGTGGTCGCTTCAAATGCCGGCTTGTTCCAGATGGCTGCAAGCGCATGGATCGGTACCAACAACACAGCAGCGCCTGCACCTAGTATTAACTGCAGAAAACTTCTGCGTTGCATATACCTGCTCAATTAAAGAATCCTTCTTTCTTGGGTTCCAGTGCCATCTGTTTCAGCTGATTCAAACGCGCTTCCACAATCGACTGTTGATAAAAGTCACCATCATTGGCTTTGGCTGCCAGATCCATCTGCTCCAAAGCACTTTGCAGATTATAACGGCGGAAATAAGCCTCGCCCTGCGCCTGATGCCTCAGTAGATTCTTACCTTTTGCCGTATAGGCCTGCGACATCAGCTCATAAAAATAAGGATCATCCGGATAAGCCGATTGCTTTTCATTGATCAACTTCAACGCATTGTCAGGCTGACCCATCGCAAGATAATGTTCCGCATATCCGTAAATCAGCGCCCTATGATTAGGGAACTGGTTCAAAGCCTGCGCATAATGCTTCCCGGCTGCATCTGGCTTACGTTGAGCCACCAGCAGATTGGCTTCCAATGTCTCAATGTAAGGATGGCGAGCAGCATTCTTGCGTAACCACTCCAACTGCTTTGCGGCACCTTCAAGATTGTTGTTACGCATCATCGCCACGCCCAGGCCATATTGTTCAGCAGCTTCGTTGGTGTATCGACGTTCTCGCAAAGTCTCCTGGAAATACGCAACAGCTTGTGACGCTGAACCGTGTGCCGCACGCAGCTTGGCTCGCACATACTGGAACTCCTGGCTATCCTGCACCTGGCGGTAAGGCATGCTGTCTACACGGCTTTTGACATCTGTAATACGCTCGGTAGTCAGCGGGTGGGTGCGCAGAAATGAAGGCGCGCTGCCGTCAACAAAACGCGAGCTCTTGAGCATGGTGTTAAAGAACTCGACCATGCCGCGCGTATCAAATCCGGCATTGTCCAGAATCTGCAAACCAACACGATCGGCTTCACGCTCATGCTCACGTGTGTAATCCAGCTGCTTCTGGATGGCTGCGCCAGAAGCGGCAGCCATGGCACCGCTGCCCAGTTGCGGATTGGATCTTGCTGCCAGCAACGCCAGACCCATGGTCGCCAGATTCAGTAAATAATCCTGTTTTTGCTGCGCCATCATGCGAGCCAGATGGCGCTGTACCACGTGACCGATTTCATGGCCGAGCACGCCCGCCAGCTCTGACTCGTTATTGGCCGCCAGTATCAGGCCTGTATGCACACCGATGACACCACCAGGCATGGCGAACGCATTGATTGTGTTGTCCTGCACGACGAAGAAATTGAACTGCTGGCGTTTATCCGGCCCATTTGCAGCAAGCCTGTAACCTAGGTTCTGGATATAGTCGTTGACCTCAACATCACGCGAAACCTGATTGCTGCGCATCACGTCGCGCATGATCTGGTTAGCGATCATCTGCTCCTGCAAGGGCGAAAGCACAGTCGCAGAAACATCGCCCAAATCCGGCAGATCATTGGCATGGGCAGGCGGCAACAAGAGCGCACTCAATAGAATTGTATAAATCAGTTTCATCGTTGCTATGATAGCGATATTAAGACATGAGTTCACTTTAGAATCGCTATGAATCAATTCACACATTTTGACAGCACGGGCCAGGCTCATATGGTGGATGTCGGCGAAAAGACCGAGACACGTCGCATCGCCATCGCTACCGGCTCCATCAGCATGCAAGCGGCTACTCTGGACATGATTCTGCAAGGCAATGCAAAGAAGGGGGATGTGCTGGGTATCGCCAGAATCGCTGCCATACAAGGCTCCAAACGCACATCGGATTTAATTCCATTGTGCCACCCTATCAGCCTGACTAAAGTCAGCGTTGAATTTGAAGCCGATCAGGAAAAAAACGCCATCCATTGCACTGTCACCACAGAAACGGTTGGCCGTACAGGTGTGGAGATGGAGGCGCTCAGCGCGGTCAGTATCGCCTTGCTTACCATTTATGATATGGCAAAAGCGGTCGATCGCGGCATGGTCATAAGCAACGTCCAGCTACTGGAGAAACAAGGCGGCAAGTCAGGACATTGGAAAGCAGATACATAGCTACTGTGGACAGGCAAACGGTGTCGCATCAATAAATGGCTGTTCGCCACAAACCAATGCCGACACGATTTTAGCGCTTGCCGGTGCCATGGTCAGGCCATAGCGGAAATGCCCGGTGTTCAGAAACAGGTTCCTGATTTGCGGATGCTCGGCTATCACCGGCAGATTCTCCGGGGTTCCGGGCCGCAAACCGCTCCAATGTTTGATGATAGGCAAGCCTTTGAGCTCAGGCATAATGGCTTCTGCTTTCATGATCAATTCCTGGCGTACTGCTTCAGTCGTTGATGGATCAAAACCGACATCTTCCAATGTACTGCCCGCCAACAGCAGACCATCCTTGCGCGGCACCATATAAAACCCCTCGCGGTAGACCATCTGCTGCAGATTCTTTTCAGGCCGATAGAGCAAGATCTGGCCGCGCATCGGTTTGATCTTGAGCTTCTGTGCAGTTTCTTTCAACAGCTCAAAACTCCATGCACCTGATGTCACAATGAATTTATCTGCACTCAGTTTTTCGCCTTTGACGGTTTCCCATTGCTGCAGGTTTTCACATGGCGCAAGCGGCTTAAGCTCGGTTTGCTCAAGCAAAGTAACACCGTTCTGCTCAAGCCACTGGCGCAAGGCTTTCATGACATAAGGCGGGCGGACCTGGGTAACCGAGGGCAGCCAGAGCGCGTCGTCACCACCGAGCGATTGCACATTAAAGGCGCTGGCTGAGGCAGCCTGTGCCTGAATCCGGTTTTGCTCGCACCAGGCGCGTGCTTTTGTTTGATCGAATTCTGGCAGTATCAGCATGCCGGATTGCTCCAGTTCGGTGTCGACACCCGTTTCCCGATGTAAGCGCTCGCATACCTGGCGATAGAAGCCCACGCCACTCAGCGTCAGCCTGTTTACGTCATCTGTGTAAAACCAGGGCAGTAATGGAAACATAATGCCAGCACCCGCCCAAGACGATTCACCCGAGGTCTGGCTGGCAATATGCCCGCGTTCGACTATCGTCACACGACAACCGCGCTCAACCAGCTCCATGGCCGTCATACAGCCAACAATACCTCCACCCACAACAATAATGTGCATATTCATCGACCTGTTATAAAGTACTTCTTGCGCGCCTGGCAGATATTCGGGAATCCTGGCAAGACGACACTACCTTCTTGAATAGAGCATCCGGCTCGGCATTGTGATCTTTCAGCCCCGGATCAACAAAACGCTTACCAACGGTATTAAGCGCAATCCCAAGCCTGCACACGATCCTGGCATGTCGCCAAAACAATGGCCCAAGCTCTTGCATTTTTATTCTTAAAAATTATCGGGTCGGATCATTAGGCAAAAATTATGCCGAGTTTGATAAAAACCGGTTTTATTTGTCTCATCAACCTTTATTCGAGGTTGAATCCCTTTTATACTTGGTGGATGGAGATAAGCCAAACACACCAACATCACGGCTCGGTCACGGATAACAGCTCAACCAGCAGCCAATCCCCCCTGGACCTCGCCAGAGAAGTGTTACTGATTGAGTCACGTGAACTGGAAAGTATCGCAAACCGCCTGGACAAACGCTTCACGGATGCCGTCGAACTCATTTTACAATGCCGCGGCCGTGTTGTGGTGAGCGGCATGGGTAAATCCGGGCATATCGGCCGCAAGATCGCCTCGACCTTTGCCAGCACTGGCAGCCCGGCATTTTTCGTGCACCCCGGTGAAGCCAGTCACGGCGACCTCGGCATGATCACAGCGGATGATCTTGTGATTGCACTGTCCAATTCAGGCGAGAGTGAAGAGCTGCTGGCGATTCTGCCCATGATCAAGCGCCTGGGGGCAAAAATCATCAGCATCACCGGCCACCCCGGTTCAACGCTGGCAAAGGAATCTGATATCCATCTGGATGCTCATGTCAGCCAGGAGGCTTGCCCGCTAGGGCTGGCACCGACAGCCAGCACAACCGCCATGCTGGCATTGGGAGATGCATTGGCGGTCACGGTGTTGGACCAACGTGGATTCTCTGCAGAAGATTTTGCTCGCTCGCATCCTGGCGGCAGTCTCGGCAGACGGCTTCTGATCCATGTTGCAGACATCATGCGTAAAGATGCTGCCATACCGACAGTCAAAGCAGATGCCTTGTTATCCGACGGCTTATTGGAAATGACCCGCAAGGGCCTGGGCATGACAGCTATCGTCGATGAAGCGAACAAACCCATTGGCATATTCACGGACGGTGATTTACGTCGTGCTTTCGAAAATGGCATTACCATCACCGGCACAGTAATGAGGGATGTAATGGGTGCCAATCCCTATACCATTACCCCCGAACGTTTAGCGGTAGAAGCCGTGGAAATCATGGAAAACCGCAAAATCAACGGCTTGCTGGTGATCAATCAGCAAGGAACCCTGGTCGGGGCATTGAATATGCTCGACTTGTTAACAGCAAAGGTTATTTAAATTGAGTCAGTTAAGTCCGGTAGCAGAACGTGCAAAACGTATTAAAGTCATTATTTTTGATGTTGATGGTGTCATGACCGATGGCAGTTTGATGATAGGCGATGACGGTCAGGAATATAAAAGTTTCCATTCCCTGGATGGCCTGGGGATGAAACTGCTCAAAGCCACTGGCGTACAAATGGCCATCATTACGGGCCGGACATCGAATGTAGTAACCAAGCGTGCAGAAACCACCGGCATCGCCCATTTTTACCAAGGCGTGGAAGACAAGCTGGAAGCCTTTGAGGACTTGGTGAAAAAGATGAATGTCAGTCCTGACGACTGTGCTTTTATGGGTGACGATGTAGTGGATTTGCCACCCATGCGACGCGCCGGACTGGCGATTGCCGTACCAACAGCGACACCACTGGTGAAACAGTATGCCCATTACACGACGCAAGCCCAGGCTGGCCGTGGTGCAGTGCGTGAAGTGTGCGAATTGCTGATGAAAGCGCAAGGCACCTTTGATGCGCAAATGGCGCAATTTCTAAAGTAGGCTGCAAACAACCCGCATGTACGTTCGCCCCACTATTCTGCTTCCATTGGTCTTGCTGGCTATTCTGGCATTACTGACATTCTGGATAGATTACGCCGTTCAAGCGCCTGAGCCGAAAATCGATGGCAGTAGCCGACATGATCCGGATTACATACTGAATAATTTCGTCACTACCCGCACCGATGAAAACGGCGACCTGCGCTATCGCCTGACGGCCGAAGAGATGCGGCATTACCCGGACGACGATACAACAGAGCTGGAAAAGCCGCAGTTTGAGCGTTACGAGACCGACAAGCCTTTCACCACGATTGAAGGGCTGAAAGGCCTGGTATCGAGCAATGGCGAAAAAATCGAATTCATCGATGATGTTAAAGTAGTCAGGCAAGCGTTCAATGGAAAAGGCGAGATGGTCGTCCTGACCGACAGGTTGGAACTGTCGCCTAACGAAGAAATGGCCACGACGGACAGGCCGGTCGTCATCACACAGGAACCTAAAACCGTTATCCATGCAACAGGGATGATTTACGACAAGAAAAACAGAACAGTGCAGTTATTGAATCGTGTAAAAGCACATTACGAAAGACCTAAGGTAAACATATCCAGCACCCCGAACAACATCAACCGCAGGGCCAATGATGCGATGCGGCTGGAAACAGGAATGGACTCATTAGTGAAGCAGATCCAGCGAAACGTCATACCTGCAGGTGCCGTGCAACCTGAAATCAAATTGAATTTAAGCAAAGATATAGATTGATCCGGAGATCATATGAATAAGTTTCGCGTGCCATCAACCAGTATCGGCTACCTCATGGCTGCCATGCTCATGATGATGGCAGTAAGTGCCCATGCAGAAAAGGCTGATCGCGACAAACCGATCGACCTTGAAGCCGATAGTGTCACAGTCAACGATGCAAAAAAAACCAGCACCTACACTGGTAATGTCATCCTGACCCAAGGCACACTGATGATTCGTGGCGACAAGCTCATAGTGCGCGAGGACAGCAATGGCTTCCAGCACAGCACCTCTTACGGCAACCCGACCACATTCAAACAAAAGCTGGAAGGCAAGAATGAATACATGGAAGGTAGTGGACAGCGCATTGAATACGACGGCCGCATGGACAAGGTCCAGCTCTATACCAAGGCCTGGGTCAAGCGTGGCGAAGATATCGTACATGGTGATTACATCATGTACGACGCCAATGCCGAATATGCCGAAGTCATCGGCGGCGGCTCACAGGCTGCAACACCGGCGACGCCTACGGGACGCGTACGCGCGGTGATCCAGCCGAAAAACAAGCCGGCTGCCAGCACCCCTGCCCCACAATAAAATGGACAGCGCTATCAACATCATTCACTTAGAAGAACTCACACAATGAGCGAGCTAATCGTCGAAAACCTGCGCAAGAAATACAAGGCGCGTACCGTTGTGCAAGATATCTCTTTACAGCTAAAAAGCGGCGAAGTCGTTGGCTTGCTTGGGCCGAACGGCGCGGGTAAAACCACGAGCTTTTACATGATGGTGGGATTGGTACCGCTGGATGCGGGCCGCATTCTGCTTGATGGTAAGGACCTGAGCCGCTTGCCGATCCACCAGCGCGCAAGGCTCGGGCTCTCCTATCTGCCACAGGAACCTTCGATCTTCCGCAAGATGACGGTGGAAGAGAACATCAAAGCGATACTTGAACTGCATAAGGGCAGCAAGGATGAAATTGAAGCTGAACTTGAATCGTTGCTGCATGAGCTTCACATCACCCATATCCGCGACACCATGGCCGTCAGTCTTTCCGGCGGCGAAAGACGCCGCGTAGAGATTGCGCGATGCCTGGCTACCCGACCAAGCTTCATATTGCTGGATGAGCCTTTTGCCGGTATCGACCCGATCGCAGTGCTGGATATCCAGAAGATTATCGGCTTCCTGGCGGAGCGCAACATCGGCGTTTTAATTACGGACCATAATGTGCGCGAAACCCTAGGTATCTGCGATAGAGCGTATATTGTGAATGAGGGCCGCATATTTGCCGCAGGCCTGCCCAGCGAAATCGTCCAGAACGATAGTGTTAAAGAAGTGTATTTAGGTAAGGATTTCCGTCTGTAAGACGTTATTAATAAATATGAAACAAGGTTTACAACTCCGCTTCTCCCAGAATCTTGCGCTCACCCCGCAACTGCAACAGTCTATCCGTTTGCTTCAACTCTCAACCCAAGAGCTGAACCAGGAGCTGGAGGCGATTCTACAAGCCAATCCCTTGCTGGAACACGATGAGAAGAATGCGGATGGCAGCGATGCCGTCGATACATTCATTCCATCCAGCACTGCGCAGGAAATCCCTAATCCGCAAGAACAGACACGCGCAGAAGAAGCGCCTGTACAAGAGAATTTTGCTGACGACTATCTCGAATATGCCGGCAATACACGCTGGGAAGACAGCAATTCAGGCAATGATGAAGATAATGATTACAGTTTCCAGGAAGCTGCGACTGAAACCCTGCGCGAACACCTGGTAAGCCAACTCAAACTGTTGCCGCTATCTTCCCGCGACCAGATGCTGGCACTGGTACTGACCGATGCCATCAACGACGACGGTTACCTGGAGCAGCCGCTGGAAGAGCTGGTCGACATGTTCGAAGAAGATACGGAAGTCGATCTGCTGGAGCTGCAAACTGCACTTAAGCATATCCAGAACCTTGACCCTGCAGGTGTCGGCGCACGCAACCTGTCTGAATGTTTATCGCTGCAATTACGCACGGTAGAAGAACATTCCCCGCTTTTAGCGATCGCCAAGAACCTGGTGGAACATCATCTACCGCTGTTGGCTGCCCGCGACTATGCCAAACTTCGCAAACTCCTGCATTGCGATGATGAGACCTTGCGCCAGGCCCAGCAAATCATTACCCAGCTGAACCCAAGGCCGGGCAACGCCTTTAGCAACATCAGTTCTGACCATTACATCCAGCATGAGATCATCGTCAAGAAGATCAAAGGCATCTGGATCGCCAGTCTCAACGATGAAGTGGTACCCAAGCTGCGCATCAACCAGATTTATGCCAATATTCTCAAGCGTAATCGCGATAGTTCCAATCAATATCTGATGAGCCAGATGCAGGAAGCCAAATGGATGATCAAGAATATCCAGCAGCGCTTCTCGACCATTCTTCGTGTCTCGCAAGCGATTGTAGACAGGCAGCGTAATTTCTTCGAGCACGGCGAGGTGGCGATGCGGCCACTGGTTCTGCGTGAGATTGCAGATGAACTCGAACTACATGAATCAACCATTTCACGGGTCACTACGCGTAAGTACATGCTTACTCCGCGTGGTGTCTATGAACTCAAGTATTTCTTTGGCAGCCATGTGGCCACTGAATCCGGCGGCGCTTGTTCCGCCACTGCCATTCGCGCACTGATCAAGCAGATGATTGCCGAAGAAAACCCGAAGAAACCGTTATCGGACAACCAGATTACAGATGTACTAAGCAAACAGGGCATTGTCGTGGCAAGACGTACCATCGCCAAATATAGAGAATCACTGCAATTACCCGCAGCGAGTCAGCGCAAGGCGCTGTAGTTTTAGAGTCGTCAGCAGCACCATAAAAGTTATTTTTTGTAGTCGTCATCAAGGAGAGCATCATGAACTTGCAACTTACCGGTCACCATTTGGATGTCACCCCAGCTTTACGCGAATATATTGAAGGCAAGCTTTCGCGTGTAAGTAATCACTTCGATCATGTGATTGACGTGAAGGTCACGCTGAGCGTAGAAAAACTGGTGCAGAAAGTTGAAGCCACCCTGCGTGTACCGGGTAATGATCTCCATGTGGAATGCTCAGGTGAGAACATGTACAGCGCCATTGATATGCTCACCGACAAGCTGGATCGCCAAGTACTGAAACACAAGGAGAAGCAAGGCGACCACCATAAAGTAAATGGCGCGCTCAAGCATCAGGCAACAGAATAAAACTGCTGCCAGACGGGATGACAGGCGAGCTGTTATTCAAACCATGACTCGCTAATTCAGCCCGCAAGGAAAGGTAAAAATGCCCGAAATCAGCGTCGAGAAGTTATTTCGAGACACACGCCGCAACCTCAAACTGACCTGGGTTGCCGGCCTCACTGGTGGCGACAACATGCTCAGCAGTGATACCGTCAGCAAGCCGTCTCTGGCGTTGATCGGGCATCTTAACTTTGTGCACCCCAACCGCGTCCAGGTATTGGGTTGTGCGGAAATGGACTATCTCAGAAGCCTGAAATCCAAAGAACTCCTGCAGGCGATTCAGAATCTTTTCTCGACCGATCTCGCTGCCGTTGTCGTCGCCAATGGCGAAAAACCTCCTGAAGAATTGCTTACCGCAGCGAATGATCTGGAAACGCCGCTTTTCACTACGCCATTGCAAAGCCCAAGCCTGATGGACGTACTCAGCCACTATCTTTCGCAAGCGGTGGCCGAAACCATCAGTTTTCATGGCGTGTTCATGGAAGTGCAAGGCTTTGGCGTCATGATCAAAGGCGACCCTGCCATCGGTAAAAGCGAATTGGCGCTCGAACTCATCTCTCGCGGTCATCGCCTGGTAGCCGACGATATTATCGATTTCTACAAAACGGCTCCGGATCGCATAGAAGGCCGCTGTCCCAAATTACTACAGGATTTTCTTGAAGTACGCGGACTGGGCGTGCTCAATATCCGCGAACTGTTTGGCGATAACTCTGTAAAACCGACCAAGCCCCTGGATCTGATCATCCAGCTTGAACATGCCGAAAAACTGGCCCCGGTACAGTTGGACCGGCTTACAATCAATTCGCAGCAGGAAAAAATCCTGGGTGTGAAAATCCCGAAATTCCTGATTCCCGTGGCTGCAGGCCGCAATATCTCGGTACTGGTTGAAGTGGCGTTACGCAACCATATGCTGTTGCTGCGCGGAGTTAATGGCACCAAACAGTTCATGCAGCGGCAATCGCGTGAAATGAAAAAAAACCTGCCGAAAAAGAGCTAAGGAGCTTCTGATCACATGCAACTGGTCATCGTTACAGGCTTATCCGGTTCGGGAAAGAGCGTTGTCCTCAAGGCTCTGGAAGATAGCGGCTATTATTGTGTCGATAACCTGCCCGCGACCTTGCTTGCCAATATCCCCCAGCACCTGCATGGTCAGAGTCGTGTTGCCATCAGCATGGATACGCGAAGTGAAGCCATTGAAGTGTTGCCGGAAGCTATCCAGAAACTCAAGGACCAGGGCATTGCTGTGCAGGTGCTCTATCTGGAATCCAGCGTAGAAACGCTGGTCAAACGTTTCAGTGAAACGCGCAGGCGCCACCCGCTGAGCGATGAGAAAACCACGTTGGCTGAGAGCATCTTGCGCGAGCGCGATATGCTGAGCCAGCTGGCTTATTTGGGTCACCGTGTTGATACGAGCGATCTGAGCGCAAATACCCTGCGCAACTGGGTCAAGGATTTTATCGCCCATGAACACCAGGGGATGACGCTGCTTTTTGCTTCGTTCGGTTTCAAGCATGGCATACCGCTTGATGCAGACTTTGTCTTTGATGTGCGGTTCTTGCCCAATCCGCATTACGACCCCGCACTTCGCAGACTAACTGGTCATGACCATGCGGTAAAAGCGTTCATGGAAAACCAGGCGGACGCACAGGTGCTGTTTGAGGATATACGAAACTTTATAGCGCGCTGGCTGCCGGCATTTGTGCGCGACAATCGCAGCTATCTTACTGTAGCGATCGGTTGTACGGGCGGGCAGCATCGTTCGGTTTATTTTGTCGAGAAACTGGGGCAGCATTTCCGCAGCGAGCAACAGAAAGTATTAGTCAGGCATCGCGAGCTTGAGTAGTTTGCGAGGCTTGAATCACTATAAACAGAGCTATGAATAAGGTAAGCACAGCATGATAGGTATACTGATTATTGCCCACGGCACACTCGGTGAAAGTCTTGTTCACTGTGCGAGCCACGTCATGGGCAAGCCCCCCCCTTTATTGAAACAACTCGATGTCGGGACGCATGATGACCCTGTAAAATTGATACCGCAGGCACAACGACTGATTGAAGAACTGGACGAAGGCGATGGCGTATTGATATTGTCGGATATATACGGCGCCACTCCATGCAATCTGGTCAACCAGCTTGTCGTGGCTGGTCGCGTAGAAGGAGTTGCTGGTGTTAATCTGCCGATGTTGGTGCGCACACTGACCTACAGGAACGGCGATCTTAGAACACTGGTCGGCAAAGCCCTTAGCGGCGGCCGCGAAGGTGTCATTCATTTCACAGATTTAGACTAGCAAGGCACATAACATGCTGAAACAAGACATAGAAATCATCAACAAACTCGGCATGCACGCTCGTGCCTCAACCAAATTGACGCAAACCTCCAGCCAGTTCGCCTGTGAAATCTGGATAGAGCGCAACGGTCGCAGAGTCAATGCCAAAAGCATCATGGGAGTGATGATGCTGGCAGCCAGCAAAGGCAGTGTGATTACCCTTGAAACATCCGGCCCCGATGAGCAGGCAGCGATGGATGCCCTGGTGAATCTGATCAATAGCCGTTTCGGTGAGCCAGAATAAATTGTTAGACCCAAGACAAAACATGAGAGAAGTGCGTCCCTGCAAATTTAAGGTACCGGCTAAACTGTGGAGCTGGCAATGAGCTTCGTCCATTTGAAGGGCTCCGCCCTATGAGCTTCACCATGCACGGAGTTGGCGTCTCCGGTGGCATTGCCATCGGTCGGGCGCATCTGGTTTCTCATGCACTGCTTGAGGTCGCGCATTACGTCGTTCCCAAAGCGCTGATTCCGCAAGAAATCCTGCGCTTCAACCAGGCAGTAAAAGCGGTCCAGCTCGATCTGGAGAATATCCGGCAACAACTATCGCCCAATGCACCAGCCGAACTCAGTTCTTTCATCAATACGCATTTGATGATACTGGCGGATAGAGCACTCTCTGTGGTACCTGCCGAAATCATCGAAAAAGAGCTTTGCAATGCTGAATGGGCATTGAAAAAGCAGATGGACGACCTGGTCGAACAGTTTGAAAAAATCGATGATGAATATCTGCGCGAACGTAAGCAAGATGTCGTGCAAGTAGTCGAGCGAGTCATCAAAGTACTGCTCGGCCACCCAAGCCAGGTACCCATGCAGGAGCAGGAAAGCGCCATCATCCTGGTCGCGCACGATCTATCGCCAGCCGATACGATTCAATTCAAACAGCATAAATTCGCGGCCTTCATCACTGACGTTGGTGGCGCCACATCACATACAGCGATTCTTGCCCGCAGCCTGAACATACCTTCCATCGTCGCCCTGCAACGCTCGCGTGTACTGATACGTGATGGTGAACTGATTATCGTCGATGGTAATCAGGGAGTGGTCGTCGTTAGTCCGGACAAGGACACGCTGGCTGAATACAAGCTCAAGCAAGAGCAATGGGAGATCGAACAACAAAAACTCAAGCGCATTAAATCGACCAAGGCCGTCACCCTTGATGGCACGACGATTGAACTGCTTGCTAACATCGAAGTACCCGACGATGTGATCAAAGCCAAGGCTGCAGGTGCAACCGGCGTGGGCCTGTACCGTACCGAGTTCCTCTTTATGAACCGGCGCGATATGCCGGATGAGGAAGAACAATATCTGGCGTATCGCAAAGTGGCAGAGTCCATGAAGAGCTTGCCCGTCACCATCCGTACACTGGACCTGGGTGCCGACAAGGAGATGAACTCGGATACGGTGAGGACTTGCACCAATCCGGCACTCGGCCTGCGGGCGATTCGTCTTTGCCTGTCCGAACCGCTGATTTTCCATACACAGCTGCGTGCCATCCTGCGCGCTTCGCATTACGGCAATATCAAGATCCTGATACCCATGCTGTCCAACCTGGCCGAATTGCGCCAAACCATACAGATGATAGAGCGTGCAAAAGCCAGCCTGGATAAACAGGACCTGCCCTATAAAAAGGATATCCAGGTGGGCGGCATGATAGAAGTGCCGGCCGCAGCTTTGTGTGCAGATGCTTTCGCCAAGGAACTGGATTTCCTCTCCATCGGCACCAACGATCTGATCCAGTACACCCTGGCGATCGATCGTACCGATGATACCGTCTCGCATTTGTACAATCCGCTACACCCTGCGGTGCTTTATCTGATCGAAAGCACGATCAAAGCCGGCCTGCGTGCCGGTAAGGAAGTCTCGGTATGTGGCGAAATGGCTGGCGACCCGAATCTGACAAAGCTGTTACTTGGCTTCGGCTTACGGCATTTTTCCATGCACTCTGCACAAGTATTGGCAGTAAAACGCCAGGTATTGCAAAGCGATCTGTCTCAGTTGTTACCTGCATCACGTAAAATATTAGGCACTCAAGATATCGACAAAATTGAACCTTTGCTGCAAAAACTCAATCTTTCATAAGGGGTATCACCATGTCTGAAATCATTACAACACCCAGTGCTGATGATAAGAACATTGCTGTCATCACGCATATTACCGGCATATTTTTCAGTATTTTCCCCGGCCTGATTGTCTGGCTATTGAAAAAAGACGAAAGCCCCTACATATCAGAACAGGCACGTGAAGCGCTCAATTTTCAGATCAGCTTGTTGATTGCCTACTTTATATCGTGCGTTCTGATGTTTATTTTGATCGGGTTCCTGCTGATCGGGCTGGTCTGGCTGGCCAACATCATATTCAGCATCATCGCTGCAATTGCCGTGAGCAAAGGCGAGAATTACCGTTACCCATTCAGTTTACGTTTAATCAATTAGAGAAACCATGACAGCAACCAAGCACATAGACCTTTCAAACAACCCGCTGCTCGATTTCAGCGGCCTGCCGAAATTCGACCAGGTACAGGCACAACATGTCACGCCTGCAATCGAGCATTTAATGGCGGAAGGTCGCGTGTTGCTGGAATCGCTAGCCAGCAGCCAGGAAACACCAAGCTGGGATAACTTTGTCCGGCCGCTGGAAGACATGGAGGAACATATCTCCCGTGCCTGGTCGCAAGTGGGCCACATGAATGCGGTAGTGAATAGCCCGGAGCTGCGCGAGGCCTATAACGACAGCCTGCCCAAGCTTACTGATTTCTACTCGGATTTATCGCAGGATGAACGGCTCTATGCCAAATATCGCGCCCTGCGCGCAAGCGATGAATACAAACGTTTGAACACTGCCCAACGCAAAATCGTAGAGAACGAGTTGCGTGATTTCCGCCTTGGTGGCGCTGAACTGCCGGATGATAAAAAGGCACGTTTCAAGGAGATTCAGGAAGCACTGTCAAAACTAGCAGCCAAATTTGAAGAAAACCTGCTCGACACTACCAACGATTTTGCACATTTTGTTGAAGATGCCGATGTACTAAAAGGCATCCCGGAAGATACCCTGCAAGCGGCACAAGAAGCGGCGAAGGCAGAAGACAAAACCGGCTACAAATTCACGCTGCATTTCCCTTCTTATATGCCCGTGCTGCAATATGCAGATAACCGCGATTTGCGTGAAACGCTTTACCGCGCCTATGCCACGCGTGCATCAGAGTTCGGCAAACCGGAGTGGGATAACACCTCACTGATTAAAGAGATTCTGCAGCTCAAGCGTGAAGCTGCACATCTGCTCGGCTACCCGAACTACGCTGAAATGTCGCTCGCCACCAAGATGGCAGACTCCTCGGCGCAAGTGGTCGAGTTTCTCGACACATTAGGCAAACGTGCCAAACCTTTCGCCGAACGCGACATGCAGGAGCTGACCGAATACGCCAGGAAGCTTGGCATTGACGACATGCAAGCCTGGGATGTCGCCTATGTTTCAGAAAAACTGCGTGAAGAGAAATACGCCTTCTCCGACCAGGAAGTGAAGCAATATTTCCCCGAAAGCAAAGTATTGCAGGGCTTGTTCAAAGTGGTTGAAACCATCTTTGGCGTACACGTCAAAAAATCGCAGGCGCCAGTCTGGCATCAGGATGCCGAGTTCTATGAGATTACCGACCAGGCTGGCAAGCTGGTCGGTCAGTTCTACCTGGACCTATATGCCCGCAACAACAAACGCGGTGGCGCATGGATGGATGAAGCGATTACACGCCGTCGTTCAGGCGACAAAATCACAGCTCCTGTCGCTTTCCTTACATGCAACTTCTCCGCACCGCTCAAGACCGAAGACGGTCGTAGCAAACCGGCCCTGTTCACGCATGATGAAGTCATCACCATGTTCCACGAATTCGGCCATGGTTTGCACCACATGCTGACACAAGTCGATGATTACGGCGTTTCCGGTATCAAGGGCGTGGAGTGGGATGCCGTCGAACTACCCAGCCAGTTCATGGAGAACTTCTGCTGGGAATGGGATGTGTTGCGCCACATGACATCGCACATTGAAACAGGCGAGCATCTGCCGCGTGCATTGTTCGACAAGATGGTCGCCGCCAAGAACTTCCAGGCCGGGATGCAAACCGTGCGCCAGATCGAATTCTCGTTGTTCGATATGCGCCTGCATGGCGATTTCGACCCTAATGGCAGCAAAACAGCGCTCGACCTGATCGAAGAAGTCCGCGACGAAGTGGCCGTGGTACGCCCGCCGAAATGGAACCGCTTCCCCAATAATTTCTCGCACATCTTCGCTGGCGGTTACGCAGCCGGTTATTACAGCTACAAATGGGCGGAAGTCCTGTCCGCAGATGCCTACAGCATGTTCGAGGAACACGGTGTGCTATCGGAAGAAACCGGCCGCAGGTTCTGGACCGAGATTCTTGCCATGGGCGGCTCAAGACCGGCACTGGAATCCTTCATCGCATTCAGAGGCCGTGAACCGAATATTGACGCGCTATTGCGCCACAACGGCATGACAGCATAAAAAAACCGACGGGCCTTGCTGTAGAGCACCAAGTCTTCAGCAAGGCCAAATGGTAGGCCATTGCGCTCAAGCCATCTGGCTGATGGTCTTGCGGAAGCGCGCCAGCGAAACAAAAAACAGCACGCTCCCGATCAGCAACAGGGCAAGGAAAGAGCGCCAGACTACGTCCAGCCCTGTTCCCCTATAGAGTATCGCCTGGCTCAGTTCGACGAAATGCGTGGTCGGCGCCAGCAGCATCAGGTTCTGCACAAAATCCGGCATGCTCTCTCGCGGCGTCATGCCTCCAGACAGCATTTCCAATGGCAGCAGAATCAGAATCATCAACATGCCGAATTGCGGCATATTGCGTGCCAGGGTCGCCATAAAGATACCCATTGAGGTGGTCGCGAACAAATGCAGCGTCGCTCCAGCCATGAACAACATGACCGAGCCTTCGATCGGCACCTGCAGTGCACCCTGCACGACAAATTGAAGCGATAACCCGGTAGCCACCAGCACTACCAGCGCCATCGACCAGACCTTGGCCAGCATGATCTCGGTCGGTGTGATCGGCATCACCAGCAAGTGTTCAATAGTGCCATGTTCACGTTCCCGGATCAGCGCAGCACCGGTCAGTATGATAGACAGCATGGTGATATTGTTGATGATCTCCATCAAGGAACCGAACCAGGATTGTGTCAGGCTGGGGTTGAAGCGCATGCGCAGCGCCAGTTCCACCGGCATAGCGGTGCTGCCGCGATAGCGTTGTACGAACTCGTTCGCTTCAGTCAGCACGATCTCCTGGATATACCAATTGCCGGTAAAAGCCTGACTCATGCGTGTGGCATCGATATTGAGCTGCACCGCGGGCGACTCTCCCGCCAGCACATCGCGCTGGAAGTCTGGCGGTATATGCAAGGCAAACGTGTAGCGGCCCGCATCCATGCCGGGGTCGATCTGGTTCGACGTTATCATCTCAGGTGTCAGGAAATATGGCGGGTAGAACGCTGAAATGATACGTGCCGACAATGGCGACCCATCCTCGTCGACGATAGCGATGGGCGCCTTGTGCAAAGACTCGGGCACCGCGGTGGCGGCCGAATAGATCATGACGGTAAAACTGAGGGAAATCAGTATCAGCATGAAAGGGTCGCGCGCCAGGCTCCACAACTCCTTGATGCCCATATGATAGATATTGGCTATCCGACGCATATCCGGCCTCCTGCCGAACGACCATATTCCTGCAAGATAAGGACGATATTCATGTCAGCCATCCTGCTTCTTCAGCAGCAGAATCGCCGCCCCTAACACGATGGGCATCGCCACCAGCAAAGGCCAGAAAGCCTCATAAAGATCGGACATATCCAGCGCCTTGCTGAAGACGCCACGACTGATGATCAGCATATGGGTCGTCGGATAGATCTCGCCGATCAGGCGGCCGCTTCCTTCCAGCGACGACACTGGGTTAAGCATGCCGGCGAACTGCACGGCAGGCAGCATGGAGGCGATCATGGTGAAGAACATGGCAGCGATCTGGCTACGGGTAAAGGTCGAAGCCAGGAGACCGATACCGGTGGAAATCACGCAGTAGATCAAAGCCGCCAGCGCCAGTGTGGCAAAACTGCCTTTGACCGGCACACCGAACACCGTCACCGCCAACAAGGTCATCAGCAGAAAATTCAACATGGCCAATATCACGTAAGGAATCTGCTTGCCGAACAGGAACTCGCTACGCGTCACCGGCGTGACATAGAGGTTGATGATGGAACCCAGTTCTTTTTCACGCACCACAGCCAGCGCGGAAAGCATGGCTGGCAACATCAGCAGCAGCAAGGGCATGATGGCGGGTACCATGGCCGGCAGGCTCTTGACGTCCGGATTATAGCGATACCGCGTCTCTATGCTGGCGGAGCTGGAAACCTCCATGCCGCGCTGGCCGGCCTGCTCCAGCAGCCAGCCCCGGTGCATACCTTGCACATAGCCCTGCACAGTCTCGGCTCGCTGCGGCATGGCGCCATCGACCCAGGCGCCTATTTCCACATTGCTGCCACGCAGGATATCACGGGCAAATCCCGACGGAATCTCGATTGCCAGAGAAATCTCGCCATTGCGCATGCGGCGATCGAGTTCATCATAATCAGTAATGGGCGGCTTCTCGATAAAGTATCTCGAACCGGAAAGATTAAGCGTATAGCTTTGACTCAGGCTGGTCTGGTCACGGTCGAGTACGGCATAGGGCAGATCCTCGACATCCATGCTGATACCGAAACCCATGACGAACAGCAGGAGCATGGAACCTGCCAGCGCCAGGCCACCGCGCACGGGATCGCGCAGCAGTTCCAGCATTTCGCGCCACATATAACTGAACATACGGCTGAAGCTGAAAAATTGCCGATGCGGACGACGCGCCGGCGTGCTGGCAACAGGTGCCGTCACCAGCAACTGCTCGTCCGCCTTTATCTGCGTACCGCCACCCGCATCGACCAGATAGTCGATAAACGCCTGCTCCAGCGATTCAGCGCCGCGCTGTTCGACGATATTGGCAGGCGTTTCACTGGCCAGCACCTTGCCGGCATGCATCAATGAAATGCGATCGCAGCGCTCTGCCTCGTTCATGAAATGGGTGGAAATAAAGATCGTCACCCTATCCCGGCGCGACAGTTCGATCAGCAGTCGCCAGAAGTTGTCACGCGCTACCGGATCCACGCCTGATGTGGGCTCGTCAAGAATCAGCAACTCGGGCTTATGCACCATTGCCACTGCCAGCGACAGGCGCTGACGTATGCCCAGTGGCAAACCGCCCGGCAGGGAATCGATAGCATCCTGCAGGCCAAACCGGGTCACCATTTCGTTCACCCGTGCCGGAATATCAGCTTCCGGCACATGGAACAGCCGCGCATGCAACACGAGATTCTGACGCACGGACAACTCGCTATAGAGCGAGAATGCCTGTGACATATAACCTACACGTCGACGCGTATTGATATCCCTGGATTCGACCTCATGACCGAACAGCCAGGCCTTGCCTGCACTGGCGGGCAACAGCCCGGTCAGCATCTTCATCGTCGTCGATTTTCCGCAGCCGTTGGAGCCTATGAAGCCGAATATCTCGCCGCGGCGGATACGGAAACTGACGTGGTCAACGGCAACAAAATCACCGAAACGCATGGTCAGGTCTTTCGCCTCGATGGCAATATCATTGAGGCTATCATCGCCCCCAGGCAATGGCGGGATCGTCACTTTCTGATGTCCGCGCTTCTTTTCATCAGGCAGCAAGGCAATAAAGGCAGTTTCCAGCGAAGTGCTGCCGGTACGTTCAAGCAACTCACCCGGCGTACCGGTAGCCAGCACCCGGCCATCGTCCAAGGCCACCAGCCAGTCGAAGCGCTGCGCTTCATCCATATAGGCTGTCGCTACGATGACACTCATGCCTGGCCGCTCTGCACGTATGCGTGCGATCAGATCCCAGAACTGGGCACGGGCCAATGGGTCGACACCGGTCGTCGGTTCATCCAGGATAAGCAGGTCGGGATCGTGGATCAGGGCGCAGCACAAACCCAGTTTCTGTTTCATGCCGCCTGACAACTTGCCGACTGGCCGGGACAGAAAGGCATGCAGGCCGGTGCTATAGGTCAGATCGTCTATACGACGCCGACGCTCGGCCGCATCATGGCCGAACAGACGGCCAAAAAACTGCAGGTTCTCTTCTATGGAAAGAGTGGGATAGAGATTCTTACCGAGGCCTTGCGGCATATAGGCGATGGATGGGCAGACCTGATCGCGATGGCGCTTGCTCGCCATATCGCCATGCAGCACCTCAACCGTACCAGTCTGTATCACCCGCGCACCCGCAACCAGTGCCAGCAGGCTGGATTTGCCTACGCCATCGGGGCCGATCAGCCCGACCATGCGGCCCTTCGGGATATCCAGATTGACATCCTGAAGCGCCACAGTCTTACCATAGCTCAGACTGACCTGCTGCAGACGAACGACCGTACTGCTCACAACCGGACTCACTCTGGGACTTTGACCATCAGTTCAGCCGGCCATTCGGCCTCGGGATCTACTCTGACCCAGGCTACGCCCGGCAGACCGGTCTTGACCTGGCTCAGGTGTTTTTGCAGCAATTCGCGATCGATCTGTGCCTTGACGCGAAACATCAGCTTCTGCCGCTCGCTTTCCGTCTCCACGGTCTTCGGGGTAAATTGCGCCGTACTGGCCACGAATGAAATCCTGGCCGGTATCACATATTGCGATGCCGCATCGAGTATGATTCGCGCTTCAGCCCCCAGTGCGACTCTACCCGCAACCGTTTCCGGCAGAAAGAACGTCATGTAGACATCCGAAAGATCGACCAGGCTCAATAGTTTGCCGCCACTTGCCAGCACTTCGCCCGGCTGTGCCACACGGTACTGAATACGGCCATCGCGTGGCGAAGTAAGCTGGCTGTCGGCAATATCCGCCTCTATGCGGGTGATAGTAGCCTCTGCCGCCGTCACCGCGGATTGCGCACCGACCACCTGGGCACGTGCCGCATCAATAGCGGCTTGCGCAGCATTTACTTGCGCCTGCGCAGCGCTGAGGGCCGCTCGTACGCTGCTGACACGGGCACGATCATCATCCAGCTCCTGAATCGGGGCGGCTCCCTCAACCGCCAGTGTTTCAGTACGGACCAAGCGGCGCTGGCCCGCATCCAGCTCGCTTTCGCGCTGCACAACCAATGCCTGGGTCGCCAGCTTGTCGCTCTGGCGTAAGGCAACCTGCGCCTGCGCGCCGATAACCGCATTCAATGCCTGCTGGTACTGGGCCCGGGCCTCATCGCGTTGCGCCTCCAGTGTCTGCACTTGCATTCTCGCCAGGAGCTGGCCGGCTTTCACAAAATCGCCTTCATTGACCAGGATATCGTCAACACGCCCCGGCAATTTGGTCGCCACATAAATTTCGGTCGCTTCTATACGGCCATTGCCGCTGGCGAAACCTGCGGTCAGGTCTTCATCATTCAACTGCCATCCGTAGAAAGCTGCAGCTGCGACAATGATGACAATCGCCGGCAGGACAAATTTTTTAACTGTTGTATTCATATGGCTGCATCCGTTCAGTGAAATAACTACTCAGTAACAGGCAGTGCCGTGACCAGGGACTGCGAACCGCCACCAAGAGCGACATAGAGATCAACCTGGCTGGAGAGCAGTGCGCGACGCATCTGTACAAGCTGCTGCTCCACGGTTAGCAGATCGCGCTGGGCATCAAGCACTTCAAAATACGAAGTGGCGCCGCTATCGTAGCGTAGCTTGGCCAACCGGGCCCGCTCGGATTGAGAATCCAGCGTCTGCTGTTGGCTGGCTATCTGTTTCATCAGCCACTGTTTTGCGGCCAACGCATCTGCCACTTCGCGAAATGCGAACTGTATGGTTTTCTCGTAACTGGCAACCGCCTGATCGCGCCGAACCTCAGCCAGGCTGAGATTGGCACGATTACGGCCACTGTCGAAAATCGGCAGGGAAATGCTTGGGGCAAACCGCCAGGCACGGCTGCCGGAATCGAACAAGCCATCCAGATCAGTGCTGGCACTACCGAGAAATCCGGTCAATGTCACGCGCGGAAAAAATGCCGCGCGGGCCGCCCCTATATTGGCATTGGCAGATTTCAGCAAATGCTCCGCAGCCATAATGTCGGGACGCTCGATCAGCATGTCGGAAGGCAGTCCCACGCGAATGCTGCGCAGCATCCTGTCATCATCAAAACCGTAAGATGCCGGCTCGATACCGACCTCGCCGCCAACCAGCACGGTCAGCGCATTCAACTGGCTGGCACGTGCCTGCAGCAATTGATATTCCAGCGTCTGCGCCTGACTCAGCAAGGTTTCCACCTGGCTCAGGTCAAGTTTCGAAGTAGAGCCCACTTCAAAACGTCGCTTGAAAATACGCAGTGATTCTTCGCGGCTTTCTATGGTTTTACGTGCAATCACAATCCGTTCATCAAGCTCATGCAGCACAAAATAACTGTCTGCCACCTGGGAAATCAACGACAGGGTGGCCGCCCGGCGTGCGGCATCGCCGGCAAGAAAAGTCTCTAATGCTGCATCCTTGAGGCTGCGTATGCGCCCCCAGAAATCAATTTCCCAGTTGGAGATACCCAGTCCCGCCTGATATTCGCTGGCGATCAACGGCCTGCCGGTCATACTCAGATCTGCCGGTATGCGCGAGCGGCCATATATACCGGCAGCATCCAGGCCGGGATAAAGGTCTGCCCGCTGGATACCATACAGCGCACGAACTTCCTCGACCCGCAATACCGCCATGCGCAAATCGCGGTTATGTTCCAGGGAGCGGGCAATCAATGTCCGTAATTGCTCGTCGGCAAAATAATCCTGCCAACCCAGACTGGCAGCGGTTTCACCAGCCGCATCGACCGTGCCCCCGTTCGCGGGGAATTCCTGGGCTACCGGCAATGCAGGTATCTCATGCGATGGCGCCATGGATTTACATCCAGCCAGCAGCAACATGAACACCAGGCAAAGGTAGCGATACGCGTTACATAGCATTGCGTCATTAACTGCACGAGACATGAATACCACCCTTAATTTCCGGTCGCTTGCGAAGACTTTCTGAAAAATCAAAACCAGGCTATCGGCTTTCATTTCATATTTAGCATCAAAAACATATGCAATGCCACTAAGGATAGAGTAAGAAGCAAACCAATTGCATGACGTACATCAAACCTATCAACAAATTCCGGTCTTTATGACGATACGGCAAACGCGGAAAGCGATGTCAGCAATATCTAAAACTGCACATGCTCAGTTACTGCGATCTCAATCTGCACCAGAATGACAACATAAGATGGGAGCAATGATAAACTCGGAGTTCAAACCCTTAACTTCCATCAAGATAATGTTTTTATGAAACTTGCCACCTGGAATGTCAATTCGCTGAATGTCCGCCTGCCCCACGTGCTCGATTGGCTCGCCTCGGAAAAACCCGATGTACTCTGCCTGCAGGAAACCAAGCAGGAAGATAGCAAGTTTCCCTATGAAGCCCTGAAAGCGGTCGGCTACAACGCCATGCATAGCGGACAGAAAACCTACAATGGCGTTGCCATCCTCAGCCCGCACCCGATAGAAGACCAGCACTTCGGCATCAACGATTATGCAGACGAGCAGAAACGCGTCATTGCCGCCACCATCAATGGCATACGCATCATCTGCGCCTATATTCCCAATGGGCAAAGCCTGGAATCGGATAAATACATCTATAAACTTGGCTGGCTTAAAGCACTAACCGCGTATTTAAGCGAAGAACTGAAGCAACACCCCAAGCTGGCGCTGCTCGGCGATTACAACATCGCGCCAGAAGACCGTGATGTACATGACCCCATCGCCTGGCAAGGCCAGGTACTGGTCAGTGAGCCAGAGCGCGAAGCATTCAAGCAACTGGTCGCGTTAGGCCTGCATGATGGCTTCAGGTTATTTGAACAGGCAGAAAGCAGCTTCAGCTGGTGGGATTACCGCATGGCCGGCTTCCGCCGCAATCTCGGCCTGCGCATCGACCACATCCTGGTCAGCACTCCCCTGGTAGCTGATTGCAAAGCCAGCTGGATAGATAAAGCCCCACGCAAACTGGAAAGGCCGTCGGACCATACCCCAGTCGTATTGGAACTCACCAGCTAAGCACCAGCATGAGCGAATTCACCGACTACCTGCACGAAGTCTTTGAACTCGCCGGCCCCATCACCATCAAGCGCATGTTTGACGGCCACACCATCTATCATCAGGGGCTGCCTGTCGGCATCGTCTACGACGAAACACTTTTTCTGAAGGCAGATGCACAAACACTGCCTTTGTTTATAAAGCAGAAACTCCCGCAATTCACTTATCAGAAAAAAGACAAAACCATCGGCCTACCCTACTTCCAAGCACCCGACTTTATACTGGATGACCGGCAAGAAGCTGCCCTGTGGCTAAGAAGGGCATATGAGGCCAGTCTGCGAAGCAAGCCCAAAAAGAAATGCTGAATCCAGCAAAACAGTATGGGAAGGCATCCCACTTGCCATGGAAAAAGATATGTCGTTTAATCCAGATAGACTTACATAGCCACCCTGCAAGATGCAGCAACCTGGGTAATTTTACTGCGGTGCTATTCTCTGAGAAATCAAGGTATGCCGTCATTTTTATAAATAATTAAAACAATGGCTTATAACAAAAATTACAGGCTGCCACCTTAGAGGTGCATTTCCTGTGCCTTTTTAGGGTGTCTATTTTTAGTTAGCCCTTGTCTTTGGAGATCATATGGAACTTCAAGAGTTTATTAAGACTGCTCTTACAGAGATCGTTGCCGGAGTGTCAGAGGCAAGTAAGGCTGCGAAAGAGCATGGAGGGAGTGTCGGTTCCGTGAGGCTTTACGGATATACGAAGGAAAACAAAGTCATTACGGATGAAAACGGCCGTCCGGTTGCCACTGTTGAATTCGATATAGCTCTTGCAGAGGGCAGCTCAAAAGACACCAAGGGAGGTATTGGCGTTTATCTTGGTGCTGTCGGCCTAGGCTCTCAAGGGGCATCGCATGGTGAAGCATCGACACATTCACGCATCAAGTTCTCTGTCCCCATCATCCTTCCAAATGCACAAGGCTAACCCTTCGGTCAACCGGACCTGCCGCAAGCGGCAGTCCAGTTACCTCCAACGTTAGGTACACCATGGCGAATAAGCTTTTTCGAGATAGATTGGATGCCAATATCCAACGGTGTTTGACGGAAGCGCGCAACAGTTCAGAATTATGTCATTCTGGACTAACAGGCACTGCTCGTCAGCTATTCGTTGACGATCTACTGACGCCGCTTCTGCCTGAAGGTGTAAGGATCGGCACGGGGAAAATCACAGACTCTCGTGGTCACCTGTCAGCCGAAACAGACATCGTTATTTACGATCGCCGGTCTATTCCTCCACTAATGTACGATCAGAAGTTAGGAGTGTTTCCCATTGAGGCGGTGTACTATTCCATTGAAGTGAAATCTGTCTTAACGTCAGCGGAGCTTGAGTCCTCCATAGAAAAAGGACTCAAGCTAAGAGCGTTGCGCGGGCCACAGCCGCATTCACTTCTTTTCGCGTTTAGTTCTGATCTAAAGAAGTCTAAAGATTCGGAACGCTTCGTTCAAAGACAAAAGGATATTTCTGTACCACTCCCTATAAACGTCTTTTGCGTAGCGGGAAAAGAATATGGTTTTTGGGATGGCATATGGAAATTGTTTCCCGCTAATGAGTACCACGATGAAATAGTGTCTTTGCTCGTCGGTATAACAAACACACTTGTGCAGGCGATACATGCCCGTAGTCCGAGCCTTGAACCTGGGTACTACTTTTTTGAGGGACAAGAAAACGATGGTGCCGCCTAACCCTTCGGCCAAGAAGAACTGCGGGACCAGCGTAATTGGTTTCCTAAACCACCTGCGCACGCAGTACCTCCAACGTTAGGTTTCTCAAGGATCATCTATGAGCTACAGCGCCACCGTATACAAAGTCATGATCGCATCACCGAGTGACGTCTCGGCAGAGCGCAGCATTATTCGTGAAGTACTTTCCGAGTGGAACGTAGTTAATGCAGATATCCGGAAACAGGTACTATTGCCCGTTGGGTGGGAAACACATTCGGTGCCCGAGATGGGCGACCGGCCGCAAGCAATCATCAACAAGCAGATATTGCACGACTGTGACCTGCTAATCGGAGTTTTCTGGACTCGGATAGGAACAGCGACGGGTGAGTACGCAAGTGGGACAGTTGAAGAGATCGAAGAGCACATCAAGGCAGAAAGGCCAGCAATGTTGTATTTCTCGAGCGCTCCTGTAATGCCAGATAGCGTCGATTCAGAACAGTATCGCCAATTGAAAGAGTTTCGCCAGAGTTGCCAATCTCGCGGGCTCTATGAACCCTATTCAGACGTTCAAGACTTCCGAAGCAAGTTTTATCGTCAACTTCAACTCAATATCAATAGGGACGAGTACTTCAAGATAGAAGGGGCCGTGAACCAAGAAGTAATACTTCAAGAGACATCGAAAGCGCCATCACTAAGCAAGGAAGCTGCCTTCCTCTTAAAAGAAGCCGCCTCAGACTCAAGTGGCCAAATTCTTTTCCTAACACACCTTGGTGGGCACGTGATGCAGGTGAAAGGAAAGAATCTCATTGAAGATGGTAACGAACGTTCACGGGCTATCTGGGAAGATGCACTCGAAGAGTTAGAAAGCGGTGGACAAATAGCCGCTGCCAACTACAAACGCAACATATTCAAAGTCACTCGTGGCGGCTATGAGTTAGCCGATCGGTTACCATGAGAAACCTAACCTATCCTCCAGCAGACCGTCTGTGGCATTCGCTGAACTCAAACATTAGGCCTCAAAAAACCGGCGTGTGGAGTTTGCGATAAAATCACGGTATTCAAGGTGAGATTCATTTTCTGTGAGGTACAACTTGACGGATACGCTTTCCCCGAAAGAGCGAAGCAAGAGAATGTCCCTCATTCGAAGTATTGGCTCAGCTCCGGAGATGGAACTTCGCCGCCTTGTGCATCGAATGGGGTTCCGTTATCGTCTGCATGTTAAGGAACTACCTGGAAAGCCGGACTTGGTGTTTCATTCGAGGTGCGCGGTTATTTTTATGCATGGCTGCTTCTGGCATCGTCACAAGGGTTGCAAGCTCACAAGACTACCAAAATCGAAGTTGGAGTTTTGGGAGCCAAAGCTGGAAGCAAATAGAAAACGTGATTTGCGCAATCAGTGTCAATTGAAAGCATTGGGCTGGCGTGTATTGGTAGTGTGGGAATGCGAATTGGCTGATACCGAACGAGTGTCAACAATTGTCAGAGAATTTCTGCATCAAAAGGAAGGTGAAAAATGAAATCAGTCGAGCTTTTTGCGGGTGCAGGCGGACTCGCCATGGGGGTATCCCTTGCAGGCTTCGAGTCTCTAGCTGTTGTGGAATGGGATAGATGGGCATGTGACACGATCAGGGAAAATCAAAAGCGCGGCTATCCCCTAGTTCAAAACTGGCCACTTTGGGAAGGAGATGTGCGGGATTTTAATTGGTCGTCAATACCGGAAGGGATTGACCTACTTGCCGGGGGGCCGCCATGCCAGCCATTTTCGATGGGAGGCAAGCATAAGGCGTATGGTGACGAACGAGATATGTTTCCATCCACTGTGGAAATAGTTCGAAAATTAAAGCCAAAGTCTTTCATTGTTGAAAATGTAAGGGGCCTTACTCGGTCAAGCTTCGCGAATTATTACCAGTACATTTTGCTGCAATTAGAATTTCCGGAAGTTACTAGAAGGAATCGAGAAACCTGGGGAGACCATTTACGCAGACTGCAAGAAGAGAAAACCTCTGGTGTGTTACATCATGGTCAGGGGCTTACATACAATGTGGTTCCAACGCTTGTTAACGCAGCAGATTACGGAGTACCACAAAAGCGTGAACGGGTCTTTATTGTTGGATTCCGTTCCGATCTTGGTATTGAGTGGTCTTTCCCGAGTCCAACACATACATTTGACGCACTACTATATTCCCAATGGGTTTCTGGGGAATACTGGGATAGGCATAAAGTACCAAATTCAAAGCGGCAGGACATACCAGTTAATCTAAAACCTAGAATCAAAAAACTAAGTTCCTCACTACTTCCTATGGACGAAAACGCATGGCGTACAGTTCGGGATGCCTTGATGGATATGCCTGACCCTAGGAAAAGATCGGCAAAGGAATTCTACAATCATAACTTTCAGGATGGGGCTAGAATCTACAAAGGACATACGGGTAGCCCGCTTGATCTGCCAGCAAAAACACTTAAAGCAGGAGATCACGGAGTGCCTGGTGGCGAAAACATGATGGTTCTAGAAGATGGAAGCGTCCGTTATTTCAGTGTGCGCGAATCTGCACGCCTTCAAACTTTCCCTGATGGTTATATTTTCCATGGCTCGTGGACAGAGACCATGAGACAGCTTGGTAACGCTGTTCCCGTCGCGTTGGGTCGTCGAGTCGCCGCATCCGTGGCGGAACGCCTGGCAGAAAATGAAATACGTAAGTTGAGCCACGCTAGGGAAAGGAACGTTGCATGACGGATAGCAATATTGTCCCTTTCAATCCACTTGATAAGCGTCATTTGGGGGAAAGTGTCGGACAAGCCATGCTGCGACGCCCCGTCATTCCTTTGGGAAATCTGGAGACATTTAACGGCGCTGGAATCTACGCTATCTATTACACAGGGTGTTTTTCGGGCTACGAGCCAATAACTAAACGCAATCGCAATGGGATATTCACCGCCCCTATCTATGTTGGCAAGGCCGTGCCGAAGGGGGCGAGAAAAGGGGGTGATCTGCAAGCATTACCTGGAAAGGTTCTTTACGACAGATTAAAGCAGCACGCAAAGAGTATTGAAGAAGCATCCAACTTGGATATAGCTGATTTTTACTGCCGCTATTTAATCGTTGACGATATTTGGATTCCGCTTGGTGAGTCATTACTTATCGCGAAGTTTGATCCATTGTGGAATAAACTCATTGATGGGTTTGGCAACCATGATCCAGGGAAAGGACGTCATGCGGGCTTGCGCCCACGATGGGATGTTCTTCACCCCGGTCGTCCATGGGCCGAGCGGTGCCAGCCACGTGCCGAATCAGCGGAACAGATTATCCGAGAAGCTCGTGATTATCTATGCAACAATCCGCCACCCGATGACCCCACCATGATAACGACTTGAATTGTGTGTCATTTTGCCCTGATAAAAAGGCCCAACAAAGCACTCCACCGGACGACAACTCCGCTGCGCTCCATTGCTGCCAGTGAGCTTGGTCGTTAGGCGCATACAGGCTTGCATCATGTCATCCCTACTAAAAGCAATGATCCCCGAAGCATTCTCTAGTGATGAAACCTTTCAAAGGTTCCTCGATGACCACTGCACGCACCTTGCCGACGGAACATCCCGGAATGTTTACTCTGTAAATAACGATGAGTACGTAGTAAAGGTTGCCACTGATACATCCAAAGCAACGTGCAACTGGACTGAAATAGCAGCCTTTTACAAGTACACAGATGATCAAGACAGGCTTGCACGCATAGAGTCATGGAGCCATTCCGGGAAGTTTATTGTCATGGAAAAACTCGACACAAACTCCGAACCAGAACAGGATTTTGACTTTCCAGTATGGGTCACGGATAGAAAGTGTTCAAATATCGGAAAAGCGGCTGATGGCAAATACAAGATGTGTGACTATGCTCTAGTAAAGCAGCCAGATGCTTTGTATTGCTCAGAGTTCGCCTAACAATTCATTCAAGCCGACGCCGCTTCGCGGCGCGGCTTAATTCAGGCG
>CAZOZB010000010.1:0-104944 GCA_964584185.1 uncultured Methylophilaceae bacterium
TGCAAATTTAATGGTCGCCACTTACAAATACCCCTTGGTCGGCATCACCAAGTAGTTTAAGTAAATCAGCTCCTTTAAGTGATATGGCAAATCCCAGAACGCCACTGCCAATCACTACCGTTTCATAGTTCTTCACACTGGTATCGACCAATATTTTAATGTCCTTTGGCAGCGCGATAGGTGGAACAGCACCCACAACGTATCCTGTGGCCTCAGGCACCTCATCAAATTCCGCCATGCGACACTTGCGCTCATTTAAATGTTTACGCAATACTCCCCAGTCAGCACGACCGCCACCTGCAACAGCTAATAGAACAAACTTGTCCGAGGCTGTTTTAAACAGCACGCTCCTTACAACTGATTGCGGATCTATTCCCTGTTTTAAAAGTAGTTCCTCCAGATTCCTGACAGGTTTTTTATCCTCGGTTAATGGTATTTCTATCACATCATAAGCAATGCGTTCATGCAGTAACAAGTCAATGACGGGGGAATTAATGGATATACTCATAACCAATCACTTTAAGTTGATTCAGCCATATTATTACGATTTGAGTTTTGATGTCCTGGCTTCGGAGATTAAATCTCATAGTCCACTTCGGGTCGATAGATGACGGCTCATCAAAGAGCCGACTTTCATTTCTTAATGCTTGATAGATAAAAAGGCTGACTTCCTTATGAAATCAGCCTTTTTTCTTTTGTGGCGCGCCCGACAGGAGTCGAACCTGTGACCTTTGGCTTCGGAAACCAACACTCTATCCAACTGAGCTACGGGCGCGTAAGAAGCTGAAACAGCGGCGAATTATAGCAAACGCCTTGCAGCTTGTCCTTTTGTCTAAATTGCCTTACCAGTATAATCAAGACTTCGAAAACGTTTAGGCATTTTTATCATGAGTGATCAGCACCACGATTTCCCTAAGACCAACATATCGCAGGTATTGATTGCCATTGTCGGTAGCCTTATTGCTCCGGTCCTGGTGATTATTCTGATTGTTAAATTGTTCATGGGGATCGATGAAAGTCAGATTCCTGATGCGGATCCTGTGGTCGCGATGGCGAAAGTGGAAGAGCGTATCAGCCCGGTTGCTCAGGTCGATGTGGCAGAGGAAGCTGCGGTCAAAGCGGTGCTGTCTGGTGATGTAGTCTATCAGCAAAACTGTCTGGCTTGTCATGGCAGTGGCGTGATGGGCGCCCCGGCGTTCGGTGACAAGGCAGCATGGGCACCAAGAATTGCTCAGGGTTATGAGACATTGGTGAAGCATGCGGTTGAAGGTATACGCATGATGCCCGCACGTGGCGGTAATGCAGAGTTGAGCGATGATGAGGTTGCCAGTGCTGTGGCTTATATGGCAAACGAAGCTGGTGCCAAGTTTGAGGCGCCAACAGCAGATACACCGGTAGCAGAAGTTGAGGCTGCTGTATCTGAGACACCTGTTGAGGTTATGGCAACCAAGGAAGAGATTGCTCCAGCTCCCAAAGCGGAATCCAAACCTATGGCTGCCGCAGCTGTGGCCAAGGAACCAGTAGCCTCCATTAGCAAAGCCGGGCAGCAGACCTATCAGGCAGTGTGTGCCATGTGCCACAGTGCTGGCCTGATGAATGCGCCTAAAGTTGGCGATAATGATGCATGGGCACCGCGTATTGCACAGGGTAAAGACACGCTGGTTCAACATGCTGTCAAAGGCATCCGTATGATGCCTGCAAAAGGGGGTAACCCTGGTTTAAGCGATGATGAAGTGGCGCAAGCTGTGGTCTATATGGCCAACGAAAGTGGCGCAAGTTTCTAGTTTGGCATTCAATATCCGCAGTCAGCCGTACTGGCTGACTGCAATATTTCTCAACTGACCCTATGGCAACCTACGTAATCGGTGACATTCAGGGCTGCTTCCATTCATTCCAGAATCTGCTGCAAAAAATAGGGTTTGACCCCCAGGAAGACTGCCTATGGCTGGTCGGCGACATCATCAATCGCGGCGCTGGTTCCCTGGAGATATTGCGCTGGGTTTATGAGCACCAGAATTCCCTGGTCATGGTGCTGGGCAACCATGACCTTCATACAGTCGCAGTTGCTGAGGGTTATGTGCCGCAGCACAAGAGCGATACCTTGCAACCATTACTTGATGCAGCCGATGCCGATCAACTCCTGACATGGTTGCGTCACCAGCCCCTCATACATCAATCTCAAGGCTACTTGATGGTACATGCGGGTCTTCTGCCACAGTGGAGTGTTGATGATGCTGTAGGCCTGGCTGGTGAGGTTGAGACTGCATTAAAAGGTCCAGGCTATCGCGGCTTTCTCGCTGGGATGTATGGCAATCAGCCATTGCGATGGCAGGAATCGCTTGAGGGCATGGATAGGTTGCGTTTGATCACCAATGTCATGACGCGAATCAGGACTTGCACGCCTGAGGGGGAAATGAATTTCAAATTCTCTGGTGAATTACAGGATGTGCCAGCCGGCTATCTGCCCTGGTTCGATGTGGCAGGCAGAAAGTCTGCAGATGCAACAATCGTGTTCGGCCATTGGTCGGCGCTTGGTTTGCAGATGCGGCCCAATCTTTATGCGCTGGATACCGGATGTTTGTGGGGCGGTAAGCTCACCGCCATGCGGTTAGAGGATCATGCAATCTACCAAGTGCCATGCGCACCGGAAGATTCACCCCGGCAAATTTAATCGGCTGACGATCGCTTGCCTGACTGCGATTGATAAATTCCTGCGTTCATAGTCGGCTGCATTTATCGGGCTGGCGAACTCGAGTACGACTACCGGCGAGCGTTGCTTGATAACGAGTCGCATGGATTCAATCAAGCTCATTTCACCCCAGTAAGCCATTTCCGTATTGGCTTTGTTCTCTGCATCCGGGTAATAGATTGCAAACGGCCAGACTTGAGACTTTGCATCGATTGCCGCCTGCAGCAAGCTTCCCTTAAAAGGCCTGATTTCGGTTCCGTCTGTCGTCGTGCCTTCTGGGAAAAAGCAGATGCAGTCACCTGCTTTCAGTGCCTGTCTGGCTGAGTTGACGACTTTCCCGGCTTCATGCCTTTTCTCGCGGTCTATAAACAAGGTGTTTACCTTGGTAGCAAACCAGCCAAATACTGGCCATTGTTTTATTTCCGATTTGGCCACAAATCGTGTGGTGTGGATGCTGTTCAGCGCATGAATATCAATCCAGGAGATATGGTTCGCAACGAACATGGTGTTTGTTAGGCCGCGTGGGGGGATATCGCCAAGAACGATGGCACGTATGTTCAGCAAATCGAGCAGGGCGCCAGACCAACGGCTGATGACTCTATCTCGTCGCTGGGCGCTGAGCTTTGGCAGGATGATGCCGGCAATAAAAATGCCGTACAGTATATGTAGCGCCATACGGCTTGCCCGGAATATTTGAGTAAGTTTAGAGGCGTATTTTTTCTGCAAGATTATTTCATAAATCGCGTAGCGTAGCGTTTGTTCATACGCGATAAAGGTAACATAATCAGCATGTCGGCGGTATTGAAATCAGGGTCCCAGGCTGGTTCACCACAGATATAAGCACCTAAACGTAAATAACCTTTAATCAGTGGCGGGCAAGCCACCTGCAATTCAGAATTCAAACCCTCAAGCGGTAATGGGCAGCGTGGGAAAACACGGTACTCTTGCGGAGACATATAGTCTTCCTGCAGGCGATTGTAAAGGCTAGCGGCCATGTGGCCGCCATCTGCCATGCCTATGCTGCCGCAACCGATCATGTATTCGTAACGATGCATCTGCATGTATTTTGCCAAGCCTGCCCATAGCAGGGTAATGGTGCCGCCATGGCGATAATCCGGATGCACGCAGGCGCGTCCGACTTCAACCGTCCGGTCAAACAGATGTTCCAGGCGGCTCAAATCAAATTCACCTGCAGAGTAATAACCGCCAGCCTCATTCGCCATGGCCGGGCTGAGGATGCGATAAGTACCAACGACTTCATTGGTGTTGCTTTCGCGAATCAGCAGATGGTCACAGAATGCATCGAAGCCATCCCGATCATAGCCATCCTTACTATTGAGTCTCGCGCCCATTTCTTCGGAAAAAACCTTGTAGCGCAGGCGCTGGGCTTCTGCAACTTCCGAGGGGTTGCGGGCAAAACTGAAACTGAGGTGTCCCGGCTCTTGGGCCAAGCCGAGCGAAGCATGCCGTTCTAGCATTTGATCTTCCCTGAAATAATTAAACAGGAAAGACTTTACGAATTTAAGGTGACAGAATCGTTACACTAAGTTGAAGCTTCGGTGACTGCTTCTATCGCAGTCACCGTGCTGGTGAAAAGCTAAGATGTTAATGCGTTACTCGGGTAGTGCCGCCTGATTCAACCAGGCGAACACGCTCGCCCGGGCTGAATGCGACATCAGCTTCCTGTACAACTGCAAGCATAGTACCGTTATCAAGCTTGACAGTGATTTCAAGGCCATCTTTCCTGGTGATGCCTTCTTCAGCCGCAGATCCAGCTAAACCGCCAACAACCGCACCCAGAACTGCTGCCACCGCCGAGCCGCGACCGCTGCCGATCGAGCTACCTGCGATACCGCCGACAGCGCCGCCAGCAACTGTACCGACTGGCGATTTCGTGCCTTCGATTTTGATTTGCCGCACGCTTTCCACAACGCCCATGCGGACGGTCTGGGTTTTGCGCGCTTCGTCGCGGCTGTAAACACTGCCTGAGTTGGAACTGGCGCAAGCTGCCAGGAAAACGGACAGCATCAGCAAAATAAGTAAGCGAGTTGTTTTCATCATGGAACTCCCATCAAGGAAATACTGTTTAGCTTAAATCAATTTTCTCGTTAAAAGCTTTTTCATATATGGCTTCAATTTCATCACGGCCAGGTTGGTGATTCTGGCCACCGCGGCTGGCGATTTTAATTGCGCCCATCACTGCTGCCAATTGGCCACTTTGCAACCAATTCCAGCCTTTGGCAATACCGTACAAAAGACCGGCACGATAGGCATCACCACAACCGGTTGGGTCAACAAGCGCATCTGCCTTAACGCATGGAATTTCAAAGCGTTGACCGTCAGCATGAATAGTTGAACCCTTTGCTCCCTGTGTGATGACCAGTGCCTTAACCTTTGCAGCCAGACTATCAATCGTTAGATGCGTTTTCTCCTGCAATAGTTGCGCTTCGTAATCGTTAACAGCAAGAAAATCGGCCTTTTCGATGAAATCAAGCAACTCATCGCCAGAAAACATCGGCAGGCCCTGGCCTGGATCAAACAGGAAAGGGATGCCTGCATCGGCACATTCTTTTGCATGGAGGAACATACCATCGCGGCCATCAGGTGCGATGATGGCTAGTGAAACATTTTGGGTTTCCTGCACGCTATTGATGTGGGATTGCTGCATTGCGCCGGGATGGAAGGCGGTAATCTGGTTGTCATCAAGGTCGGTAGTGATGAAAGCCTGTGCGGTAAAGCTGTCAGGAATGACCTTGATATGCTGGTCGTTGATTTTATTCTGCGCGAGCCAATCGGTATACGCCGCAAAGTCACTGCCGACAGTTGCCATGATAAGCGGCTTGCCATCGAGCAAGCTCAGGTTGTAAGCGATATTGCCTGCGGTTCCACCAAATTCCCGACGCATTTCCGGCACAAAGAAGCATACGTTCAGTATGTGTAGTTTTTCTGGAAGTACGTGATTTTTGAATTGATCCTGAAACACCATGATGGTGTCGAAAGCGAGTGAGCCGCAGATAAGAGTGTTCATTAAGAAATGCTTGAATTATTTAAACCAGCATTATCCGCACCGGCCTGGCATCAGGCAAGTGCAGTAATGTAACCGCTATGATTTCAGTGCGTCGTCGATCAGGATTTTTGCGGCTTTTTTCGCATATTTGATCGTGCCGGAGCCACGTTTGATCTGTTCGGCCTGCATTGCGCCTTCAATCAGTAAGGATAATTGCAGGGAAAGCCCATCATGATCTTTAACCCCCGCGTCTTTCGCCAGGTTCGACAGATATGCCCTGAATTCTTCTGATTGTTCCGCGGAAAGTTTGTGGATGGCGTTGGATTCTTCCGGGAACTCTGCGGATGCCTTGAGAAAGGCCATGCCACGATAGTTGGGGGAGCTGATCCATTCTTCAATAAAGTCGAAAAGCTTCTGAAGTTTTTCCGTCGGTTTTTTACTGTATCTGGAAAGCTGTTCGCTTAGCCACGCCTGAAAATCCAGATGGCCCTTCTTCAGCACTTCCTGGATCAGTAGTTCCTTCGAAGTGAAGTGCTTGTAGAGCGTCATCTTTGTCGTGCCGGCAACGGCAACGATAGTATCGACTCCAGTCGAATTGATGCCGCGTGTCTGAAATAAATCAGAAGCAACGAGCAGGATTTTTTCTTTAAGCAGTGACATAAATTAAGTGTATCGGAACTTATGCAAAAAATATACTACTGAGTATATGTAAGCAAGTTCAGTTCAGTCAACGAAAGCGGCAATTAAGCGCTAGAAGGGTTTTACATGTGCCGGTAATCATGTAAATTACAGCGGCCTGATATTTCAGGGTTTATTAAATTAATAATGATGAGGTGTTTCATGAATAGATTTTTTGCAGCAATGCTTTTATCTGCCATGCCTATGGTGGCTTCAGCCGCTATTGACGAGACTATTCGTCTTAAAGAGTCGGTTGAGATCAATGCACCGGCAGACAAGGTTTGGAAGATTGTTGGCAACTATGGCGACATGAGCTGGCATCCAGCCATCGGCAAAACTGAAGTGACTAAAGGTAAAGCTGACGAAGTCGGCGCTACACGCACACTGACTTTCAAAGATGGCGGCGGTGTCAAGGAAGTGTTGACCGGTTATGAAACCGACCGCATGCTGATGAAGTATGAGATCACTGAAGGTTCGTTACCTGTGCGCGATTACGGCGCGAACATTCGTGTGGAATCTGCTGGTGATGGCAAGAGCGTTGTGACATGGCGTGCCATGTTCAAGCGCCAGGATCCTGCAAGCCCTGGCGCACCGGGTCAAGATGATGCGACTGCCAAGGAAGTGGTTACAGGCATCCTGAAAGATGGCCTGGCTAATCTGAAGAAAGTATCTGAGTAATTGCCAGATGCACATAAACAATAAAAAAGGCGCCGCGGCGCCTTTTTTATTGTTTGCTATTATCTAATCCATCAGCTGATCGAGTTCTTCATCAGCATGGGGGTGTAATCGCAAGACACTGATTGCATCAGTCTTGCGGTTACCTCTTGTTCTTTTTTGTCATGCGATATCTCGCCATAGACCACCGTTTTGAGATAAATGCCACGGTCGGCTTCCGCCAGCATTAGCGCCTCAGGGAATCTGCACGTGCCATGACGCATTTTTTCTCTGCTTGAGAGCATTTCCGAGAGTCGTTTGGGGTTGCTGATTGCTTCAAAAGCCTGATGGTTATCGGCGTCAGTAATACTGCCAAGCTGCAATTCTTCAGATGGTACTAGGTGTTTGTTGTTGAGCATCATGCTACTGACGCCAAAAATCAGGAAGAAGCTGGCAGCCATGGCGTAAAGGTGGCTGTTTCTTCTAAAGCGATTTTTGGTCTGGGCGCTAATCAACGCTTTAGCGGCAATCTGTGCGTGCTTGAGTGCAAGGCTCTCAGGCTGGCTAAGTTGCTTTTCCCATGCTTCGGCAGCCATGAACAAAATCTGTTGTGCAAAGAGCTCAGGGTGGTGAATGTTCGATGATCTGGCTATGGCCGTCAGATATCGCAGTAACTCCTCATGTCCTTCAGCCGGCAAAGCTGAGCCCGGTAATTTCTCCATCATGTCGAAGAGATTGATTAACCGTTCAGTTGGAGATTCGCTGGAGGTTTCCAGATGCTTGATTAGCCAATGGCTATGAAAGTTGTTCATCAAACGTGTTCTCTAAAACGGTTTAAGAATTACAAGCAAGACAATTGCAATCAAAGCCACCACTGGAATTTCGTTGAACCACCGGTAATATACATGGCTATGTTTATTTCTGTCATGTTTGAAGTCTATCAGCAGCTTGCCGCAGTAGATATGGTAGATCACCAAGCCCAGCACCAGTGTTTGTTTTGCATGCAGCCAGCCGCCGGAAAACCCGTAAGCCAGCCAAAGCCATGCGCCGAAAAAAATCGTCAGGATAGCGCCCGGCGTCATGATGCCCCAGAACAGTTTGCGCTCCATGATTTTAAAACGCGCAATGCTGGAGGCGTCATCACGCGAGTTCACGTCGCACATGGCATGGTAGACGAATAGTCTGGGCAGGTAGAACAGGCCTGCAAACCAGGTCACCATGAAGATGATGTGAAACGATTCTATCCAGGCCATTCGGGATTCTCTTAATTGCTGATTACGGTTTAATTGGCAAGGCCAGCTGGCTGTCTAACAATGCATGTAGCGCGGCAAAATCAAGTTCGCCGATAATGCGGCGAATGACGTTGCCTTGTTTATCCAAGATGAATGCTGTCGGTGTTACTCGAACATTATTGAAACTGGTCGCAATTTCACCAAATCCGTCATGCATGACGGGGAAGGGCAGGGCATTTTTTTGCGTGTAGTTCAGCACATGGCTGGGCGGGTCGTAAGACATGGCGACGGCAATCAGTTCAAAACCTTTGTCTTTGTACACATTGTATGTCTTGATCAGGTCCGGCATTTCCTTGATGCAGCCTGGGCAATCCGTTGCCCAGAAATTGACCAGCACCACCTTGCCTTCCAGCTCGGATAGCTTGATTTCCTGACCCTCAAGTGTGGTGAAGGTGACGTCGGGCGCCTGTTCCTTGCTGTTGATTGATAAAAGCCAGAATCCCAGCAAAGCTATCAGGATGACTGGAATCAGGAAACGGCGGAGTTGGCTAAAAATTGACTTCATACGATATAAATTTACGATTTCTTTCAGATTTGTTGAATTGTGGTGTTTTTAATCGAGCTTGTCATCTTGATTCGTCATCATGATGACTTGCCAGTTACTCAATAACCCTATTAAGAATGGCTAATTGCTTGTATTTCAGCATGATATAATTTGCCTTTAAGTCACCATACTGTTCATATGACCGCCCGCTTACGCGAAATCCCATACAACTACACTTCTTACTCAGACCGTGAAATCGTCATTCGATTCCTTGGCGATGAAATCTGGAATGTTTTAAATGAACTCCGCGACGAACGCAAAACCGGCCGTTCTGCACGCATGTTGTTTGAAGTTCTGGGTGATCTATGGGTGGTCTCGCGCAATCCCTACCTGCAGGATGACCTGCTGCAAAACAAAAAACGCCGTAAAGCGCTGATCGATGCACTGCATCATCGCATCAAGGCGATTGATGAGCGTAGCAACGGCAACGCCAAAGTCTTGAAACTGGTCATCGCCGCGCGCCAGGCCGTGACCGAGTTTGAAAACGATTTCCGCCAGACGGAAAACCTGCGCAAGAAAACGCTGGCCAAGCTCGGCAAGATCACGCGCAAAGATAATATCCAGTTTGATGGTCTGGCTCGTGTCTCGCATGTGACGGATGCGACTGACTGGCGTGTTGAGTATCCGTTTGTGGTGATCAATCCTGATACGGAGGAAGAAATCGCCGCCATTGTCAAAGCCTGTATCGAGTTAGGGCTTACTATCATTCCGCGCGGCGGTGGCACTGGTTATACCGGTGGTGCTGTGCCGCTGACCAAGCTGTCGGCGGTAATCAATACTGAAAAGCTGGATACGCTGGGTCGTGTTGAGATGGTCACTTTGCCGGGCGTTGGCCGTCAGGTGGCGACGATACATTGCGGCGCTGGCGTGGTCACCCGTCGTGCGATGGAGGCTGCGACAGAAGCCGGTCTTGAATTCGCTTGTGATCCAACCTCCGCAGATGCATCTTGCATAGGCGGTAACGTCGCCATGAACGCAGGTGGTAAAAAAGCCGTGCTGTGGGGTACGGCACTGGATAATCTCGCCTCTTGGCGCATGGTCACGCCGGATGCGACCTGGATGGAAGTCGAGCGACTGGACCATAACCTGGGCAAGATTCACGATATCCCCATGGCCCGCTTCAAAATCAGCCGTTACGACATCGATGGTAAAACACTGCAATCCGAACCTGAGATTCTGGAAATTCCCGGTCCAAGCTTCCGTAAAATCGGCTTGGGCAAGGACGTGACCGATAAATTCCTTGCCGGTTTGCCCGGCATCCAGAAAGAAGGCTGTGATGGCCTGATTACTTCTGCGACCTTCATCCTGCATCGCATGCCCAAGCATGTGCGTACCGTCTGCCTGGAGTTCTTCGGCCATGTGGCGCTTGCTGTTCCTGCAATTGTCGAGATCAAGGATTATCTTGATGCGCACCCGAATACCCTGCTGGCAGGCTTGGAGCACCTGGATGAGCGCTATCTGAAGGCAGTCGGCTATGCGACCAAGGCCACGCGTAACGAACGCCCGAAAATGGTGTTGATTGCCGATATCGCCAGCGATGACGAAAACGGCGTAGGCGAGGCGGCTTCGCATATCGTACGTTTGGCCAATGCCCGTGGCGGCGAAGGCTTCATTGCTGTCTCCGCCGACGCACGCAAGAAATTCTGGCTGGATCGTGCGCGTACCGCCGCGATCGCCAAGCATACCAATGCCTTCAAGATCAACGAGGATGTGGTGATTCCATTGCCGCGACTGGGCGATTACTCCGATGGCATCGAACGTATCAATATCGAGCTTTCCATCCAGAACAAGCTTCAGTTGGCTGTGGCCCTGGAAAACTTCCTGGAAGGTGATTTGCCGCTGCTGAAGGATGAAGACGGCGAATCCAACCCGGAGATGCTGGAAGCAAAGCGCAGGCAATCGCTGGAACATGTCGTCCAGGTGCGCACGCACTGGCGCAATGTCCTGGATAACCTCGATGCTCCTGTCTCCGTCCTAGGGAAAGAGTTTGCCGACCTAGCTGTTGAGAATGTTTTCCGTGCCGTGCAGGAACACCAGGTGCGTATCTCCTGGAAGCGTGAACTGAAGAAGCCTCTGGAGATTATTTTTACCGGCCGTGAGTACCAGAAGATTCTTGAGCGCATGGATGAAGTCCATAAGCAGGTGCTCAAGGGCCGTGTATTTGTTGCGCTGCATATGCATGCCGGCGACGGTAACGTGCACACCAACATTCCGGTCAATTCCGATGACTATGAGATGATGCAGACTGCGCACCACGCCGTTGCACGCATCATGACGCTGGCAAAAAGTTTGGATGGCGTGATTTCCGGTGAACACGGTATCGGTATCACCAAGATGGAGTTCCTGGATGACAAGACCATAGAGATTTTTGCCAAGTACAAGCAGAAGGTCGATCCTGAAGGCCGTTTCAACAAAGGCAAGCTGATGGCAGGTTCCGGTTTGCACAATGCCTATACGCCATCGTTCGGCCTGCTGGAGCAGGAATCCATCATCATGGAGCAATCCGCGATTGGCGAGATTGCCGATTCCATCAGCGATTGTTTGCGTTGCGGAAAATGCAAGCCGGTATGTACGACGCACGTGCCGCGCGCGAATCTCCTGTACTCACCGCGCAACAAGATTCTCGGCACTTCATTGCTGATCGAGGCTTTTCTCTACGAAGAGCAGACGCGTCGCGGTATTTCATTGAAACATTTCGATGAGTTCAACGATGTTGCCGACCATTGCACGGTCTGCCACAAGTGCCTGAATCCGTGCCCGGTCGATATCGATTTCGGCGATGTGTCGATTGCCATGCGTAACTTCCTGCGTGAGCAGGGCAAGAAGCATTTCAATCCCGGCACTACGCTGGCGATGAGCTACCTGAACATGAAAGACCCCGCGACCATCAAGCTGATGCGCGCTGCCATGGTCGGTTTCGGCTATCGCGCACAGCGCCTGGGGCATGCCGTCTTCCAGAAGCTGGGTCTGTTGACTGCGTTCAAGAAGCGCCCACCTGCCACATTAGGCAAGCCTGAGATCAAGGCGCAGGTGATCCATTTCCTCAACCGGCCAATGCCGAAAGCCATGCCGACCAAGACTTCGCGTGCGCTGCTGGGCATTGAGGACGACACCATGGTGCCGGTAATTCGTAATCCGCAAAAGACCAATGAGGATTCCGATGCGGTGTTCTACTTCCCCGGTTGCGGGTCCGAGCGTCTGTTCTCAACCGTGGGGCTGGCTACGCAGGCCATGCTGTATGAAGTGGGGGCGGTCACTGTCTTACCACCAGGCTACCTGTGCTGCGGCTATCCGCAGACCGCCTCCGGCAATCATGACAAGGGCCAGCAGATCACGGCGGAGAACCGCGTGCAGTTCCATCGCATCGCCAACACGCTGAATTACCTGGATATCAAGACTGTCATCGTCTCCTGCGGTACGTGTATGGATCAATTGCAGAAATACGAATTCGAGAAGATATTCCCGGGTTGCCGCCTGCTTGATATCCACGAGTACCTGATGGAAAAAGGTATGAAGATCGAAGGCGTGACAGGTACGCGCTATATGTATCACGACCCATGCCATAGCCCGATGAAGACTTATGCGCCGCTTAAAGTCACCAATGCCCTGATGGGGCAGGACGTTGCGCTGAACGACCGTTGCTGCGGCGAGTCAGGCACGTTCGCGGTGGCTCGTCCTGATATTGCGACTCAAGTGAAAATGCGCAAGCAGGAAGAACTGGAGAAGGGGATGGAGAAGCTTGGCCTGACGCCGGGTGCACCGGAGCAGGATGTGAAGATCCTGACTTCATGCCCGTCATGCCTGCAGGGTTTAGCGCGGTATGGTGAAGATACAGGTGTGCAAGCGGATTACATCGTCGTTGAGATGGCTAAGCATGTGCTGGGGGCCAACTGGATGCAGGAATATGTGCATAAGGCGAATAATGGTGGGATAGAGAAGGTACTACTGTAAATTTTCTACAGTAGTACTTTGGACATAAATCATTAAGCTTTTATTACGTAGTTGGGCATTGATGCAATCCCCTTTGGCACATTGGTTTTTTTACCCACCTTGATGTATGGGTTTTTTCTGTACTCTTCTTCGGTTTTGAATAGTACATAACCTCTAGGGTCAAAGAAGGCTCCGGGGAAAGTTTCCAAGTTTTCATACCAAGATCCTTCTTTACTAAATAAGGCATGGTGTGCACCAACTTGCCATTCTTTATTTAGCTGTTTCCCAGTTAGTCCCATTCGGCCGGACTTAGAGGTTGGGCTTCGCTTGTTGTTCTTACTCCCGTTGTTTATTTGGTGCGCTGTAGTATCAGCCATATTATTTTTCACCGAATGTGTCATAGATACTTCTATTCCTGCTAGACGTCTCAAAACTGAATTTGGAGTATCCTCAAAGGGCTTTGCGTTACTTTGAAGCCAGCTATAGACTTCTTCGTCAATACGAATTGTAGGGGCCATAACAATCTCCTTGGTTTGTAATACTGTTACAGTATTACAAACTGTTGCGTTGTAAGTCAAGACAATTGCATCGTAAGCGTTGACGTCGGTCTCGCCCGACCGGCGAGTTACTTTCCTTTGCTTGCCCAAAGGAAAGTAACCAAAGCAAAGGGCAGCCCCTTCCGCTTCTATCCTGCGTTGCTCGTGATGATTGGCGGCTGCGCAACTCAGCCTAGTCGCTCATACAAAACGTAAGCGACTGCGGACTTCAAACAGTGCTCGCCGAAACCTCCCAACCATCCCTGCGCTACTCGGCGCGTCAGAGGGCAGAAAAATAAAACCACCTGAATTTTGTCATTCCTGCGAAAGCAGGAGTCTAGAGGTGACTTTAGTATTTAGAAGGGCAAAAACACTGCCGTTGCTAAGTTCTGAAATACTCGGCTAATAAATCGTTGTGATTTTTCCGCTAACGCAATGGCAAATAAATCTGTGCGGCCGACGATTTTGCCGAATTCTCTTTCGAAGCTGAGGTTGCGTTCTTTTTCGTTGATCTCATTGGTGAGCAGATAGAGTTTGCCGTTGACGTCTCGGGCGTTGGAGAGTTTCCAGGCGGCGATTTCGACGTTGCGGGCGGCGTTGTAGATTTTCTGCGGGTCTATGGCGTCTTGCAGGTAAAATTCGGTTCTGCCGCCATGTGCTGTAATCAGCATGGTTTGCAGGCCGACGATAAAAGGCAGGACGCGGTCGCCTTCGTATTCTGGATTGAATGCCAGGAAGATGGCGTCGAGTTCCTGCTTGTTCTGGATGGATTCGAATTTCCAGTTGTGATTGCCGTCGAACACCCAGTCCACCATTTTTTCCAGTGGGCTTGAGGTGGTTTTCCTGAGTTCCTGCGGGTTGCGTTTATAGAGTTTCACCATCAAGGCTTTAAGGCTTTCGGTGTTTTCACGCATTTCAACATCGGCCATGCGGTCGAAGTCTGATTTCCCAAGCTGGTTGAGTGTTGTACGGTCCTTTTGTTCGGGTACCGGTTTGTCTTTGCCTGGAAGGCTGGAGGCGCAAGCGCTAAGTATCAGGGTGCTGAATGAGATGATGAAGCAGGAACGGAGTTTTCTGAGTTTATTAATCCCGAATGTTTTTGGCATCGTCAGCGCTTGTTCTAATTAGGTTGTTTAATCACTATCCTGCTTTTTGGAAAGACTACGCTGAAGGTGCTGCCCTTGTCCAATACACTTTCGATCTCGAGCCGGGCCTGATGGCGTGTGAGGATGTGCTTGACGATGGAAAGGCCGAGGCCTGTGCCGCCGGTCTCGCGTGAGCGGCTGCGATCCACGCGATAGAACCGCTCCGTCAGCCTGTCGATATGTTTTTGCTCAATGCCGATGCCGCTGTCCTTGACGCTGAAGACGGCTTCCTGTCCGCGCATGCGCCATATCAATTTGATCTCGCCCCCCTCCGGTGTGTAACGGATGGCGTTGCTGACCAGGTTGCCCAGCGCGCTGTGCAATTCTTCCGCAGCACCTGAAAGCGAAATGGTGGGGTCTGCTTCAATCGATATTTTGTGCCTGCCGCTGCTCAGGCTTTGCGCTTCGTTCATCAGCATATTGAGTTGGGAGTTCATGTCGATTTCAGTGTCCTGTGTCACTGTGGCGCCGCTTTCCAATTGCGAAAGTGTCAGCAAATCTTCAATCAAATGGCGCATGCGGCCAGTCTGGTCGCTCATCATCTTGAAATAGTTGCGGGTGCCTTCGGGCACTGCGCCATCCATATCCATCAGCGTTTCAAGAAAGCCGCCGACGACTGTGAGCGGTGTGCGTAGTTCATGCGAAACGTTGGCGATAAAGTCGCGTCGCATGATTTCGAGTTTTTCTATTTGGGTAATATCGCGGCAGATAAGCAATTTTTGCTTGCCGCCAAAAGGCACCAGTTGAATTTCCAGGGTGATTTCAGGATTACGCCAGGATTTCAGTTTGATCGGTTCCGAGTAGTCCTGGTCTTGCAGATATTTCAGGAAACCCGTGTGACGGACCAGATAAGTAATCGGCTGGCCGGTGTCCTTGCTTAGCTCCAGGCCCAACTGTTTTTCAGCAGGCGGATTGCACCATTCAATCTTATCTTCGCCATTGAGCAGTACGACGCCGTCGGGCAAGGCGCTTGCTGCATGCCGGAATCTATCCAGAGCAGAGCTGATTTGGGCCTGGCTGCGGTTGTGTTTGCGCTGCTGGTGGTAGATGTCGGCAAAAATATCTTCCCAGATGCCGGTTCCGTTGGGGATGGTAGATAGATGAGGTTTTTTATACCAGCGGTTGAGTTTGTGCAGCCAGTAGAGATGGCTGCCCAGATAAATGCTGACAGCTAATCCGAATACGACCAGTGCGGTGACGGCGCCGCGCGATGCCCAGAGTATCAGGCAAACGAATATGAGAACAAGGGCGAGCCAAAAAGCACTCCAGCGAATATCTTGCACGCGTTAACTTTATGAAACGAAACGCTGCATATTATGAGCTAGTGCGCCGAGAAACGGTAGCCAACACCTCGCACGGTTTGAATCAATTGCTCATGGCCGGTATCTGTCAGTGCGCGGCGTAAACGGCGGATATGCACGTCTACAGTACGATCTTCGACGAATACGCGGTCGCCCCAGACACGATCCAATACCTGGCTGCGTGAATGTACGCGCTCAGGGTTGGACATTAAGTAATGTAATAAGCGGAATTCTGTTGGGCCCAGATCCAGTGTTGCACCATTCCCGGAAACGCGGTGTGTCATAGGGTCCAGGCGCAATCCGCCGACTTCGATCGGGTCGTCGGTCATTTGCGGTGCGCGGCGACGAAGCACCGCTTTGATGCGCGCATTCAATTCACGCGGGCTGAAAGGTTTGGTGACGTAATCATCTGCGCCAACTTCCAGGCCTCGAACCTTATCGGCTTCTTCACCGCGCGCTGTCAGCATGATGATAGGAATCGATTTGGTCAATTCATCGGCTTTGAGCTTGCGTGAGAAATCGATGCCACTCATGCCGGGCAACATCCAATCCAGGATGATCAGGTCCGGTAAAGCTTCGCGAATCAGTAGCTGTGCCTGTTCTACACTCAAGGCCCGCATCGCGTTATGACCGGCTTGGGTGAGGTTGAGCGCTAGTAACTCCTGAATCGCTGGTTCGTCTTCAACAACAAGTATATTGGCTGGCATAGTCAGAATCCTTTTTCATATGCTTTCGGTAGTTATCGCTACTATATGACGCTAATGTGACATATTTATGACAATGAATAAACCTGCGCAAGTAATTGCCATTTTTCTGTTTTTATATGACTATCTTTCTAAATGCTTTTGCAAGCTCAAGTCTTAATATTCAATATCAAAGATAAAAATAATCAGTACTGGATGGGAGAGGTAAATGTCAGGGTTTTTTTCCAAGGAACGAATCATTGCAGCCCCGGGTTTCAACCGCTGGCTGGTGCCGCCGGCGGCATTGGCCATACACTTGTCTATCGGCATGGCGTATGGATTCAGCGTTTTCTGGCTGCCGTTGTCCAAAGCGATCGGCATCGATGCACCTTTGGCCTGCGCTGAAGATGTCGGTTTCCTGGCACGTTTGTTCGTCACCGACTGCGATTGGAAGGTAAGCGACCTCGGCTGGATGTTTACCCTGTTTTTCGTGTTGCTCGGCACCTCTGCGGCGGTGTTTGGGCACTGGCTGGAACATGCCGGGCCGCGCAAGGCCGGCGCCGTTGCGGCGGTATGCTGGGGCGGCGGACTGCTGCTGACGGCATTGGGCGTTTATACCCATCAGCTCTGGCTGATGCTGCTTGGATCGGGCGTCATTGGCGGCATCGGTCTTGGCTTGGGCTATATCTCACCAGTTTCAACTTTGATCAAATGGTTTCCAGATCGTCGCGGCATGGCAACGGGTATGGCGATCATGGGTTTCGGCGGCGGTGCGATGATCGGTGCGCCATTGGCCAATACCTTGATGAATTTCTATGCAACGCCGACTTCTGTCGGTGTATGGGAAACGTTTGCCACCATGGGGGTGGTTTATTTCATTGCCATGATGATAGGTGCGCTGGGTTATCGTGTGCCGCCTTCCGGCTGGAAGCCAGAAGGCTGGACGCCTCCGGCAACTAATGGCAATGCCATGATCACCAATCGTCATGTGCATGTGAATGAAGCACACAAGACGCCACAATTCTGGCTGTTGTGGGCGGTGTTGTGCCTGAACGTCAGTGCAGGTATCGGTGTCATCGGCATGGCTTCGCCGATGCTGCAGGAAGTGTTCGGCGGCGCCCTGATCGGGGTGACCGGCAGATTGAGCGAGCTTTCCAGCGATCAATTGATCCAGGTCGCAGCGATTGGCGCAGGCTTTGCCGGCTTGCTGTCCTTCTTCAATATTCTTGGCCGTATCGGCTGGGCATCATCCTCAGATTATCTCGGACGCAAACTGACGTATATCATCTTCTTCGCGCTCGGTTTCATGCTCTATGTATCTTCACCATGGGCTGGCAGCATCGGCAGTGTTGCCTTGTTTGCCGGTATCTTCTGCATCATCCTGACGATGTATGGCGGCGGCTTTGCCACCATTCCGGCTTATCTGGCGGATATTTTTGGCACACAGCATGTAGGTGCGATTCACGGCCGCTTACTTACCGCCTGGGCGACAGCAGGTATCCTTGGTCCGGTCATTGTCAATTACATGCGTGACTATCAGCTTGATCAGGGCGTGCCGGCGAACGAAGCCTATAACGTCATCATGTATATGCTGGCGGCCTTGTTGCTGATCGGCCTGGTATGTAATCTGCTGGTGCGCCCGGTGGCAGACAAGCACTATATGACCGATGCCGAGCTTGAGGCCGAACGCAAGATATCTCATGACAAGTCTGTCTCTGCCGAAGCGGCTAACCAGAACGGTAACGGCCGGAGCCATCCGATACTGGCAACCGTTGCCTGGATTGCCGTTGGTATTCCTATCAGTTACGGTATCTGGAGCACACTGCAAAAAGCCTGGATACTTTTCCACTAAAAGGTATCGTGACCAAACTGCGTTGTATTTGGCCCAGGACCCCACTCGATATTGATTATCACGATAACGAGTGGGGCGTGCCTGTGCATGACGACCGCAGCTTATTCGAATTTCTGATTCTCGAAGGCGCGCAGGCCGGTTTGAGCTGGCATACCATTTTGCAGAAGCGGCCTCGATACCGTGAGGTATTTGATGGCTTCGATCCTGAGAAAGTCGCGCTTTATGATGATGCCAAGGTGGCGTTATTGCTTGCCGATGCAGGCATAGTCCGCAATCGCCTGAAAGTCGCCGCTGCCATCAACAATGCACGCCTGTTTTTACAGGTGCAGGCTGAGTTCGGCAGTTTCGATGCCTATCTGTGGCGCTTCGTCGATGGCCGCCCCATCATCAACCATTGGCATGCACATAGCGAAATTCCCACAAAAACGTCACATTCCGATGCCATGTCCAAAGACTTGAGCAAGCGCGGTTTCAAGTTTGTCGGCTCTACCATCTGCTATGCCATGATGCAGGCTGTCGGCATGGTGAACGATCACACGGAGGATTGCTACAGGCATGCAGAGCTTGTGCTGGCTCAACCCGGTAGCAGCAATTAACACAGCAATAAGCGCTTGATTATTTTATAATCCTACTTTTCCAATTTGCGGGCTGCTTATGCAATCCGCGTCATAGTTCGAGGTTTGTGTGAGAGAAATAGAAATCAACTTAGATGGCAAAGGCATGCGTATCGGCATCGTTTTATCACGTTTCAATAGCGATATCGGGGATGGCCTGCTGTCTGCATGCAAGGCCGAACTGATCAAGCTCGGTGTTGCAGATGATGCTATTACCGTCGCTACCGTGCCAGGTGCGTTAGAGACGCCTCTGGTTTTGCACCACATGGCAGATAGCAAGCAATATGATGCCCTGATAGCGCTTGGCGCGATTATCCGTGGCGAAACCTATCATTTTGAAGTCGTGTCGAATGAGTCTGCGCGCGGCATTTCAGAAGTGCAGCTCAATACGGGTATTCCGGTGGCTAATGCTGTTCTGACGACGGAAGATGATGACCAGGCACTGGCGCGTATGTCGATTAAAGGTGCAGAAGCTGCTGCTGTCGCGATTGAGATGGTCAACTTGTTCAAACAGTTATGAGCACGATTGAGAACAAAGCGGTGCCAGCCAAAGCAGCAAAAGGCGGAAAAAATCGCCGTAAGTCACGCGAACTGGCGCTGAAGGGTATCTACCAGGGTCTGATGAACCAGTCAGAGCTGCGTAAGATCATTCGGGATATGGCCGATGATGTCGATTTCCATCGCGCCGATGAAGCTTTCTTTCGTCAATTGATTGAAGGTGTGGCTGAACACATGTCTGATCTGGAGCAGCGCATTGCGGTGTATGTCGACCGTGCGGTTGCCGAGCTGAGTCCGGTCGAACATGCCATTCTATGCCTGTCAGCATATGAGCTGATTTACGATCTCAGTATCCCTTATCGTGTCGCTATCAATGAAGGCGTCGAACTGGCGAAGATTTATGGTGGCATCGATGGTCACAAATATGTGAACGGCGTGTTGGACAAATTGGCTGCAGAAGCCCGTCCACATGAGGTTAATCAACGCAAATAAGCCAGCCTGGTTTTGACAGGCGCCAATTTTTGTCACGCTTGCACGTTATTTACCCGGCTTTTAATTTGAATCGCTTCTTTTTAAAAAAAATCACGTGTAATATCAGACTTATAGGATGTAATTGTAAAGAATAATCGCCACTGCATAGAATAATAGGGAGAGCAGGGTTGAAACGGTCTTTTTGGAAGTCTGATTGGTTTGCCGGGGTCATCATTTCACTGCTGTTTCTCTTGGCTGGTGGCAGTGCCATATTGCAAAGTCTTGAGCGTGTCGCATACGACTGGGGTGTTCAGGCTACTACCAGGGTTGCCGGCGATAAAGTTGCCATCATCGCGATCGACGATCAGAGTATTGCCAATATTGGCCGCTGGCCCTGGTCGCGTGATGTGCATGCCAAAATGACCGATATGCTGGCGGCTGCGCAGGCAAAGGTTATCGGTAACACGGTGTTCTTTGTAGAGCCGCAGATCGATCCCGGTCTCGTCTATATCAATAAAATTTCAGCGTTCGTTGAAAATATCCCGACCCCAGGCATTGGGGCAGATGCGGAAGCCCTGGAGCTTGGGGAGCTCAAAACGCTGATCAAAGAAGCCGAGTCGCAACTCAACACCGATGCCAAACTGGCTGACAGCTTCAAGAACGCAGGGAATGTGGTTTTGGCCATGCCGTTCATCGTTGGCGAGCCAAGGGGCAACCCGGATAAACCGCTACCTGAGTATGTCTCCAGGAATAGCTTGAGCAAGATACTGGATCGGGTCGGTGCTGAAGATATCGGGCTGCTGCCGATCCCCACCATCGCAGCGCTGCCGCCGATTGCCGAAATCGGTGAAAATGCTGCGGCCATTGGTCATTTGAATGCAAACCCTGATGTGGATGGCGCGATTCGCTCCGAACCGCTTATCCTCGCACATTACGACAAATACTATCCTTCCCTGTCTATCCAGATCGCAGCAAAATACCTGAATCTGCAGCCGCAGGATATTGAAGTGCGCCTGGGCGAGGGCGTCAAACTGGGCAAGTTGAACATTGCAACCGATCCTTATTTGCAGATGAATACCTTTTTCTATGATGCGACTGACGGACGCCCAGCCTTTCCGGTTGATTCATTCTATGATGTCTACAGCGGCAAAATCCCGGTTGAGAAATATCGCGATCGTATCGTTCTGATCGGCGCTACCGCAGATGGGATCGGTGACAGCCAGATCACGCCTATATCATCGAGCATGAAGCCGATCGAGACACTTGCACATTCAGTTGCCAGTATTCTCAACGAAGATTTCTTTGTCTCGCCCTCATGGGCTTTCTGGGCCGAACGCGGCGCCTGGCTGTTGATCGCACTCTATCTCATCCTGCTGCTTCCGCGGCTAAATGCGGGGACGGCTGCCGGCCTGACTGTGGCCTTGTTGATCGCCTTGGTCGTTGCGCATTTCGTGTTGATGACCCAGAGCGGCATGTGGCTGCAACTGATGGCACCGGCAGCATTGCTTGTCATTGGACATGCGCTCCTCACAACCAAACGCTTCCTGATGACGGAAAAAGGCAAAGCCAAGTCTGAGGCCGAATCTGCGGAAAGTAACCGGAATCTTGCACTGATGTTCCAGAGCCAGGGCCAATTGGATATGGCGTTTGACCGCCTGCGTAAATGCCCGATGGATGACAGCGTGATGGATGTGCTCTACAACCTGGCGCTGGACTTCGAGCGTAAGCGCCAGTTCAATAAGGCTGAGTCCGTATTTAACTACATGGCTGACTACAATCCTAAATATAAGGATCTGGAGCAGCGACTGGCCCGCTCCAGGGCCATGGCGGAAACTGTAATTCTTGGAGGAAGCGGTGGCGGACGTACTAATTCCAGCACCATGATTTTGAATGACGGTACCGTCGAGAAGCCGATGCTGGGCCGCTATCAAATTGAGAAAGAGCTGGGTAAGGGTGCCATGGGTGTGGTTTATCTTGGTAAGGATCCGAAGATTGGCCGGGTAGTGGCAATCAAGACCATGGCCCTTGCACAGGAATTTGAGCCCGATGAATTGGATGAAGTGAAAGAGCGCTTTTTCCGTGAGGCTGAGACAGCCGGCCGTTTAAACCATCCCAATATTGTGACGATGTATGACGCGGGTGAAGAACATGACCTGGCCTTTATTGCGATGGAGTTCCTGAAAGGTAAGGATCTGGCGCCCTTTACCAAGGCGGACAATCTGTTACCCATTGCAAAGGTGGCGGATATCATCATCAAAACTGCCGATGCGCTGGATTATGCGCACGGTAATAATGTGGTGCATCGTGATATCAAGCCGGCCAATATCATGTACGAACCGGAGACCGGTAGTGTCAAGGTAACGGATTTTGGCATTGCAAGAATCACCGACTCATCAAAAACCAAGACTGGCATGGTGCTTGGAACTCCAAGCTATATGTCGCCTGAGCAGTTGTCTGGCAAGAAAGTCGACGGACGTTCTGATTTGTTCTCATTAGGGGTGATGTTTTACCAACTTGCTGTTGGCCAGTTGCCTTTTACCGGCGATTCAATGGCAACCTTGATGTTCAAGATAGCCAGTGAACCGCACGCTAACATCCGAACGTTGAATCCGGAGATATCCCAATGTCTCTCGGACATCATTGATCGCATGCTCGAAAAAGATGCTGACAAGCGTTATGCCAGGGGTGGTGAGATCGCTGCCGATATTCGCCGTTGTCTTGGTCAGGTAAATTGAGTATGGATTTGACTGGTGTGTTGGAAGTGGTGCGCCTGAGCGATGTAGGGCAGCGCCGGGATCATAACGAAGATGCCGTGGCCAGTGATGTCGAGATCGGCCTGCTGGTGCTGGCAGACGGTATGGGGGGCTACAAGGCGGGTGAAGTGGCAAGTGAGATCGCCGTATTGACGATAGTCGCCGAGCTCAAAGATGAAATGTTGCAACTTGATCCCGGTCAGCTTGATCCTGTGAGTGGCATGCAAGCCGAGAGTTTGTTGTTGATGGAGGCAGCGGCCAAGGCCAACGCCTCCATTTTTAGTGTTTCCGAGTCGCAGCCGCAATGCGCGGGAATGGGCACCACTTTGGTCGCAGCGCTGTTTACCAACAACAAGGTGCTGGTCGGGCATGTTGGCGACTCACGGATGTACCGGTTGCGCGGTGAACAATTTCAGCAAATCACTGAAGATCATTCCCTGCTTCAGGAGCAGCTGAAATCCGGTTTGATCACGCCGGAACAAGCAAAGGTATCGAATAACAAGAATCTGGTCACACGGGCCGTTGGCATAGACCCGACAGTAGAACTGGAATTGCATGAGTACGATGTTGAGGTGGGAGATATCTATCTGATCTGCTCGGATGGTTTGACTGATCTGGTGGACGATGTAGACATTCATGCCACGTTGGCAGGTTTGTCAGCCAATCTTGAATTGGCGGCAAACCAGTTGGTGCAGATGGCGAATGATAACGGTGGAAAAGACAATATTTCGGTCATACTGGCAAGAGTACTCAAGCCGTTTACTGCTGAACAGAGCTGGTATGACAACTTTCTCAATTGGCTAAAATAGTAGGGTGAAACATGGCTAAGCTCATTTTTTCGTTAGACGGTGCTTTTCTTGGGGACATCCTGCTTGAAAAAGAGCGGATGACAATCGGTCGTCGACCAACTAACGATATCCATATTGATAACCTGGCAGTGAGTGGTGAGCATGCCGCGATCAATACTATCGGCAACGACTCGTTTCTGGAAGACCTTGGCAGCACCAACGGTACCCTGGTGAACGGTAAATCAGTGGCCAGGCATGTCTTGCAGCATGGCGATGTAATCGAGCTGGGAAAATACCAGCTTAAATATATCAATGAGGTAGCTGCATCCCAGGCTGCCGGGCAGGAAGACTTTGAGAAAACCATGATCATCCGGCCGTCTTCCATGAAACCGGTAATGCCTGAGACTGTGGAGTTGGCATCGAAACCTGCGGTAGAAGCCGCTAAGCCTGCGCCCGAAAGTCCTCAACAATCAGTGGCGAAACTACAGGTTTTGAACGGTGCGAGCATGGGTAAAGAGCTGGTGCTGAGCAAGGCGCTCACTACTCTAGGGAAACCGGGCGTACAAGTGGCGGTAATCACCAAGCGCCCACAAGGCTATTTCATTACCCATGTCGAGGGAGAGACATTCCCATCGGTCAATGGGGCTTCAGTTGGCGGCCAGGCATACCCATTGAAAGACCATGATGTGGTTGAACTTGCCGGTATCAAGATGGAATTCTATTTCTCACCCGGTTAATCAGTCACTTACTGCTAATGCATAGGGAGCAGTCAACAGGGAGTCCGGCAGCATGTCCGATCAGCAAGAGTTACTACAAAGACTCGACAGACTTAATGCTATAGGCGTTGCACTATCTGCCGAGCGCGATCATTCGCGATTGATGGAAATGATACTGCTCGGTGCAAAAGAAATTACCAATGCTGATGGCGGAACCCTGTATACCGTAACGGAAGACCGGGGCCTCAAGTTCGAGATCATGCGCAACCTGACCCTTGGCGTTGAGATGGGCGGCACGACAGGCAAGGAGATCCCTTTCCCTCCACTGCCGCTTTATCTCGCGGACAATTCGCCAAATGTGAATATGGTGGCTGCCTACACTGTACTCAATGATTGCACGGTCAATATCAAAGACGCCTACGAAGAGATAGGTTTCGATTTTTCCGGCACACGCAAATTCGATGAGCAAACCGGCTATCGTTCTAAATCATTTTTGACGATTCCGATGAAGAATCATGAGAATGAAATCATCGGTGTGCTGCAACTGATCAATGCAATCGACCCCGTAAGCAAGGAAATCATCCCTTTCTCGCAAGAAAACCAGCAACTGGTCGAATCGCTGGCTTCGCAGGCCGCGGTCGCGCTGACAAACCACAATCTGATCGAAGGCCTGAAGAATCTTTTTGAGGCGTTTATCGAACTGATCGCCGATGCGATCGATGAGAAGTCTCCTTATACCGGCGGTCATTGCCAGCGAGTGCCGGAGTTGACCATGATGCTGGCAGATGCTGCCAATAAAACCAAAGTCGGCCCGCTTAAGAGCTTCACTATGTCAGAGAAAGACATTTACGAGTTGCGCATTGCGGCCTGGCTTCATGATTGTGGCAAGGTCACGACTCCGGAGTCGGTGATGGATAAACCAACCAAGCTTTCTGCCATTTTTGATCGTATTCATCTGATCGAGCAGCGTTTCGAACTATTGAAGAAACAGGCTGAAGTTGACATGCTGCGCAAACAGATTGAAGCGTTGAAGTCCGAGCAAAGCGATGATGCCATTGCAACGATGGAGATTCAGCATCAGGCACAGTTACAGCAATGGGATGATGATCTGGAGTTTCTCAAGAACGCCAACCTGGGCGGTGAGTTTATGACGCCGGAGCATCAGCAACGCATCAAGGATATTGCTTCGTACAGGATCATCAACAAAGATGGCGAACTCGTCCCATTTCTCAGTGAAGAAGAGGTCTATAACCTTAATATCTCGCGCGGTACGCTAACGGCAGAAGAGCGCACCATTATCAATAACCACATTGTAGTCACGATCAACATGCTGGAATCGCTGCCTTATCCGAAGGATCTGAAGCGTGTGCCTGAATACGCCGGTGGGCATCATGAACGTATGGATGGCAAGGGTTATCCCCGTGGACTGACGCGAGAGCAGATGTCGGTGCCCGCAAGAGTCATGGGGATTGCCGATATTTTCGAGGCCCTGACTTCACGCGACCGGCCTTACAAGAAGGCCAAGACTCTTACGGAGTCCCTGCATATCCTGGGTAAGATGAAACTGGATCATCATATCGATCCGGATCTGTTCGATATATTCGTTCGCGAAAAAATCTATCTGCGCTATGCAGAAAAGTTCTTGGAACCCGAGCAAATCGATGAAGTTGATGAATCCAAGATCCCTGGTTACGAGCCATTGGCAGCATAGCCGCCAATCGATCAAATCTGCAGTGATCCTACTCTGCTCCTGTTAATCCAGAAGCATCACTGATTAATGCCGGAATGTCAGCAAGTCGTGCAGCATAGACAAAGCGGCCATCCGGCAGGATTTTAAGGTTGGGTCCGCGATCGCAGAACCCCAGGCAGTTCAATCGCTCGATGCTGATATTCAGCTGGTTCCTGGCAATCTCTGCTTCTATGCAATCCGCAATTTCCAAGCCACCCTTTGCTCCGCATGAAGGCTGGTTTGGGTTTGCGCGATGATTCACACAGACGATGATGGTTTTCATCGCTGGCTAATTGATCAACCCATCAAGATGCAAGGCTGTGCAGCCGTTGATATCCAAACGTAGACAACTGCCCTGTTCATACCAGTCGCCCAGCACCCAGCGCTCGATGTGGTGCCGGTCTATTTCCAGCGGATGCATTGCTGGCCTGTGCGTATGCCCATGGATGAAAATCTCTGGATAGCCTTGCGCTCTCAGTAACGCCGAGACTGCTTCATCATTAACATCCATGATGGTTTCAGACTTGTTGGATTTCTCTTGTTCGCTACGCAGGCGCAATGCTTCGATTTGTTTTTTCCTGGCCGGCAGGGGCTGGCTGAGAAACTGTTGTTGCCAGGCTGGTTCACGTACCTGCGCACGAAAATTCTGATAGGCGACATCGTCTGTGCAAAGTGCATCGCCATGGCTGAGTAACACGCTATGGCCGTACAGAGTGAGCAGGGTGGGATCTTTCAGCAGTTGCAGTCTGGCTGCTGCTGAGAACCCTTGATTCAGCAGGAAGTCACGGTTCCCATGGATGAAATAACAGGCAACACCGTGTTCGGCAAGTCGGCTCAGCGCTTGGATAACGCTTTGGTGGTGACTGTCATCCAGGTCATCATCTCCCGCCCAATACTCGAATAAATCCCCAAGTATATAAAGCGCATCAGCCTGCCTGACGGTGCTGTCGATAAAGCTGATGAACTGCTCCGTAATGGCAGGCCTCGACTCGCACAGATGCAAATCGGAAATGAATAGTGTGTGAGGCTCTTCATTTCCGATAGGAGGCATGATCAACGGGCGCGAATTATACGACTTCAGCGCGCTCGATGATTACATCTTCGAGAGGCACATCCTGGTGACCACTCTTGCTGCCGGTTTTTACTTTGATGATGGCATCAACGATTTCTGTGCCTTCAACCACCTTACCAAATACGCAGTAACCCCAGCCTTGTGAAGTTGGAGCGGTGAAATTCAGGAAGTCATTATCATTGGCGTTGATGAAGAATTGGCTGCTTGCTGAGTCCGGGCTTGGTGTGCGGGCCATTGCAATCGTGTAGATATCGTTTTTCAGGCCGTTGTCTGCTTCATTCTTAATCGTTGCATTGGTCGGTTTTTGACGCATGCCCGGCTCAAAACCGCCACCTTGAATCATGAAACCATCAATCACGCGATGAAAGATAGTGTTGGCGTAGAAGCCGCTTTCAACGTATTCCAAAAAGTTGGCGGTCGTAATCGGTGCTTTCTCTGCGTCGAGTTCAATTGTAATAACGCCGAAGTTAGTATGTAGTTTTACCACGAGTTTTCCTTAATATTCAGGTCTGTAAATGATGGATAGGTAAAAGGAAATCAGCCTGGACCTTCGTACATGATTTTCCAGTTGTTGTTTTCCAATACCCAATATTGGCGTTTCAGCATGCGGCTATCAAGATGGTTGCTCTTGAATGATTGCTCAAAATTAACTACGGCCATTTCCTGCTTGCTGTTGGGGTAACGCAACATGCTGACGTTTGACAGCTTGATCTCAACATTGGGCTTGCTGGCCTGCACACGGCGTTTGTGATTTATCCAGCCTTCATAATCCGTACTCTGGCTGAAGAAGTTTTTCGAATAATGATCAATATAGCGCTCAGTGTTCTGGGATTCCCAATCCTTGCGCCAGGTTTCCAGAGCTTTGGCCAGTGATTCTTTCTGCTGCGAAACCTGATTTTCCTCCAGCCACTTCATATTGTTGGCAATGACGAACAAAGTCCTGCCGTTTTTTAAGATGGGCTCCAGGGATTTCAGTTCCGGGTTTGCCATCACCAGGCAACCGTCACTGGCTAGCGGTGGTCTGCTGTATGTGTCACGGGGGGTGCCATGGAGCCAGATGCCGTAACCATTCTTCCCCAGATGTTTATCCCATTCATTGGGATAGTTCAAGGGGTAGGCCATGCCACCGTAAAAGTCCGGCAACTCTTTGGTTAATTTGGTACCTGCAAAATAAATGCCTATTGGCGTACGTTTGTCGCCTTCAACAAATTTATCGCTGCCGTTTTTGCCCAATGTGACGTAGTAATCCGAAACATAAACCGGTTTGCCGTTTTCATTGCGATAGAGGTACAAACGGGACTTGTCTGCATCGACTACAACAACATGCTTATGGTTGTTGTCGATTTGCCATAAGGGTTCCGGCAAGCCGCGTGGTTTTTGCTGCGAGATGTAATGTTCAAGTCTTAGGCGAGCTTCATTCTGGAAATCCTGGATGGCTTCAGGCGAGCGGATTGAGGAATTGCCAAACGAGTTGATCTGTTGCGCACGGGCCATCAAAAGATCACCGCGTACCAGATGGGCCAGCTTGAAGTTGGGTGCTTTTTTCAGTAATTCTTCGGTAGTGTCGAGCGCTTGCTGAACTCGTCCCTGTGTCACTTCAATGAGACTCTTGATCAGGAGTTCCTCAATGTAGTTAGGGTTGAATGTGCTGCCGCTAAAGAATTCACCGAAGCTGCCACGATTGATCGCTGTAGCATTCCACGGCAGAAGCGAGCAGCTAACTATGAATATCTGGAATACTAATTTTAGTTTGTACATTAACTTTTCAATTTAACTCAGCGCTGAGCGATTTCCTGCTCAATAAGCCATTGGCCGTTGGTGTTGGTCATGACCAGGGTTTTGCCAGTACGCTGTGACAGATGCGATGCACGATAGTTTTGTTTGAAAGTCACCTGCGCTTGCGTATTGCTGTCCATGCTGATTTTAATATTGCTGATTTCCACGTTAATGCTTTTAGGCGAACTGATGCGATCACGCCGCAAGTTTTCCCAGGCACTACGACTCTCTCCTTTGGGAGTTTTGAAGCTGGAACTGTAACTTGCAAGGTAGCCTTCCACATCCTGATCTGTCCATGCTTTTGCCCACTTTTCAACTGCTGCTGTGATCTGCGGACTTGCATCGGTAGACGCGGGGGCTGCTGCAGGTGCTGATGGCGCTTCTGCAGGTTTTGCCGCTGGTTTTACATCAGTCAGCTTGACCGGAGTTGCAGGTTTGGTCGCAGGGCGGCTTGCTGACATCACTGGTTTCTTGGTGGATGAGAACAGGTCACGAATCAGTGCCAGTTTGTTCTGGGCACGGGTGTTACCGCTATCCAGCTGTAATGCCTTGTCGTAAGCTTCTGAGGCCATACGGGCGTATATGTCACCCAGGTTTTCGTGTGCAGTGGCATAGCTGGGGTGTGTTTTGATAGCATTTTCAAGCGCTTTTCTTGCCTTGTCATACTGGCCTTGCTCGGCATACAGCACTGCAAGGTTGTTATGCGGTTCCGGCAGGTTAGGATTCTTGGTGGTGATGTCGGTAAAAATCTTGATAGCTTCATCGCGACGGTTTTGTTCGGCCAGAATCACGCCCTTGATAAATTGCGCCTGTACATCCTTGGGGTTTGCCGCAATATAAGTGTTGATTTTCTCCAGCGCGGCAGCTTGTTGGCCCTGATTTGCAAGTTGAGCAATGTCTTTCAAGTCGTCTGCCTGGGCAACTCCGAACACAAATACGGATACGAGCAATAACAAAGCATGAGGCAAAGCGCGTGATAGAGGCATTGTGATATACTTTTCTAGTCAAATAAGTAGCAATTCTAACAATAAGCCTATTCAACATCCAATAGCTCATTACATTTCTTAGTGATTAATTTTGCAGCAGAATTTTCAATTTCCAATTACACCTGAATTCTGCCTGCTATAAACTCCCCAAAATGCTCAAAATCTACAACTCCATTGCCCGTGAAAAGCAGACATTTATTCCAATCGTAGCTGGTAAAGTCAGCATGTACGTGTGCGGCATGACCGTCTACGATTATTGCCATCTTGGCCATGCACGTGTGATGGTGGTGTTCGATATGGTCAATCGCTGGCTGCGGGCATCAGGGTTCGATGTGACCTACGTCCGCAATATCACCGATATCGATGACAAGATCATCAGCCGTGCCAATGAGCGTGGGATCAGCATCCACGAATTGACCGACGAGTTTATCCAGGCCATGGATGAAGATGCGGAAAAGCTTGGCGTGATGCGCCCGGACATTGAACCGCGTGCCACGGCTCATATCGCCGACATGGTTTCCATGATCGGGCAGCTTATTGCAAAAGGCCATGCCTATGCTGCAGACAATGGCGATGTGTTTTATTCAGTCAATAGTTTTGAGGGTTACGGCAAGCTTTCCGGCAAATCTCTGGAAGACCTGCGTGCAGGCGAGCGTGTCGAAGTCGATACCTTTAAGCGCGATCCCATGGACTTCGTGCTGTGGAAAGCCGCCAAACCGAATGAACCGAGCTATGACTCGCCTTGGGGCAAGGGCCGCCCGGGCTGGCATATCGAATGTTCGGCAATGGGCGCGCATCATCTTGGTAAGCACTTTGATATCCACGGTGGCGGCCAGGATCTGCAATTCCCGCATCACGAAAACGAGATCGCACAGTCTGAGGGCGCTCATGATTGCACCTTTGTTAATTACTGGATGCATAACGGCTTTGTACGTGTCGACGATGAAAAGATGTCCAAATCCCTGGGTAACTTTTTCACGATTCGGGAAGTGCTGAAGAAATACAAAGCGGAAGTTGTACGCTTCTTCATTTTGCGTGCGCAGTATCGCAGTCCGCTGAATTATTCCGATAAGCATTTGGATGATGCGAACCAGGCTTTGACTCGGCTTTACACAGCGCTAAAGAATGTGCCGCCTGTCGAGAGCAAGATCGATTGGGCAACGCCTTACGCTAAGCGTTTTAAAGAAGCCATGGATGATGATCTCAATACGCCGGAGGCTATGGCAGTATTGTTCGATCTGGCGACGGAAGCGAATCGCAGCAAGTCGGCGGAGGTTGCTGGGCAACTGAAAGCGCTTGGGAATTTGATGGGGTTGCTGGGAGATGATTCTACGAAATTTTTACAAGGTAAGTACGTTTTAAATGCCAAGGCAGGTCACTATCAAACAGATTTTAGCGATGTTAGTTTAACAGTTGACTTCAGTAATCAAGAAATTAGTGAAATGATTTTGCTCCGAACCGAAGCCAAAAAATCCAAAAACTTCGCCGAAGCCGATCGCATCCGCAAAGAACTGGCGGATCAGGGCATTATCCTGGAAGACAGTCCGCAAGGTACTACCTGGCGTCGCGCGTAGTCGGTCCATAATCGTTAATCTAAAAGAGGCTCAACTGAGCCTCTTTTTTTTGGGTTGCATCTTCCATAAGTTGGAATATACTAATCGGTATACTTTAACCATGCGGCGAAGTAAGGATAGGCGTGCCAGCTATGGCAGCTGATACCAGCGGACTATTTGCGCGCATGAATGTATTCTTGTCAGTAGAAATGTAGCTAAAAATAAAATCAGTTTGAGGAGAAAGCAAGATGAACAAGGCTGTTGATTCCAGCATCGCATCTGTCCAGACCTTTCACGGCGGTTGCCCGCATGATTGCCCCGATACCTGCTCCATGGTCTACAAGGTTAAGGAGGGCAAGCTGATCGAGGTCAAGGGCAATCCCGACCATCCGATGACGCGCGGCGGCCTCTGCGTCAAACTGAAGGATTACGAGAAGCGCCATTACCACCCGGATCGCCTGCTATATCCGATGAAACGTACCGGTCCCAAGGGTAGCAAGCAGTTCGAGCGCATCACCTGGGACGAGGCGTTGGATACTATTGTCGATCGCTGGCAGGGGCTGATCAATGAATACGGTCCGCGCGCCATCTTGCCTGCAAGCTATCTGGGCAACCAGGGCCTGGTGCATGGGTTGAACGGCGGCGACGCTTTTTTCAATCGCCTGGGTGCCACGGTCTGTGAGCGCACTTTTTGCGGTGAAGGTTCATGTACCGCATGGCTGCTGACGGTCGGGCCTACGGCCGGGGTCGATCCTGAAAGCTTCATCCATTCAAAATACATTGTCATCTGGGCCTGCAACTCTGTCTCCACCAACCTGCATCACTGGCATATCGTCAAGGAAGCGCAGAAGAAGGGCGCCAGGGTCGTCGTCGTGGATTCCTATGCTTCCAGGACTGCCAAGGAAGCCGACTGGCATATCGCGCCCAAGCCGGGCACAGACGGCGCACTCGCCATGGCCATGATGCACGTCATCATCGAAGACGGTCTGGTCGATCAGGATTATGTCGACAACTACACCGTGGGCTATGAAGAGCTGGCTGCACGTGCCAGGACCTGTACGCCGGAGTGGGCCGAGAAGATCACTGGTATTCCGGCCGATGACATCCGCAGGTTTGCCCGCGAATACGCTACTACCCCACCAGCTGCGATTCGTCTGGGCGTCGCGTTGGAACGTACCTATGGCGGAAGCCAGGCTATCCGCGCGGTCACCTGTTTGCCAGCGCTGATTGGTGCCTGGCGCCATGTAGGTGGCGGCGCACTGCAGTTTCCGGTTTGGGAGCATCCTTATAAATTCGATGTGATCAGCCGTCCTGACCTGATTCCCGAAGGCACACCGGTGGTGAATATCCTGCAGCTCGGCCGTGCACTGACAGGCGAGATCAAGCTTGATGTGCCGATCAAATCGCTCATGGTATGGAACACCAACCCGGTGACGCAATCGCCGGAAACGGACAAAATCATTGCCGGTCTGCAGCGTGAAGACCTCTTTACTATCGTTGCCGATCACTTCATCTCAGATACCGCAGCTTACGCCGATATCGTGCTTCCGGCTGCCATGGGCGCCGAGATGGAAGACATGATCCTCTCCTGGGGCCATCTCTACCTCACCTACAACACCAAATGTATCGAACCGCCGGGCGAGGCTCTGCCCAACAACGAGATTTTCCGCCGGTTGGCCAAGCGCCTCGGTTTCGAGGAAGAAAACTTTAAATGGTCGGACAGCGAGTGTCTGGAGAATTATGTGGCATGGGATGCGCCAGCCTGTGATGGTATCGATCTGGATTACCTGCGGGAGCATGGTTTTGCGCGGCTCAATGTCGGCACCAGGGATGATCGTGCGCCGCATAAAAACGGTAATTTCCCGACACCTGGCGGCAAGTGCATGTTCTATGTGGAGGGTGCCAAGAACTTCGTTGCCGGGCCTTTCCGCCAGATGTATGAAGGCTTCCAGCCTCTGGAAGATCTCGATCCCTTACCGGGTTACGTGCCTAACCGCGAGTCATCGGACAGTAACCCTGCTCTGGCTGCACGGTATCCGCTCAGCATCATCTCGCCCAAGAGTCACGGTTTCCTGAACTCCTGCTATGCCAACGTGACTGAGAAGATCAAGGGGCAAGGCGAGCAATTCATCATGATTAACCCGGCGGATGCCGATATGCGGTATATCCAGGAAGGCGCCAAAGTGCGTGTGTTCAATGATCGCGGCGAGTTTGAAGGGGATGCACGTATCACCAAAGATGTGAACCCCGGCATCATCGTTGCTACTCTGGGATACTGGCGCCAGCTCAATAACGGCACCGTGAACTGCATCAGTTCTGCAGAATTCGGCGATATGGGTCATTCGACAACATTCTCGGACAACCTGGTGCAGGTGGAGCTAGGATAAGCCCGGACATAGGGAGGTGGCCGAGGATGCCGCCTTCCTGTTGACTGTTATGGCGTATGTTAACAATCATGATTGCTCGCCGGTTTACTGCGATCGTAATTTTCAATAGCAATTTCATAAATCCTTAATATCAGGCCACCAGAATGCAGCCATGAACATGCTGCATGAGCCGAATGGTATTGCCCCTGATACAAGCTCTCGACACCTGGTACTGGTGACGGAAACCTGGCCGCCGGAAATCAATGGCGTGGCGATGACCTTGAATCGGCTGATTCAGGGTATGTTGTCACGAAGTTGGCGGGTTTCGGTGGTGAGGCCACGCCAGAAATCTGATCAGCAAGGCGCTCCTGAGGATGGTATCGAACATATCCTGGTGCCGGGTTTGCCTATCCCGGGTTATTCCGGTTTGCGTTTCGGTATGCCGATGTTTGAGAAGCTGCGTGCTGCATGGAAGCAGCAGCGACCGGATGTCGTGCATATCGCGACCGAAGGCCCACTGGGTTGGGCTGCGCTGAAGGCGGCACGGGCTCTGAATATTCCGGTGACGAGCAGTTTTCATACGAATTTCCACCGTTACTGTAAATATTACCGCGCAGATTGGTTACGCGGTCTGGTTACGCGGCATTTGCGCGAGTTCCATAATCAAACAGCGCTGACGATGGCGCCCAATGTCTTGCTCAGGCAGACGCTTGAAGATGAAGATTATAAGAATGTCGTTGTGCTTGGTCGTGGCATTGATACCGGCATGTTTTCACCTTCCCGTCGCAATAGGGATTTACGAGCGGAATGGGGCCTGGAAGAAGATCAACTTGGCGTGATATACGTAGGCAGAATGGCGGCTGAGAAAAGCTTGAATGTGGTGGTCAAGGCTTTTGGTTTGATCAAACAGAGCAATCCCGGTGCCAGGATGATATGGGTTGGCGATGGACCGGAGCTGAAAAAGCTGATCAAGAAACATCCTGACCATATTTTCTGTGGGGCGAAAAGAGGCGCTGCATTGGCAGACCATTATGCTTCTGCCGATTTATTCCTGTTTCCCAGCATGACGGAAACCTTTGGCAATGTAGTGACTGAAGCGATGGCCAGCGGTTTGGCGGTAGTAGCCTATGACTATGCGGCTGCCGAGATCTTCATTAAGCATCAGGAGAGCGGCGTGCTTGTTTCCTATGGTGACCAGAAACAGTTCGTCGATAGTGCTGTGGCGCTTTCAATGAATCTTCAGATTACCCGTCAATATGGGCAACAAGCAGCCAAGGCTGTAGAGGGTTATGCTTGGGACAGTATATGTGACCAATTTGCAGGCTATTTGAACCAGGCTCAATTACCGGAAAATGCAATCGGCAGTCTAGCTACGTAATTTCCAGCGTCTTATCTTGGCCGCGATGCCGATGCGTTTTCAAGTAAAATCCAGTCATGGATATCTATTCAATCTTCAAACCCTTGTTGTTCCAGCTTGATGCTGAACGTGCGCATGATTTCACCCTGAAAAGTCTCAAGCTGGCTGAGGAAACCGGCCTTATTTGCCTGGCCGGTAAGCCTTCTGCGTGCCAGCCTCGCCAAGTCATGGGCCTGACTTTTCCAAATGCAGTAGGCCTTGCGGCGGGCCTGGATAAGAACGCGGCCTATATCGATGGCATGGCGACTTTGGGTTTCGGCTTTATCGAGGTCGGTACTGTCACGCCGCGTCCGCAGCCAGGTAATCCTAAACCGCGGCTGTTCCGCGTTAAGGAAGCTGAAGGCATCATTAACCGGTTCGGGTTTAATAACCTGGGTGTCGATCAACTGATCGAGAACGTCAAGGCGGCAAAATTCAAAGGTATTCTGGGCATCAATATCGGTAAGAACTTCGATACGCCGAATGAACGCGCAGTCGATGATTACCTGATTTGCCTGCGCAAAGTGTACGTTCATGCGAGTTATGTCACCGTCAATATTTCTTCGCCGAACACCAAGAACCTGCGTGCCTTGCAGGAAAAAGAAGCGCTATCCGGTCTGCTTTCCATGTTGAAATCAGAGCAATTGAAACTGGCTGAATTGCATGGAAAATACGTGCCCATCGCTTTGAAGATTGCGCCTGATCTGGAGCCGGGGCAAGTCAATGAGATCGCCGATTTGTTAATGCAACATGGCTTTGATGGCGTGATCGCAACGAACACCACACTTTCACGCGACGCAGTCGCGGGTTTGAATCATGCTGAAGAAACCGGCGGTTTATCCGGTAGGCCTGTACGCGATAAATCAACAGAGGTCATTCGCCAGCTCGCCGAACGATTGCAGGGTAAATTGCCGATCATCGGGGTCGGCGGGATTCTTTCTGGAGCAGATGCCGCAGAAAAGATCGCTGCTGGCGCTAGCCTGGTGCAGGTCTATAGCGGCCTGATCTATAGCGGTCCGGGATTGGTGAAAGATATTTGTCGCACGCTTAAATAAGGGTACGGGTATGCAGCTAAAGAAAGACAAGGTGAATGTGGGGCAACTGGATTGTGCTTTGCGCATATTTGCCGGTTTGTGCCTGATCGCCATCCTTTTTATTGAAGACTCGCATTGGCGCTGGCTGGGCTTATTAGGTCTTGCCTATCTCTTTACTGGAATCACACGCTGGTGTCCTGCCTATAGCTGGATGGGTATCAGCACCTGCAGCATCAAAAAACCGCAAGAATGAATCTGCCTGTCCTGTATTCCTATCGTCGCTGTCCTTATGCGATGCGAGCTCGCATGGCTTTGCAGCATGCTGGGATCGAAGTCGAGATTCGTGAGATTGCATTGAGGGAAAAACCCAAGCATATGCTATCGGTTTCGCCTAAAGGGACGGTACCTGTGCTGATCCTGCCAGATGGCAGGGTTATCGATGAAAGCCTGGATATCATGGCCTGGGCCTTGAAGCAGAATGGCGCGGATGATTGGTTAACGCATAATCCTTTGTATCCAACCCTGATTGCGGAGAATGACGGTAGCTTCAAGCGTGCGCTTGACCAGTATAAGTACGCTAGCCGTTTCCCTGAGCAACCTGCCGAAAATTATCGCCAGCAGGGTGAGCTATTCCTGGCCAGGCTTGAGGCTTTGCTCGAACAGCACAGCTATTTGTTAGGAGAGTGCATGACGCAGGCAGATGTAGCGATATTCCCGTTTATTCGCCAGTTTGCCATGGTGGATACCGATTGGTTTGCCACTTTACCTTATCCCTGCCTGCGGAAGTGGCTGGAAGCGTTAGTCAATTCTGAGCTGTTTCACAGCATCATGAAAAAATACCCGATCTGGATGGAGCAACCATCCTGAATCGGGTACTTATAATTGCGGCTAAGACTTAGCTTGTTGCGGCCGCGGTTTCCTTGGCCGTTTTGGATGGCTCGTCAAACGTGAGTTGGATGTTTTCATCCTTATCGACATCAACACTAACCTGCCCGCCATTGGCCAATCTGCCGAACAGCAACTCATCGGCCAGGGCGCGACGGATCGTGTCTTGAATCAGTCTGGCCATTGGGCGTGCGCCCATCAGCGGGTCAAAGCCCTTCTTGCCCAGGTAAGCTTTCAGTTCATCGCTGAAGGTGACTTCGACCTTCTTCTCATGTAACTGATCTTCAAGCTGCATCAGGAACTTGTCGACCACGCGCATGATGACTTCTTCAGACAAGGCTGCGAATGAGACGATAGCATCCAGGCGATTGCGGAACTCAGGGCTGAACAGGCGTTTGATATCGCCCATTTCGTCGCCTGCACTGTTGCCCTTAGTGAAGCCGATGCTGGTCTTGGAGATGGATTCAGCACCTGCATTGGTCGTCATGATGATCGTCACATTGCGGAAGTCTGCCTTGCGGCCATTGTTGTCGGTCAGCGTACCATGATCCATCACCTGCAACAGGATGTTGAATATGTCAGGATGCGCTTTTTCGATTTCGTCCAGTAACAACACACAATATGGCTGCTTGCTGATGGCTTCAGTCAACAGGCCGCCCTGGTCGAAACCGACATAGCCCGGAGGCGCGCCGATCAGGCGTGAAACGGCGTGACGCTCCATGTACTCAGACATGTCGAAGCGAATCAGCTCGATACCCAGGGTGTAAGCCAGCTGGCGAGCCACTTCGGTCTTGCCGACGCCAGTAGGGCCGGAGAACAGGAAGGAGCCGATCGGTTTTTGTGAGCTGCCCAAGCCGCTACGCGCCATCTTGATCGCCGATGCAAGTACATCAATCGCTTTGTCCTGGCCAAATACGACAGATTTCAGATCGCGGTCCAGCGTTTTCAGTGCTGTGCGGTCATCACTGCTGATGTTCTTTGGCGGAATGCGTGCAATCTTGGCAATGATGTCCTCGATCTCTTTATTGCCGATGACCTTCTTTTGCTTGGATTTGGGCAGGATACGCTGCGCAGCGCCAGCTTCATCGATGACGTCAATGGCCTTGTCAGGTAGATGACGGTCATTGATGTACTTGGCGGAAAGTTCTGCGGCGGTTGAAAGCGCACCGGCTGTGTATTTCACCTTGTGGTGATCCTCAAAGCGCGATTTCAGGCCCTTAAGTATCTCGACGGTTTCAACAATGCTAGGTTCGGTCACATCGACTTTCTGGAAGCGGCGTGAGAGCGCATGGTCTTTTTCGAAAATACCGCGGTACTCCTGATAAGTCGTTGCGCCTATGCACTTGAGCGTGCCGTTGGATAGGGCTGGTTTGAGCAGGTTGGAGGCATCCAATGTGCCGCCGCTGGCAGAGCCGGCACCGATCAGTGTGTGAATCTCATCAATGAAAAGAATGGCATTCGGTTGTTCCGCCAGTTTCTTCATCACGGCTTTGAGCCTTTGCTCAAAGTCGCCACGATACTTGGTGCCCGCCAACAGAGCGCCCATATCCAGTGAGTAGATCACAGAATTTTCCAGTACCTCAGGCACATTGCCTTCAACAATCCGGCGTGCCAGCCCTTCGGCGATGGCGGTTTTACCAACGCCAGCCTCACCCACCAATAGCGGGTTGTTCTTGCGGCGACGGCAAAGTGTCTGGATGACGCGCTCGATCTCCAGGGCACGGCCTATCAACGGGTCTATCTTGCCTGCGGCTACTTGCAGGTTCAGATTGAGGGTATAGCTTTCCAGCGCGCCTGCTGGCGATGCCTCAGTTTCGGCTTCTTGCTCAGTTTCAGTGCGTTTTGTGCTGCCATCAGCTACTTTGGCCACACCGTGGGAGATGAAGTTGACTACATCAAGGCGTGTGACACCTTGTTGGTGCAAGAAGAACACAGCGTGTGAATCCTTCTCACCATAAATGGCGACAAGTACGTTTGCACCGGTGACCTCTTTTTTGCCTGAGGATTGCACATGCAAAATCGCGCGTTGAATGACGCGTTGGAAGCCAAGTGTAGGTTGTGTGTCGACTTCATCCGTGCCGTCTACGATAGGGGTATGTTCTTCAATGTAATTATTGAGTTCGCTACGCAAGGTATCGAGATTGGCACCGCAAGAGCGCAGGACATCCGCAGCCGTCGGATTATCAATCATGGCTAACAGTAGATGCTCCACCGTAATGAGTTCGTGACGCTTTTGTCTAGCGTCCATAAAGGCCATGTGGAGGGAAACTTCTAATTCTTGCGCTATCATCTTGGGCACCTTGGTCATTCAAACTTAAGTTGCGGGGTGTTACACATACTACAATTTACGCTGGCCGCTTTAATTCATTCAGCCATCACTGCATAATCTATTACGTCAATTACATGGAAATCATAAGTTCACTTGCGGTTACATTGACTACTACAAAAAATTAAGCAATTTCCATGACACATTGCAGGGGATGCTGGTGTTCCTGAGCATAGGTCATTACCTGATTCATCTTTGTCTCGGCAATGCCATGCGGATAAACCCCGCATACACCAGCACCTTCAGTATGTACTTTGAGCATAATCTGCGTCGCTTGTTCACGCGATTTGCTAAAAAAACGTTGTATCACATCCACCACAAACTCCATCGGGGTGTAATCGTCATTCAACAGAATGACCTTATACAGTGACGGCGGTTTGGGCTTTGCTGTTCTTGTTTCCGATATTACGCTGTCTTGATGCTTGGTATTAGCCATATGTCAGTTCTATTTTGGGCCTAATCTGGAAAATTTCAAGCCTGTAATAAGTAGGGTTAATCTGCCTCAATTAGACCTACTGAAACCAGGGGCTGAATCAATAGTTTAGAGAAACTATGGATAGATGCGAACGCTTTTAACGATTCTGTCCTGAGTCTGCAGGATTTCCAGGCGGTGAGTACCGATTTTAAAGCTGGTATTTGGCTCAGGGATATCTTCAAAGTGCTCCAATACCAGCCCATTCATGGTGCGGGGGCCATCCAGCGGAAAGCTCAGTCCCAGTTTTTTGTTCAGGTCACGCAGATGGCTACTGCCATCGACTATCCAGCTACCATCGTCTTCCCGGCGATAAGAACTCATACGTAATGGTGAGTGCGTAGTAAAGTCGCCGATGACCTCTTCCAGTATATCTTCGAGGCTGATCAAGCCTTTCAGTTCACCATATTCATCTACAACCAGGGCAATACGCTGTTTTTTCTCCTGGAACTGTTGCATCTGCGTATAGAGTGGCGTGCCGGAGGGGATGAAGTAAGGCTCGGAGATGATTTCGCGTAGCGACTCCATATCCAGCTCACCGTCACGCAACTGGTTCATGGCCTTGCGGATGTGCAAAATGCCGATAATCTCTTCTGCCGGGCCTTCTCTCACGGGCAGGCGGGTATGGTGGCTGGTGGAGAGTTGTTGCAGGATGGATTCCAGCGAATTGTCGAAATTGATTGCTTCTATCTGGGTATGTGCAGTCATCACGTCATCGACGGTGGTTTTTTCCAGTTCGAACAGATTGAGCAGAATGGCCCGGTGTTTTTTCGGGATGTAGCTGCCGGCATCCAGCACAATGCTACGCAACTCCTCCATCGAAATCGCATGGCTTGCCTCGGTAAAACTCACTTTAATGCCCAGTATTCTCAGCAGGGCTTGTACGAAAAGATTCACAAACCAGACGATAGGTGCTGTCAGCTTAAGTAAGGGGTAGAGGATATAACTGCAAAATAATGCCAGTTTTTCAGAGTGTGCTGCCGCAAAAACTTTCGGCGAGATTTCACTGAAGACCAGAATGGCAAAAGTCACTGCCAGCGTTGCGGACATCAGCACGATTTCACCTTCACCAAACAGGTTGATGCTGATGACGGTAACCAGTGTGGCTGAGGCAGCGTTCGCGAGGTTGTTACAGAGCAGGATCATGCCCAGCAGCTTGTCTGTCTTGCTGAGTAAAGAGACGGCAAGACGTGCGCCACGATGGCCATCTTTAGCCAGATGGCGCAATCGATAGCGATTGACAGACATGAGGCTGGTTTCGGAAACTGAGAAAAAAGCAGAAATGAATAGCAGCATGGCAAGTGCGCCAAGCTGCACCGTTAAGGGGATCTGGTCCAAGTGGTCTGATTCAGTTAAGTGACGATGCTAGTGTCGGGCGGAATGCCTTGTTTTGTCAAGGACACCCCGCGCAGTTGTGAACAGCGATTGCTGTTTGATGAGAGCCTATCAGGGCAAGGCTTCTGCTTCGGTTTGTTTCTTCTCGGGCGGTACGAACGTTTCACGCGATACGCCAAGGAAAAGAACGATAGGGCTGGCAACCAGGACGGAAGAATAAATCCCGAACAGAATGCCAATGGTTAAAGCCAGCGAGAAACCGTGCAGGGCTTCACCGCCGAATACCAGCATGGACACCACCATGAGTTGTGTGGAGAAGTGCGTGATGATGGTGCGTGACATGGTGCGGGTAATGGCATTGTCGATGACTTCACTTGGGGATACCTTGCGCATTTTGCGGAAGTTCTCACGGATACGGTCAAATACCACGACAGACTCGTTTACCGAGTAACCCAATACCGCCAACACCCCGGCAAGTACTGTCAGGTTGAACTCCCACTGGAAGAAGGCGAAGAACCCCAGGATGATGACGACGTCGTGCGAGTTGGCAATCAGGGCTGCCAGGCCGAATTGCCACTCAAAACGGAAATACAGGTAGAGCATGATGCCGATACTGACCAGTAATAAAGCCAGCGCGCCATTCTCATACAATTCCTGGCCGACCTGAGCACCTACTGATTCAACACGTTTGAGCGTTACGTTGGGATCGGCTTTCTGCAATGCCGCCATCACTTGCTCGGATATCTGGGCGATGGATAGATCGGGTGTAAGTGGCAGGCGAATCAATACATCACGGCTTGTACCAAAATTCTGCACGGTGATGTCGCTGAGCCCGAGGCTCTGGACTGCGCTACGGATCTCACCGATATTGGCCGTTTCAGGATAACTTACTTCCATCATGGTGCCGCCGGTGAAGTCCACACCCAGATGCAGACCTCTTACGCTAAGGAAATAGATTGCAAGGATGAAGGTGATCAGTGAGATGGCCGTCGTCAAACGGCCATAGCTCATGAAGGGAATATCTTTTTTGATTCTGAAAAATTCCATTATCGTCTGCTCTTAAATAATTCGTTTATATGCCAGGAGTTAACCGATAGAGAGTTTTGTGACTTTACGGCGATAGCCGTAGATTCCGTTAACGACGGCGCGTGAGACGACTACGGCACTGAACATGGATGTCAGGATGCCCAGCACGTGCACGACGGCAAAACCTTTGACGGGCCCGGAACCAAACATGAAGAGCGCTATACCCGCAATCAGGGTGGTCACATTCGAGTCGATAATAGTATTCCAGGCACGCGAGTAACCTGCATGGATGGAAGCTTGTGGCGTATTGCCTGCACGCAGTTCCTCCCGTATACGCTCATTGATCAGAACGTTGGAGTCGATCGCCATACCCAGGGTCAGGGCGATCGCAGCGAGTCCTGGCAGGGTAAGTGTTGCCTGCAGCATGGATAACAGCGCAAGCAGCAGTAACAGGTTGATACTGAGCGCCAGAACGGAAACGGTACCGAACAGCATGTAGTAGGCGATCATGAACACAGCGATGGCAATGAAGCCCCAGAGTGTAGCGTCAATACCACGAGTGATATTTTCTTCACCCATGCTTGGGCCGACGGTACGCTCTTCGATAATCTCCATTGGAGCTGCCAAGGCGCCAGCACGCAGTAGCAAGGCAACGTCAGTGGCTTCCTTGATATTGGACATACCGGATATCTGGACGCGGCCGCCGCCGATTTCTTCACGAATCACGGGGGCGGTAATGACCTCTGCCTGTCCTTTTTCAATCAGCAGGATCGCCATGCGCTTGCCGACGTTTTCGCGCGTGACTTGCCTGAAAATACCAGCACCGCGGCCATCCAGTGTGACATGTACGACAGACTCGCCGCTTTGCTGGTCAAGTCCGGGGCCGGCATCAGTGATGTAATCGCCGGTCAGCACTACGTTCTTCTTGATGAGTAGGGGCTGGCCATTTCTATCGACATAGAATTCGTCACCAAAAGGTACTTGGCCCTTGGATGCGTTCTCCAATGTCACGGCATCGCTTTTTTCCTCATCTACCATGCGGATTTCCAGTGTGGCGGTACGCCCCAGGATTTCCTTGGCCTTGGCAGTGTCTTGTACGCCAGGAAGCTGGACCACAACGCGACTTGCGCCTTGTTGCTGAATAATGGGCTCAGCGACACCCAGTTCGTTGATACGGTTGTGCAGGGTCTGGATATTCTGCTTTAGTGCAAAATCCTGAATACGTTTCTGCGCGACAGTGCTAAGCGTGGCCGTCAGGATTCTTTCGCTGCCGGTATTGGTTTCCTTCACGGTCAAGTCTGGGTAATCGCGATTGATGATTCTTTCAGCCTTGGCGAGTTGGGCGGTATCGGTGAAACGAATGACGACAGCCTGGCCTTCACGCGAGATGCCCTGATAGCTGATCTTGTCCTTGCGGAACGCGCTGCGGAAGTCGCCGATATAACGTTCGGCAGCCTGATCCATGGCTGATTTCATATCGACTTCAAGCAGGAAGTGCACACCGCCTCGCAGGTCGAGCCCCAGATACATTGGCCGGGCACCGATGCTGGTGAGCCAGTTCGGTGATTGCGAAAGCAGGTTCAGCGCGACTACATAATCACTGCCCAGTAACTGGGTGAGTGCGTCTTTTGCCTTGATCTGGATATCGGGGTTGGCGAAGCGGATCTTGACGCCGCTCGCATCAAGAAAAATGGCATCGTGAACGATGCCTTGTGTTTTCAGGCCTTCTTCAATGCGAGCCAGCAGTTCGTTATCGATTTTAAGATGGCTCTTGGATGTGCTGACTTGCACTGCCGGTGATTCGCCGAACAGGTTGGGCAGGGAATAGATGACGGCCAGTATGAGTACGACAATGACCAGCAGGTTTTTCCAGAGAGGATAACGATTCATGATGCGGCTCGCATAGCTTCCATTAGAACAGCAGGGGCTGGAATATTAAGGGTTGATGGGGTGTGTGAAAAAGGCCAGTGTAAATATATGGATTTACAGGCCTTTGATGGTGCCCTTGGGCAACAGGGTCTGCACCGCATGTTTTTGCACATGGATATTGATTTCCGGGGCGATTTCGACATCGACAAAGTCATCGGTGACTTTTGTGATTTTACCGACAATGCCGCCGGCTACAGAAACTTCATCACCTTTTTGCAAGGCTGCGACCATATTGCGGTGTTGTTTGGCTTGTTTCATTTGCGGGCGAATCAACATGAACCAGAACAGCACGAAAATCACGATGAGTGGAAGGAAGCTGGTCCAATCTGGGGAGGCAGCGGCTGCTGGAGCGGCATAAGCGGAACTGATCAACACGATAAACCTTTCTCAAGAATACTGAATACGAAATGGCTGAATATTATAACGATAGCCAAAGAAAACAATCGCAGAATTCTAGCATAGACTGTTGCGCTGACGCTTGAATTCCTCGACAAAGCCGGCGAACGTGCCTTGTTCGATAGCCTGGCGCATGCCTGCCATCAACTCCTGGTAGTAATGCAAGTTATGGATAGTGTTCAGTCGCGCCCCCAGGATTTCCCCCAGTCGATGAAGATGGTGCAGGTAAGACCTGGTGAAATTGCGGCAGGTATAGCAGCTACAGTCTGCATCGAGCGGGCCGGTGTCGCTTCTGTAGCGTGCGTTCTTCAGCTTGATGTCGCCATGGCGCGTGAACAGCCAGCCATTGCGTGCATTGCGTGTGGGCATGACGCAGTCGAACATATCGATGCCTTCTGAAACAGCGGCAACCAGGTCTTCCGGTGTGCCGACACCCATCAAGTAGCGTGGTTTGTCTTTAGGCAGTTGTGGTGCGGTGTGTGCGAGGATACGCAGCATGTCCTCTTTCGGTTCGCCCACGGAAAGGCCGCCAATCGCATAACCGTCGAAACCAATATCGACCAGCCCGCCGAGTGAGATGTCTCGCAGGTCTTCATACATACCGCCCTGGATAATGCCAAACAAAGCATTCGGATTACCCTCGTGTGCGGCTTTGCTGCGCTTGGCCCAACGTAAGCTCAACTGCATGGAATCGCTGGCTTGCTGGTGTGTAGCCGGGTAAGGGGTGCATTCGTCAAAAATCATGACGATGTCTGAGTTCAGCACTTTTTGTATGCGCATCGATTCTTCGGGCGTGAGAAAGCAGCTGTCGCCGTTGATTGGTGAGCGGAATTTGACACCTTCTTCAGAAATCTTGCGCAGGTCGCCCAGGCTCCAGACCTGAAATCCGCCCGAGTCTGTCAGGATAGGCCCATCCCAGCTCATGAACTGGTGCAGGCCGCCATGCGCTGCAATGACTTCCAGTCCCGGACGCAGCCAAAGGTGGAATGTGTTGCCAAGAATGATGTGCGCACCGATATCACGGATTTCCACCGGTGACAGGGACTTGACTGAGCCGTAGGTGCCAACCGGCATGAAAGCCGGGGTCTGGACTTCGCCATGTGCGAGCTTGATGGTGCCGCGTCTGGCGCTACCATCTTGATTGATCAGGGAGAATTGCATAGAAGATACAAATAATTGAAGCCGCGATACTATCACAGACAGCAAAACAAGGCAGGCGCTGAACGCCAATATGAGGATGTCTACTTGCTGATTCTGCAAGTAGACATCAGAAGGTGATCGATCCGGAAGTGGCTTATGCAGCCTCTGCCGACAGTTTCAGTATATTGATTTTCTCCCACAGGCTTTCGGCGGAGAGTATGGTTAGCATGTCGCTTCCATCATCAGTCGAAGGGACACGCGTGATACCGACAGCAGGGCTATTGGATTTGCTGAAGAATATCTCGGAAATCAACTTGATCTTATCCTGTTCAATGGATGGGATCTCTCCTAATGCACTGACCAGAATGCCAAATTGTGGCGAACGTGGTGTCGATTGAATAATGACGATCTGCCGGCTTTCTGGCGGCGATTTGATCTCAGTGTTGAGTAGTTCACCCAGGTTCATGACCGGGATGACATTGCCCTGGAATTGCAGAATCCCTTCAAGAATCGGCGGCGTGTCAGGAATCGGCCTGATATTGACAGGTTCGACCGCCTGCACGATCTGCGAAGCCGGGATGCCGAACCAGTCCTGCTCAACATAGAAAGTTGCGTATTCACGTGATTCGTTGCTTGAGACATTGGCAGTGCTGGGCCTGAACTGATTGTGCTGGAATGCCAGGTCGGCTTCAATCAACGCATCGATCTCTTTGGCATTGCCCAGCGGGATAAAGATCAAGCCAGTGACCTGGTTCTTATAGGCATCATCTTCACCTTTGTACTCGCGATAGCCACCTGATGCACATGCACCGATCGCATAGTAACGCCCATCGTAGATGGCGATATCGAATGCACCTTCGCCCGGTGCCAGTTTGCAGAGATTGGGATGTATCGTGAATTCGCCACCCACTTCAAATTCTTTTTGAGTGGACGAGATGATCTTCATGTCCCTATCCACATAAAGCGTGAAGCTGCCTTTGATCGGCTGTCCGTCAGCGTCTCTCGGCAAAGAGTCTTGCAACATGGCTGAGAATTGAGGCTGGCTATCAAACACGATGCCTATGCCGCCAACGATGCCGGTGTTGTCCTCCGAGCGTATGGCGGCTGCATATATATAAGTGGGCTTGTCTTTATACAGCGGTGTCGGTTCGAATTTGGAAACGACATATTCCTGCGTTGTTCTAATGCCCCTGACCTGGCTTACCCAGTCGCTTTCAATGACGGTGCCGACACAGTCCCGATAGCTGGGATTGGAGACGGCAAGCACTTTGCCCTGGCGATCGAAAACCACTAGGTTGTCATAAACCGTATAAAGGCCGTTGATGTAGCCCAGTATCTTTTCCAGCGTATGGATTTCGGCCAGGCTTCTTTGTGATTTGGACAGAATGGTCCTGAAGGATGACGTGAGCGCCCACCATCTGCAGTCATTGGCGCGTTCATAGAGATTCCTGTCCATGATGTCGACTGCCAGGAAGGCGAAGAACCTTGAGTTATCCAGCATGATCGACACTACTGTCTGGTATAGGTCGGAGACGGTTTTCTCGATGACGCTCTGGGTTTTGAAGCCGGTATTGCTGATTTCCCAAAGCAATACCTTGGAAAAGCTGTTTTGCTGGTTCTCAGTATTCTTGCTTTGCCAAATGTTACCGTTCCACACGGATTGATTGAGCTTGCTCTGGATCATGGCGGCTTTTTTAGGGATGGTGAGCAGGCTTTGCGAAAACAGTAACGGACTGCGCATTACTTTGGCCAGCATGCCGGGGTCGATACCATCGATGATTTCTGCGATACAGTCGTCAAACGCATGTTCCACAGGAATCATGGCGTGCCCCATCCATCCCGGCCCCATGTATCCCTGGTAACCTTTGGTTCTCTTGGTCACCGTCACATATTCACGTCCGGCGAAGCGCGTCATTTTCCAGTCTTCATCCTCGCCGGTTATTTCCAGTTTGGCACCCAGCGGCACCTGGTAGCGATCACTGCTGGCGATGACCTCGCCGTTTGCATCCAGCATGATGCCTACACCCCACTCGCTTTTCGGGATAAGGTCATTGAATACGCCTTCCATTTCGCTTTCAAAACGGAAGCACAGGCAGAGTACACCCAGCAGTTCGTCGTTGTTCGGCGAAGTGACCCTGTAGGCATATACCAGGCTTTTTTCCTGGGCTGGTAACAGGTCGGTTTTCCGGTAGATTTCTACATAAGCCTGATCGGTATTCAGGGCTTCCTTGATCAAATCATCACTGGAATGAGCCACTGCGTTATGCTCATCCAACTGAACCAACACTTTGCCCTGGGTGTCCAGAAGAATGATGTTGGAATAGACCGAATACTTTTTCACATATTCATGAAAACGGATCCGGAGATTTTCGGTGTCATCTTCGGTAGATTCGCCTTTGCGATTGTTCAGCAGAAAAACACGTACGTCATCGTCGGTAGCTAAAAACCCGATGTCGGCCGTCCTCTCAAATAGATTGCGGATGACGATGTCGACAATGACCTGGGCTTTGGCAGTCAGCCCTGTGACTGTTTTGTTCAGCGTCTCCTGGGAAAGGTTTTTCAATACGTCATTGGTCACCTGGCTGAAAGCTGTCCGCGTTTCGGTCATATCGGTGCCTGTGCCCGATAATTGTGCGAGCAGTGAAAGATTGTCCCAGACGGTCTGCAGGTGGCTGATCGACTCACGATAATGGCTGAGGCCTGCCATATGGGTGTCCATTAATCCTTGCGTGCTTTTATGGTATGTAGACATGATGCTTAACCTTGATTGCAAATTGAGATTACTGATGGCTCACGCAACAATCATGCCGTTCTGAAACTGGCTGTTTTTAATGGCTTTGGATTTGGGTGTCATCGCGATGCATATGAGACAACGCTCGCAGCTTTGATATACTGTTGCGACTTACTTAGGAACCGCTTCAATGGCTGAAATTCAACCACGTCTGCGCCGCAAGGAATCTGGTTTGCGTGAGCGCGGCATCTATCTTCTTCCCAACCTGTTCACAACAGGCGCACTGTTCGCGGGTTTTTACGCGATTGTGCAGGCGATGAACGGTAACTATGAGCATTCTGCCGCTGCGATTTTCATCGCCATGATCCTGGATGGGCTGGATGGGCGCGTCGCGCGCATGACCAATACACAAAGCGCATTCGGTGCGGAGTACGACAGCCTTTCGGATATGGTGTCATTTGGCGTGGCACCAGCCTTGATCATGTATGTATGGGCATTAAAGCCACTGGGGAAACTCGGCTGGATTGCTGCATTCATTTATTGTGCATGTGCCGCCTTGCGTCTGGCACGCTTTAATACCAAGCTGGATGATAGCGACAAGCGCTATTTCCAGGGTCTGCCCAGCCCTGCTGCTGCCGCACTGCTTGCGGGCCTGGTCTGGATTTCGTTCGACAATCGGATTGCAGGCACAGGCTTGCTGCTTGATCTGATTCACATGAAATGGCTGGCCTGGAGCATCACGGTATTTGCCGGATTGTCGATGGTCAGCGACCTGAAGTTCTATAGTGGCAAGGATATCAACCTGCGCAGAAGCGTGCCGTTCATTGTGATCCTTTTGATTGTCCTGGCAATTGTCCTGATTTCATACAGCCCGCCAGTGATCCTGTTTCTGGTTTCCCTGGTTTATGCGCTTTCAGGTTATGTCATGTGGCTCAGACGGAAATTGGGAAAGACCGGGAATACTTCTCTATCACCTTGATAGGAAAATACAAATCCCCATATGGTTGTCATCAGACGATAAAACCTTTATATTCCACATACCATGTTTGCTTACAAACACATTCCAGTTGCTACCTCGTTCAGCTGCCCAGTGGCTGAACAGCTTATGCACGCGCATACCGCGTTGCACCTGACTCTGCTGCGCCCATATCTACTGCGCTAGCGCGCAGACCACTTTCACACGCTCATTAGTTTTACCGATATTTTCGCCATCTGACGCAGAAGGCGATAAAATTTATTGATATAGCAAGCATGCGCTTGCGATTAGATGATGGAAAAATCATGAAAAACAAAGAATTAATCATTTTCGACACTACTTTGCGCGATGGCGAACAAAGTCCCGGTGCTTCGATGACCAAAGAGGAAAAGTTACGCATAGCACGCCAGTTGGAGAAGCTTGGCGTCAATGTGATCGAAGCCGGCTTTGCCGCAGCCAGCCAGGGCGATTTCGAGTCTATCCATGCGATTGCCGAAGTCATCAAGAACTCAACGGTCTGCTCACTTGCGCGTGCCAGTGAGAACGATGTGCGACGTGCGGGCGAAGCCATCAAGCCGGCAGTTAAAGGGCGCATCCATACCTTTATCGCCACTTCACCAATCCACATGGAAAACAAATTGCGCATGACGCCCGATCAAGTGGTCGAGCGTGCGGTGCAGGCAGTGAAATGGGCGCTGGAATATACCGATGACGTGGAGTTCTCCGCTGAAGATGCGGTGCGCTCGGATATGGATTTTCTCGTCCGCGTGTTTGATGCCGTGATCAAAGCCGGTGCCAAGACCATTAATGTGCCGGATACCGTTGGCTACTCGATTCCTGCCCAATGGGGTGAACGTATGCAGCAGTTGATTGCCCGAGTGCCGGATGCGGATAAGGTAGTCTGGTCTACGCATTGCCATAACGATTTGGGCATGGCGGTCGCCAACTCATTGGCTGCGGTCATGGGCGGTGCGCGCCAGGTCGAATGCACCATCAATGGATTGGGCGAGCGTGCAGGAAATGCCAGCCTGGAAGAGATCGTCATGGCTGTGCGTACACGCAAGGATATCTTCAATCTTGAGACCAGTATCGATACCACGCAAATCGTGCCGACATCCAAACTGGTTTCCAGCATCACGGGCTATCCTGTCCAGCCGAACAAGGCCGTGGTTGGCGCTAACGCTTTTGCGCACGAGTCCGGCATTCATCAGGATGGCGTGCTTAAGCATCGTGAGACTTATGAAATCATGCGTGCAGAAGATGTGGGTTGGGGTGCCAACAAGCTCACGTTGGGCAAGCTTTCCGGTCGTAACGCCTTCCGGTCGCGTTTGAAAGAATTGGGCATCGAACTGGATAGCGAAGAGTCGCTCAATACCGCGTTTGCCAAGTTCAAGGAATTGGCCGACAAGAAATCTGAAATCTTTGATGAAGACTTGCATGCCATTGTGAGCGATGAGTTCATCAGCGATGCTGCCGAATTCTTCAAACTGGTCTATTTGCAGGTCAGTTCACAGACCGGCGAGATTCCGCATGCGATTATCACCATGTCTGAAAACGGCCATGAAAAAAGCGCGGAGTCCAATGGCGGCGGGCCGGTGGATGCGACCTTCAAGGCAATTGAAACGATAGTCGATAGCGGTGCTGAACTTCAGCTTTACTCGGTCAACAACATTACCAGCGGTACAGATGCCCAGGGTGAAGTGACCGTGCGTTTGTCCAAAGGCGGGCGTATCGTCAACGGCCAGGGGGCGGATACCGACATTGTCGTGGCTTCGGCCAAGGCCTACCTTAACGGCCTCAACAAGTTGCATTCGAAATCCGAACGCGCACATCCACAAGTATAAGCAGGACCAGAACAAAGAAAGAATTGAAATGTTAAAAGATAAGATACAGGTTACAAGTTTTGATATGAGCAGGCTTTTTGCCATGGCGGAGCAGATGCGCAAGCAGAGCCTGGCCGAAATGAATGTGCTCGATCAGCTTGAAGAAGAGCTGGGCCGCAGTTCAGAAGTCGCTTCGACTGAAGTGCCGGGCGATGTCGTGACCATGAACTCGAAACTGACGCTGAAAGATCTGACTTCCGGCAAGGCGATTACCTGCACCCTGGTGTTTCCTGAGGATGCAGATTCGTCACAGCATCAGGTTTCTGTACTGGCGCCATTGGGCATGGCAGTTCTTGGATATCGGGTCGGCGATAAGATCAGCTGGCAGATGCCGCATGGCGTGCGTGAACTGGAAATCGAAACAATTCATTACCAGCCCGAAGCTGCTGGCGATTATCACTTGTAAGATCGTTTCAGGAGCGCCTGCATCGCTCCTGAACATACCTGCATAATTAATCGGATTACCGGCATGGGTTGGTTTAATGGAGATTCGCGCCAGCAATGGCTGGTGCCGTTGTCCTTGTGCGCGCTGTATTTTATATGGGGCTCGACTTATATCGCGATGTATTTTGCCATCGAGAGCTTCCCGCCTTTCATGATGGCCGCGATACGATTCAGTGTCGCCGGGGTGTTGTTATACGCGTTTCTGCGGTGGCGCGGATACCCTGCACCGACCTCTAGAGAATGGCTGGGAGCGACGGCAGTCGGGGTCTTGCTGCTGACTATTGGCAACGTTGCTGTCGCCATCGCGCAAAAGACGGTATCGACCAGCGCGGCTGCCATGGCTATTGCCACAGTACCGTTATGGATCGCCTTGTTTTCCAGTTTCTGGGGTGAGTCGCCTAATCGTCGTGAGTGGCTGGGTATTATGCTCGGCATGCTGGGTGCTATCGTGCTTGGCACGGGTGGAGCGTTGCAAGCCAGCCCTGAAGGCGCGCTGTTGATCATACTGGCTACGGTGAGTTGGGCTTTTGGCTCGGTATGGGGTAAGCATTTGCCTATGCCCAAAGGCGTGATGGGCAGTGCCGCTCAAATGGTAATGGGAGGCGCTGTTCTTGTGGTGCTGAGTCTGTTATTGGGTGAGTCCTGGCCTGCCAGGGTTAGCGAAAAATCAATCTGGTCTATGATATTCCTCATCTTCTTTGGCTCCATCATCGCTTACAGCGCTTACCAGTATTTGCTGAAAACCGTGCGGCCGGCTCTGGCCACAAGCAATACTTTCGTCAACCCTGTAGTGGCCATGTTGCTTGGTGTCTGGCTGGCGAACGAAGTGATTGATACACAGGAAATGGTGGCATTGGCGATTATCATCGTCGGCGTTTTATTAGTGATGCCTTTCAGGGCCAAATCTGAAGTTTGAGTGATATGTTGATTGGGGAATAGTTTGAATTTAGCGTTATTTGATCTTGATAATACTTTGCTGGCTGGTGATAGTGATTTCCAGTGGGGCCAATTCCTCATGGAAGAAGGTTTGCTCGAACGTGAAAAACACGAAGCCAGGAATATCCAGTTTTACGAGGATTACAAAGCGGGCAAGCTGGATATCTATGCGTTTCTGGAGTTTCAGCTCAAGCCTTTGTCAAATCACCCGAGAGCCACGCTGGATGCATTGCATCGCCATTATATGGAACGCAAGGTGCATCCGATGATGACGCAAAAGGCCAAGGACCTGGTGAACAAACATAAAGCCAACGGCGATCTGCTGATGATTATCACGGCGACCAACAGTTTTGTGACAGGTCCAATTGCCGCTGCTTTTGGTGTCGAGCACCTGATCGGCACGGATCCCGAGCAGATCGATGGTGAATTCACCGGCAAGGTGTCCGGCCTGCCTAGCTTCCAGGAAGGTAAGGTCACCCGCCTGAAAGAATGGCTGGCTGCGCGCGGTCAGTCACTCTCAGACTTTGAGACCACATGGTTTTACAGCGACTCACACAATGATTTGCCGTTGATGAAGCAAGTCGACAAGCCTGTAGCCGTCGATCCGGATGATGTGTTGCGCGACTACGCAGAACAGCAGGGCTGGCCGATTATCAGCTTGCGTTAAATTGCAGCAGGGGCTGATCAACCGCGCAATAGATACTGGAAAACGAATTTACTGCCAACGTAAGCCAACAGTAGCAGAACGAATCCGCTCAGTGTCCAGCGAATCGCTTTGGGGCCGCGCCAGCCGTAGGCATTGCGGCCTATCAATAAACCACCGTAAATCAACCATGAGAGCAAAGCGAAAATGTTCTTATGGTTGAATTTGAATGCCTGGTTAAAGACATACTCCGAGAACATCATGCCGCTAGCAAGCGTAAGCGTGAGCAGCAGGAACCCCAGGCCAATGACCTTGAACAGCAGGCTTTCCATTGAAATCAGTGGTGGGAATTCAGGCAGATGGATGAATGTCGGTTTCTTGTGCATGCTGCGTTCGGCGGCCGCCATCAGCAGGGCATGCAATGCTGCAAATGTAAACAGGCTATAGGCGACCAGGGCGACAATCAGGTGCGCCAGGAACAATGGCAGGTCTGTGTAGGGCAGCACGTTGAATTCCCGTATTCCGCCATGCAGCAAAATAAAGAAGGCGGCAGGCGGTAACACAAACGCCTGCAAGCTATTGTAGGTTTGCCTGATATCCGTAATCCAGTAGATGGCGACTGTCATCCAGAAAATCAGCGAGAGCGCGGTCGCAACGCCAAAATTGATGCCGACTAAATCTTTGTCGCCGATAAAGATACTCTTATAGAGCAGGTAAGCATGGATCACGAGACCAAAAGCGATGGCGATGGAATGCCAGCGCATACTTTTGCCTTCGGTCGGGTTTTTGGCATGACGCCAGAAATCAATAGCGACGAAGGCATAGATGAGGGCAACAATTAAGTAGGGCAAAAACTCGCTCATGGAATCATTAGCTTGGGTGACTTGAGTTAAAATCAGGATTTACGTATCACTATAGCATGCGACATAAGCTTAAGTTAATGCCGCGGCTTCATCGAATTACATCATAAGAATTAATCAGAGGTTCTTAATGTTAGAAAATCTTAGCGGTAGATTACAAGGCGTTATCAAGACTTTGCGCGGCCAGGCGCGGCTGACCGAAGAGAATATCGCAGATGCCATGCGTGAAGTGCGTATGGCCCTGCTCGAAGCCGATGTCGCCTTGCCGGTGGTGAAGGACTTCATCGCAAGAGTCAAAGAACGCGCACAAGGCCAGGAAGTCCTGCAAAGCCTGACCCCGGGCCAGGCTGTGATTCAGGTCGTACACGATGAACTGACCGAGCTTATGGGCGCAAAAGGCGTGGGACTGGACCTTGCCGCAGTGCCGCCAGCCATCATTCTCATGGCTGGTTTGCAGGGCTCAGGTAAAACCACGACTTCTGCCAAGCTGGCGCGCCTGTTGAAAGAACAGAAAAAGAAAGTATTGCTGGCAAGTGCCGACGTTTATCGTCCTGCCGCTATCCAGCAGTTGAAAACACTGGCGCAAAGTCTGGAAGTCGATTGCTTTGACTCCAATGCCAGCCAGAAACCGGCGGATATCGCCAGTGCTGCGCTCGATTTCGCCAAACGGCATTTTTATGATGTCGTGATTTTCGATACCGCAGGCCGTCTGGGTATCGACGAAGCGATGATGAACGAGATTCGCGAACTGCATCGCCTGCTCAACCCGATCGAGACCCTGTTCGTGGTCGATGCCATGCAAGGCCAGGATGCGGTAAATACCGCACGTGCGTTCGGCGAGACCTTACCGCTGACCGGTGTGGTACTGACCAAGCTGGATGGTGATGCAAGAGGCGGTGCGGCACTGTCGGTTCGTCATGTGACAGGTAAGCCGATTAAGTTCATCGGTGTCAGCGAAAAAGTCGACGGTCTTGAGGCTTTCCACCCGGAACGTATGGCTTCACGCGTTCTTGGTATGGGCGATGTTCTCTCCCTTATTGAGCAAGCGCAGAAGAGTGTCGATCTGGATGAAGCCAAAAAGCTGGCTGATAAAGTCAAATCCGGCAAAGGTTTTGATCTGGATGATTTCAAGATGCAGATGCAGCAGATGCGCAATATGGGTGGCATGGGTGCCCTGATGGATAAGCTGCCCGCACAAATGTCCGGCATGGCTGGGCAGATGAGTGGCGAAGTCGGGGATAAAGCGATTCGTCGCATAGAAGGCATCATCAATTCCATGACGCCGGTGGAGCGCCGCAAGCCGGAAATCATCAAAGCAACCCGCAAGCGCAGGATCGCCACTGGTGCTGGCGTTCATGTGCAGGAAGTCAATCGTATGCTGAAGCAGTTTGAAGAAGCCCAGAAAATGATGAAAATGTTCTCAAAAGGCGGCATGAGCAAGATGATGCGCGCCATGCAAGGCAGATTTCCAGGAATGAGGTGATTCTTGCATTGACGCGAAGCGCGGTTTTCAGGATAATCACGCCCTTTCTGTAGTCTTGTTTCAACGGACTATTGGGCTGTTAGCTCAGCTGGTAGAGCAGCGGACTTTTAATCCGTTTGTCGTGGGTTCGATCCCCGCACAGCCCACCAATACCGAAGCGGTTTCCCGAGAGGGATGCCGCTTTTTTATTGACTCAATTTCCCTTTTTGTCCAATATTTGTCCAAGTAAATAAAATTCGGGTGAATTATGGCTAGCTATCGAAAACGCGGGGATTACCAATGGCAAGTCCGAATTTCCAAGAAAGGGTATCCCCCTCAAACCAAAACATTCGAAACTAAAGCGGATGCTGAGAAATGGGCGCGTGAAGTTGAGTCCGAAATGGACAAAGGGAGGTTCGTTTCCCGGGTCGAGGCTGACAACACGACATTAAACGAAGCGCTTGCCCGTTATCTGCGCGAGATTACTCCACACAAAAAAGGCTGGAAGGCTGAAACTGACCGAATTAAAGCCTGGCAAAAGCACAAACTCGCAAAGAGGTCATTAAGCTCATTAAGAGGGACTGATTTTGCTCAGTATCGAGATGATGGGCGAGCTGCAGGTCTAGCAGAAAATACAATCAGACTTTCTTTGGCAATAATCAGTCATCTTTTCAATATCGCATCAAAAGAATGGGGTATTGAAGGGCTGGTTAATCCTCTCATATCAATTCGTATGCCCAAAGGCTCGCAGCCTCGTGACAGACGTATAGCTTCAGAAACATTACCGCATCCATCGACGGGGGTATTTGAAGAAAAGTCAGAGGTGGATTTGATAATTGCTGCTAGCGAATCCAAAGAACTGGAAGCTGTAATTTTGTTAGCCATTGAAACTGCAATGAGAAGAGCCGAAATAGCGAGCCTTCAGTGGGATAACATTGATTTTAAGAATAGAACAGCGCATCTGCCGGATACCAAGTCAGGCGAGTCGCGTGATGTGCCACTATCATCAGTGGCTATTGAAACTATCAGATCGCTTCCTAAACGCATAATTTTGACTGGTAAAGGTCAAGGTCAGCAAGATCCAAAAATATTCAGCCTAGAACCTAACAGTATGACGCAGGCATTTGCACGTGCACGTGACAGAGCTAGAAAAACATATCTATCATTGTGTGCGACCCATAATCTAGAGCCGAACCCTAATTTTTTGGTAAATATACGCTTACATGACCAGCGGCATGAAGGTACTAGCCGGCTTTTTGAAACTGGACGATTTGATACGATGGAAGTTGCTGCAGTGACTGGCCATAAAACACTACAAATGCTTAAGAGATATACGCACCTGAAGGCTGCAGATTTAGCGAAAAAATTGGATTAAGGTAGAACTGATACTTGATGGTTTTACTCAAATAAATCGGCATGCGTGCCAGCACGAACAAATATCACTTGTTCGACTTTACCGCTATTGGCGAGTTTGTACGCCAATAAGAAGTCACCACCTACATGACATTCTCTATGGCCATCCCAATCGCCCCCAAGCGGATGATCTGACCACTCAGGCCCAAGTGGGGCATCATTGGCTATCAGTAGAAGCATGGCTTCTTTAAGTCGATTCATGTCATATCGTCCAGAGTGCGATAAACGCACCCAGTCTTTAAGAAAAGACTTTGTATAATCCGACGAACGTGGAATCTTGGCTTGTTTACTTGGCGCGGTTTTTTTCGAGGTCATTAAATAGCTCATCAGCAGTTGTATAACGAGCCTTATGGCCGTTGGCAATAGCATCTGCTTCAATCATTGCTGCATGCGTTTCTGGATTTGGAACTTTGAGGGTAAAGGGTAGCTGTTTCTCAACGACTACCCTCGTTAAGAAAACGCGCACAGCATCAGAAACAGAAAGTCCCATTGACGCTAATGTTTCTGTAGCTTCTAGTTTGGTTTTTTCATCAATCCGAACATGTACCATGCTTGTAGTAGCCATAATGTACTCCTTATAAATTGAGTTACATTGTATCTCAATTGTTTTGGTAATTCAAATAAAAGCATCCGAGCTAGCCCAAAAAACTAGTTTAGGCTCAAATGTTTGAGTAGTGGGTTAACTGCATTCTTATCCCGAAGTTCCTCATAAATAACGAAAAGAGTAATATCTGTTTAAAAAAACATTAATAAATAATAACTAACACTCAGGGATTAACCAATGAACACCATCGTGAAAGTGGTACTTGGGAACTTCAAGCGTTTCAAAGCATATGAAATAGATTTTGACCCGAAATTAAATGTGCTGATTGGCGATAACGAGACTGGCAAAAGTTCGATATTGCAAGCAATAGACATAACTCTGAGCGGAAGCCGAAGCAAAGTTGAAACTGCAGGCTTAGAAGCTCTTTTCAATAATGAAGTTATTTTGGCGTTCCTTTCCGGTACCAAAGAATATACTGACTTACCGATATTATTTGCCGAGGTCTGGCTCTCCGATCAGGGAAAAGCAGAATTAAATGGCGAAAACAATTCAAAATCTGTCCTGCATGACGGTATTAGATTCGAATGTAAACCGATTGACGATTACAGTGCTGAAATCCAAGAAATATTAAAAGATACACATCCGAATTTTCCATTCGAATATTACTCAATTAAGTTTACAACCTTCTCCGGCGATCCATATACAGGATTCCGAAGAGCAATTAAGCATGTCCTACTAGATAGCTCCCTGATCAATAACGATTACGCAACTAGGGAATACACAAAATCAATCTATAACGCGAATGTTTCCTTATTAGACAGAAACAAAAATGAGAATAGCTATAGAAAAAGTAAAGGTCAATTTGAGGAAAATGCACTTAAAGCCTTAAATGACACGTTAAAAACTTATAAATTTGCTGTAAGAACCAATGCCAAGTCTAACCTTCAATCCGACCTGATTATTACAGAGGAAAATATTCCCATCGAAAGTAAAGGTAAAGGCCGACAATGCTTCATAAAAACAGAATTTGCCTTACGTAAAAACAAAAAAGATCAAGATTTGGATCTTCTTCTCCTGGAAGAACCAGAAAACCACCTAAGCCATATGAATATGCGGAAACTAATAAATAGTATTTCCGAGTCTTCCGATAAACAGTTAATTATCACTACCCATAACAGCCTAATTTCAACCAGATTAGATTTGAGAAAAGCCATTTTCATTAGTGGTGTAAACAAACCAATATCATTGAAAGATATTCCTTCTGATACCGCAAAGTTTTTTATGAAGGCTCCAGACAATAACGTTTTGGAGTACGTACTTTCAAAAAAAGTTATTTTGGTTGAGGGGGATGCTGAGTTCATTTTGATAGATGCTTTGTATGGTAAATCACCAGGCGAACCATCTTTGGAGGAAGACGGAGTGCATGTTATATCCATTGGTGGAACAAGTTTTAAAAGATATTTGGATATAGCGAAATTATTAGAAATAAGAACTGCAGTAATTAGGGATAATGACGGGGATCATCAAAAAAAATGCGTTGATAGCTATGAAGACTATATAAATCCAGTGATTGGGATATTTGCGGATACTGATAACGATAGAAGCACTTTTGAAATTTGCTTCTATCAGGATAATAAAGTTATTTGCGATGAGCTATTCGCACCAGGGAGAGTAAAGCTGGCAGTTCTTGATTACATGCTTAGCAATAAAGCAGATGTTGCTTTTGAGCTGTTGGACAAAAAAGAGGCTGATCTAAAAGCCCCTAGCTACATTTCAGATGCAATCGCATGGATAAAAGAGTAATTCTTGCTGTAGCCGGCGCCGGTAAAACTACATACATAGTCGATCAGTTAGATCTCGACCGTAGATTTATATTGGTTACGTATACGGACAACAACGGTTTTAATTTACGCAGCAAAATCGTTGCTAAGTTTGGCCACATTCCTAGCAACATAACTATTTTTTCCTACTACACGTTCTTACATACATATTGCTATAAGCCCTTTCTATCAATGAAGCTAGAGACAAAAGGAATAGATTTTAAGACTCCTCCTGATTTTACTTTGAAGAAAAAGAGAACAGATTCAGCTTATTACATAAGTAATCAAAACAGGCTTTATCACAATAGAATTGCTAAACTCTTGGAAGTAAAGCAGGTTATTGAGAATATAAAAAAACGACTGGAAAAGTACTGCGATGCATTGTTGGTAGACGAGGTGCAAGATTTTGGAGGTGAGGATTTCAATTTTCTCATGGCAATAAGTAAAGCTAATATTCAAATGCTTTACGTCGGTGATTTCTTTCAGTATACCTATGCAACAAGTCACAACGGAGCTACCAATAAAAATTTGCACAAAGACTATGAGACGTATAAGAATAGATTTGAAAAAGCAGGCTTGTTGGTAGATACAACCACACTTTCTAAAAGCTATAGGTGTAGTGAGAATCTTTGTGATTTCATCCGACAGCAGATAGGAATCGAAATTTATTCTCATGCTGGAACAGTTACCAACATCCACTCCGTGGATGACCAGATTATCGCTGACCAACTTCACGCGTGTGAAAATACAGTCAAGCTCTTTTGGGAAAGCCACCACAAATACGATTGCTACTCGAGCAATTGGGGGCTCTCAAAAGGTTTAGACCACTATCAAGACGTTTGCGTGGTTTTGACGAAGACTGCTGATAAGGCCCTTAAAGAAGGAAAAATATCGACCGGTAATCCTATAACTCGTAATAAGCTTTACGTAGCATGCACTAGAGCAAGGGGGGATTTATTTCTCTCACCTGAATCATTCTTTAGAAAATACAAAGGCATTTGATAACTTTATGTAGTCCTGGTGAAACACGGGATGTGCCTTTGTCAACTCTAGCGGCAGAAACGATTAAAATCATTCCTAATCTCGACCCAGATTCACGTTTTTTAGTAGATATTCGTCTATACGATCAACGACATGAGGGAACAAGTCGATTATTTGAAACTGGACATTTCGATAGGATGGAAGTGGCAAATGCTTAAAAGATACACTCACTTGAAAGCCTCTGAGTTAGCCAAAAAGTTAGACTAATTTCTCAAAGAATTATAGTGTTTACGCCATTCAGCACTACGCTCATCAAAATAATTAGCCCTAAAATCCCCTTGGAATTACAAATTAAAACTCAAAAGTAACTTTCTTGTTAAATTGTTAGTATCTTTACCTTCTTGTCGAACGTTCGTATTCCGAAAGCTTTTCAAGGCATACATCAATTTCAGCAATTTTTTCTGGTGAGGCTCCCATACTTGTTTTAACGTTTTTAACAGCGTGCAAAAGGGAAGCCATTTCAGTAATAGGGATAACGCCACCATTTGCTTTAATATCGGCCACAGCGCGTTCTGAAATACTGAGCATTAATTTACTTGTCGTGTCATTGCTAACCTCCAATACTTCGTTAAGCCTAATAATTTTCAGCTTTAATTGCCTTGAGCGATACATTGAAAGCAGAAGTCCAATAAAAACAATAGCCGTAATTATTTGCCAAAAACCGACTACAGGATTTAACCAGTTATATAGGCCAACACTCGCTGCACCTACTGCAATAAAATTTGCAAGATGTCCTATGTATTTGCCATAGTTTTCAAGGAAGTTATCAATTGATTTTTGCATATTTTTTAAAGTGTAGCCTATAGCAACCAACTCTCCAATAATGCCAACATTTTCATATTGAGAAGGACTATAGATGATTAACGAATGTGCAATTTGTGATGTTTGCATTACAGCCGCTAATGATACAAACGGTCATGTTTTATCAAATGCTATTGTTGGACTCAATTTTCGCGCCCGCGAAAATTTTCAAAGCGTAGCTATTTCCCGTTTCAAAGGTGGAACCTTTGGCACAGGCATTTTGCACGTTGCGTAGCAAAAGTGTAAACATGCCCATCGTGCCTTTCTGACCGTAAAAACGGTCAGGCCATGCGCGAAAACCGCGGTGGCGTTGAAAAGCGTAACACTATCGAAACAGGTTCGTATCAACACCGTATCAAGAACATAACACTATCGAAACATATCCGTATCACTTAAAATGATAAAATGAATAAATTGGGGAATGAAGAACTTAAAGAAGACTTTTTGCAGATGGCAGAAAGCGATCCAACCAGATCTAAAACCTCACGTCTGGCGGACATCATTGATGAAGTGGAACTAGCGATAATGAAAGGGGTAAAACTTCAAGCCATTATCGAGCGACTTAAAGGCGCCGGGCTAAATTTCACAGCCGATACATTAAGGGTCGCACGCTGGCGCATTAGAAACCGTAACGCTCGTTCTCCCAAACGAGCGCAGAAGGTTATTAAAAATAAGGAAAAACCAGCTGCAGCGCCTACGGTCGCTGCAGAGGCCAATAAAGCACAAGCCAGTTCGCAAACTGGCCCTAAAAAGTTTGTCCATAACTCCGAGCCAAATCCGGATAATTTATTTTAGGATTTTCGCGCCCGCGAAAATTTACAGGCATGTCGAAAAAACAGATTACTCGGAACTGTCATTGGGTACCGCAAGCGTATCTCCGTGCGTTCGCCGCGACTCCTGACAAGAAAAAGATTTGGCGATTTAGCAAGAATGCCAGAGATCCCGAGCTTAAGAATATTGATAAAGTTGCCGTACGCTTTCACCTTTATGTTCCCAAAGACAAGGACGGGAAACGAGACAATGGCTTTGAAGAAAAGCTATCGTCTTTAGAAAATTGGTTCGGTGATCCGCTGTGGTGCTCTGCTCAAGAAGACATGGTGGATCTGAGTGACAAAAACATTCGCAAGTTATTGTCGCTTCTGGTAGCGGTTATGTATCTGCGCAACCCGAATCACCTCGACTTCATAGAGCAAACACATGCGCAATTTGTGCAGTTTTATTCCAGACTCCAAGAATTTCCATCATCGTTCATAATCAACGATCAAGAATTCCAATTCGATCACTCGAACTGGCCTGAATATCGAGATAGTACGGAAGACGACCTTAAGCGTATGTGGATTGAGCAAATGAACGATGCCGCCCATATTGCCCAGCTTTTGATGAATATGCGCTGGTCGATGATTTTTTCGGAAGAACCGGTTTTTGTCACAACAGATAATCCGGTCGTCTTTTTGCATCCATCACTAAGATTTCGAGGCATTAATAATCCTGAGACCCTAATCATGTTCCCGATTAGCCCAACACGAATACTACACATGGATCATCTGCATCATGAGCCAGCAAATCAGTATTATCCACTTCGCGGTTCTGCCGCTCCTCAAAACCTACTGATGTGGCGAAGCGCAATTGAACATATGTTCAGTCATCGTCATACCGATGAAGTATGTAATGAGTTTGTAAAGGCAGAAAAAGAGGGAGGTTTTGGTCAAATATAAATTACTGCAACAACAGCCGAAGTCAGCCACTTCACTGATCTCGCTTTGATATCTACTGCTTCCGCAAGACTATCGGCCAATGCATCCCATACGCTTTTAAACCGTTCATTTGCCAGCGAAAGTTTTGCTCATGCCCTTTGATCTTGCAATAGTGTCTGCTGCTTGAGCAAGAGCGCTAGGGTCATTTTCTTCAAGGACTACATTTAAATAGTTAAGAATATCCTCTTCGTCGTTAATGAAGTCGGCAGCATCGAATTCTTTAAGGTCTGAGATTTTCATAATAATTTCCTATTCTTTAAGTTTTGATGCAAGTGATTTTGCAGCATTGATATCGCGCTGCTGCGTACCCTTAGAATCACCAACCAAACCACAATAACCTCATCACTGCGTTTGATAATTAAACGCGATACCCAGCCAAAGTGAAATCCAATTTCCGATACCTGCGCCAATTGGTTCATTCGCTATCGGAAATTTTGCTCATGCCCTTGATCTGGCAATTACGCCCAATGCTTCCGCTAGCAAAGCTGGATTATCAGCCTCAATTACATCATTAAGAAATATGAGAATATCCTCTGCATCTTCGAGTAATTCTGCAACATCAAATTCCTTTAATTCAATTCCACTCATTTTTTCTCCTGGCACTCAGGGAAGATACAAACTGCTTTGGCAGCTTTGATATTACTAGCTTGAGTTTGCTTCGTACCACCTTAAAGGCTTGTATCAGCCTCGTCTCTTACTATCTACACCTGGTAAATCTATCTGGTTATTACCCCTAATTTTCGCGGGCGCGAAAATATGAATTAACGGATGAATGAAAACATCAAACTCATCTGTTCATCCGCAGTAATCTCTCCAATGATGTACTTTTGGACGATTTTCTCAGTTTCAGCATCCAACGTAAGTCCTTCCAGCTGGATATTTCCCTTGGCAAAGTCTACGCGTTGTTGTCGTTCAGCTTGTTCGTTCTCGCTGATCAGTCTCTGCATCACTGATACCTTTCAATCAATTCAACTTCGTGCCCGCTCAGTGAACTCTTGCTGACGCTTTCATAGCCCTCAAAAGTCATTTCTGCAAACATATCACCTACAAATTCCAAGTGACCAGGTAACCGGCCCTCTATGATATTCCCACTTTCCCGTTTAAGCATCTGCTTAAATGCCTGCTTGATCTGTTGGAATGTGAATACGTCTTGCGTAGAATATTTTCTAGCCATAATTGCTACTCCTTTAGTGATGTTGGTTAGGCAAATCAAAGGGCTCGAAACCTTTGGTTTGCCGCTTGGATCATTTTTTCAGCATTATCTTTCTCATGACTCCATGAATCTGAATACAAGCTATCGTCGCTAATACAGTTAACCCCAGCAGGCATGGATAGACCAAGCCTTTGTCAGGCAAGTGAGGCAGTTTGTTGCTGATAAAAGCTGCTACCCACTCTGCCGCAGGCCAAAGCGCATGCAAAATAAGAACACTCGTAAGTAGAAACCCTGCTCGGATCCATAACTCACGTTTGGGTAAGTGGCGTATCGTCAAGATCCGGCTCCATAACGCATAAATTGAATTCATTAAAACTTTATAGCTCCATAACATCGTCTTATTCCCCATTCAGTATTTTGCTTTGCATCGATGATGTAGCAGGCCTGCCTGATGGCATCAGGGGCGCAGCGTTTCTGTTGGCAAGGCCCTTTGCCCAATCAGCTTGAGAAAATGCGCTGCTCGCGTTTCCTGGGCTTATTGAGCCGGTGCCTGATGAACGTGTTGCCCGGTTTACCAAATTGCGCATCATGTTTGCAGTGCTATTGGCCTTGCTTCCAAGATAATTGCCAGCTGCTGCAGCTACAGGAGAGGCAACACTTGCAGCAGCGGTGGCCACTGGAGCTGCAACAGCTGCTGGGCTGAATAGTGAGACTCCAACGCTGCCAAGTATGTCGCCGGCAAGGGATGGGATCTTGAGCGTGAAATAAACTAACAAGGCTGCAGCAACGATTGAATAAAAGGCAATGTTGTAATAGCCCATCAGGCTGGCACTCGACTGCAGGCTGCTTGCGTAGTTGTCCAGGATGGCATTGGCAACACTAATGACCAGCATGATCAGGGAGGCTGTGAGCGTGTATTTCAGGATCGTGGATAACCAGGAATCAAAAAAACGTGAGGTCGATGAAAATGCAAACAAGGCGATAAAGATTGGCCCTATCGCGAGCACGATTTGCAAGATCACATCGATGATCAGAAGCTGTGCCACCGCAACTATTGCATAGAGCAATAGGGCAAGCGCCATGATTGCAGCCGTGACGATCATGGGTATCCCGGTAAGATCGTTTTGCATGACACCGATAGAGATATTATTTTCCCAGGCATCATCTGTAATGGCATAAAACGTCTGCATTACCCGATCAATGCTCATATCCAGGGCTGCATAACTATTGGCGGGTTGAGTGTGTGTAAGTGCCGAAGTAAGTGTGGTGCGTATTTCCTCAACCAGTCCCACTACGTTGGTAGCATAAGCGCCTCCAGTCAAGCCTATCCCAATGACTAGCATGGGCCGTATATTCCTGAATACTGCTTCCATCAATGCATTGCTTCCTCCTTGCCCACGTAGTGTTTCATATCCAAACCACATGACTTTGATGGTCAGCGCGATGAGGATAATGGGCATGATTATTGAGATCAGTCCTTCAGATACTGATGAAAGAAATGAAAAGGGTTCCAGGATCTGGCTGGAAATATAACTAAAAAAATTCCAATGCATCCTGTTCTCCTATGGCTGCTTCTGTGCAAATGAATTAACTTGCTTTTGGGGTGTGTCTAGTGCGCGTTTCATTTGTTCGATATCCGAAGCATCTTGTCGCACGAATGTATCTCCCAAATACAGGAGGCTGCCATCCTCACTTATCGGCACTGGAACCTTGCCTGATAGCATGAGAACCCCGTCTTTCATGATGCCGGGTTCTTTTCTTGCTGTCCGCTTCAGTTCCTTCAGGTTGGTGCGGCTGGCTATCATTTGCCCGGATCCCACTTGCTCGATCTCCAGGACGACGTAGGGGTAATTCATTTTCTTCCAATAGCCGATATACCGTTCTGTGTCAGATTCGTGGTTGCATGCAACCAAGGCCATGCCTAGCAATGCTGTTAATACGAATTTGTATTTCATGTTTTATCTCCCTTGTTTGATTAATTTTCGCGCCCGCGAAAATGAGGTTTTCCATAGTTTGCGGCGCCTCTAACGCAGGCAAACTGTGTGTAAACCTCTGCGTAAATATGATCGAGGTTCCGCTCATATACTTTGCTGGGATACGGAGTGCAGCTTTCAGCTGCAGAGCTACCGCTCCGGCTCCTACCAGCAAACTTCGGATTCTCCGAAGCAAGGTATGCATGAGCGTCTACATGATCGGAGTTGATCAAATTTCGGTTTGGCATCCAGGTTGTATCCTTTCTTGGTGAGTGGTACTTATCCACAGGCCCTATGGTTATATATAGGTTAAATAATGGTTAGCGACTCAAAAAATACCTTTGTAACCCGCATTAAGACTGGGTTTTTGTCGATTTCTTGGTACTTCATAACACGATGTTTGGTATCTCATAACACGATAGTTGGTACTTCAAAACACGATAGTTGGTACTTCAAAACACGATAGTTCGCGCAGTTTAGGTACTTCATAACACGATAGTGGTTTATTCATTTTTACTGCTCCTTCTGACTAGAACTTTCTCCCCGACTATGGCGCCCTGAATCAGAAATTCGCTGTCTTCGAGCTGGCGAAGGGCAGTGCTAATCATTTGCTTAAGTCTTTTGAGATCCTGGGTGTGAATGCCACAACCTTGCCTGATGGTTTCTATTCGGATTGGAAAGTTGTCTTTGTGGCTTGCAAAGTACCCATGCAGCCAGGTGGCGATCCCGAGGGGCAAAGAAAGCCTTTGCTTCCATTCCAATTGAGTAAAGTGATTTTTGCCAAACAGATGTAGCAGTTCAGGTGCAATCGCTACCTGGTATTTCTTCAGGCTTGCATTTGAGGCGTGGTCTTTCCATCTGAACATGGGCAGCATGGATAAGCTAAGTCCCTCTTTAAGATGCCCCGAATAGATTTCTAATGAAGTGGCTTGTAATCTATTCAATATCTCGCGCAGACGAACATAATCTCTACCGGAAGTATTCCATCCAATGCATTTGCAAAAATAATAGGGGGTGAATTCAACTGGTCTTCCGAGGGGCATGTCTTTGGCAAGGTGTATGAGCTGCAGCCAGACCGTTTCATCATCCTGACGCAGCTCTTCCCCTGTGTAGGTGATCTTCCCTTTGCCAATGACAAAGATTTCTGCCTTTTTCAGATATAACCTAGGGAATTTCTTATTACGGGCATTGAACAATGCCGATCTGACAATCTCATTTGGGATGGAGCGATGATCATCTGGCCATAACGGAAGTTGCAGGGTGCAACTGGGTTTTAATGGCGGGATAAGGACATTAACTTTAGATCTATAGGTTTCGAATCTCGCAATTGTTTCATGTAAGGGTTTGGGAGCGAGCGGTAGGTTGCTGTTCATGGTCGCCTACCGTATTGACTCAGTTGCGCTTAACCTGCGTTTCGCTATCTGCTGAGCTTTTGTTGGACGACCCAAAGGCTTAGGTTGGGATGTGTGCGTTGATGCTATTCGGAATTGTTGATCAATGAATGCTGCAACATCGGTAAGTCGAAATAAACGCTTACTACCGAATTTAAAGGACGGAATGGGATAGGTGCCTTTACTTATGGCATTCCTAATGGTTTGTTCTGTCTCATTAGTGATTTCACTTAGGAGGCGGATTGATAGAGTCGGTGGATATTTGGAAGTAAGATACTCAAAGAATGAGCTGGGGGTTACATACATGTTGACCTCGGCCGATATGTTCCATTGCTGAGCAATGGAGGGTTAAGTCGAGGTCATGTGTCTCGGGTAAAGCGGTCGCGTGTTTTTCCAGCTATCGACAGTCTAAGCAGTTATAGACCGCGTTCTAAGTAGTAATTTCTTAAAAGTCGATATGCCATCACCAAGTGCCATCTTGGACCGGGGTCAGTGCCCGTTTTGCCCCTTTTTCATCGACACATCCAATGTGGGGCTTCAACTATCGCGGTTTGCAGGAGGACGCCCACTAAGTCACCATTAACTGATTAACGCGATAGTACATAATCAGTCCGTGAACTTATAAGCAAGGCCGTGAGATAATTATAATTTCATATAATAATAAAAATCAACTGCTATTTAATGTCCAAATTATGTCCAAATATGGGATGAAATTTTCAATATAATTAATTATAATCCCACATAATTTAATAAATTAATATTCTTTAATATATTGTATTATAATGAAAATTAATTAAAAACTACTGTGTATTCAATAGGGAATTTTTATGTTAAACGGACTTTTAATCCGTTTGTCGTGGGTTCGATCCCCGCACAGCCCACCAATAAAACAAAGGCTTATGCTTCGGCATAGGCCTTTGTTACATCTAAACGTGACAAGACTGACCAACTTTTCCTTCAGGCCAAGACTATAACGTCACGCGCAAATTAGTACCAAGTTGCGCGCGACGTTATAGTTGGCGACCTTTCGGTAATCCAATTTTCAAGTTATCCAAAGCGGCTTGTTGAGGATCGGCAGAGTTTGATTGCAATTACACTTTTAGATAGTCCAAATGCAAGTGTGGCCGTTGCAATGTGATCCTGCATCGACAACTCATATGCCCATGACAGGTAGGTGTGTGTAGGCTTAGTTCTTGAAGTTTTGAGGGGTACGCAGTTTTGTATGATATGCAGATTGAGCCTCAAATAGGCTAGGCATCGCATCTATTAAGCTGGCGGATTTGAGTCTCAGTGAACTTTCCGAATTCTTTTTGCATATAAAAATTATTCATAGATGGCTAGAGTTAGTGCGTATATATAAAAATATAAGCATATCTTGCGATTTGTAATGAAAAGCTTGATAGAAGTAACAATTAATTCACTTTATTTTTAATTTCAAGTATGTTCTGAATAAAACAGAATATTTCCTACCAATAAAAAATACAAAGGTAAGTATGAATAAAGTCGGAGTCGTGTTTGTGCATGGGTTAACGGGAAATGCCCAAACATGGAAGAACACTACAGGAACCTCCTTTATACAGCTACTTGAGTCTGATGAAGAGCTGGTAAAAGAGTATAAGTTTCTAGAGTTTGAATACTACACAAAAGTTTTATCAATTTTTAACTCTGCTCCAGTACAGAAGTTCCTCAGCGCGATAAAATTTCCCAAATATTTTGGGTACAAGGAAAAGATAAGATCAAATCGCCCAATTAGCAAATTAAGCTCTCTTCTAGAAACTTTTGTGAGAATTAATCTTGAAGATTGTGATGAAGTAATTTTCATTGCACACAGCATGGGTGGCCTTATTGTTAAAGACCTAATTCTAAACAGGCAACTTAATATTGGCCCCAAGCCTATCGGCTACATATCCTTAGCAGTCCCCCATAAAGGATCATTAACTGCACAGATTTTAGCTCCTTTAAATCTCAATGCTAACGAGCTGAAACCCCTAGATGATTATGTTGATAACTTAAACAATGAATGGACAGCACAGAAAGAAACAATACCTGAAAGTATCTATTTGATTAGCTTATATGATGAGTGCGTTCCTGACGCTAGCTCAAGACCTTATAAGATTGATAGGTCTCAAGAATACGTTCTTGATACTGATCATTCATCAATTTGTAAACCTGAAGATATAAATAGTAAAGTTTACTTAATAGTTTCAAAATTTCTAAAAGCCCAAGCTTACAAAACCAAAATGCTTGAGTTGTCGAAGACTCCTTACACCGCTTTTGACCCTACTTTTGATAAAGAAATTTTTGTTATAAAGATGATACTTTGCGATATCGGAGAAAAAGGAATTGATGATGCAAAAGAATGTTTTTTTCAGGCTGAAATAATATCTAAAGCAGCCAATAAGCAAGATATAGTAATTCTTACAAGCCTTCAAAACAAAGTTTTAAGCATATATAGACAAAAATATAATAAACATTCAACCAATGGTGACTCCCCTAATGAAATTTTCTCGCAAGTACACGACGCAATCCTAGAAAATGATTCGACTTCATTAAAAGTTGGAGTTGACTACATTAATTTTTTACACAAAAAAGGGCTTCTACATCAACTTGCGAATAAGCTATGCAAGACGGTTATATGGTCGGAATCAACAAACCTTGATGATGTAAAAAAAGCTACTTGAAAATGATTAACTACAAAGACGAATTTTACGTCCGCGCATTTCGTTGCTGGTTAATTATTTCCACACTCGAATCTGCAAATATAAATGCAGATAGCCTTGATATAGAAAAATGTTCTTTTATTGATTATTTGATATCAAATCCTAGAATGCTTAAGAAATGTTTAGATAGGTTTAATAGGGGGAGCCGTTTATCTAACACCTCAGAAACTTTGTACCCAACAAATATGGAATTTGGTGATTATCAAGATATAGATAACTTTACCAAATGCGCTATGTATTTAGAGAGGCATGGATATATAAATATCAATAAGGTTGAAGGTAGATTTCTCTTGTCTTCAGGTTCCCTTGAATTTCCAATTGATTCAAATATGGCTGAATCTTGGCAGCACTATTTACAACTTCTAAAGCCATTACTCTCTAAGTCTGTCTCTATCTTACAAAAAAGTATTCTTTCGGAAGTGACACATGAATAGCCCATACCTGATAGTAAAAAAATTGATTATTAGAGGGATTAATAAAGATTACTCCTTTGAGTTTAAGGAGGGGCTAAACATTATATGGGGGGATATGGACTCAGGAAAATCAAGTATCTTAAACTTGATTGATTATTGTCTTGGGGGTTCAAATAGAAATCTTACGTATTCAGAGATTGTTTCGAGGGGTAGAACCGCATATTTAGAGGTGGACTTGAACGGTGAAGTTTTCACGTTTGAGCGAAACATCCTAGATATCAAAGCGGCTGTGAAGGCATATTCCTCATATTATTCGAATATTGAACACAGTTTCCCAAAAATACTTTCAGTAAATTCTCAGCAAAGAATGCCTGATGGATGGCTTTCTGATTTTATTTTGGAAAGCCTAGAAATTCCTACAGTAAAAATAAGAGAATCAAATAGTAGAGAAAATGCTGATTCCGATAGACTTAGCTTTCGAGACTTAATGAAACTAATGTATTTAAGTCAAAGAAAAGTGGGTGCTGACAGCTTGTTGGATTTTACCAATCAGGCTGTATTCCATAAGAATATTCAAGTTCAAAAGTTTGTATTTAATATCCATGATGAGCGACTGACTGAACTTCAAGAAACTTTAACCGTCGAGCTCAGTTTATTAGAAAAGCTAGATGCATCGCAAAGGTCGATATTAAATTTTTTAAGAGAAGTTAATATTGATATCGAAAAATTCGAACAAAACTTTTCAAAAATTGAAGACCAAGAACTGCAGATACGTGAAATTGAAGATTATGTAATTGAATTAAAACAAAACTTTCAGTTTTCTTCAGAAATAGGGAAGGTATTGGCTGAGGAAATAACAAAATTAAAGAGTGACCAAAAAACACTTAGTAATACTTTAAAAGAAATCGATATCAAGTTTGATAACTATTTGAAGTTGAAAAATACTTATCTGCAGGATTTGGACCACTTAAGTATATCCAAACTAACTCGCGAAGCTTTATCCAATAGGCATGATGATCACAATCTCACAATTGATTGCCCACTTTGCTCAAGTCCAGTATCAGTCACATCTGAGCTATTAACTGAACAAGATATCGATACGGAAATAAAATCAATAAAGAATCGTCTATCTGGTATTGATGTGGCTTTGTCATCTCTAGACCAAGAAAGAGTAAAGCTACAACAGCACAAAAACCAAATTGATATTTACTTATATGAAAGCTCGCAAAAATTTGATGAGGAAAATATTTCAAAGTTGTCTCCAATAATTTCAGCAATTGAAGCTGCTGAAAAAGGGAAGGCCATAATCAATTTAGAGCTTACTGAACTCCATAGGCATAGTGCGATTGTGAGCAAGTATCAAGAAGCTGATAAAACAATTGATGCCAAAAGAGGTCTTGTTGCGAGGCTAAGACAGTCGCTTAAAAGCGTAAGCGAAGGATTAGTAGGTTTAAACGAAATACTTGGAAAGTTAAATGTATACCTGAAAGATTACCTAGCATTGAGTGGCTTGAAAAACGTCTCTGGAGTAAATATAGATAATAAATTCATTCCATTTTTTAGGGGTATTTCTTATTACAATACCTCTTCAGGAGGAGTAAGAACAATTACATCTATCGGTAGCTTCTTAATAAGATTTAAGTTACTTGTAAAGGAGTTTGGTTATTTGCCAACATTCCTAATGATTGACACACCTGGTCAAAATATCGGTAGATATGTAAGGCAAGATGAAGATAGGGAGTCATCTGATCCCCAGCTTTATGAAAATATCTATAAACAATTAATTACTGCGATAGACGTTGCAAAAACTAAAGGACAAAAAAGTCAGATTATTGTTGTAGATAACGATTTACCAAACATTTTGGAAGAGAATCCAACTGACTATCATCTTGTGAAGCGATTTAGTAAATTTGGGGGAGATTATGATAAAGGTTTAATAAACGATGTTTTTGATTGATTCGATACAAATTAATAAAAGCACGATTATTATCGTTACAAAGCTACTAAAACCATTGACCTACAATTAACTCAATACTAAAAAACTTACAAGGGGAATATGCCAACCGACTGTCGAAGTTATTATGCAAAGATCTTTGGTAGAAGCTTACTTTCAATTATTTTTGGAAATTTCTTTGAAAAAATAATAATGCTGCCTCAATAATTGCAATACTGTTAGTTACTGCTGTTGTTTGCTACGTGGTTGTCATCCAAGGCGAGTATGGATATATGCAGTATCTTCTAAATGCATTATTTGTGGTTATCGGATATTACTTTGGTTTACGGCAAACGCTATCTTCATCGAAAGGGTTAGCTTAAACGCTAACCCTTTGTCTTTTCTGCGCATGGCATTCAAATTTCCCACTGCTTTTTTGTGTAATTGCAGTCATCATTCTCCGTTAGCTCATCAATAAACTTTTCATGTAGTCACCTTGCTTCAAGGGTTTAGTTTTTCTCATCATATAACTAATGATTATATTGTTATATGCATATGTTATTTACTGAATTAAAGGAAAGTAAATAGAATTGCCGCTTCGTTGATTCAGGCATACCTTACAAAAGGCTGCCGAGTAGAGCTAATTTTGAAAATCCGCCGTTTAGATTTAGATGACCAAGCCATTAGCAAGGAGCATGTTGAGCTAGGTCTTCCCCCTGTTGAGTACGAAGTGACGCATGCGGCAGACCATCCTCTGCTCAGGATGGCAAGTTATTTCGTCGTGGCTGTCTTAACTGCTCTGGTGATTTATTTCAGCTATCAGTTATTTTTTGGGGAAAATGGACGAAGCGGCGGTGAGATTATTTCCCAAACCCTGCGCGACCCTATGTTTTGGAGCGCCGTAGGTGTTGGCCTGTTGGCACAGGTGATTGATGGTGCCCTGGGTATGGCATATGGGGTGACTTCAAGCAGTTTCTTATTGGCAGTAGGCGCATCTCCAGCAATGGCCAGTGGGGCGACCCATTTGGCTGAAGTGTTTACAACAGGTGTATCCGGTGTGTCGCACCTGAAGATGGGGAATGTAAATAAAAAGCTGTTTTTTAGCTTATTGATTCCTGGAATCCTGGGTGGATTGATAGGCGCTTATATATTGAGCAGTGTGGATGGCGCGGTGCTTAAGCCTTATATCAGTGCATATTTGTTGATAATGGGCTTGTATGTACTGAGTAAGGCATTCCGGCATATACGCAGCCGCCGTGAAATCAGTACTGCCAAGGTTGCTCCATTGGCGCTGTTTGGCAGCTTTATGGATACAACGGGCGGCGGCGGTTGGGGGCCTATCGTGACGACATCGTTGGTTGGTTCTGGCCATGACCCGAGAACAACAATTGGGTCGGTTAATTTCGCTGAGTTTTTTCTTACATTGACTGTGGCTGCTGCACTGTTCTCAATCCTGGATAACAGTGTGTGGCTGCTCGTGGCAGGCCTGGTGATTGGCGGTTTGTTTGCCGCGCCGTTTGCTGCTTATATCACCAAGCATTTAAAAGCCAAGACGCTGCTCATATTGGTCGGTGTGTTAATCAGTTCCATCAGTGCGTTCAACTTGTATAAGGCTTACGCTGGCGCGTAATCAGCTCAGTTGAACTCACTTACTAACTAAAGGCTAGTCGTGAGACTAGCCTTTTATATTTAAATTATTGATTTATTGCGTTCTGCCTGCCAAACGCACGGTTTTGGACCTTCTTTTGGAGAATTTCCTTGATTCTCTCCATGCTGCAATTCTATGGCGGCGCACAATGGCGGTGATGACCATCATTGCCCAGGCAAGTGCAAGCAGGTGTGCAAGGCCTGCATAAATGCTGACAATCATCAGTTGTGGCAGTGCGGTGGTTAGCATGAGTGGCAATAGGGCTAACAACAATCCAAGCAAGATGAGTAACATTTGAATTTCCTTTCAATTTCGCGCATCAGTCAACAGGACTTTTGCTAAATTGATGTATTCACACTAGCATGTATCATGCCAGGCGATTGTTGTGCGGTTGTGACAGACCTGGACCAGTGGTTCTTGAAGCTGCAGGTTCGCTGACCTGGCGGTGTACCAAAGAAAAAGGCCAACTGGTAGGCTGGCCCTTTAGGCATTCGGGATACGGGCACCAGGAATTAATCCTGGTTGCCCAAACCTTTTAACTGTTAGCTACCGCTTGATTCTTCTGCTGGTGGAACACGCTCTTCATCAGATGGCTCATAGCCGCCTGGTTCAGATGAAGCTGGTTCAGCAGGTGCCGCTTCTTCAAGTGGTGCAGCCTCTTCTGTTGGTACTGATTCGTCCGTAGGAGCAGCTTCTTCCTTTGGGCCGCAGCCGGTGATTAGGGTAAGGGCGAATAGGGCAGCCAGCGTTGTTGACCAAAATTTCATTTATATCTCCCAGTAGTTGTAATAGTAGGGTTCAGGACCCAGGAAATTATTCTACTGCAATCTGCACAACTGTGCGAGTCTGGTGCTTTTAAGTTGATTTTTAGTGCCAATTTGGTTGAAAAATGGGCTTAAATGCAACGTAAACGACTCATTTTGTGCGATGGCTTGTAACTTATCCTGCTGTGAATGGTCCTCAATGATTATATGAACGCGAAAACATTACCTTTGTTCCCTTTGAATGTTGTGATTTTCCCCGATGGATTGCTGCCGCTCAGAATATTCGAAACGCGCTATCTGGATATGGTGAAAAGTTGCTACAAAGATCATACCGAGTTTGGCGTTGTGGCCGTGGTTGAGGGTGCAAATTATAGTTTTCCCTTTTGTGAAGTCGGTACGGCTGTCCATATCGTCGATTTCGATGTACCTGAAATAGGCCTGATCAATATCCGGTGTCGTGCCGGAGAGCGTTTCCGTGTGCAATCTGCAAGCCAGCAAGACGATGGTTTATGGCTTGGTGAGGTGGAAACGATAGGCAATGATATTGCCATCAGTTTGCCGGATGACTTGATCAAGACTGCAGACAGCTTGCGGCAGTTGATCAATGCACTACTCAAGCAGGGTTTTACCGAAGATACCCTGCCTATAGCCAAACCCTATATGTTCGACGATTGTGCCTGGGTAGCCAATCGCTGGATAGAACTGCTGAATTTGCCCCTGGAACAAAAACAACGGTTTCTGGAACTGGATAGCCCTTTGGTGCGGCTTGAGTTGATACAGGATATATTTCTGGAAAATGAGCGTCGGGCCTGAGATGTCCTCGCTATGTTTAACAAGGCCAGTGTTTAAACAAGGGCAGCCTGGGCCAGGCTAGGTTTTACGCAGCGGATCCTCGTCATCGTCCGGGTCGTTAAAATCCGGTGGGTAGTAAGGATCAGCGACGTAGGCAGGCCCTTTCATCAGCATGACGATAAAAGCCGCAATGCCGATGGTGACCATGAATGACCAATGCAGGCTGACCAGCCCGATCGTGATCATGATGATTTTATCCAATACCCGTGGTTCAAGCAGCTCCGACCAGTACAAGGCCAGCACGAAACCTATGGGAATAATCGTTCCCAGCAGAGTCACCAGAGGCAGCTTTTTCAGCACACGCCATTCCAACCCGCTGGGCGAACGCCTGAATCCCGGTAGTTTTCTGAAATAATTCATCATCCAGTAGAATGGTACCTGATGAATGTTAGGTCTTTCCATATACCCAAAGTTCTTGCAGCACCCAATTTATTGTTGAAGATTAAATGAAGCCAATTTCCCCAAAAGCCACAGAACAAGCCCAGAACTTACTGGATTTTATCGATGCCAGCCCGAGCCCCTGGCATGCGGTCGCTACGCTTGAGTCCAGACTCGCTGCCCAGGGCTTCACCAGACTGGAAGAGAATCAATTGTGGCAACTGGAGCCGAGTGCCGCTTATTTCGTCAGTCGTAAAGGCGGATCCATCATCGCATTCAGGATGGGTTCCAAATCCCTGGCAGAAAGCGGTTTCAGGATAGTGGGTGCTCACACGGATTCGCCCGGTTTGCGCCTTAAACCAAAGGCGGCATTTGCTTCGGACGGTATCGCGCGGCTGGCCGTGGAGGTGTACGGCGGGCCGATTCTGGCGACGTTCACGGACCGTGACTTAAGTCTGGCAGGCAGGGTGAATGTGCGGAACGGGCAGGGTTTTGATACGCACCTGATTCGTTTCGATCAGGTCCTGGCGAGATTGCCTAATCTTGCCATACACATGAACCGTGAAGTGAATGACCAGGGCTTGAAGTTGCACAAGCAGAATGAATTGCCGCTGGTGTTCAGCTTTAGCAAAGACAACGAGACTGCAATGCAGGATTTTAAGCAGTTGCTTGCCAGCCAGCTTTCGGTTGAGGCTAGCCAGATATTGAACTGGGAAATAAATGTCTATGACACGCAGAAAGGCAGTTTCTGGGGAGCGAACCACGAGTTCATCGCAAATAGCCAACTGGATAATCTGGCTTCATGCCATGCGGGCATAACAGCACTGCTGGAAACCGATGCGCCAGGTTCAACCGCTATTTGTGCCTTGTTTGACCACGAAGAGGTCGGTAGCGAAAGTGCGACGGGCGCAGGCGGAAGTTTTATCGCTGATGTGCTTGCGCGCATTGCCGGCCGTCAGCGATTAAGCGAAGAAATGAAGCTGGCGGCATTTGCAGAAAGTTTCTTCATCAGTGCGGATATGGCGCATGCATACCATCCCAGTTTCCCGCATGCATATGAGCCCGGCCATAAGGTCATGGTGAATGCCGGTCCCGTCATTAAACTGAATGCGAACCAGCGATACAGTTCCGATGCCGATACTTCGGCGCGCTTCATGCTGTTGTGCGAAAAAGCGGGTGTGGTATATCAACAATATGCGCACCGCACAGACCTTGGCTGCGGCAGCACCATAGGCCCGATAGTCGCGGCGAATCTGGGGATTGCCAGCGTGGATGTCGGTTGCCCGATGTGGGCGATGCACAGCATCCGCGAGAGTGCTGGCGTGCTGGATCATCATGCGATGATCCAGGTGCTGAAAGCGGCATTTGAAAGCTGACAGGAAATCCATCAAACAAAACCATGCGCGCCATTTACGAACCAGCTCATTCCATAGAGGCCAATCTGATTGTGGGGCTACTCAAGCAGATCGGCATAAAAGCCCATATTGCCGGTGAATATCTGCAAGGCGGCGCGGGTGAGTTGCCCGCTTTCGGTGTCATGCGGGTGATGGTTGAAGATAAGGATGCGGAAAGCGCACGAGAGCTGATTGATGAGTGGAACAACGCGACACCGCTAGATGATGTAGCTCAATAAACCGCTTTATCGATAACGGCCGATGTCAGGTGCTGCCTTGATTATTTTGCCTGTAACGCCCGCCAGTTCTTTTCCCGCATACAAACCAGAAAACCGCGCGTGGTCTTGAGCGAAACACTATCCGGCCTGTGCTCTTCGCCGAGTTTTGCTACACATTCGTTGGTATCCACCTTGAGGGCATCCGGCCCTTTGCCTATGCTCCACCAGGAGCCGACCAGAAATATATCCATGGGATCTTTAGGTTGGGTAGCAGGTTGTGCAGGCGGGGCATCCTGTGGGTTTGTGGATGGCTGCTGCTGGCTATCCTGAGCTTCGCTGGTGCCTGCATTGCTCGTGCTGCTCGGCCCTGCCTCTGCTGCTTTTATCGCTGATTTGCCTTGATCCACCATTCTGTTGTTATCAACAAAAGAGACTGCCATCAACGGGTCTTCCTTTTCAAAATCCCTCACTATCCAGCCATTTTCCGCCAGGCATTTTTCTACGGCTGATTCTTCCTGGTATTTAGCTTGGCATGCCTGTTTTGTTTGTTGCAGGTCAGCAGCGCTGGCGCCTCTCTTATATGAAAACTCGCCGCATGCCGATAGGCTGGCGCATGCCATCAACATTATATAAATATTTGATTTAAATATTAATTTTTTCATATTCAAAAGTGCCTTTCCAGCCTGCTGAACGGATGTTAGTGAGTAAAAATTAACACACATTCAGATAATTTTCTTTTGAATCATGTACGCAATTTGACGTATTTAAGGTGCACCCCTGCATCGCTAATCTAGCGCTACGAATTTAGAAATTGTTTTACCCGGTGGCGATGGCGAATTCTATTTTTATTGATATTCACAAAATTAAAAGGGGTGCGGAAATGAATGCAACATTTAAGAAATCAGCGTTAATTGCAGCGGTAGCCTCCGCTGCAGGTTTGTTTTCGGCGGCCACACATGCTGCTGGAACCATTACCTTTGGTGAAGATAAATATATCAGCGTTGGCTTCGGTTTGAGAGGCAGTTATTCAAGCGTTGAAGATGGTGCCGGCAATGGCTCTTCCCGCTCCAATGATTTTGACCTGGATAGTGCGCGTATCTATATATCCGGCTCCCTTAACAAATATATCAAGGGGATATTGAACACAGAGAAGGATATCGCCGGTGAAGGCTTCCAGGTCATCGATGCTGCAGGTATTTTCGAAATCACGCCAGAAATCAGCATTTGGGCAGGCCGATTCCTGTCTCCAAGTGACCGTGCAAACATGGCTGGTCCTTATTACTCTCTGGGCGGCGGCTACTGGTCAGGCATTGCATCGCGTTACGGCTTTAACGGCGGTTACATCGGTCGCGACGATGGTGTCGCTTTGGTGGGCAGTGCCTTTGATGGCAAGTTTGCCTATTCCTTTGGCGCATTTGAAGGTAATACCGCATTCAAGATCGCACCGATTGCCGGCTTGGTAGTAAGCCCTCGCGGTTCTGATGGCCTGATGTACGCCGGTCGACTCCAATACGATTTCTGGGATGCTGAACCTGGTTACTACGGCACGGGCAATTACCTGGGCAGCAAAGACATTCTGGCTATCGGTATTGCCGGCAGAACCCAGAACAATGGGGCTGTCTCGGCCACCGACCAAGGCAAATACAGTTCCTATAGCATCGATTTCCTGCTTGAGAAAAAAGATGTCGGCCCTGGTGCCATCTCGCTTGAAGCCGCTTATTACGACTATGACACCGACGGTGTATTCCTCAGTGAAGAAGGCAAAGCCTATTCCGCCGGTGCCGGTTATATCTTCAAGGAAAAGGTCGGTTGGGGCCAGTTCCAGCCATTCGTTCGCTACCAGAAATTCGATGCGGATAACAACGTAGAAACCAAGAAATATGATTTAGGCGTGGCCTACATCATAGACGGCTACAACGCTCAACTTAGCGGCACTTACTCCAAGCTGGATGTGAGCAACGTATCTGATGTCGATAGCCTGGTTGTCGCCCTACAACTGCAATTCTAACGATTGATTCGACATATCAAATTCTTATATGCAAGCAGGAGGTGTTGGAATGAAAACATTAGTTAAGCTGGATTTGGATAAAAAACCATGGGAGCAGGACGGTCAGATCCACAATCGCTGGCATCCTGATCTGCCGATGATTGCCATGGTCAAGCCGGGCGATGAGTTTCGTGTGGAGTGCATGGATTGGACCGGCGGCCAGATCGGCAACAATGACAGTGCCAACGACGTGCGCGATGTCGACTTGACACAGGTGCATTACCTGAGCGGCCCGATCGGTGTCGAAGGCGCCGAGCCGGGCGACCTGATGGTGGTGGATATTCTGGATGTGGGGACTTTTGATGACTCCCAGTGGGGCTTCAACGGACTTTTCTCCAAGGAAAACGGTGGGGGTTTCCTTACCGATCACTATCCGGAAGCGCGCAAATCCATTTGGGATTTTCACGGTATCTATGCCACATCGCGTCATGTCCCCAATGTGAAGTTTGCCGGCATCATGCACCCTGGTTTGATCGGATGCCTGCCTTCAAAGGAGTTGCTGGCTACATGGAACAAGCGTGAGGGCGACCTGATCGCGACCGAACCCGATCGCGTGCCGCCACTTGCCTTGCCGCCGAATCCACAATCCGCTGTCATGGGTAAACTAACCGGCGATGCTGCCAAGGCTGCGGCAGCAGAAGGCGCACGTACCGTACCGCCGCGCGACCATGGCGGTAACTGCGATATCAAGAACCTGACCAAGGGCTCAAAAGTATATTTCCCGGTTTATGTGAAAGACGGCGGCCTTTCCATGGGCGACCTGCACTTCTCGCAAGGCGATGGCGAGATCACTTTCTGCGGCGCGATCGAAATGGCCGGTTATCTCGATATCAAGGTCAGCCTGATCAAGGATGGCGTCAAGAAATACGGCATCAAGAATCCATTGTTCCAGCCAAGTCCTTTGACCCCTAACTACCGCGATTACCTGATCTTCGAGGGTATTTCGGTGGATGAACAGGGCAAGCAGCATTACCTGGATGTGCATATCGCCTACCGCCAGGCCTGCCTCAACGCCATCGAATACCTGAAGAAATTCGGTTACAGCGGTGCGCAAGCGCTTTCCATCCTGGGGACGGCGCCGGTAGAAGGCCATATCAGCGGTGTCGTGGATATTCCGAATGCCTGTGCAACGCTGTGGCTGCCTACCGAGATCTTCGATTTCGATTTGAAACCGAATGAGAACGGTCCGTTGAAACTGGTGACTCCGGGCACCGATATGGCTTCTGCTTCCTGATAGAAGGGGAAATCCGACATGCCACTTTATGAGTATGAGTGCACGACCTGCGGCACCTTCACGGCACTACGCAGGATGAGCGAGTCGCAGTCGCCGGCAGCTTGCGACATCTGCGGCGAACCGGGCTCGCGCATCATCTCTGCGCCGCACCTGGCCGTGATGGACAAGGCCAGCCGTGTGGCGCATGAGCGTAACGAGAAATCGGCACATGAGCCCAGGGCTGCCAGACGCTCAAGTTGTGGTTGTACGGGCGGGCATACCTGCAAACCATCCAATGAAAACGCAAGTGCAAATTCAAAAGAGAAAGGAAGCCTATTGAAGATGCAGACCAAGAAAACCGCAAGGCCATGGATGCTTGGGCATTAACGATCCATGGGATTCAGATAGAGAGAGTTTTTCGCAATCTTTTACGTTAGGAGAATTTTTATGAGCAACTTCAATCGACGTCGATTCATGAGTAGTACGGGAGCCCTGGTGGGAGCGATGCTTGCTGCCGGCCTGTTTACAGGCAGTGCTCTGGCAGCAGATTTCCCGACAGCCAAGGTCAATACCACCAAGCTGGCAGTCACCGATAAAACGGTGAAAGTAGGCATCCTGCACTCAGCCACTGGCACCATGGCGATCAGTGAGACCGGTTCCATCCAGGCTGAAAAACTGGCGATTGCACAGATCAATGCCATGGGCGGCGTGCTTGGCCGCAAGATCGAAATCATCCAGGAAGACGGTGCCAGCGACTGGCCGACTTTCGCTGAAAAATCCAAAAAACTATTGGTGAGCGACCGGGTGGCAACAGTCTTCGGTTGCTGGACATCCGCGTCACGTAAAGCGGCTTTGCCTGTGTTTGAAAAAGAGAACGGCTTGCTGTTCTACCCGACTTTCTATGAAGGCCTGGAGCAATCCAAGAATGTCTTCTATACCGGCCAGGAAGCGACACAGCAGATTCTTGCCGGCCTGGATTGGATAGCCAAGGAGAAGAAGGCTAAAACCTTTTACTTGATCGGTTCTGACTACATCTGGCCGCGTACCTCCATGAAGATTGCGCGTAAGCACATCGAGCAGAAGCTGGGCGGCAAAGTGGTGGGTGAGGAATACATCGCCCTGGGCGATACCCAGTTCGGTTCCGTCATCAACAAGATCAAGCTGAGAAAACCTGACGTCATCTATGCCGCAGTGGTTGGCGGCAGCAACGTTGCCTGGTTCAAACAGCTGAACGCTGCTGGCCTCAATTCCAGCAAGCAGAACATGCTGACCATTTCCGTGACAGAGGATGAAGTCCTGGGTATCGGCGGTGAGAACCTGGCTGGCTTCTACTCCGCGATGAAATACTTCCAGACCTTGAAGAACCCGAACAACGATAAGTTCGTGGCCGACTTCAAGAAGATGTGGGGTCCTAAATCGGTTATCGGCGACGTAACGCAGGCAGCTTATCTCGGCCCATGGTTGTGGAAAGCGGCAGTCGAGCGTGCAGGCAGTTTCGACGTGGATAAAGTGGCTGCCGCCTTGCCTGGCTATGAAATGCCGACTGCACCTGAAGGTTATGTGAAGGTTGATAAGAACCATCACCTCTGGAGCAAGTTGCGTATCGGTAAATGGCGTACTGACGGTCAGGCGGATGTTGTCTACGAGTCTGATCTGATCGCACCGGATCCATTCCCAAAAGGTTATCAATAAATCGTATTAGCTGAGCTTCAAGCCTGACGGCAATCCCTTCGATGGATTGCCGGGCGGGTGTCAGGTGGTTATTTCATTGGTTAGTAAAAGTCGAGGGCCGGATTATGTTTGATTATTCGATGGCAGAAATGGGCAATATCCTTGTCATGCAGGCGTTTTCTGGAATCAGTCTGTTTAGTGTTCTGCTGCTCATGGCGCTTGGTCTCGCAGTGATCTTCGGTCAGATGGGTGTCATCAATATGGCGCATGGCGAGTTCATGGCGCTGGGTGCCTACACCACGGTTTTCCTCTCACAGTTTGCAGTCAGCTACGATATCGTCAGCTACTACTTTGTCTTTGCGATCATCACGGCCTTTATCGTGGCCTTCATAGTCGGTTATCTCGTTGAATTCGGACTCATACGGCACTTGTATAAACGTCCTTTGGACACATTGCTGGCAACCTGGGGCCTCAGCCTCATCATGCAGCAGATATTCCGTTCCTCATTCGGCGCCAAGGAAGTGAGTGCCGTCTTGCCGGAATGGTTGCTCGGTTCTTTCCAGCCAACTCCGGATATTGATATTCCCATTAATGGTGTCTTCGTGCTCGCGCTCGCCCTGGTGGTGACCGCCGGCGTCTTCATCTTCATGTTCCGTTCACGCTGGGGCTTGCGTATGCGTGCCACTGTGCAGAATCGCGTGATGGCAGGTGCTGTTGGTATCAATACCAAAAAAGTGGACCGCGTTACGTTTGCCCTGGGTTGCGGCATAGCCGGTGTTGCCGGCGCGGCATTCACAACCATCGCATCCACCGGGCCGACGACGGGTTCGCTCTATATCGTGGATAGTTTCATGGTCGTCGTCTTCGGCGGTGCGGCCAGCTTGCTCGGCACCATCGCATCGGCCTTCGGCATCGCGCAGGCGCAATCCATACTTCAGTTCTTCATGACGAGCTCCATGGGCAAGGTGGTCACCTTGATGGTGATTGTCGGCATCTTGATGTTGCGCCCGGAAGGTCTGTTTACATCCAAGCTTCGTAAATAAGGGGAATATGCATGAATGAAACCATGAGTAAGATTTTGGGTGGAAGGCAGGGGGCTGTCGGGCTACTGATCCTGGCACTGCTGATACTGGTGGTCCTGCCGCTGGCGCTGGATCTGTTCAGGTTGGGACTGGTAGGTAAATACATCACCTATGCCTTCGTTGCGGTGAGCCTGGTCTTGTTATGGGGTAACGGCGGCATCCTGAGTCTGGGTCAGGGCATATTTTTCGGGCTTGGCGGCTACTGCATGGCGATGTTCCTCAAACTGGAGGCTTCTGACCCGGTCAGTACCGCGATTCAGACTACCCCGGGTATTCCCGATTTCATGGATTGGAACCAGCTGACAGCGATTCCCTGGTTCTGGGAGCCGTTCAAGAGTCTGCCGTTGACCTTGTTGTTGATCGTGCTGATACCCAGCGTGTTCGCCTTCATCATCGGTTACGCCATGTTCAAACGCCGGGTAGGGGGTGTTTATTTCGCGATCATCACGCAGGCGATCGCCCTGATCCTGACGATTCTTATCGTTGGCCAGCAAGGCTATACCGGCGGCGTTAACGGTATCACCGACCTGAAGACGATGCTGGGCTGGGATATCCGTAGCGATAGCGCGAAGTACATCCTTTACTACGTGAATGCAGGCCTGCTGATCGCCTGTATCCTGCTGTCGCGCTACATCCTCAGCAGCAAGTTCGGCATGCTGTTGCTCGCCATGCGCGACAAGGAAGAGCGTGTGCGTTTCTCCGGCTACGATGTCTCCAATTTTAAGATATTCATCTTCTGCGTGTCTGCCGTGATCTCTGCGATCGGTGGCGCCATGTTCACCTTGCAGGTGGGTTTCATGTCGCCTTCATTCGTCGGCATCGTGCCTTCCATCGAGATGGTGATCTTCGCCGCAGTCGGCGGTCGCATGTCCCTGATCGGCGCAGTGTACGGTACCTTGCTGGTCAATTTCGGTAAAACCATGTTCTCCGAAACCTACCCGGAACTATGGCTGTTCCTGATGGGCGGTCTGTTTATCGCCGTGGTCATGTTCTTCCCGAATGGGATTGCGGGCGTATATGAAAAATATTCCAAGAAGATCGGCTTTCTAAGGCGCTTGTCGGAATCGGATAAGACCGCCAAAGCGACGCCACAGACTGAAAACATGGACACCAAGGCATTAGGAGCAAAAGCATGAGTAACACAGACTTTGTGCTGGCGATTGAAGATCTCACGGTGTCGTTTGATGGGTTCAAGGCCGTTGATAACTTGACCATGTATATCGACAAGAACGAGTTGCGCGTGGTGATCGGCCCGAACGGCGCGGGTAAGACCACGGTGCTGGATCTGATCTGCGGCAAAACCAGATCGACGTCGGGTTCGATCAAGTTCAAGAACCATGAACTGACCAAGTTATCCGAGCATGAGATCGTGCGGGCGGGCGTGGGCCGCAAGTTCCAGACGCCTTCGATCTACGAGAATCTATCGGTGTACCAGAATCTTGAAGTGTCCTATCCCAAGGGCCGTAGTGTGTTCGGCAGCCTGTTTTTCAAGCAGACGGAAGAAGTCATGCAACGCGTAAAGAGTGTGGCTGCCGAAATCCTTCTGGAAGATTTTCTCGATATGGAGGCTGCACTGTTAAGCCATGGCCAGAAGCAGTGGCTTGAGATCGGCATGTTGCTGATGCAGGACCCTGAGCTGCTCATGCTCGATGAGCCGGTTGCCGGCATGAGTGCGAAAGAGCGCGACCAGACGGCCGACCTGCTGAACCGCATATGCAAGAACCGTTCGGTGATCGTGATTGAGCACGATATGGAATTCGTGAAGAAAATCGCGCATAAGGTCACGGTGCTGCACCAGGGCAAGATTCTTGCGGAAGGCGCCATGGATAAAGTGCAGGCGGACGAAAAGGTGATTGAAGTCTATCTTGGCCATTGATTAAAGAGGAATCGGAATATGTTTGAGATAGAAAATCTGAATGTGAGTTACGGCCAGAGCCGTGTGATACATGGCCTCAGTTTCACCGCCAGGAAGAACGAGACGCTGGCAATCATGGGGCGTAACGGCATGGGTAAGACCACCCTGTTCAAGTCGCTCATGGGCATATTGCCAAGCACGAGCACCAAAACCACGGTGGATGGCGAAGACCTGAACGGTACGGACAGCTATCAACGGGTCGCAAAAGGGTTGGCATATGTGCCTCAGGGCCGGATGATTTTTCCTAACATGACAGTGCAGGAGAACATAGAGACCGGCCTGGAGAAATCCAGAACCCTGGAGATTCCGGAAGAGATATTCGCTCTGTTCCCGGTGCTGTTCGATATGCGGCATCGCAAAGGCGGCAACCTGTCAGGCGGGCAGCAACAGCAGTTGGCGATCGCCCGCGCGCTGGTGACGAATCCTAAAGTCCTGATGCTGGATGAGCCTACCGAAGGTATTCAGCCGTCTATCATCAAAGACATCGCAAGAGCCTTGAACGAGATCAGGAAAATGCGCGAGATCACCATCATCGTTTCCGAGCAGGTACTGAGTTTCACGATGGATATCGCCGACCGTATTATCGTGATCGATAAGGGTACGTTTATTCATGAAGACCTTCGTGACAACGTTGATGCTGCCAAGATCAAGGGCTACCTCTCTGTTTAAGCGTGGAGCTCAGCCCGGTTCTTACAATGCAGAGGCCTGTGTCATGACCAGCCATGAATCAGTTAGTCAGTACTGACGTTTTGACGCATGGCAGGCTCCAGCCGCACTTGACTGGTTGGCAGGCATCGTTATCTCTGGCGTTCGCCCATCAACGTGACCGGACCGTATTGGCAAGGCGCCGGCATGAAGGCCCGCTTGTGATTCAGAAAGTGCTGTACCCGGAAGGCGGGACTGTTTGTCATGGCGTGATCGTCCACCCGCCAGGCGGTGTTGCCGGCGGCGATCATCTCAGGTTGCAAGTGGAGGTGGCGGATCGTGGGCATGTTTTGCTGACGACTCCGGGCGCGGGCAAGTGGTATAAATCCGGCGGTCGCCATGCAAGTCAGCGACTTGAATTCTCCGTTGCCGGCAATTCCTGCCTTGAGTGGCTGCCGCAGGAAAACATTGTGTTCGATGGGGCCGATGTCGGCTTCGCAGGTGACGTGGCGCTTGATGAGAATGCTGTCTTTGCCGGCTGGGAAATTCTTTGTTTCGGCAGGCAGGCCAGCGGCGAGCAGTGGCAACAAGGCAAGTTGCGACAGCGCTTTTCAATCAAGCGCTCCGGCCGCCTGATCTGGCAAGAGCAAGCAAACCTGTCTCCAGAGGGCCGCCAGATGTCGTCGCTTGCGGTGATGCGTGGGCATGTGGTGAATGGCAGCTTTGTCATCGCTGCGGGTACTTTGCCTAAAGAGATACTCGATACATGCCGTGCGGTGGTTTTACAGACGGATGCGATCTATGGCGTGACGGCATTGCCGCATATCTTTGTCGCAAGATACCTGGGCAGCTCGGCACAAGAGGCGAGGCATTATTTTGAATCCCTGTGGGAGCATTTGCGGCCCTGGTATGGTGCACGAGAGGCTGAAAGGCCGCGTATATGGGCTACCTGAATCAACATTTTGATGAATTTAATCCTTAAGAAAACGTATGGAACTTACCCCTCGCGAGAAAGATAAACTCCTGATCTTCACAGCTGCGCTATTGGCCGAAAGACGCAAGGCGCGAGGCGTCAAGCTGAATTATCCGGAAGCGATCGCCTATATTTCTGCCGCCATCATGGAAGGCGCGCGCGACGGCCGCACTGTCGCAGACTTGATGGGCTATGGTGCGACGCTGCTGACGCGTGAAGATGTGATGGAAGGTGTGCCTGAGATGATTCCGGACATCCAGGTGGAAGCGACATTTCCTGACGGCACCAAACTTGTCACAGTGCATAACCCGATTGTTTAAGGAGCTGGGATGATTCCGGGTGAAATGAAAATCGAAGCAGGCGACATTCTCCTGAATGAGGGCAGGGCGACAGTGGTGTTGGATGTTGCCAATACCGGCGACCGGCCTATCCAGGTGGGCTCCCACTATCACTTTTATGAAACGAATGATGCGCTCTCGTTCGATCGTCAAATGGCATATGGCTTTCGACTCGATATCGCTGCCGGGACGGCGGTACGCTTCGAACCGGGACAAACCCGGCGTGTGCAGCTAGTCGCGCTGGTCGGCGAGCGGAAAGTGTTCGGTTTTGCCGGGCGCGTCATGGGAGCGTTGAAATGAGTGTGAAGATTTCAAAACAAGCCTATGCCGAAATGTTCGGCCCAACTGTAGGCGACAGGCTCAGGTTGGCCGATACGGATTTGTGGATAGAAGTGGAAAAGGATTTCACCATCTATGGCGACGAGGTGAAGTTCGGGGGCGGCAAGGTCATTCGCGACGGCATGGGGCAAGGCCAGCAACTCTCGGCTGAAGTCGCCGATACCATCATCACCAATGCGTTGATTGTTGATGCGGTGCAAGGGGTGATCAAGGCCGATGTCGGCATCAAGGATGGAAAGATCTGGGTCGTCGGTAAAGGCGGCAACCCGGATATTCAGCCCGGCGTGACCATCCCCGTCGGCACTGGTACTGAAGTGATCGCCGGTGAAGGCATGATACTGACAGCCGGTGGTATCGATAGCCACATCCATTGGATTTGCCCGCAGCAGATTGAAGAAGCCCTGATGTCCGGCGTGACTACCATGCTGGGCGGCGGTACTGGCCCTGCCACAGGCACCTATGCCACAACCTGTACGCCAGGACCCTGGCATATCCATCGCATGCTGGAGGCAGCCGATGCCTTTCCCATGAACATGGGATTTTTCGGCAAGGGCAATGCCAGCCTGCCGGGGCCGTTGAAAGAGCAGGTCGAAGCCGGTGCGGTCGGCCTGAAACTGCATGACGACTGGGGCACCACGCCGGCGGCCATAGATAATTGCCTGACAGTGGCGGATGAGATGGATATCCAGGTAGCGATTCATTCAGATACCCTGAACGAATCCGGTTTTGTCGAAACCACCCTGGCCGCCTTCAAGGGCCGCACCATTCATACTTTCCATACCGAGGGTGCCGGTGGCGGTCATGCGCCGGATATCATCAAGGCGGTGGGTTCACCCAATGTGCTGCCTTCATCCACCAACCCGACGCGGCCTTTCACCGTCAACACCATCGACGAGCATCTCGATATGTTGATGGTTTGCCATCATCTCGACCCCGCGATTGCGGAAGATATCGCTTTCGCAGAAAGCCGCATCCGTCGCGAGACCATCGCGGCTGAAGATATTCTGCATGACCTGGGCGCGTTCTCCATGATGTCCTCCGATTCCCAGGCGATGGGGCGGGTCGGCGAGGTCATCATCCGCACCTGGCAGACTGCGCACAAGATGAAACTGCAACGCGGCGCATTGCCGGAAGATAGCCCGCGCAACGATAACTTTCGCATCAAGCGCTATATCGCCAAGTACACCATCAATCCCGCCATTACTCACGGTATCTCGCATGTGGTCGGTTCCATAGAACCGGGCAAATTGGCCGATCTTGTATTGTGGCGTCCCGCATTCTTCGGTGTGAAGCCGAGCCTGATACTGAAAGGCGGCATGATCGCAGCGGCGGCGATGGGCGATCCGAACGCTTCTATCCCTACTCCGCAGCCCGTGCATTACAGGCCGATGTTCGGCAGTTTTGCCAAGGGGCTCAAAACCTCCGTCACTTTCGTTTCGCAGGCTGCACTCAACAACCCTGCGGTCATCGCCTTGCAATTGATGAAACCGCTGGAAGCGGTGAAGGACTGCCGCAGCGTGCAGAAGAGCGACATGCTGTATAACGGGGCGCTGCCAAAGATCGATGTCGATCCTGAAACGTATATCGTGCGTGCGGATGGCGAACTGCTGACTTGCGAACCTGCCGAAGTGCTGCCCATGGCCCAGCGCTATTTCCTGTTTTAGGCACTTATGTAGGATATCCCGGATATGTTGAACATCACTGAGCGCATCGATGCACCCGCACATATCGATGATTACGTGGCGCTGCCATTCGACCAGCGGAAGAAAAGCCGGTTACGCTTGACTTTGCAGTCCGGCGCAGAGGCCGCTTTATTTCTTGAGCGCGGCAGCATCCTCAGGGGTGGTGATTGCCTGCGCGCTGAAGATGGGCGTGTCGTGCAGGTGCAAGCTGCGGAGCAGGCAGTGATGGATGTGACTGCCTCGAGCGCAAAGGCTTTGACCTGTGCTGCCTACCATCTTGGCAATCGTCATGTGCCACTGCAGGTGGGTGATGCATGGTTGCGGCTGGAGCAAGACCATGTGCTGAAAGAGATGCTATTGGGTTTGGGTGTCAGTGTGAAAGACCTGCAAGCCCCATTTGAGCCGGAGGCCGGTGCTTACGGCGGCGGTCACAAGCACCATCACGATGATGAGACAGTCAATTTGCGACCACCCAGGCTGGCTCGCCATGGCTGAGTCCGTAATAAACATAAAGACCGGCACGGATACCTTGGCGCTTTCGCGACTGCTGCAACTGGCCAGCCCGATGTTGCCTGTGGGAGCTTACAGTTATTCGCAGGGGCTGGAATGGGCGATTGAATCCGGCGATGTGCAAGATGTGGAAAGCGCCCAGGCTTGGATAGGCGATGTGCTTGAGCATTACCAGGCAAGTTTCGAGCTACCTGTCCTGCAACGGCTTTATATGGCCTGGAAGAACGAGGATATGGCTGAAGTACAGGCTTGGGACGATATCTATCAGGCCGGACGCGATACGGCGGAAGCCTATGCTGAAACCCGGCAAATGGGTTACTCGCTGGTGCGTTTGCTGGAAGGATTGCAGACTTTACCGCCTGGCTTGATGAAAGCTATCGCGGCATTGCCCACGCCAGCTTTCCCCACCATATACGCAGGTGTTGCCGCGCATTGGAATATTGCGCTGGCCGATGCCCTGCATGCCTATGCCTGGTCCTGGCTGGAAAACCAGGCCAGTGCCGCCATGAAGACAGTGCCCTTAGGGCAGGTGGCCGGGCAGCGCATCCTCTTTGAACTGGGTGGGCGTTTACCGGTACTGGTTGCTCAGGCCATTGCCTTGCCGGAAGACGGGATCAGCAACTTCTGCCTGGCATTGAGCATTGCCGGGTGCCGGCATGAGACACAGTACACCCGCCTGTTTCGCTCATGAATTTTGATTGCAATTATCGATAGGGGCTTTATGAAAGAACCATTACGTGTAGGTATCGGCGGCCCGGTCGGCTCGGGTAAGACAGCATTGACGCTGGCCTTATGCAAGCGCTTGCGCGATATCTACAATATTGCCGTTGTCACCAACGATATCTATACCCGCGAAGATGCGGAATTCCTTACCAGAAACGAGGCATTGGCACCTGAGCGCATCATCGGTGTCGAGACTGGCGGCTGCCCGCATACGGCCATTCGGGAAGACGCCTCGATGAACCTCGAAGCCGTGGCGCAACTCAGTGCGCGTTTCGAACCGCTGGATGTCGTTTTTGTTGAAAGCGGCGGCGATAACCTGGCAGCCACGTTCAGCCCTGAGTTATCCGATCTGACGATTTACGTCATCGACGTTGCCGCTGGTGAAAAGATACCGCGCAAAGGCGGTCCCGGCATTACCAAGTCGGATCTGCTGGTCATCAACAAGATCGATCTCGCGCCGATGGTGGGGGCATCGCTTGAAGTGATGGATAGCGATGCGAAACGCATGCGTGGCGAGCGGCCATTTATTTTCAGCAACCTGAAGACGGGCCAGGGCCTGGAACAGATTGTCGGGTTCATTGAAAAACAGGGTTTGATGCAGGATTAAGCTTCAACCATCTTCAACCATAAGATCAAAAGATCAGCCATAAAGGAACGTATCATGAAGAAGCAAAGCCGCTTAGTGCAAGGTCTCCCGTTTTTATTGACGGCGCTTTTCCCCGCCGTCGCATTCGCCCATCCCGGCCATGAGATGGCCAGCATGGCGGCCGGTTTTCTGCACCCGTTTACAGGGCTGGATCATTTGCTGGTGATGCTGGCGGTGGGTTTGTGGGCTGGGAAAATAGGCGGCAAAGCGCGTTGGCAGTTGCCGCTCATTTTCATGCTGGTGATGGCCGTCGGTGGGTTGGCCGGTATGTCTCAACTGGTGTTTCCAGGAATGGAAATCGGCATTGCGGTCAGCGTGCTGGCCATGGGTCTGCTCGTGGCATTGAATGTATCTTGGGCTCCGATATGGCAGATCATACTCACTGCGACATTTGCCCTGTTGCATGGCTTTGCCCATGGTGCCGAACTCAATACCTACAACGGTTATGCTGTGATGATTGGCATGCTGCTGGCAACCGGATTGCTGCATGGTGCCGGTCTTTTGCTTGCCTTGATCGGTATTCGCGCATTAAGCCTAAAGTTTCTGCAGTTCCTGCAACGCAGTGTCGGCGGTTTGATCGCCATCACCGGCCTGTACCTGATGGTCGCCTAATAATTCAATATCATCGTCAGCCTTGCCATGCGTGGTTCGGCCGGGTGCGTATGCACATCATCGATACCGGCGGCAGGCTCCCCAGCCAGGCGTGAAGTGTAAAAGTAATCGATGTCCGATACTTTTCTGTTGAACAGATTGAAAATATCGAGGGCGAAGCTCACCTGTTTGCCGGCCTGGTAGCCGATACGGCCATTGACGATGAGCGAACCGCTGGAACGCACGCTGTTATCCTCGATCAATGCACGCGGGCCAAAGTAGCGTAACCTGCTTGATGCAGACCATGCACCAAGTTGTGCCGCATAGCCTATCGATGCCACTTTCTGGACGGATCCCGGAATATGGTCTCCTACCGCGTCGGCATCCCTGAATCTGGCGCGAGTGATAGAGAAATCCGCATCAAGATAGCTCCAGTCGTTCAATGGCAGATGGTTGGTCCATTCCAGGCCCACCCTTCGGCTGGGACGGCTGGCCTCGGTGGCGCCGGCATCGCCGACGAACAACAGTTCAGAATCGATATCCAGCTGGAATAATGCCAGTGTCGCCTGCCAGCGATCGAACCATAGGCTGCGCATGCCGATTTCCTGGCCTGCTGCCTTAACCAGGGGATCGACGCGGCCGGTCGGGTCGCCGCTTGCCGGGTCAACGCGTATGGTCGAGCCGCGCCCATCATTGCTGTGGAACCCGCGGCCCCAGTTGGCGTAAAGGTCGATATTGCCGGATGCTTTCCAGGCAATCCCAAGTTTTGGGCTGACAATGCGGCTGTCATTCCTGCCTGAGTTCAGAAGATTGTCGCTATCTACATCGAAACCGTAGCGATCGGCGCGCAAGCCAGTGGTCAAACGCCAGCCGGGTGCCAGCTCCCAGCCGGCCTGCCACCACAAAGCAAAGCTGGACTGCTTGATATCATCCTGCCGTACTGTCGATAAACGCTGTCTGGCGCGTGTTTTATATAGGCCGACATTGTCGATGTCGTCATAACGCGTTTGCAAACCCGCTTCATGGTCGGCATCCAGGCCGAGCAGCACCTGTTGCCAGCCGTATTTAAGTGCGCCGCCAAAAATACGCCTGCGGTCAGCCTGCTCAAACTGATCGCCATTGATGGGGTCGTCAAGGAAATAGGTGAAGTTGGAGAAAAGATTCAGGCGGTAATCAATGGCATAAATACTGGCTTGCAAAGGGCCTTTGCGCCAATCTGCCGAAAGGCTGTATCGATGCGTCTTGCCGCCGCTGGTGTCGTCGATTGCACCAAACCGGCCGATAGCTCCGCTATTCACTGCTCTATCCGGGATCTGGTCGGTGGCATTCCATTGCGATCGGTAGGCCATGGCCAGGATATCGAAACCGTTACCGGCGTCGCCGCTGCTGTAGCGTAACAGGCCATTCAGCTTCTTGAGGTTCTGGTCTTTCTCCCAGGGGCCATCATAGTGCTGGGCTTCCAGGGCATAAAGCAGTTGGTCGCCGCCTATGTCGTGAGAGTCGGCATTGAATAATCTTGTATAGCCGTCATTGCCGGTAGTGATCTTGGCGACAGCTTGAGGCAGGCTGCGGAAGTAACGCAAATTTGCCGAACCGGCAGCTGAAAAATCTCCTGATTCCGCATAGTAGGGCCCTTTGCGGAAATGCAGCGATTCGATCAGCTCCGGAATCAGGAAATTTGAATCAGTGTAGCCCTGGCCATGAGCATGTGTCGGCATGTTCAAAGGCATTCCCTCTAACCAGACGGCGAAATCCGTACCGTGGTCGAGATTGAAACCCCGCAGGTAATATTGATTCGCCTTGCCGTCGCCGGAGTGCTGGCTGACGATCAGCCCCGGCGCCTGCTCCAGCACTTCGCCCGGTCGCGACAGCGGCTGGTTGGCGATGCGGGCATGGCTGATTATTCCCTCGCTTGCGCTATCTGCGATGCTTGGCATGTTGTCTCGCTGGCCGATCACATTCACTGTTCCGCTTTTGATTTCAGCTAAGGAATGGCCGCTGATCAACAGCAGGAATAGCGCGAGATTTCTTTGCATTCAAAAACCATATCGAGCGGTTAAAAACATTGAATTTTAAATACGCACCGTTCATGGGCAATACGTCAAATTGCGTACAAGGGAATCCTGGAATCTAACTTATGATAAGAATGGGACATTATTGGATAAAAATTATTTAGCATGTTTCTTGCTATGTTTTACCTGCCAATGCAATCGGGGATTTGATTGAATTCTGTTAATGAAGCTATAGAAGTGGACGATCTCAACGCACCTCAACGCATTGTCAAAATCCGTCGTGATTACAACACGTGGGTAAACAATGAAACCTTGGAAGATTATGCCTTGCGATTCACTCCAAGGTCGTTCAGGAAATGGTCGATCTTCCGGGTATCGAATACCGCGTTTGGAGCTATCTCGTTTCTTGTGCTTGAGGCGATCGGCGGCACGATCGCGGTCAACTATGGCTTCGTCAATGCTTTCTGGGCAATTCTGGCTGTCGGTCTGATCATCTTTACCACGGGTTTGCCGATCAGCTACTACGCTGCCAAATACGGGCTGGATATGGACCTGCTGACTCGGGGAGCCGGTTTCGGCTATATAGGTTCGACCATTTCCTCCTTTGTCTATGCATCGTTCACCTTCATTCTCTTTGCGCTCGAGGCCGCCATCATGGCTTATGCCCTTGAGCTGTATTTCAACATGCCGCTCTATATCGGCTACCTGGTCTGTGCGCTGGTGGTGGTGCCGCTGGTGACGCACGGCGTGACGCTGATAAGCCGCATACAGATGATCACCCAGCCGGTCTGGTTGATCCTGATGGCGCTGCCTTTCATCTTCATCCTGTACAAACAGCCTGAGATGGTTGGCGGCCTGATGTCATTCGCTGGGAAGTCCGGTTACGACAGCGCTTTTAATCTTTACATGTTCGGTACTGCGATTGCTGTCGGCATGGCGCTGATTCCGCAAGTCGGCGAGCAAGTGGATTTCCTCAGGTTCATGCCGGAGAAGACCGCCAAGAACCGTTTCAGGTGGCATCTCGGCGTGCTGATCTCCGGGCCGGGCTGGATATTCCTGGGCATGGCGAAAATGCTGGGCGGCGCCTTGCTTGCGTATATGGCCTTGCTCGCCGGAAAGACGGTAGAGGAGGCGGTCAACCCCAATCAAATGTATCTGGTGGGGTTCGGCCAGGTTTTCTCCAATCCGGAGGTGGTCCTCGCCGTTACCGTATTCTTTGTCGTCATCTCGCAAATCAAGATCAACATGACCAATGCCTATGCCGGCTCATTGGCATGGTCGAACTTCTTCGCGCGTTTGACTCATAGCCATCCGGGGCGTGTGGTCTGGGTGGTATTCAATATCCTGATAGCGATCATGCTGATGGAGCTCGATGTCTTCCAGGCGCTGGAGCAGGTGCTCGGGCTTTATTCCAATATCGCGATTTCCTGGATCACGGCGGTCGTCGCCGATCTGGTCATCAACAAACCGCTTGGGCTCAGCCCGAAGGGCATCGAGTTCAGGCGCGCTTATTTGTTCGACATCAATCCGGTCGGTGTCGGGGCGATGTTCATCGCTTCGTTCTTCTCAGTCCTGGCTTTTATCGGCACCTTTGGTATCGAGGCCCAGGCTTTCTCAGCTTTCATTGCCCTGGTGACGGCGCTTATCACCTCGCCGTTAATTGCATGGTTCACCAAGGGTAAATACTACATAGCCCGCGAGCCGGTCAAATACAGCCCGGCCAAGCGCGTCGAGAAATGCAGTGTCTGCGAAAGAGAATATGAGATAGACGACATCGCTTATTGCCCGGCTTACCAGGGTTCCATCTGTTCACTCTGTTGCTGCCTGGATGCCAGGTGCAATGACGCGTGCAAGCCCAATGCCCGGATCGGCAAGCAGTGGGAACATATGATGATGAAGATACTGCCGAAATCGCTATGGGGCTACATCAACAGCGGCATGGGCCACTATCTTCTTTTGATGGCGATAACGCTTTCTTTCCTGGGGGCCATCTTCGGCCTGATCTATCTGCATGAGTCCTTGACCCTGACTGATAACGCCGCGTATATCCTTCCGCAACTCAAGCTCGGTTATATGAAGGCCTACGCCGGGCTGGTACTGGCAAGCGGCATCGTGGCGTGGTGGCTGGTGCTTACTTCACAAAGCCGGCGGGTTGCCCAGGAAGAATCCAATCGGCAGACCAGTCTTTTGCAACGGGAGATCAAACTGCATCGGCAAACAGACGCCGAATTGCAACAGGCAAGACTGGTGGCAGAACAAGCCAACCAGGCTAAAAGCCGCTATATCACCGGCATTAGCCATGAGCTGAGAACGCCGCTTAACAGTATTCTGGGCTATGCGCAGTTACTGGATAACGATGCTTCCATCCCGGACAGCAAGCAGCAGGCCATTCGCGTGATCCGCCGCAGCGGTGAGCATCTGCTCTCGCTGATCGAAGGTACCCTGGATATCGCCCGTATCGAGAGCGGTAAGCTGACCTTTGACACCAAGCCGATAAAGTTTCCCGAATTCATTCGCCAGGTCGTCAGCATGTTCGACTTGCAGGCGCGCAATAAAGGCCTGAGTTTCAAATATACGCTGACCGGCGAGCTGCCTGATGTGGTTCGTGCCGACCGCAAACGGCTCAGCCAGATCCTGATCAACGTGCTTGGCAATGCAGTCAAATTCACGCGGCAAGGCGGCGTCGAGTTGAAAGTGCATTACGCACGCGAGATGCTGGATATCGAGGTCAGGGATACCGGCCCCGGTATCAGCCAGGAAGAGATAAAGGAAGTATTCGAGCCGTTTTTAAGAGGCTCGGCCGCCAATGGCATAGGCGGTACGGGTCTGGGGCTGACCATCAGCAAAATGCTGACGGAGTTGATGGGGGGAGAGCTTCACGTCGATAGCAAGCTGGGTGAAGGCACCGCATTCCATATCCGCCTGTTTCTTCCCCAGGTACGTGTCGATCACGATATCGAATCCATTTCCATGGCCAGGCCTATCGGTTACAGAGGGCCAAGGCGCAAGGTGCTGGTCGTCGATAATGAGCCGGTAGATAGGGAACTGTTGATCAATATATTGCAGCCGCTAGGGTTTATCGTCGCGGAAGCGTCAACCGGAAAAGAGTGCCTGCAGATCTATCCTGAATTTACGCCGGATGTCATTCTGATGGATCTTGCCATGCCGGTGATGGACGGATGGGAAGCCAGTTATGTCATTCGCAAGATGCACGAATCGGATGTCATCATCGGCATAGTTTCGGCAAATGCCTTTGACAGGGGCATGGAAAATACTGCCGATATCACAGCCGCGGACTTTATCGTCAAGCCGGTGAATGTGCAGGATATGCTCCGATGGCTGGGTGAGCGCCTGAATATCGAATGGATCACTGAAGATGAGATAGCGGAATTGATGATGGGTCATCAGCCTGCGCAGAGCATTGAAACCGAGCCTAAGCAGGTCATTGCGCCGCCGAAGGTCTACCTGAACGAACTGCAGCGCTTGATCAGTCTTGGTTACGTGCGGGGCATCAACAACAAGCTTGATGAGATTCAGGCCATAGACCCCCATTATGAGAACTTTGTCCTCATTATGAAGAAAATGGCACAACAGTTTCAGCTGGAAATCATGAAAAACTTCATTGAGGAAATTCAAGAGAATGAGTGAACTCAGTGCTGAAAAAAAGCAAACGGCAGTTGTCCTGATTGTGGACGACATACCGGATAACCTTGCGGTATTGCATGATGCGCTGGATGAATCCGGGTTTATGGTGCTGGTTGCGCATAACGGTGAAAGCGCCTTGAAGCGTGCGGTAGAGGCAGGCCCCGATATTATCCTGCTTGATGCCATCATGCCGGGCATGGATGGATTCGAAGTCTGCAAACGATTGAAAGCAGATATCAATACCCGGCATATACCGGTGATTTTCATGACAGGACTGACCGAATCGGAGCATGTGGTTGCGGGCTTCAACGCAGGCGGTACGGACTATGTGACCAAGCCGATCCGCACTGCCGAAGTCATCGCGCGAATCTCTTCCCACCTGCAGGCATCCAGGCTGATACACCAGACGCGCGGTGCGCTGGATGCTTTCGGGCAGGCAGCGATAGCCGTGTTGCCGCAATCGGGAAAGGTCATCTGGCAAACGCCTCTGGCAAGGCAATTGATGCTCAAGTATTTCGCTAAAACCAATGTCGATATACTTTCGGACACGCCGGAACCCTTGCTGAAATGGCTGAATCAACTGATGACCGAGCCTAATAGCAGATTGACACCATTGACCATTTTTCAACCTGAAGGGCGCCTGATTTTCACACCGGCTGACATTGATGGAGAAGACCAGTGGATACTGCTTTTGCGTGAGGAATCGGATGCGGCGCAGATAGAAGCCTTGATGGCTAACCTCAGGCTGACCAAGCGTGAGGCCGAAGTGCTTTATTGGGCGACCAAAGGCAAAACCAATCGCGATATCGGCGACATCCTTGGTACCAGCCCGAGAACCGTGAACAAGCACATGGAGCATGTTTTCACCAAGCTGGGCGTCGAGACAAGAACGGCAGCGGCTTCTGTCGCGGCCAGCAAGTTGCGCAGTACGGCAAGTTAGGCACTAGGCAAGTTAGGGCATTAGCAAGTCAGTTTCGGTTTGTTCAGACTGAACAGTCAATTTCAGGAGACTTGATACACCAGCATAAAGGCGCTGTACCAGCAAGCGATGAATAATTACCCTGCCATGTTCGCTAGCGAACATAGCAGGGTATATTGTCCGGGTTGCGCTTGGAAAATTTATCCCAAGGATAAAGATTAAACCTTTATGTGCGTAGAAAGCTTGAAATGATCGAACATAGCCCCCTGCAGAACCACCTGCTGGATGCCTTGCCAGAGGCCGACCTGGAGACCTTCAAGTCTCATCTGGAACTGGTGAAAATGACGCTGGGCGATGTGTTGTATGAGTCTGGGGAGCGATTGAAGCATGTCTACTTTCCGATCACTTCCATAGTGTCGCTGCTGTATGTGATGGAGGACGGCGCATCCGCGGAAATTGCAGTCGTTGGCAATGAAGGCATTCTTGGTATTTCATTGTTCATGGGCGGAGAAAGTACGCCTAGCCGCGCAGTGGTGCAGAGTGCGGGCTACGGCTACAGGTTGAAATCGCAGTTGCTGAAAAACGAATTCAATCGCAACGGGCCGGTGATGCGCCTGTTATTGCGATATACGCAGGCTTTGATTACTCAAATGGCACAGACGGCTGTTTGCAACCGGCACCATACAATCGAGCAGCAGTTGTGTCGCTGGTTATTGCTGAGTCTTGACCGGTTGGCCAGTAATGAGTTGCTGATGACCCAGGACTTGATTGCCAATATGCTGGGTGTGCGGCGCGAGGGCGTCACCGAGGCGGCAGGCAAGCTGCAGAGGGAGGGCCTGATTGAATACAGCCGCGGGCATATCGAGGTGGTTAACAGGCCAGGACTGGAAAAACGATCTTGCGAATGTTACCAGGTGGTGAAGGATGAGTTCGATCGGCTGCTGCCTTCGCTGCATGGTATCGCAAAGTGATGTTCTAATCTTTTTAATCACTGGCCATGGATGACAAGGCCTCTGCAGAATGCAGGGGCATGAAGAATCCATTCGGAATGTCATCTACGGCTTCGATATGGATGACAGGCTGAGCGGATTTGATCTGGCCGAATATCGTGGCAAAAGGCACGTCGGCGGCATCCCTGCCAGTACCTATACGCAGGAGGCCCATGGGGGGCGATACCCCGGATGGGTCGAACAGATACCAGCGGTGACCGATAAAGACCTCTACATACGCATGAAAATCGGGTGGCCCCATGGCCGGGTCTGCGCCGTAGTCTATGCCGGTGACAAATCTTGCCGGGATGTTGACGGCACGACATAAAGCAATCATCAGGTGGGCAAAATCCCGGCAGACTCCGACCTGTTCAACCAGGGTATCCATGGCCGATGTACTGCCATTCGAGCTGCCAGAGACAAAAGTCGTGCGCGACTTGACCCAGTCCTGTATCGCCTGTATCCGCCAGTAACCTTGTTTCAGATGGCCGAACTCCCTGCTGGCAAAACGCTGCAAGCGATCCGATTGGCAATAGCGGCTGGGGTAAATGTAAGGCAGCACCTGGGGCGGTAATTGCGATATTGAGACTTCATCGATACGGGCCGGCGATTCCATGTGGTGATTAATATCGACAGTGGCGCTGTATTCGATACTCAGAATTCCGGGGTTTGCTTTCAGTTGCATGAAGCGCGAACCGTCTGGTTTGTCAGAATAAAAGACAGGAGTCACAGGCTGGTTAATCAGCAGGCTTTCCCTTACCAGATTCTGGTGCATGGTTTTCGCTGCGTGCAGGTTGAAGATGAAATCGGCGGGATTGTGCGAGATTTCGTAGCTGAGATCTATGGTCAAGTTAAGTCTGATCATGGCCAATACTGGATTGATTGTTCAGTGGATGGGCATGACGTGGCCTGAACCTGCGGTGAGGTAGGTTTCAGGGTTTTATATCTTCAATCAACGATGCCAGATCCTCGGCATGCTCTTCTTCGCTGGCCAGGATCTCTTTCAGCATGCTCTGGGTGGTCGGATCGTTCTCGGCGATATAAAGGATCATCTCGCGATAACTTTCGATGGCGACGCGTTCAGCGATCAGGTCTTCCTTGATCATCGCGTATAGGGTGTCGCCTTCTACATATTCTGCATGGCTGCGCTTACTCATCCCTTCGGGTGAGAAATTCGGTTCACCGCCGAGCTCGGTGATACGTTTGGCTATGCGGTCGGCATGCGCCATTTCTTCGAGGGAATGCTCCAGGAATTCGGCTTTTACGGATTCCGAATGGATGCCTTTAGCCATGAAGTAATGGCGTTTGTATCGAAGTACGCAAACCAGCTCTGTCGCCAATGCTTCGTTCAGTAGGTTGATCACGGCTTCACGATCTGCCGCATAACCGGAAGTCACAGCCCCTTCGTCGATATGCTGGCGTGCGCGGGCCCGTAACGTTGGAATGTCCGTCATCACGGTCTGGTTGATAATATCGGTTTTGCTTAATGTATCTTGCATGGCTTGATCTTTCATTGTTAACAATGAAGTTGGTACATTCTGCGCATAGTCAGTCAGGGATGCAGAAGAGCATTCCTGACTGACCATACGCTATTCAGAATGACCGCTATTTCTGACTTTTCTGCCAATTATCAAGTTGTTTTTCAGCTTCTTCTTTAGTTACGCCATAAGCTTCCTGGATCCTGCCTGCCAGCTCATCACGCTTGCCGGATATCACATCCAGTTGGTCGTCTGTGAGCTTGCCCCATTGCTGCTTGGCATTACCCTTGAATTGCTTCCAATTGCCCTGTATTTGATCCCAGTTCATATCTGTTCCTTTCGATTTGTGCAATCTGAGTGTATTCGCGAATAACTCATCGAGTTTTAAGCATAAATCCATTCGGTTTACTTCTCTGTCTGCTAGCGAACAGACTTCGTTTAATGGCTGAGCTAATTTCAGATGCTGAATACGAGATTTTTAATTCTCATAACAGCCTCCGGCATATGGATTATTCATGCCCATATCCTGTGCCGCCTGTTGAATTCATTAATATTCCAGGAGCACACCAGTGCAAACCTCTCAACCCCAGAACCTTTTGATGTCAGGTATCCCTGATCAGGACAGGCAGCACCTGCTGGCAAGTTGTGAGCTCATAGAACTTGAGCTTGCGCATACTCTTAATGAGCGTAGTGCGCCGATTCAATATATCTATTTCCCCACGACGGCCGTGATTTCCCTGGTGATGCCTATCGATAACAGCTCGAAGCTGGAATTCGGCTTGATTGGTAACGAAGGTATGCTCGGCATCCATCATATGTTGGGTGTTGATACTGCCCCATTCAGCGCCGTTGTTCAGGCTGCAGGTACGGCCATTAGAATGAATGCAGCGCTTTTTTTACGTGAGTTGGAGAAGAATGCCGCGTTCAAGGTCAAATTGCTGCGCTATCTTTTTGTGCTCATGAGCCAGCTGATCCAAACCGCAGGCTGCCATCGATTCCATGTGGTGGAAGAGCGGCTCGCGCGTTTGCTTTTAATGATCGGTGATCGTACTCACTCGATCGATTTCCACATCACGCAGGAGCAGCTGGCCCAGATGCTGGGCGTGCGCCGTGTGGGTGTGACAAAGGCTGCACAGTCTTTGCAATTGCAAGGCCTCATAAGCTACAGCCGAGGGAATGTCTGCATTCAGGACCTTCATGGTCTGGAAGGTGCCGCCTGCAGCTGTTATCAGGCGGATAAAGATATTTACGAGCGGATACTGAACAATTTGCCTGCACCCTGGCTTAAATACACAAACCCGATATGAGCCCTGGTGTGAGCCTTATTTGCGTAGCCTGCGCAGGATCAGCCAGGCGGCCCAGCCAAGTTTCAACCATTTAAAAGTCCGTTTGGGTTTGAACATGACAAGTGCTACGCCAGCGCCTACCAGCAAAACCGGGTGGCTTCCGACATAACGCAAAGCCTGTAACCCTTGATCCGCAATCGATAATGGCTTGCGCCACTGGTCCATACTTTCGCCGAGGATGCTTCTTTGTGAAGCTGCATCCGCAACTAGCTTCTTACGTTTCTCTGCGATCTGCAGCAGTTTTGCATTCATGCCGGATGGCTACAGAGAAGAGTCAAGATGTTGCCGGTCTTTGAATAACTCCAGCAGACTGGCTGTAAAGATTCTGGGCTTGGTTTTCGTCTTGTGAACCGCCAGCGCGCAGGTCACTATGCCGATCGTGAGAAAAACACCGGCCAATGAAGCCAGTGCGATCAAACGATGCGTTTCCCAGAATGCAGCGACAATAAACAGCGTCGCCAGCAAAACGCCAACGCCAAGACAGAACAAGGCGACCATCGATAAAAAGAGCAGTGATAGTAAATGTTCCCTGTCTTCTTCCAGGTCGGTAGATAAGAGATCAAGCCTGGTGTGTACGATAGCCACCAGGGTGCCTGCCAAAGTCGTCAGCGACCTTAGCAAACCCTGGCCTTTATCTAGGTCCTGATCGGGCATGACGATGACTAACGGCGACCGATGAGCAGGCCGATGATGAGCCCGACAAACGCGCCTACCCCGACAGCTTGCCATGGGTTGTCATGCACGTAAGTATCGGTAGCCTTGCAGGCGGCTCTTGTTTTAGCCAGTAACTCCGCCTGGGTGTCTGCCATTTTCTCCTTTACCAGCTTGAGTGAAGCTTCAGCCTTACTGCGTACTTCAGCAAGTGCTTCGCCACCTTGATTGGCCGTGGCTTTTAATAAAGCCTCGGTATCTGCGATCACTCTTTCGAAATCGGTAGTCAACTGGTCTTTAATTATTTCGGTCGGTTCTTTCTTCATGCTTTACTCCTAACTTTACTGTGAATAGGCAGATTCTCAATTACAAGCGCCTGCCCTGAATGACACGTACCAGAATCACCACAATGGCGATAACCAGAAGAATATGGATCAGGCCCCCCATGGTGTATGAGGAAACCAATCCAAGCAGCCACAAAATAAGCAAGATGATTGCGATCGTCTGTAACATGGTTATTCCTTTCTAATTATTCGTCGTTACATTGGCTTATTGGCTGGGTCTTATTGACTGGCTTTAAGACGCATGTCGTTCTTGACTGAAGTCACACCTTCAACAGCACGGGTAACAGTAACGGCTGTATTGATATCTGCTTGTGAGCTCACAAAACCGCTCAACTGCACGACACCCTTGAATGTTTCAACATTGATCTCGGCTGTCTTCAATGTAGGCTCGTTGAAGATCGCTGTTTTTACTTTGGTGGTGATTACGCTGTCATCAATATACTCACCGGTACTTGATTGCTTTGCGCTTGATGCACAACCCAGGGATGTGACCAACATCATGGCTACTAGAATGGTAGAAAGGTATTTAATCGTTTTCATGGTTTTATTCTCCGTTTATTGATAGATCTGTAAATTTACAAGCACTGTTAGCCAGAAACTTGAATGATGGGGAACTCCGCTCACATTGAACCAGCTTGCGATGCAGCCAAAGAAATGCTGACTGCAGCAATCAGTGATGAGGCAGTTAACTTGATACCAAGCCTAGCCTGTATTGTTGAAAGACTCAGTACGCTGCCGCACATATGGATTGTTTCAAAGGTTGAAAGAGGCTGATGTGCGGCATGCCATCATTTAATGCATCAGACCTCAAGCTGCGGAATGGCTTGTCGCCAGACCGCTTTTGCAGTCTGAAGGAAATCCAGTATCAGGGTTTATAGTCCATACGGACTATTGGTAGCCGTCAGGGGCTGGGGTTTAATGATTTCGCAACTATTTTAAGTTGGTTGTTCAGGTAAACTTGAAAGGAGCGATTCAACATGACTCGCAGAAAAATTCTGGCACTGGTTGCGGCAGTCAGCATGACTGCCGCGATTGCTACACATACCAATGCAGCTACTCCGGCAACAGTGCAATCCACTGTATTGGGTATTACCGAAATGAATAGCCCCTTCAACAACACTCCAGCAAAAACAGCGACCTCATTTTTTGAGGAGTTTGCCGTGGAGCATTTTCGCAGTCATCCAGTGAAAGTGAATGTTGCGGATGCGGGTTTGTTTGCCGGTCCTCGCAGTATGTTTGTCAACGAGTCCAGCACTTCACTTTCTGATTCCAGCGCCGGCAGCATGATGTTGGCCAGTCTTGGATTGATGGCTTTGATTGTGCGTCGCCGCATGATGATGTGAGGGAGCTGTCGTAGCGGGTGGTGTTTTTGCCCGGTAACAAAAAGGCCCGCAATGGGCCTTTTTGTTTGGCTATTACCGCTGTAATTGCAGGCGTTGATCGGGATCTATGGAGAATTTACGTAAGC
>CAZOZB010000011.1:0-32571 GCA_964584185.1 uncultured Methylophilaceae bacterium
GCCAATGATAGTATGCTTCTCGCATGCGAAAGTAGGGCACCGCCAAGCTCCTTATATAAAAAACCCGTTACGAAAGTAGCGGGTTTTTTTATTTCTGCTTATATATCCCTACGCTATATATTGTGTATTTCCTATGTCGATTTGGCACATATAGATATAATCATTAAATACAATGACATAGCTTGTTTTTCTCATTGAGTCGTTCTATATTAGCTGTAACGGACTCATGGAAAAGCTTATTATGCATGCCCCATTAATGACAAAGTATGTGTATCAAATTCGTAGCCGCAATGGCGCGATCGTTGAAAACTTGCAGATCTATGGACGTACTGAGGAAGAAGCCAAGAAAAAGCTTCAACAGATGTATCGTAATTGCGAGATTCTTGATACCCGAGTGATTTCACCAGAGCGCACAACAAGTTCGAGCTATGAGGAAGTATTAAGCCTGATAGCGAGTGGTCGTTAATTTTACTTAGTTAGCGGAGTTTAAAGTAACGAGCTTGTCCTGGATGAGCTCGTTAAGCAACGACTCATAGTCTTGCGCACCGCTGCTGCTGGCGCTGTATTGAAATACATTCTGTTTATATTGCGGACTTTCTGCTACTGCAACATTCTCTGAAATCACGGTTTTACACACTTCCCCGTTGAAACAGGCTTGTGCCTGTTCATGCACTTCAAATGTCATTCCGCGCCTTCTATCGTAACAAGTCATCAAATAGCGCCGTTCTACACGCCTTTTTAATACGGGTTCCAGAGCCTTGAGGGTGTGCTCTACTTTTTGAGCACCCTGCAGGGAGAGAAAGTCGGAGGCAACTGGAATAATGATCAGATCTGACGCAAATATGGCGCTGAGTGAAAGAACGCCAAGGTAAGGGCAGCAATCGATCAAAGTATTCGTGGAGCCGTTCTCTTTTTCAAAGGTATCAAGACCTTGTTTGAGTCGATTAAGTATTGCCGGGCCTTTGCCGAAGATGGAATCAACTTTAATCAATTCCTTGTGCGAGCAGATGAGCTTGCCTATTTCATTCCACTCGATTGCTATGGAGGATAGTGATTTATTGTCTTGATAGAAGCCGAACAGGCTTTGTATAGCTGTAGTCTGGGGCTGCGGATGCATTTGCGAGAGATGGCCTTGCGGATCCATGTCAATCACAAGCGATTGGTCTCCATAACGATTTATTGCAGCTGCCAGATTAAGAATTGTGGTGGTTTTACCTACTCCACCTTTTTGATTAAACACTGCGATACGCGTCATGCAGGTCCTTCATTAACAGGCTGGTCGCCTTCGGTTTTAATGTCCGGGATATGGTTAAACGCGATGCGCATTGGGGCATAGCTGACCGCGTCGTGTGCTCCACCAAAATATACCGTATTTTTACCGTATCGCATATTAAGTGTATCCAGAACGTTACTTAAACCTTTCTGAGTCTTTGATTCAGCCGGCTGAAATAAATCCATCATTGAGCCAGCCGGCTCAACCAGGCCGGAAAATGATATGCCCACGGCGTACGGAGTCGATCTTCTGGCCGGATATTGCTTCCATAACTGCTCAAGTGCATGCGTGAGTTGTAATGTGTCGTCTGTGGGGGAGCAATTGCTTTCAGTTATCCAGGCGGGGCGATTGAGGAACTTTATCCGAACCTGTATTTTGGAGGTCAACAAGGCGTAGCTGCGCAATCTCAGACATGTCTTTTGTAATAGCCGATGCAATACAGAACGTGCGGCATTGCAGGTACGCAGTTCAGGCGGTAATACATGAGAATGTCCCAAGCTGCTTCGATCATGCTTATTGTCTGGCAATTCAATGCCGCGCAGCTTGTCATACATACGTTCACCATCAATACTGCCCCAAACTGATCGCAATTCCTGGCGATTCAGTGCGTAGAGTTCTTTTATTGTTGTGATGCCTTTGTTGGCCAGGCGTGCTTCCATTTTTCTACCGATGCCACTCAGGTCACGCAGTTTCAACGGGAAGAGTTTTTCCGGCAGTTCATGTTGTTCGATCACGATGCAGCCATCAGGTTTTTGCATGTCAGAAGCCAGCTTTGCGAGAAAGGTAGTGGGTGCAATACCTATGGAACAGCGAATCTCAGGACCAATTTGCTTGGCAATGCTTTGCTTAATGTGCTGAGCGAGCATCCAGGCGTTTTCTTTCTGACGCTGGCTGCCAGTCAGCCTGCAGACCATTTCATCGATAGATAAGACTCTTTCAACATGCGTGCAGGATTCAACGACTTCTATCAGCTTATGATGATATTCAATATATAAAGCAGGGCGCGCTTCCACCAGGATGATATCGGGGCACATCTGACGAGCATCGCTTACTCGCGTGCCAGTTTTGATACCAAAGTCTTTTGCTTCATAGCTGGCTGCAATGCAGCAGGTGGTATCAGCCATTACTGGCAATACGGCAATCGGCTTGTCCCTGAGTTCGGGGCGTAGTAACTGCTCAACGGATGCAAAGTAGGAGTTGAAATCAACGTATAGAGCGTTTAGGGGCATGCGTAATGTATATTAAAGTCGACCAAGGACTGCACTTTCTATCAATACTAATATCTTAATCATCATGAGCCAAAAATAGGAAAGTTAATGAAAGAAAATATCGCAATATTGGCCGGAGGTTGTTTCTGGTGCCTTGAGCCGGTTTTCACACAGTTGCGCGGTGTAACAAGCGTGGTTTCCGGTTACATCGGCGGTTATACTGATAATCCGACTTATAAACAGGTCTGTACCGGTACCACAGGTCACGCCGAGGCTGTTCAGATATCATTTGATCCGGAATTGATCAGCTATGATGAGCTGCTGGAAATCTTCTTTGTGGCACATGACCCCACCACGCTGAATCGTCAGGGTAACGACATAGGTACGCAGTATCGCTCAGCTATCTTTTATCTGGATGATGAACAGAAAAGAAGTGCGGAGCAGATGATTGCCAAAGCGGATGCAGGAAACTGGTGGCCAGAACCGGTCGTGACTGAAATAAGCAGCGCCTCGACGTTTTATCCCGCCGAGGATTATCACCAGTATTATTACGCCAACAATCCCAATCAGCCTTACTGCATGGCAGTGGCGGCACCCAAGGTGGCGAAGATACGTGCTAAATACGGTAATTTGTTGAAGGTAGGCTGACGTTCAGATATCCGGCCGCGTAAGCCATTGTCTGCGCCAGAAGATTAGCACCATGATCAGCGCGATACCTGCCATGATGCTCAAAGCCAACCAGAAGCCTCTGGGGTTGTGGAACCAGGGGATATATTCGAAATTCATCCCGAAGATGCCGGCAATCAAGGTGGCTGGCATGAAGAGCATGGCTACTACAGTCAACGCGCGTAATTCCATATTGACCCGGTTGCTGACGCTGGAAAGGTAAATATCCATCATGCCGCCCAGCATGTCGCGGATGGCTTCCAGCGATTCGATGAAGTGCAAGGTGTGGTCGTAAACATCGCGCAGATAAATCACGGTATTCGCTTCAAAGAAGCCCTGCTCGTTACGAACCAGGTGGTTAAGCACTTCGCGTAGCGGCCATACACTGCGACGCAATTCCATGCTCTCGCGTTTCAGCCTGTGTATGCTGTTCAATGTCGCTGTCGTCGGTTTGCTGAGCAGCGCATCTTCGAGTTTTTCACAATCATCGCCCAGTTGTTCCAGCACGATGAAATAGCGATCGACAATCATGTCCAGCAACGAGTAAGTCAGATAATCGGGTCTGGATTGCCTGAGATGGCTGCCTTGGGTTCTCAATCGTTCACGAATCGGATCAAATGCGCCGGTTTGCCGTTCCTGAAACGTCAGTACGAAATTCCTGCCAAGGATGATGCTGACCTGATCAGACGTTACGTCCAGTTCCTCGGAGTGGTATTGGAAGCAGCGCGTCACGATAAACAGGTTGTGCTCGAAGCTATCAACCTTGGGCCGCTGATCGGTATTCAGGATGTCTTCCAGCACCAGAGGATGCAAACCAAAATTGGCGCCGAGCCTGGCGATAAGCGAAGCATCGTGCAGGCCATAGACATTGACCCAACGTATGCCTTGCCCAGGAGGTGTCAATGTCAGTGCTTCTTCGGATGTAAGTGACTGCTCACTAATTGTGTCGGTCGTGTAGTCGAATACAGTGACAATAGGATGCTCGGTTTTCACTTCACCCACATGCACCAATGAGCCTGGCGGAAGACCAACCTTTTTTGCATGTTTGAATTTTGAAGCCTTGCGAGGCTTCTTCAGTTTCTTTTTACGTAACAGGTTTTGTTCGCTCATACGCCTATCTTAAACGCATCGCCTATCGCCATGAAAGCACCGCCTGCCACATGGTGTATCGTCCGCAACTCATCATGTCCCTCAAAATGCCAGCGACCGTCCGAAAACACGCGGTCATCCGCGCAAGCTGCCACCACTTCACCGAGGAATAGATCATAGGTGTCCTGGATATGCGGCTCTGGAATCACTCTGCATTCCAACCATGCCACGCAGCCTTCCAGCAATGGCGCTTCTATTTTTGTCGCGGCAAAGGTTGGCAGGTTGAAAGCTTCAAATTTGTTGTCGGGCGATTTGTCCAACAGTTCACGGCCAGAACTGGAGCCTACTTTCACGACCAATTCTGCCTGCGCGCGGCAGGGTACATTGATGGCAAAGCTGCCTGAAGCTTCAATCAGCTCACGAGAATAAGTGTTTTTGTCGATGACGATGGCGATTTTAGGTGGGTCAAAATCCAGTGGCATATTCCAAGCGGCGGCCATGATGTTGCGTTGCTCACCGTGGGCTGATGTGACGAGTACGGTGGGGCCGTGATTGAGGAGGCGGTAGGTTTTACTCAAATCTACTTTTTGCATAGAGCTGCTTATAATTTTTTGAAGTAGTCGTGATTGATAGTTACTTCTTCTACAACGCGCTCAGTCACATTAACGCCAATTGATAAGTTTTTAAGTTTTTCGACTAGATCCTCACCATCAATTAAATCAATCGGGGTTGCTCCATCACGTTGGGCCTCAGCTCTAGCATCACGGGAGAATGAGCCAGTAGAAATTATGAGCCCCTTATCTGCTCTGCCTACTAGGGCTCCTCTAAAATCCCTAACAACTGATGGAGGAACGTTTCCTTTATAACGCTTGGCTTGAAATAGCACATGAAATGACAAAAGACCACCGAGCCTTACAACTCCTTTTCCATCAATTCCACCATCTCCACTACGTCCGGTTACCTCTACTTGAATAAATCCTGATTCACGTAAAAGCCGTTGGCATAATCGCTCAAATGAAGCGGGGCTAATCGATTTAATTAAATTTAATAACTCATCTTCCCAAGATTCAGGGACATCTTCTTCAAAAAGTTCGCTGATGTCTTCTTTCTTTTTACGCTCTTGCCTATCAAGCGCCACTATTGCTTTCTTAACTTCCTCTTTATTTACGTGCGTAATTTTTAATCCGTCAGCGCTTAATGACCATATCCCACGTTTTGAATTCTCAAGAATCCCATAGCGTTTTAGGTAGTTTCTGGCCCAAGCTAACCGGTAACTTAATTTTGTTCTACTACCTCTATGTATTTCGGCAATTTCTTTATCAGTTAACTTCAGGAGCTTGGCAACTTCTTCTTCTTGTTCGGGAATCGAGGCGGATCCACCAAGATTTTGCAAAGCCTTTAACAGTGGATTGAATAACTCGTCATATGTCGGAATTGCCATTGTGCTTCTCCACATTAATTTTTATTTCTGCCAAGCATCCCGTAATGTCACTGTCCTGTTGAACACCGGCTTACCCGTCACACTATCTTTCCTATCCGCTACAAAATACCCATGCCGTTCAAACTGGAACGCATCTTCCGGTTTTGCATCTTTCAATGCCGGTTCCAGTTGTGCAGTGATGACTTTGACTGAATCGGGGTTGATGTCATCCAGGTAGTTTCTATCGCCTGCGCCAGGGTGTGCTTCCTTGAACAGTCTGTCGTACAGACGTACTTCAGCGGCATACGCGTGTTGGGCAGAAACCCAGTGAATGTTGCCTTTGACCTTGATGGCATCTGCGCCTGGTGTGCCGGATTTGGTGTCTGGCAGGTAATCGCAGTGCACAGTGGTGACATTGCCTGCAGCGTCTTTCTCGAAGCCTGTGCATTTGACCACGTAACCGTAGCGCAGGCGCACCATGCCATCCGGGGATAGGCGGAAATAGCCTTTGCTTGGTACTTCCATGAAGTCTTCGCGTTCTATCCAGAGTTCTCGTGTCAGCGGCACCACGCGTTTACCGAGTTCCGGTTTTTGCGGGTGGTTGGGAGCGAAGCAATCCTCACTTTGCCCTTCAGGGTAGTTGTCGATCACCAGCTTGATCGGGTCGAGCACGGCGATGCGGCGTTCGGCGGATTCATTCAGCACCTCGCGCATGCAGTCTTCGAGTATGGTGTATTCGATCCAGGAGTCGGCCTTGGAGACACCGATGCGGTCGGTGAACAGCTTGAAGCCTTCAGGTGTGTAGCCGCGGCGGCGTGCGCCAGCGAGTGTCGGCAGGCGTGGGTCGTCCCAGCCTGATACATGTTTGTTCTCGACCAGCTCGATCAGTTTGCGCTTGGATAGCACGACGTAAGTGAGGTTGAGGCGCGCGAATTCGTATTGTTTGGGCAATGGGTGCGCCAGTAGGCCACCTTCGGCCAAACGCTCAAGCACCCAGTCGTAGAACGGGCGCTGGTCTTCAAACTCCAGGGTACAAATGGAGTGCGTGACTTGCTCCAGGGCATCTTCCAGCGGGTGGGCGTAGGTGTACATCGGGTAGATGCACCATTGGTCGCCAGTATTATGGTGCGTGGCTCGCTTGATACGGTAAATCGCCGGGTCGCGCAGGTTGATATTGGGCGACGCCATATTGATTTTTGCGCGCAGTACCATGCTGCCGTCAGCGTGCTTGCCGTCGCGCATTTCGCGGAACAGGGCGAGATTATCTTCCGGGCTGCGGTCGCGGTAAGGCGAGTTCTTACCGGGTTCGGTCAGCGTGCCGCGGTTGGCGCGCATCTCATCGGCGGATTGCTGATCCACATAGGCATTGCCGGATTCGATCAGGTATTCCGCTGCGCGATACATGAAATCGAAATAGTTGCTGGCATAGAACAGGTGCGAGCAGTTGAATTTTTCCCAGCCGAAGCCCAGCCACTGCACCATCTCTGTAATGCTATCGACGTATTCCTGTTCTTCTTTCTCCGGATTGGTATCATCAAAGCGCATGTGGCAGACGCCGTCGTAATCGCGTGCGAGGCCGAAATTGAGGAAAATACTCTTGGCATGCCCAATGTGAAGATAGCCGTTGGGTTCCGGCGGGAAGCGCGTGCGGATTTTGGCCGGGTCCGGCTCACCGCTGGCCTGATGCGCGGCATCACCCGGGTTGCCAGCCCATTTACGTGTTTTGTAGGTGCCTTGCGCGAGATCGTGCTCGACGATGTTGCGGATAAAATTGGCGGCAGGAGCGTTATTTTTATCGGAGGGTGTTTTTTCTGAAGACATGGTATTCACGACGAAAGTAATCCGTGTATTTTACACGCAGCGCGCAGGGTTAAGGACCTCTCGTGCTGTGCTAATATCAAATCAAACTTAGAACACAATAATGAATACACTGACTTTCCCCATTTTACGTCTGCTTGCCGATGGCAAATTCCATTCCGGCGAGGCCATTGCGCAGCATTTCAAGGTATCGCGCACCACGATCTGGAGTGCCTTGCAGGAAGCCGAAGCGCTGGGCGTGCAGATATTCTCCGTGCGTGGTCGCGGATATCGATTGCCTGAGCCGATACAGTTGCTGGAACGTGAGGCCGTGCTGGAAGCCGTGGGTGAACAGCGGGCCTGGTTCAAGCTGGAAGTACATGATCATCTCGAATCGACCAATAGCCACCTGATGAAACAGGCGGCTCAGGGTGCCGCCCACGCCACTTGCATCGCTGCTTCGCTACAGACCAAAGGGCGCGGTAGAAGAGGCCGTGCATGGCAGGCAGGATTGGGCGCGAGCCTGACGTTTTCCTTGCTGTGGCGATTCCAGTCTGGTGCGGCTGCACTTTCTGGCTTGAGCTTGGCGGTGGGCGTGGCCTTGATCCGGACCTTTCACAGCCTCGGTATCTCACAAACGCAGCTAAAATGGCCTAATGACCTGGTCGTGCGGCATCAGGGCCAGTTTCGTAAACTGGCCGGCATATTGATAGAACTGCAAGGCGACATGGAAGGCCCGAGCGCTGCGGTGATCGGTATCGGCATCAACCTGCGATTACCCGAACAGGTTAAGAAACATATTGATCAGCCAGCTATCGACCTGGCCGTGCTTACCGAACAACTACCGCCTGAACAATGGCAAAATCCAAGCCAGTTACTGGGTTTGTTACTGAAAAACCTGGCAGAAACATTAAACGCATTTGAGCAGCATGGATTCACTGCCTTAAGCCAGGAATGGACCGGATACCATGCCTACCAGAACCAGACCGTGCGCATGCTGCTACCGGATGGCCGCGAAACGCAAGGTGTAGCGCGCGGCGTGGCCGATGACGGTATCCTGCTGGTGGAAACCACCAGTGGTTTGCAGCGTTTTTCATCGGGTGAAATCAGCTTGCGTGGGGTGCTGTGATGATTCTGACCATTGATGCTGGCAATACACGCACCAAGTGGGCAGTTTTTAATGATGCCAATGCGATCATTGCGTGCGGGGTATTCAATAATGCAAACTCGGGAGATAACCCTCAGGAGTGGTCTGATTGTGCATTAGCCGTGATCTCCAATGTGGCCGGACCGGCGATGGCCGAAAAGCTCAAAACCATGCTTGCACCGGTTGCACAGCAGCATTGGATTGGTGCAACGGTTTCAGGATTCGGCATCAAGAATGGTTATGAGCAGCCGGAGCTGCTGGGTTGTGACCGCTGGGCCGCGATGATAGGGGCTAAACAATATACCGAGCAGAGTTGCCTGGTGGTGAATGCAGGAACGGCGCTGACGATTGATGCTCTGCTACGCGAACCTGCATCGAGCTCGCATATTTTCGCCGGTGGCGTGATTCTGCCGGGCTTGCACCTGATGCAGCAGGCCTTATCCCAGGGTACGTATGGCATCAATCATGCTTTGCTGGAGAACAAGGCCGGCAAGTATGCCGATTTCCCGAGAAACACAGAGGATGCAATGTATACCGGTGCGTTAATGGCGATGGCCGGGGCCATCGAGCAAATGAGCCTGCGATTGCAACGACAGGCAGATTCAGGCATTCAATGTATGATAGGCGGCGGCGATTCGTTGTTATTGGCAGACAGGTTACGGGGTGGCGCAGTCATCAATGATATAGTGGTGATTGAAGATTTGGTGTTACGTGGTTTGTTAGTCATAGGGCGAGAGATTCGATGAAGTGGATTTTGTGGTTTTTGTTATTGGCTAATGCTTTGTTGCTCGCCTATTTTAATTTATCCGCGCCATCGGAAGTGGATGTGCAAATTGCAGAAACGCCGTTGAGCCCTGAGAAAATCAGACTTTTGGACCAGCAGGAGATTGATGCATTACCAAAGCGGGTGATCGGGCCTTCCATGCCAGCTGAACAAGTGGTGCAATATGGCTGTTATGAATGGGGAACATTCTCCCGTGCCAAATTGGCTAGCGCACGTAGTTTTCTGAATCGGTTCTCGCTTGATGTGACGCCAATACAACAAACCTCAGAAGAATCAAGGCGTTATTGGATATATATTCCAAGTTTGCGGAATGCGGTTGCGGCTCAGGCCAAAGTTGAAGAGTTGCGAGCACTTGGTGTTGAAGAGATGTATGTGGTGCAGGACCAGCAATCCCGTAACGCAATTTCGCTCGGGGTGTTTAAGGATGAGCAATTAGCGGCTAAACTACTAGAAGATTTAAGAAGCAAAGGTGTAGTTTCAGCAGTACAAGGGGTACGCAACCAGGAAAATGGGCGGGCAAGTCTTTACATCAGCAACATGTCATCTGAACTGGTGTCAGAGATTGAGAAGCTGCAACCGGATTATCCTGGTAGCGAACTTAAACAAGTCACTTGCCAATAGGAGGCGATATGAGTTTCTTTAAAAACATCCTGAAAAAGGTCGCGTTGGCCGCAGTTGTGGTTGCGGGAAAGAAAGTACTGACCAAAGTTATTAGCGGCGTCAATGAGGTAACTAAAGACGCGCCAAAACCTAAGGCAAATGCATCGACTGCAAAAGCTGCGGCCAAGCCCAAAACTGCGACCAAGCCAGCATCAGCAGCTAAAGCCAAGCCAGCGGCCCCTAAAACTGCTGCTAAAACGACAACTGCCAAAAAGCCTGCGGCGAAATCCACAGCAGCTAAACCAGCTGCCTCTAAAACCACAGCTGCCAAACCGAAAGCGCCAGCCAAGCCAAAAGTGGCTAAACCTGCGGCTGCTAAATCCACCGCTGCCCAACCGGCAACTCCACCTGCCACACCTGAAAAAACAGAAACCCCAAGCTTATAAGATACTCGGGGTTTCTGTTTTACCTGAGCTAAGGCTCAGGGATTTCTCTGCTTAATATATGGCTGTCTGGGGTATCGGCTTTGCCATATATCTAATTATCGCTTTTTGATGTAAAGATCTGTAATCGTTCCTTCTTTCATCTCGGCAGCAAAGCAGACAGTTTCAGACAGGGTCGGGTGGGCATGGATGGTCAGGCCCAGATCATGGGCATCTGCGCCCATTTCAATCGCCAATACAGCCTCTGCCAACAATTCACCGGCATTGACGCCGACTATTCCTGCACCGACCAAGCGATGGGTTTCCTTATCGAAGATCAGCTTGGTTGCGCCTTCGGTGCGCGCGATGGATAGTGCGCGTCCGCTTGCCGCCCAAGGGAATGAGGCTTTCTCAATCTCGATGCCTTTGGCTTTTGCCTCGATTTCGGTGACGCCGGCCCAGGCCACTTCAGGGTCGGTATAGGCGACTGATGGTATCGCCAGAGCCTGGAATTCTACCTTGTGGCCGGCGATGACTTCGGCTGCCACCTTGCCTTCATGTGTTGCCTTGTGTGCCAGCATCGGTTGACCGACGATGTCGCCGATAGCGAAAATATGCGGCACATTGGTGCGCATCTGCTTGTCCACCGCGATGAAACCGTAGTCATCTACAGCAACGCCGGCGTTTTCAGCACCGATATTCTTGCCATTCGGGCGACGGCCGATTGAAACAAGCACACGATCATAAACTTCAATACCCTTTGGGGCATCTGTATTACCGTTGACACCTTCAAAGCTGACATGGATGCCGTCTTTCTTGGGTTCAATCGTTGCAACCTTGGTATTCAGCATGATCTTTTCAAAACGCTTTTCCATGCGTTTCTGCAACGGGCGGACAAGGTCGCGATCACAACCTTGAATCAGTCCGTCAGTAAATTCGACAATGCTGACTTTGGTACCCAGCGCGTCATATACGGTGCCCATTTCCAACCCGATAATGCCGCCGCCGATCACAAGCATGCGTTTGGGGATGTCTGCCAGTTCAAGTGCACCGGTGGAGTCCATGATGCGTGGATCTGCCGCCGCACCTGGGAACTTGGTCGCTTGCGAGCCCGCGGCAATGATCGCGTTTTCAAACCCGACTGTGGTGACTTTGCCGTCATCTCCAGTGACTGCAATCTGGTTGGGACTGGTGAATTTGCCTAGGCCCTGCACGACGGTCACGCTGCGTTGCTTGGCCATTTGTGCCAGGCCGCCAGTCAGTTTGCCGACCACATCGTTGGCTTTCCAGTTGCGTAGCTGATCGAGGTCGACTTTCGGTGTGCCGAAGCTGACGCCATGATGACTGGTTTCTTCCGCTTCTGTGATGACCTTGGCCGTATGCAGCAATGCCTTGGATGGAATGCAGCCGACATTGAGGCAGACACCGCCAAGGGTAGCGTAGCGCTCGATCAGCACGACTTTCTTGCCCAGGTCGGCAGCGCGGAAAGCGGCAGTGTAGCCGCCGGGACCGGAGCCGAGGACGACCACTTCTGCTGCAACGTCATTGTCGCTTGTTGCCGCAGCGGGTGCCGGTGCAGTAACCGCAGGTGCTGGTTGCTCAGGCTCTGCAGCAGGTGCGGCTGCTTTAGTCGCTGGTTTAGCTTCACTGGCTTTGGCTTCTGGTTCAGCGGCTTCAGCTTCCAGTAAAAGAATCAGGGTCCCAGTGGCGACTTTATCGCCTATTTTGACTTTCAATTCCTTCACTGTGCCAGCATGGGATGACGGAATATCCATGGAGGCTTTATCCGATTCCAGCGTGATCAGCGAGTCTTCCCTGGCGATGACATCGCCAACCTTGACCAGGACTTCAATCACGTCGACGCTGTCGAAATTGCCGATATCAGGCACTACAACTTCAATTAAGTTACTCATTTGCGGTTCCTGGTTACAGCAAGAGACGACGAACGTCGGACAACATCATGCGCATGTGGCTGGTGAATCTTGCGCCATCTGCGCCATCGATCACACGATGATCGTAGGATAGGGATAGCGGCAGGATCAGGCGAGGCTCAAAGCTCTTGGTTTGCGCGTTGTACACCGGCTGCATGGACGAGCGGGAAACTCCGAGAATCGCCACTTCCGGGCAATTGATGATAGGCGTGAACATGGTGCCGCCGATACCGCCAAGGCTGGAGATGGTGAAGCAGCCACCTTGCATTTCCTCGATCTTCAGCTTGCGTTCCCTTGCCTTGGCCGAGAGTTCGCCCAGATCGCGTGCGATATCCAGCACATCCTTCTGGTGCACATCCTTTACCACAGGAACGACCAATCCATCCGGCGTGTCGCAGGCAAAGCCGATGTTGTAGTAGTTCTTCATGATCAGGCTGTCGCCATCGGCCGAAAGCGATGCATTGAAATTCGGGTAGGCTTTAAGCGCATTGACCGATGCCTTGATCAGGAATGCTAGCATGGTCAGCTTGACGCCACGTTTTTCTGCATCAGCCTGCATGGATTTGCGGAAATCTTCCAGATCGGTAATGTCCGCTTCGTCGAACTGCGTGACATGCGGTGCTGTGACCCAGTTGCGGTGCAGGTTGGCACCTGAGAGTTTCTTGATGCGCGATAGCGGTTTGGTCTCGATCTCGCCGAACTGGCTGAAATCGATGACCGGCATCGGCAGGGCAGAGAGCGCGGCACCTGCGCCAGCGCCCATGTTTTCGGTACGCGGCTTGGCCAGCTCACCTTTGACAAAGGCTTGCACGTCGCTTTGCAGGATGCGGTTCTTTGGGCCGCTGCCCTGAACCAGGGCAAGGTTTACTCCCAGCTCGCGGGCGAATTTGCGCACCGATGGGCTGGCATGCGAGGCCTTGCCGGAAGCCACGACTGGGCTTGCACCAATCGGGTTTGGCGTTGCGGCAGGCTGGATGACTTTGGGCGGTTCAGGTGCTGGACGGCTCGGCTCGGGAATCGCTGCTTTAGGTGCTTCCACAGCTTTTACCGGGGCAGGCTTGGCTTCTTCTGCTGGCTTGACCGCAGCCGAGCTGTCGGTCTCGGCGGCTTCCATGGTGAGAATCAGCCCGCCTTGCGCAGCCTTGTCGCCGACCTTGATTTTGACTTCCTTGACCGTGCCGCCGAATGGCGCAGGAATGTCCATCGAAGCCTTGTCTGATTCGAGCGTAATCAGGGAGTCATCCTTGCTGACGCTATCACCGGCTTTCACCAACACTTCAATCACATCGACACTGTCGAAATTCCCGATATCAGGGACGAGTACTTCTTTGATTGCCATTTTTAATCGTCTCCTGAGTTAAACCGTGACTGGGTTCGGACGGTTAACGTCGATCTTGTATTTCTTGATCGCTTCCGCTGCCTTGTTTGCCGGTAGCTTGCCTTCATCAGCCAGCGCTTTCAGTGCGGCCAGCACGACATAGTAACGATCGACCTCGAAGAAGCTACGCAGGGCCTCGCGTGAATCCGAGCGGCCGAAACCATCGGTGCCGAGTACCACATAGCGTTGCGGGATGAAGTTGCGGATCTGGTCGGCAAACGACTTCATGTAATCGGTCGAAGCGATGACCGGGCCTTCGGCCTTGTTCAGGCATTGACCGACATAGGTTTCCTTCTGCTTCTTCTCAGGGTTGAGCAGGTTCCAGCGTTCGATATCCAGGCCTTCGCGGCGCAGCTCGGTAAAGCTGGTCACGCTCCAGATATCGGCTGAAACGCCCCAGTCCTTCTCCAGCAGTTCGGCTGCCGCGATGACTTCACGCAGGATCACGCCGCTGCCCAGAAGTTGTACTTTTGGACCTTTGGCCTTGGATCTGCTGAAGGCATACATGCCTTTGAGTATGCCTTCTTCGCTACCCTTGGGCATTTCTGGATGGCTGTAATTCTCATTCATCAGCGTGATGTAGTAATAGACATCTTCCTGGTTCTGCACCATGCGGCGCATGCCTTCCTGGATGATGACGGCCAATTCGTAGGCAAATGTCGGGTCGTAGGAGATGCAGTTCGGGATAGTCGCCGACATCAGGTGGCTGTGACCATCTTCATGCTGCAAGCCTTCGCCGTTCAATGTCGTACGGCCTGCGGTAGCACCGAGCAGGAAGCCGCGAGCACGTGAATCGCCCGCTGCCCAAGCCAAATCACCAATGCGCTGGAAACCGAACATCGAATAGAAGATGTAGAACGGAATCATCTGCACGCCGGTGACGGAGTAAGAGGTTGCGGCGGCAATCCATGAGGAGAACGAACCGGCTTCGTTGATGCCTTCTTCCAGAATCTGGCCGTCTTTCTGTTCCTTGTAGAACATGACCTGGTCTGCATCCTGCGGCTCATACAACTGGCCGACGGAAGAGTAGATGCCAAGCTGGCGGAACATGCCTTCCATACCGAAGGTACGTGCTTCATCAGGCACGATAGGCACGACGTATTTGCCTAATGTCTTGTCGCGCACCAATGTCGAAAGAATGCGCACGAAAGCCATGGTGGTGGAGATTTCGCGTTCACCAGTAGCGCCCAGCATGTTCTCAAAGGTTGAGAGCGGCGGAACGGTCAGTTCGTTACCTTTGCGGCGGCGAGCTGGCACAGAGCCGCCCATTGCCTCACGACGGCTAAGCAGATACTGCATTTCCGGGCTGTCTTCAGCAGGACGATAGAAAGAGAGTTTCTCGACTTCCTCGTCGGTGATCGGCAGGTCGAAGCGGTCACGGAAGGCTTTCAGTGATGAGACATCCATGCTCTTTTGCTGGTGGGTCGTGTTCTGGCCTTCGCCGGCGATGCCCATGCCGTAGCCCTTGACCGTTTTTGCAAGCACGACGGAAGGCTGGCCCTTGTGGTTGACCGCTGCGTGGTAGGCCGCATACACCTTGTGCGGATCGTGGCCGCCACGGTTCAGGCGCCAGATATCCTCGTCGGACATCGCGGCTACCATTTCCTTTAATTCAGGATATTTGCCGAAGAAGTGCTCACGCGTGTAAGCGCCGCCCTTGGCCTTGAAGTTCTGGTATTCGCCGTCCACGCATTCTTCCATGCGCTTCTTCAACAGTCCGTCCTTGTCCATCGCCAGCAACGGATCCCAATAGGAACCCCAGATGACTTTCAGCACGTTCCAGCCGGAACCGCGGAAATCCGCTTCCAGTTCCTGGATGATCTTGCCGTTGCCGCGCACAGGGCCGTCAAGGCGTTGCAGGTTGCAGTTGATGACGAAAATCAGGTTGTCGAGTTTTTCGCGTGAAGCGAGCGAGATCGCGCCCAGTGATTCCGGCTCATCCATTTCGCCATCGCCGCAGAATACCCAGACCTTGCGGTCGGATGTGTCGGCAATGCCGCGGTCATGCAGATACTTGAGGAAGCGCGCTTGGTAAATACCCTGCAATGGCCCCAAGCCCATGGAGACGGTCGGGAACTGCCAGAAATCCGGCATCAGCCAGGGATGTGGATAGGAAGGCAGGCCGTTGCCGCCGGTTTCGATACGGAAATTGGATAGCTGTTCCTCGGTCAGGCGGCCTTCAAGGAAGGCGCGCGCATAGATGCCAGGGGATGAATGGCCCTGGAAGTAGATACAGTCGCCGCCGAAATTCTCGTTGGCTGCGCGGAAGAAATGATTGAGGCCGACATCGTAAAGCGTCGCGGCAGACTGGAAGCTGGCGATATGGCCGCCGACACCTGGCGACTTTTCATTGGCGCGCAGTACCGTCATGATGGCATTCCAGCGAATCAGCGCACGAATCTTGCGCTCCATGGTGGGGTCGCCGGGCAGCTTCTGCTGCAGATGCACAGGGATGGTGTTGACGTAGCCGGTCGTGGCGTTGTACGGCAAATAGGCACCAGAACGTCGCGCCTTATCAACCATGGTTTCGAGCAAGAAATGGGCACGTTCCGTGCCTTCATTTTCCAGGACTGAGTCTAGTGATTCGAGCCATTCTTGGGTTTCTTGCTGGTCGATATCGGGGGTTAATGCCATGTAGGGGTCTCCAGGAAACTTTTTCGAGTTGCGATGGGTATAATCAGTCAGAAACTGCATCAAACCAGAAATATTGAACCATCAATCTTTAACGATGCAGTACAAGGTTATTCGGAAGTTTAAACTAACCTTTAAGAATTTAAGCGCGATTAACAAATATGCGCAGTTCAGAAAGTCGCTATATTGGCTTTTTTGCTGCTATTGGTCAAGTTTGGCGCCGGTCTTTAAGGCCCAGGCTATGAGCTATGCTACTAAAATCTAAGTAAAAATCAAAAGGCATCCTATGTCCGTACATCTTAAACAAATCGTCACTCCTGCAGATGAAAAAGCGCTCGATAAGAGCACGCATATTCTTTTTGTTCTGCCAAGCACCAGGCCGGTGAACCTGCCATTCTCGACAGTTCTGGACGCGAAGCTGAAGCGCAGCCATGGCAAATATTCGGACCTGCTCAAAACTGCACTGACAATGGACTTGCCGAATGGAGCGCTGGCTACCTGGGTGGCGATAGATGCCAAGCAAAGCACATTCCAGCGTCACATGTCTTTGCGCAAGGCGGTGAAGTGCTTGCTTGATGAAAAGCCGGAGAATCTGAACATCGCCGTGTTTGGCGGTGAAGAGTTCCGCCAAGCGATAGCACGCGATGCTTATTATGTGACCCTGGTTAATGCCCAGGAATTACCGACACGAAAGTCGAAAAAAGAGAAACATAAACCGCTCAAAACCATCAGCTTGCTTGGTACCCAATTGAGCGATGCCGACAATATCGATGCGCAAGTTGCGGGCAATACCCTGACCAGAACCCTGACTATGTTGCCGCCCAATGATCTGACACCGGGTATTTACAGAGGCAGGATTGCCAAGCTGGCAAAAATAAACGGTTGGCAGCATGAAGAGTTCGATATGAAGAAACTGCAGAAGCTGGGGGCCGGTGCTTTTGTTGCTGTGGGGCAGGGTTCAGAGCCGCAGGATGCGGCGATTGTGCACCTGACTTACAGCCCGAAGTCTGCCAAAAGGCATATGGCGCTGGTTGGTAAAGGCATCTGTTTCGATACCGGCGGCCATAACTTGAAGCCTGCACGCTACATGAATGGTATGCACGAGGATATGAACGGCTCGGCAGTGGCCTTGGGGATTTTATTGGCAGCGAGCGAGTGCAAGCTACCAATAAAAATCGACTGCTGGCTGGCGGTTGCGCAAAACCATATCGGCCCCAAGGCTTACAAGCAAAATGACGTAATCACCTCGCTCAATGGTACGACGATTGAAATCGTGCATACGGATGCAGAAGGGCGCATGGTCCTGGCGGACACACTGACACTGGCGTCACGCGCCAAGCCTGAATTCATGATGGACTTCGCAACCTTGACCGGCAGCATGATTAGCGCAGTTGGCACGCGTTACAGCGGCGTACTCGGCAATCGCCCTGAATTGCTTTGCAAAGCGATGAGCGCAGGTAATGCTGCAGGTGAGCGGGTTTGTGCTTTTCCGTTCGATGACGATTACGATGAAGATATCGACAGCACGATTGCCGATGTCAAACAGTGCACCCTGGATTCAGAAGCGGATCATGTCTTGGCGGCGCGCTTCCTGCATAGGTTTATCGAAGGCGATGTACCCTGGTTGCATGTCGATCTCTCATCCGCTAATCGCAAGGGTGGACTTGGCGCAGTGGCTAGTGATGTGAACGGTTTTGGCGTGGGTTTTGGTCTGGAGATGCTGAAGCAACTGTTGGAAAAATAAATTCAAATAATAAAGTCCGTTTCTGGGGAGTGCGGTATGCAGCAATCTGAAATTACGTTGGACTGGTTGAAACTGTTTCCTGATTTACTGGAGCTTGAACCGGAATCGAAAGTCTTGCTGGCAAGATACTCGCGCATTATTGAAGCGCCTGTAGGTACCATTGGCTATCGGGAAGGCACTCCCTGCGGTGCTTATGTCCTGAGATTGGCGGGACAATCTCGTGTTTACAAGATGTCCAGCAGCGGACGCGAGATTCTGCTGTATCGAGTTGGCAGCGGTGAAACCTGCGTGTTGACGACGACCTGTTTGCTAGGCAGTAGCGATTACCCGGCTTCAACCATCGTTGAAGAGGCGATTCGCGATGTGATAGTGCCCGCGGCCGCCTTTAATCAATTGATGGTGGAATCCAGGGTGTTCAGGCGCTTCGTCATGCAGAATTATGGCGCTTTGATCAGTGATCTGATTGTGCTGTTGGATGAAGTGGCTTTCCATAATCTGGATGTACGATTGGCAAAATTATTACTTGATGAACCTTCGGCCCAGGTTAACCGGACACATCAGCAATTGGCCGCAGAGCTTGGTACGGCCCGCGAAGTCGTCAGTCGCCAGTTGAAGCGATTCGAACAAAAAGGCTGGGTTTCTCTCGGTCGCGGCCATGTCGAGATCCTGGACAGGGCAGCGCTAGAGAAACTGAATCTAGAAAAACTAAATTAATAAAAAGGTGAATACGAGTTAATTTAGCGCATATCCGCTATTTAATCGGTGCCAACAGGTTTGCCGACAATGCAATTCTTGCATTTGCCTTTGACGGTCTCAAACCCTTTTACCTTATCCAGACCTTTCACATCCTGAAAGTTGGCACCATCTACATCGGCATCTGTCAGATCGGCGCCGGTTAAGTCGGCCCCGGTCAAATCTGCTTTACTTAAATCTGCCCGATACATATTGGTGTTACGTAAATCGGCGCCACGCAGGTCGCCAAAACTGAAGCTGGCAATATTCAGGTCCGCGCCATTGAAATTGGCATTCATGAATTTCCCGCCAACCGAATCAAACTTCATCTGGCCCATCGGTTGATTGCCAACGTCCAGGCCGAATCTGCCCTTGATGATAATGGCATCATTCATATTGACGCTACCCAGGGTGCCTATCATGCGTGCATTGGTCAGATTGGCGCCCGAGAAGTTGGTTTTGTAAAAGATGGCCTGAAATATGGTGGCGTCAGTCAAGTTGGCACCACTTAGATTGGTATTTTCAAGTCGAGCCAGATTCAAGTAACTGCCTTGCATATCGGTTCCGCTCAAATCAGCGCCAATCAGGTAGGCGCCAAAGAAGCTGGTGTTGACCATCTTGCAATGTGTGAGATCCATGCCCTTGAAGTCCAAGTAGCCTAAATCCTTATCGGAAAGGTCGCAGTTCTTGCTGCTGATAATTGACAGCGCCTGTTCCTGACCAATCTTTTCGCGGTCGGGCTCAGCATTTTTAGCATAAAAGGCAGAAGCTTTCATGATGGTGGCGCCTGGTTCCTGCATGAATTCAGTTTTGGCCTCGTTGCCAGCAAAGCAATAGGTTTTGCCATCGTGCATGGCATTTATCTCGCACTTGGTTTTAATCAAGCTGCCATTGGCCAGGCTTGTCGTGCAATGGTCGCCGAACTCTCCTGCAAAAGCGCCAATATTGAATATTGTGAGAACAGTGGCGCTTGCTAATAGTGTTGAGAATTTCATTTCGTTCTCCTTCAGTCCAGGCTATTCCGTCAGCACCCGGTTTGGTGCACTGGATCAGTATTCTCTTTTAAACGGGCAGATTCAGTAACTCTTGTCACATAAGGGCTCTTTCACATTAAAGAAAGCGATTCATGAAAATCATTAGTTACAGATTATTTACAAATTCAGGTCGTCAACCTCAAAAGTCACAGCGTTGAGTGAGCACTTGCAGAGAATTGCAGGGATACTTGAAAGCGAGGAAATAAAAATGCGTAAAGAGATCATCCTGTCCGCCTTGATGGCAGCTAGTGTTTCCCTTCCGGCAATGGCGAATGATGAATATTTTGACCAGGCCCGCGTACTTGGAGTCACACCCCAATTTGAGCGTGTCAATTATCCAACTCAAAGTTGCCACACAGAATATGTACGTGAGAGCTATAGCAGCAATCAACGCTCCCCTGTCGGTGCGATTATCGGCGGTGTTGCCGGGGGCTTGCTTGGCAGCCAGATCGGCAAAGGTAATGGCCGTGTTGCCGGTGCAGCTGTCGGTGCCGGTGTTGGCGCAGTGGTCGGTGATCGTATCGGCAGCAATCAGACAACGTCATATGGTACCCGTCCAATTGAGCGTTGCGTAGTGGTGGATAATTGGCAAACCGTCAATAAAGGTTATCTGGTCAGCTATCGTTACAATGGTCGTGATTACACTACCTTACTGGATCATCATCCAGGCAAAACGATTCCGGTGCGGGTGAATGTCAGCACCAACCACAATGTATCTAATATCAGCTATTACCAGCATAGCTACAGTAGCCCAACCTATGTCATCCCGGGTCATCGTCCGCAACCTTATGCGATGAACATTCAGTATAGAAACGATAAACGTGATGATTGGAGGAAGGGGCATAGCAACAAACATCACAAGAAGAATGATCGTCGTTATTACTAATTTTTAGGTGTTAAGAATAAAAAAACCGTTGATTTCAGCGGTTTTTTTTATTGGCATTAGCAAATGCTTAAATCAGCTAGATTTTTTTGATTTTAATTTGCCGCTGATCCAGCGCCAGATAAAGCCGTCAGCGATTTCCTTGCCATCGATGATATAGCTCAAGGCTTTGTGATTGCTCAGAATCAGAGGTAGAGCATCTTTCGCACTGGGGCGGCCGCAGAATAATATCTGGTCGCCATGCATGAGTGGTATGTAGGATTCCGGCTGCAGCATGGGCTTGTTGCCGCGTAATAATAGTAATGGAACCAGGTCAAGTTTGAGTTCACGATTGCTCGGGTCGCGTGTAAGACTCTCCAGAGCGACTGGCAGGCCCCAGGACAGCAAGTTGTTAACGGCAGGTGCATGGTGTGCGTCAATCGTGATTGCCCAGGTTTCAGGCACGTTTTCACCGACGGTACTTACTAGATGGCTAATGAGCTGATTAGCCCAAGCATTGGTTTGATTGCGTGCCAGGGCAAGGAACTGGGCCAATAATGGCGAGATCATATGCGCCAGGCATTCGTGGGCAATGATGTCGCTTGGTTGCATGGTGATGTCGGCATTGAAGTGTTCGAATAGGGGTTCGTTGTAGCGCCTGTTCTTGCGGATGACTACAAACAATTCCGGATTCATCTCGCGTGCTGTGATGACAATCGAGAGGTTATTGATGTCATTGTCGGTGCCTGCAACAATGCCGACAGCGTTTTTAATATCAGCTTCTTCCAGCGTTTTTGCTTCGGTACCGTTCCCGATAATACAGTTTTCACAACCTGTCAGTTCAGGGTCTGCTTCTATGATCGTGGTGGTGATGTGTTCGCGTTGCAGGTTCTCAACCACTGATTTGCCAAATCTGCCATAGCCACACACCACCCATTTTCCAATCGGCGGCCATGCTGGTGATGGCAGCGAATCTCCCGGTACGCTGGTCAGCCATTCGTGCAACAGATAAGTACCTAATGCATGGACTTCCATAGCCAGATGTTCGCCAAACAGGGCGAAAGGATTGATGATGTGGTCGGTGCCGAATGACGCCATATTGGCAGCGGTGTCTGCATTTTCAGCCCGGCCAAGTACCATGAGCGAGGGATTGATGAGTTTGACTGCAATCGCGACAGCCAGATTGACATGGTCATCGTCCGTCAGGGCTGCGACGCCGGCGCACATGGGATGGCGGACACCTGCTTTAATCAGGACGTCTGGCAACTGCGCATCGGCACAGAGTACAGGGATGTCATATTGATAATCTTCAAGTTCCAGGTCATTGACCCGGTCTTGTTGTATCTCAATCGCGACAACGCGTATTTCCCTGCTATCCAGAGCCCCGACCAGCAAGCTGCCAGCTTCGCCGTAGCCGCAGACGATATAAAAGGGCTCACGCAGTCCTTCAACTTCCTTGGCGAACCTGGATGTGGTGACAGCGACACGTAAGCCGACGTCCTGAAAAAGTGAGATGATTTTACCAATGGCGTAGAACCAGGGAATCACCGTCATGTAAATCGACAGTGTCATCCAGAGGCGTTGCTGTCGGCTATATTCATGTGGGATCTCACCGAAACCGATAGTAGTAGCGGTGTAGCTGATGACATAAAAAGCATCAAACAGGGTCAGGTGGCTGATTTCCCCATTGATTTCTATGCCGGGCATCATTGTTAATCCTGCAACTGCAATGCCAAAGCTGGCAATTACCGCAATCAGCGGTGCTCGCATGCGCCGCAGGATCAGGAAAATGATGTTATTCAAATGGACACCTCAGCGATTCCGCCAATCAGTCTGGCTGACCGATTAACGACGCAGGCTGATTGTTTCTGCTATCAGCAAGATAACGGAGATGATGTTCGCCAGCAACGCACCGCCTGACAGGGATACCACATGGTTAATCATGGTGAACTCGCCAGGCGTTCCGCTGACTACCGCAAATATAATCGCAGCCGTAATCAGCTGCAGGTCTGCGACCAGGCTGGTGGCCAGGTGAACTGCGCCGATTTGGGTTCTGTCGCCAAACTTGAGGACCGTTGCGATCAGGTTGACGATAATCGCGGCATATAGCTCATAAACATGATGATGTGCCGGGTTGTCGATATCACCTATGAAGTAGCCAAAATTGAGTGTCATGGCTAGCACGATGAAAAAACCAAAAACTACTTTTTCGAGATTCATACGGTTCCTCGCTCAATAGACTTCATAGATTGCGCCATTTTAACGCTGGTTTCAGTCAGGGTTGTGGTTTTTCAAGCAAAGATGTGACGGCGGACTAATTTTTGCGTAGTTGCTGGTAGAGCGCGTAACCCAATTCTGCCTTGCTGGTGTTTTCTTCATGAAGCGCAAAGTGCTGTTTTAATTGAGTTGCCAGGGCGTGTATATCATCAACGACTCCGGACTTCAGCTCGATCTCAAGCTCGCAGATGTCGGCGACTTTTTTGCCATCGACTACAACATGGCCGACATCCAGAGCCAGTTCCAATGTGCTGCACTGCGTCTTTAGCTGCCACTCGGTGCGTTTGACCTCGGTGCTGAAAATCGGATTGAGCAATGTTTGTATTTCTTGATCGGCAAACAGGCTGGCGATGTCTGGGGCGTCTATCTGACTGATTTTCTCAAAATCCGGCTCGCCTCGTTTCAATATATCTTCCCATTCCAGCCTTGAATGCAAGCCTGCATCGGCGCTACCGGATGTTTTGACGGATTGATACCATTTTCCTGACATATGCCTCACGCGCAAACTTACCGCAGCTTGCATCAGTTGCAATGTCGGCGTGTCGTAATAAATACTGCTCAACTTTCGCGTTCTTGGTTTGCCATTCAGGTATTGCCTGACTAGCCGGCTGCGTTTCAATCGGGCGACATCAGCTGGATTCAAACGGAGCTTGAGTTCGATTTCTTCAGGCATCGGGTTTCCTGGCGGTCAGGCTTTTTGGCGTCTTAAGCTTTGGGATGGATTAACCATTGACCAGCCAGTGCAGCAGTGGTGCCCATTGCTGTACATCGCGTTTTACCAGGGATGGCCGCATGTCGAAAATGCTCATGCCCTGTTCCGCAGCCTGCATATAGACCTGCGCATCGCGCAAATTGGTCATCACCGGAAAGCCTGCGTTATCCAGAAACTCTTGCAGTTTGATGGCGGTTTTCGTCCTCGGATCAACGCGCATTCCCACCATGGCAACAAAGGTCCGTTCTTTACGAATGGCTTTTTCGGCGCGCAGGATTTCCAGAAAATCGTCAGTGGCACCGATATCGAAAGCCGAGGGTTGAATGGGCACTACGACCCAGTCTGCACGTTTGACTGCATCGCTCAGCTTGTCGCCATGGATGCCAGCGGGTGAGTCTATGATGGACCACTCCGCGCTTAAGCTGTCGGCATGCTTGCCGCGACCGTCCAGACCATGAATCAGAGGCAAAGTGTCGCCGCGCCTTGCCAGCCAGGCAGTTGCAGATTTTTGCCTATCCATGTCTGAGAGGACGACATGTTTACCGCGGCTGGCAAAATAGCCAGCCAGGTTGGTGGACATCGTGGTTTTACCGCTACCCCCTTTGGGATTTGCAATCAGAATGGTGTTCAAAGACTTCTCCCGTTTATTTTGATGCTACCTTGTTTTTAGTCCAGCAGATCCGGTGAAACAACGGCCCGCAAGACTGTTTGTCTTTCACCGTCTCTGGAACGTGACGTTATCCACCATATTGCGCCTTTTTTGACGCTCCAGTATTCAGCCTTGCCTGTCAGTGCCTTAGCTGCCGCCATCCCAAGAGTAGGCTGGTGACCAACGATCACAATCGTTCTTGTGTCATCCGGCCAATTTGAAGCGGTTAACAGTTGCTCGGAGGAGGTGCCGGGTGCCAAAACATCCAGCGTGGTGAATTGGTCAGTAAGTGCAGAAGCCGTTTGCTGAGTACGCAATGCAGGACTAACCAGAATGACAGTGTCAGCTGGTAACTGCGGCTTCAGCCAGGCTGCCATTCTTTCTGCCTGTTTTTGTCCTCTGTTGGTAAGGGCACGAGCTATATCCGGACTCGTGTCTTCTGCTTCAGCATGCCGCCATAAAATAAGATTCATTGTAAAACTTGCCTGTTCTTCTAGGTGCTTTGGATTTCGCTGCATATCTTATCCACCATATGGATATAACTAAAGTGACATTTGTATGAACAAAAAGTTAAATATTTAATTAATGGGCCAACTAGAAAGCGATTTCACTATCCATGTCATTTGAAAATCTGAAATTCGGGCAATAAAGTTTTTTGCGGAATTGACGATATCGATAGTAAGAAAAATTAAAAAACCAATAACGATGAATCGGGGATGTGGGTAATAAATGGATGACAAACCAACCGTGCCAATTGATATTGCCAGACTGGCACTCAAACAGTTAGCGTATAGCAAAGTGCCTCCAACGCCCGACAATTTTCGCAAGGTCTATGATGATATTGCGGGCGTAAAGTCGCGCAATGCTGAATTTATTGCACTGACTAAAGCCATAGATGGCATCTTGAAAGATGCGGGTAAGACACGGCCAAAATACATCAATTTAGCCAAGGCTTTCCGCATCGCGATGGAAGAGCAGGACTTCAAGGAGGCTGAAGCGATTTTGCGCCAGTTGATTCCGGATACGACCAGCGACGGATTGACGATCAGTTGGGGCAATGTCTTGCGTGATCTGATCAAGCATCTGGATGTAGATACCAAGCACCCGGCAATTGCAAAAAAAACGGACAGTCTGGAGCAGGTCTTGATGGAATCTGACACTGACCCGGAAACGATGCTGCGCAAGGTGCATGAGTTGGCCTCGGGCTGGCATGGCAATGGGGTATATGAAAATGGTGCAAACGGTTACCCCAATCGCCAGCTGAATAGCCGCGCAGTGGATCATATTTTCGAGTCATCCAAGGATGATGCGGAGCCGGATGAATCAGATGTTTCGGCGGGTAACCTGGTATACCTATGGCGCGATTTGCTGATCGAAGCGCTTGAGCTCGGACTGTTGTCACAGTTTGCTGCGATACCGGAAATAGAGCGCAAAACACATGTTCTGCTTGAGCAGGCCAAGCAAGCCAATACTATCAAGGAAGTGACAAAGCTTGGTCTGGCATTCAAGGGCTACTGGAAGAAGCTTGAGCAAAATGCCTCCACCCAAACCAAGTTCCATGAAGCCTTGGTCAAGTTGTTCCGGCTGCTGGTGGAGAACATGGGCGAGCTGGCGAACGGAGATCAATGGCTTTACGGACAGATCCAGATGGTGCGTGAAGTGGTGGGAAATCCGCTCAGCCTGGAGACCTTACGGGATGCTGAAAACAAGCTGGAAGACCTGCTGCTGAGACAAAGCATACTTAAGCGCAGCCTGTTGGATGCCAAACAAGCACTGAAGCAGATGGCGGCCACTTGTATTGATATGCTGGCGACAATTGCAGAAAACTCGGGTGAGCATCAGGAAAAGATCAAACAGTATCAACAGTGGATCGGCGAAACCGAAGACATTCTTGAGCTGAACGCGATTCTGGAGAACCTGCGCCATGATATGCATCACATGCAATCTGATGCACTGCGTACTTTCGAGGAGCTTAAACAGTCGCACGAAAAAGTGATTGCTGCCGATTTGCTCATCGACAAGTTGTCGCTGGAGCTGGACCACGCCAGTGAGTTGGCTTCCAAGGACTTTTTAACCGGCATATTGAATCGGCGCGGTGCCGATGATGCCCTGGAGCGCGAATTTGCAAGGGCGGAGCGCACGCAACGACCGATTTGCGTGGCGTTGCTGGATCTCGACCATTTCAAGAATATCAATGATACCTATGGGCATGATGCGGGCGATGACGCGATTATACATCTGGTCGGGGTGGCGAGAGCGGCTTTGCGGCCTGCGGACCTGCTTTCCCGCTATGGTGGCGAAGAGTTCCTGATTATTCTGCCAGAGACCGAGCTCGAAGAAGGTATTCAAGTGTTGACGCGCCTGCAAAGAGAGCTGACCAAGCAGTTGTTCCTGCACAATAATGAACGTCTGCTGATTACCTTCAGCGCCGGGGTATCCGAGCGCAAGTCTGGCGAGTTGCCGGAAAAAGTTATCATGCGGGCGGATAATGCGCTTTATGATGCCAAGCACACTGGACGTAATCGGGTGATCGGCGCCTAAGCTCACACCAGAAATATAGGTTGATAGGTGGTATATTCATGCCATCGCTTAATTGAAGTTTGATGTGCATCTCCATATTTTTCTACCGCAGCATTTACTTGCCCAGGCTTGCCAGCTGAGCCGTGCTTCAACCCTGCCGGGGTTGATGGCAAAGTCGCGGAGGGAGATGCTGCAGGTATCATTCGATACACTGATCTGTCATCTGGCCGGAGTTGAATCCGACCTTGGGCAGACGCAAGCAGATGCCTTGCCTCTCGCAGCCATCTCGTATCTGGGCGAAGACATGCCGGAAGAGAGCCCCGCGGCAGATGAAAGCTGCTTTCTGTTTGCCGATCCCGTGCATCTGGTTCTGCAGCGTGATTCGTTTTCCCTGGCTAGCCCGGTGCCGATCGCACTATCATCGGCAGAATCTGCCAGCCTGCTTGAATCCTTGAATCAGCATTTCGCCACCGATGGTTTGAAATTTATTCCAGGTAGTTCCGGGCATTGGTACCTGCAGCAGGCGAATCAGCCGCAGATCATCACCAGCCACCCTGAGATGGCAATCAATCGCGATATCAATGCTTTCCTACCGCAAGGCCCCGAAGCTGCTCGATGGAACCAGTTGATCAATGAGATTCAAATGCTATTGTTCTCCCATCCCGTGAATCAGGAGCGTGAGGCCGGCGGTCTGCCGGCATGCAACAGCCTGTGGTTCTGGGGCGGCGGCAGATTGCCCGGTCAAAGCGCAAGCCAGGCCGCTACTGTCTATGCATCGGCACCTTTGCTGAAGGGTTTGGGTCGCCTGGGCAAAGTAGACTGTTTGAAAATCCCGGTCAATTTCCCTTCCCTTGGCGCACTTGATGCGGCATGGATGGTTCTTGATGAATCGCAGCTGATGGATGAATTGTGGTTTCAGGCTGCTGCTGAACTGCTTAAATGTGGCCAGATTGAAACCTTGCAGTTTTATGTTGCTGCTGGCGGTCAGGTGCTTAAGTCGAGTTTGCGCAGACGTGACCTATGGAAATTCTGGCGTAAACCTTCAGCAATTCAATCATATTTTGAGGTGTTTTGAGGAATGAATGGTCACTGTTGTTGAGCGAAAAATAGATCAAACCGCGATGTCTCGTTTGCTGGAGGCTGGTATTTCAGCAGCTTTGGCCAAGGTTCTCGCTGCCAGGGGCATTCAGTCCTCGGCGCAACTGGAGATTTCCCTGGCAGCACTGATTCCGCCAGAGCGTCTTACAAACAACCAGCAAATGGCGCGATTGCTGGCGGATAGCATTGCACAAAAAAAACGGTTATTGGTCATCGGTGATTATGATGCCGATGGCGCTACTGCCACTGCCGTTGCCGTACGTGGATTGCGTAGCATGGGTGCTGAAGTTGATTTTCTGGTGCCTAACCGGTTTGAATACGGTTATGGGCTGACACCTGAAATCGTGGCGCTCGCAACCAGAAGCCAGCCAGATGTGATCTTGACCGTGGACAACGGCATTGCCAGTGTGGATGGCGTGGATGCAGCTAATGCGCTTGGCATGGCAGTGCTGATTACCGATCATCATTTGCCGGGTGAGCAAACCCCCAAGGCTGCCTGCATGATCAATCCCAATCAGCATGGCTGCGACTTTCCCAGTAAGCACTTGGCTGGTGTTGGCGTGATTTTTTACGCAATGCTGGCTTTGCGCGCCGAGTTGCGTGCACGGGGAGCCTTTCAGCATCAGGCAGAGCCCAACCTGACAGAGCTGCTGGACATCGTTGCATTGGGTACTGTGGCGGACTTGGTCAGGTTGGATGAAAATAACCGCATCCTGGTTGAGCAGGGGTTGAGAAGAATACGAGCAGGCAGGGCCTGTCCCGGAATCAACGCCTTGCTCAGGATCGCCGGTCGACAGCTTGATAAAGTCAGTGCGCAGGATTTGGGCTTTAGCGTTGGGCCGCGGCTTAATGCGGCAGGCCGCCTGGATGACATGTCCCTCGGTATCGCCTGCCTGCTGGCCGATAATGAGTCTGACGCCATGCGCATGGCGCAGCAATTGCATGAATTGAACCAGGCCAGGCGATCGATCGAAGCCGAGATGGGCGAGCTTGCAGGTATTGCGCTGGAAGATATCCAGCCTGAAGATCGCTATACACTGAGCCTGTATCACCCGGATTGGCATCAAGGCGTCATCGGCATACTCGCTTCCAGGATCAAGGAGCGCCATCATCGCCCGGTGATCGCATTTGCAAATGCTGGCGATGGCATGCTCAAAGGATCGGGACGTTCGATCAAGACGCTGCATCTGCGTGATGCCCTGGATCTGGTTTCCAAGCGTGAGCCGGACTTGATCAGGAAATTTGGCGGTCATGCCATGGCGGCCGGATTAACCATCGCTGAAATTGATTTCGAGCGATTTAATCTAAGCTTTGAACAGATTGCGTCTGAGTGCCTGTCTCCCGCAGACCTTGATGCCGTGATCGAGGTGGATGGTGCGTTGAGCGAAGATGATATGCATCTGCAGACTGCCTCTTTGTTGGAAAGACAGGTCTGGGGCCAGGGTTTTCCGACCCCGAATTTCTTCGATGTGTTCGAAGTCTTGAGCCAGCGCATTGTTGGCGAGCGGCATCTCAAGCTCAGTTTGGTCAAGGCGGGCAGGCAATACGACGCCATCTTTTTTCAGCAGCAGGAATTCCTGCCGTCGCCGGTAGCATTGGTCTACGAATTGCAAAGCAACTTATACAACGGTAACGAAACCCTGCAGCTCAACATAAAACATTGGCAGATTGCAGCGTAGGCCTTTGTCCATGGCCTTTAATTCATTGACCTTGCAATGTCGGGCAAGGTAAAATTCGGCAAAATTCATGAGTGAAAAAATGCGTCGTAAGCTAGTAGTCGGCAATTGGAAAATGCATGGTAGCTTGGCGCAGAATCAGGCCTTGATTACAGACATTACGTCTGGTTTGCGCGACTTGCGTAATGCAGATTTTGCGGTTTGTGTACCTGCACCCTATCTGCATCAAGCCCAGTCTCTGTTACAGGGAACTAATATTGCATGGGGCGGGCAAAACGTCAGCCCGCATGAGCGAGGTGCCTATACTGGCGCTGTTTCAGCCAGGATGCTGGCCGATTTTGGATGTACATATGCGTTAATCGGCCACTCGGAGCGTCGGGTGCTGATTCACGAGACGAATACATCGGCTGCTGCCAGTTTTGGCATGGCCTTGAAGGCCGGGCTGACCCCGATATTTTGCGTTGGTGAGACCCTGGAAGAGCGTCAGGCCGGTGTTTCCGAGGCGGTGGTAGCCAGTCAGATGATCGCGATCCTGAATACCCTGGGTTTGGATGTGCTGTCCCAGGCTGTACAGTTGAGAGCGGTGATCGCTTACGAGCCATCATGGGCGATTGGTACAGGGAAAACCGCAACGCCAGAGCAGGCGCAAGCCATGCACGAATTCATTCGCGGGCAAATTGCCGAGCGTGATGCAGGGGTCGCAAATAGAGTGCGTATCCTATATGGGGGTAGCGTAAATCCTTCAAATGCGTCACAATTATTAGCTATGCCGGATATTGATGGCGGTTTGATTGGGCGTTGCTCATTAAACCCTGGAGAATTTATAGAAATATGTCGCGCTGCCTCTGAAATTGGCACTCGTGTTGCTTGATGTGGCGGGGATTAAGGGAATATGGAAACTTTAGTATTGGTTGTGCACGTGCTGTCAGCGATAGGCGTGATTGGTCTGGTCCTGTTGCAGCATGGCAAGGGTGCGGATATGGGGGCGGCTTTTGGTAGCGGTGCTTCCGGCAGCCTGTTCGGCGTAAGCGGCTCATCCAACTTCATGAGTCGTGCTACGGCAGTCTGTGTCGTTATCTTTTTCGCTGCCAGTTTGTCGCTGGCTTATATCTCAGGTCATCGTGACGAAGCAGGTAGCGTCATCAAAGTGCAAACAAACTCAGTTACAACTCCAGCAGATGTACCCGCTGCTGGTGATGCGGCCCCTTCTGAATCCAGCACCGCGAGTGATGTGCCTGAATAATAAAAGCAATAATAACTTTCATGGGTAAAGTGCCTGCACATGGGTGAAGCACCTGCATAAATTGCCGTCGTGGTGGAATTGGTAGACACGCTATCTTGAGGGGGTAGTGACGAAAGTCGTGAGAGTTCGAGTCTCTCCGACGGCACCAGAATAATCATTGTTTTTGCCTCACTGGCCTTAGTTGGCTGGTTTTGGCGGTTGAATTGGGGTTCTAACTTGCTGGAAAATTATTTTCCAATTCTGTTGTTTATCATCGTCGGTCTCGCTGTCGGCGTTGCCCCTATCGTACTTGGCAAGTTGGTCTCCCCCAATCGCCCGGACGCAGAAAAAAATTCCCCTTACGAATGTGGTTTTGAAGCTTTTGAAGATGCACGAATGAAATTCGACGTGCGTTATTACCTTGTCGCCATTCTATTCATCCTGTTTGATCTTGAGATCGCTTTCCTCTTTCCCTGGGCTGTTGTAATCCAGGAGATCGGCATGTCCGGATTTATCGCCATGATGGTGTTTCTGGGTGTGCTGGTGGTCGGGTTTATCTATGAATGGATGAAGGGCGCCCTTGAATGGGAGTGATGTATAAATCATGAGCATCGAAGGCATACTTGAAAAAGGTTTTGTAACCACCTCGCTGGATACGGTCATCAACTACACGCGTACAGGTTCTTTGTGGCCTATGACTTTCGGTTTGGCTTGTTGCGCGGTTGAAATGATGCATGCTGGCGCTGCCCGCTATGACCTTGATCGTTTTGGCATCGTTTTCCGTCCGAGTCCGCGTCAATCCGATGTGATGATTGTGGCCGGCACGCTGGTGAACAAGATGGCGCCAGCCCTGCGTAAGGTGTATGACCAGATGGCAGAGCCGCGCTGGGTGATTTCCATGGGCTCATGTGCGAATGGCGGCGGCTATTATCATTATTCTTATGCGGTTGTGCGCGGTTGCGATCGCATCGTGCCTGTCGATGTCTATGTGCCGGGTTGCCCGCCAACCGCTGAAGCGTTGCTCTACGGCATTATCCAGCTGCAAAACAAAATCAAACGTACTAACACCATTGCGCGATAAACCAAGAGAATATTCATGAGCGCGCGATTAGATAAATTATCAGAAGACATCAAACTGGCTTTGGGCGAGAAAGTGTCCAAATTATCGGTGAATGTGGGTGAAATCACCATTGAAGCCAAAGCGGCAGACCTGCTGGATATTTGCCAAACGCTGCGTGATGCGCCGACCTTCAAATTTGAACAGTTGATTGATCTGTGTGGCGTCGACTATGCGGAGTATGGCGAAGGCACATGGGATGGTCTGCGTTATGCCGTCGTTTATCACTTCCTGTCCATCAGTCTGAATCAGCGTTTGCGCCTGCGTGTCTTTGCGCAAGATGAAGATTTCCCCGTTTTGCCGACCCTGGTGGATCTATGGCCAGCCGCTAATTGGTTCGAGCGCGAAGCATTCGACCTGTTTGGCGTTATGTTTGAAGGCCATCCGGATTTACGCCGTTTGCTGACAGACTATGGTTTTGTCGGTCATCCTTTCCGCAAGGATTTTCCGATGATCGGTAACGTTGAGATGCGTTACGATCCTGAGCAGCAGCGTGTGATTTATCAGCCGGTGACGATCGATCCTCGAAATAATGTCCCGCGCGTGATACGCGATGAAGGATTCCACAATGGCTGAGATACG
>CAZOZB010000011.1:32671-33852 GCA_964584185.1 uncultured Methylophilaceae bacterium
ATGGCTGAGATACGTAATTACACGATGAACTTTGGCCCGCAGCATCCTGCGGCGCATGGTGTATTGCGTCTGGTGCTGGAGCTGGATGGTGAAGTCATCCAGCGCGCCGATCCGCATATCGGCCTGTTGCATCGCGCGACGGAAAAGCTGGCAGAGAACCGTACCTATTTGCAATCCGTGCCATATATGGATCGCTTGGATTATGTTTCCATGATGTCCAACGAGCATGCCTATGTGATGGCGATCGAAAAGCTGCTGGGGCTGGAAGTGCCGATTCGTGCGCAATATATCCGCGTCATGTTCGATGAAATCACCCGCGTACTCAATCACTTGCTCTGGCTTGGTGCGCATGCGCTGGATGTAGGTGCGATGACGGTATTCCTTTACGCATTCCGTGAGCGCGAGGATTTGTTCGATTGCTACGAGGCGGTATCTGGTGCGCGTATGCATGCGGCTTACTATCGCCCGGGCGGTGTCTATCGCGATCTGCCGAATCGTATGCCGCAATACGAGAAATCAACCGTTCACAATCAATCCGAAATCAATCGCATGAATGAGAACCGCCAGGGCTCTCTGCTTGATTTTATTGAGGATTTCACTAACCGCTTCCCGAAATACGTGGATGAATATGAAACCTTGCTGACAGATAACCGTATCTGGAAGCAGCGTACTGTCGGTATCGGCGTCGTTTCGCCAGAGCGTGCCTTGGCCCTGGGATTAAGTGGCCCGATGTTGCGTGGCTCGGGCTTCGCTTGGGATTTACGCAAACAACAGCCTTATGAAGTTTACGACAAGATGGATTTCGATATCCCGGTCGGCGTCAATGGTGATTGTTATGACCGTTATCTGGTGCGTATTGAAGAGTTTCGTCAATCCAACCGCATCATCAAGCAATGTGTCGATTGGCTGCGCAAGAACCCAGGCCCGGTGATTACAGATAATCACAAGATTGCACCGCCATCGCGCGAAGGCATGAAGCAGGACATGGAATCCCTGATTCACCACTTCAAGTTATTCACTGAAGGTTTTCACGTGCCTGCAGGCGAAGCCTATGCTGCGGTTGAGCATCCCAAGGGTGAGTTTGGTATTTACCTGATTTCAGACGGTGCCAACAAGCCGTACCGTTTGAAGATACGTGCACCGGGCTTCCCGCATTTGGCGGCACTGGATGAAATGACACG
>CAZOZB010000011.1:33952-86349 GCA_964584185.1 uncultured Methylophilaceae bacterium
ATGTTATCCCCAGAATCCATAGCCAAGATTGATTACGAACTGACCAAGTATCCTGCCGAGAATCGTCAGGCTGCCGTGATGTCTGCCTTGCGTATCGCGCAGACGGAAAAAGGCTGGCTGTCGAAAGAGACGATTGCTTTTGTCGCTGAATATCTGGGCATTCCAGCAATCGCAGCGCTGGAAGTTGCGACGTTCTACAACATGTACGACCTTGAGCCCATGGGTAAGTACAAAATCACGGTCTGTACCAATATCTCATGCATGTTGCGTGATTCTGATGAAATTGTCTGCCATCTGGAAAAACGCCTGGGGATCGGTTTCAACGAGACCACGCCTGACGGCAAGTTCACGCTGAAAGAGGGCGAGTGCATGGGTGCTTGCGGCGGCGCACCCTTGTTCCATATCAACAATACCAGGATGCATGAGTTTCTAACGCCTGAAAAGGTGGATGAGATCCTGGAAGGGCTGGAATAATGCAAGTGATTGCCCATCATCTGGAACAACAAACGCTGGTTTGCCTGCGTACCATGACTGAAGCCAGGCCTAATAGCCTGGAGACTTACGTAAAGCTTGGTGGCTATGAGCAACTGAAACGTATTGTTACTGAAAAAGTAAAACCGACCGACATCATCAGCCAGGTCAAACTTTCAGGCTTGCGCGGTCGTGGCGGTGCGGGTTTTCCTACCGGCCTCAAGTGGAGTTTCATGCCACGCTATTTCGACGGCACCAAGTATCTGGTCTGCAACACCGATGAAGGCGAACCGGGCACGTTCAAGGACCGTGACATCATTCGCTACAATCCGCATCAGCTGATTGAAGGCATGGCGATAGCCGCTTATACCCTGGGTACGCGTGTCGGCTATAACTATATCCACGGCGAGATCTGGGAAGATTACGAGATTTTTGAGGCGGCCCTGGAAGAGGCACGTAAAGCCGGCTTTATCGGCGAGAATTTATTCGGCACCGAGTTCAGCTTTGACCTCTATGCAGTGCATGGTTACGGTGCTTATATCTGCGGTGAAGAAACGGCATTGATCGAGTCGATCGAAGGCAAGAAAGGCCAGCCGAGATTCAAGCCGCCTTTCCCTGCCAGTTATGGCGTTTTCGGCAAGCCAACCACGGTCAACAATACCGAGTCGTTTACTTCCATCCCCTGGATTCTGCAGCATGGCGGCCAGGCATTCCAGGAGTTGGGCGTACCAAACTCCGGCGGTTCGAAGATATTCTCGGTTTCTGGACATGTAGAAAAGCCGGGTAATTACGAAGTGAAGATGGGTATACCATTCACGGAGTTGCTGGATTTGGCCGGTGGTGTCTGGAAAGGTCGCCAGTTGAAAGCGGTAATCCCGGGCGGACCATCTACAGCGGTGATGCCGGCTTCAGCCATACTGGCTGCCACCATGGATTACGACGGGCTTTCCAAAGCCGGTTCCAGCCTGGGCGCAGGCTCCATGATCGTCATGGATGAAACGACTTGCATGGTAAAGGCGCTGAAGCGTCTTTCCTACTTCTTCTATGAAGAGTCGTGCGGACAATGCACTCCATGTCGTGAAGGTACGGGCTGGTTGTATCGCGTGGTCAAGCGCATTGTCGATGGCCAGGGTCGTATGGAAGACCTGGATTTGCTTACGGATGTGAGTTCCAATATATCCGGCCGTACCATTTGTGCTCTTGGGGATGCAGCAGCAACGCCAGTACTGAGTTTTGTGAAACATTTCCGCCCCGAATTCGAATACTACATCCAGCATGGCAAGAGCATGCTGGACGGTAAGTAGCAGGTTATTGGAATACCACCATGTTGAATATTGAAATTGACGGAAAACAGGTAGAAGTCGAGCACGGTACGACGATCATCGACGCCGCTGACAAGCTGGGTGTCGAGATTCCGCGTTTCTGTTACCACAAGAAGCTATCGGTTGCTGCCAACTGCCGCATGTGCCTGGTACAAGTGGAGAAATTCAATAAGCCGTTGCCTGCCTGCGCGACACCGGTTGCGGATGGCATGAAGATATTCACGCGCTCCAAAGCGGCGATAGAAGCGCAAAAGAGCGTGATGGAATTCCTGCTGATCAATCATCCCCTGGATTGCCCGATTTGCGACCAGGGCGGCGAGTGCGATCTGCAGGACATCGCCGTGGCTTATGGCGCACCTGCTTCACGCTATACGGAAGAGAAGCGTGTGGTACTGAACAAGAACATCGGCCCGCTGGTTTCGACCGATATGACGCGTTGCATCCAGTGCACACGTTGTGTGCGCTTCCTCAAGGAGGTTGGCGGCATGATGGAACTGGGTCTGGTCAATCGCGGCGAGCATGCCGAGATCACGGCCTATGTCGACAAGAGCGTGAATTCTGAACTGTCTGGCAACATCATTGATCTTTGCCCGGTCGGTGCGCTGACCAGCAAGCCTTTCCGCTATTCTGCCCGTAGCTGGGAATTAACCCGCAGGCCTTCGATTGCGCCACATGACGGCCTTGGTTCGCACGTTGAAGTCCAGATCAAAGACAACAAAGTGATGCGTGTCTTGCCGCGCGAGAAAGAAAGCATCAATGAGTGCTGGCTCTCCGACCGTGATCGTTTCTCCTACGAAGGCCTGAATAGCCCGGATCGCCTGAAAGTGCCGATGATCAAGCACAACGGCGAATGGCAGGAGGCCGACTGGAAAACTGCGCTTGAATTTGCTGCCGGCCAGTTGAAGGATATTACCAATGAGTACGGCGGTGATGCGCTCGGCGTGATGGTTTCCCCGAACAGCACGATGGAAGAAGGCTACCTGGCGAAGAAGCTGGCCGAAGGCCTGGGATGCGGCAATATCGATTACCGCCTGCGTCAGACCGATTTCAGGCTGGATGGCAAGCGTCTTGGTACGCCATGGATGGGTTGCAATATTCCGGATATCGAAGAGCTGGATCGTATCCTGATCATCGGTTCCAACTTGCGTAATGAGCATCCGCTACTGAGCAAACGTTTCCGCAAGGCAGTGGATAACGGGGCTGAGCTCTCCATTATCAGCCCGCTGGATAATGACCCATTGATGAAGGTGACGAATAAAATCGTCGTGCGCCCGAATGATATGGTGAATGTGCTGGCGCAGGTGCTGAAGGCGATGTCCGGCTTGCAACGTCTATCGCTTTGCCTGCCGCCGTCACTGAATAAGCTGCTGGAAGAGATTCGTGTCCGCGATAACACCCAGGCCATGGCTGAAAGCCTTGCTGGTATGGGTAAGCTGTTCGACCTGATTTCACCCAGAACCGGTATTTTTATCGGCAATATTGCGCTGAACGATCCGCGATTCACTGAGATGTTCAGTTTGGCTGAAGCCATTTCTGGTCTTTGCGGTGCCACTTTTGGTTTGATGCCTGCAGGTGCCAATAACACCGGCATGCACTTGGTCGGTGTGATGCCGAGCGCCCAGGGCATGCATGCGCGTGCCATGCTGGAAGTGCCGCGCAAGGCTTATCTGCTGGTCAATATTGAACCTGAGCTGGATTGCCACAATGGTGCTGCCGCGCGCAAGGCCATGCAGCAGGCGGAGTGTGTCGTTGCGCTCACCATGTATAAATCTGAAGCTCTGGATGATGCGGACGTGCTGTTGCCGATTGCGCCATTCACTGAGACTTCAGGTACCTTGATGAGCATGGAAGGGCGTGTACAAAGCTTCAGCGCTGTCACCAAGCCGCTGGGTGAGTGTCGCCCAGCATGGAAGGTATTACGGGTACTGGGTAATACCCTGGGTCTGCAAGGGTTCGATTTTGACAGCAGCGAAGAGGTCAAGAATGCGATTTTCGGCGGTGAAAAACCTTCAGCCGTAGTGTGGCGCAGCCTCAACAATAACCTGAAAGAATTGGTCGAGATTGACGTAAAGATCAAATCCGACGGTCTGCAACGTATTGGTGAAGTGCCGCAATATCAGTCGGATGCTATTGTGCGTCGCTCACCACCGCTGCAGAAAACCAAATATAACCTCAAGCCGATGGCGCGCATCCATCCGAAATTGATGGAGAAGTTGGGCTTGGCTGAAGGCGACCAGGTCCTGGCAAAGCAGGGTGAAGGCAGTGCCGTACTTGCCGTGCGCAGTGACTCGCATGTGGCGATGGGCTGTGTTCGCATTCAGGCAGCACATGCAATGACGGCAAGCCTGGGCGAACTGATGGGTGACATCACAGTTGAAAAAGTTGAAGTGGAAGCGGCGGCTACAGCATGATGGACTTCTTCTCAGAATTGTTTGGTAGTTATTGGCCGGCGGTTTCGCTGACAACGTGGACGCTCATCAAGATTGTGGCCATTGTTGTGCCATTGATGGTGGCGATTGCTTATCTCACGCTTGCCGAGCGTAAAGTCATCGGTTTTATGCAGGTACGGATCGGCCCTAATCGAGTAGGTTATTTTGGTTTGCTACAGCCGATTGCCGATGGCCTCAAGCTATTTACCAAAGAAATCATCATCCCTTCGGCTTCGAACAAGTTCCTGTTCCTGCTGGGGCCGGTGTTGGCTATCGCACCTGCCTTTGCTGCTTGGGCGGTGGTGCCGTTTGACCTGAATATGGTATTGGCCGACATAGATGCTGGTTTGCTCTATATCCTGGCAATGACATCAGTTGCAGTCTATGGCGTCATCATCGCTGGCTGGGCATCCAACTCCAAATATGCTTTCCTTGGCAGTATGCGCTCCGCCGCGCAGATAGTTTCTTACGAAATTGCCATGGGTTTTGCATTGGTTGGTGTATTGATGGCTGCCGGAAGCCTGAATCTGGGCAAGATCGTGCTCGCACAGCAGGGCGGTTTCTGGGAATGGTATTGGTTACCGCTCTTTCCGCTATTCATTGTGTATTTCATCAGTGCAGTCGCGGAAACCAATCGTGCACCGTTTGACGTAGCCGAAGGTGAATCCGAGATCGTCGCGGGCTTTCACGTTGAATACTCCGGTATGGCATTTGCAGTCTTCTTTTTAGCTGAATATGCCAATATTTGGCTGGTTTGTATGCTGGCCGCATTGATGTTCCTGGGTGGCTGGCTCTCTCCAGTCCCATTTTTGCCAGATAGCTTCTTGTGGTTATTGGCCAAAGTTGCCTTCCTTGTATTCTTCTTTTTATGGTTCCGCGCTACATTCCCGCGCTATCGTTACGACCAGATCATGCGTCTGGGCTGGAAAGTGTTTATTCCGATTACCCTGGTGTGGATCGTTGTCATTGGTGGACTTATGCAAACGCCTTTAGCGCATCTTTTCCATTAAGCGGGCATAGGGACGAAAGATCATGATAGATAAGATCAGAACAGTATTATCCAGCTTGATGCTGATTGAGCTGTTAAAGGGCATGGCGCTCACAGGCCGTTATTTCTTTGCGCGCAAAATCACGGTGCAATTCCCTGAAGAGCGTACGCCGATGTCGCCACGTTTCCGCGGTTTGCACGCATTGCGTCGATACCCGAACGGTGAAGAGCGTTGCATCGCTTGCAAATTGTGTGAAGCGGTTTGCCCGGCGATGGCAATCACCATTGAGTCTGAGCAGCGCGAAGACAATACGCGCCGTACCACTCGTTACGACATCGATCTGACCAAATGTATTTTCTGTGGCATGTGTGAAGAATCTTGCCCAGTGGATTCAATTGTTGAGACCAGGATTTTCGATTACCACGGTGAAAAACGCGGCGACTTGCTTTACACCAAAGAAATGCTGTTGGCAGTGGGCGATAAATATGAAGCCCAAATCGCAGCTGATCGTGCAGAAGATGCGAAATTTAGATAATGGCTAGCGATAAAAAGAGCCATCAGAAGTTAGCAATCAGGGATAGGGCATAAACGGATATGTTTGAGGGGATGGTTTTTCAGGATTTCGTATTCTATGCGCTGGCAGCGATATTGCTGTTCGCAGGATTGCGCGTGATTACCGCACGCAATCCAGTGCATGCGGCGCTGTTTCTGGTTCTGGCATTTTTTACCGCCGCCGGCATCTGGCTGCTGCTTGAAGCTGAATTCCTCGCGATTGCGCTGGTGCTGGTCTATGTCGGCGCGGTGATGGTGCTGTTCCTGTTTGTGGTGATGATGCTGGATATCAATCTTGACCGCTTGCGGGAAGGTTTCTGGGATTACCTGCCTATGGCCGGTTTCATCGGCGTGCTGATGGCGGCGGAAATGGTGATGATCCTGGGCAGCAAGAATTTCGGTGTCGAGCGCGTCGGTGCGCCGCCCCCCAAACCTGCGGATTACAGCAATACTGCCGAACTGGGCCGTGTGCTGTATTCCGACTATCTCCTGACGTTTGAACTGGCTGCGGTTGTCTTGCTCGTGGCGATCATCGCTGCGATCACGCTGACATTACGCGATCGCAAGGATACCAAATCCATGAACCCAGCTGATCAAGTCAAAGTTAAACGTGCTGATCGCGTGCGCATGGTCAGCATGCCCTCATTCAAAGAGCCGCCGGCAGATGACGCGGCTAATACAACAGATGCTAAGGATAAAACCTGATGGTCGGCTTATCTCATTATCTGGTCCTCGGCTCCTTGCTATTCGCCATTAGCGTCGTCGGTATTTTCCTGAATCGTAAAAACGTCATTGTGCTGATGATGGCGATCGAGTTGATGTTGCTTGCAGTGAATCTGAATTTCATTGCTTTCTCGCATTATCTTAATGATCTGGCAGGTCAGGTGTTCGTCTTCTTCATCCTGACGGTTGCGGCAGCAGAGTCTGCGATCGGCCTGGCGATTCTAGTCTTACTGTTCCGCAACCTGCAAACCATCAACGTCGATGATCTCGATCAATTAAAAGGGTAAGGCGAGATGACGATGCAAACCATTTACCTGCTGATTCCTACCTTGCCCTTGATCGCCGCGGCGATCGTCGGCCTGTTCGGACGCAAACTGCCACGCGCTTCAGCGCACTGGATCACCATTCTTGGCGTAGCCGCTTCATTCGCGCTTTCTGCCTATGTGTTCATGCACGTGCTGGAAGGCCATGTGTTCAATGGCTCGGTTTATACCTGGCTGATCAGCGGCGGCACGACCTTTGAGGTCGGCTTCCTCATCGACAAGCTGTCGGCGGTGATGATGGTGGTGGTCACCTTCGTCTCGCTCATGGTGCATATCTACACCATAGGCTATATGGAGGAAGATCCCGGTTACAGCCGCTTCTTCAGCTATATCTCGCTCTTCACCTTCGCCATGCTGATGCTGGTGATGTCGAACAACTTCATGCAGTTGTTCTTCGGCTGGGAAGCCGTGGGTTTGGTTTCCTACCTGCTGATCGGTTTCTGGTACAAACGCCCGACCGCGATCTATGCCAATCTGAAAGCATTCCTGGTCAACCGTGTCGGTGACTTCGGCTTCCTGCTCGGTATCGGCATGGTGCTGTATTTCCTCGGCAGCCTGGATTATGCCGCCGTGTTCTCGGTTGCGCCGCAATTGGCGAATGACACTGTGCAAATCATCCCAGGTGTCGAGTGGTCGCTGATGACCGTGATCTGCATCCTGCTGTTCATAGGTGCCATGGGTAAATCGGCACAAGTGCCTTTGCATGTCTGGCTGCCGGATTCGATGGAAGGCCCGACACCGATTTCCGCTTTGATCCACGCGGCGACCATGGTCACAGCCGGCATCTTCATGGTGGCGCGCATGTCGCCGCTTTATGAGCTGTCGACAACTGCGCTTTCAACCGTGATGATCATCGGTGCGATCACTGCCTTGTTCATGGGCTTTCTCGGCATCATCCAGAACGATATCAAGCGTGTCGTTGCCTACTCGACGCTTTCCCAGCTCGGTTACATGACGGTGGCGCTGGGCGCTTCCGCCTATTCGGTGGCGATGTTCCATCTGATGACGCACGCCTTCTTCAAGGCGTTGCTGTTCCTTGCCGCCGGTTCCGTCATCATGGCAATGCATCACGACCAGGACATCCGCAACATGGGCGGCCTGCGCAAATATATGCCGATTACCTGGATCACCTCGCTGATCGGTTCTTTGGCGCTGATAGGTACGCCGCTGTTTTCAGGGTTTTATTCCAAGGATTCCATTATCGAAGTGGTGAAATTCTCTGAAATCACAGGTAGCGGTTTTGCCTATTTTGCTGTGCTGGCGGGGGTGTTCGTCACAGCCTTCTATTCGTTCCGCATGTACTTCCTGGTCTTCCACGGTAAGGAACGCTGGATGGAGGCCAAGCATGATGCACACCATGACGATCATGGGCATGATGAACATCACGGTCTAGGCCCAAACGACAAGCCGCATGAACAGAAGTGGGTGATTACCCTGCCATTGGTTTTACTGGCGATTCCGTCGATTGCGATCGGTTATATCGCCATCGAGCCTATGTTGTTCGGGGACTTCTTCAAGGGCGTGATTCATATCGACAATGCTGCGCATCCAGCGATGAGCGTATTGGCGACGCATTTCCATGGGGCATTGGCGATGGCGATCCATGGCCTGCAGACATGGCCGTTCTGGCTGGCGCTGGCTGGTGTGGCGACCTCATGGTTCTTCTACATGAAGCGTCCGGATATTCCTGCAGCGATCAGGAGCAGGTTCGATTTGATCTATCGCATCCTTGATAACAAATACGGTTTCGACAGCTTTAACGATAAGTTCTTTGCTGCCGGTTCACGCTTGCTTGGCGACAAGCTCTGGCAGATCGGCGATGTCAAACTGATCGACGGGGCTATCGTCAATGGTACGGCCAGGTTGATCGGCCGCATCTCTGGCGTTGTCCGTCAATTGCAGTCCGGACTGATTTACCACTATGCGTTCGCCATGATTATTGGCGCGTTCCTGCTGTTGACCTTCTTCATGAAGGTATAAAAAGAAAATGATGACTGATCTACCAATAATTTCACTCGCCATCTGGGTGCCGATTCTCGCGGGGATTGCCGTATTGTTTACCGGCAATGATAAGCGCGCGTGCCTGGCTCGCTGGCTTGCCCTTGCCGGTTCGACTGCCGGTTTCCTTGCCACATTGCCTCTCTATACCGAATTCAATTTCCAGGACGGCGGCTTTCAGTTTCAGGAAAGATTGAGCTGGATTCCGGCATTCAACATCCATTATCACCTGGGTGTTGACGGCATCTCGGTACCGCTCATCCTGCTGACCAGTTTCATCACCGTCATCGTCGTAGTGGCAAGCTGGGAAGTGATCGAGAAGCGCGTTGCGCAATATATGGCGGCTTTCCTCATCATGTCCGGCCTGATGATAGGCGTATTCAGTGCGCTGGATGCGATTCTCTACTATGTTTTCTGGGAAGCGATGCTGATCCCGATGTTCCTTGTCATCGGCATCTGGGGCGGGCCGAATCGTGTCTACGCCACGATCAAGTTCTTCCTCTATACCTTGCTGGGTTCTCTGCTGATGCTGGTGGCGTTCATCTACCTCTATCACCAGACCGACAGTTTTGCATTGACCGACTACTACCAGTTGCCGCTGGCACTCTCTGTACAGATTCTGATCTTCTTCGCCTTCTTCATGGCGTTTGCGGTGAAGATCCCGATGTGGCCGGTGCATACCTGGCTGCCCGATGCGCACGTCGAAGCGCCGACCGGCGGTTCCGTCGTGTTGGCGGCCATCATGCTCAAGCTCGGTGCCTATAGCTTCCTGCGCTTCGCCATGCCTATCGCGCCGGATGCATCGCATTATCTTGCCGGTTTCATGATTACCCTGTCGCTGATCTCGATCGTCTACATCGCCTTTGTTGCACTGGTGCAGAAGGACATGAAGAAGCTGATCGCCTATTCATCCATCTCACACATGGGCTTCGTCACGCTCGGCATGTTCATCTTCAATCCACTGGGGATGGAAGGCGCCGTCGTGCAGATGATTTCGCACGGCTTCATTTCAGGTGCGATGTTCCTCTGCGTTGGCGTGCTGTATGACCGCATGCATTCGCGCCAGATTGCCGATTACGGTGGTGTGGTCAACACCATGCCGACCTTTGCTGCTTTTGCCGTATTGTTTGCCATGGCGAATGCAGGCCTGCCTGGTACTTCCGGTTTCGTTGGTGAGTTCCTGGTGATTCTGGGGGCGATTCAGGTTAATTTCTGGTACGCCTTCCTCGCCGCACTGACGCTGATTTTCGGCGCGGCTTATACCTTGTGGATGGTCAAGCGCGTATTCTTCGGTGAAGTTGCTAACCAGCATGTTGCCGAATTGAAAGACCTCAACAAGCGCGAATTCCTGATTCTGAGCGTATTGGCGCTGATGGTGCTGGGCTTTGGTTTATACCCTGCACCGATCACCGAGTTAACCAATGCTTCTGTTACCCAGTTGCTATCACACATGGCGCAGAGCAAGCTGCCTGCCGGATTCTGAGATTGAGATAAACCCATGAGCGATATTCTTCCTGACTTGATCTCCGCATTACCCGAGATATTCGTCCTCTGTATGGCGATGTTCATTCTTTTGCTCGACCTGTTCCTCAAGCCAGGCAATCGTGTGCTGATCTATATCTTCGCGCAACTGACTCTGGTGGGTGCGGCTGCCATTACAGTGATAACGCATACACCGGCTGTGAGCTATGCATTTACGGGCATGTTCGTCGATGATCCGATGTCGGATGTATTGAAGGTGATGACTTATATAGGCACTGCCATCATGTTCGTTTACACCAGGCATTACCTGACGCTGCGTAACATGTTCCGTGGCGAGTATTACGCTCTGGTCCTGTTTGCCATGGTCGGCATGATGATTATGATCTCCGGCCAGAATTTCCTGACGCTATACATGGGCCTGGAGCTTCTCTCATTGTGCCTTTACTCGCTGGTGGCGCTCGATAGGGACAATCCGCGTGCAACAGAAGCTGCAATGAAGTACTTCGTGCTGGGCGCGCTGGCTTCCGGCATGCTGCTATATGGTATGTCCATGATGTATGGCGCCACAGGCAGCCTGGATATCGCACAGGTCGGGGAGTCATTATCACAAGGTGCGCCGACCTATTCCATGCTGATTCTGGGTTTGGTGTTCATTGTTTCCGGCCTTGCTTTCAAGCTGGGTGCCGTGCCTTTCCAGATGTGGGTACCGGATGTTTATCATGGCGCCCCGACCGCGATGACCATGCTGATTGGTTCCGTGCCGAAACTGGCCGCGTTTGCCATGGTCATCAGGCTATTGGTGCAGGGTCTGTACGTGCTGGCTGTCGACTGGCAAGGCATGCTGGTCATCATGGCGGTATTGTCCATCGTCATTGGTAACGTCACGGCGATTGCCCAGACCAACCTGAAGCGCATGCTGGCTTATTCCACTATCTCACATATCGGCTTCCTCCTGTTCGGCATCATGAGTGCCAGTTTGAATGGTTTCGCATCTGCCATGTTCTATGTCTCGGCTTATGTGCTGATGACACTGGCTGGCTTCGGCATGATCCTGTTACTGTCCCGCCAGGGTTTTGAGGCTGAAAATCTGGACGACCTGAAAGGCCTTAACCAGCGTAGCCCGTGGAATGCTTTCTTGATGATGATCGTCATGTTCTCCATGGCTGGCGTGCCGCCTACGCTTGGCTTTTATGCCAAATTCACCGTGTTGCAGGCTGCGCTCGAGGCAGGGTTTGTCGGACTTGTTGTATTCGCCGTGCTGATGGCGGCTGTCGGTGCTTTCTACTACCTGCGCGTCGTTAAGCTCATGTATTTTGATGAACCCCAGGATACAAATACCATTGATGCACCGACTGGCATGCGCGTGATGCTCAGCATCAATGCACTGGGCTTGCTCGCCCTGGGTTTAATGCCACAAGTACTGATGGGTATTGCGGCATACGCCATATTCCACAGTATTAGCTGAGTCACTACATGACCAATATCATTCTGCTGTTACTTGCTTTCCTGGTTGCCAATCTTCCATGGTTTTCAAATCGTTTGTTCTATGTGGTCCCGCTCAAACACCAGCCCAAGGCTTTCGGCTGGTGTCTGCTTGAACTGGTAGTGCTATATTTTGTTATCGGCGCTGTTGCTTTCTATACGGAACGTTCGACCATGGGGCAAGTGGCGGACCAGAACTGGGAGTTCTATGCCGTCACGGCAAGCCTGTTCATCGTGTTTGCTTTCCCCGGTTTTGTTTACAGGTATTTCTGGCAGCGCAATTAGTATAAAACCAACAATTTTTATTGAGCTGGGTGAGCACTGACATGAACAGAGAATATTCATTAGCCAAATCCATATTCATCATTTCCCTCCTCAGTCTCGGTTTGCTGGCTTGCAGCATGCCAACCAGGATTCTCCCGAATGCCGAATTCAATGCCTTGATGGTCGATGCCGATGCGGCCATCCATGACGGACAATGGAGTGTTGCGATAAGCAAGCTCGATCAGGCTGCGATTCTCCAGCCCAACAACCTGAATGTAAAACTGAAACAGGGCCTTGCTTACCAGCTAAGCGGAAAGATGGCGTTGGCGCATAATGCCTATCAGCAGATTATTGATGCAGAGCCAAAACCTGGCGGTAAAACTGCGGAGATTGTACGCGCAGCTAAAACCAACCAGGCCAAACTGGGCTTTAAGAGCCTGGAACCTGTAAAAGAACAAGCGCTGGCACCGACAGAATCGGCAGCAAGCAATGCAGACATCCCTCTGGCACCGGATTCAATCGAAGCAAAAGAATTGATTGCTGAAGTAGCGGCAGTAGCAGTAAAAGAATCGACGCAAGTACCTTCTGCAGCAGAGATTAACGAGGACGAACATGTCATTGCACAAATCAATGCGTGGCTATCTGCGTGGCAGGAAAAACGCGTGAGCGATTATTTGTCGTTTTACGAGGCAGGTTTCTCCGGGGATTACCCCAGCAATGCCGAATGGCGCAAACAAAGAACTGTCAGAGTCAATGCCGCCAGGAACATCCATATCCAGATATCCGAGCTCAAAATAAAACAGCAAGATACCGATACTACAGTGGCAACATTTATTCAGACATATCAATCTGCCAATCACACTGATACCGGCCTGAAAACGTTGCACCTGAAGAAAGTAAATGACAACTGGCTGATTGCGCGTGAGCAATTCAGCAAGCAATAGCAATGCTGCCCCATACTACAGCCCGAAGTCTGCCATGAGCTCAGATGAACTGACGGAAACCTGCATTTCTTCTCTGGAGATAGAGAACACCAAATTCCTCAAAGTGAAACGCGACAGGGTATTGCTGCCCAGCGGACACGAAAGCGAGCGCGAATACATCATTCATCCGGGTGCCGTATTGATTATCCCCATGCTGGATGATGGTCGCCTGGTACTGGAAAGGCAGTTCCGCTATCCACTGAGGCAGGTGTTTATTGAATTGCCTGCGGGCAAGATCGATCCTGATGAAGACCCCTTGGTTACAGGTCAGCGTGAATTGCTGGAAGAAACCGGCTATCTGGCAAGCGAATGGATCTACCTGACGGTGCAGCATCCCTGCATAGGCTATTCCAATGAGATTATCCATGTCTACCTAGCACGTGGGTTAAAAGCCGGACAACATCAGCGCGATGCTGACGAGGCCCTGCAGATTTTCGAGGCAAGCCTGCCTGAATGCTTGAGCATGATCCAGCGTGGCGAAATCACAGACGGCAAAACCATCATCGCCTTGTTCTGGCTGGAAAAATACCTGCAGGGATTATGGCCTGCCCAGTCCTGATCGTTGGCTGCGGTGATCTTGGTGGTGCTGTTGCCGAGCGATTGAATCAACAAGGTTTTGCGGTGACTGGCCTCAGGTACGGCCAGGCTCAGGTTCCCGACGGCGTGCGGCTGATTCAGGCCGATGTCACGCAGGCTGTCAGCCTGAAATCCCTGGCTCTGTTGCGACCGCAAATCCTGCTTTATTGCGTTGCCGCCAATGCACCGACCGATGAAAGTTACAAGACACATTATGTCGATGGCTTGCGCAACGTTTTGTCCCTATTAGCTCCGTTGCAGACGCTGCGGCATGTGTTCTTTGTTTCAAGCACGCGTGTTTACGGGCAGCAAACCGATGAGTTGCTTGATGAGGGCGTACCAGCGCAACCTGCAGATTTTGGTGGCTTGCGTTTACGTGAAGCTGAGTCCGTGCTTGCTGACTTTAACATTCCTGCTACAGCATTAAGATTGTCCGGCATCTACGGACCGGGCAGAACGCGGCTGATCAAACTTGCCGCAACGCCGGGTCAGTGGCCTGCACACAACAACTGGACCAATCGGATTCATAGAGACGATGCTGCCGCTTTTATTGCGTCCTGTGTAACAAAAGCAGACAAAGGCGTGGCAGTTGAACCGCTCTATGTGGTGACTGACAGTCAACCCGTGCCGCAATATGAAGTATTGCAATGGCTGGCAAAAGAGCAGGGCGTCGATTACTCGGATGTGAAGACGCCAGAGGCTATCGGAGGCAAGCGGCTGAGCAACCAACGCATGCTGAACAGCGGTTTTTCCTTGCAGTATCCGGATTATCAGGCTGGCTACCGTCAGCTGATCGCATCAATCTGACTGTTGGCAATGCAATCCATCAAGCCTTGAAGGTGCTGCTCCTGGGTAAAGGGATTCATCAGCGTAGTGCGCAGCCAGAGCTTTTCATGCAGCTCGACTTGGGTCAGGTGAAAGTTGCCGCTTTCGACGATGGTTTTTCTTATATCGCCCTGATGTTGGTTCAGTTGCGCGCCAGATAAGCCTTTTGCCAGATGACGGAAACAGACGATATTGGTTTGCGGCATCATCATCAGCTCAAATTCAGCATGGGCCTGCAATTTCTCCGCAAATAGACGTGCCTTGCTAAAAGCTTCATCGACCAGAGTTGCCAGGCCTTCAACACCATAAAGTGAAAATGCCGCCCACAGTTTCAAGGCCATCATGCGTTTGGTGCATTCCAGTGTGCGATAGCTGACGTTATAGGTTTCAAGCTCGTGATTGTTGCCCTGGAACAGATATGAGGCATCCTGTGCGAATGCCAGATAGCTATCGGCCGGTGATTTGAACAGGACGGCAGAAACAGTGGCGGGCATATACAGTAGCTTATGACCATCCCACACTACGGAATCTGCCAATTCAATGCCTTGTAACATGTCGCGATGTTGTTTCGATAGCAATGCAGAAGCGCCATGCGCGCCGTCCACATGGAACCAGATGCGCTGTGCCTGACAATATTCACCGATCTCTTGTAATGGATCCACGCTGCCGGTCGGTGTGCAAGCTGCATTGGCGACGATAGCCATGACAACTTCCTGGTGCTCCAGGCAACGCTGATGAGCGATGATGACCTCGTTCATCAGCATGCGGCCTGCATCGTCAGTACGAATCCTGATGACTGCATCGGTGCCCAGTCCCATGATGCCTGCTGCCCGAGACACGGAGTAATGGCTGTGTTCAGAGGCCAGAATACGCATAGGTTGTTGGGCAGCCACGCCGTGTTTCCATGTGTCGGACTGAGCATGCTGGCGGGCGGCCAACAGCGCCGTCAGATTAGCCTGTGCGCCACCTGATGTCAGTACACCATTCACCTCCTGGCCTTGCCAGCCTATCAATGTGCTCAGCCAGCGTATGACCTGGCGTTCCAGCATGGTGGCGCTCGGGCCGGTTTCGTATACCGCCATGGCCTGGTTGGTCAGTGCCGCCACCAGATCGCACAGGGCGGCGATCGGTAAAGGTGTCGCGACCTGATGGCCAAGATTATGCGGATGATGAATAGCCAGATTGCCAGGAAGGATATCCAGCTTCAGCTTATCGAGCAGCCCTGCCAGATCCAGGGTCGAATGCTGCGGAAGTGGCGTTTGCCAACGTGAATCTTCTTCAGACGGTTTGCGCCAATTCAGGACAGGACGCTCAGCACTCAGGCTGCGATTCAACTCTTCTGCCAGAAGATCGATCAAATCATGTCCGGTGGAGCGGAAAGTCTCTGCATCGAACATGCTGCTGAGGGTTGTGTCATTGCTGCTCATGCAAAATCCTTAGCTCGTGTTCTGAACCAACCGGTCAGGCTGATGCGTTCACGTCTGGCGGGCAATACTTCATGGAAGAATTTTCCTGACAGGAACAGAATCATCCTGCCGCCGATTGGCGCAATATCCATAAAGGTCTGGTCGGCAGTACCGCCAAGATAAAGTCTTAATTCGCCGCCATCCTCTGCTTGCCAATCCCTGTTGAGATAAAGAATGGCGCTGACCTGGCGCTCCTGCTGCCCCTTGAACTGATCCAGATGCTTGTGATAGACGCCGCCTGGCGGATAGATTGCAAAGTGCGTCTCGAATTCGAGCAAGCCGAGAAAGAAATGCCGGTTCAAACTCGCCTGCAATTCCAGCATCCGGCTAAGGTACATTTCCTGCTCGGCACTCTGTCCACTGGCATCCAGCCAATAGATGGAATCACCACGTACCTTGCCAATGATCTGATTCGGCGCTGCCTTGCCAACGCCGGCCGGCCGCATACTGCCAGTTTGCTGCAAAGCTTTGGCTTGAACGTTGAGTGCTTGAATCGTTGAGTCTTGCAGGAAATTGTCGATCACTACATAACCATGCTGGTCAATTTCTTCCAGCAGGTTTTCTATGCTTGTCGTCGTGCTGTCTATGATTGTCATGATTAGGCAAGATTATACTGTGTGTGAAGCCAGAGTTTTGTTTGCGTCGATGGCGGCAATGCGCTAGAATTCGCACCTCTTTGCTTTATGAAAAAAGCAGGCGCGTAGCTCAGCTGGTTAGAGCACCACCTTGACATGGTGGGGGTCGTTGGTTCGAGTCCAATCGCGCCTACCAAATTCAGATCCAAAACTCCAAAAGCCGTTCATCGGCTTTTGTCGTTTCAGGGTCTTATACGATGAGATAGACAACATGCCAGTTATTCGTTTGCCAGATGGGTCGGAACGCAGTTTTGACAACCCAGTGACTGTCGCTGACGTAGCGATGAGCATCGGTGCGGGCCTGGCCAAAGCGGCATTGGCCGGTAAAGTGAATGACAAGGTGGTTGATACCAGCTATCTGATCGAATCCGATGCCGATCTGGCCATCATTACCGATAAAAGCCCGGAAGGGCTTGAAGTCATTCGACACTCCACAGCCCATTTGCTGGCTTACGCTGTCAAGGAGCTGTTTCCTGATGCGCAGGTGACCATCGGCCCTGTGATCGAGAACGGGTTCTACTACGACTTCTCCTACCATCGCCCATTCACGCCAGAAGATCTGCAGGCCATTGAGAAGAAGATGGTCGAGCTGGCAAAAAAAGATGAACAGGTTACCCGCAAGGTCTTGCCTCGTGATGAAGCGGTAGCATATTTCAAGGCTATTGGTGAGCATTACAAGGCCGAGATCATCGCCTCGATTCCTGCCAACGAGGATGTGTCGCTATATAGCGAAGGCAGTTTTACCGACCTTTGCCGCGGCCCTCACGTGCCCTCAACCGGAAAACTCAAGGCATTCAAGCTGATGAAGCTGGCTGGCGCCTATTGGCGCGGCGATTCCAACAACGAGATGTTGCAACGTGTCTACGGCACTGCCTGGGCGAAAAAGGAAGACCTCGACGCCTATCTGCATATGCTGGAAGAAGCCGAGAAGCGCGATCACCGCAAACTGGGCAAGCAACTGGATTTCTTCCACATGCAGGATGAAGCTCCCGGCATGGTGTTCTGGCACCCGCGCGGATGGTCGCTGTGGCAGGAGATCGAGCAGTACATGCGCGCCAAGTTCGTCGAATATGACTACCAGGAAGTACGTACGCCGACCATCATGGACCGAACCCTTTGGGAAAAGTCCGGCCATTGGGAAAACTACCGTGAGAACATGTTCACTACCGCTTCGGAGAATCGCGATTACGCGGTGAAACCGATGAACTGTCCGGGACATGTGCAGATTTTCAATAGCAGCTTGCACAGCTATCGCGATTTGCCGTTGCGCCTGGCCGAGTTCGGCTCATGCCATCGTAATGAGCCGTCCGGTGCCTTGCATGGCCTGATGCGCGTACGCGGCTTCACCCAGGATGATGCGCACATTTTCTGTACCGAGTCGCAGATCGAAGCGGAAGTTGCAGATTTTATCGCCATGCTTTATGACGTTTACGGTGATTTTGGTTTTACCGATGTATTGGTCAAGTTATCCACCCGTCCGGAAAAGCGTGTTGGCTCGGACGAAACCTGGGACCAGGCTGAGAAAGCACTGGCAGCTGCACTAGAACAGAACAAGCTTCAATACGATTTGCAGCCCGGTGAAGGCGCTTTTTACGGGCCCAAAATCGAGTTCACGCTGAAAGACAGTCTGGGCAGGCTCTGGCAGGTCGGTACCATACAGCTGGATTTCAATCTTCCGGTCAGGTTGGGTGCCGAGTATGTGGCTGAAGACAACAGCCGCAAGCACCCTGTCATGCTGCACCGTGCCATTGTAGGTTCCATGGAACGTTTCATCGGTATCTTGATTGAAAACTACGCCGGTGCCATGCCGCTATGGCTCGCACCTGTGCAAGTAATGGTACTCAATATCAGCGATGGTCAGGCGGAATATGTCAAGGAAGTGGTTGCCGAACTGAAGAAAAATGGCATTCGAGCTGAATGCGACTTGAGGAATGAGAAAATAACCTATAAAATACGGGAACATAGCTTACAGAAGTTGCCTTATCTGCTGGTTGCAGGTGAGCGCGAAATGCAAAGTAAGCAGGTGGCCGTGCGTACCCGAAAAGGTGAAGACCTAGGTTCGATGCCGATACAAGCGCTGATTGAGCGTCTGTCAGGCGAGGTTGAAGCTAAAGGTAGCGCGGCCTAATTATTTAATTTTTTGGAGAATTTGCTATAGCTCAAGACAAAGAAGTACGAATCAACGGTGACATTACTGCTCCGCAGATTCGTTTGGTAGGCGTGGATGGCGAACCGCTCGGGATTGTAACGTTGGCCGAGGCGTTCGCAAAAGCTGAAGAAGCTGATATTGATTTAGTTGAAATCGCTCCCCAAGCCGCTCCGCCAGTTTGCCGTTTAATGGATTACGGCAAATTCAAATACGCCGAAAGCAAAAAGCAGCATGAGGCGCGTCTTAAGCAAAAGCAGGTTCAGGTTAAAGAAGTCAAGTTTCGTCCGGGAACGGATGATGGTGATTACAACGTCAAGCTGCGGAATCTGGTGAGGTTCCTGCAGGAAGGTGACAAGGCCAAGATTACATTGCGTTTCCGTGGTCGCGAGATTACCCACCAGGAACTGGGCTTGGCACTATTGAAGCGTGTAGAGGCAGATTTGCAGGAACACGCGGTGGTTGAGCAGTTCCCCAAGATGGAAGGCCGTCAGATGGTGATGGTGCTTGCACCGCATAAGAAACAAAAGCAGTAAAAAATAAAATGTTGTCGTAATACGTTGTTGCTGCATCAAATTTAATCGTTTGCATATTTCAATATGCGGCACGCTTAAATTTGTTTTGCGCCTAGTCTTACTTAAACATTTTATTTTTTCTGATTAAGCATTCTGAGTGATACGGCTAAATGGCATGCCCAAGCACTCTTAACTACTCTCAAAGGAGAACAAAATGCCAAAGATGAAAACCAAGAGCGGCGCCAAAAAGCGCTTCAAGTTCCTGGGTAACGGCAAGGTCAAGCGTACCCATTCGCACCTGCGCCATATCCTGACCAAGAAGACGACCAAGCAAAAGCGTAAGCTGCGCGGTACGGCTATTATTTCCCCAACCGACGTCAAGCGCGTTCGCGCCATGATGCCAACTCAATAAGGAGATAGAACATGCCTAGAGTCAAACGTGGTGTCATTGCCCGCGCGCGTCACAAGAAAGTCCTGAACGCAGCCAAGGGTTATCGCGGTCGTCGCAAGAACGTATACCGTGTCGCCAAACAGGCGGTAATGAAAGCCGGTCAATATGCATATCGTGACCGTCGTCAGAAGAAGCGTCAGTTCCGCGCATTGTGGATTGCACGTATCAATGCAGGTGCTCGTGAATGCGGTCTGACATACAGCCGTTTCATGAACGGCCTGAAGAAAGCTGCGATCGAAGTCGATCGTAAAGTATTGGCTGATTTAGCAGTATTCGATAAGCCAGCATTTGCCAAGTTTGTTGAATTGGCTAAGTCTGGTCTCGCTGCTTAAATTCAAGCTGACAAAAAAGGAGGCCGTGTGCCTCCTTTTTTTACGGCATAATTCAAGGCGGCACAATTCAAGCCTATAGCAAATATGACGATGCAAAATTTAGAACAAATACTCCCAGAAGCCCAGCGCGACTTTGCGTCATGCGACACCATCCAGGATCTTGAGCAGGCGAAAGCGCGCTATCTTGGCAAAAGCGGTTCGCTGACCGAACAATTAAAAGGCCTGGGTAAGCTCTCCGCTGAAGAGCGTCCTGCTGCCGGGGCTGCCATCAATGTGGTGAAGCAGGGCGTGGAGGATGCGTTAAAAGTACGCCGTGACGCCATTCTGAATGCCGAACAGGCTAAGCAGCTGGCGAATGAATCCATCGATGTCACTTTGCCGTCACGCGAGCGCGGCAAAGGTGGTTTGCATCCGGTGACGCTGACCATGAATCGTCTGGAGCAGATATTTCATTCCATCGGTTTTGAAGTGGCGGAAGGGCCGGAAATCGAAACGGATTTCTACAACTTTACAGCACTGAATATTCCTGAAGATCATCCGGCACGTGCCATGCACGATACTTTCTATATTGATGAGAAGCATGTGTTGCGTACGCATACCTCTCCGGTGCAAGTGCACTACATGGAGAACAAGACGCCGCCACTCAAGATCATCGCGCCTGGCCGCGTCTATCGTGTGGATTCCGATGCCACGCATTCGCCCATGTTTCATCAGGTTGAAGGCCTGTGGGTCGATGAAGATATCAGTTTTGCCAACCTGAAGGGCGTGGTGCAGGATTTCCTGCAGCGTTTCTTTGAACGTGATGATCTGGAAGTGCGTTTCCGTCCTTCATTCTTTCCGTTCACCGAGCCCTCGGCTGAGATGGATATGAGCTGGAATGGCGGTTGGCTGGAAATCGGCGGGTGCGGCATGGTGCATCCTGAAGTGTTCCGCCATGTCGGCATCGACAGCGAAAAATACCGTGGTTTTGCCTTCGGTCTTGGCGTCGAACGCCTGACCATGTTGCGCTATGGTGTCAATGATTTACGCCTGTTCTTCAATAACGATATGCGCTTTTTGCAGCAGTTTGGGTGAGCGATGCAATTTTCTGAAAACTGGCTACGCCAATTTGTAAATCCTGCGATTGATAGCGAGGCATTGAGTCATGCTTTGACCATGACAGGCCTGGAAGTTGAAGAACTTGAGCCTGTTGCCGCTGTTTTTACCAGGGTCGTAGTGGGCGAGATCCTCAGCGCTGAAAAACACCCTGATGCCGACCGCTTGCAAATCTGTCGCGTGAATGTCGGCTTGGCGGAGCCATTGCAGATCGTATGCGGTGCACCGAATGCACGTGCCGGATTAAAGGCACCTTGTGCTTTGGTCGGTGCAGAACTGCCCGGTTTTAATATCAAGCAAGCCAAGGTCAGAGGTATCGAGTCGTTTGGCATGATGTGCTCATCCAAGGAACTCGGTCTATCTGAAGAAAGTAGCGGTTTGCTTGAATTGCCTGCTGAAACCAGGGCAGGGCAGGATATCCGCGAATTGCTCGATCTGGACGACAAGCTATTCACACTCAAGCTCACACCAAATCGTAGCGATTGCCTCAGCATACTCGGTATTGCGCGCGATGTTTCCGCACTCACCGGTGCTGAACTCAAGCAGCCGAAAATCGTGGAAGCGGTTATTACCGACAACGCGCAGAAAACAGTCACGGTCAAGGAAAGTACTGCGTGTCCTCGTTATGCCGGCCGCCTGATCCAGGCAGTGAACGCCGCTGCAGCAACACCTGAATGGATGGTGCGCAGCCTTGAGCGTAGCGGTTTGCGCAGTATCAGTGCTATCGTCGATATCACCAATTATGTATTGCTGGAACTGGGTCAGCCTCTGCATGCGTTCGACGCAGCCAAGCTGCAGGGCGATGTTCAGGTCCGTTATGCGAACCTGAAGGAAAAGCTTGCGCTGTTGAACGAGCAGACTGTTGAGCTGGATAGCGATATGCTGGTGATTGCCGATGACAGCGGTGCAATCGCGCTGGCTGGCATCATGGGTGGTGCTTCGACTGCCGTTTCCGAGGCCACGAAAGACATTTTCCTGGAGAGCGCATTCTTTTCACCTGCAGCCATTGTGGGCAAGGCTCGCCGGTTGAATTTTTCTACTGATTCATCCTACCGTTTTGAACGCGGCGTGGATTTTTCCAACACACGCCAGGCATTGGAACGTGCCACTGCGTTGATTCTGGAGATCTGCGGCGGTAGTGCCGGGCCGGTGACTGAAGTGCTGAATGCACTGCCTCAGCGCAAAGCAGTCAAGCTAAGGCTGAGCCGCTTGACCAGTGTGCTTGGTATTCAATTGGATGAAGCCGCAGTGGCTGAAATTTTCCGGAAGCTGGGTTTTGAATACAAGAGCAGCAACGGTGTATTCGAGATAACGCCGCTCAGTTACCGCTTCGATATTGCTATCGAAGAAGACCTGATTGAGGAAGTCGCACGCCTGCACGGCTACGATAACATTCCGGCTACGGCGCCTCATGCCGATCTGACCATGCTGCCAAGCTCAGAAAGCAGATTGAATCGTGCGGTCTTGAGTGACATGCTGGCGGCTAACGGATATCAGGAAATCGTCAGCTACAGCTTCGTCGATAAAAGCTGGGAGCGTGACCTGCTTGGCAATGCCTCACCAATCAAATTGAAAAATCCAATCGCCAGCAACATGAGCGTCATGCGTTCCGGCTTGTGGGGCGGCTTGCTCGATACGCTGGTTTATAACCTGAATCGCAAGCAGGACAGGATTCGCCTGTTTGAGATCGGCGCCAGCTATGCCAGGACTGATGAGGGATTCACTGAGACGCTGCGTATTTCCGGCCTGGCCTATGGCGACGCTGCTCCTGAGCAATGGGGAGTGGATGCGCGCGAGGTGGATTTTTACGACATCAAGGCTGATATCGACCTGCTGGCACACGGCCAGGCTCAATATCAAGTTGAGGAACATACAGCCTTGCATCCCGGGCAGTCCGCACGAGTCATGCTGAATGGAAAAGCGATAGGTTGGCTGGGTAAATTGCATCCCAAGTGGCAGCAGCATTATCAATTACCGCGTGGCGTTATGCTGTTCGAACTGGATGTTGCGCCATTGCTGGAGCGGCAAGTGGTGCAATATGCCGAGGTTGGCAAGTTCCCACCGCTACGTCGTGATCTTGCAGTTCTGGTGGATGAAACGATCACGGTTCAGGCGCTACTTGATACCATGTCAGCGACTCGAATTCCCGTGGTCAGCAATATCGCATTGTTCGATGTTTATCGTGGGAAAGGTATCGCTGAAGGTAAAAAAAGCCTTGCATTTCTGGTGCTTATGCAAGATACTCAAAAAACATTGACCGATGTGGAGGCCGATGAAGTCATGGCAAAATTGCTTGATTCCATCGTACAAAAACACCACGCAGAACTGCGATAATAAAAAGATTCACACACCCTCATTAAATATCAGTGATTTTAAGTAAGTAGTTGAAAGGTTTTGTATGACGTTGACTAAGGCCGATTTGGCCGATTTGCTATTTGAGCAAGTTGGTCTAAACAAGCGCGAAGCCAAGGATATGGTGGAAGCATTTTTTGAAGAGATACGTACCGCTTTAGAAGTCGGTGACAGTGTCAAACTTTCAGGTTTTGGTAATTTTGAATTGCGTCAGAAATCCGAACGTCCGGGTCGTAACCCTAAAACTGGTGAAGAAATACCAATTACAGCACGTCGTGTAGTGACATTCCATGCCAGTCAAAAGCTCAAGAGCAAAGTAGAAGAAGCATATGCTGGAGCAAACGCTTAAGGTTCAACTTCCTCCTATCCCTGCCAAACGCTATTTCACTATTGGTGAAGTCAGCGAATTGTGCGGGGTCAAACCTCATGTCCTGCGTTATTGGGAGCAAGAGTTTACACAACTCAAGCCCGTTAAAAGACGCGGGAATCGTCGTTACTACCAACATCATGAAGTGCTGCTGATCCGTCGTATCCGTGAGTTGCTCTACGAGCAAGGCTTTACCATCAGTGGGGCGCGTAATCGCCTTGACGATCATGCTGCGGGCATTCAGGCGCAAGAAGCTTCTTCTGGCGATTTGGGCACACAAGCCGCAGTTCCAGCTATTGATGTCGCTGCGCTTCGTAACGAGTTGCGTGATTTGCTTCAGCTGCTTCGTGCCTGAAACCACTTTAGTAGTTATTCTGGCCGCACTATCGCCATCTCATCTTTGTAGTACTTTTAAGTAATAGGCAGTCTTACTTTCGCCTGTCTTGAATCAGGCTTTTCAGCTATAATTTCGCTCTTGCCTGCGCGTCAAGCGCAGCAACGGTTCGGGGCGTAGCGCAGCCTGGTAGCGTACTTGCATGGGGTGCAAGGGGTCGGGAGTTCGAATCTCCCCGCCCCGACCAAAATAGAAATGCCGTTTCCATAAGGAAGCGGCATTTTTTATTGTGGCTTGTGTCATCGTTGAATTGTACTCAGTCTAGTTAAATCTTCTTTGGTGTGTATTTATGTTTCAGGGAAGAATACGTCGAATGAAGTTGTTAAATAAGGTACGAGTTCGCTAATTCACGGAGATCATCATGGTTTCAGAGTTTTGCTGAACACGGAACTGGCTAATAACGTTCATCCCCAGCAGGGCAACCTCAATTCCAGGCGTAAATGAGACTTCCAGATTTCTAAGATAAAATCCGCCAAAATCAATTCTGTCTATGATAGTCAGGCAGCCTTGAACTGATCCTCCGGCAGTCTGAAATTTTGATGGAATACATTTCTTTATTAGATCTAATTCCTTAGCTACTGAATATGGAATCTTGGAAAATGTTGCGCCCGTATCAACCAGGAATGTAAGCCCATAATCATTTACATTTCCAGCTACATAAAAGTGCCCGTCAGGCATGCGGGATAATTCAAGAATATTTCCATTGCTTATTCCACGATTCAGACCACCTTCATTTAATGAAAACATCAGTTTGTCAGGCGAGTTACCAAGAGTGAGTAAACTCATTGTTGAAACTGAACGCTCACTAGCGCTTATTTTCTCACTGTAGTGAATCACAGCGCCATTAATGAAACCGGTATCAAGATTACACCAGGTATTTCCTGTAAGAACGGTTAATCCGTAATCTCCGGGTAAAACAGATAAGCTGGATTTCCCACCAGATAATAGATAAATGCCTTGATATTCTTTGTCACCTTCAGGGCTAGTCAGTAATGCCAGAATGGGGAAATGGTGTCTATTCTCAATATCAATGCGTGCAGACCGGCTTTTCTGACGATGGCCTTTGATTGGGTCAATGTTGAAACTTTTAGCGGTCAACGGCGGACGACTGTCGCAGGCTGCATTGATATTCTGTTGAGAACTATCTATGGATAAGGTAGTTTGATTACTTGTTATATCCAACTTCTCAAGCAGATCATATTTGTAAGCAACATAAAGCAAGCTTGCCCACAATATAATCAATAACAACCAGATGACATTTCTGGATTTAATCTGTTTCATTTGTGACATTTCAGTTCATGGTCTTGGGCCTGCAACCACGAGCAGACCGACTTTTACATGGTTCAAACAGGTAAGCATCGGCTTTTTCAATGTAATAAGCATCGGTATTGCGCATAATATACTGGTTGTTTTGAATAATCGACGTGGTCAAAAGAAGTTCTACACCAGTCGGCTCTGTCGCTTTGTATGCATCATAGCCTGCAGCACCAGCTACGCTGGCAGCAGCAATTCCCAATGAAGAGGAGCTTCTAGCAAGATCTCTTAAAATCCAGAAACCGGCAACACCACCTGCGGCCATACCAGGTTTGTATCCGAAAAGACTGGGGTCAAACGATGCGCCATGACGGATGACCTGAGATTCGTATGTAACTTCTATCGCCCCATCCTTGCCTGGTGAAACCGGCAAGCCTGCATTCACCAAGCCTGTAATCATGTAGTTGCGGAAAGCACGGTCAAAATGAGTTCCCTGGTTATTAGTAACATATAGCGGCTTATCCTTGGCGAAGCCCTGTCCGCTGACAGCTATTTTTGTCTGTTCAACAGCGTCTGCTGCAATCAGGCCCCAGTGCTGTGCCGCATTGATTTTTTGTTGTTGTGATTGCGGGTACCACTGGGCCGTAGGCTGATTGGCGCAGGCTGAGAGTAGAGTCGCCAAAACCAGAATGGTGAGAAAGTTAAATGGATACATAAATATTCCTTTTCAAATTAAGCAGCCTCTTCATATTTAAGTAAGGCTGGAGGCTTACCATGCCTGATCTGAGACTTCATCCATGGTGTCAGCAGTTACTGATTCCCCATCATTGGGCGTTTTAATAATGCGTGGCGTGATAAGCAGTATCAATTCGCTCTTGGTGTTGGATTGATCCTTGCGCTTGAATAATTCACCTATGAGTGGAATATCACCTAATATTGGTACCTTTGTTTGATTATTGACTTTTGAATTGCTTATCAAGCCACCAATGGCAACGGTCAAACCATCCTTGGCGACAACGATGCCTTCTATATTGGCTACTTTTACTGAGTCGATATTAAAGGACTGAACCGTGTTACCTACCGTAATCGGAGGTAATGTAATGGCGCCTTCAAGTACGCTGGAAACATCTTGCTGGATAGATAAGGTGACAGTGCCGTCAGCATTGATTTTGGGGATAATATTCAGCGTATTGCCTATATCACGCAGCTCAGTTTCATAAGTAATTCTGGCTGGTGTGATGATTGTACCGACTGCACTGACAATCGGGTCCGTGGCAGTGACGCCGGTCACAAGAATTCTTTCTTCACCAACAAAGACACGGGAAGGCCGGTTGTTGGAAGCAAGCAGGATGGGGGAGCTTAATGTATTGATCTGGTTGTTTCTTTGTAGCAGCTCCAATCTTGCAAATATGCGTGAATCAAGAAAGCTGTAGATGAATGAGCCGGCCTCGGTCGGAATAGGTGCATTGCCCAAACCAACATATTCTTTTCCATTACTTGATAGGTACTCAAAATTAAATAATTGATTGAACGAGTCCCCAACCGTCAGTTCCAGAATCTTCATCTCAAGCAATACTTGAGTCGTCGGCTTGTCCATTTCCTTAATCAGCCGTTCAATATCCCTCAATACCCCAACATCACTGGTACGGACAATAATCAGGTTATGTTCACGGTTAACGGTGATATAAATGGGCTGCTCGCTTCGGGAGACACCCTGAATATCTTCTGATGAGACTGTCACTCCGTTTTCCGATGCCGCGATTGCCTGCTCCAGCCTAGCCAATCTCTCCGGGCTCAATTCTTCTGTAATGGATCGTTCAGATTGATTGCCGATCTGGCCTGGGGCAAGTCTACGGTTGTTGCTGAAGCTTCTGTTGTTGTTTTGTCCGCCGGTTGATCGCCTTAAAGAAGCTTGTCCACCTCTGGCAGAGGTGCCTCCATTCCTTGCGCTGCCATTGCTACCAATGCCACCTATGCTACCTGTTCCAAAATCATCCGGTTGAATACCTAAAGATAAAATCACTCGTGAACCGTATAAATCTTCAATTGCTGATGCCACGATAATGGGATTGGGGTGTAAAAGATTGAAAACCTGAGTGACATCATCGCGAAAGACGATAATATCGTTCTGGAACTCCTTAGTCGTCATTACGCGATAAGCTTTGGATATCTTGTCCTGGCGATACCAAAGGCCATTGCTGCGGCTGATAGTGTCAATGGCCTCATGCACGGTGACATTACGCAAATAAATCGTTACTTCTGATTCGCCCGCTTCTTTTGTGGGTACGATATTGATATCCGAGATTTCAGAAATCGTTCGCATCACATCGACCAGCTTGGCTTTTTTGAATTCTAGTTTTTGAATCCTGAAACTCTGGCTGTCACCTTTTTGCCTGGTTTTTAAATTGCTGGCAGGTGTTTTTTCCGGTTTAGGTGTTTCTATCCCGGTAATGTACTCATCTGGCTTCTCGACCTCTTGATCGACTTCGGCATACAACGGAGACACATTCCAAACTAATGCGCTTAGTAAGACTAAACAGGTTAAAACCGGACATTTCTTCGCTAATGACATTCTGCAACTGGAATTAATAGATATATGTTTCATAGGGTGATCGCCATTTCTTAATTGTGACTTACTGAACAATGATGACTTGTCTCAAACTACCGGATTGCACTTCCACTTTTTTCAAATCTACATTAATCACTTTGAGCACTGCGTTAGGTTGCCCTGCGCGTGACTGAATGCCAATTTCGTCGCCTTTACGAACGAGATGTACAGTTTCATCCCCATCAATCTGCAACAGTGCCATGGCCTCGCCAGGGCCGTTATTTACAAAACCACGCACCCTCATTTTCGGTAATGCGCCGCTGGATAAAAACGGCACAAAACCTTGTCCGCCAACCCTGTTTGCTCCTTGCTGGCCGGAAACTCTGAACATTTTGTCGCTGGTGGTAAACGGGTCTCGCTCTGATGGCGGTTCTGCATAATCCTGTAGCGCGTAATCTTCCATGGCTTCAACATCAATTGGAGCGGTCATGCCGACAACCCCGCCTGCATGTGCAAATGCGCAGAATGTAAAGAACCAAAAGAAAACGACTGAGTTTTGTATGTGAATCTGTTTCATGTTTATACCTTTGCAAGTTGAAACAAGGCTTGGAAAAATGCGTAATAAACAAACCCCACCATAACGCCGATAGCCAGTATCAATGCTGGCTCCATCAATGCACTGAGGCGCCGGATACCAAGCTGCAGCCTCTCTTCGTAATAATCTCCAAGTTGCTGTAATACATTATCCAGCGTACCGGTGCGCTCACCCACCGCGATCATCTGTGTCACGATGGTAGGGATACGGGGATGCTGCAAACTGCCGGATAAGTCCTTACCGGCCAGAATCTGTTCAGTTGCCGCGCTGAGCTTGTCGGAGATCACACGATTACGAATCACCTGCGCAGTAATCTTGAGCGCATCCAGTACCGTCAAGCCGCTACGCAACATCATCGAAAGCGACCAGTTCAACTGTGCCATCGCCGCTACCGTCATCAACTTGCCAAGTACAGGCAGGCGCAGTAACCAAAGATGCAATTTGAACCGTCCCTTGCGCGTATGGTATGCAATCACCAAACCGATCAGCACCAGTATCAGGAAGCCAAGAATAAACAGGCCGTAGTTAAGAAAGAATGCCGACAAATCCACCAGAAACTGGGTAGAAGGCGGCAGGCCACGTCCTTTTCCGGCAAAAAACTTGACGAATGCCGGAATGATCTTGATCACCAGAAAAATAAATACGCCTATGGCTGCAATTACCACGATAGTGGGGTAGATCATGGCATTGATCGTCTGCATTTTGAGTGCAGCTTTTTTCTCAAGATGGTCAGCCAGCCGATCCATGACCAAGTCCAGTTCACCCGTACTTTCACCTGCCATGATGAGACTGGCAGCCAATGGCGGAAACACCTTGGGATGCTTTGCCATTGCCTGGGAGAGCGGCAGGCCGTTCTCGATATCCATGATCATCTTGTCGATGACACGCTGTAACCGCCTGCTGGACACTTGTGTACGCCCGAGCTGTAATGCCTGCAGTACTGGCAAACCGGCACGCAGCATGAAGGTCAGCTGCTTGAAGAAAAAAATCAGCTCCTGCGTGGGAACCGAACGCAATTCGGTCAAAAACGTAAGGTCGACCTCTCGGCTCAGACCTTCTCCTGCGTCACCGCTGGCCGCATTGCCCTGATTAATCTCCACGACAAACAGTGCTTGCTGCCGCAGCACCGCAGTCGCCGCCCTGGAATCGGCAGCCTGGATATGGCCTTTGGACTCCTTGCCCTGTTGATCAATGGCAGTGTATTTAAAAGTGGGCATGTGCTACGCTTCCTCTAATGCCTTTTCACTGCAACGGCCTGTAACTCCGGCATGGAAGTCAATCCGGCCAGTACCTTCACGCAGCCGTCATTCCACATCAGGTTCAACCTGCCGGAGGCAAGGGCATGCAGTTCCAGATCTTCTTCGCTGCATCCATTCGCAACCAGCCTGGTCAATGCTTCATCAAACCACAGGGTTTCAAACAGACCCAGACGTCCCCGGTAACCGCGCCCCTGGCAAGCGGCGCAACCCACAGGCTCATAAATCGTCACCTGCCTGCCTTCCTGACCCAGTTGCAACGCCTCATCTGCATTGGCAGTACGCGGTTTGCGGCAATGCGGGCAAAGTTTTCTTACCAGCCGCTGTGCAATCACCGCATTCATGGTCGAACCGATCAGGTAGGGCTCACAGCCGATGTCTTCCAGACGGGAAACCGTTCCTGCTGCCGTATTGGTGTGCAGGGTAGAAAATACCAAGTGCCCGGTCATCGCTGCTTTCAGGGCAACATCGGCGGTTTCTTCATCGCGGATTTCGCCCACCATCAGCACATCCGGATCGTGGCGCAATAACGAGCGCAAGGCGCTGGCAAACGTCACTTTGGGCCCGGTCTGTATTTGTGAAATGCCGTCCATCACATATTCAATCGGGTTTTCCACCGTCATGATATTGAGTTCGGGGTTGTTGATTTCCTGCAGTGCGGCAAACAGCGTGGTCGATTTTCCGCTACCGGTCGGCCCAGTCAGCAGAATCATGCCGAACGGTTTGCGTATGGCCTGGCGGAAATGCAGCATATCCAGCTCAGACATGCCCAGAAGCGGCAAAGCTAGGCTTTGCGCTTCCTGCCCCAGCAGGCGCATGGTCAAACGCTCACCCAGCCTGGTGGGTGCAGTCGCCACACGAATATTGAATTCTGCGTCAATTGGCGACGGCAGGTAATAACTCATACCGCCGTCCTGCGGCTCGCGCTGCTCGGCAATATCCAGGTTCGCCAGCACCTTTACGCGTGAGATCAGCCCGTTGGCAACAGCGCCGTCGGCGTCGGTATGATAATCCTGCAACTTGCCATCCACCCGCAGGCGCACACGCAAGCCTGATTCCTCCTGTGTCATGTGCACGTCCGAAGCTCGGCGCAAATAGGCTTCCTTCAGTACATTGTCGAGCATGGCGATCAGGTCGGTCTCACCAATCACCGGCGTCGGTAATCCCGCTTGCGGCGCGGTCGAATAATTACGCCCGATTGCCACATTCAGCATTTCCGGCGCAGCAACCAGAGCCTGCACACGCTGACCGAATAAGCGCTGCAATGCATCCAGCGTTGCGCGATCATCGGGGTCGGCCATGGCTACCTGCACGCCGTCATCGTTCTCGCCTATCGGCATCACCAGCTTGCGCCTGGCCAGCGTTTGCGGCACACGTTTCAATAAGCTGGCGGCCGGTTCCAGGCTGACTGGATTGATAAACGACAAACCGCGCAGCTCTGCGGCAGCCTGATAAAACGCAGCCACCGGCAACCGATAATGTGCAGCAACCGCATCCAGCAGATCGACACGGTTGCGGCGTGCATCCACCCGTAAGCGGTTCAGGGTTTCAGTCTCGATGAGATTCTGCCGCACTGCGGCATCAATCAGCTGTTCAGCACCCAGCGCCATGGATAGCTCCCTGCTGAGTGATTATGACCGGTATCATTTATACGTTCTCAACTCATCCGGCTAAAGTGCCAGTACCATGGTGGCAGTCAGGCGCTGGTTGTAGCCGGGTGGCGGTGCTTTCGCCGCAGGCACCAGTTGCAACTGCACAATGGTTGCCATTTTGTTCATCTCATCCAGGCTTTGAATGAATCGCATCAGTGCTGCATAAGTGCCTTCCATCGTCAGGCGTTGCATGGGGCGTTCCATCGGTCCATTGATTGCCATTTTTCTGATCAGCTCTGTGGCCTGCTCCGGGCTGACATTTGTTACGGTCTGCCTCACAACATCGTTACCTCTTGCTTGCCTGGCCGTGCGTTGCTCTTGCTTGGCCAAGAGTCTGCGCTGCGCTCCCTTACCTAGTCTGCTTTGCGGCGGGGCACTCGTTGCAGAGCTAGCGGATGTGTCTGCAGTGGCTGGCACCATCACGCGATACTCTTCGTTGGCATTGATTCTGGCGAGCGCCTGACGCGCAGCCTCCGATATTTCCAGCCGCACTTCTGTCGTATCACCTGACGACAATTTCTGCTCCACAATGGTCATCATATTGCTGGCATCGACCAGTTCGAATTCTAGTTCCTTGATATCCAGCTTGAGCTCTTCCGCGTCTTCAAATGGTTCATCCGGTATCGTGCCGGTTTTCATGGCTGTATCCATCATCTGCGTATTTTTCTGGATATCGGCAATCGCCTTGTGGGTCGGGTAAAAACGCAATCCGCCGTAAACTCCGCCAACAACCACCAGTACAGCCAGCAGCACCAGAATTTGCTCGCGTAATGTCATCTTGCTTAAATTCATTACCTTGTCCTCTGCCTTCTTGCTGGTTGTGCTGGTTGTGCTGGTGTAGCAGGCTGTACCGTGCTGGCTGCAGGGGTAGCTACCTTGGCACTCACCAGCCTGAAATGAAAATCGTAGCCAAGCATGCCGAGCCGTCCCGATTGCGCTCGTACAATCGGGTCAGCCACATCCATCTCCAGAGGCGCCATTGCCGCCTGAAAAGACTGGATAAACTGCTGTACCGCTGTCTCGCTCAACGCCCAGCCTGCTATCCTGAAACCCAGGTTAGGCGTTTCTTCCAATACATTGATAACGACATCCTCGGTCACGTTGTTGCTCAGTTCATTGAGCAGGGTTTGGACAAATGCGCTGCGAGTCGGCAGCTCAATTGCGAAAAAATCAAAACGCGCCATCATCCTGCCAAGCTCGCCTTCCTTGGCTTGAATATCGGCCTTGAGCTTGGTAACGGCATCTACCTTGGCCTGCGCGCTGGCAACAACCGCGTCGAATTTCTTCTTGGCCTCGGCGGTTTGGCCATGTTCAGCCTGAGCAAGGTCTTTGCGTATATAAAGCGAGGCCTCAAGCGTGGCTATCACCAGAAGAATCAGCACGGCTGCCGCAATGGCGCGTACTTCAACACGTTGAAAAATCGGCGGCTGCGGGCCGCGCACGGAAACACCGGCAATATAGCGCGGCGGCTTTCCCTGCAGTACGATCTCTGCTACTCCCATCATGCCGGCAGAAACCTGCGGGCTGATTTCCCGCAGATGCTGCACTTCCCGCCCGGTCATCGCGCCAAATTCAGCAACCAGCCCACGAGCGCCTTTGCCCGAGGTTGCCAGCCAGACCTGATGCACATCCGGGTTTACCAGATCGTGATAGCTTTCCAGGCAAGTTTCCAGCATCGATGCCGAATTGCCCTGTTGCAGTCTCAACATGTCAATTGCGCCTGCATGCATGCGTAATCCGGTGACCGTGTTATGCAGGGTTTCAAGCAGCAGCACTCCGTCATCGCGCTCAATCAGCTCGGCAGCTCCGCCAATCAGGGGGTACACCTCATCCAGCACTACCTTGTGAGCAGCAAAAGCTTGCCCCCACTGTCGCATCATGCCGATGTTGGCGCCACTCACTAGCCAGGGATGAACACCATCATGACCGTTCAACTCGTCTTCATAACCGGTCTCGCGCCTGGCTATCTGGGGCACCCAGCCGCAGGAAAACTCATCGCTTTCAGAGCGTAGCCAGGCCTGCCTGGCAAGACATTCATCCATTTGCTGCTGACTGACGAAACCCATCTCGACTGCCAGCTCGCCATAGCGCTTGAACGAATACACACTGCCATGCCCATCACCCACCGAACCTTTCTGCTTGCCCTGTTGGCGATCAAGCACGCTGGTAACCTGTTCTGCATTCAGATAACCCATGGCCAGCAGCATCTGCCCGATAGACCACGAGGCTGCGTGCTGCATCAGCAAAGGCTCAAGTTCCCAACGTATCAGCTCCTGCATTTGCAGGGGCGAGCGGGGGTGTTTGGGTGAAACTGGCAACTCGACCAGGGTTGAAAACACAGCGGGCGTCAGTAAAATCGCATCACGTCCTTTCCAGCCCTGCTGGCGCAAACTGCCAATCAGTTCCTTGACTGCCTGCCGGTATTCCACTGTATCGCTATGCGCAGAACAATCAATTTTGACCTCATCCGCATGACGGCTGAGCACCGCGCCGCGCAGATGAAAACCATCCGTCTCACAGACCAGAATAGAAGAGGGGCCGCCAAGAAAAGGCAAGCGTTGAAGTGCGGATTTCAAATTCATGGGATAGTCCATTCCACAGTCATAGGCGGTGCATAAGCACGTGGGATAAGCTTGAAGTAATAAGGTGGTAGTGGAGAACCCGGACAGTTCCCGTTGTAAACCGTGCCATCACTACAGACAATCATAGCTGCATGGGTACCCATAGGCAGTAATTGCTTACCCGCAGGAAATATTGGCTGTGCAACCACGCCAGATATTGAAGATATTTCGAAAGGAGTGCTATCGAACTGATTGAGCTGGCCATTCATCAGGTAGTAGAAGCGTAACTTGAGGTCATTGAAAGATGCACTGGCTACCCCATTAATGACCAGGTTGAAGCTTTGCCCATCCAGATCTATTGCCCAATCATTCAGCGTCACCTTGTAGCCATCATAGGGGTAATTTACTTGATAGGATTCTGTGCCTTCGCCTTCCGGTCCATCTGAGCCAAAGCTTTGAATACTCAACCCGTCATATAGCCCTGCGCCTGTCGGCAGTAAATCGACTTTCCAGCCAAAATTTTTCTCCGCACCGGCAACATCAGGGTTCCCCCAGCCATCCCTGAATGCCCGTACACCGGAAAGCCCGGATTCCTGTATGACTTCCAGGTAAGGACCACGCCAGCCGCCGTGAAGCATCCCCACAACCACGCCGGAAACATCAATATCAGTGATCCCCCATATATTTTCTGTATCAGTTGGCGATTCAATCAACTCCTGGATATTGTCTGGCAATCTACCCATATCTGCGACAAAGCCGCTGACTTCTGGCTGGCCGTTCAAGGTACGCGAAGTGTTCCCAATAATGGCGCGGCGAATCTGTTCAAGCCGGGTCTTGGTGGTTTCAAAACGGAGCTGCTCGTTGGCATTATCTACAAACAGTGTGGCGACCAAGGCCAGGCTGCCGAGCAAAAATATCACCAGCAGCAACTCGACCAGCGTAAAACCTTGTGCTTTACCTTGTATGTTTGCGCGCAGGAAAGCCGGATAATGAGGCATGCTTAACATTTCTGTTATTGCACCAGACATAGGACAATATCGTCGCTATTCTCGTTAAAACGGGAGCAGATAGCGTCTTCGTTATCGCCCTCATACTTCCCGTTAGGGCCAAAACTGACAATTCGGGCAGAGCCGCTGCCTGGTATTGCATCTTCCGGCTCAAACAAACGATACCTGTTACCCCATGAATCAAAATAACCTGAGATGTCGCCATTACTGCCAGGGTCTTTTATTTGTTCTGATAATACATAGGGACCATTCCAGCCTCTTGCACTATCAATATTGAATGGAGTGCAGCCTGGATCGAAATTTTCTACGTTTTCTACTGATTGGCAAAACATAAGCAAATCCAGCTTTTCATCTGCGGGCAATGGTGCCGCATTGGGTAAAAACCCATCAGGAAAGTGCCCGACATCACGTTTGAACTGAAGCAGCGCTTTGCGTAGCTCGCTCATTTCAGTTTTCGTTAGCTTGATCCTGGCGTCATCATCCACCCCATCGAGAGAGACCACTAAGCCTATAGCCAACAACCCAATCAGTGAAATGACTATTAGCAACTCTATCAATGTAAAGCCACGCTGTACCCGATGGTCAGGTACAACTGGACATGATGTACATAACTGAAAAGGGCTGGGTTGTGAAACAGAATGGCGTTTTTGAAAAATAATGTGAAGGAAGCTGCTGGCTCGCTTGAAATAACTGCCACGAGTGGATGGCATTAATAAACGCTCAGGCAAATCACGGAGAAATAGATGGCCGAGCAAATCCCTTGCTCTGTCGAAACTTGACTGAACATTCAACTGCATGAAACTTCACCCCTTAAGCTTTTATTATTTTTTTTATTGTTGTCACAACCATAAAAGGGACGGTGCCATTTGGCGCCGTCCCGTTTCCTAAACCAGCATCAATTGATTTAAACCAAATTGGCTGGTTATCAGGCCAAACTTAGTTGCTGCTGGCAAAAGCACCAGAAATCGCTTGGTCGACGTTACGGCCTTCGGTATCTACCACAGCAACCAGGCGTGCTTTAGGTAAGATATCGTCTGCTACAACGTTTGCACCGTCTGCTGCAGTGCCGAGATAGAACAGGCCTAGGTAGCGAGAGTAGTTGTAAGCAGCATTCACCTTGGAGCTGTTATAGGTCGGCGCAGTATCCAAACCTACAGTACCGGCTGCACCTTGACCAGCCACGTCATGGCCAATACCCAGTGCCAGCACCAGGTGGCAATCTTCCTCTTCCAGACGGTCGCTTAGCAAATTCAGATAAGCCGAGTTCGTAACCGCTGCTCCGAGGAGTGGTGTGCTCAGAGGCTGGCCATCCGCTGTGCAAGCACCATCGCCGCCGGAAATTGCGGCTGCAAAGCTCACGCCACGGGTCAACCCATTGGCTCTGATAATGTCATTCTCTTCTGCAACCTCCGGATTGCCACCTTCGTTGAAGATCAGGCCGGAAGCTACAGTAATGGGAGTAACGTCCTCAACAGTCTGTATGGTTGTGATACCGACCGCTTCCAGGGCTCGAGCCACTTTGAATGACGCAGAGTTGACATCAGAAAGGTTGTTACCAAGCGTAAACTTGGTCAGGAAGCTCTTGGTCGCATCAGCAAGAATGGGCTGACCGCCGTTACAAGTACCAGCAGTGTCCAGATTCCTGTTTGGATTCTTCTTACCGTCCCAGCAGGGCTCATCGCCATTTTCGTCCAGAATCGTATCCCACTGATCGGGGTACAGACCGTTGTTGACCACTGCCGCCTGACGCAAAGCACGGTTGAGCGTAACAATGTTATTGGCAGCCGCTGCATCCGAAGCCTTTTCGCCGACGCCGTCGTAAACGACCAGTGCACCAACCGACAACAGAGCCAGCAAGGTGATGACCACCAGCAGTTCAAGCAAGGTGAAACCTTTTTGTTTTATTTGTAACATGTCCTTCTCCTTGAATTTCATAATTAAATCTACTCCAAAAATGATTGGAGTAATCCGGTGCTGGGGAAAACCACCGGATACCCCCTGAGTACTACACCTGAACCATGCTTTTGGCATGGCATCTTAGGGAGGATTCAGGCATCCCGGCGCATTACCGACTTGTAGCCATCAGCGTTTGCCCTATGTGCGCAAGGTCACATAACGCAAAGACCATGCCAGAATAATTCATTTTTTATATATGATTGTTTCCTATAGGAAAATGGGAATTTTTCATGAACTAGTCAAAATTAAAATTCATAAAGTGGTGGCTGTTAACACCCAGCATGGTTATTTATAGCCACCAACTTGCAACCAGAATCTAAAGATTCAATTTTCTGGTTTTGTTTTTTCAATGGGGCCGAGTGGACGGCGCCACTGCCTCGGAAAAAATATCCAGATACACCTCCCAATAGCGCTGCGGCATATTTTGCAGCTCGGACTGAAAGTTATTAGGATTCATCTGGATGGCTCGCCTGAGATACTGCACCGCTTGATCGTGCTGTCCATTTAGTTCCAACAGCAGCACATGACGATAAGCCATAGTGCGCGTAGGAATAAAACGTAATGCGGCTTCACTCAACCAGAGCTTGGCAGCGAGATTTTGCGGGCTGGGAGTCAGATCGGTGGCAAAAACGAGGTTGGCGTAAGGCGCAAGGATGGAATGCCTGCCGACCCAGTCGATATCCTGAAAAAATGCGTTTTTCTTGTCGGCATTAATCTGCCCTTGTGCACCAAGTGCTATCCACTTTTCCAACTTGTTATTGGCAAGCAGCACATTACCCAGTAAGGCAGTGGCGCAGACCATAACCACCACCACAGCCGCGCGTCCTGTAAAGGTCAGGCGCAGCTGCTTGTGCTGCTCGTCGCCAGCGCCCAGCAACAAGGCAACCAGCCCAAGAAAATAGCTGTACCACAATGGATATTCCAGCATGCTGTGAATACCGATCAGGGCCACCAGTGCCAGCAGCCACCAGCCTTCCAACGTGATATGCCGCCACTGAAAGCTGCGCAGCCAGGCAAATATGCCGGCCAGCAGTAGCAAGGCAGCGGCAATACCCATTTCTGCTAGCAGATGAATAATCAGGTTATGCGAATGCTCATAAGTGGCAGGTATGCTTCTAACCCAATGCGCGTCCAGTGTCATGAATGACATCCAGCGGCTTTGCCCCATGCCTATGCCGAGCCAGGGCGACTGCATGAACAGCAGCAGGCTTTCATACCAGACATGCAGTCGTACGGTCCAGCCGCCAATCGTGGCATTGCCGCCAAACTCATCAAACAGGCGTTCGGTTGGCAAGGCCACGCCACCAGGCAGGTGGTGGATCAGCCACTGCACCAGGGCAAAGACGGGGATTAATATCAGCACCAGGCGAAGCAGGTTGCGGCTTTGCTTGAGCTGCAACTGTGGCGTGCTGCTCGATTGCCTGATCGACATGGCGCGCAGAAAAAATGCCAGCACGGCCAATGCCGCCAAATACAGCCAGCTGCTGCGAGAGCCGGAAAAAGCCAGCATGGCGAGAAAAAGCAGCCCGACCACGATGGCAACGCCGGCAGATAAGCGCTTTTTAATCAGCAGATAGAGTAGCGATACCAGCGCCAGTGCCATGTAATTGGCAAAGTGATTGACCTGTCCGATCGCGCCATAGCCGGGCAGATTGGGCAGAAACGCAAATTCGACACCCAATCGGCTGGCATATTGCAGCAATACGAATATGGTATTCACCACTCCGCCTGCCAATACGTACCAGGCCAGCGTGCCGACGATTTTCTCCCAACCCAGTTGACGGCGAAGATGACTACCCAGCACTACCAGAAAAAAAGCCCAGACCAGATAGGAAGCCACCAGCAGCGCATATTGGCTGGAGTACAGCATGCCCAGCATCCACTGGATAAACAGGATGGCAAGAAAGCCGGGGAAGATAAGCGCGATATGCGGAATATCGAGCGGCTGCCAGCTTTCGCGCTTGAGCAGGGGCAGCAGGGCGACAGTGCCGAGCGCTGCAGCCAGCCACTCACCATAGAATGACGGAATGGGTAGTCGGTGATACATCACGATGAACGGCAGAAAAGCCATCAGGCCGATAACGTGCAAACTGGTATTTGCGGACAATATGAAATTGCCGATGCGAGAAAACATTGTCACTCCTCATTTGTTTCCTGCACAGACCTCACAAAAAAACGCCTCCAAGCAGGGAGACGTCGTTTCTCGCGCGATCGAGACAAAAGGGAGATAGATGCGTACAGGAGACTTATTAATTAGCCCTATTGCCTATTTTCAGACGCACGTTATATGCCAATTTTATTTATTGTCTAGAATCAGGTTCTTATGAGATTTGGAGCGAGCGCTACCTGGGATGTTGGCTGAAAACAACCAACCAATTGGCTGAAAACAACCACATGGTATCTATGAATGGGCCGTAACCGGATATATGGGTAATAACAATTTCGCCAAAAAATCAGCAAAGGAGGATTAGATTGGGCGGACTGGTTTTTAGCTTACTGAGTAGTTTGGTAGGGGGGTGCCAGATCAACCACAGACCTTTGATGACCAAGGTCTGGTTAAATGATATTGAGCCGGTGGAATTAACCGATGATAGCGCCGCGCATGCGGACTTTTGATGTGGCTTGACCATTGGGGCCGTAGAAATGATCGACTTCTGTCTGGCCTTGCAGGGTGCTGAGCAGTTGCTGGTTGCGGGTGAAATGTTTATTGATGAGCATGCCGTTAACGCGGTTCAGCTCCTTTGCCTTGAACAGCGCTTGCTGCATGGTGAGCCATGAGGTTTGCAGGGCATTTTCGCTGTTCTGTTTTAGCCAGTCGGACATGCCGGATTCATTGGCGGAATAGCCGGCTGACGATAACCACTGGTAACGTTCCTGTGAAGATAGGTTGAGGCTTTGAAGCAGCGCAGACTTTTCTTCAAGCAAGGTCTGGATCTGCTCGATATCCGCATTGATGAGATGGCTCTGTTCCTGCTCGAGAATCTCGATCAATCTGCCGACTGCGCGAGATTCCTGCTCGATTGAAATGGCTGTGCTCATTGACGGACTTCCTTAATTGTTTACTTTCCTGCCTTATGACTTATCAGGGCCAGCAAGCAGGTCTTTGACAGTATTAATCAAACCATCCGCAACCTTGCCTGAGTCGATCTTGAATTGGCCATCCATAATGGCGGCTTTGATCGCTTCAACCTTGCCGGCATCGTAAGCTTCTTCGGCTACGGTTTTGGTTTCCAGTGATTGCAGTTCTGAGGAGCGCGATGAAAGGGTGACTTTCTCGCTGCTATCTTTCCCAGCACCTTGTTCAGCTTTTGGAGCTTCACCGCTTTTGGCAGCTTTGGCATCCGTACTTCCGGTCGCCAATCCCGGATTTACTTTCAGCGCGTCATCAATTTTCATCTTGTTTCCTTATGCTTATTATCAAGTGTTAGCTTCATTCAACTGTTTTACGGCAGAAGTCATGAAAACTTTAACACTTAATTACTATTCATCACATATCCAGATATCCGGTAATGACTGATTTATTCAAACAGAGGTTCAATCAGAAACTGACGATCACTTCGCCACTATTGCGGGCAATGCCGCTGATGACTGAACCATTGTTGGTTTTGGCGCTGACTACCTGGCCTTCACTGGCATTGGTCAATGCCTTGCCTTCTGCACTGACGCTGAAGCCTCTGCCGGTTGTGACTATACGCACGGTTTGACCTTGTTTCACTGCCGCCGGTTTGCGCAGCATGTCTTGCCTTAATACGGTGCCGGCGGTAATCGACGACGAGAGGGTCTGACCAATGGCGATGTTCTTTTCAGTGAAGATGCTGGGTGGCAGGGTGGTCAGGTCGCCTGTCAGGAACATCAGGTCCTGCTCACTGACTACATGGCCTTGTCTTAATGGCGATGCGGCAGCGAGGTATTCACCGGTGACGCTGACGCGGGCTTGTACGTAGATAGTCCAGGGGCTGGGCATGGTGCATTTCACACCTACGGTGGTCCTGCCCCAGGCGCGACTGCCAGCCGGCAGGAAGGTTTCCATCGCGGCACATGGTTGCAGCCTGATGTGCTGATCGATCTGACCGACGCTGATCGAAACTTTACCTGGTGCACCTATGGTTTGTATCTGCAAAAATTCGTTGATCTTGGATTTGATGGCAGCTGTGTCTTGAAGTACCGGTTTGGTATTGACCTGGTTGGCACTGACAACGCTGGCAAATAGCATGAGAAAGCATGTGAAGATACCTAACCATATAGCTTGATAAAGCTTCAGGCTGTAGTCCCTAGATTGATTGGTTGCTTGCTTGTTCATGCTGCTTCTCGCAATCCATTAAAGAAAATGACAAGGTGCATTCTACTCATTCGCGTGTCCAGCAAAACTCAAAAAAGCGGCGTTTTCTCACCTTTACTCTTCCAATTGAAAGTCTTTTGTTAGTCCTACACTTTGCCTCATCTTAGGTTAACGGCGTCAATATGGTTTTCTTGAGTGGGTTTCAGGTAACCGGGCCAGCACTGCAGGAGGTGCAAGATGATAGGTAAATTAGACGAGGCATTAAGTTTTCACCAAACGGCTTTGCGCATACGCGCGCAACGCCAGGAATTGATCGCCGCCAATATCGCTAATGCGGACACCCCGAACTTCAAGGCGAAGGATGTCGATTTTTCCGCTGCTTTCAAGAATGCAATGGCAGGTGCTGCGCCGGCCGGTTCCGGCAATGTGCTGACGCAAACGGCACCCAGTCATTTGGCCGCACAGCCTTTGGCCGATGCCCTGAGCGCCGGTTTGCCTGGCGGCGTGCAATATCGCAATGAGATGCAAGGCAGCGTCGATGGCAATACGGTCGACATGGATGTAGAGCGTAATCAGTTCGCCGACAACGCTGTGCGCTATGAGGCCAGTATCGTCATGCTTAATGGTCAGCTCAAGAAACTCATATCGGCCATACAAGGGCAATAGTCTAGCGACTTAGCTGGCATTTAAACGGGAGAACAACATGTCTTTATTCAATGTATTCAATATTGCCGGTTCGGCCATGAGCGCACACTCGCAGCGCTTGAATGTGGTGGCAAGTAACCTGGCCAATGCCGATAGCGTGACGAGTGCCAACGGGCAACCATACAAGGCCAAGCAGGTCGTGTTCGAGGCTATTCCGATGAATGGCCAGGACTCCAGCGGCGTCAAGGTGCAGAAGGTGATAGAGGATACACGGCCCCCGCAGATGGTGTATGAGCCCCAGCATCCCAATGCCGATGCAAACGGTTACATCAGCATGCCGAATGTCAACGTGACGGAAGAAATGGTGAACATGATTGCTGCATCCCGTGCGTACCAGAACAACGTCGAAACCATGAATACCACCAAGACCATGCTGATGAAGACTCTCAGCATCGGACAATCCTGATTCGGTGAAACTGATTCGTTAAGAGAGGGTAATTAAATGACCACAGTACAGAATGACAAGGTGCCGCAAAGTTTGCTGGATACGATGAACGGCAGCCGTAATTCGGCCAAGTCGACCGCGCAGGAAGCGCAGGACAGGTTCATGACTTTGCTGGTGACGCAAATGAAGAACCAGGATCCGCTTAATCCTATGGATAACGCGCAGGTCACCAGTCAATTAGCCCAGCTTTCGACAGTGACCGGCATCGACAAGCTCAACAACACGATGGAAGCGCTGATCGGCAGCGTGCAGTCAAGTCAATCGATGCAGGCTTCCAGCATGATCGGGCGTGTTGTGCTGACGGAAGGCAACAATATCGATTTGTTCGAGGGTGACAGCGTGTTTGCGATCGATCTGCCGGCCAGTGCAGACAGCGTGAAAATCACCATCAAGGATGCAAACGGTGCCACGGTACGAGAGATGGATCTGGGTAAGCAGGCATACGGCTTATTGGAATTGAGCTGGGGCGGTGAGATGGATTCTGGTGAATTGGCCGCCGATGGCCGTTACTTCTATGAAGTGACGGCGACAAATTCGAGCGGAAAAGTGGACGCCATCTCAATGGCATACAGCATGGTCAATAGCGTCAGTAATAGTGCAAACGGCATACAGATGAATTTGAGCAATATGAAATCTGTCAGTCTGGGCGAGGTTAAACAGGTTTTTTAACGGATATCTGAAAGTATTCAATTGAATCAATATTCATCAAGGAGAACAAAATGAGTTTTCAACAAGGTTTGAGCGGTTTGAATGCAGCATCCAAAAGTCTGGAAGTATTGGGCAACAACGTTGCCAATGCCAGCACCGTCGGTTTTAAGCAATCGCAAACGCAATTTGCCGATGTTTATGCCAATTCACTGACCGGCAGCGGTGCTTCGCAAGTGGGTATCGGTGTCAAGGTCGCCAAGATCCAGCAACAGTTCACGCAGGGTAATATCAGTGCTACCAGCAATCCTCTCGATATCGCCATCAATGGCGGCGGTTTCTTCCGGATGAGTGATAACGGCAGCATCACCTACAGCCGTAACGGCCAGTTCCAGATGGATAAGGATGGTTATCTGGTCAACACGGATAACAAGCGCCTGACCGGATATTCCGTAGATGCAAATGGTAATCTGCTGACAGGCAGCGCTGTTGAACTGCAGATCAATACTGCGGACTTGCCGCCTCAAATTACCGAGACTGTCACCGGCCTGTTCAATTTCGATTCACGCAAAGATAACCTGACTGTGGCCGGTTTCGATCCTAACGATCCGGAGACATATCACAATTCAACATCAGTCCCCGTATATGACAGCCTGGGTAACTCGCATACCTTGCAAGCCTTTTTCGTGAAGACGGCTGCCGGGGAGTGGAGTGTGTTCACGACTGTCGATGGTATTAGCCCGACGCTTCCCGCCACACCAGCGACAACCATGAATTTTGGCACTACAGGTGTAACACCGACCGGGGCAACGGCGACAGTGAGCATACCAGTAACTACAGGCGCGACGACGCCATTCAATGTCGATCTGGATTTCTCAGGCAGCACTCAGTTCGGTTCGAATTACAGTGTGAACAGCCTTACACAAGACGGTTACGCCGCAGGCCGACTGGCCGGGTTTAACGTAGGCGCGGACGGCATTATCGTTGGCCGCTATACCAATGGCGAATCGGCCAGCCTTGGTCAGGTTGTCTTGGCTAACTTTGTGAACCCCAATGGCTTGCAGTCTTTAGGGAATAACGCCTGGGCCGAGAGCTCGACATCCGGGGTGCCATTGGTCGGCGCGCCTAGCACTGGCGGCCTGGGGGTACTGCAATCATCTGCTGTAGAGGATTCCAATGTCGATCTGACTGCCGAACTGGTCAATATGATCACAGCCCAGCGTGTCTATCAGGCCAATGCGCAGACCATCAAAACCCAGGATCAGGTCTTACAAACCCTGGTTAACCTACGTTAATCAAGGCTGACGGTTGAGTGAAAGAAGGAGCAAGCGATGGATAGAATGATATACACCGCGATGTCGGGTGCTAAACACATTCTGGAACAGCAGACGACAAATTCGCATAATCTGGCGAACGCCACTTCGACTGGTTTCCGTGCGCAGCTCGATTCTTTCCGTGCCGTGCCGATTGTCAGCGAAGGTTTGCCGACGCGTACTTTTGTCGTCGATGCGACAGTCGGTGCTGATTTCACCCCGGGCCCGCTGCAACAGACCGGCCGTGACCTGGACGTGGCTATCCAGGGTAAAGGCTGGCTCAGCATCATCCGTCCGGACGGCAGCGAAGGCTATACCCGTAACGGTTCGCTCAAGGTCAACGAGAACGGCATTTTGCAGACCGCGAATGGCCAGACCTTGATGGGTGACGGCGGGCCTATCACCATACCGCCAGATGAGACGATCACGGTAGGAAAAGACGGCACCATTTCTACCGTGTCCAATAACTACGAGCCTGGCGCAATTAATAATATTGGCCGTCTGAAGCTGGTGAACCCGCCTGAAGAGAATCTGGTGCGCGGCAAGGATGGTTTGTTCGAGCAGAAAAATGGCCAGCCTGCGCCGCTAGATCCGGACGTACACCTCGTCGGCGGTGCGTTGGAAGGCAGCAATGTCAATGTAGTGGAGGCCATGGTCAATATGATCAGCTTGGCCAGGCAGTTCGATTTTCAGATGAAACTATTGGAGAAAGCAGAGAATAACGCTGCTAAAGCCAGTCAACTCTTAAGTTTGAGTTCCTAGTCTGAGGATTAATATGAAAGCATTACTCATCAATCTTACGCAGTCCATCATCAATGGCTGTGGATAGGAGACGAAAATGATACGTTCACTTTGGATTTCGAAGACTGGCCTCGATGCACAGCAGACACAGATGGATGTGATTGCGAACAACCTGGCGAACGTTAGTACCACAGGTTTCAAGCGTTCCCGTGCGGTGTTCGAAGATCTGCTCTATCAGACCATTCGTCAACCTGGTGCGCAATCCTCACAACAGACGCAATTGCCGACAGGTTTGCAACTCGGCACTGGTGTTCGTCCAGTAGCTACCGAGCGTATTTTCACCCAGGGTAATCTGCAGCAGACCACCAACGATAAGGATGTTGCGATTCAAGGTGCCGGCTTCTTCCAGGTGTTGTTGCCGGATGGCGCTACCGCCTACACGCGTGACGGTTCCTTCCAGATTAACGACCAGGGCCAGCTAGTCACTTCCAGCGGTTTTCCGGTGCAGCCGGCCATTACGCTGCCGGCAGATATCCAAAGCATGACCATCGGCCGTGACGGCACGGTATCGATTACCCAGGCAGGCTCTGCCAACACCGTGCAAGTCGGCACCATTCAATTGGCGACATTTATCAATCCGGCCGGTCTACTGAGCAAGGGCGAAAATCTGTATGTGGAAACCGCCGCATCGGGTAATGCCAACACCAATACACCGGGTACCAACGGCGCAGGTCTTCTGACACAAGGCTACGTGGAAACTTCCAACGTCAATGTGGTGGAAGAACTGGTCAACATGATCCAGACCCAGCGCGCTTATGAAATCAACAGCAAGGCCATTACGACTTCCGATCAGATGCTGCAAAAATTGACGCAGATGTAATTTGCATTTGACCCGACCTGGAGCGGCAGAGGTAACCGACATGATGAATCAAACTAAACATTACAACTGGAGCCGGATCAGCACTTACCTGTTCCTGCTGGCACTGCTGTTCAGTTTGGCTGCGTGCTCGATTACGCCCAGGACCATCGTGCAGACTCCCACCACTGCGAAGCCAGTGCCTGTAGACAGAACAGTGTCATCCAATGGCGCCATTTATCGTGCTGCAGCTTACAAACCATTGTTTGAAGACAGGCGCGCAAGGTTTGTCGGCGATACATTGACCATACAGATTACTGAAAATACCAGTGCCGGCAAACAGGGCGCGGGTTCATCCAGCAAAACAGGTGCCGTGTCTGCTTCAGTGGATCCAACAACAGGATTGCCTATCAACTTGAGAAGGGCGATTACGCTTGGTGCCGATTCTTCACTCAGCAATGAAGAAAAGGCTGCTTCAAGTTCCAGCAACAACTTTACCGGAACAATCAGTGTGACCGTGGTCGAGGTTCTTGAAAACGGCAATCTGGTGGTTAGCGGCGAGAAGCAGATCGCCTTCGATCGCGGTTCTGAGTTTGTCCGGTTCTCCGGTGTGGTAAATCCGGACACGATCGCCCTTGGTAACAATGTGCCTTCCACCAAAGTGGCGGATGCGCGTATCGAGTATCGCACCAATACCCAGCTCGATGCAGCTCAGGTCGCCTCCATACTTGCAAGATTTTTCCTGAGCTTCAGCCCGCTCTAAAGGTTATTTAAATGAATATGCAACGTAGTCTGATCTCGATAGCCAGCGTCTTTCTCGCAACAGGATTGCTCCTGGCGGCAATGAGTGCACATGCTGATCGAATCAAGGACCTGGCGACGATACAAGGTGTGCGGAACAACCAGCTGGTCGGTTATGGCCTGGTGGTGGGTCTGGATGGCACGGGCGACCAGACGACGCAGACTCCGTTTACCGTTCAGAGCATCATCAGCATGTTGCAGCAGATGGGCGTTAATTTACCGACAGGCACAAACCTGCAGTTGAAGAATGTCGCCGCAGTGATGGTCACCAGCGCATTGCCGGCTTTTGCCCAGGCCGGGCAGACGCTGGACGTCACGGTTTCATCCATGGGTAATGCAAAAAGTTTACGTGGCGGTACTTTGGTCATGACACCGCTTAAAGGCGCTGATGGCCAGATTTATGCGATGGCGCAGGGTAATCTGGTGGTCGGCGGCGTCGGTGCCTCGGCAAGCGGCAGTTCGGCACAGATCAATCATTTGAGCGTAGGCAGGATTTCTGCCGGCGCAACAGTCGAGCGCACATTGCCCAATGTGATTGCAGAAGGCAATACCATCAATCTGGAGCTTACCGAATCCAGCTTTTCTACAGCGGCTCAAGTGGTGAATGCGGTCAACATGCAATTCGGCCCCGGCACTGCAGTGGCACAGGATGGGCGTGTGATCAGGGTCAATGCCCCTGACCGTCCGGAAGATCGCGTGGCGTTTCTGGGCAGGCTGGAGTCGATCAGCGTAGCTCCGACCAGTACCGCAGCAAAAGTCATCATGAACGCACGTACAGGTTCTGTCGTCATGACGCAGCATGTCAGGCTGGAAAGCTGTGCCGTCTCGCACGGCAACTTGTCGGTGATCGTCAATACGGCCCCGGTAATCAGCCAGCCGAATCCGCTGGCTGGTGGCGATACCGTCGTGGTGCCGATCTCACAGATTGAGATCAACAAAGAACCCGGCCAGGTGATGATGCTTGAAGAAGGCGCTTCGCTGGCGGAAGTGGTTAAAGCCTTGAATGCCATTGGTGCTACGCCACAGGATTTGCTGGCGATTCTCCAGGCAATGAAAGCAGCAGGTTCATTCCGTGCGGAGCTGGAGATCATTTAAATGATCAATCAGCCTGACCTCAGCAGCAAACTGGCGCTCGATAGCAACGGCCTGAACAATCTCAGGGCGGCAGCCAAGGAAAACTCGCCGGAAGCCATACGTGAAACTGCCAAGCAGTTTGAGGCGATGTTCCTCAACATGATGCTGAAAAGCATGCGTGATGCCACGCCGCAGGAGAGCATGTTCGAGAGCGACCAGACCCGCACCTATACCGCCATGCTGGATCAGCAGTTAAGCCAGACCCTGGCATCCAAAGGCATGGGCCTGGCTGATGTACTGATACGCCAGCTGACCAAAAGCGCCGGTACGATACCGCCGGGTGCCCAGGTGCCCGGTTTCAGCACTCCTGAATCGGACGAGTTGTCTGCAATCCCACAAGCATTGATCCAGAAAATGGCGCAGGAATTCAATACGCCGACCGCGCGTAACCAGCCTGGGCATGTTGCTGATTTTCAGCAAAGAATGATCGGTCATGCGCAGGAAGCCAGCCGCGCTACCGGTATTCCCGCACAGTTCATGGTGGGGCAGGCCGCGCTGGAAAGCGGTTGGGGTAAACATGAGATCAAGAACGCTGATGGCAGTCCCAGCTATAACCTGTTCGGCATCAAAGCCACAGGTAACTGGAATGGCAAAGTGGCTGAGGCCATGACCACCGAATATATCAATGGTGAAAAAACCCAGCGCGTCGAGAAGTTCCGCGCTTATGACTCCTATGCGGAGTCATTCAAGGACTTTGCCAATTTGATCAGCAAGAACCCGCGTTACCAGGCTGTGATGGATAACGTGCAGCACTTGTCCTCATACGCGCAGGCATTGCAGAACGCGGGATACGCGACCGACCCCAAATATGCGGATAAATTGATTAAAGTTGTACAGCAGACGACAGCAGCATAATGCACCATTGGGACTGAAGTGAAGCATATTAAAGTTTTCGTCGGAAGCTGCCGACATACCCATTAATCAGAACAGGCAAGCTGGATCATGGCATCTAACATACTCAACATCGGTAAGACTGCATTAAATGCGGCCCAGGTAGGGATTGGTGTTGCAGGGCATAATATCGCCAATGCCGCGACACCGGGTTACACGCGCCAGGAAATGATCCAGGGTGCGGCATTAGCGCAAAATTACGGTTACGGTTATATCGGTCAAGGTACCCAGGTAGTGACCATACAGCGCATTTACAGCGAGATCCTGAACCGGCAGGTTTCCAGCGGTTTGAGCTCAACTGGCGAACTGAGTACCTATGCCAACCAGATGAACCAGATCGATAATCTGCTGGCCAATGCCAGTGCCGGATTATCTCCTGCTATCCAGAATTTCTTCAGCAGCATGCAGACGGCTGCTTCCAATCCCGGCGATTCTGCCAGCCGCCAAACCTTGTTATCCAATGCGCAAGCGCTGGCTTCACGTTTTCAAAGCCTGGGCAATCGGCTCGATGAGATCGAGTTGGACGTCAATTCACAAGTCACTGCCAGTGTCAGCCTGATTAACTCGTACTCCGAGCAGATTTTACAGCTGAACAAATCCATCGAAGCGGCAAACATTGCTGGCGGCAATCCACCGAATGACCTGATGGATCAGCGCGATCAATTGGTTGCCGAACTGAGCAAGCAAATCAAAGTGGATGTCGTTAAACAGGACGACGGTAAATACAGTATTTTTATCGGCAATGGACAGGCACTGGTTGTCGGCAACGAGAGGTTTTCGCTGACGACATTGAGATCTGCAACAGACCCCAATCGGCTGGAAGTCGGTTATGTGAACAGTTCCGGCACGGTTGTGCTGGGCAGCAACACGCTTTCTGGCGGCACATTGGGTGGTTTGATACAGTTCCGTGAAAAATCGCTTGATACTGTTCGCGGCCAGCTCGGCCTGGTTGCCGTTTCCCTGGCTGAAACCTTCAATGCGCAGCACATGCTTGGCTATGACAAGGCCGGCAATGCCGGAGGCGTTTTCTTTAATATTCCTGCACCTCTGGTTAATCAGAATGTAAACAATACCGGCAATGCGGAGCTGGAAGCTTCCATCGATAGCTCGTCAGCACTCACCGGCAGTAATTACCGGCTTAAGTATGATGGCGCCAACTACACCTTAATCAAGCTTGATACCGGTACTTCCCAGACTTTTGCCACGCTGCCGCAAACTATTGATGGGGTGGAGTTCAGCATCAGCAACGGTGCCATGAACCCGGGGGATAGTTTTCTCATCAAGCCGACATCGGCGGCTGCCAGCAGTTTTTCTGTAGCCGTCACGGATATCAATGAAATCGCTTTGGCAGAACTGGCGACTGCCGGTAATGCTGACAACGGTAATGCACTCAAGCTGGCTGCGCTTCAAAGCGCCTTGACTACCGCAAATGGTACGACCAGTTTTGAAGGTGCATACAGCCAACTGGTTAGCCTGGTAGGCAACAAGACCAATGAATTGAAAGTGATGAGCGAGGCTGAGGCCAAAATGCTGGAAGGTACGATTACCTCCCAGCAATCGGTTTCGGGCGTCAACCTGGATGAGGAAGCGACCAATTTGTTGCGCTACCAACAAGCATATCAGGCAGCAGGAAAGATGATGCAGATCGCCAGCCAGATGTTTGATCTGATACTGACGATAGGCCGCTAGCATAATGAAAAGGAACGATCATGCGGATTAGTACGAATACCATCTATCAAACAGGGATAGCCCGCATTGGTGAACTGACAGCATCGCAAGTGAAGCTGCAGCAACAGATCGCTACCGGCCGCAAAATCCTGACGCCTTCCGATGATCCTGTGGGTTCAGCCAGAGCGCTGCAGATCAGGCAAGCCGACAATATCAATACCCAACATTCAGAAAACAGAAAAGTGGCGACTCGCAACCTTGCTGCTGAAGAAACCACATTGAACAATGTGACGGATGTATTGCTGTCAGTAAAATCGACCATGGTCTCGGCCGGTAATGCGAGCTATTCGGATGCAGAGCGCAGCTTTCTAGCGATGGATGTACGTGCTGCACTGGATCAGCTGATCGGTCTGGCCAACACAAAAGATGGTGACGGTAATTATATTTTTTCCGGCTACCAAAGCCAGACAGCTCCTTTTGTCAAAACTGCCACCGGCGCAAGCTATCAAGGCGACAACCAGCAACGTCTGCTGCAGGTGAGCGCATCCCGGCAAATGGAGGTTGCAGACACTGGAGCATCGGTTTTTCTCGCGGGCGGCAATGATATTTTCCAGGCATTGAATGATTTGGCGACGCTACTGGAAACGCCGATTACTGACGATGCGAGTGCCGCGGCATTTTCCAGTGGACTGGCTACAGCACAAAACGGCCTGGACACCGGTCTGGATAATATACTGGCAACGCGCGCCATGGTCGGTACGCGACTGAACGAACTTGATGCGCTGGAAGAGTTTGGCCAGGAGATGAAATTGCAATATGCAGAGACGTTATCGCAAATTGAAGAGCTGGATTATGTCAAGGCGCTGTCCGATGTTTCTCAACAACAGATCATTCTGGAAGCTGCGCAGAAATCCTTTGTGAGAACATCAGGACTTTCACTTTTCGATTATTTCTAGTCAATCCGGTTTTCTTCTGATTCCTGCATAAAAAAATCCCTCACTTTGGCGGAGTGAGGGAGAAAATTGAAATCACCAAACTACGGAGATTTTCAATGGAGCTATTGTCAGCGTCACCTCCTTAACGAGAGATGACGCTGTAAGCCTTTATAGAGCAAATATATTGAGGGTTCCGCCACCAGGAGCAGCGTTGTACTTGGTCAGCTCTGCATAACCACCAGCAGCACCAAGCGCATCTGTCGGGTTGGTCAGGCCAAGGTTCATCGCAACACCAGCCCAGCCGCCGATACCGGAGAATACGCCAACGTATTGTTTACCCTTGTGGCTGTATGTGAAGGCATTACCAATCACGCCTGAACCGACTTGATGTCTCCATAGCTCCTTACCGGATTGTGCATCCACTGCCTTGAACCAACGATCCAGTGTGCCGTAGAACACCAGGTCGGAAGCTGTCGTCAGCGCACCACCCCAGGCGGAGAACTTTTCCTTGTTGTACCAGACCTTCTTGTTGGTCATTGGCTCGTAAGCAGCAAAACCGCCCATGACACCATCAGGGCCGGGGAACATGGTCAAAGTAGCGCCCACCCATGGTTGACCGGCAATGTACTTGGATTCCACTGGCTCGTATGTCATGCATACGTGATTCAGTGGGGAGTACATCAGACCGGTGCGCGGTGAGTAAGCTGCTGGCTGCTGATCCTTGGTACCCAGTGCAGCAGGGCAGATACCCTTGGCGTTGTAGTCCTGATGGGTGGAGTACCTGCCATCCTTGTGCGGTATGCCGGACTTCAGATCCACATGCGTCGCCCAGTTAACGAAAGGGTGTACTTTTTCTGCTGATACCAATGTGCCGGTGTTTGCTTCGAAGGTGTATGCGAAACCGTTACGGTCATGGTGCCATGCATAAGTCTTGCCACCCTTGTCGAACAGGATCACTTCGTTGATGCCGTCATAATCCCACT
>CAZOZB010000012.1:0-56220 GCA_964584185.1 uncultured Methylophilaceae bacterium
CGGCCTGAGCTTTGCAGAGGAAGAACTGCCGGTTGAGGAATCACCCGCGGTTGAATTCATTGTTGAAGAAGCACCTGCAGTTGAAGAAGTGTCAGTTGCTGAAGAAGCGGTTGAAGAAGAAGAGACTCTTAATTCTGGCGATACTGCCTGGATGATCGTTGCTACAGTACTTGTCATCATTATGGCAATACCAGGATTGGCGTTGTTCTACGGCGGTCTTGTGCGTGCTAAAAACATGCTGTCAGTGCTGATGCAGGTATTTGTCACCTTCTCACTCATGTCTATTATTTGGGTTGTGTATGGTTACAGCTTGGCATTCAGTGACGGCGGAAGCCTGAACGGTTATGTCGGCGGTCTTTCACTGGCGTTCTTATCTGGTGTAACCCCCGAATCACTGAGCGGCACCATTCCTGAATATGTGTTCATCACATTCCAGTTGACATTTGCCGCTATCACTCCGGCTCTGATCGTTGGCGCTTTCGCTGAACGTATCAAGTTCTCCGCAATGCTCGTGTTCATGGCGCTATGGGTAACATTAGTATATTTCCCAGTCGCTCACATGGTATGGGGCGGTGGTATCCTGGCAGAACTCGGCGCGATGGACTTTGCTGGTGGTACGGTCGTTCACATCAACGCTGGTATTGCAGCACTGGTTGGTTCCATCGTGGTTGGCAAACGTCTTGGTTACGGTAAGGAAGCGATGCCTCCGCACAGCATGGTACTGACAATGGTTGGTGCATCACTGTTGTGGGCTGGCTGGTACGGCTTCAACGTAGGTAGCGAACTTGCTGCTGACGGTGCTGCCGGTCTTGTGATGGTGAACACTCAAGTTGCTACTGCTGCTGCAGTCATCGGCTGGTTATTCATCGAATGGCTGACACGTGGCAAGGCTTCCATGTTGGGCGGTGCTTCAGGTGCGATTGCTGGTCTTGTTGCGATCACTCCAGCTTGTGCCTTTGTTGGCCCAATGGGTGCGATTGTCCTGGGCTTCGTCGCAAGTATCATCAGCTTCTGGTCAGTAACAAGCTTGAAGAGCTGGTTAGGCTATGACGATTCACTCGATGTGTTCGGCATCCACGGTGTAGCCGGTATTGTTGGTGCTATCGGCACTGGCATACTTGCAGCAACATCACTTGGTGGTGTTGGCTACGAAGAAGGCGTAACAATGGCCGGTCAAGTGTATGTTCAAATCATAGCTGTTGGCGTCACCATCTTGTGGTGCGGTATTATCAGCTTCATCCTGTTCAAGGTTATTGATCTGCTCATGGGTCTGCGCGTCAGCGAAGAATCAGAGCGTGAAGGTCTTGACACAACAGTACATGGTGAACGCGCTTATAACTACTAAGCTAATTCACTTCTGAGTTTCTTCAGATAAAAAAAGCGGACATGAAAATGTCCGCTTTTTTATTGCCTGTACTAAATGAAGCTTGATGTTTCATCAACGAATAGTTAATCAGGCCACGCACCATGAATGAGCAATTTTCAGTGATGATTCTTTTTATCAGTGCAGCTAATTTCTAATTGCCAAAATTAGGCCGGGAAAACCACGTTTTTTCGGCCTTTATTATTGGCACAAGTATTGCTAAATATAACTTAAGCAAATTGTGCTCAACCGGTTGAAAGACCCTCGAACATAGCCTGCTTGGTTTCCATGTTTATCTCCTCCTCTTACGGGCGCTCTGCGCCCGATTTTTTTGCGCCGCTCTTTTACTCATCATGCGCCGCGCAATATACGCTAGAATCATGCGATTACTTTTTATGTGATCTATTCATGGTCCCACACCTGACAACTGCCCTCAACGGCCCGCTTCTGAACCTCGAAAAACGCATGCTTGAAGCCATGCCCAGAATCGAACACTGGTTCCGCAGCCAATGGCTGGAACACGCTTCGCCGTTCTATGCCTCTGTCGATTTGCGCAATGCCGGCTTCAAACTGGCGCCTGTTGATACCAATCTTTTTCCTGGCGGTTTCAATAACCTGAATCCGGACTTTCTGCCACTCTGTGTGCAAGCCACCATGGCAGCGATTGAGAAAGTCTGTCCGGAAGCACATCGATTGCTGCTGATTCCCGAGAATCACACGCGCAACACCTATTACCTGCGCAATATCGCTGCACTTTGCACCATCCTCAGGCAGGCAGGCCTGGAAGTACGCATTGGCACCATCAATCCTGAGATTATCGAGCCCACCTATCTGGAAACTCTGGACGGAGGCAGTATTTTGCTGGAGCCGGTGAAGCGCGTAGGAAACCGCCTGGTGCTCGACGGCTTCGACAGTTGCGCAGTGCTGCTCAACAACGATTTGTCCGGCGGCATTCCAGATATCCTGAAAAATATCGAACAGAACCTGATTCCACCACTTCATGCCGGCTGGGCCACACGCCGCAAATCGCAGCATTTCAGTGCTTACAATCAAGTAGCGAGTGAATTCGCGAAGCTGCTCGATATCGATGAATGGCTGTTGAACCCTTACTTTGAAACCTGTGGCGAAATCGATTTTCATGCCCGTACCGGTGAAGAGTGCCTGGCGCTCAAGGTCGACAGCCTGCTGGCCAAAATTCGCGCAAAGTATAAGGAATATGGCGTAGAACAGGAACCATTCGTCATCGTCAAGGCCGATGCCGGCACATACGGCATGGGCATCATGACAGTGAAAAGCCCGGCGGATGTACGTGACCTGAATCGCAAACAGCGCAACAAGATGTCCGTCATCAAAGAAGGCCAGGAAGTCAGCGAAGTCATTCTGCAAGAAGGTGTCTATACCTTCGAGAGCATCAACGACGCAGTTGCGGAACCTGTGGTCTACATGATGGACCACTATGTGGTCGGCGGCTTTTACCGTGTCCACACAGGCCGTGCCGTCGACGAAAACCTGAATGCACCCGGCATGCATTTCGTGCCATTGGCCTTTGAAACCTCATGCTCCTTGCCCGATGCAAGCAGGGCGCCAGATGCGCTCCCTAACCGCTTCTACGCTTATGGCGTGGTTGCCCGTCTCGCGCTATTGGCTGCCGCCATCGAACTTGAAGAAACCGACCCTCTCAGGTAAGCCATGCGTTTAGCATTCATACTCGACCCGCTGGATAAGCTCACCACCTACAAAGATACCAGTCTCGCCATCATGCGTGCTGCAGCGCAACGAGGCCATGCCTTGTTCGTCGCAGAACAGGGCGACCTGATTCTGAGGCAGGATAAAGCGCGACTCATCAGCCGCAGTTTTGCATTTAGTGAAGGTGATAACTGGTATCAAGTTGGTGAGCCAAAAGAAACCGCACCGGAAGATTTCGATGCCGTCATCATGCGCAAGGACCCGCCCTTCGATAATGAGTTTCTATACAGCACATATCTGTTGGAGATCGCTGCAAAACAGGGCGCTTATGTCCTGAACAATCCAGCTTCCATCAGAGACTGGAACGAAAAGCTCTCTGTTGCGCTGTTCCCGCAATTTGCGCCGGAATTTCTCGTCACGCGTGAACAATCACTCATCCGTGAATTTCTGGCAGAGCATGATGACATCGTCGTCAAACCGCTGGATGGCATGGGCGGCAGCAGTGTATTCCGCCTGACAAAAACCGATCCCAATATAGGCGTGATTCTGGAAACCATCACCGATTTCGGCAAACGTACCATCATGGCGCAACGCTACTTGCCGCAAATCGTCGATGGTGACAAACGCATCATCGTCATCGACGGGGAACCCTTGCCTTATGCCCTGGCACGCATTCCACAAGCAGGTGAAACCAGAGGTAATCTGGCTGCTGGCGGCAAAGGGGTGGCACAGCCACTGACAGAACGCGACCGCAAGATAGCCACCACAGTTGGTAAAGTGTTGAGAGAAAAAGGCCTCTTCCTGGTAGGACTGGATGTGATTGGTGAACACCTCACTGAAATCAACGTGACCAGCCCGACCGGCATGGTCGAAATCGCGGCACAGACCGATTGCAACCCAGCGGAAGTTTTCATGGATGCACTGGAACAACATCTTTAGCCACAGAGCACACAGAGTGTACAGAGAAAACCTGAGTCAGCCATGCACCGCCCAATAACTCTGTGGTCTCTGTGTGCTCTGTGGCTGATGGTTTTTGTCCTGGCTGCCTGCGGGCGCGAACCTCTCTATCAATCGCAAAGCTATGTATTCGGCACGCTGGTCGATATCAGCATTTACGGTGAAGACGCCAAGCGCGCTGCCGACCTTGCCGCCACCATCCAACAGGATTTTCAGCGTCTGCACAACAAACTGCATGCCTGGGATGAAAGCAGCGAACTGAGCCGGGTGAATCAGGCTTTTGCTGCTGAGGAAACTGTCATCATCGATGAAGAGTTAGCCAACATCATCGAACAAGCAAAAGCACTCTCATTGCAATCTAGTGGCCTGTTCAACCCGGCGATCGGTGGCCTCATCAAGCAATGGGGATTTCAAAGCGATAGCTTCAACCCAGTCAGTATCGACCAGACTGCCATCAAACAACTGGTGGCCTCCAACCCGCAGATGAGTGACATTTCAATCAACCGTACTGAAGCCGAGATTCAAATCCGGAGCAAAAATCCTGCGGTCAAGCTGGATCTTGGCGGTTATGCCAAAGGCTATGCCCTGGACAGGGCAGCAGCATATTTGAAAGCGCAAGGCGCAAACAATGCATTGATCAATATCGGCGGCAATGTCATTGCGCTAGGCAGGCATGGCGAGAGAAACTGGCGTATAGGTATACGTCATCCGCGCAATTCCGGCGCGATAGCTGCGCTTGATCTCGAAAATGGCTGGGCAGTTGGTACCTCTGGTGACTACCAGCGGTATTTTGAGCTTGATGGCATGCGTTACTGCCACGTACTTGACCCGCGTACCGGCTATCCGGCGCAACACACGCTATCCGTCACCGTGCTTATCCCGCCTGGAAAATTCAGCGGCACCTTATCCGATGTGACTTCCAAACCTATTTTCATTTCAAAACCAGATCAACGCAGCGCCTTGGCTGAACAACTTGGGGTCACGCATTACCTGGTGATTGACGATCAAGGCCATGTAGAGATCAGCCCTGAAATGAAAAAGCGTACTCAATGGAATCCTGATGCCAATGGGCTTATTAAAACGCCGCAGTGATCTATTCAGTAACCTCAAATGGGGAGATTACCTGGTTACCGGTATCGGGATCATCGCAGTAATCACCTTATTCAACACGCTATGGCTGGGCGAAACAGCAAGCAAAGTGCAAATCCGTGCAGGCAGCCAGATTTACTCGACTTTAAGCCTCAATCAGCAGCGAACTATAGATGTTCCCGGCCCTCTCGGCACCACCAGAATAGCAATCGACAACGGCAAAGTACGTGTAGCCAGCGACCCCAGCCCACGCCAATATTGCGTCAAACAAGGCTGGCTGGAACAAGCGGGGCAAGTGGCGATGTGCCTGCCGAACCAGGTCAGCGTCGAACTGTTAGGCAACAGCAAGCCCTACGATTCTCTGAACTATTGATGACTATTCGTATTTCACGATTTGTGTGAATACGCCCTGGCACTCACATCCTGCAACAAATCCAGCTTGACATTCACTGTCGTTATCTTACAATCTGTAAATATAATTTACAAATTGTAAGATATGATCAAACGTCAAGCTGAAGCGGTTCTCCTGGATTTTGCCAAGGGCTATCCCATCCTGGCTATCACTGGCCCGCGCCAGGCTGGTAAAACCACACTCGCCCAATCCGCCTTCCCTGATAAGCGCTATGTGTCACTGGAGGATCTCGATGAACGCGAGTTCGCTGACCAGGACCCTCGCGGATTCCTTGCCCGCTTTCCTGATGGCGCAATCCTCGATGAAGCCCAGCGCTGCCCGAATCTGTTCTCATACCTGCAGACGCGCGTTGATGTTGAAAAGCGAATGAGCTTGTTTGTGCTGACCGGATCACAGCAATTCGGCCTGATGTCGAATATCACGCAAACGCTGGCTGGGCGCGTCGGACTTATTCAGCTGCTACCATTTTCATTACAGGAACTGCAGGCCTCGAATGTGTCCCTTGGAAGCCTCGATGATATCCTTTGGCGTGGCTTATACCCGCCCATCTATGACCGTAATCTGGCACCGGAAAAGTGGTTTGCCAACTACGTCATGACCTATATCGAGCGTGATGTGCGTCAGATCGTGGAAGTGCAGAATCTGAGTTTGTTCCAGCGTTTTATCAAGATGTGCGCGGCACGTGTCGGCCAGCTGCTCAATATGTCCAGTTTGGCAACAGATTGCGGCGTGTCGCATAACACGATTCGTAGCTGGCTGTCGGTGCTTGAGGCAGGCTATGTCGTATTTCTGCTTCAGCCGCACCATCAGAACTTCGGCAAACGCTTGGTCAAGACTCCCAAGCTCTACTTCCATGACACCGGCCTGGCTGCATTCCTGCTGGGCATTCGTGATGCCGAGCATCTGTCCATTCACGCTTCGCGCGGCGCGCTGTTTGAGAACTTTGTGATAAGCGAATTAATGAAACAGAGATATAACCAGGGCTTGGCATCAAATCTGTATTTCTGGCGAAACAATACCGGAGATGAGATTGATGTCGTGATTGAACAAGGTGACAAACTGATGCCGGTAGAGATCAAATCCGGCCAGACTTTCAACGCTGACTTTCTGACAGGCATCAACAAGTGGATGAAACTCGCCGGGAATGCCACATTAATTCCTCAACTGATCTATGGCGGCAGCGAAAACATGACGCGAAACAGTGTTGAGGTCAGGTCCTGGAAACAGATAAACTAAAGACTGAAATCCGTATTCCATCATTGATATGTACGAAAACACCCGCCACACATTTACCGCAACAGAGGACGATCACCACATCGCCAAGCTGGCCGCCCTCGCCATAGGCCTGCACCTTATAGAAGCCGTATTGCCCTCCCCACTGCCTGGCGTTAAACCCGGCATTGCTAATATCGTTACGCTATATGTGCTCTATCAATATGGGATTGGTACAGCTGTCTGGGTGAGCTTGCTACGTATCTTTGCAGGCAGCCTGCTACTCGGCCAACTGTTCTCGCCCACTTTTTTGCTTAGCCTGGGTGGCGCGCTGAGCAGTCTCACCATCTTGGCGTTGACCATCAAATTACCCATCAAATGGTTTGGTCCGGTCAGCCTGAGCATTTTTGCTGCATTTGCACACATTGCCGGGCAGTTATTGATTGTCTGGCTATGGTTGATTCCGCATAGCGGGATTATTTATCTCACCCCGCTGTTTGCACTAGCCGCGTTGGTATTCGGCATGATTAACGGGCTAGTGCTTGCAAGACTCATGCACAGTCCATGACTGGCTATTCAAATAGAACAAAAAAGGGGCAATGCCCCTTTTTTGTTCTCAGTATCTCGAATTTACTTTATCAACTCACGCCAGATGGCACGCGTTCCCTGAAAGCCGGTACCTGTACCCTGGAACTTGACAGCGTCAACCAACTTGGGATTAGGGTCATCCGCAGTCACAATATTGACCTTGGGTTTACCACCAATCGAAATTACATTGAAACCAACGATAGGTGCATTGCTTCTTTGCGAAACCATGCCTTCTGCGTTGGTCACCGCACGACCACTGCGATAATCAAGAAACGTCAGCCAGCCATAACCTGCAGGTTGGCACGCGGAAGAAGTAGGTACCGTGGTCGGCACCAGTAATGTACCCAACACCAGTTCTGAAGGTACATTCTGCCGCTCGCCCGTGTCAGGAAAGTCAATATACCACCCCAGCCCCGTATCCCAGTTCACATCATTACTGCTTCCAGACTGCCGAGTATCAGCACCGCTAGAGATAATCGTCTGCTGTACAAGATCAGACTTGGGACTGGAAAGGGTAACCGCACTGTCATCGTCCTTGATCGCGTAAAGTGTTTGTTGCTTGGTATCTGTCAAATCAGTCACTTCAAGATACTTGCCTGTACCAACAAATACGACGCGTTTTTTCCTGATCTGCCCAAGCTCCGGAGCAGTCGTCACAGGTTGCGTACTACCAAACTCAGCCAATTTCATGACCGAATTATTATACAAATCAAAACGCCACAGATTGCCAAGCAGATCACCACCATAAATGTAGCTTGTAGTGTTATTAACCTCTGGATCATTCGCATATGCGGAGATTTTTGCAAGCCCGCTTGGCACCGCAGGCGTTCCCACATTTGTGGAAACCTGCGTCAGCTTGCTACCGGTTACAGCATCCAGAATAAACAGATAGCCTTTACCATCCCCGGTTGTGAACCACGCAGGATTGTTTGGCTTGAAGTTTGCCGTATTGTAAAAAGTACTGTTATCCGGAATATTGTTATAACCAGAGGTAATCAACACCACCCACCTCCCGTCAGGTCTTTTTGTCACTACCGGATTACCATAGGTAAAGCCCAAGTTAGGTTCATTGCCGGCATCAAACTCCCATAGGAGTGTGGGCAAGTTTGGATTAGTAATATCCAGCGCATAATAGCCCCGCCCTCCACCGTTCAGCCCGGCAACCAGGATAGTTTTCCACACGGCTCCTGCGGATGAACAGCCGGAGACACAGATATCGGCAATGGTGGGGGCACCGTTCGCGTAATAGCTATGCTTGGTTGCATACCCGGTATCTGCCAGTTTCCAGAGATTGGGGATCACCATGGATGGTACATAGGCCCAGCGCTCTTGCATGGTATTACCGTCAAACGCGTGCAACATGCCATCGTTGCCGCCCACATAAACGGTACCAGCACGATTCTGGTTAGCACTCTTGAAAGCAGCATAACCCGGATCACTGTAACTGAATGTGGGGCGACCAATGAATTTTGGTGTGGAATCAATAATATCGCCCATCACCGCCTGTCGCTTGCGATAAAAGCGATTACCCGGATCAGTTGCTGTCTCTTCGTAGCCTTTCTGACCGCGTATATATTTGACCAGATTAGCCCCCGGAACAGTTGCGAGCTGTGCAGGTGTCAAGGTTTCAATCAGGTAGCTCCACTGAGATAAATTAGCTGAAAGAAAACTGGTCTGGTATGTCGTCTTCTGTGAAGCCGTCATATTGTCAAAAGTAAAGTTGCCAAGGCTGCTACCCACCTTCATATATATCGTGCGGGTATCGGTAAAATTGCTGACTTTGCTCTTCAGGGTACCGCTGCATGAGGCAGCTACAGGAACCTTACATAATGAGTTTTCTGCATCCCAGGTACCGCTTGCACAAGACTCTGCTTCGGTGATATCCGGGGTTTCACAGAAATAGCCGCCCAAACCATCGCCCTTGATGCTGGATGGTGAAGTGCAACTTGCGGTTGGCAACACATCTTCAACACAACTTAATGCTGTTACACCAAACGCACCGGTATCGGTATTGATATTGCGCCTTTCCAGATTTCCGGTCCAAAGGCCGGTTGTATAGCTGGCCACATAAGCAAAGTTATCACCAGCAACCGGGTTGAGTGTACTGGTTGCAGCCGCCGCACCGGCACCTACCTTCACAGCTACGGATGCCAGCGCATCTCTCAACTGATTCACCAGATCGGTCGGATTCTGGGCACTGAAATAGGTGCCGCCGCCATTGACTGCTGCATGCCAGAGGTCGTCAATACGTGCTGCGGTAGTATCCGCAATCGGGTCTGACCAGTTCTTGGCACCACTCTTTAGTGCGGCAAAATCACCCTCGGTATCTGTTTTGTAATCGGTGGTATAAGCAAGCGTACCATCCACCCCCATACCCAGTGTCATGGTCACCATCTTCTGCTTTTTATTCGCTGTTGAAGGTGCTGGTGATTCACAAACAGTAGAGCCAAGCGCGCCACTACAATTGCCAAGTTCAGTCGTACGCAAGTCATTGTCATAATAATATTTTGCAACGTCAGCCAAGGTATTAGCACGGGCAGTCGTACCTTCACGTAGCGGCCTGGGGGTTCCAAGAGCTGCACTATCCAGATTGCCAACATTACTGCCGTCAAGACCAACCGGCCCCCCTGCATAGGTAGAGGTCTCATCAGTCTCATTCCAGAAACCATCTGTGGTAAGCAAAGTGAAATTCTGCTGGCATTCATACTGAATGGGATCAGTGAAAACCCCTCGTTTGGCACTAGTCTCGTTTGCATAAATTCGCCCGGCTTTCGACAGTGCGCCGCGTAGCGGTGTGTTACGGTCTGCAGGGGAGTTAAACAACTTGCTGTACCAGGCTGCCTTTTGTGCTGTATTAAACGTAGCAAAATTAAGCATATTGGCAGCGCGTGTGGATGTCGTCATAAAGCCGACCCGGAAGTCATCGCCCACATCCTTGAAAGCCAGACTGGCTGCTGTCTTCATCGTCTGCACACGCGTACGATAATAAGCCCACCAGTTGGCGTAATTGGTCATTTCCTCGACGTAGGTGCAGGCGCTGCCAGCACAGTCGGTGCGGCCAGATGCCTTGGTCAAACTTCCTGGCAAGGGATAACTATTGACACCATTCGAAATCACCGCAAACAGCTTCTCACCAGGGATGTTGGAACCTGTGCCAGATTTTGTGAAATTACCTCGCGTAGTGCCTAAAGTGCCAGTGGTCGTGGTTGGTGCATTTGCTGATCCGCTAAAGGCTGTAGGGCCGGTGATTGTAATCACACTACCTGAGACGGTTGCACTATAGCCAGCAATCGTACAATTGCCTGCAATATTGAACTCGCAGTCATTGATTCTATCTCTGATACGCTGGGCCAGGGTTGATGTAGTGTTAGTATTACCACCGGTAGTATTACCAGACATAATCTGCCGACCATTCACGACGACCCCACTGATTACAGGGTTTCCTGATGCAGAGCTAATGGTAATTGTGCCGGTCCGTTGTATCGGCATCCTGAGATTTGTAAATCCTGTCAGTCTGGTCGCTTGGCAACTGTTAGCCGCAGGATTAACAGCGTTGGCATTGGTCGTGTTGTTACAAAACCTCACTGGCGCAGGATAAGGATGCGTGGTTGTAGGGGCTGATTGTGCTACGCAAACTCTCAGATCCCGCTTAGTGCAATACTCGCCTGGCACAATATGGTAGAAATAGGTATCTGTCTCAATATTGCGAGTCGCGGTACTAGTGTAGGGATTGTTTTTTACTTGGCGCCAGTTGGGTTTTGTTGCGCTGCTGGCGCCAGTTGCGGTCGCCAGTCCGGTCTGGCTAGGATAAGTTGTGCTATTGAGACCGCTTGCAGTGAAATGGGCCGGTGGCAGATAACGAATTTCGGGATTGTAGGCCATCGTGTTGTAGCTCGCATCACGGCAAAGCAGATCACCAGAAGCGCAGGTAGTACCTGAACTCACGTAATCCGGCATGTAATCCCACGCCATACTCCCGGAATCATCCATGATAAACAGCAGATTAGGCTGTATGGAAACGGTAGGGCTATTAGACAAAGGAATGGTCGCAAGGTCGAGCGGCGAGGTCACGGGCAACTTTGCATTGGCATGGCCTGCAAAAGAAACCATCCCGACCAGCGCCAGGACTCTGGATATATGCCTAATCAATTGAAATCTAGCCTGAACGCGCTTCATGACTTACTCCTAATAAACAAAGGTTTGCGCATAACTGATTGTATTTTTTGGGCCAGTTACCTTAACCGTAATCCGATATACCGGACTTTGTCTGGCATCTAACTGCATGCCTGCCTCACTGGCATCCTTGACAGCAAAACTGCCCGTACCTATTTCAGCCTCACCCAGCATGCAGGTTTTCTCGTCCGCATCATAGGGCGGCAAGTTAGCAGAGTCGTAGCACATACGTTGTATGACATAGCGAATCTCGTTACCTAGACCATCATTAGCAACACCCACCCTTCCGCAGTTATTCACTAATTGAATTGCATCAACTGCTTTACCAGCCGGGTCCTGCTCGCCAGTGCACCCTGCTACATAGGTTGCAAAATAACCTTCTGCAGGCACATGCCCATTCAGGGAGAGTACATTGGCTCCTAATGCAGTCTCCATCCAACCCAGTGCCGCTTCTGCGCCTCTATCAGTTGCGACCAGCGCTGTTTGCCTGAACGCCAGATTACCGGCAATCATGGTGTTGGTGTCCACCGAGCGTATCAGTGCAACAGCTGCAAGTGACATGACAACCAGTGCGATCAATGCAACGAAAAGCACCAGACCGCGCTGGGTAAAAGATGGTTTAGTGTCAGATGTCATCACAGTGCATCCTTGGACCAAAGCATGTTACGTAAAGGAATAATGGTTTCATAAGTACGGTAGCGATAGTGCTGCCAATCATCACTGATGGTGGAAAGGTCTATCCTGGGAGCCTTGTCATAATCGGTATCATCCCATGCACATGGCCCTTCATTTTTAGTACCCTTGGCTGTTTCACAAGGAAATGTGACTAATTCCTTCTCACGTAAACCATTGCGAGCCACCACTACGACACGAACCGCACGAATACGATTACGGTTATCAATATTTGCTGCCAGATTTGCTGGCGTCCATTCATCTACCGGGTCTACCCATTGCGTCACCTGATTGCTGTCTGCCGAAGCCACCACGCCATACTGTGCCTGTAATGAAACGATTTCATCGACAATGGGCTTGGGCTCTTCCGGCGGGCCTATATCTCTTAGCAACTGGTTGTTAATCACCTGGTAACGGATGCTAACCAACTCGCGTTTATCTTCAGGCAACCATTTACCGATGCAAGTCAGGCGGGCATTTTCAACAGCCGGAGCAATATTAGCAGCAAGTCCTGTATCGGCAAGATCAATACGTGGATCAAGCGGGTTGGCATCTATTCCTACTACACGCGAGAGTGCGCAAGCAGTTCCATGACTGAGCAGCACGATGTCGTCAACCTCGCAACCAATATTGGTTGCCACGGCAATATTATCCAGATCTGGTACATTAGTGACCCTGAGTGCCACAGCACCAATCGGCTTGGTACTCGTACGCGCAATCAAGATATCACTGGCATCATCAGCGCCATTTTGAATTTCTATGGGGAATAACGATTCGATATTGTTGTCCGTACCCGCATCATCATCCGGATCATAAGAACCTGGCAGAGGGTTGCATTTAAAAAGATTGTTTTCCTTATCAGCCATCGGGAACGATAAGCCAAAACCAGCGGATTGCATGTCACGCTGAATATTCATCAATGCAAGGCTGCCGTTGGTCTGGGCATCGGCAGTTCCCGATGTGGTACGTCGTTGACCCTCAAAAGCGGAAAATACCTGCATGATGACTATTGTGGCTAGCAAACCAATCACCAAGCCCACCAATAGCTCAACCAGGCTCAAGCCAGACTGATGCCGGGTATTCCGCGAGGCCACCATTACTATATCCCCTCGATTCGCGCACTGGTCGCATAAGTGTGAGCTTCCTCACCGGGCAACTGCCAACTCACTGAAACCGTCACAATTCGATCTGCGCTAATGTCGACTGACCGTGTGCCGGCAGGCAGAATACTGGAAATATCTTCACCATCCACCTGATGATCAGCTAATGCAGTACCGGAAACCCAGATATCCCCCAACTTTTGTTGAGCAATAAAACTGGCTTCCGCACGGTATTTAGCTTCAGAAGTATTCTTGACCATCGTCGCTTGCAACCCAACCAGCGCCAGAATGCCAAGCGAAAATAGCAATACAGCTATCAAGGACTCAAGTAACACCACCCCGCTTTGCGAGTTTTTGTTTCGATTCTTTACGCTGAGCTTTCGATTTAAAGATACTCTGTTCATTGCAAAATCACCTTTCCCTTAACAGGCACGTGGGTCGGTTTCTGCCAGCTTAGGGCTGGGGTCACACATACGCGTACTACCCCCAGCTCCAAGAATGATCCGCAACTCACGGCTGTCATCGGATGACAGTACACTTTCATCAATATCCACATCGATCTCTTCAAACCTGTTGGTATCTTTCGCCACCATTCCAAAACCATCGAAAATGGCCTCCATGTTGCCAGCAGGAGTAACAGCCACGGTAATATTGCCGGTAGAGCCCTCCGAGTCAACGCGCTGCTGGATGTAGGGCGGTGAGCAGACATCTACTGGGCTGTCAATCTGGCATACTTTCCACGTGCCAGTATCACCGAGCTCAAACTTGACTAGCGCATTGCGTTTGATTGCCTCCGCACGCGCAATTTGCAGGCCACTCTGAATGCCTTCTGCAGCCATCCGAATACGAGAGTTCTGTATCATTTCGTTGTAAGCAGGAACACCAAGGGCCGCGACAATCGCCAACAACACAACCACAATCATGATCTCGATCAGGCTCATACCTCCCTGCCCGCGGATATTGACTGGCATTAGCATGAGTGACCTTTTTTGGTTGACCAGCAATCATTGCCACCACCACCGTCTGGCGTTTTGGATGTTCTCAGATTATCCTCGTCGATTGTATACTCAAAGCTGCTCATACCTTTGCCACTATTACCAGTCGCTGTGATTCTGTAGCTGTCAGCATTCGTAACGCATTGATATGAGAAATTTTGTGCAATGATTGCCGGCTTATTGTTGCTCGTAAAATTACAGCCGCCGTCTACAAAACCTGCATAGGTACGGTTATCCTGGTAATACTGTTCCAACCTGACGCGTAAATCTGCCAGGCCTGAGGTTGCCTCAGTTGTTTTGGCACTTGTCACATAATCCTGATAGGCAGGTACTGCTATGGCGGAGATAATCCCGATAATCGCAACCACAATCATCAGTTCGAGGAGCGAGAAGCCTTGCTGAATATTAAAGTTTCGCATTTATATTTTCCCTTTTTGCGCTGAATGTATCCTGTTACAAATAAATCCTGAAATCCATCTGTATCAGATAATCGGTTTTGAATGTCGGATGAACGGTAATCCTAGTCCTTGTTCCTGTCAAAACATTGGTTTATGTTAAAATCCAATTTTCAGGATGATGAATCAAATGAGACTGACTTGCCTTTCAATTCTGGTGTGTTTGATGGTGACGGCATGCGGCACAAAAGGCCCGCTATATATCCCGGAGCAACAGTACCCGCAGGATGTTCAGCCAAAAGACGTTGAACATAAACCAGCGCCCAAAAAATAATCCAGTGCTCAATTTAAAACAATACTCGTGAATCCATTTACTCCAAAAAACGGCATGCTTCATGCCGAAAACGTTTCGCTCGCTGAGATCGCAAGCACCTACAGCACTCCTTGTTATGTCTATTCCAGAGAGGCGTTGGAATCGGCTTTTCAAAGATTTGATGCCGGATTTTCCGGTGTAGATCATTTGGTATGCTTTGCGGTAAAAGCCAACCCCAGCCTTGGCATTCTGAACCTGTTCGCAAAATTGGGAGCCGGCTTCGATATCGTTTCAGGCGGTGAATTGGCACGTGTGCTGGCGGCTGGCGGCGACCCGAAAAAAGTTGTGTTTTCCGGGGTGGGCAAAACCGCAGCCGAAATGCAGGCTGCACTTGCAGCCGGGATTTTTTGTTTCAATGTGGAGTCGGCCGCAGAGCTGGAGCGGCTGAATAACGTTGCAGGCAGTATGGGCAAAGTCGCGCCGGTTTCACTGAGAGTGAATCCTAACGTCGATGCAAAAACACATCCTTATATTTCCACCGGGCTGAAAAATAACAAGTTTGGTGTGGCTTATGAAGATGCGTTCGGCCTCTATCAACGCGCTGCTGAAATGCAGAATATCGCGGTGCATGGCGTGGATTGCCATATCGGCTCGCAACTCACCGAGCTATCGCCGTTTCTCGATGCATTTGATCGTGTATTGGCTCTGGTGGATCGACTTGAAGAGGTGAGCATCCACATTCAGCACATTGATGCTGGCGGCGGTATCGGCATTTGCTATAGCGACGAAACGCCGCCTGATTTTTCTGAATATGCCAAAGCCATGCTGAAAAAACTCGGCGACCGCCAGGTCAAACTGGTGTTTGAACCAGGCCGTGCATTGGTAGGCAACGCCGGTTTGTTGCTGACGAAAGTGGAATACCTCAAACATACCGAAGCAAAGAATTTCGCGATTGTCGATGCGGCGATGAACGATTTGATGCGCCCTGCTTTGTATGATGCCTATCATGAAATCGTTTCAGTCAAAGCTTCCACCCAAGCAACGCAGCAATATGAAGTAGTGGGACCGGTATGTGAGAGCGGCGACTTCCTGGGCCATGATCGTGAATTGGCGTTAGAGGAAGGTGATCTGCTCGCGATCTTGTCAGCAGGCGCTTATGGCATGAGCATGAGCTCCAACTACAACACACGGCCAAGAGCTGCTGAAGTCATGGTGGACGGTGATCGCCACCATTTGATTCGCCAGCGCGAGACTATCGACCAGTTGTTTGCGTTGGAGTCGGTTCTGAAAGAACGCTCCTGAAAACCTTGCTTCAAGCCACAGAGGGCACAGAGTAGTAAAAGCGGATTCACGGCATTGCCGATGAAATCCAACAAGCCAAGCTACGTTTCTTACGAGTTTTTGCTTTTCTCTGTGACCTCTGTGTGCCCTGTGGCTAAAAGCTTTTCTCAGTAATCAGTTTTAATCACGATCTGCATATCCGGCTTCATTTTGACTCCTGATAGCCAGAACGAAAACCGTATCAACTTCTGTAATGTATCGATAGAGCGCGATGTAGCCGTGAGATCGGCGGCCGATGACCAGTTCACGTAGACCGGAATCTGCCGGACGCCCAATGAGTGGGTTCTTTGCGAGAATATCGATCGCGTCAATGATTTCATCAATCCGCAGAACCGGATTGTCCACCTTGAATTCCACCAGGTGCTCAATTATACGTTGGAAATCCTTGCCAATCTCCGGCGCAAGTTCAATGACCGCCATAATCAACGTGCGAGCTTGCGGCCTTCTGGCATCGAGACATCCTTACCGGCAATTTTAGCCTTCAGATAATTGCGCATGTCATCCCAAGGGATAGCCTCCCCCGAGGCAATAATTTTCGCATAGCGGCCTTCAGCTTCCGCTTCGAAGCCTGCACGTCTTTCATCCTGGGCCGTCTTTTCTGCAATCGCTTCCAGAATATAGCCGTGCGCAGTCGTCCCGGAACGCTTGGCTGCCTCGGCAACGCGCACCTTGAGGTCGTCAGGTAATCGGATGGTCGTTGTGGACATGATGGCTCCTGCTTGAAGAACAGAGACCCAATGTAGCACATTAGTGCTACACGATAAAGAGGCCGAGGCTTGAGAAACTTAAATTTAAGCCACAGAGGACACAGAGTTCACAGAGTAAAAGCGGACTTCCAACATTCTCGTAATCCCCAACAAAAGTCATGCTCCCGATACGCTCTTGTTTTTTCTCTGTGTCCTCTGTGGCTACCAGCTTTTCTTAGTATCAGTCGAAAACAACCGTCTTATTTGCATAGACCAATATACGGTTTTCAATATGCCAGCGTACGGCTCTGGATAACACCACACGCTCCAGATCGCGGCCTTTCTGGATCAAGTCTTCCACCTGTTCACGATGCGAGATGCGAGCAATATCCTGCTCGATGATCGGTCCTTCATCCAGCACCTCGGTAACGTAATGACTGGTGGCACCGATCAGCTTCACACCCCGCTCGAACGCGCGATGGTATGGACGTGCGCCAATGAATGCCGGCAAGAAAGAGTGATGGATATTGATGATGCGTTGCGGATAACGCTTAACAAAATCCGGCGATAGTATCTGCATGTAACGCGCAAGTACGATGAGATCTATCTGATATTGATCGAATAAGGCGAATTGCTTAGCCTCGGCTTGCTGCTTGGTGTCTTTGGTAACTTCAATCAGGTGGAATGGAATGCCGTAAAATTCGGCCAGCTTTTCTGTGTGGCGATGGTTGCTGATGATCAGTGGGATTTCACAATCCAGTTCACCGCCTTGATGTCGATGCAGCAGATCTGCCAGACAATGGTCGTACTGGGAAACCATGATAGCGACACGCGGGCGTTTCTGAGTGGATTTCAATTGCCAATCCATTTCAAATCGGCTGGCGATTGGTTCGAAATGTTCGGCAAAATCGTCCTGGCTGAGTGAAGCGCCCTGCAAATCCCACTCCACGCGCATGAGGAAGAGATTGTTTTCAGCATCCTGATGCTGGTCGGCATGAAGAATGTTGGCATCATGCCGGTAGAGAAAATCGGCAATCGCCGCAACCAGCCCTTTTTGGTCTGGGCATGTAATCAAAAGCGTTGCGGTGTTTTTCATGGTTGAAATGCGCTATGGCCGTCTAAGTTCGAAGAATTACGCGATTATACCAACAATGCTTCTAGTGCATGGTATGCATGGATTGTGTTATCTTTTGAGGGTATCCACTCATCAGTGACAATTACTGAATCACCTCGCAACTCGTGAAAAAACACTGGCCCTATTTTCTGATCGTTTTCCTGATTCCTGTCATCACCATTTTATGGTGGTGGGGGCTGTTTTCGTCCGCCAAAGTTGAGACTGGTGAGCGCGGCGATTATTACTACGCATATCTGGATGCTGAGGGTCCTTACTCCAAACTTACATCCAAACAGAATGAAGTATTGTTCGTTCTGAAACAGCAAGGTATCGAAGCAGGTGCGCAGATCACGCTGATACTTTCAGACCCCAGGACCACGCCATACAAGGAACTGAAAGCGCGTACCGGCTTCATGATCGATAAAGACAAGATGCCTGCTGCCCCGCTTAAAATCGAGACGATTCCAATCAGGGAGGTCGCCGTAGCTGAGATCAAGGCGCACCCATTATTCGCTTATGGCAAGGCCTACTCAGCCTTGATTGATTACTCTGAAGAGCACAACACCACTTTGCATCTGCCTACATTGGAAATCGTTGAATCCAGCGTACTGCACGTTGAAATGCCGCTTTATGAAGAGTCTTTATCTGCACAAATCTGGGATACCGGCACATGAACTTTACGGCCCTGTTAGCGGCACTGGTATTGACTTATTACCGGCCGCATCGTCAGCTGGATTTGCTGCAACAGATTTTTTATCCCTATGCACATTGGCTTGAGCGTAATTTCAATGATGGCAAAAAGCTGCATGGGGTCATCGCCTGGATAGTCGGCGCATTCATACCGGCCATTCTGATCGGCATGATTTATTACTTCCTGCTGGCCATCAATTTCCTGCTGGGTTTGCTATTCGGTATCGGCGTACTTTATCTGGTGATGCGTTTCAGCCAGTTCGAGCGACGTGCGGAGCAGATCGTCGCGGCACTGCGCGACCAGAACATAGACCTTGCACGCGACCAGTTCAATAACTGGGAGGGCGGGGATGCCGATAGTTACAGCTACGCACAGTTATCGCGAGTAAGTATTGAGACCGCCCTCAAACGTGCCCACTACGGACTGTTCGGTCCTATCCTCTGGTTTGCGGTTCTGGGTCCGGCAGGGGCTGTTTTGTATCGCCTGACCTATTTGCTCAAAATCGAGTGGCATCCGCAAAATGACAATGCCTTCAACCAATTCGCCGAGCAGATTTTCGAATTCATCGATTGGCTACCCGCACGCATCACCGCGGTCTGTTTCGCCATCGTTGGCGACTTTGAAGACGCCGTCTACTGCTGGCGTACGCAAGCTGCCACCTGGCCGAACAAAGCGCTCGGAATTATTCTCGCCAGCGGCGGCGGCGCACTCGGTGTAAAATTAGGCGAGCCTTTACCTTACCAGGGCGTGATCGTCTTTCGTCCAGAACTTGGCCTGGGCGATGATGCAGATGCTGACTGCCTGCAAAGCGCCATCGGTCTTGTCTGGCGCGTACTCTTCCTGATGGTCGGCTTGCTGTTGCTGCTGACTTTCGCGCACTGGTTGGGTCGCTAAACAAATCAAGACTAGTTAATCAAGATTAAGCAATCAAGAAAATATATGGATATTCTGCTCGCCAATCCCAGAGGTTTTTGTGCCGGTGTTGACCGTGCCATCATCATCGTCGAACAAGCGCTGGAAAAGTTCGGCGCGCCGATCTATGTTCGCCATGAAGTTGTCCACAATAAATTCGTCGTCGATGAATTGAAACGCAAAGGTGCGATTTTCATCGAGAACCTGGATGAAGTGCCTACCGGCAACACCGTCATATTCAGCGCTCATGGCGTATCAAAAGCAGTGCGTGCCGAGGCGGAAGGTCGGGGCTTGCGTGTGTTCGACGCAACCTGCCCGCTGGTGACCAAAGTACATATTGAAGTCGACAAGATGCATAAGGCCGGCCGCGAGATCGTCATGATCGGACATAACGCCCACCCCGAGGTAGAGGGCACCATGGGCCAGTCCGACAGCGGCATGTATCTGGTGGAAACGCCGGAAGATGTGGAAACACTCATCGTCAACGACCCCACAAAGCTTTCCTACGTGACGCAGACCACCTTATCCATCGACGATGCTGCGGCAATTGTTGATGCATTGAAAAAGAAATTCCCGGAGATTCAAGGCCCCAAAAGCGACAGCATTTGCTACGCCACGCAAAACCGTCAGGATGCCGTGAAGATCATGGCGAAGGATTGTGATCTGGTGATTGTCGTGGGCTCACCCAACAGTTCCAACTCCAACCGTCTGCGTGAAGTAGCACAGAACCAGGGGGTGGAATCGTATATGGTAGATAATGCCAGCCATCTTGACCCCAAATGGGTAATTGGCAAAAAACGCATAGGTATCTCTGCAGGTGCTTCTGCTCCTGAAGTATTGGTACAGGAAGTCATCACCAAGCTAAAAAGCTTGAGTGATGCTGAAGTGACTGAATTGCAAGGCGTCATCGAGAACGTAGTATTCCGACTGCCGAAAAACCTGACTGCTGCTTGAAAACCATGCTTGAAAACCAATAGCTAAATGAATAAAGGCGCCGATGGCGCCTTTATTCATTGTAATCCCTTAAGTTATTTCTTCAGGTTATCCAAGCTGTAAGCCGTATTGGAATTTGCCGCGAGCACGAGCAAACCGCCGACTATCGCCAGATACTGCAACGGCGGCAGCAAAAAGAATGTAAGAAACACAACATACAGCGACATTACGATTGCCGCGACTCTGGTTTTGTAACCCAGGATCAATGCCAGTCCGCCTACAATCTGAATCAGAATGATCAGTGGCGCGAATATGCCGGGCAATCCCTGGCCAGCGATGCCCATTTGGTATTGCTCATAACCGGTTGGGTTATTCATGAAGCTATTGATTAGAATGATGATCTGCACCAGAAAAATCTGTCCAAGTAAAACCCTGCCCGCTACCGCTAAATATTTATTCATCTCTTAACCTTTATTTATTGCATCGACAAGATGCTGCATAATGCCCGTAAGTACTTGTGGCTGCAAGTTTGCAACGAGGAGACCATCATGCGACGCACTATTACTCTATTCATCCTTCCCGGCTTTTTATTGGCCTGCTCACCAACGGACCAGACGCCCAAAATCGCAGAACATCAGCGAGAGGTATTGAAAAACGCTGAAAAAGCAGCGGCATCGATAGAGCAATCTACCGGGAAAATGCGGCAGGACATTGATGAGCTGTCGAATTGACCACTACAGCAGACCGAACTGCTTCGATTGAAATCACGGAAGTCGACTGGAATAGCGCAAAAGACCAGTTGAGCGCCATACGCACTGCAGTTTTTATCCATGAACAGCAGGTACCGCCCGAGCTGGAATGGGACGGCCTCGATCAGTCAGCCAAACATCTACTGGCTCATGACATGAAAGGCAAAGCCGTAGCTTGTGCAAGAGTGTTAAGCGGTGGCAGCATAGGACGCATGGCAGTACTGGCCGCATGGCGCCAACAAGGCGTGGGCTCGGCATTGCTACGGGCAGCCATCGAGTTATGTGTGAAGCATGGTTGGCGTGATATCAGCCTTTCTGCACAAACACATGCCATCGGCTTCTATGAAAAAGCAGGTTTTATTGCATGCAGCGATGAATATCTGGACGCCGGGATTCCGCATTGCGACATGCGCTTGGATACAGGCCGTCCTTAAGCCATCAGACACAATCTAAGCAATTGATTTTCAATCCGCTTAAGTTCATTTTGCCATTTGTTGATTGCGGCTTGCTTCGGTAAAATAGCGGGTTTCCCCACTCGTTAATCAAAGGAATTCCATGTCCAAAATCGTTTTCAAGGCTGGTGAAGCCACCATTTTCACCGAAGGTAAAGATGTCACCGCTGCAATGCCGGAAATCCTTATCGGTGCTGTTGATGGCCCGGTCGGTACCGCATTCGCCAACATGATGGCGCAAAGCAAGGGTCACACTGCCATGTTCGCCGTGCGTGACATCAACCAGTTGGTTCGCCCGGCAACCATGATGGTGCCAAAAGTCACCCTGAAGGGTAGCACCGATGTGAGCCTGTTCGGCGGTGTAGTGCAGGCTGCGACGGCTGATGCGATTGTGGACTGTGTGATCGAAGGCATCATCCCTAAAGATCAAGCCAACGATTTGTGCATCATCAGCCTGGTCTGGATCGATCCGGGCTGTATCGCGCTGGAAAAAGAAGGCAAGCTCGATAAAGCCGATATGTACAAGAACAACTATGAAGCAACCAAGCTCGCCATCAAGCGTGCATTGAACGACGAACCTTCGATCGATGAATTGATCAAGAACCGTCACACCATCAAGCACTGCATGTGGGAAGATAGCTGGGATCAAAAGTAAGCCAGCGTTGAAATCAGGAAGCCGGAATCAGAAGTCATCCGGCTGATAGCGCTATCCAGAACCCTGCCTTTTTGGCCTTTTTAAGGCTGGCAGGGTTTTTTATTGCCTGCGACTTAACCGCTCAACTCAGCCAGACTGTCGATCACGTTTGCTTTTCCAAGCTGCCCGAGAAGTCCGGCCCGTTTCAGTTTGTGATGCACGTTGGGGCGCACTTCGCATAGCACCAGCCTTGTGTTGTATTTTTTACAGGTATCCCGCAGATCCCACAGTGCCTGTATGCCTGTGGCATCGATAAACGGCACATAGCCAAGGCGCAGCACCAGGATATTGGCATGACTATGGATATTTTCCAGCGTTGATTCCAGACGTTCCGCGGCGCCAAAGAAAAACGGGCCTTCCATGGCAAAGACGACTGTTTTCTCCGGCAGGGAAAAACCATTATCCTGAACCTCATTCTGCAATTGCTCAGAAGTCTGCTCTGCAAATATCACCGCCTCCGACATCCGTTTCATGAACAGCAGCGCGGCGATCATGACGCCGATATTCACCGCGATCACCAGATCGCTGAATACGGTAAGAAAGAATGTAATCAACAGGACAGCCACATCCGCGTTGGGAGCAGTCATCAGCATGTGTTTGAAGCGCTGCACCTCGCTCATGTTGTAGGCCACCACGAACAGAATGGCCGCCAGTGCGCAAAGCGGGATATCTTCAGCCAGCGGCGCGAGCAACAAGACGATAATCAGCAGGGTCAGCGCATGCACGATGCCGGAAATCGGGCTGTTGGCGCCTTGTTTGATATTGGTCGCTGTTCTCGCGATCGCGCCGGTTGAAGCAAAACCTCCCAGCAAGGGCGAAAAGACATTGGCGATTCCCTGCCCGAACAGCTCCTGATTCGAATTGTGCCGGGTACCTGTCATGCCATCTGCCACCACGGCAGATAACAGCGATTCGATCGCACAAAGCAATGCTATCGTGAAGGCAGGGCCGATCAGGTGCAGTACATCCGAGAAACTGGCCTGCGGCCATTGAAACGCCGGCAGTTGTTGCGGAATACCGCCAAATGCCGTTCCAATGGTCGCCACATTCTCAAACTGGAAAACAGCCTGTACCGCCGTTGCCAGAATGAGCGCCACCAGAGGTGCCGGTACACGTTTCATGAATCTGGGTGATATCAGTAGCACCAACAGGGTAAACGCGCCGAGTAGCGCAGTCGCGATGTGAGCATGCGGCAATGCCTGTATCAGCATCCAGAATTTCTCATGGAAATGCTCGGTTCCCATCACCACATCAAGGCCCAGGAAATCTTTCCATTGCCCGACGAAAATAATGACGGCTATGCCGCTGGTAAAGCCGATGATGACTGGATCAGGAATAAACTTGATGACGCTGCCCATGCGCAGGAACGCCATGGCAATCAACATGAAACCCGCCATCAAGGTAGCGACCTGCAGGCCGGCGATGCCGTATTGAGCCGAAACGCCTGCAAGCACGACAATGAAAGCCCCTGTCGGCCCGGATATCTGCAGACGGCTGCCGCCAAAAACCGCGGTCAACGCGCCTGCCACGATAGCGGTATAGATGCCCTGCTCGGGTTTGGCACCGCTTGCAATGGCAAAAGCCATGGCAAGCGGCAGCGCAACAATGCCGACGATCAAGCCCGAAACAATATTGGCTGCCCAGTATTTTCTGGAAAGCAGCCCGGCACGTTTGGCTTCGAGGATCGCAATCATGGTAGTGCGTTATTCTGGCATGAATAGGTATCTCATTACCATGTTGAATGTAAGGATATTGCCAAATTACTATTTCGGTACGCGCCACAGATACCAGGCCGCAATCGTCCGATAAGGCTGCCAGGCCAAACCTAATTCCGCGAGTGCTCTTGGTGTGGGCTGGCTATCCAGCGCCTTTAATCGCCGATACCCATCCCGCACGCCAAAATCATCCGCCGGCAGGATATCTTCGCGGGCAAGCGTAAAAATCAGCAGCATCTCGACTGTCCATCGACCGATGCCTTTCAGTTGCACCAATCGCATAATCAATTCCTCGTCGCTCATTGCATCGGCAATATCTCGTGGTGGAACCAGGCCGCTGATGGCGGCTTCTGCAATCCCCTTCAAGGTTTGTATCTTTCTGCCGGAGAACCCACAGGCCCGCAGGACATCAAATTCGGTGAGCATCAACTGTTGCGGCTCGGGCATATTGCCGCCGTACAATGCAAGGAATCTCGCCAGAATGAGATCGCCGGCGCGAGTGTGCAGTTGCTGATAGGCCACGGCCCGGACCAGCGCTTCATATGGCTCGCGCTCTGGTTTCGGCCGGTGTGTGCATAAGCCGACCGTTTCGATCAGCCTGGCCCAATCCTCATCTAAAGCGGCCAGGTACCGGCTGGCGTTTGTGTAATCTGTTATCAATTTTTAACCTGTTTTTTTGTGGCAACTTGATTTCAAATATGCTGCATCATGATTCCACCACGATTCTAAGCATAACAACAGAACAGGCACTCCGGCGCTTGCTTTTGAATCCGTCAGTACCGGGTGAAATTTGAAAGCAAGCACCGGAGTGCAGGCAGAAACTGGAAGGCTTACATTACACTCATCTTATAGCGCAAAGAGATAGAGATGAATGCTTACAACATAGAAGACGATCCTCGCTGGAAGCAGCTAGTCTTGAGAGACCATTCGGCAGGCACCGGGTTTTACTACGCGGTCAGAACCACCGGTATTTATTGTCGGCCATCATGCCCATCGCGCCTGCCACGACCGAAGAATGTGGAGTTTTTTGATACGGCCGAGGCTGCTGAACTGGCTGGTTATCGCCCATGCAAACGTTGCAAGCCCAATCAGGCGCCCTTGGCCGAGCAGCATGCGGCAGTCATTGCTGAAACTTGCCGCCTAATCGAAAACAGCGAAGGCAGCGAAAACGGACTGACCCTGGATGAACTGGCGCGGCATGCCAAACTGAGTGTCTATTATTTCCACCGCCTGTTCAAATCGGTCACCGGCCTGACACCCAAGGCCTACATGACAGCACAGAGGGCAGAACGCGTACGCAGCAATCTGCAGCAAAACAGCTCGGTCACCGAAGCCATCTTCAATGCCGGCTACAATGCCAACAGCCGTTTCTATGAAAAATCCGACGCATTGCTCGGCATGACACCCAGCAACTACAAGGCAGGCGGTCTCAACACTGACATCCGTTTCGCCATCGGCCAGTGTTCATTGGGTGCGATCCTGGTTGCCGGCAGCCAACGCGGCATCTGCGCCATCCTGATAGGCGATGACCCCGAGCTGCTCATACAGGATCTGCAGGATCGCTTTCCGAAAGCTAACCTTATCGGCGGCGATAGTGATTTCGAGGCATGGATGGCCCAGGTCGTCGGGTTTGTTGAATCACCAGCCATCGGCCTGGATTTACCTCTGGATATCCGGGGTACGGCTTTTCAGCAGCGTGTATGGCAGGCATTGCGGGAAATTCCGGCAGGTACTACGGCAAGTTATAGCGATATCGCAGAAAGAATAGGGGCGCCAAAAGCAGTACGTGCCGTTGCCGGCGCATGCGCAGCCAATGCCCTGGCAGTGGCGATCCCCTGTCATCGCGTCGTGCGTAACGATGGCGCCCTATCCGGCTATCGCTGGGGAGTTGAGCGTAAACGTGCATTACTGGAGAAAGAAGCCTTGACCAAACCAGCAGATTCATGACATGGCTAACCACCTATTGATTCACTGTGCCATCTGGTTAATATTGGATTGCTCATCAAGACTCATCGATACAGCAAAAGCCCTGAAATTAACAAGTGCATGCATATTGACGGATTATATGGATATCCCCGCTGTATGATAGATATTCACAGAAACCGGAGAGGGTTTCATGTTCATTAGGCAAATCACCTACCTAATTGCCTTGGCAAAGACCGAACATTTCGGCCGGGCCGCTGAAAGCTGCAATGTTTCACAGCCGGCATTATCTTCTGCAATCCAGCATTTGGAGGAAGAGCTTGGCGTCACCATCATTCAGCGTGGTCAACGATTCCAGAAATTCACTCCGGAGGGCGAACGCCTGTTAGTCTGGGCACAGCGACTGGTTGCCGACTGGGAAAGCATGAAGCAGGAAGCTTCCCGCTTCAACAATCAACTGACCGGATCCTTGCGCGTGGGAGCTATCCCGACCGCCACATCTGTACTGCCATTGATCACTGAGCCATATCGGAACGCTTACCCAGGCGTGCACCTGAAATTAATTTCACTATCAGCAGAAGAAATTACCCGAAACCTTGATGCTTTTGAGCTGGAACTTGGTATGACCTATCTGGAATACCCGGGATTGCAGGGTTTTCGCGTATTGCCTCTATACCGTGAACGTTACGTACTCCTGGCACGGAATACCGGCAAACTTACCTCGGCCAAGCAGCTTGGCTGGAAAGAAATTGCAAAGCTTCCATTGTGTTTGCTTGATGTGAATATGCAGAACCGAAAAATCATTGATGCGGCCTTCAGGGAGGCAGGGGTAATTCCAAACATTGTAGTGGAAACGAACTCGGTTTTTGCCTTGTATTCACAGGTGCGATGCGCGGGGCTTTTCAGCATTGTTCCGCACAGCTTGCTCAGCCTTTTTGAAATGCGCCAGGAAGTTACCGCGATTCCCCTGGTACCGGAACTTTCCAGGCAAATTGGGTTGATTTCCCCAGCCAGCCATATACTGCCGCCAGTGCTCGATGCCTTTTGGTCAATCGCGGAGAAGCTTGAGCTGCAAAGCCGATTTGATGCATTGATAACCGGCATCTATGAATAGATTCATTTAAACAATTAGCCTAGCCACCATTCTCACAACAGAATCGGATGTTCATGACACTTCATTGCCATGTCCACAAAACCGAATTTTGAGGAGGATACAAATGGCTAAGATAGTCCTTATTTTATATGATGATCCCGTGAGCGGTTATCCCACATCCTATGCCAGGAATGATCTACCACAACCCGAACGATATCCCGATGGCCAGACCTTACCTGATCCGAAAGCGATAGACTTTAAACCGGGTGTATTGCTTGGCAGCGTCTCCGGCGAATTGGGGCTTCGTAAGTATCTTGAATCGAATGGGCATGAACTCGTCGTCACTTCCAGCAAGGACGGTAGCGATAGCGTGCTTGACCGGGAACTGCCCGATGCCGAGATTGTAATATCACAACCGTTCTGGCCTGCTTACATGACGCCGGAACGATTCGCGAAAGCAAATAAACTCAAGATGATCGTGACGGCAGGTATTGGCTCTGATCACACTGACCTGCAATCTGCCATGGAACGTAACGTCACCGTGGCTGAAGTGACTTACTGTAATAGCAATTCTGTCGCTGAGCATGTGGTCATGTCGATACTTGCCCTTGTCCGCAATTTCATTCCTTCCCACCAGTGGATCACAAAGGGGGGATGGAATATAGCTGACTGTGTATCACGTTCGTATGATCTTGAAGCCATGAACGTTGGCACCGTGGCGGCAGGTCGCATCGGATTACGCGTCCTGCGCCTGTTAAAGCCTTTTGATGTGAAGCTGCATTACATGGATCGTCATCGCCTGCCGGAATCTGTAGAAAAAGAGTTGAATCTGACTTACCACTCGACACTGGAGAGCCTGACCAGAGTCAGCGATGTAGTGACATTAAATTGCCCATTGCATCCCGAAACCGAGCATATGATCAATGAAAACACCCTCAAGAACTTCAAGCGTGGTGCCTATCTGGTCAACACTGCCCGAGGGAAGCTGTGTGACCGGGATGCAATTGTAAACGCCCTGGAAAGCGGTCAACTTGCAGGATATGCAGGCGATGTCTGGTTCCCGCAGCCTCCTGCAAATGATCATCCCTGGCGCACCATGCCGAATCATGGCATGACACCCCATATATCGGGCACCAGCCTGTCTGCACAAGCACGTTATGCAGCCGGCGTTCGGGAGATTCTTGAGTGCTATTTTGAAAACCGGCCGATCCGGAATGAATACCTTGTTGTGCATAATGGCGAGCTTGCAGGCGTTGGCGCTCATTCCTACAGTAAAGGCAATGCTACGGGCGGCTCGGAAGAGGCCGCTAAATTCGATAAACAATCCACCTAACTAACTTCTAACAATTGTGATGGCTTAAAGGGCAATACGATAATTGGTATTGCCCTTTCTTGTAATTGCTTCCCAGAATTTTCCTAAGCGATTGAATTGGCTTTTCTCAAAAAGCGCATATGAGCAAAGCGCTCATATGCATTGCTCAATTGGAAATCATTTATTCCTGATTATGGAATTTTGTACTCTCAATATTTCCATTTATTGGAACTGGAGAATTGGTCATACTATCCGATTCCCTTCAGTACACACTCACTATTAATCAAGAATTGGAACAAAAATGATCAAACCGCCTCTTTTTGCAATGAGATGTATAGCAGCCTTATCCTTAGGCCTGATAGCCACTTCAGTCTCGGCAGGCGCAGCCGAAGCACAGGCTAATCTTGGCAAACTCAATGTGCCAGCCGGCTTCAAGGTTGAGATTTATGCGGAAGTGCCCGGTGCCCGCCAGATGGCATTAGGCACCAATGGCAATGTATACGTCGGCACCCGGGGCAATAAAGTGTATGCGGTTGTCGATAAAAACAAGGATCATAAGGCCGACCAGGTGGTCACCATGATGGATGATCTGAATGTCGGCAATGGCGTAGCCATGTACCAAGGCAACTTGTATGTGGCCGAACAGCATCGCATAACCCGCTATGCGGCCCCCGACTTTGATTTGAATCTTCCATTCATGCAAATGCGAGAAGTCATTTACGACAAGCTTCCGAACAAGGCGCACCATGGCTGGCGCTATATTGCGTTCGGGCCTGACGGCAAGCTATATGCCACGATAGGAGCACCTTGCAACATATGCGATCCGGTTGGCATTGAAGCCAGCATCATTCGCATGAATCCAGACGGCACGGATGTGGAAACATTTGCCAAAGGCGTCAGAAATTCAGTTGGGATGGACTTCCAGCCCGGCACTGATGTATTGCACTTTACAGACAATGGTGTCGACATGATGGGTGATGACATTCCCCATGACGAGCTTAATGCAGCGCCTAAGAAAGGCCTGCATTTCGGCTTTCCCTTCTATGCAGGCGGCAATGCGCGTCAAACCGACTGGAAAGATAAAACAGCCCCTAAAGAAGTAGCTTTCCCGGTAGCTGAATTCCAGGCGCACAGCGCCAATCTTGGCTTCAAGTTTTACACTGGCAAGCAGTTCCCGCCTGACTACCAGGGCAATGCCATTATTGCCCAACATGGATCATGGAATCGCAGCAAAGCTGTAGGCTATCAACTGTTGCGCGTTGTCTTTGATGAGAAGCATCAGGTCAAGAGCAGCGAAGTGTTTATTGACGGCTGGCTGGATAACAGTGGAGTGTGGGGACGCCCTAACGATGTACTGCAATTGCCGGACGGCTCATTGCTCGTATCAGACGACTACAATGATGTGATCTACCGCGTAAGTTATGGCGAATCATCTGCCGCGGCCTCCACAGCGAACGCATCATCTTCCAGGACATTAACCGGACTGGCAATGCCAGAGTCCTCCATTGCGCATCCTGATGGACGTATCTTCATTACTGAAATCGGCGGCTTTGGCACCAATGGCGACGGTAAGGTGACCATCCTGAATGCTGACGGCTCTACCAGTACATTGGCTGATGGATTGAATGATCCCAAAGGTATCGATTTATATAACAACCAGCTGTATGTTGCCGATGTCGATCAGGTGGTCCGCATCGGCCTGGATGGAGTTAAGACGGTTATTGCCAAACCTTCGGACTTTCAGGACAAACCGATTTTCCTGAACGATATCGAAATTGATGGTTCAGGTAACGTCTACGTTTCAGACAGCGGCGATGACAATGGCAAACACGGGGCAATTTACAAGATCACGCCTGCAGGCAAAGTCATCCAGATAATCAATGACAAGTCTGGGATCAAGCGTCCTAATGGCCTATTGATGGATGGACCGAATAAACTGCTGGTAGCAGACTTCGGCACTGGCAAGCTGTTCTCTGTTGTGTTTGATGGGAATGCCGTTAAACCCAAAGGTAAAGTCACACTCTTGAACAGTGGGTTCGGCGGCGCAGATGGCTTGATACGGGATGCCGATGGCATCTTGTATATCAGCGATTGGGCGGGTGGAAAGGTATGGCAGTTAAGCGAGCCCAAAGCCACCCCGCAGTTGATTACAGAAGGTCATCAATCCGCAGCAGACATTTCACTATCAGTGGATGGAAAGTTCATATTGATGCCGGACATGAAGGCTGGCCAGTTAATCCCGATTCCAATCAGGTAATAAAAAAGCCGGAATTTCCGGCTTTTTTTAACTCCTTTGTCAGAAGTCCGCGTCCAGAACGACGCGGTATCTCGCCATTTCTGTACAAGTAACAGATCCAGTAATTCACACCATCTGCCAGGCCACCCAGTTGCACCCGTCAAAATTGTAAGATTTTGCGAGAGTAGATGGTCAACTATTTTCCTTTAACAAAGAGTCGAATTGACGGACCAGTTTCCTGGATTTGATGGCAAGACGTTTACCGAAGTCCGTAATTTCATTGCTGCGGGTATTCCGTTTAAAGAGCGGCTCCCCGAGAACTGATTCCAGGCCTTTGATTGCCCTGGTAATGGTTTGCGGTGAAGTGCCAAGCTGGGACGAGGCCTCTTTGAAGTTTGCACATTTTGATGCCACGCTAAATATTCTGAGCATTTCCAATTTATCTTGCATGATTTCTAATATCGCTTATTCCAGAAATGGGAATATTAATTATTCCATAGTTTTTTCGCTATTCCCATATGAATACAGCGAATTGTGAATTCCTTTAAACGCAATCAAAAATTGGGATGAAATTTCATGCCTCGCCTCTTGAAGGCTATCTTGGTTTTTCAAACAGAACCGGTATAGACCATGCTTAAATGGCCCGCGCCTGATTCGACTTGAGTGCGCTCTTAAGTATTCAAAACCTTATTATCAAGCTGATCCTGGCCGAATCCGGTCAGAATCTTTCTGATCGGTGTCGGCAAAGCGGCACCGATGGCATCCTGGCGATTCAGCAAAATGACCGAGGCTTGCCGCACCTCATTCAGATGCCGGGTAATCCGCATCGGTTGCGGAGTGATGTGCAGTCGAAAATGGGTGAAGGTATGCGTCAGGACCGGCAGGGTCGCCAGAACCTCTGTTTCAACGCCATAACGCTCACGTGCCATCGTTCGCGTATCTTCATCACCCGCCACTTCCGGCAAGCTCCAGAGCCCGCCCCATATGCCGCTGGGCGGACGCTTTTCCAACAAGACCTCGTCGCCATCCAGCAAAAGCAGCATGGTGATGCTTCTTTCTGGAATCGTTTTGCGCGGTTTGGAACTTGGCAGTACTTTCACTTTATTTTCAGCATAGGCACGGCATGTGAGTTGCAGTGGGCATGTCTCACAGCGGGGCTTGCTGCGCGTGCATAATGTTGCGCCCAAATCCATCAACCCTTGTGTGTAGGCCACCATGCCTTGCTCCGGCATGAGCTCTTCAGCGAGTTGCCAAAGCTGTTTCTCCACCCTGGGCAAGCCCGGCCAGCCTTCCACCAGAAAATGCCGGGCAAACACGCGCTTCACATTGCCGTCGAGAATCGGCTGCGGCATATCAAAAGCAAAACTGGAAATCGCCGCAGCGGTTGAGCGGCCTATGCCTGGCAACTGCTGTATGTCTTCAAAATTCCTGGGGAAACTCCCTGCATGTTCCTCGATGATGATTTGAGCGGCACGATGCAGGTTGCGAGCCCTTGAGTAATACCCAAGGCCGCTCCAGTGCTGCATGACTTCATCCTGCTCTGCGGCAGCCAAGGCCTTGATATCGGGAAAGCGCAGCATGAATTTTTGATAATAGGCAATCACGGCAGCGACTTGCGTCTGCTGCAACATGATCTCGGATACCCATATGGCATAAGGGTCGCGCGTATTTTGCCAGGGCAGATCATGGCGGCCATGGACTTTCTGCCACTGGATAAGGAGGTTTGCAAAATCTGACATGATGGAATGGTACCTTAAAGACGAACTCACTTACCGCTGTTCATATAGTTCGGGAACAGTGAAAATAGACCGGGGCAGGACACTCACAATCATTAAGCACAGCCACGATGGGTCTAAGAAGAAGGTCTGACGAGCTTCTAAAACTCAAAGGCTGATTTGCTATAGAAATAATCCATGTGCAAATCAGCCTTTATTATTTGGCAAAAACCGACCAGGCAGATGGTCTAGAATTTAAGCAATTCGTTCAGCTTTTTCTTCGCCTTGTCTTCTTTGCTCACGGGCTTTTCTTCTTCTGCCTTTGGCTCGGCGGCGGGTTCACCCTCGGCAGCGGCTGGCGCTGGTTCGGTTTTCTTCTTGCCGCCCAGCAGGCCTTCCAGCCCTCCGGCAGTATCGCCACCCATCAGTTTCTGCACAGCTTCGCCTTTGCTGCCGCCGACTTTCTCCAGCACCTTTTTCTGGGCCAGGGCTGTCGCAATACCGGCAAAATTCAATGCGTATTTAGGTTGGGCGAAGGTTCCGGTAAGTTTCACTGGAATAGTCAAACCGCTCAGCTCGTCCAGACCCGCTCCGCCCTGACCCGCCAGGCTCTTCACGATGGTCGGTTTAGCGAGGTAATTAATGGTCTCATTGGCAATGTCGATATCACCGCTACCTGCAATGCGGAACAGCGGCGCCTTCATGCTCAAGTCGTCATTGTGGGCAACACCATTCTTGATATTGAAGGTCGCGATCATCTCGCTGAAATCGGTTTTCTGGGTTTTATCGCCTTCGACATTGGCCTGGCCTTTCAATGCGCTGAGCTTATCCTTATAGCCGCGTATGGTGCCGGCAATATCGATCCCCTTGACGGCACCATCGGCCAGATTCAGGCCAGCGGTACCGCTAAGAGACTTTTTTAATGCACCTACCGTCGCACCGCTGGTATTCACATCGACATTCAAAGTACCTTTGCCACTCAACATATCGTTGTTGATCGCATCGGCCAGCAAAGGGCCAATGGCGATACCCGTCATGTTCTGCTTGAAGGCAATCTCCGGCGTAGCTCGCGCATCGACACGCAAAGAGCCGTTCATCGCACCTTCATAGAGGTTGGCAGAAAACGGTGACAGCTGGGCAATACCATCATCCGCTCTCAACTTGATGCGGACATTGGTGGATTTGACATTGGCGAGTTTGAGCCAGCCGATGCGCAGCTCGCCATCGGCATTGATATCCTTCAATGCGCTTAAATCAATGGGCGCATTGGGGTCGGCCTTGGCCGTGGACGCAGGTGTTTTGGATTCTGTTTGGGTGATATAGCGATCGGCATCCAGCTTATCGATATCGACATCAAAATGATAAACCGGCTTGGCAAAGCGACTGATGCCGAAACTGCCCTTGATCTGCGTATCGTCCAGCTTCACGGCAAACGGGCTGACGTTCAGCCGCTCTCCATCGGCCTTAACGGTCAGGTTAAGTCCCGAGAGACGATATTTATCGTAGATGATGCTGGCAATTGCCACCTTACCTTCAAGCAACAGATTCTTCAGCGCGGAAAGATCGGCCGGCTTGCCGGCAGCAGTCGATGATTTTGCCGGCTGACTGCTTGGTTTGCCCAGGAGCTTGTTCAAATCCAGTGTATCGGCATTCAGATTGAATTTGATATCCGGCTTGCTGAAACCGGCGACAGCCACATTGCCATTCAGCTTGGTATTATCTATGGCCAGGTTGAAATCGCTTTTGACCTGCTCTTGCTTAACGTCTGCATACAGCTTCAAGGCAAAGTCGCCTTTCATCGCGCCGTTTGGCAATGCGGGGTCTTTCACATCCAGGTTACCGGCCAGTTTGGGCAGCTCAAAAATCAGATTCTCTATATTGCCGCTGAATGGGGATGAGAATTTTCCCTGCACCGTGCGTGCACCCTGCTTAGCGGATATATCGCCGGTGATACCGCTACTCTGCAAGGCTTTGGGCGAACCTTTGATATCGGCCAGCACCAGATTAGCCTTGATTGTATCGCCGCCTTTTTCCTGGCTGAGGCTCAACTTGGCTTCCTTGCCGCTGACCTGGTCTTTTTGCACTATCAGCTGTGGCGCTGTTAAATTCACCGCCACTTTGGCGCCATCAAAATCACCCGTTAGCGCCAGTTTCAGGCTATCTACCAGTAATTCGGTATTCTCGGGTTTTGCATCGACATCGCCGCTAATATTGACGACAACGTCCTTGCCACCGGCAAAATCACCCTGCACATTGGCATCTAGGCCTTTGACGGCAAAATGCTTTGCTTCCGGGTCCGCCATGAAGTTGCCTTTGATTTTGGCGGCCACTTGCAACTCCGGCTTGGTCGCTGCCAACTCAAAATCCGTCGCCAGGTCAAAAGGCTCGGCCAAAGCCACATGCCCCGTTTTAAGGTTGAATTTGCTCAAGCGGATTTCATTACCGGCCTGCTGGTCGGTGTAGGTAACCGTGGAATTGGTAACGATGATGCCGTCCACATCAAACTTGATCTGCTCGGACTCGGCTTCATCCTGGCTTAGCAGATCATCATAGTTAGTCGTGCCGTCTTCATAGCGCACGATATTGGCACGGGCGCCATCGACGTAAATCGTATCGACGATGAGTTCTTTCCTGAGCAGGGGCAATAATGCCAGGGAGACTTTCAATCCCTCGACCGCGGCAAACTCCTTGTCGCTTTTGTGCTCCGAAATCGATATCTTGCCGAGATCAGCGCCTATCTTCGGCCAGAATGCTAGCTTGATATCTCCTTCGATATTCAGCGTGCGCTGTTTCTTATCCTGCACCAGCTTCACGACCAGGGGCTTGTAATCGTTAGGATTGAAGGTAGCCGCAACCACAGCCACGACGATCAACGCCAACACCAGAAGCCCGGCTAGGGTAAAAGCTCCGTACTTAAGTATTTTTTTCATGTGCGAACTCGATTCATGATCCAAATTTTAAATATTCGAATACTTCATTGCCAAGAAAATACAAACCTATAAAAAACGCCGAGAAATATAAAACCGTCACGATGATCCAGCCGATAGCCACTATCGTCATCAGGCCATCACTTTCCATATCGCCCAGACAGATGAACAGGATGGCCAAACCAGGCAAAGTATTGTTAAGCGGCAGCACACCAAAGGGTATGGCCATCAATACGCCGGAAACCATGAAAATCATGCCGCCGATTTTCTGGCCCTGCCGACCCTCAACCAGATGCAACATCCTGGGTTTTGTGAATTTATGGCAAAAGTTAACGATTTTCAAACAGGCGTTACCCAAGGTGCGCCAGGAATTCTCACTCATTTCTATATTACGGATTTTGGCAGGCAGAATGGGAGAGGTATATCCACGCCACATTTGCCAACCCAATGTCGCGAAGGTAATACCGCCAAGTACGGTGATGGGACCCAATGGCAATGGCTGCACAAACGGGATGACCAGGATCAGCGCAATTAAAGCGTAGGCTGTGCCTTCCAGGCTATCCAGCGCCTCGCCCAGGCTGAGTGGTCTGACCTTGGCCTCCTGCTCAAAGCGGGACAGGTTTATTACCAAACGTTCGTAATCATTCATCATGCATTCCAGAAATAAGCCAGTACGATGCAACCGAACACAATACGGTAATAAGCAAAAAGGCGGAAATCATGGTTCGCCACATAACGTACCAGGGTTTTTACTGCCAGCAGTGCGGCGAAAAATGCGGTAATAAACCCGACCGCAAATACCGAGACATCGTCCCAAACCAATAAATCCCTGTTCTTGAATAAATCGTAAACCGTGGCAGCAAACATGATCGGGATAGCGACAAAGAATGAAAATTCGGTAGCGGCTTTGCGCGACAAGCCGAATATCATGCCGCCCAGAATCGTTGCGCCAGAACGTGACACGCCGGGAACCAGCGACAGGGATTGGGCTAACCCTATTTTCAGCGCCTGCTTCACACTCATATCATCCACTGTCTCGGTAATTGGCGTTGGTGCGAACCTTTCAACAACCAGGATCACAAAACCGCCGACGATCAGGGCGATAGCGACGGTAAAAGGGGAGAAAAGATAAGCCTTTATTTGACTATGAAAGGCCAGGCCCAGCAGCGCAGCCGGCATGAAAGCGACACCCAGGTTAAAGATGAAACGTTGCGCGGATTTATCGTGAAACATCTGGCTGGAAACATATTGCAAGCGTATGCGGTACTCCCAGCAAATGGCCAGGATGGCGCCCAGCTGGATGAATATCTTGAATACCTTGCTTTTTTCATCAGTGAAGTTCAGTAAATCGCCAACAATGATCAAATGGCCGGTGCTGCTCACCGGCAGAAATTCGGTTGCGCCCTCCACCACCCCAAGAATGAAGGCTTTTAACAACAGCATCAATTCCATTCGTTAATATTTCCTTTTTAAGTTTGAGAATTGATACATTCTAAAAACGCTCGCCGGGTTTGAGATAGCGCCATTGGCCCATGGGCAGTTTACCCAGCGATACGCTACCGATACGCACGCGTTTCAGGCCTACTACATGCAAGCCGACCAGTTCGCACATACGGCGAATCTGGCGTTTTTTGCCCTCGCGCAATACAAAACGCAACTGGTCTTCATTCTGCCAGGAGACCTTTGCCGGCTTGAGGTTCACGCCATCCAGGGCAAGGCCGAAATTGAGCTTCTTCATTCCTTCATCAGAAAGCGTACCCTCGACCCGGACCAGATACTCTTTTTCAACCGTGGAATTCTCACCGATCAATTGCCTGGCCACACGACCATCCTGCGTCAGCACCAGCAAACCGGTCGAATCAATATCAAGCCGTCCTGCAGGTGCCAGGCCCTTGAGGAAACCGCGCTGGAAAGGTTTCTTGACAGGGTCTTCTTCCCATTGATTATCAGGGTGCACCAATACAATAGCAGGCTCGTAATTATCTTCCGCCTGCCCGGACACATAGCCGACCGGTTTATGTAAAAGAATCGTGACGATTTCCGATTGATGCTTTTCTGCGGCCTTGCTGATTTCAATCCTGGCTTCAGGCGAAATACGCGTACCCAAGGTATCGATGACCTCGCCGTCCACCTTCACCCAGCCATTGACTATCCATTCATCCGCCTCACGGCGTGAACACAAACCCAACTCCGCCATCCGCTTGGATAAACGTGGAAAGTCCGGATTGGAAGCGACGGGCTTGGGCGTAAACATCGGGTTCGTTGCTCGATCCCTATTGAAATCGCCCTGCTCGAAACCGTCCCGTGCCTTACCGCCACGACGCGGCGTATCACGGCCTTGCACCGACTCGGCAGGCGGATTGCGCTTATATTCGTCTTTCTTGAATTCGCCACGCTGCAAGACCCGCTCTGCCGGCGCACGGCTGTCCGGCGTCAATGGTTCACGCGGCTTGCCATCGAAGCGATGATTGCGCTGGCGTTCAGGCTTTACGGCAACTTGCGGCTGAGCGGCTTTCTGCGCGATATGCCCCGCATCCGCTTTTTCCGGCATGGTCGTACGTGGACGTTTCGCAGAATCGGGCCGGCGCACTGGCTTGTGCTCTGAAGTCTCAGGCTTGGGTTTGGAAGGTGGGAGTTTTAGTGTGGTCAAGATCGGCTTTCAGTAAGGTTTCATTCTAACAAACTATTGATTACTGGCATTAGTGCATCCTGACTAATGACAAAACAATATGTTGTCAGGGTATTGCGAGAAATGCGGTTAGGCCAAATAAAACAGCCAGCATAAAGCTGGCTGTTTTATTTGGCGCTGATGCCGTGATTAAACTTTCTGATACACCTCGGAGCCCTTTTTCACGAACTCGATGGCTTTTTCCTGCATGCCCTTGGTCAATGCATCCTGTTCGTTAAGGCCTTTCTCCGCTGCATAATCACGCACATCCTGCGAGATCTTCATGGAGCAGAAATGCGGGCCGCACATGGAGCAGAAGTGTGCCTGCTTGGCGCCTTCCTGCGGCAAGGTCTCGTCATGGAATTCCTTGGCTTTTTCCGGGTCGAGGCCGAGATTGAACTGGTCTTCCCAGCGGAACTCGAAGCGTGCTTTTGAAAGCGCATTATCGCGGATCTGCGCGCCCGGGTGGCCCTTGGCCAAGTCGGCTGCATGCGCCGCGATCTTGTAGGTGATGATGCCGACACGCACGTCTTCCTTGTCCGGCAGGCCCAGATGCTCCTTGGGAGTAACGTAGCAAAGCATCGCACAGCCGTACCAGCCGATCATCGCCGCGCCGATGCCGGAGGTGATGTGGTCATAGCCCGGTGCGATGTCGGTCGTCAAAGGTCCAAGCGTGTAGAACGGGGCTTCGCCGCAATGCTCCAGTTGCAGGTCCATGTTCTCCTTGATCAGGTGCATCGGCACGTGACCTGGGCCTTCGATCATGCATTGCACATCGTGCTTCCAGGCGATCTGGGTCAATTCGCCCAAAGTCTTCAGTTCAGCGAACTGCGCTTCATCGTTGGCATCGTAGATGGAACCTGGGCGCAGGCCGTCGCCCAGACTGAAACTCACATCGTATTGCTTCATGATTTCGCAGATGTCTTCAAAGTGCTCATAAAGGAAAGATTCCTTATGGTGCGCCAGACACCATTTCGCCATGATGGAACCGCCGCGTGAGACGATGCCGGTCATGCGCTTGGCGGTCATCGGGATGTAAGGCAGACGCACACCGGCATGGATGGTGAAATAATCCACACCTTGCTCGGCTTGTTCGATCAATGTATCGCGGAAGATTTCCCAGGTCAGGTCTTCTGCCTTGCCGTCGACTTTTTCCAGTGCCTGGTAGATAGGCACGGTGCCGATCGGCACGGGTGAATTGCGGATGATCCATTCGCGCGTTTCATGGATATTCTTGCCGGTGGACAGGTCCATCACGGTATCGCCGCCCCAGCGCGTACCCCATACCATCTTTTCCACTTCTTCGTTGATGGAAGAACCGAGCGCCGAGTTACCGATATTGGCATTGATCTTGACCAGAAAATTACGGCCGATGATCATCGGTTCGATTTCCGGGTGATTGATGTTCGCAGGAATGATGGCACGACCGCGTGCGACTTCATCACGGACGAATTCCGGTGTAATGATCTTAGGAATGCTGGCGCCGAAGTCCTGGCCTTTATGTTGCGTTTGCAGCAGTTCGCTCATGTTCTCGCTGCGCTGGTTTTCGCGAATCGCGATGAATTCCATTTCCGGTGTGATGATGCCTTTGCGTGCGTAATGCATCTGGCTGACATTCATGCCGGCTTTAGCGCGCAGGGGCTTGCGCGTCAGGTTGAAACGCATCTGCGCCAACGCCGGGTCGGTTTTGCGTTGCTGGCCGAATTCCGAGCTTGGGCCATCCAGTTGTTCTACATCGCCGCGTTCCATGATCCAGCCTGCACGCAAGGCTGGCAATCCGTCGCGGATGTCGATCTTTACTGTAGGGTCGGTGTAAGGGCCGGAGGTGTCATAAACAACGACCGGCGGGTTCTTTTCCGCGCCGAAGGCAGAAGGGGTGTCGGACAGGCTGATTTCGCGGAAAGGCACGCGGATATCCGGGCGCGAGCCTTCTACATAGATTTTGCGTGATTTGGCAAAAGGCTGCGTCGTGCCGGCATCGACTTCGGCAGTTTCATTGAGGAATTTGGTGAGGTTTTTGTCGGTTGCGTTCACGATGGTGCTCCAAGTGTAAATGGCGTAAGGAGCACAGTGAATCTGCATTCCCTACTGGTTTAGCGATAGGGAAGCACTTGTGCTTCCCTACGGCGGTATGATCCGCATCAGGTTCAAAGGGTGTTTCTCACTGCAAAACTGATGATTTCGCAGACCCCTAGCAATGGGCTGAAGTTACGCGAAAGTGGGATGAAATGCAAGGACAATGCAATTCCCCGGCGTGAATCCAACCTCATCATCGCCTATGGCATAGGTAAACCTCTCGATATCAGAATGCAGGCATTCAATCCCTGTCGTATGGCTTGTAGAAAAGCCGGTAGAGCACCGGTAATACCAGCAAGGTCAACAATGTCGATGACCATATGCCGCCGATCACGACGGTAGCCAAAGGTCGCTGCACTTCCGCACCGGTACCTGTTGCGATCGCCATCGGCACGAAGCCAAGCGAAGCCACCAGCGCGGTAATCAGGATAGGCCTTAACCGGCTCATGCTGCCTTCTTCTATCGCCTCAGCCAGCGGCTTGCCTTGTGCCAGCAGATTGCGGATGAAGCTGATCATGACAAGGCCGTTCAATACCGCGACTCCCGACAAGGCGATAAAGCCCACTGCCGCGGATATTGAAAGGGGAATATCCCGCAGATATAAAGCCAGCACACCTCCCGTCAATGCAAAAGGAATGCCGGTAAATACGATCAGGCCATCCCTGAGGTTGTTGAACATGGCGTAAAGCAGGATGAACACCAGAAGCAAGGCCAGCGGCACAACGATCTGCAAACGCTTGGTAGCCGACTGCAGTTGCTCGAACGTACCGCCCCAGTTCAGCCAATAACCTGGCGGAATGTCGACTTCCTGCTGGATACGCTGCTGTGCTTCTGCCACATAGGAGCCGATATCACGGTCCCGCACATTGGCTGTCACCACTACATTGCGTTTGCCGTTCTCCCGGCTGAACTGATTGGCGCCGATGGCGACATCGATCGTAGCGACTTCGCCAAGCTGCAGATACATGGGCATATCACTTTTTCCCGCTATTTTGATGGGCAGGCGCTTGAACGCCTCCATATCGGCTCTCGCCTCCTCCGGCAATCTCACGACGATGTCAAAACGCCGGTCGCCCTGGAATAAAGTCCCTGCCTCACGTCCATTCATCGCAATTGAAACTGCCTCCTGCACATCGGCGACATTCACGCCCAGCCGGGCGATCTTCTGGCGATCGATGTTCACCGTCAGGATCGGCAAGCCTGTGGTTTGTTCAACCTTGATATCCTCACCGCCCTGAATGCCAGACAATAATGCTGAAACTTCCTCCGCAGTATCATGCATCACCTGCATGTCGTCGCCGAATATCTTGACCGCCACATCACTGCGCACGCCTGAGATCAACTCATTGAAGCGCATCTGTATCGGTTGGGTAAATTCGTAGTTATTGCCGGGGATTTCTCCCACGGCGCTTTGCATCTGCATGATCAATGCATTTTTGCTTAACCTGGGGTCCGGCCACTCAGACCTGGGCTTGAGCATAATAAAGTTGTCAGCCACGCTTGGCGGCATGGGGTCGGTGGCGATTTCTGCCGTACCGATCTTGGCATATATGCGGTCGACCTGCGGGAAAGCCTTGATGGTATGTTCAAGTTCTTTCTGCATCTCTATGGCTTGCGTCAGGCTGGTACCCGGAATGCGTAGCGCATGCAGGGCAATATCCCCCTCGTTCAGGCTGGGTACGAACTCACTACCCATGCGGCTGGCCAGCAAACCTCCCAGCACAACCGACACCACGGCTATCGTCAACACCAGGGCCTTGTTCCACATTGCCCAATGAAATACCGGGCGATAACGTTTCTTCGCCCAGCCTATCAATACATGCTCAGATTCTTTCACGGGTGTATTGACGAATAGCGCAACCGCGGCAGGAATAAAAGTCACGGAGAACAGCATGGCACCCAGCAGGGCAATCACAACGGTAAATGCCATCGGGTGAAACATCTTGCCCTCGACACCCGTCAGCGCAAAGATGGGCAAGTAGACCGCCATGATGATGAGCTGACCGAATATCAGCGGCTTCCTCACCTCCCTGGCAGCCTGGAACACTTCTTCAAACCGTTCCGATCTTGTCAGCGGCCTGCCAAGCAGGGACTGTGTGTAGGCAAGCCTGCGCATGCAGTTCTCCACGATCACGACCGAACCGTCGATGATGATGCCGAAATCCAGCGCACCGAGACTCATCAAATTTGCACTGACTTTACCAGCGGCCATCCCGGTAAATGTGAACAGCATGGACAAGGGAATGACCAGCATCGTGATAAGCGCTGCACGGATATTACCCAGAAAAATGAACAGTACGGCGATGACCAGCAAGGCCCCTTCCAGCAGGTTGGTTTTGACCGTATTGATCGCCTTGTCGATGAGAATGGTGCGATTGTAGACGGTGTTGGCGACTATTCCCGCAGGCAGCGTCGTATTGATCCGGGCCAATTGCTTTTCGACAGCGGCAGAGACACTGCGGCTATTCTCGCCAGTGAGCATGAATACTGTGCCGAGGACGATTTCCTGGCCATTTTCCGTAGCAGCGCCGGTGCGTGATTCACTGCCTATCATCACTTCCGCGACATCCTTGATACGGATGGGAATACCGGCCACGGTATCCACGACGATATCAGCGATATCCTCGATGCTGCTGACCTGGCCGGGAACCCGGATCAGATACTGCTCGCCCGATTTCTCGATATAGCCGGCACCGACATTGGCATTGTTATTTTCAAGCGCATGGACCAGGTCGCCCAGCGACAATCCGCTGGCAATCAGCCGATCGGCATGGGGCGCCACCTGATACTGTCTGACGTAACCGCCCACCGTATTGATCTCATTCACACCGGGCACATTGCGCAGCTGCGGCTTGATAATCCAGTCCTGGATCTCGCGCAAATCCATGGGGCTGTATGGCGTGCCATCCGCTTTCAATGCACCTTCTTCGGTTTCAACCGTCCACATGAAGATCTCGCCAAGACCGGTGGAAGTCGGCCCCATTTCCGGCAGAATCCCCGAAGGCAGCTTTTCCCTGGCTTGCTGGATTCGCTCGTTGACCAGCTGACGCGCAAAGAAAATATCCGTACCTTCTTCAAAAACGACAGTCACTTGCGATAAACCGTAACGCGAGATGGACCTGGTTTGTTCAAGCCGCGGCAGACCCGCCATCACTGTTTCAATCGGGTAGGTGATGCGTTGTTCGGTTTCAAGCGGCGCATAACCCGGCGCAACGGTATTGATCTGTACCTGGATATTGGTGATGTCCGGCACCGCATCGATGGGAAGTTTCTGATAGCTGAACACTCCCAGTATCGCAATGCCCAGCGTCACCAGCATGATCAGCGAACGCTGAGCTATGGAGAATCGAATGAGTTTTTCAAACATGATGAGATTCCTTGATCGGCAGAGCTTCTGTGAACATGGGCCTAGTGGAACATGGACTAGTGAGCATGTGTCGCCCCCGCCTTGCCGATATCGGCCTTGATCAGGAAGCTATTGCCAGCCGCGTACTTGTCGCCGGCATTCAAGCCTTGCAATACCTCGACGTATTTGTCATCGCGTCGCCCCAATTCCAATGGCCGTGCTTCAAAGTATTCGCCATAGCGGCCGAACACTACCGTGCTATCTCTTAATGTTTGAATTCCCTCAACCGATACTGCCAAAGGCACTGCCACTTCATCCGATATCAGTTCGACATTCACCGGCAAACCGGCCAGCCAGATTCCGTCGGCATTATCGAGCACCAGTCGCGCCATGGCAGTACGTGATTTCTCTCCCACCAATGCACCTACATAGGAAATGGTGCCTGTCGCCTGCGCATCAAAGGCCAATGCTTTGACGGTGACTTTCTGATCGGTTTTTACCGTGGCTATGTCTTTTGCGTAGATCATCATTTCGACCCAGACGGATGACAGGTCGGCCACTTCAAATATCTTTTCCAGCGCATCCACCACCTGACCCTGGCTGACCTGCTTATCGGTCACCACGCCATCCAGAGGCGAGCGGATTTCATAACGCGCCTGACCTTCAGCACTTGCACCAGCGCCCAGGGCGCCAAGCTTTTGCCGGATTCGCTCAAGATTGATTTCAGCCTCATGCAGATCATGCCGGGCTTGCAGGTAATCCTGCTCGGCTGAGATTTTTTCTTCCCACAGTTGTTTTTCACGTTCAAAAGTGGAACGCGCCAAACCCGCCCCCTTTTGCGCCGCCAGCAGATCACTACGCATATCCGCAATGACCTGGCTGGAGACGACGGCTAACAGTTGCCCCTTGCGCACCTGCTCCCCGGCGTTGACTGCAACCGACTCCACGATGCCGCCCAGGCGCGGAACCACATGCACATTCCGGTCGGCATTGCGTTTTACTTCACCTTGCAGCTTCAGGGTGGTTTTGATTCTTGCCGGGCCGGCGGTCAACACTTCGATGCTATTGAGCATGAGTTGCCTGTCGCTTAGCCTGACCCGGGCTTCGACCTGTTCGTAAGCAAACCGGTAGCTTTTATCATCATGTTTTGCCGCGATGTTGACCTTGAAAGAATGGGGTTCCCTGACGACAGCATCGCCTTTCAAATAGCCATTCTCTTCAGTGAAACCAATCTGTTGCGGTACATTCCCCAATCTTTCCAGCTGCATGCTGACATTCGATGCACTCGGTGCCAAAGGCTTGCCGTCCAGATAGGTGTATAGCCTGAATTCGGGAGGTACATTCCGCTCGAATATCGTCACTTCAATGCCATAGCCATCCTGCGTGAACAACTTGCCGCCATGCGGCCCTTTTTCGAATTCTTCAGCCTGCGGAGTATGGGCAGCTTCATGGGAATCCACAGCAAGCGGCAGGTGGTCTTTTTCATGATCATGTCCAGGCTCGCCATGCGCGGGACGGCTATGTGCAGGACGATAGTCTGCCGGTTCGCTATGTTCATCATGTGCATGCCCTGCATCAGCGTCAGGCTTTTCTTTGCTGAGTATCAGGCTGCCTAAAATAATGCCGATGACGACAACCGCCAGAATCGCGATGAACTGTTTATTCTTTTTGCCTATATCTTTCATGATTCACTCCCCCGATCAGCGGCTTGATGCGAAACGACATCGCCCAGGATACGTTCGATTTCTGCTACTGCCTGGTGCGCTTCCAGCAGCATCTCGATATATTGGGATTGCGCATGGAACAACGTGCGCTGTGCATCGAGCACATCCAGAAAATTGAATTTACCCGCGCTGAAACCCTTGTTCGCGGCATCAAAGGCACTTTGCGCACCGGGCAATATCTCGGTCTCCAACGATGCGACAGCCTGCCTTGCCGTATCCAGTCGTTCATATTGGCTGGCAAGGCTCACCGACAAATGACTTTTCAAGGCAAGCAGTTCATCCTGGGCCTTATATTTGCGGCTGACTGCCTCATGGAGATTGCCTTGATTACGGTCGAACAGCGGAATCGGTATGGATAAACCCAATATCGCCTGGTTAAGGCCCAACTCCTGGTTATTCGCCACTCCAGCCGTCATCGTGATATTGGGGATGCCTTTGCTGCGCTCGATCCGGGTTGCCGCCTCGCGCGCATCTATTTCCATCTGAGCGATCCTGACCGCCGGTGCGCTCTCCAGCATCGCCGACAGTTCACTAAGTGTTGCCATCTGCGGGATGACAGCCACCTGGCCCCGGGCATTTTCAAATACAGGCAGCGGATTCCCCCATAAGGCGGCTAGCCGTTTACGGCTGGTAACCAACTGACCAGTTGCCTGCACGAGTGCGATTCTTGCTGTCGATTCAGCAATGCCGGATTTAGTCTCTTCAACTGGTGAACTCTTGCCCGCCTTGACGCGCTTACTCGCAGCATCACGTGCAAGTTCGGCAATCTCGACTGAAGACTTTGCAAGACTCAGCCGCTCCTGCGCAGCCAATACTTCATAGAATGCAGCGACTACATTGGCATGGATATCCGCTTTCTTATTCTCCAGTTCAGCCGTCGCTTTACTGTAAAAAGACTCGGCAGCTTCGATTCTGGCCTGGCGTTTATTGCCAAGCTCGAATTCCTGGTTGATCTGCAACGTAGTCTCTCTTGTCGCGCTTCTCGTATCCTGGATCGATGTGGATATCGACGGGTTGGGACGCGCCGTCGCCTGCGTCTTCATGCCATCAATCGCATCCAGTTCACGCAGAGCGACTGCAATCTCCGGGTGTGCAGCCAGCGCCAGATCCAGTGCTTGCTGTAACGACAGGCTACTGGCTGCTTCCCTGGTATCTGCGATGGCTACAGCAGCAAACATGGTCATCAGAAAAAGCGGTAACAAAGCATATTGAATGCATAGCCGCAAACTTTGGGGGCGCAATAGTAAAAATTGCATGACGCTCTCCAGAAATCAAATAAAAACCATAAAGATCATAAGCATGGCAAAGCCACGCTTAAAGATTCTGCTAATTAATTGAAATCAGAACAGCGGGGGTGCGCGTGGGGCAGGAAGCCTTAGCGTGGGGGGGTAACTTGATATGAAAGTTGATCGGGGAAATCGGGGCGGGCTGGACCTTATAGCCAGCAAGAACCAGAAACAGACCAATGCAAAAGCGAGCACATCGACCATCAGGTCTGCCGGATTATCCTGCTTGATGCCGCTGGGGACAGCGATGGTATGGGCGACATGGCCAGCATCAGAAATGGAATCGCTGTTCAAGTGATTGATGACATGGGCACTCTCATGGACTTCAGCCGTGTGAAAACCCTCGCCATGCGGATGATGCTCACCATCCAGATGGGCGTGAATAAACGGTTGCAGTGCCTGCAGAATCGCAAAGCAGAATACAACTGTCATGACTACCCATTTGGTTCTATTTAATTGCATAATGTTGAATGTTAATCACATTGTAATACTATACGAGCAATTCAGCAGAAGATGTGAACACATTAGCATTGGCAGCCCAAAAAAATAAAATGTAGTATTTTCAGACAGATGCTACCGAGAAATCCATTTAAACAATAAGGTAAATTAACTCTTATGCTTTATGCCATCTTTAACATTAGCGCTGTAATTGCAATCATTTTACATATGACGGGCCATCTGGAACGCTGGGGTATGGAATGGATACTCTTCGTCTTCGCCGTCGCTGTATTCCCTGCTGTTATTTACCTCTAAGGCTACCTCAGCTCTCACTGCCCTGGGGCATGTGATAGTCCTGTTCACGATAGAGTATTGACGGTAACAGCACATGTCCCAGCGCACGCTTCTCCATCGCCCCGGCATTTGAGGGCGGATTCTCCAGTTTCAACTTCTTCTCTGTCTTGTCATAAACGGTATGTACAGGCGCCTTGTTTGGACGCAGGATCACTGCCTCGTTACCCTCCATCCAGGCAAAATTCTGTTCATATTGCATCATTGCGCGACCCGGTAAGCCTTCTGGCTCACTGCTCAAATCCCTGCCCAGCATCGGGTGTTCGGCGTCGATTCCCATCAATGAAATAACGGTAGTGGGCAAATCGACCTGACTGGCGACTGTTTTAATCACTTTGGGCTGAATATCCGCACCCAGGATCAAACCCGGAATGTGGAAATTCCTCACGGGTACCAGATCATCACCACGCACACGAATGTCATGGTCGGCCACCACCAGAAACACGGTGTCTTTCCAGTATGGGCTGGCTTGCGCCTGCTTGAAGAACTGCCCCATGGCGTAATCGGCATATTTCACCGCATTATTATCGGTAGCCTTGGGCTCTTCGTAGAGTTCGATGCGCCCATCCGGGAACTCGAAAGGCGAGTGGTTGGATGAAGTGAACACCAGAGTAAAGAATGACTCGCCATTATTGTGATGCTTCATCAACTGTTCATGCGCTTTATTGAACAGGTCTTCGTCGGAAACACCCCAGCTTCCCACGTAAACGGGGTTGATATAATCGTTCTGATCAACCACCTGCTCGAAATCGTTGTTGATGAAGAAGGTGCGCATGTTGTCGAAATGAGACTCACCGCCATAGATGAACTCGTTCAGGTAGCCTTTGCTATCCAGCAAGCTTGCCAATGTAAAGAAGTGGTCTTGCGACAGTGAGAGCTTGACCACACTTTGTGCCGGCGTTGGCAGAAAACCAGTGACTACGGCTTCTATGCCGCGCACCGAACGTGTACCGGTTGCATAAAGGTTTTCAAACCACCAGCCTTGCGATTTCAGCTTTTCCAATTCCGGTGTCACCGGCACGCCACCCAGGGATTCGACAAAAGTAGCGCCCAGGCTTTCTTGCAGAATAATCACGAGATTGAGCGGCTTTTCACGCCGCATCGTTGCAATCTGCCTGGTCAATGTAGGCAGATTCGCATCACCGATAAGTGGGCGCTTATCCCCCAGCATCTCACGCATCAGACGGATTTGCTCCATGGCCTGTTCTTCGGTCATTTCACCGTAGATCTCGCTCGATTTGCTCTCATGCTTGAGGCTATAAATGGCATGAAACACCGACCATGTGGAATTCAGGATCAGCGTATTGACCATGGTATCGGATGTGATGGCGAACAAGGCCGGGTTGGCCGGCCGGTGATCGGTGGTGGAACGCACGGAAAACACCACCAGCAGAACCACAAACGGCAAAGCCAGCCAGTATTTCAGGTTTTTCTGCGGTCGTGGCTGGTTCAGCCAGGGCCGCATAAAATACGCCATTCCCCACAATGACAAGACCAGTGCGGCTATGCCTGCGAATACATGCACGCGGAAACCGTTCCACAACATGGGCATGACCTCATGCGGATATTTCAGGTATTCAATGAAAAGCCGATTCGGGCGGGTGTCATATTCGCCGATGAAGCCCGGCGTTGCTGCTTCCATGAAAATCAGCAAAGTGACGGAAGCCACGACCCATATGAAAGAAAACCCACGCCACCAGGACCAGGTTTTTTGATGTGCGAACAAGGGCGCAACGAGTAGCGGAATAATCACCAGCAAACCCATCTGGATAATGTCGACGCGTAGACCCTGCAGCAAAATCTCCTGCCAGATGCCAGAAGAAGCAACCCGCTCCAATTGCCAGAACATGAGACCAGCGCGTGACAAGGAAAGTATCGGCAGCGCTACAAGGTACATAGCGACCAAAGGGGCATAAAACCCCAAAACACCTGACTTTTTCCAGAATTTTTTAATCATAAAAACCTATAAATACAAGGATCAAATAAACGCAATTGGTCGAACGGCCGATTGGACAATATCGCTACAAGCTGAATCAAAGCTTAAAAGCTTTGATTCATACAGGGAGCTGTTCAAGGCAGCATCCTGCGCAGGGTATTATCCCGCCTGATGTAGTGATGAAACAGGGCAGCAAGGGCATGCGCACCGATCAAGAAATAGGCGGCTTTGCCTACTGTCTTGTGTATTGTCTTGATCTCGTCGGCAAGCGCCTTGTTTTCCCCAATCAGCGCAGGTAATTCCAGGCCGAAGAACGGGATCGGTTTACCAGCTGCGCTCAATGTCAACCAGCCGGCGATCGGCATGCCTATCATCAATATATAGAGAACAACATGTACCGATTTACCCAAGAATTTCAGGATAAAACCGGGTTCCGGGTGTATTGCAGGTGCTGGTGAGCTGAATTTAAAACCCAGACGAATAATGACCAGTAAAAATACGGAGAGCCCAAACATGAAATGCAGATTCTTGACGAATTCGCGTGCTTCCGTACCTTTCTCGAATAAGTCGCGCGACTCTATACAAGTGAATACTGCAATGAGTAGCAACAGCATCAGCCAATGAAGAACAATCATCGGTTTTGCATAACGCTCGGAATGGCTTGTGGATGAAATCAATTTACGCTCCTTTAAGATCAAAATGCCTGATGGCAAAAACCATCAGCATAATCAAAATAACAAGACTGGCTAACCAGGCAGCCCAGAGCGTATGAAATAAAAAGTGGGCACCACGCATTTGTTGCACCCAACCCAATATCAGACCCACACCCAGGCCTGATGAAAAGACAGCAACGGCCATCTTTGGTTTATGCGGCAACCAGAATATGCACAGCGCTGCAAGCCATAAGCCAACGGTAGCATGCCCCGCCGGAAAACAATGCCCTGCGTGCAAGCCTGCAGGTATTGGATCGAACAGCCTGACAAAAGGCACTGAACCGCCATAGCGATCTACCGTCCATGGGCAATGCAGGACCGAGTATTGCTTGATGGCGCGAATCGCTGTCGGCACCAGCACCGAAGCCAAAGCAAGAAATCTTAATCTGGCCCGGACAAAATGACTGATTTTCCTGAACCGGAACACCGCATCCATCAGCACAAGCAATATCAGCAGGTAGCCACCCTTGATGATGACGTTTTTTACTGAGCCGTGCATGAAGTCTTTGGCAAACCAGGTATTCTTCCAAGGGAATACCTTCAGCGCCTCATCGTAATAGAAATCCTCAATCATCAAATCGACGTCCGTGAACTGTCCGACAAATAGAATCAGGAGTGCGGAAATCGCCAATACGGCGACCGCACGCTTGAACATAGGTATCCTGGCCAATGCCAGGATATTCATGACATGCTTCAATTGAAGGTTTCTTCTTGCTGTACGACATCATTCACGGCCACTACCGGCAACTCCTTGAGACCGCCGTTCCTGTATGCACCGGATGCCGTCTGGTAATAGGCTATTGCCTCCCGAACCAGTTGCTGATCCGCCTCGATAGCTTCCGCTTCGAAAGTCACGGGGTCGATACGATAAGCCTCTACACCTTGCTTGGGCGACAGCACAATCAACTGGTCATTCTTGTAGTAGCCGAGCGACTGATAATTACTGATGAACGCACGCGGCGCAACATGGGTATCCGTAAACATGTTCTGACCGAAGAAATGCTCTGATCCGGCAACGCCGAGCAAATCCAGCAAGGTAGGCGGCACATCGATCTGACTTACCAGGCGATCATATATGCCCGGCTTTACAAGCGCGGGGGCGTAAAAAATCATCGGTATGTGGTATTTGGCAACCGGCAATCTGGTCTTGCCTGCCACCGAAGCGCAGTGGTCCGCCACGATCACGAACAGGGTATCGTCAAACCAGGGCTTGGATTTTGCATCTTCGATGAATTGCCCGATCGCGTAATCGGTATATTTCACGGCACCGCGACGATTGCCCTGCGGCAAATCGATGCGGCCTTCGGGGAATGTGTATGGCCGATGGTTGCTGGTAGTCATGATATGCACAAAGAAGGGCCTATCACTATCGGCATATTCATCCAGCGAATACAAAGCATTGTCGAACAGGCTTTCATCCGCGACACCCCAGACGTTCTCCATCGCTATCGATTTTTTATCAAAATCGGTACGGTCAGTGACCTTGAAATCGTTCCCTTCGAAGTAGGCATTCATATTGTCGAAATAACCATAGCCACCGTAGATGAACTCTGTCGCAATCCCCTGTATTTCCAGATATTCGCCTATGGTACCGAGGTGATTATTGTCAGGTCTGCGCACAATGGCCTGCCCGGGAATCGGCGGCGTACCAAGAGAAAGAGCTTCCAGTCCTCTTACCGTGCGTGTCCCGGTTGCGAACAGGTGTTCGAACTTCAATCCTTCGCTGGTCAACTTGTCGAGATTGGGTGTCAGGTTTTCGGTATTGCCATATGCGCCGAGATAATTGGCCGAAAGGCTTTCTACCGTGATAAGCACTACATTTTTCGGACGCTTCAGAAATGGGCCCATGGTATTCCTGTCATCGCCAAATTTGGCATGGATGAAGCGCATGCCCGGTGTGCGTTTGACGCCGATACCGGCCAGGGTAGCGTCTGCCTCATGTTGCGACATGGTCTGGTAGAAACGATCGTAGTCCAGGTCGTTGCGACGCATCGCAGCAGCCAGGTTAAACAAGCCATTGGCACCCAGTTCCTGTGCATAGGCATTGCCGTTCAACCTGGTTTGATCAAGATTGGCTGCGATGTTGGCAAAAAATGGCAACATGACAGCAAGACCGATCAATACGGTGCGCTTGCGCCAGGTATGGGGCGTATCCTGGAAACGGAAATACCGGCTGGAAATCCACACCATCAATGAAGCCAGCACACCGATAGCGACAAGAATCCATAACACCGGATACGACTCACGGATGTTGCCGATGACTTCATGGGTATAGATCAGGTAATCCAGCGCGATGAAATTAAAGCGTGTGGTGAATTCCTGCCAGAACAGATACTCAGACACGATGCCAAACAGCAGCGTGACGACTACGCCCCAGGCGATGGACCAGCGTAGCAGATGGCCTGCCCGGCTTGCACGGAAGCGATTGCTGAGAAGAGCAGAAAGAATGAGAAAAGGACTGAGCAGGTAAGCCAGCGTCCAGGCATCGAACCAGACACCGAGCGCGAATATTCTCAACGACTCGCTGAGCGTCAGCTCCTCAGTCCCCACTTCAAGCCATAAAACCAGCCGCAGGATAAACCACACGATCAATGAGGCAAGCACCAGGAATACCGGCAACATTACCTGATCGCGGTCAGGATAAAGCTTTAAGACTGATGGCTTATTGAGTTCATGAATCTTCATCGGTAATCCCTACTTTTCTGCAATTGATGCTTCCTGTCCGCAATCAGTGAGTCTTCTGTTTGCGGGAGGCATGATGTTTCTTGAGTTGCGTGATAACTGTGAGCATTTTCCTGGATTCGTCGCTCAGTCTTTTTTCCTGGCGGTAGGCCAGGAAAAAACGTAAGCGATTTGTGTTGCTGCAGTTCTCGGTATGCCGGTGCAGTGTGCCCAGGTCATTCAATGAAATCCGCTTTTTAGAAGGGCGCCTTTTGGCTTTTTCCAGATCGATAAAGCGGGTCTCTATCGCGGCATCGTGCTGTTTTCTGACAAACAGGTGTTTTGGGTAAAGGCAGTTATGCTGGAAGTGCTGCCCATGCATGGAACGTACTGCCGTGGCCAGACTCTCGAACAACTGCTTGCGTTCGACATTCCCTTTGGCCGAAAATAAATCTGCATCCGTATTCAGCGATTGGTATCCGGCCAGTTCGCGCGTAACCAGGATCGCACGCAAATTGCCATCGACCTTGCGCTGGCCGAAATAGACCAGATCGACGGTAGGAATACCGTGTTTCCGGAAAGACAGGATGTTGCGATACTCGCGCTCAAAAGTCGCCATCGGCAGAAAAAGATGACGCCAGCCATGGTAGACATGGTTTTCCTGACGCTTGATGAATATGCCGACTTCGCCTCCGCCGGGCAAAACAAGCGTCGTCTTGCACACGCCGCTCCAACCGCCCCTACGATGGTTGGGGGCTTCAAACCAATTACCCTGCTCAAGCTGCCACAATGCATCAAAACTGTCGGCGCGGTTGTGATGCAGCAGATCGCGCCAGCGATCGCTGACATATTCGATCTCGCACATCACTGATGGCCTTGCGTTTTACGCAGCACATAAGTGCGCCACATATGGTAATACTTGAGAAAATCGAGCCGTGCTTCAATCGAAAATCCGCTTTGGGCGAATTCCTCCTCGATCACTGCAGCGGGAATCACGAAACGATTCTGATACGCCCGTCCGGAACGTTTCTTCTCCAGCGACTTACGCGCCATGGCCTTGATATTGCCATCGACCCACATGGAAAGAATGACCGTATCCCTGCTGACACGGTGAAATTCCTTGAACAGCCTTAACCTGTCTTCAGATTCACCCATGTGGTGAACGAATCGGATGGAAAAAATGCTGTCGACAAAATTATCCGGTACCGGCAGATTGAAGGCCGAGCCCTGAAACGACCTGATTCTGCTAGTGATCTCTTTGGGGCGGTTGGCCATGCCCGTATCTATCATGCTCTGGTTGTAGTCACTGGCATGAATCACGCGATCAGGGTCTTCCGCCAGCACATCCCAGAACCTGCCGGTACCACAAGGCGCATCGAGCACCTCACGCGGGTTGCCGGCAATACGCAAGGCTTTTCTTGCTATCTGGTGGTCGCGCCAATCCGAGAGACGACGCCAGAAACCATCCTGGTGCTTCTCAAAATAATTCCTCGCATGTTTTTCGTCGTATTTCTTCGAGAATTCGAGTTCATCTGCGCTGGATTGCGTGGCAATGGGGCTTGATACAGGACTGTTGATTTGCACTGGCTTCGTGAATAACCGCTTAAAGAAGAGCGGCCATCATGCCTGCGGCAGCGTCAAGCCGAAGTCAAAACTTTGTGAAAAAAACGTGAAATCAGTGAATCAGTTTGATATGGAAAATACTTCCGTTCGGAGATGCCGCGCTGACCTGTACTTGCCAGCCCTGATGCTCGCAGATGCGTTTGACCAGTGAAAGCCCCAGGCCAAGACCTTCACCACGCGCGGTCTGTCCACGTACAAAAGGCTGGAATACTTTTTCCAGCTGATCGGCGGGAATACCGCTACCGGTATCCTCAACCGTGAAGCCGTCTTCGGTCAATATCAGGCGAACCATCCCCGTCCTGGTATAGGCCAGTGCGTTGCGCAGCAGGTTGGAAATCACCGTGTTGAGAAAAGTCGCGTTGTATTGATGCAGGTTCCCCGCCTCATCCTTCACGACAAAATCAAGTCCCTTGGAGGCAAAAGCCGCTGACCAGCGTTCACGCTGGTTTTCCGCAGCTTCCGCCAGCGTTGCAGTGCCGCTCATCAATGACTCTGCCTTATTCGCGCGCGCCAGCATCAGAAAAGTCTGCACCAGATATGTCATCTCCTGTGCTGCGCGATGCATGCGGGTCACTTGCGCGTGTTGAACAGGCGTCAGCTTGCCTGAATCGAGCATCAATTCGCAGGATGTCCCAATAATCATGAGCGGCGTCCGTAACTCATGACTGACATCGCTGGTGAAAAAGCGCTCGCGTGCGAGGGATGACCGTAGTTGACCAAGGCTATGATCGAAGGCCTTGGCAAGATCGCCCACCTCATCGTCAGCATATTCGGTAGCCATCGCCGGTGCCTGCTCCATCAGTTGCTCATGCTGACTCACTTGCTGCGCCAGCTTGAGCACTGGCGCAATGACGCGCTTCGCCACCATACTACCAACCACCCAGGCTGCCAGCAGACTCAACAGGAATCCAGCGAAAACCGCCTGGAAAAGCGCGACTTCACGTGCCTCGAATTCAGTCTGGTCCTCCACCAGCATATATTCCACGTCATCCACCACACGCTTGAATACATAAAAAGCCCCTTCCCGATTCTCCACTTCGGTGAACCTGGTTTTCACCGAAGCGAACGGCTCGGGAATGCCTGCGCCAGAAGCAGAAGAGAAAAAACGCATATGGGCGCTTAATACCAGCGGCTCGCCTTGCTCGACGTGTTGCCGGATGATGGAATCAAGCTCTTCCTGCAATTCCTTGGAAACAAGTTGCTCTTCGATATAGTGGACGATTTCAAAAATACTGATGGAAAAAACACTGCCGACCATAAAGGTCATCAGTACGAAAGCAATGACTATGCGTCGAACGAGTGGTTGTTTAGTTGCCATCAGCAATCAATGCCACACGATAACCAATGCCGTGCACGGTATGCAGCAGAGGCTGGTCAAAGGGTTTGTCGATAACCTGGCGCAATAAATGGATATGACTGCGCAGGCTGTCGCTATCCGGGCTGTCTTCTCCCCACAGCGCCTCTTCCAGCACTGCGCGCTTAATGACAGCCGGACTCTTTTGCATAAGCATGGCCAGCAACTTCAAACCTATGGGATTGATTTTAAGCAACTTTCCGTCACGGCTTACTTGCAGCGTATCCAGCTCATAAACCAGGTCACCCACCTGCAACTGCTTCTTGTTGCCTCCCCGGCTACGGCGCAGGATGGATTCGATGCGCGCCACCAGCTCGGATAACGCGAAAGGTTTCAGCAGGTAGTCATCAGCGCCCAGCTTCAGACCCAGCAGCTTGTCATCCAGTGCATCACGTGCGGTCAGCATGATGATAGGCGTATCCTTGCCTGCATCCGAGCGCAGACACTGGCAGAACTGGTACCCATCGAGTCCGGGCAGCATCACATCAAGCACGATCAAATCGTAATCCGTGGTGACCGCCATGTGCAGGCCGGTCAGGCCATCCTGCGCGCAATCGACGGTATAGCCCTTGAGGGCCAGGTAGTCCATCACATTG
>CAZOZB010000013.1:0-55624 GCA_964584185.1 uncultured Methylophilaceae bacterium
ATCCGAGCTTTCGCGCGCCGATGGCCATCGTCGTGATCGGCGGTCTCATCACCTCAACCTTTCTGAGTCTGCTGGTGATCCCCGTGCTCTACGAAGTGGTGGATGACCTCGTTCAGCGTTTCACGCCAAGGCGTTGGATGGCGCGATGGGGAGGGGCTTGAATGGAGCTGCGCCGCCATGACCTTGCTGGGCAATCCTTCCAAAGCATACCGCGCCAAAGCATGGCCTTTGTCAACGCACAGGATCAGGCCCACCGGCGGGTTCTCGTCGTGAAACGTCCAGTGCTCCTTCGCATAGTTGCAGTACAGGTGCATCTGGCCTACATCGGCATGGGTCAAGGCGCCGAGCTTCAAGTCGATGATGACGAAGCAGCGCAAGCGCCGGTGGAAGAACAGCAGATCGACGCGATACCAAGTCTGGTCGATGCGCAACCGCCGCTGTCGTCCAACAAACGTGAAGCCCGCCGGCGTTCATGCGGTACTGGAGCATGAAGACCTTGCGACTGGCCGGCGTGATCTTGCACAGGAAGCCGGGAACAAGTGTGTCGCGCAGCTCGATGGGCTGCGCCTGGGGTTGTGCCGCATCGACTGCGGACTTGGTGAGTTTGATCTTGGCCATAGCTGACTTCTTGGAAAGACCCGATTCCAGGAGTCTCTTGGGAGCCAAGCGGACGGAAGCCGGGTCAGGTTTCGGAAAGCACCGGCATAGGATGAACTCACGTAAGCTATTGATAAACCTTCCACAACGAGCTGTGGCGAAGTTCGGTGCTGGAGTCATGCTGAAATAAAAAAAGGGAGCCTGAGCTCCCTTCAATCAGTAAGGTTGATTAGCGTTTATCAATTGATAATGCTGTGGCACCGCTACTGGCAAGCAATAGAAAGCCGCCGGCAATTGCCAGGTTCTTCAGGAAAAGAATCTGTTGCATCTGATTGGAAAAATCCATGTGGAACAGAACTGCCGTCGCCACGCAGAAAATGGCAAGCAAATAGGAGATTATGCGGGTTTGAAAACCGAGCACAATTGCGATACCGCCTAATAACTCCAAAGCAATAGTTGGCCAGAGAAGCAATGTTGGAACGCCTGCTGATTGCATATAGCCTGCAGTGCCTGCCGGGTCTGCCAGCTTGCCGGCACCTGCAATAATGAAAATCAACGCAATGAGAATACGACCTGCAAGGTGACTGTATTGATTCATAGAACCTCCTATTAGTGATTATTTTTAACAGCGTAGTCCAATGATCCACTACAAGGCATCGGCTACAAGCGCCAGCCTAACCAGGATTGTAAATTTAGGAAACTGATTCTTTAAATCTTACGCCTGAAAGTCACCACCAGAACATCACGATAAGCAGCTTGCGACTCATCAATCTGCTCGACCGGCGTAACGCCATGCATGCAGCGGTGATCATTGACTATCGCAGCATCCAGCGGCTCAGTCAGCGTAAAACTGTCCAGATTACGTAATTCCAGATCATGCATGGTGGTCGTTCCGCTGGAGATATTCACGCGTTTCACCATCATCACCAGGACGAAATCGACACCGTCGCGGTGCACACCCTCCGGTGTAGGGTTGCCATGCATCTCATTGCTCGCCTCGATACGAAACTGGTGCACCTCAATATGCCAGGCAGGCGAAGGCAATAAATCAGCGAATAACTGGTGGCAAAAACTCAAGACGCTGGTCATCGTATGACTGTGCATGACAGCCTCGGCAATCGGCTCGAACTCGCGCGCGACACCGCCATTCAGACGGTTGTAATCAAGGCTTTGGTAATGCGGTTGGTGCGCTTCCAGCCTGATGGAGCCAGGCGCCTCCGTGGCGCTCAGGGTAGCATAGCGACGACGACGGTACCTGCCGCCATCTGCCATGTATTGGTCCAGGGGCATATCGTTCCAGCTGTCGGAAAACAGATCCCAGTCGCTTATTGCCTCAACATCGTTGGACTGCAGCAATTCACGTACCTGCTTGCTGGGGGCAAAGCAAAAACCGGCGCGCTCTACCTGGGCCTCAAGTTGTTCTAATATGGATTCTTGTGTCAGAGAATTTATCATTCTGTTTATCACCCTTAATCAGTCATTTTAGCTGATAGCAGGGTGTTTCAGCGGGTATTTTTCATCTCTGTTATCAAGCGCTTGGAGCGGCTTTGAAAAAACACTTGACGAACATAACTAAATAACTAATTATTTAGTTATGAAAACAATTACTGAAATTCCGGCCGCATGGAAAGACACCTCAGAGCTGTTCCTGGCACTCGGTGATGAACATCGGCAACGCATATTGCTCGCATTTGAAGCTGGTGAACGACTCAATATCAGCCAGATCGTCGCTGCATCCACTTTAAGCCGCACTGCTGTCACGCATCATCTGAACGTGCTGAAACAGGCAAAAGTTCTGAACCATGAAAAAGTCGGCAAGGAAATGCGTTTCTGGATCAACCAGGAAATGATCAGCGATGCGCTCAATCGTGTGCAAATTTACATTCAAACCCAAACTTAGGCCCACAAGCCAGGACGACAAGTAACTTAGCAAAGGAATTATCATGATTGCAGGATTTTTACGATTAATTTGCCGCCTGGTGTTCCGTGTCAAATTACACGGTCACGTGAATCCACCAAAAAATGGCAAGCTGCTCATCATTGCCAACCATGAATCTTTTCTCGATGGCTTGTTGATTGGTCTCTATCTGCCGTTCAGGGCGACCTTTGTCATCCACACGACAGTACTGGACAACTGGTTTTTTCGTCAGTGTTTCCGCTTTATTCCGTACCTCGCAGTCGATCACACCAGCCCGCTCGGCATCAAAAAAATCATACGACTGATTGAATCGGGCGAACCTGTGCTCATCTTCCCGGAAGGCCGCATCACCAATACCGGCAGTTTGATGAAAATCTACGAGGGACCAGGTTTTGTTGCAGCCAAAACCGGCGCAACAATACTCCCTGTCCGCATACAGGGGGCAGCCCACTCTTATTTTGGCCGTTTATCCAAAGACTTTCCTCGCAAGTTAATGCCGAAAATCGACCTCTGGTTCATGCCGGTAACGCATATCGATATGCCTGTCGCGAAACTCGGCAAGCAAAGAAGAAAGCTCGCCGGCGAAGCCATGCGCCGTGTGATGCAAGAGATGCTCACCGCATCGCACCCGGTTGGCACGATTTTCAGCGCTTTACTCGACGCTATTGAATTGCATGGCAGGAAAATACCCTTGATTGAGGACATGAAGCAAACCCGTGATACATACGGCGACTTGCTGAAAAAGAGCCTTGCACTTGGACGCCTTGTGGCAAAAACCACCAAGCCGGATGAAACCGTGGGTGTCCTCATGCCCAACATCAACACCACGGTCAGCCTGATTTTCGGCATGAGCGCCATGCGACGCACTCCCGCCATGCTGAACTACACTGCCGGCTCGCAAGGCATGAGCAATGCCTGCACAGCGGCTGCGATTAAAACCATCGTCACTTCCAGGCAATTCCTCGAAGTTGCGAAACTGAGCGAAGTCGTCGAGGCAATTCCGAATGTCCGGATTGTCTATCTGGAAGACTTGCGCAGCCGTTTCACATTGCTGGATAAACTCTGGCTCATATTGTTCGCCCTGCGATTCCCCCGCTTGACTGAGCAATCGAAAAACCCGGACACACCAGCCGTCGTGCTCTTTACCTCGGGTTCTGAAGGTAAACCCAAAGGTGTCGTTCTATCGCACCGTGCAATTTTGTCCAATGTTGCACAAATCAGAGCGGTAATCGATTTCTCGCCTAAAGATAAATTCTTTATCGCCTTGCCGCTTTTCCATGCGTTCGGTTTTACAGCCGGGGCAATATTGCCCGTCGTCAGCGGCACCAAGCTGTTTTTATACCCATCACCCCTGCACTATCGCGTGATTCCTGAAATCGTCTATGACCGCGCCTGTACCGTGATCTTCGGCACCAGCACCTTCCTCGGCAATTATGCGAAATTCGCCAACCCTTACGATTTCCATAAAGTGCGCTATGTCGTTGCCGGCGCAGAAAAGCTCAATGAAGAAGTACGAAAACTATGGATGGAGAAATTTGGCTTGCGCATACTGGAAGGCTACGGTGCAACCGAGTGCGCACCTGTGCTGGCAGTCAACACACCCATGGCCAATCGTGCCGGTTCGGTCGGGGCATTGATGCCCTTGTTGCAGCATCGCTTGCTTGCAGTACCCGGCATTGAGCGCGGCGGCTTGCTGCATGTAAAAGGCCCGAACGTAATGATGGGCTACTATTTCTATGATAACCCCGGCATGCTGGAAACCACCAGTTCAGATATTGGGCTGGGCTGGTACAACACAGGCGATATCGTCGAAATCGACGAGAACGGCTTTGTGCATATTCTCGGCCGCGTAAAACGATTCGCCAAGATTGCCGGGGAAATGGTTTCGCTCGAGACAGTTGAACAAATCGCCAATCGCGCGTCGCCTGACCACCAACATGCAGCCAGTTCCCAAACCGATGCTCAACGCGGTGAAAACATTCTGCTATTCACCACGGATTTCAAACTCAACCGCGAACAACTGCAAATAGCTGCCCGTGAATCGGGTTTTCCTGAAATTGCTGTAGCGAGAAAGATCATCATCGTCGCGGAACTGCCTTTATTGGGTACAGGCAAAATTGATTATGTCAGGCTCAAAGAAATTGCGGAATCCGCTTCATGAGGCGTCGTGACTTCCTGCGAGGATTAGCTGCAGGAGGTGCTATTGCGCTTGGCTTTCCCGCCTACCGTTACTGGCCTGAATCAGGCTTTACCAATCCCTGCCTCAGCGGCCTGCCTGCTTCAATCACTGAGCACCCGCTTTATCACACAATATGGGCAGACATCGACCCCGGCCAGGTATGGGATTGCCATGTGCATATCATAGGCACTGGCGATTCCGGATTGCAGGATGCACCCTGGTCCAGCCCAAGAATGGACAGTTATCGACACCCTGTCCTCAGCATGCAAAAACGTTTTTACATGAATGGTGCTTGTGTTGCGGAAGATCGCATTGATCAAAGCGCGATATCCCGCTTGGTCGCATTAAGCAAGGAAATGAAACCGGGTTTCAAATCCATGCTATACGCATTCGAATGGTGGCACGACGAGCAAGGCCAGTCATCGAAAGCGCATTCCATTTTCCATATTCCCAATGCTTACGCATCCAGCGTTGCACAATCCGAACCTGAGTTGTTCGAATGGGTTGCCTCGATCCACCCCTATCGTCTAGATGCGATTGATGCACTGCATCAAGTCAAATCGCAAGGGGCAAAAGCCATCAAATGGCTGCCTCAGGTGATGAATATCGATCCGCTTTCACCCAAATGCCATCGTTTTTATCAAGCCTGCGCGGATCTTAAACTGCCGATCATCAGCCATACTGGGCGTGAACGTGCTTTGCCGGGCGGCAATCAGAATTATGGCAATCCATTGAGGCTTCGTCCTGCTTTAGATGCCGGTGTCAGAATTGCCCTGGCGCACTGCGCGAGCGACGGCGAGGATATCGACCTGGATATTGGTCGGCATGGCCCATCGCGTGCAAGCTTTGATTTATTCACTCGCCTGATGGATGAAGCAAATTACGAAAAACAGCTATTTGGCGAAATCGCTTCCTTACCCTTGCGCAACCATGAATCGGCGATAAAACCGTTGCTGCAGCGTAGCCATTGGCATCATCGTCTTATCAATGGTTCCGACTACCCGTTGCCGGGCATCATGCCTTTAATCAATGCCGCAAGCCTACATAGACAAGGTCTGCTGGATAGCGATGCCGTCGGTTTCTTGCAGACCATCAAATCCTACAATGCGCTACTTTTCGATTTCGCTTTAAAACGCCTGTTACATTCAGGTGATATATATTTCGCACCCAGTGTTTTTCATACCCGTTCATTTTTCGAAAGCTGAACCATGTCATCCAGCCCCAATATTGAGACAAGTGCAGATAAGAGCATAGAAAATACCGCCAACCCGCTCTTCTCACGCGCAATGTTTGCTGTACTCATCGCACAGTTTATTTCTGCATTGGCAGACAATGCGCTGCTATTTGCAGCGATTGCGCTTTTAAGATCTCAATTAGTGGAGGAATGGCAGATTCCGCTATTGCAGGAATTCTTTGTCATGGCGTTCATTCTACTGGCGCCTTTCGTCGGTCCTTTTGCCGACAGCCTGTCAAAAGGCCGAGTCATGCTGATCGCCAACAGCCTGAAGTTTATCGGGGCAGCTTCCATGCTGGCAGGCTTGCACCCCCTGATTGCCTACGGCATGGTGGGCATAGGCGCAGCAGCGTACTCACCTGCAAAATACGGCATTCTCAGCGAATTGGTCACACCGGACAAACTGGTAAAAGCCAACAGCATGATGGAAGGTTCCACTATTGTCGCCATCCTGCTTGGTGCGGTGATTGGCGGTTTGTTGGCTGATCACTCGGTCACTGGCGCGTTGACCTTGATCACCATTTGTTACTTATTGGCCATGTTTGCCAATTTATTGATTCCACGCCTGCCACCAGCACATCCGTTGGATAATTTTTATCCACGCGTATTAGTCAAAGACTTCGTCCTGGCACTGGGCACTTTATTCCGTGATGCTGACGCCCGCCTGTCATTGCTTGGCACCAGCATATTCTGGGGAACCGGCGCAACGCTGCGTTTCTTGCTGGTCGCCTGGGTGCCTGTCGCACTGTTCATGACTGATTTGAGTACCGCCGCCAATCTAAGCGGTGCGGTAGCCATCGGCATTGCCCTTGGCGCTTTTGGTGCAGCCAAGTTAGTCAGCCTGCAAACCGTCAACCGCGCACTGCCTGCCGGCATTCTGATTGGCGCATTGATCATGGCGTTTGCCTACATAGATAACTTGTATGTCGCTATCGTGATGCTCGTTATTATCGGCGCTTGCGGAGGATTCTATGTGGTTCCACTCAACGCCATGCTGCAAGACCGTGGTCATGCCACGGTAGGGTCCGGCCATGCTATCGCGGTACAGAACTTCTGCGAGAACATCTGTATGTTATTAATGATAGGCATTTTCACATTGATGGATAAAAACGGTGTCAGCGTCATTACGTCAACGATGATAATCGGGTTGATTGTATTGACCTTAATCAGCCTGCTTGCCTATTTCAGGGTAAGGGCAATAAACAAATAAAAAAACCGCAAGGCCGTAGGCCATGCGGTTTTTTATACCCGAATTTCGTTTCTACGCTTCGTATTGCGGACGGTCAGCTGCCGGCCAATCCAGATGGTAGAACTTGCCACGAGGCTGATCGACACGCTCATAGGTATGCGCACCGAAGAAGTCACGTTGCGCTTGCAGCAGATTTGCTGGCAAGGTCGCGCTGCGATACCCGTCGTAATAAGCCAGCGCAGCACTGAAGCCCTGGGCAGGAATACCATTGGTAACCGCCAGTGCAATCACTTTACGCCAACCTTCCTGGCCTTCATTCATCGCATGGGTGAAGTATGGATCCAGCATCAAATTCTTCAGGCGAGAGTCCAATGCATAAGCATCGGTAATCTTCTGCAGGAAACGTGCACGAATGATACAACCGCCGCGCCATATCTGAGCGATCTCACCGAAATTGAGTTTCCAGTTGTAGGCAACTTGCGCCTTGTCGATCAACTGGAAACCTTGCGCGTAAGCACAAATCTTGGAGCAATAGAGCGCACTCTTGATGGCTTCAATAATGGCTTTCTTATCTTGCTCCTGTTTGATCGCCGGGCCTTTCAGGATCTTGCTGGCTTCCACCCTCTCTTCTTTAACACTGGAAAGTGCACGTGCATAAACTGCCGCTGCAATCGCATTTGCCGGTGCGCCCAGCTCAAGTGCATTCGCCGCTGTCCATTGACCAGTACCTTTTTGACCAGCCGCATCCATGATCTTGTCGACAAGGAAGCCATCGCCAGCGGGGTCTTTCTGCTGCAGGATGTCACCGGTGATTTCAATCAGGAAGCTGGAAAGCTCGCCCTGATTCCATTCTTCGAACACTTTGCCGATTTCATCAGCAGGCATGCCTAAAAGATTCTTCATCAGCCAATAGGCTTCGCAGATGAGTTGCATATCGATGTATTCGATGCCGTTGTGCACCATTTTTACATAATGGCCAGCGCCATCCGGGCCGATATACTCGGCACATGAAAAACCACCGACAATAGGCTTGCCTGGCTCGGCACCTTCTAAAGGTTGACCTGTTTTTGCATCCACCTTGGCTGCAATGTCGCGCCAGATCGGCTCTAACGAAGCCCATGCTTTGCGTGTACCGCTTGGCATCAACGATGGGCCGAAACGCGCACCGGTCTCGCCGCCTGAAACGCCTGAACCGATAAACTCAATGCCCTTGGTAGCCAGTTCTTTTTCACGGCGAATCGTATCTGTCCATAAAGCATTGCCGCCATCGATAATGATATCGCCCTGCTCCAGGAAAGGAATGATGGCATTGATCGTCACATCGGTTGCACTGCCGGCCTTGACCAACAGGATAATCTTACGCGGACGCTTGATGCTGAGTACAAAAGTCGCCAGATCTTCATAGCCGACGACACGCTCATGTGACGGCTCGTTTTCTTTACACTCTGCGATGAAATCGCGGGTTTTTTGGGAATTACGGTTGAATACAGCAATCGTGTATCCATGGTCTGCGATGTTTAATGCAAGGTTCTGACCCATCACGGCCAGGCCAACTAATCCGATATCTGCGCTATTTGTGCTCATGGTTTTGCCAATATGTTAGTTAAAGAATAGAAAACTGGGATTTATCAATTTAATCTTTTTGAGATGTCATTGATGTGAAAAATGTAATTATAGCCAAATTCAATGACTTAATAAGCCTTGATTATTTCAACGAAAACTTCGGCAGAAATACTATGAATTGGTTCAGGATAATCTGACGCAAATTGCCTATACTCATGATTCTTAAACTAATGAAAATCATGAGCGCCTTTTCATGACTTTAGGCACTGATGTATGCCAGGTTAAAGTTTACAGTCTTGTCACGTAATGCAGATGCCTGAAAAGCAAAAGCATTACGAATCCAAATCAAGAAAGGATATGACTATGTGGACTAAGCCAGCTGCTACCGAAATGCGTTTCGGTTTTGAAGTCACTATGTACGTTTGCAATCGTTAAGATTGCAAACCGATAAGTGTGGCGCAATCGTTTAAGATTGCAAAACAGTGCAGCGCAATCGCTAAGATTGTTTATGCACTGACAGGTACGAGCTCAGTTTTAAGTTCGTATCGAAAATGGACGCACAAGCGTCCATTTGCATTTCTGCAGCCTGACTTTATTGCAGCACGAATTCTTTAGGCAGAAGCACCCAGATCCTGCCGCGTTGTTTCATCGCTCCCGCCTGGCGACCTGCCTGATGGCCTGCACCCCAGTAAAAGTCAGCTCGCACACCACCTTTGATTGCTCCGCCAGTATCCTGTGCGATCATCATGCGCTTAAGAGGCTTCTCGCTGTTGGGATAGGTGGTTGAGAGAAACAAAGGCGCACCCAGGGGAATATGTTTAGGGTCAATGGCTACGCTCCGTTCAGCCAGTATAGGCACACCGAGTGCTCCAATCGGTCCTGGGAGCCCTGCTGGCAATTCCCGGAAGAACACATAACTGGGATTGCTGTTCAGCAATTCCGGAAGTTTATCCAGATTATTGCGCGCCCAGTCCTTGATGCCCTGCATCGAGGCCTTGTCCGGGGTCAACTCGCCGCGCTCAATGAGCAAGCGGCCAATCGATTGATAACCATGCCCATTCTGGTCGGCATATCCAACAGGAATCTGCTCGCCGCTCTCAAGCTGAACGATGCCCGAACCCTGTATCTGCAAGAAAAAGAGGTCAATGATGTCATCCACCCAGATCAGTTCCCTGCCGCGCAAGGGTGATGGCTCCTGATCGATCTCTGCGCGATTGTAATAAGGGATCAATTTGTTCTCAGTGAGCCTGCCGCGGATCCGTTTGTTGGCCAGCTCGGGATAGAGACTGGCCAGTTCCACCGTGATCAGGTCATCCGGGCGACTATAGAGAGGGTAGGGATATTTTGCAGACTTGAAGCGACTGCCTTTCAGCAATGGCTGATAGTAACCGGTGATCAGGCCTGTATCGCTGGCATCAAGATTAGTCGCCTGATACACAGTGAAATATTCTTTGAAATAAGCCTGTACCGCAACTGAATCCGGATTCTCCATTTTGCTGGCGGCTTCACAAACACCCTGCCATTCATTGCGGTTCCTCAGGGTGCTACAGCTAATCTGCCAGGCAGCCCAGGCTTGTGAAAGATCATCCTGCGTGAAGCCATCGATATCAGCCCAATCGGCAGGTTTAAGCACACTAAAGTCCGTGGTCTTTACCGGCTCCGGCTTGACCACACTATCGGGCTTAACGACATCGGGAATCTGCACAGGTGCAGGTTCGGTAATCACTGGTTGTGGAGGGCCTGGCGGTTCCGGCTTGATTTTTTGTGAACTACAGGCAGCAATTGAAAGCAGGACTAGTGCAAGGATGAAATGGCATTTGATACGCTGGGTGAATGCTGGCATGTAGGTTAATTAATCATTGAGTGAGGGCTAATGTAAAACACGCGGCATGGAAAGCGTGAAAGGGAGAATCTCGGTATCGAACTGCTCGCCATCTTCAGCCGTCATATGGTAACTACCGTGCATGGTGCCGACTGGCGTAGCCAGCACAGTGCCGCTGGTATATTCGAACTGTTCGCCTGGCTTAAGAAACGGCTGCTCACCGACCACTCCCAAACCTCGAACCTCCTGCACGCTATCGCTGGCATCAGTGATGACCCAATGACGGCTGATGAGCTGGGCTGCCACACTACCTGTGTTCCTGATTGTCACCGTGTATGAAAAAACATAACGATGCAACTCATCATCGGATTGATCCTTGACGAAAGCGGTCTCTACCGTCACAGTGAATTCATAGCGATTAGCCGGCATTAGTTGACCATCCTTAGTCAATCATCCCGGTAGTCGGCGAACTCGGCGCTGCCGAATACAGTTTTTTCGGCATGCGGCCAGCAAGATAAGCATCGCGACCAGCTTCAATGGCTTTTTTCATCGCCCCTGCCATACGAACAGGATCACGCGCTACGGCAATCGCGGTATTCATCAATACGCCGTCGCAGCCCAGTTCCATCGCAATCGCGGCATCGGAGGCGGTACCAACACCAGCATCCACCAGCACAGGCACTTTGGCGTTCTCGATAATAATCTGCAAATTCCATGGATTCAGAATGCCCATGCCAGAACCGATCAGGGAGGCCAGCGGCATCACCGCACAACAACCGATTTCTTCCAGCTGCTTGGCGATAATCGGGTCATCCGAACAATAGACCATGACATCAAAACCATCCTTCACCAGAGTCTCTGCCGCCTTCAGCGTTTCTATCATGTTTGGGTATAAGGTGGCGGGGTCACCCAGGACTTCCAGCTTGACCAGCTTGTGACCATCCAGCAGCTCGCGCGCCAAACGCAAGGTGCGCACTGCATCATCGGCAGAATAGCAGCCAGCTGTGTTGGGCAAATAGGTGAATTCCTCTGGCGGCAGAAAATCCAGCAGCGACGGCTCACCAGCGTTCTGGCCAATATTGGTACGGCGAATCGCCACCGTCACGATCTCGGCGCCGCTCGCATCGATCGCTGCGCGAGTTTCAGTGAAATCCTTATATTTTCCCGTGCCCACCAGCAAACGTGATCGGTAAGACTTTCCTGCAATATTCAATGTATCCATATATTTTCTAGCCGCCGCCTACAGCGCCAACTATTTCCAATTTATCCCCATCATTCAGCTCAATATCCGCAAACGTACTTCTCGGCACGATTTCACCGTTTCTTTCGATGGCAAGACGCTTGCCAGTCAAACCCAGTGTCGAGACCAGGGCTTCAACCGTTAAATGCTGAACATCGAACTGGCGTGCGTTCCCGTTAATGGTGAGATGAAACAATTGAGTTAGTGTCCTGCGTGATCTTTAAAGTAGCTTGAGGCTGATTTTCTCAGCGAGTTCCGTATTTTACGTAGGTTAGCCAACAATAAGCAAACTTGCCGCTTGCACTTTCAAAATCTCATGGAGCGAATCAAAGCCATGAAGAAAAGCCGTTTTAGCGCTTTAATTAGCCGTTTTGATGGTGCAGTGAAGAATTAACATGCATCTTGGTTAAACAATCGCTGAAATTCTGTGATACTTTCGAGCAGCAACCAGCGCATGGATTACATACTTATTCGCCAAGCTGCAGCGCACTCAGGATATAGCGCGTCAACACCAGCTTAGCCTTAATTTACTGAAACAGGGCCTCATATTGTCAGCAACCACTTCTCAATCGGCAGATGCTTTATTCAAGGCAGGGCTCAAAGCTGAAGCTGCACAACAATATGTTGAAGCGCTCTTTAAGTTTTCCGCCTCTCTGGAGTTTGGGGCGAACCAGGCATTAACCTGGTGCAAAATCGGCATGCTGTATCTTCGCATGACCAGATATGTGCAGGCAGCAGAGAATCTTGAGTTCGCTTTAAAACTTGAACCAAGCAACGCCCAAGCGACTTATGGCCTCGCCATCGCCTATTTCTATCTTGGCCGCCTCGAGGAAAGCTGCGCCCTGATAGACCAGGCTGCACTGGCCCAACCCAACAATTCCACCATTGCACTGGATCGCGCCAATATTCGTTCTATTCACAACCCTGATCCATTGCTGAAACTTGAACTTTACCGGGATTGGGGTCAGCGTTTTGCCGACCCCCTGGCAGCCAGAAGCAAGCCTTTTGATAATGATCGCAGACCCGATAAGAAGTTACGCGTCGGCTATGTCTCCGGCGATATGCGCGACCATGCCATCGCATTCTTCATGGAGCCGGTGCTGGCGAATCACAATCCCGAAAATGTCGAAATCTATGTCTTCTCAACCAGCAGCCAGAAAGATGCGGTAACCGATCGCCTGAAAAAGCTGGTACCCAACTGGTTCGATGTCGCACGCATGAATGACGATGCGCTATTCAACCTGATCCGTAAAAAGAAGATTGATATCCTGGTTGACCTGTCGGGCCACACACAAGGCCACCGGCTTTTTATATTCGCCAGGCGGGCGGCTCCAGTGCAAATGACCTGGCTCGGCTACATGGGCGGCACTTTGGGCATGCAGGCGATGGACTACCGTTTAACCGACTTTAATATTGACCCGGTTGGGAATGAGGCATTTTTCACTGAAACGCTTTTTCGCGTGCGCTGCATGGCATCTTACCAACCACCGAAAAATGCCCCTTTACAGCCTCTGCCGCCAATCTTGAGAAACGGCAAGCCCACTTTGATCTCGCTCAACAGTTCCAAGAAGATCACAGATGAAATGCTGGTCGTGTGGCGACGCATATTAGAGCAACGACCGGACTCACAATTGTTTATCCATGTTCATGAAGACAACGCCGAAGATGCCGTCGCCATGATGGAACCTCGGCTTACAAAACTGAACCTGCCATTGGATCGTATCATTCTCTCTCCACGGGTTTCATTGGATGAGTTCATGATGAGTGGCGATCTGGCAGATATAGCGCTGGATACTTCACCCATTTCTGGCGGCACTACTACATTTCATGCTCTATGGATGGGCTTGCCGATAGTCACTCTTCAGGGTCATGATGCAGTTTCCTCAAGCACGGCTACCACTTTGACGGGTCTGGGACTTGGTCAATGGGTGGCAAACAATGCAGATGAGTATGTGAACCGTGTGCTTGAATTACTGGATAATCCGGAATCATTGATTCATCATCGGGCAACCATCCGCGGTGTCATGCAATCCGGCATGCTGATGAATTATCGTGAACAATGTATTGAACTAGAAGGCGTTTATCGACGAATGTGGATGAATTATTTGCTGGGCGAAAAAAAGTTCGTCAGGTCAAGAACACCTTGTGACGAAACAATGGATGCTTTACTAGAAGCCTACGAAACAAGTAAAAAGAAACTTCAGCACATGCCATGAGTGAAACTACACCAATTCCATTACTTGTGCCGAAGCTGCCTGACTATGCAGCCCTGAAGCCCTATATAGAACAGATAGATGCCAGCAGGCATTATTCAAATTTCGGTCCATTGATCCAATCTCTAGAAAAACGACTTGCTGAACTGTTTCAGCGTCAAACAGCACATCCGATGCATGTCACGACAGTGAGCAGCGCAACCACCGGGCTGGAACTGGTGCTGAGCAGCCTGGGATTACCCAAGGGCAGTCGGGTCCTGGTGCCCGCTCTCACATTCGTCGCCACCTTGACAGCCGTCATTCGCGCCAACCTGGTGCCTGTCATCACAGATATCGACCCCGATAGCTGGCTGCTGACCCCTGAAATTGCGCAAGAGGCCATCAGGCAAAGCGGCGCGGCAGCCGCATTGGTCGTTGCCACATTCGGGCAAGCTCAAGATACAACGGCCTGGAGCGCTTTCCAAAAAGAGACCGGCGTCCGGATTGTGATCGATGCAGCAAGTGCTTTTGGTACGCAATGGCTGGATGCAGTCGATATACCAGTGGTTTACAGCATGCATGCAACCAAATCCCTGGCTGCCGGGGAAGGCGGTTTGGTCGTATCGGGAACCCCTCGACTCAACCGCTTGATTAAAGAGCTTAGCAATTTTGGCATCAACCTGAATCCGGACGCAGGTTTACCCGTTGGTCATTTATCCTATGTTGGCAGCAATGCCAAATTGTCCGAATATCATGCTGCGGTGGCTCACGCCAGCCTGGATGCCTGGGATGATGTAGCCAGGATGCGGGCAGATATCCATCGAGATTATTGCGAGCAACTTGAGACAAGCTGCGGGAATGAACTACGCTGGCAGACGGGCATGCCGATTGCAGCGCCCACGGTTTTGAATGTGCGTGTCGGAAGCAGTGATGTCCGAACATATCTGGAAAAACTTTGTGCGCAACGCCAGATTGCCACAAGACGTTGGTATCAGCCCCTGCTGCATCAGCATGCCGCCAATGTCGCGCCTATAGTTACCATGCCTTGTCCGGTTGCAGAAGATGTCGCATCCGACCTGATCGGCCTGCCTTTTTCCGTCTTTCTGACAACAACTGATATCGAGCGCGTGGTTGATACCGTCAAACACGCCATAGGAATTAATTCAAACCCGGCTAGAAACAACCTCACCAGGAATCATTATGGATAACATTGACTCATTTATTGAAAACTTTACCGCTGCTGTCGATTTTCAGAATCCCGTCCCGATTCATGCGGATACGCAATTATCCGATTTACCGGAGTGGGACTCGCTGGCAGCGCTGGGCGTCATCGTCATGAGTGACATGGAATACGGCAAAACCATCACCGGCAACGATCTCGCCAACTGCAAAAGCATCACTGATCTGTATGCACTGGTAAGCTGAATATCATGGCCCAATCTACACTACAAAATGTTCGCTACGTCGGCATGACCACTTGCGTGCCCAAGCGTATCGTTTCAAATATCGACGATTGCCCGCCGAAGATGAAGTCTGAACGCGAACGACTTATACGCAATATCGGCATCAATCAAAGACGCCTGTGCCCTGAGTGGCAATGTTTCTCGGACCTGGCGCTGATTGCCACGGAAAAGCTCCTCACTGAGGTAGGCTGGCAACCGGAAGAAGTAGATGCGCTGATCGTGGTCACCCAATCCCCCGACTATCCGATTCCGTCAACCGCCATTATTCTGCAGGACAGGCTCAAACTGAGTCACGGCTGTATAGCATTCGATATCAACCTGGGCTGTTCCGGTTATCCATTCGGGCTTTACACGCTGGGCTGCATGATTGCATCCGGCAGCATCAAAAAGGGCATCGTACTGGTGGGGGATAAATCGGCCAGTTTGCTGGACCCGCTCTTTTCTGACGCCGGCACGGCGACCGCACTGGAATTCGACCCTGGCGCACCGCCCATGTATTTTGATTTGAATAGTGACGGCAGCGGTTATGAAGCCATCATCATTCCTGTCGGCGGTCATCGTGAACCCACAAAACTTGAACACTTTATAGACCAAAGAGACGAAAACGGCGTATTGCAACCCCCGACAAGACTATTGCTGGACGGACCAGCAGTGTTGAGTTTCTCGACCCAACGCGTACCGCCTGCGGTAATGAGCCTGCTCGATTTTGCCGGGCACGGCATCGAAGATATCGATTACTTTATTTTCCATCAGGCCAACCGCATGATTAACGAAACCATCCGCAAGAAACTCGGATTGCCTGCAGAAAAAGTGCCTACATCCCTGCATGATTTCGGCAATACCAGCGGCGCCTCAATTCCGGTCACCATGACGGCACGCATTCATGAGCAACTGGCAGAAGGCAAACATAAACTGCTGCTTTCGGGCTTTGGTATCGGTCTCTCATGGGGCAGTTGTATCCTTGATATCAAGGATGCCAAGTTCCCGGCATTGATTGAGGCATGAGAATTGAAGCGTGACAGAAGAATGATAGAGAAAACAGAAAAACAGCATGACTACTTTTAACCCTTTCTCGCTCGCCGGAAAACGCATCCTCGTCACGGGCGCAAGCTCTGGCTTGGGATATGCCATTGCCCTGGGTTGCGCAAAAATGGGCGCTGAAATTATCGGCGTAGGCCGCGATGCTGAAAGACTCGCCGGCACAAAAACAGCACTTGAAGCTATTTCGCCGCTTGCACATCAAATGTTGCAAGCAGATTTGACCAACGCTGCTGATAGAACCAACCTGATTACGGCGATTGCACAACCCATTCACGGTGTTGTGCATAGCGCAGGTATTTCCAGGCTCAGCCCCGTCAGAATGATACGCGAGGAGCACTTGCGGGAGGTGCAAAGCATCAACGTGGAAGCCCCTACATTGCTTACCCAGGCATTGTTGAGCAAAAACCTCGTCGCAGCCGATGGCGCGATAGTTTTCATCGCCTCCATCGCCGCACATATCGGTGTGCCGGGTGTTGCCGCTTATTCCGGCAGCAAGGCCGCATTGATCGCCATCAGCCGCTGCCTGGCGATGGAAGTCGTCAAACGCAGAATCCGTGTCAACTGCCTCTCTCCGGCACTGGTCGAGACGCCTATGCTGGAAGCTACCGCACAGCTGACAGGCGGCCTGGAAGAAGAACGTAAGAACTATCCACTAGGCTTTGGTAAACCGGATGACATCGCCAATGCGACTATCTTCCTGCTGTCAGATGCCAGTCGCTGGATCACGGGTACCACCATCGTCATGGATGGCGGCCTGACGATTACCTAGAACCGACACAATCATGCAGAAAAAACTCATCATCATTGGCGCCGGCGGATTAGGCCGTATCGTCTACGACTGCATTCAGCGCGACCCTGTCATGAGTGAACAATATGTGCTGACTGGTTTTCTGGACACTCGGCCAGAAATCAATTTACCGCCTGATATCAGCATTCCCGTGCTGGGTAATCCCCTTGACTACCAAGTTGGTGATAATGAGGTTTTCATTCCAGCCGTCGGCAATCCAGCATGGCGCAAAGACCTGACTGAACCACTAGACAAACAGGGAGCCACATTCATCAGTTATCACCGTCTTGCACATATTGGCGCTCGCTCGGTGATAGGCAGGGGTTCTTTTGTCACACCCGCCGTGGCGGTTTCTGTCGATTGCCAGATCGGGGATTTTGCCTACCTCGACACTTACGTCATCCTCGGCCACGATGTGGTGATAGGCGAACACTGCATGCTAGGTGCCATGTGCTTTCTTGCGGGTGGAGTTCGTATCGGCGATGGCGTTGCCATCCACCCACGCGCCACCATTGCAAGCGGGGTCAAGATTGGCGATGGTGCCATCATCGGCATTGGCGCTGTCGTCGTTAACGATGTGCCACCCAACGTTACCGTCTTCGGCAATCCTGCACGCGTGATACATGCGCGCTGATTCAACCGTTCAGCCATAGAAACACAAATAGAAACGCAAGATGAATATTATTTGCCTGGGATATTTGTTACGCGGTAGCCGAGCCTGGCCCGAGGGTATTTTTGACCTGATTCGCGAGCCTGTTCGACAAGGTTGTGCTATCGATATCGGCGAACCGCCAGAAGCTCTGTCACAGAATCATCTTCTGGGCGACTTCAATATCGAAGTCTTCAAAAAACTGGCTGGTGTTGCAGAAGACAATCAGGAAAAAGTCTGGCAGCAAACTTTTTTCAACTTGCCCGCCGCCGCCCTGGATTACCTGCACCAACATTTGCCTGCCGATTGCCTGGTGCTCTGCTTCGAAATTTCCCCATGGCTTGAGTCTGCATTGAATCAGTGGGCCATCCCATTTATCGATATCCGCGTTTCTCCGCTGCGCTTCGGACGCGACCTGTATATCGCCATGCGCAGTAGTGACGAGAAATTGCAAACACGTATCACAGAGTATCAAATTGCGGATGAAGAATTGCGGCTTGAAGCCGGCTATCTGGCAGCAAATGTCCGCATGCATCAGCAACGGTTGATCGAATCAGGTCGTCTGCAACCTTCTTTGGAAAATGCCACTATTTTTATCGGACAGGCGCCCTATGATGCATCGCTGATTCGATCAGATGGGAGCGCGCTCACTTTCGCTGATTACAAAACACAGATTCTGGCTTTGACCCGGGGCCGAAAACTACTGCATAAACCCCATCCTTTTGCCACCTGGTTTGCAGAAGAAGAGCAGCGTCTATTAGAAGAAATCACTGGGCAGAAACTTGAGTCCTGTCCTCTGAATGCCTATCAGATTCTTTCTTCCAGGCAGGATGTTGAACTCATTGGTTTATCGTCCGGGTTGTTACAAGAAGCCGCATGGTTCAATAAAAAGGCACACTCATTGCATCCTGCTTTCACTCCGCTTTCAGCAGAGGGCGATGACTCTCCCGGCTACAGTCAAGTGCATTTTCACCGCTGGCTATCACCGGGCTTCTGGCATGCATTGCTTACACCGGAAAGACCGGCGCCGCGGCTGCTCGAGGTTTCTCCTCTTGCCCATCACCATGCCCGGCACACCATCGATCAATGGTGGGATTATCTCAAAGTCCTGACATGGGAAAAATCGCATGCTTATGAGAGTTTTGAGCGCGGCGGCGGCGGCAGTCTGCGTCAGCGCATTGCGGCGCTGGAGGCTGAAATATCGGATGATATAGTCAATAAAATATCACCAACAAAAGCGGATTTTGATAAGTAACTGAGCCACCAGCTCAGGTGATAAAGAACCTATCTGGATATCAACGATGGATACAAAAGAGAATATTCACACCACAAGATCAGAGACGCTCAAAAGTGTGATCGCCAACAGAAGATCTGTCAGACAATTCACAAGTACTGCCATTGATGGGAAAGACTTGATGACCATCGTCGAGTCAGGTGTCCATGCACCAAGCGGTTCCAATGCACAGAACCAAAGATTTCTCATTCTTGAAAATGCCGAAGATAAAAATGCGCTCGGCAAGATTCGCTTTGTGTGGCCTTACCCGAGCGCAGAGAAAATGCGCCAGAAGAAGATATCGGGGCTGATCGGCGGCGCAGCCGTTGTCATTGTTGTTTTTGCTGACACAGCCTTAAGTGATCGCAGGGATAACGGTGAGTATTACATATGGGAGTCACTCGAAGTACAGAATTGCGCCGCCTCCATTGAAAACATGCTCCATATGGCGACTGCACTTGGGGTCGGAAGCTGCTGGCTTTCTGCTTCACCAGAGATGAGCAGAACCAGATTGTTAACTGGCAAATCCTGGGCAACAGCATTTGCCAGCTTCGATGTACCGCCATGGTACAAAATTCAAGGCATCGTCGTACTTGGCTATCCCAGCGCCGGTTACGATGAGAACGGATATCCAAAAGGTGAGAAAAAACATGGTGCAAGTGAGTGGGCACCCACAGCGCGACGTTCAGTAGCGCACTATCTGATTAACAAAAAATCGCCGGAATCTGCAGGTTTGCATCCCCTGTCCGGATTACAGAGATTCAAGCTCCGTATCCTGTCGATCATGACGGGCAGGATTGTGAAGTTACTGCACCGTCTGGATCAAAGCATCTACAAGTTGGAGGTGCAGCAGGTACTACAAGCAGTGTATGGCCAGAAAACGAATGACCGCTAAAACTGTGCTCACTCATTATTTTCGTCTTCAATATCGTCGTCTCCGTCGCCTGTTCGGCTATGAGAAAGCCATTCGGCACCGCCCGACAGGCGTAATGAAAGTCATCATTCTTGGTGGATTTGGTTATGGCAACACAGGTGACGAAGCGCAACTGGGTGCAAATCTGCAACTCTGGAGAAAGATATTTCCTCATGTCGACATGACCGTCTTGTCACCCAATCCGATCTACACCTTAGCGCAACATGGTGTACATAGTGACTATGCCTCAAGGGTGATTTTCTTTAACGCCAATGCCGAACCGCACTTTAAAGCTTCAGATGCTGTATTCAAAAGGCGATTCTGGCTTGCTTGGCTTCGCATGCTGGTGAACGTACATCTGATGAGGGCAGGCTTTTCACCAGTTTTTGCATCAGCCGAAGAAGCTGCTTTGCTACTTACGCTGCATCGTGCTGATATTGTGCATGTCTCTGGCGGTGGTTTTCTCACTGGAATGACACGCAGCCGACTTTGGGACACCTGCCTAGTCATGAAACTATGCCGAAAACTGGGAACTCCCTACTTTCTGACCGGGCAAACCATCGGCATTTTTCAATCCGCGCCAGACCGCTGGCTGGCAAAATCCGGTCTGCGGGACGCCACACTTATTTCCTTGCGCGACCCCATAGACTCAAAACAAGAACTGTTGCAACTTGGTCTGCCAGACAGAAAACTTGTACCTACTGTGGATGATGCACTTTTCTGTGAGAAAGCTTCTGAAGAGGAGATTCATCAAACGCTCGTTATGAGTGGCATCGCCCCCGGAAAACCCTATTTATGTGTCAACTATCATTACTGGGGGATGTCTGAACATGTTAAGCAACAGTCAAGCCAACGGCTTGCAAATCTGCTCGATGATTTTCTTGGTACGTGTGAATTACAGGTATTGTTTGTGCCTATGGTCGCGGCAGATGTCACGCCACAGCAAGCTGTTTTACAACTCATGAAGCACAAGGCGCACCTACTACAATATAGCTATGACTATAGGCTTACCCGAGGTGTGATAGCAGATGCGACACTCATGATTTCATTCAAGCATCATCCCTTGATCTTTTCGCTGGGTGAAGCTGTGCCAAGTTTATCGGTAAGTCTCGATAGCTACTACTACCGGAAAAACTATGGCGCCATGCTGAACTTTGATCAGCAATCCTACTGCGCGCACGGTGAAAAATTCTACCAGCAAGAAACCAATCTTCTCCTGCAAAGGCTTTATTCAAACCGCAAAACAGTCTCAGAAACGTTAGCGGCGAAAAATCTGGGCTATTTTCAGCATCGAAGTGAGCTCTTCAGGACGGCAACACAGCAATTAGGGATATCACACCCACATCAGACAAGTTTATAAAACTCTACATGTAAGTGCTTAGGATGGTCACTGTTGTGCAGTGCGTCACCCGGTAAACGTTCTACCCGATCAAAGCCACATCGCAAAACAAGATTTCTCAGGGTGATGAAATCATAACCGCTTTTATGAATATCCCAGCCTGTCTCAAACGATGTAAAAGCCTCGGAAGTCTCTGTCTCTCTTTGCCACCCAAAAATGCCTGTTTCAGGAAAACCGCGCGTACTGGCATAGTCTGCACGATGATTGATAAATTGTTCACAATGCCAATGCAAATCCGGGGTGATTAAGGTCACCTTGCCACCAACAGTTAAAATATTTCGCCAGGCATGCAATGTCTCCACCCCTTGAGCAAAGGTAAGATGCTCAAAAAAGTGTCGGGAATATACTTCATCTACACTGCACGGCTCTACCAGATCAGCAATTTCCCAGGCATTGCAAACCCATGTGGTAACTGGCGTTTCTCTCGTATCACATCCTAAAAAACCAGGCTTAGGTTGTTTATATCCGCAGCCAAACTCTATTTTCATCATTCATCCCCATTCATTACTGATGACTGTTGAAGATAACATTGATCGGGCTGATTCAATTTCATGAACTGAATAATGTTTCTATACCCAAGGACACTTCTTGCCTAATATCTAATCGCAGGCCGCATTCAGGAATGTCTGAAACATGTTTTTAGCATCATCCACACAATGCTAAAATGACGCCCGATAGCATCGCTATCAAGTTTCACTTAATTTTTTAAATTAAAAAAACAGTCAGTTACACATGCGGGTGTAGTTCAATGGTAGAACGCTAGCTTCCCAAGCTCGATACGCGGGTTCGATTCCCGTCACCCGCTCCAGATTTCAGATTTCTATCATCTCGAAATCTTCTTTTCTGGCACCGCACTCAGGGCAGGTCCAGTTTGGCGGCACATCTTCCCAACGCGTACCCGGCGCAATGCCATCTTCAGGCCAGCCTTTTTCTTCCTCGTAGATCCAGCCACATATATTGCACATCCATGTTTTCATGATGAAATTTCTCGTTATTTTAGTGGGGTTGATTTAAGTTAAAATAGCACATCAAACTTGCTGATGTAACAGTGTTGGCTCCAGTTTTTAAAAGCAACACAGGGCTTAGCCCACCAAGTATTGAATTCTCAACCGCTACCGATTGCCCATTTATGACATTGATGCCACCCACCGTCCTCACTTTTGCTGCTACTGACCCAAGTAGTGGCGCGGGCTTGCAAGCGGATATCCTGACTTTTGCCAGCATAGGCTGTTACCCGTTGTCCGTTGTCACCGCCATTACCGTGCAAGACACACTTGGCGTCGAGAACGTCATGGTGTTCGATGCCGACTGGGTGAACGAGCAAGCCAGAACCATACTGGAAGATGTGCAGGTCTCCGCCTTCAAGCTCGGCATGCTGGGCAGTGTGGAGAACATCGCGGTGATTGCCGAAATCATGGCGGATTATCCGGATGTGCCATTGCTGATCGATCCTATCCTATCTTCCGGGCGTGGCGATGAACTGGCGAACGATGAAATGCAGTCGGCCATGATCGACCTGCTGTTTCCGCAAGCCACGTTGATTACGCCGAATAGTCTGGAAGCACGCCGTTATGCGTTTGCTGACGATAGCGAGGAGGTCGAGAACACATCGCTGGAAGAAAGTGCGCAGCGCCTTCTGGCTATGGGCCCGGAATATGTGCTGATCACCGGCACGCATGAACGCAGCCCTGAAGTCATCAACACCCTGTATGGCGAGCAAGGCCTGGTCAAAGCCTACAACTGGGAGCGGTTGCCCGGCAGTTACCACGGTTCCGGCTGTACGCTGACTTCCGCCATCGCCGCCTGCATGGCCCATGGCCTGACCATGGAAGAAGCGATACAGGAAGGCCAGGAATACACATGGCAAACCCTCAAAGGCGCCTTCCGTCCCGGCATGGGCCAATATGTGCCAGATCGCATGTTCTGGGCACGTGAAGAGGAAGAAGGCAGCGAGGACAATGACAAGTAATGCTGTCATTCACGGCTTGTATGCCATCACGCCCGACGAGAATGACACCGATCGCTTGAGCGCACTGGTGGAAGCCAGCATCCTGGGCGGCGCCAGCGTGGTGCAATATCGCAATAAACGCGCGGATTCGGCACTGCGCTTGGCGCAAGCTCGTGTTTTGCTTGAACTGTGCAAAAAGCACCAGGTACAGCTCATCATCAATGATGACGTCGAACTATGCCTGACCGTCGATGCAGATGGTGTCCATATTGGTGCAACTGACGGCAATCTTGCAGAAACAAGGGCACGCATAGGGCCCGACAAAATCCTCGGGGCTTCTTGCTACAACAACCTGGCCCTCGCTGTAAAAGCACAGGAGGGGGGAGCGAGTTATATTGCATTCGGCGCCTGCTTCCCCTCAGGTACCAAACCCAATGCGCCCAAGGCCGATCTAAGCCTTTTCAGCAGCCTGGCTGTACTAAGCATTCCCAAAGTCGCGATTGGCGGCATCACACTTGATAATGCGGCTCAGGCCATTTCAGCCGGCGCTGATGCGATTGCCGTGATTGGCGCAATATTCAGCAGCGACGATGTGTTAAGCACTTCCAGACAATTTTCACTTATGTTCAAGAAAAATCATCATGACCTCACGCAATCAGCAACTCTTTGAAAAATCCCAATCCCTGATTCCAGGCGGCGTCAATTCCCCAGTGCGCGCTTTCCGCACTGTCGGCGGCACGCCGGTATTCTTCAAGCGCGGCCTGGGTTCCAGATTGTGGGATGAAGATGACAAGGAATATATCGACTATGTCGGCTCCTGGGGCCCGATGATTCTCGGTCACGCGCATCCGGAAGTCGTAGCCGCCGTACAAAAAACTGCAGTTAACAGCCTTTCATTCGGTGCGCCGACCGCATTGGAGCTGGAAATGGCAGAACTGGTGACGAAACTGGTTCCCAGCATGGAACAGATACGACTGGTCAGTTCCGGTACCGAAGCCACGATGAGCGCGATACGACTGGCACGTGGTTTCACCGGCCGTAGCAAGATCCTGAAATTCGAAGGTTGCTACCACGGCCATGCCGATGCGCTTCTGGTCAAAGCCGGCTCAGGTGCGCTCACTTTTGGGCAGCCAAGCTCGGCAGGTGTGCCGCCGGAAGTTGCCGCACATACGCTGACACTGGCTTACAACGACAGTGCGGCAGTAGAAGAACTGTTCCAACAGATTGGCAACGATATTGCTTGTGTCATTGTCGAACCAGTAGTTGGCAACATGAATCTGATCGTGCCGCAGAACGATTTTCTGCGGGTCCTGCGTGAGCAATGTACCAAGCATGGTGCAGTATTGATTTTCGATGAAGTGATGACCGGCTTCCGTGTGGCTTTGGGAGGTGCCCAGGCGCTTTACGGCATCAAACCCGACCTGACGACATTAGGCAAAGTGATTGGCGGCGGCTTGCCAGTGGGTGCATTTGGTGGCCGCAGGGACATCATGGCTTACCTGGCGCCGTTAGGGCCTGTCTATCAGGCAGGTACGTTATCCGGCAACCCGGTGGCAGTCGCGGCAGGACTGGCCACACTGAAATTGATCCAGGCTGAGGGTTTCCATGCCCGCCTGACCGCCACCACGGACAAAATGGTGGCGGGACTGGTCAAAGCTGCCAGGGAAGCTGGCATTAAATTTTCAGGGCAATCGGTAGGCGGCATGTTCGGCATTTATTTTTCTGAGCAGATTCCGCACAGCTTTGAGGAAATCATGCAGTCGGATAAAGAGGCATTCAACCGATTCTTCCATTACATGCTGGAAGAAGGTGTATATCTCGCACCATCTGCATTTGAAGCAGGATTTGTCTCAGCGGCACACAGCGATGAAGATATTGGAAAAACCATAGCGGCTGCACAAAAAGCATTTAACCGCCTGGCAGCTTGATGCGCAGTTATAAAATCTGCTTCAAGATGCAGATTTTATGCGTATGTGATTGAACTCACGGTGCTTTAACGGTAACATTGAAGGTTCCGCTTTTTATTACATAGCCTTTCGCGACGGTAACGCCTGCGCGAAGGGCTAAACGACCCCGACGCCAGCGCGCTGGGGTTCGAAGCCGACGCAGTCAGAGAGAGATAGGGGCAAACAGATTTGGTAACGCCAGTGCAAACATCGAACAAACCTGAAGAGCAGGGACTATACAACCCGCGTCATGAGCATGACGCCTGCGGTGTCGGCTTCATTGCAAACATCAAGGGCAAGAAAAGCCACGACATCGTACGCCAGGGCTTGCAGATCCTTGCCAACCTGACCCACCGTGGTGCCACAGGCTATGACCCTAAACTGGGTGATGGTGCCGGCATTCTGATTCAAATGCCTGATGCATTCATGCGCCAGGAGGCTGCCAAGAACAACATCACTTTGCCGGCAGAAGGCGATTACGCCTGTGGCATCGTGTTCTTGCCGCAATCTGAAAATGGCCGCATCTCTTGCGAATCCGTCATTGCCCGTATCGTGCATGAAGAAGCGCAGGTTCTGCTTGGCTGGCGCAATGTACCGCGCGACAACCGTAATATCGCTGATGCAGCCCGTGCAGTAGAACCAGTCATGCGCCAGGTCTTTATCGGCCGCGGTGCGAATCTGGCCGACCAGAATGCCTTCGAACGCAAACTGTTCATCATCCGCAAACGTATCGAGCATGCTGTTCACGCATTGAAGCTGGAAGATGATTCCCAGTTCTACATTCCATCATTGTCCTCACGCACCATTGTCTACAAAGGCATGTTACTGGCCAATGAAGTCGGCACTTACTACCAGGATTTACGCGATGCCAGCATGGTTTCCGCACTGGCATTGGTACACCAGCGTTTCTCCACCAACACCTTCCCGGCGTGGGATCTGGCACATCCATTCCGCATGATTGCCCACAATGGCGAAATCAATACCATGCAGGGCAATGTCAACTGGATGGCAGCACGTCACGATGCCATGCGCTCTGCGCTGATCGGCGAAGATCTGGAAAAAGTCTGGCCATTGATTGTTGAAGGCCAATCCGATTCCGCAGCATTCGATAATGCTCTGGAGTTATTGGTCGCTGGCGGCTATTCCTTGCCGCACGCCATGATGATGCTGATTCCGGAAGCCTGGGCAGGCAATCCGATGATGGATGAAGAGCGTCGCGCCTTCTACGAATACCATGCTGCATTGATGGAGCCATGGGATGGCCCGGCAGCTGTCGCATTTACCGATGGCCGCATGATAGGTGCGACACTGGACCGTAACGGCCTGCGCCCGGCACGGTACTTGGTGACGGATGACGACCACGTCATGATGGCCTCTGAAATGGGCGTTCTGACTTTCCCTGAAGAAAGAATCGTCAAGAAATGGCGCTTGCAGCCTGGCAAGATGTTCCTGATCGACATGGAACAAGGCCGTATCATTGATGATACAGAGGTGAAGCAATCACTGGCACAAGCAAAACCTTACAAGGAGTGGATCGAGAAATCCCGCTACTTCCTGGGGGACTTGCCCAAGGTTGATAGCCGTCTCGAACTGAACGCAGATTTGCTCGATGTTCAGCAAGCGTTTGGTTACAGCCAGGAAGATCTTAAATTCATCCTGCAACCGATGATGGTAGCTGGCGAAGAAGGGACTGGTTCCATGGGCAACGACAGCGCCCTGCCAGTACTATCCAATCGTCCGAAGCTGCTTTACTACTACTTCAAGCAGTTATTCGCTCAAGTGACCAACCCGCCTATCGACCCGATTCGTGAAGAACTGGTCATGTCCCTGGTCACGTTCATCGGCCCCAAGCCCAACCTGCTCGGTATCGATGAAACCAATCCGCCTTTGCGTCTGGAAGCCAGCCAGCCAGTACTGCTGCAAGACGAACTTGCACAGCTCAAGGCCATCGACACACTGACTCAAAGCCGTTACCGCTCACTCACGCTGGATATCACTTATCCGGCGGCTCAGGGCAAACAGGGCATGGCAAGCGCCCTGGAAACCTTATGTGCCGCAGCGAAACAAGCCGTGAATGACGGCTTTAACGTACTGATCCTGTCTGACCGCCAGGTCAGCGCGGATCGCCTGGCGATCCCGGCCTTGCTCGCCTGTTCCGCCACGCATCAGTATCTGGTACGTGCAGGTTTGCGCACCAACACCGGCCTGGTTGTCGATACCGGCTCCGCACGTGAAGTACATCACTTCGCACTGCTCGCAGGTTACGGCGCAGAAGCGATCTGTCCGTGGCTGGCACTCGAAACCATCAACCAGACAGCCACTGGTGACAGCAAAGAGGCGCAGAAGAAATTCGTCAAGGCAATCGGCAAAGGCTTGTACAAAGTCATGTCGAAAATGGGTATTTCCACCTATCAATCCTACTGCGGTGCACAGATTTTTGAAGCAATCGGCCTCAGCAGTGCCTTCGTCAAGCAGTATTTCACAGGTACAACCACCACGATTGAAGGTATCGGCCTCAATGAAGTGGCGGAAGAAAGCCTGCGCACGCATAACAGCGCGTTCTCGAACGACCCTGTATTGCTCGGCACGCTGGATCCGGGTGGCGAATATGCCTTCCGTGTCCGTGGTGAAGAGCACATGTGGACGCCAGACTCCATTGCGAAACTGCAACATGCGACGCGCACTGGTGAGACCAGCACTTACAAGGAATATGCCCAGCTGATCAACGACCAGAGCAAGCGTCATATGACCTTGCGCGGCCTGTTCCAGATCAAGCCAAGCGGCTCACCCGTGCCGCTGGAAGAAGTCGAACCGGCGAAAGAGATCGTCAAACGCTTTGCCACAGGTGCCATGTCGCTCGGTTCCATCTCAACCGAAGCGCACGCTACGCTGGCAATTGCGATGAACCGTATCGGCGGCAAATCCAATACCGGTGAAGGCGGTGAAGACCCCAAACGCTTCATCCCATTAGCCAAAGACAGCACCATGGCTGAAGTCATCGGCAACACGTTGATCGAGAAGGATATCCCGCTCAAGGCCGGCGATTCCATGCGCTCCAGGATCAAGCAAGTGGCTTCAGGTCGTTTCGGTGTTACTGCGGAATATCTCGCCAGTGCCGATCAGATCCAGATCAAGATGGCACAGGGCGCGAAGCCGGGCGAGGGCGGTCAGCTGCCCGGCCACAAGGTCAGCCCTTACATCGCCCAGCTGCGTTTCTCCGTGCCGGGTGTCGGCCTAATTTCACCGCCGCCGCACCACGATATTTACTCGATTGAAGATCTGGCGCAGTTGATCCATGACTTGAAGAACGCCAATCCCAAGGCTGATATCTCCGTCAAACTGGTTTCTGAAACCGGCGTCGGTACAGTCGCAGCTGGTGTTGCCAAGGCCAAGTCCGACCATATCGTCATCGCCGGTCATGATGGCGGCACGGGCGCTTCCCCGCTTTCGTCAATCAAGCACGCGGGTACGCCATGGGAACTCGGCCTGGCTGAAACCCAGCAAACACTGGTACTTAATCAGCTACGCGGTCGTGTCATCGTGCAGGTTGACGGTCAGATGAAGACTGGCCGCGACGTGGTGATTGGCGCTCTGCTGGGTGCGGACGAATTCGGTTTCGCGACTGCGCCGCTCGTGGTTGAGGGCTGCATCATGATGCGCAAGTGCCACCTCAATACCTGTCCGGTCGGTGTTGCCACGCAAGACCCTGAACTGCGCAAGCGCTTTACCGGCCAGCCTGAACATGTGGTGAATTATTTCTTCTTCGTTGCCGAAGAAGTGCGTGAATTGATGGCACAAGTCGGCATCCGCAAGTTCGACGAACTTATCGGCCGCACAGACCTGCTCGACATGCGCGCTGGTATCGAACACTGGAAAGCCAGCGGTCTGGATTTCAGCAAGATATTCCATCAGCCTAAAGTAGCCAGCAGCGTATCCCGCCGTCATACTGAGTCGCAGGATCATGGCCTTGATCGTGCACTGGATAACAAACTCATCGCGTTGGCCAAGCCTGCGCTTGAGAAAGGCGAAAAAGTCACCATCGAGATGCCTATCGTCAATACCAATCGCACTGTGGGCACCATGCTTTCAAACCAGGTGGCGATCCGTTATGGCCATACCGGCCTGCCTGACGACACCATCACGGTCAAATTGAACGGCACTGCCGGCCAGAGTTTCGCGGCTTTCCTTGCCAAAGGCATCACTTTTGAACTCACTGGCGAAGGTAACGATTACGTAGGTAAAGGCCTGTGCGGCGGTCGCATCGTCATCAAGCCGCCTGTAGCATTCCGCGGTATACCAGAAGAAAACATCATTGTCGGCAACACCGTCATGTACGGCGCGACGATGGGCGAGAGCTACTTCCATGGTGTTGCAGGCGAACGCTTCTGTGTACGCAACTCCGGTGCTTCCGCTGTCGTTGAGGGTGTTGGCAATCACGGCTGCGAATACATGACCGGCGGCACTGTCGTCGTCCTCGGCCAGACCGGCCTTAACTTCGCGGCTGGCATGTCTGGCGGCATCGCCTATGTCTATGACGAAGACGGTATGTTCGAAAAACGCTGCAACCACAACATGGTCTCACTGGCAAAAGTACAGCCTGCAGATAAAGTCAGCACACTAGCCGGTGAACACCTGGGCCAGGCAGATGAAACCACCCTGCTTGATCTGCTGAATAAACATGTGGCTTACACCGGCAGCGAACGCGCCAAGACGATCCTGGCCGACTGGAACAACTACCGTAGCAAGTTCGTCAAAGTACTGCCGAATGAATATAAACGCGTGCTTGGTGAACGTGCCGCAGCTGCCAGCAAACAAGCAGCGTAAGAGATTTAGAGAGAAGATCATGGGAAAAGTAACAGGATTTCTTGAATACGAGCGCCTTTCAGAGGCGAATCTGCCAGTACCGGAGCGTATCAAGAACTACAAAGAGTTCGTTCTGCACCTGACAGACGAGCAAGCCAAGGTTCAAGGCGCACGCTGTATGGATTGCGGCATTCCGTTCTGTATGACGGGTTGCCCCATCAACAACATCATTCCCGACTGGAACGATCTTGTGTATCAACAGGATTGGCGCCATGCGATTGATGTATTGCACTCCACCAACAATTTCCCTGAGTTCACCGGCCGCATCTGCCCAGCGCCATGCGAAGCGGCTTGCACGCTGAATATCAATGCCGACCCGGTTGGCATCAAATCCATCGAGCATGCAATCATCGATAAAGCCTGGGAAAACAACTGGGTTGTGCCTCAGCCGCCAGCGGTCAAAACCGGCAAAAAAGTCGCTGTCGTAGGTTCCGGCCCTGCAGGCCTGGCAGCCGCACAACAACTGGCGCGCGTTGGTCACGATGTCGTCGTGCTGGAAAAAGAAAACCGCATTGGCGGTTTGCTGCGTTACGGCATCCCGGATTTCAAGATGGAAAAATCCCACATCGACCGCCGTATGGCACAGATGGAAGCAGAAGGCGTTGAATTCCGCGTTAATCAATACGTAGGCGAAAACGTCAAAGCGGATGATGTCATCAACGAATATGATGCAGTGATTCTGGCTGGCGGTGCTGAGCATCCACGTGATTTGCCTGTTCCTGGCCGTGAACTTGATGGCGTGCATTTCGCCATGGATTTCCTCACGCCGCAAAACAAGGTGGTCGCCGGCGATAAAGTTGAAAACCAGATCATGGCGACGAATAAACACGTTGTCGTCATCGGCGGCGGCGATACCGGTTCTGACTGTGTGGGCACTTCCAACCGTCATGGCGCGATTTCCATCACCCAGTTCGAATTGATGCCGCAACCGCCGGAAAAAGAGAACAAGGAACTGACATGGCCTAACTGGCCGTTGAAGATGCGCACTTCCAGCTCGCATGAAGAAGGCGCAAACCGTGACTGGTCTATCACCACCAAGGAACTGATCGGTGAAAACGGCAAGGTCACGGGCCTGAAAGCCGCCCGTGTCGAATGGAAAGACGGCAAGATGCAGGAAGTCGCAGGTAGCGAATTCACCATTCCTGCCGACCTGGTATTACTGGCGATGGGCTTTGTCAGCCCGATCCAGAAAGTGCTGGATGCATTCGGCGTGGAAAAAGACAATCGCGGCAATGCCAGAGCGACGACAGAAGGCGAAAACAGCTACGCGACCAGCAAGGCGAAAGTGTTTGCAGCTGGCGATATGCGCCGCGGGCAATCCCTGGTGGTCTGGGCGATTCGTGAAGGTCGTCAGGCAGCGAAAGCGGTTGATGAATTCCTCATGGGTTCATCCACACTGCCTAGATAATCAAGATGCCAGATAATCAGAATGTAGCTGACTAAGATCAAGGCGAAATAAACTCACTGGGGATACCATGACGCGTATCCCCAAATTTTTTATAAGAACCGAATCATGACTGAATTAAAGAACGATACTTTCCTGCGTGCATTGATGCGCCAGCCAACCGACTACACACCGGTCTGGATGATGCGCCAGGCTGGCCGTTATTTGCCGGAGTATCGTGAAAGCCGCAAAACCGCGGGCAGCTTTTTGCAGCTATGCAAAAGCCCGGACTTTGCGACCGAGGTCACGCTGCAACCGCTGGATCGCTACCCCTTGCTCGATGCCTCCATCCTGTTCTCGGATATCCTCACGGTGCCGGATGCCATGGGTCTGGGTCTGTATTTTGAAGAAGGCGAAGGCCCGAAATTCGAACGCACACTGCGCGAAGAAGCCGATATCCAGAAGCTGGTTGTACCGGATATGAGCAGTCTGCAATACGTGTTTGACGCAGTCAGCCAAATTCGTAAAACCCTTGATGGCCGCGTACCGCTGATTGGTTTCTCAGGTAGTCCCTGGACGCTCGCTACCTATATGGTGGAAGGCAAGGGCGGCACCGACTTCCTCACCATCAAGAAAATGGCTTACGCACGGCCGGACTTGCTGCATCGCATACTCGACATCACCAGCCAGGCTGTCACCGCTTATCTCAATGCGCAAATCGCTGCAGGCGCCCAAGCCGTGATGATTTTCGATTCCTGGGGCGGCGCACTCTCGCACAACGCCTACCGCGAATTCTCCCTGCAATACATGGAAAAGATCATCGCTGGCCTGACACGTGAAAACGATGGCCGTATCGTACCGCGCATCGCCTTCACCAAAGGCGGCGGGCTGTGGCTGGAAGCCCAAGCCGAAATTGGCGCGGATGCTTTAGGTCTGGATTGGGTCGTGGATATCGGTGAAGCAAGAAAACGTGTTGGTCACAAAGTAGCGTTGCAAGGCAATCTCGACCCTGCGATTCTGCTCTCGACCCCGGAAGCGATTGAAAAGGAAGTCGCCAGCATTCTTGCCAGTTATGGTCATGGACACGGACATGTGTTTAATTTGGGACACGGCATCACGCAATGGACGCCGCCTGAAAATGCAGCCTGTATGCTTAACGCTGTCCGGACCCTGAGTTCCCAATATCACACCTAAGTATCACTGCAATCTTCACAGGCTGCATTTCAGTGGAGACTAACCTGCGTTAGCAGGTTATGTCGAAGCTAAAATGCAGCCTGTATGCTTAACGCCATTGGGGCAATGAGTTCTCAATATCACAGCTGAACTTGAGCCAGCTTGCTTGCAGATTATCAGTGGCGACTGGCCTCGGTTATCTCACAGCGAAAATCGGCGGCATTTTATAGCCGCCATCCCTCGATTTTCAATATCTCGAACTGTTAACAAAGATTAACAATCGCCTGTACATGCAGGTGCTGACTTGCTTTGCGCCACACAAGCCATATTCAGCCAGTGTTCTCGTCGGCCGATTCGCGATATGATGTTTTGAGCGGCACGCCATTCAGACGGTGCCGTTAATTCGTACCATACACCCCCTAAAGGGCTGATCACCACTCAGGAGAAGCAAAATGGGATTATTTGCATTTATCAAGGACGCCGGCGAGAAACTGCTGGGCATCGGCGAAGCCAAGGCAGCAACACCCACGGCTGACCCGGCCGCTGCCAATGCGGCAGCCGGCAAGGCAATCGAAAATTACATCACCAAGATGAATCTCTCGGCGGAAAACCTGCAGGTAGGTTTCAATGGTGCCACGGGCGAAGTCACTGTCAGCGGCAAAGCAGCTACGCAAGAGATCAAGGAGAAAATTCTTCTCTGTTGCGGCAATGTAAAGGGCGTCAGCAAGGTGTCGGATAACATGGAAGTAGCTGAGAAGGCTGTGGAACCACGTTTTTATACTGTAGTCAGCGGCGATACCCTTTCAAAAATATCAAAACAGCATTACGGCAACGCCAATCTGTACAACAAGATTTTTGAAGCCAACCGGCCAATGCTGACGCACCCGGATAAGATCTATCCCGGCCAGACATTGCGCATCCCTGACTAATTTTCAAAGAAAGGTGCTTACCATGAAATTCTTCTCACAATCACTGATCGCGCTGTTCATTGCCGGGCTTCTGCTCACCGGTTGCGGTAAAAAAGAAGATCCTGCTGCAGAACCTGCAGTCATCGAGCAAAGCCTGCAGGACGCAGATCAAGCTGTTGAAGAAGCCCTGCAATATTCTGCTGAGGAAGCGGAAGAAGCAAAGGCTGAAGCAGAAGATGCGATTGAGGCCGCAAGAAAAGCTGCTGGTAATTAATATATGGTCATGCCCCGTATCCTCGTATGGGGCATGACTACGTAATCCACCTGGTTTTGTCCAATGGAAAAAGCACTCGCTCTCAAGATAGAAAAGCGGTTCTTTCACCCATCCTGAAATTCAGCTTGCCGAATCATCTGCCATGTTCGATCACAGCCACTCTACAGATGGTTCTTACCTATCGTTGTCAACCAGGCTAATTAAAAGTAAGATGCAAAGAAAAACAATAGGGTTTTCAGCATGTTCTGTAAAAAGTGTGGTGCTAAAAACGGGGATGATGCAAAATTTTGTCGTAGCTGCGGTAACCAGCTACATTCCATAACCTCGCCTATTGCCAATGAATCAGCGGCAACAGAACCATCTCAATCACCTAAACCTTCCATACCGACAGCCACTGGTATTCCAAAGCCAGAGAAAATACCCAAACCTGCCGCTTCTGCAGTTACAGAAAACGGCAGCGCAGAAAACCACCCAGGCTCCAGAAACATATTGATTATCGTCCTCTGCCTGTTTCTGCTATTGGCCGCTGGCGGCGGCATCTATTATGCAAAAAACCGGCAGCCCACAGCGCCGGCAACTGGCCCTTCATCCCTTGCCCTGGAAAGTCAGTCATCGGAAGAAATTCAGGAAATTGCAGATTCCACTGCTACAGAAACCGGTACCGTAGAGGATCCGGAGACAACAGTAGCAGCAGAACTACCGCCTCCGCCACCCGAGCCGGCTAAACCTGCCGCCAGTAAAACCACCGACAAACCAGTCAAACCCAAGAAAGCAGCAGATCCGGTGGTTATTCCCCAGAAACCAGTAGTCGAAAGCAATACAGCCGTCGTCGAAACACCAGCGCCGGCAACACCCGTATACGAAGTACGCTTTAAGGGGCTGCTCGGGCTGGTTGATGAGAAACGCAGCTACCCTACAGCCGAAATGCAACAGCGAGCCAAAACGCTATGGGATAAAGAACGAAAAATCCTCGAACCGGACGGTTCAATTAATGATCGATACGCCCAGAAACAGAGCTCTGGCAGTGTAATCCCCGGACATTAGTCCAGAAACCATCATTACCACAGGGTTCAGATAAGCAGGAAAAGACCAGCGCTACAGAAATCTCTATCAATCAGGCAAGGGAGCATGAAATGAGCGTTTCAAATTCCACAAATTCTGTTTTGCAGAACTCCGGCTCCATCCTGAGAGCCCTCGATGCCGCCAGTAACTGGCGTGCCTTGCTGCTGACTGTCGGCAGTGGCATTGTCTTCATCATCGTGACGGCTATAGGTGCCTCGCTTGCAGCCAAAATGGGTGCTTTCTGGGTAGCCGGCCTGTTTTCATTGCTTGCCATCGGGCTTCTGGCCATAGGCCTTTCTGCAACAGGTTTCATAATGATGGATACGGCGCAGAATGCGCCTGCGCGCAGCTTGACGGATGCATTGATCTCCTCGGTATTCTCCATTCATCGATTGCTGCTCTCGCTACTGGTATTGGTTGTAGCCTATGTCGTCTGGATACTGGTGCTGTCATTGATACTTTATGTCTGCAAGATTCCAGGTCTGGGCGCAACGCTTTACACGGTTGTCTTCCCGTTGGGTATCGTCATCAGCGGAGTTTTTACAATCTTCCTGCTGTTCTCAGGGATAGGTATCATTGCCCCTTCCGTCTGGGACGGTGGTTCCGTCATGGATACCTTGGCCAGGTTATGGGCGATCGCGAAAGAGCGCTTTATGCCTCTGGTTATCCTGTCGCTGCTACTGGGCTTTCTGGTTACCGTGGTCAATATGCTCGTGTTTGGCGTTATCTTCAGCGGTATTTCCCTGGTCACCGGGTTGTCGGCCCAGATTCTCGGATCCTCTCTCAATATAGGCATATCACCCGATTTATTAGGAATGTTAATGAGCGGGTCATTGGGTCATGGCATGGGTGACAGCGGATACTTCATAGCGGCACTGATTGGTGGCGGCATACTGATGAGCATAGTGTTTGCCATCGCCAGCAATGTTTACCTTCTTGGCGCTTGCATCAATTACCTGCAACTGACGGATGGGCTTGATATCAGTAGCGCGCAGCGGCAAATCCAGGAGAAACTCGACGAAGCGAAACGCCGTGCAGAAGCCGCAAAGAATCGCGCTCAGGAACTTCATCAACAGCAACAGGCTAAACGCGCAGAAGCTAAAGAGGCTGAGTCTTCCAAGACCGTCTCACCATCTTCCCCAGAAAATGCATTCCTTAGCTGTCATGCCTGCGGCACGCAGATTTCACCTGACGACCTGTTCTGCGAGAGTTGCGGCACAAAACTACGCTAGTCCGTCCAACGACAGCCTTGAGTTCAGGTAAGGCTGTCGTTTTCATACCGCATCGCGCTAAAACTCGAGCGGATCAACATCAACTGCCCAGCGAATCCTGGAATTCAACAGGTGTTCCCGCAAGCTTGCCACCAATATTTTAAGCAGTCGCTGTAATGGTTGGCGGCTGGTGGCCTGCATCAGCAATTGCCCGCGCTCCATGCCTTTCAAACGTTCCATCTGCGGACGAACCGGGTCATAGACCATCACTTTAAGGTCCATGGCATGGGCTGAATCTGCGGCGATGTTTGATTTAATGGTCTTGGTGTAGTCAGGGTAGCAGTGCGGCCCGATGGGCACGCATGGTGACGGAACCAGTGCCCATTCCGTCACTGGGGGGCAGATGCTACGCCTACCGTCCTCGCGCAGCGGCTTGTAAAAAAACGATCAAAGATCAAGACGACGGGAGAATAGCGCGGCGGGCTCTTATGGGCAGGTGGCACCGCCGGCAAGGCCGATGGAGCCGGTGCTTACCCCCGCGGTCGAGCAGATCCCGGCCGCAATGGTGTTGCCTGTCGACCCGGCCACGAAGCTGCCGGTGTCTATCCTGATGGCCTCGTTGACGGTGCCGCCGGTGGCGCTCATGGTGTTGCCCGTGACCAGGACGCCGGTGGAGTTCAAGACCTGAAGTCCGATCGCAGATGTGCCCGTTGCGCCTACTGCCATGAGCGTGTTGTCACGCACGGTGAGGTTGCTGGAGTTGAGGAAGCGCAGCCCAAAGGAAGTGCCACCGCCGGCAATGCCGGTACTTTGCAGCACGCTGTTGACCACCGTGGCGCCGGTCACGGCGTTGCCCTCCACGGCAAACGGATTGGGGATGCCGCCGGTGGCGACATTGGTGATGGTGAGTCCTCTCAGGGTGGTATTGTCCGCCAGGGCGACGGTCGGGTTGTTGCCGGCCACGGCCCCGGTGATGGTGGCCATGGGCGTGGTGAGTATCGCCGTGCGTCCGCTGGGCGTCTGCACCGTCAGCACGCCTGCACCCATCAGGGTCTGCCCCGGCTGCATGGCCGTGATGGCGGACGTGTTGAAGACCCCCGACAGGACCACGGTGCTGTTGGCGCCCGCAGCAGCTACGGCGCCCGGTAGTCCCGCGCCGGTGGTAGTGGCACTGTCCAGCACCGTAATTGGCTGTCCACCGGCCGTGGCTGTGGCGGTTTCCACCAATCGTGGGGTTGAGGAAGTAATCCGGCTTTGAGTAACGATATCCACGTCGCGCATCACCGGCGTGGTCATGCGTCGCTCCTGCATGTTAAGTTGCCGGGATCTTTCCGGCTTGCCGCCAAGCGGGATACGCAGCCGTAAACTCAGGAAACTCTGGGTACCACGCGCATCGTCATGCTGCGTTTCACCTCCCAGAAAAAACTGCGAACCCTGCCACAACCCGGGCACCTCGGCCAGAGCAAGCTCCGCTCGCAACCGCGGACCCGATACCGTCATCCCACCGTCGGCAAAACGGTACCCGCCAAGGTAGAGGCGCAGTTGGCTATGGTCTGCCGCACCGAAGAACGGCACACGCCAGCCTACTTCAGCATCGTAGCCTTTAAGCGCCCGCTCTTCCCGCGTGATCGATCCCGGAGTAACAACCTGAATCACGGTTCCTGCCAGCGTGGCAGTCACAGCACCGCCGCCAACGGTACCAAGGCCTTTTGCCCGGTCGCCGATGGGATGATATACGTTGGTGCGGAAATCCCAGTCGCGACCGAGGATCTCGGCACCCAGCGCACCCTGGTTGAAATAATTGTCGTTATCCGTGCGGCGCCGGTCGAAATAGCCGTAAGCACCCAGGTTCCAGCCGCTATCGTGCATGTGGCGTACACCGAGACCAAAATTGCCCTCACGGCTGTCGTGGTCGTCGAAGCGACCGCGCAGGCTGCCAAAAACCAGGGTATTCTCGTTCTGTACAAGCGGTAAAAACAGATCGGCTTCGCCCAGACTGCGCTTGCTGCCGGGTTTGGCCTCGAAATCGATATGCGCCCCCCATTTGGGGCCGGAATCAACCGATGCCTGATCCTGTGCATGTGCTCCGTAAACACATGCGAACAGTCCGAACACTACCATGCTACGCCGACACCCGATTCCTGACATATCTATCCCTTTGATACGGCCGTTATTTTTCAATAAAAACCATTATTGCATTAAGGGTATATTATGCCATTGGATTAATCACTGAAACAACTTTCTAACCGGGGAGATCGACGAGAAAAGCCACGGCTCCAAACAACCTTCAAATATAGCTCAATATCGCTTAATACCTGCTTTAACGCACCAATCCCATATCGTAATTGCTGATTGAGCCAGGGTTAATTAAAACTCCAAGGGATCCACATCTACCGCCCATCGTACCTTCACATTGAGCGGATGCTCCCTTAATTGAGCCACCAGATGGTGCAGCAGCCTTTGCAAAGGCTGGCGGCTGGTGGCCTGCATCAGCAATTGCCCGCGCTCCATGCCTTTCAAACGTTCCATCTGCGGACGAACCGGGTCATAGACCATCACTTTAAGGTCCATGGCATGGGCTGAATCTGCGGCAAATTTGAGAAAGCGTTGCACCAAGGCAAAGTCGTTCGCTTCCGCTTTCAGCAGGGCAATATAACAGTGAGGCGGGAACTGCATCATTTCGCGTTCCTGCAACAGGTTGTTGGCAAACGCCGGATAATCCTGCTCACGCAGGGCATTAAACAGCACATGGTCGGGGAAGGCGGTTTGTATCAGCACCTCGCCCGGTTTATCTGCGCGACCTGCGCGGCCTGCGACTTGCATGAGCTGGGAAAACAGGCGCTCTGCCGCGCGGAAATCCGGGCTGAACAGGGCGCTATCGGTATCGATCACGCCAACCAATGTGAGATTGGGGAAATCATGACCTTTGGCCAGCATCTGCGTGCCGACCAGGATATCGACCTCATCCGCATGCACGGCGGCCAGCATATCGTTCAGGGCATTTTTACGTTGGGTGCTATCGCGATCTACCCGCAGAATGCGCGCTTCCGGCATCAAGGCCGCCAGCGTGTTTTCCAGCCTTTGCGTACCGTGACCTGTGGGGTGCAAATCGGCATTGCCGCAGCTTGGACAGGCAGGCGGGATCTTTTGCTCATGACCGCAATGGTGACAGCGCAAACGGCCCTGCCGCAGATGCACGACCAACCTTGCGCTGCAACGCATGCAAGGCGCTATCCAATGACAGGCGCTACAAAGCAGGACTGGTGAATAACCGCGTCGATTGATGAACAGCAGGCTTTGTTCACCACGCTCCAGACGCTCTCGCATGGCATCAATCAATATCTGCGACAAACCATCTTGCAATGCATTGCGCGTGGTATCGATGCAGCGAATCTGCGGCAATTGTGCCTTGGCAACTGCGCGGTTGGTGAGCACTAACACTTCGTACTTGCCGCTCTGGACGTTGTGCCATGTCTCCAATGCAGGAGTAGCGGAACCCAGCACAATCGGGATGCCATTGTGCTGGGCGCGTACCAGCCCGACATCGCGCGCATGGTAACGCATGCTGTCCTGCTGTTTGTATGAGGCATCATGCTCTTCATCAACAATGATGAGCTTCAAGTCGGGCACGGGCGTAAATACGGAAAGCCGCGTGCCGATGATGATGCGCGCCTGACCTGATTGTGCCAGACGCCAGTTTTGCAGGCGCTCGCCTTCACTCAAATTGCTGTGTAGCGAAACCAGCGGCAGATGCGGCAGGCGGCTACGGAAGCGCGCCTCCAGTTGCGGTGTCAGGTTGATTTCCGGCACCAGCACCAGCACCTGACCGGCATTGTCTTTGAGGAATTGGTCGATCAGCCGGATATAGACTTCGGTTTTTCCGCTGCCGGTGATGCCATACAGCAACCAGGTTTTGAACTGATTAGCTTCTCTGGTGATAGCTTCAACCGCTTGCGATTGATCGGCGTTCAGTTCGGGCGCATCGGTCTGCTGCACTTCCACCTTCAGGCCAGCCAGCACTTCGCGTGCTTGCAAGAGATCCCCTGCCTGCATCTCCTGCACAGCTTTGCGCCAGCCTGCCGAAATGGTTGCCAGAGCGGTTTCGGTGAATTCGCCATGTTCGGTCAATGCCGCAAATATCCTGTGTTGGACGATTTTCCTAGCGGGGATGGTATCCGGCGTTGCGCCAGCCACCAACGAATATGCGAACTGTTTGCGGCTGACGGCAGGCTCGGTTTGCCTCAGTCGGCTGGGAAGGGCAGAAAGCAGCGCTTGCCCGAAAGGATAGTGATAGTAATCTGCACAAAATTTAAGCAGCCGGAACACGCTCTTATCGACGGCCGGCTCATCCAGATAAGCGTGCTCTATGGCTTTCAGCTTATCTGCCGGTACATCTGATTCTGTTGCTTTGGCGACGACCAGGCCGATCTGCCTACGCCTGCCGAACGAGATGATGACGCGCTGGCCGATGCCAGCATCGAATCCGCCATCAAGGTAATCGAACAACTTGTCGAGCGGCACATCGAGTGCGATTTTTAGTATATTCTGCGGCATTAAATGCGTTATCGGGTTGAAGGCTCAGTAGGTTAAAATAGCGTTTTTGAACGAATAGTCGATTTTGCCTTGAAAGCACATCTTACCGAATTACTCAGCATTGCCGCAAAAAGCCTGAACGCCGATGCGTCAAACCCAGAGCCGAATATACAGCTTGAGCGCCCGAAAAACGCAGACCATGGTGATTTCTCCACCAACCTGGCGATGATGCTGGCAAAACCATTGCGCCAGAACCCAAGGGCGATCGCTGAAAGCCTGATTAAGGCGCTGCCGGCCTCTGAATTCGTTTCGCGGGTTGAGATCGCCGGTGCAGGTTTCATCAATTTCTACCTCAGCTTCAAAGCACAGCACGCAGTAATCCGCCAGATTCAGCAGGAAGGCGAACATTTCGGCCATCACCAGACTGGCGCTGGCCGTAAATTGCAGATCGAGTTTGTTTCCGCCAACCCGACCGGGCCTTTGCACGTGGGCCATGGTCGCGGTGCGGCAGTCGGCGATTGCCTGGCACGCTTGATGGCCGCTAATGGCTGGGATGTAACTCGCGAGTTCTACTACAACGATGCCGGCGCGCAGATCGATAACCTGACCTTGTCGGTTAAAGCGCGTTGCCAGGGCATAGCGCCTGAAGACGCGGCTTTCCCCGAAAACGGCTATCGCGGCGAATACATTGCCGATATCGCCAAGGCTTTCTTAGCCAGGGAAACCGTGATCGCTGACGATATACAAGTCACCGCATCCGGCGACACTGAAGATGATGAATCCATACGCCATTTTGCCGTAGCCTATTTGCGCCATGAGCAGGATCTGGATCTCAAAGCCTTCCAGATCAAGTTCGATGTGTTTTCGCTTGAATCTGCGCTTTATACCGACGGCAAGGTTGAAAACACCGTGCAGGCCCTGATCAAAAGCGGCCACACCTACGAACAGGACGATGCCTTGTGGCTGCGCACAACGGATTTCGGCGACGACAAGGACCGCGTCATGCGCAAGAAAGAGGGCGGTTACACTTATTTCGTGCCGGATGTCGCTTATCACATGGACAAATGGCAGCGCGGTTTCGAGCGCGTGATCAATGAGCAGGGCGCTGACCACCACAGCACCATCACCCGTGTACGGGCTGGTTTGCAGGCTGTGAATATCGGCATTCCACAAGGCTGGCCGGAATATGTCCTGCACCAGATGGTGACCGTGATGCGCGGGGGCGAAGAGGTGAAGATTTCCAAGCGCGCAGGCAGCTATGTCACGCTGCGCGACCTGATCGAGGAAGTCGGCTGCGATGCCACGCGTTATTTCCTTGCTGCGCGCCGTGCTGACTCTCAATTGGTGTTCGATATCGATCTGGCGCGGGCACAAACCAACGATAATCCAGTCTATTACATCCAGTACGCCCATGCGCGTATCTGTAGCGTGCTGAACCAATGGGGCGGCGATGTGGAAACGCTGGAATCGACCGATCTCAGTCCGCTACAGGCCAGTCATGAAGTTACATTGATGCAGCGCCTGAGCGAATTCCCGGAAGTCGTGCATAACGCCGGGGAAGAACTTGCACCGCACATGGTCGCCAACTATCTGAAAGATTTAGCCAGCGACTTGCATAGCTATTACAATGCAGAACAATTTCTGGTCGATGATGAATCCCTTAAACTTGCACGTATGACCCTGGTCAGCGTAACCCGGCAGGTATTAAGGAATGGTCTGCAATTACTTGGCGTCAGCGCGCCGACCAAGATGTAAAACCAGATGCAAGTCAGTGACAAGCGTAGAAATAAACAGATGTTAAAGAACAGGAAAATATCATGAGCCGCGATTATAAAAACACCTCTTCCCGCGAGAAGCCAGCCAGCAAAGGCAGCCCTTTCTTTTCCGGGCTGCTGGTCGGTTTGGTGCTCGGGGTAGGGATATCGGTGTTGCTGGCACTGTTCATTACCGGAGGCAAAAGCCCGTTCGAGAACAAAGTCACGCCAGCTGCAATAATCGAGGCTGAAAAGAACCAGGAAAACCCGGCTGCCGAACCTGCTGATACAGGAGAGAATGCTGAGAAACCGCGATTTGATTTCTACACCATATTGCCTGGTAGCGAATCGCAAGTGACCGAACAGGAAATCAAGCAGAAAGAGATCGAGGCTGTTGCTGTCACGGAAAGTTATTTCCTGCAGGTCGGCGCTTTTCAGACAGAGCAGGAAGCCGACAACATGAAGGCCCAACTTGCCTTACAAGGCGTGGAAGCGATTGTGCAAACTGCAGAGATTCCTCAAAAAGGAGTTTGGCACCGCGTTCGTGTCGGTCCATTCAGCGATCTCGATGAAATCAACAAATCCCGTGCGCAGTTGGTGGAGAACGGTTTTCCTGCTGATCTCATCAAAGTAAACAGCAATATGCCGAATCAATGATAATCACTGAACAAGGTCAGCGAAATCAAATACCGGCACGTTAAAACTTTGCTTATCAATCACAGTCAATTAGTCGTTAATCATTAATTCAAGATCATCATTAAGGAATCATAAAAATGAAAAAGCTATTAGCCGCCCTGATGTTGTTAGCTTCAACCAGCCTGATGGCGGACCCTATGGTAGGCGTGGAATACAACACCACTGCGCAAGACGTTCCAACTGACAGTCCAGGCAAGGTAGAAATTGTAGAATTGTTCTGGTACGGCTGCATACACTGCTATCAACTTGAGCCACAGCTGCATGCCTGGGTAAAGAAACTTCCTGATGATGTCGTCTTTAAGCGCGTTCCCGGTTTGCCGCGCCCTGACTGGGCACCGATGGCTAAAGCCTATTATGCGATGGAAACCCTGGGCGTACTCGATAAGCTGCATGGCAAATTGTTCGATGCTATCCACAAAAGCAAGACACTGAAGCCAACCGATGAAGCCGCAGCGATCGACTGGGTGACTAAAGAAGGCGGCCTGGATAAGAAGAGGGTACAAGAAGCTTTTAATTCATTCAGCAGCAACACCAAATTGAACCGTGCTGCACAGATATTCCGTGCATCTGGTGCTACCGGTGTTCCGGCACTGATCATCGACGGTAAATATGTCACCTCCAGCAGCATGGCAGGTGGTAATGTCCAGGTGCTGAAAGTGGCTGATTTCCTGATCGCTAAAGCAAAAGCAGAAAAGAAATAAACCAGATTGCTCAACAAATGAGCGTATCCAATATCGCCGGTGTTAAATCATGAAAGTGTTTATCACCGGCGCCTCCAGCGGTATCGGCGAAGCATTCGCCAAACACTATGCGGCACAGGGTGCGACCCTTGGCCTGGTCGCCCGGCGCGGCGAATTACTGCAAGACCTCTCTTTCAGACTGAATACGCAAGTTTCAACCTACGCCCTTGATGTACGCGAGGCCGATGCTTTGGCCCAGGCCGCGAACGACTTCATTCAGAAGTTTGGTGTGCCGGACATTGTAATTGCCAATGCCGGCGTCAGCCGCGGCACCCTCACAGAACTCAAAGAAGATAGCGCTGCCTTCAAAGCGATTATGGATATCAATGTCCTCGGCTTGCTGCATACCTTCCAGCCATTTATCGCCGGCATGAAAGAACGCGGTAGCGGTAACCTGGTGGGTATCGCCAGCATTGCTGGCGTGCGCGGCCTACCGGGTGCAGGTGCCTACAGCGCTTCAAAAGCCGCGGCGATTGCCTATCTGGAAAGCTTGCGCGTGGAGATGCAGAAACTGGGCATCCATGTCACTACTATCGCACCGGGCTACATCAAAACGCCGATGACGGATGTAAATGCTTACTCCATGCCATTTCTGATGGATGCGGATGTTGCCGTGGCGAAAATGGCGAAGGCGATTGCGGCCAAACGTCGGTTTGTCGTCGTGCCCTGGCAGATGGGCTGGCTGGCCAGGTTCATGCGCCTGATACCTCCAGCCTTGTGGGATTGGGCCATGAAGAATGCCCCCAAGAAAGCGCATCTGGATTGGGACTGGTTGTAATCGTGTCCAACTCAGACAAGACACCGGCAAAAAGCAGGCAAACCAGACTGGTTTCGCCAGACCTCAACGAAACTTCCAATTTCCGTAGTCTCGCCAGTGCTGTTGAGCGCGCATCCACTGTGGCATTCCCTAACGTTGCCGCATTACGCAAGCGCGATTGGCGCGATGAAAACCAATACACCTACGGCCTGACAGGCACACCCACCACGCGGCGTTTAGGCCGAAAACTGGCCATGATAGAAGGGGGCGAGCATTGCATACTGCTGCCTTCCGGGCTGGCAGCCATCAGCTTGGTGATGACGAGTTTGCTGAAATCCGGCGACAGGATTCTATTGCCGACCAATGCATATGAGCCGGCAGTTGAAGTGGCGAAATTCTTCCAGAAACGTTTCGGTGTGAAACTGGATTTTTACGATCCGCTCGACATAGAGAGCGTCAAGATAACGCCTGACACCCGATTGCTCTGGGTAGAAACACCAGGCTCCATTTCCATGGAAGTTGCCGACCTGCCTGCCCTGAGTAGACTTGCCAAAGCGAATGAGATACTGGTCGCCGTAGATGCCACATGGGCAGCGGGCATTTCCCTCGATGTGTTTGCGTTAGGCGCGGACATCTCGATTCAAGCACTGACCAAATATCAATCCGGCGGCAGTGACGTGATGATGGGTAGCATCGTTACTCGCGATAGCAGACTGCACCAGCAAATGTCGGAAACCCATATGCAGTTTGGCATGGGCGTTAGCCCCGAAGATTGCAATATCATCCTGCGCAGTTTGCCGCACTATAAATTGCGCTATCAGGCCCAGGATATCTCAGCACGCAAGATCGCTGGCTGGCTTGCAGACCAGCCTACGATTGCCGAGGTACTGCACCCGGCTTTGGACAGCGCGCCGGGCAATACGGTATGGAAACGCGATTTTACCGGGGCGGCCAGTCTGTTCTCTATTGTGTTTCAGCCGCATATCAAGCAGGCGGATATCGACCGATTTATCGATCAATTGCAATTATTTCGCATCGGCTTCAGCTGGGGCGGCAGTGTCAGTCTGGCATTACCGTTTGAAATGAACAAAATCCGCAAAGCATGGCCTTATCAGGGTGAATTGGTACGTTTATACATTGGCCTGGAAGATACCGACGATCTGATCGCCGATCTGCAACAAGCCTTGCACACCATTGAGGATTAATATGCCCAGTGCAAAATGGAACGGCCAGATCATCGCCGAAACAGACCGGTTTGAAACTGTAGAGGGCAATATCTACTTTCCCCGCCACAGCCTGAAAGATGCGTTCTTCAAACCCAGCAGCCATACCACTGTATGTCCATGGAAAGGCACTGCGTCTTACTTCGACGTAGTTGTCGATGGCAAAGTGAACGAGAATGCCGCCTGGTATTACGCTGACCCGAAAGATGCAGCCAGCAATATCAAAGACCATGTCGCTTTCTGGAATGGTGTAGAAGTCAGCCGTTAAATTCAGGGCTGGAAGTAAGGTTAAAAGCAGGGGTTAAAAATTAAGCAAGGCCAGACTTCAGCAAAAACAGGCCGAAGCCCGACATTGCCTGGTCCTGCCACACCCGTTGAATATGCCAGCCCGAAGCCTGCAATAGCGCCTCGAACTTGAGCCTTGGATACTTATAGCAATTCTCGGTGTGTATGAATTCGCCAGTTTTGAAAATTACGGTTTGGCCTGATATTTCCACCTCTTGCGCCTCTTCGCTCACCAAATGCATCTCGATCCGATGATGGTTCGGATTGAACACTGCGCGATGACTGAATTTTTCCAGTTCAAAATCCGCACCCAGTTCACGATTGATCCGCACCAGCAAATTCCGATTGAATCTGGCGGTGACTCCCGCAGCATCGTTGTAGGCAGCCAGCAGTTGCGATCGGTCTTGCGTCATATCCACGCCTATCAGTAACCAACAGGGTTTATCTACAATGTTGCGTATGTTGTTCAGCAGCTTTTGGGCCTCAACCGGATCGAAATTGCCGATGGTAGAGCCTGGAAAGAAAACCAGGCAATCGGCGTGATCATGCACCGCAATCGATTCAATGACATGAGTGAAATCACCCACTATGGGGCTGATTTTCAGGTGCCGGAATTGCTGTTGCAGTTGCGCAGCAGCTTCCGCCAGAAACTCGGCGGAAATATCCATGGGCACATATTCCCTGAGCCTGGTTTGCGAAGATAGCAATATTCGCGTCTTGTTACTGGAGCCGCTGCCAGGCTCAACGATGAGTGATAGCTCGGGCAATTCCTCTCCAAGTTCAGTTTTCAGGGACTCAAGCAAACCGGTCTCAACGCGCGTTAAGTAGTACTCCGGCAACTCAGTGATTTCTTCAAAAAGTGCGGAGCCGACCTCGTCATAGAACCACTTGCAGGGCAGGGTCTTTTGCGGCTTGGCCAAACCATTCAAGACATCGGCCAGCAGCAGATTATCCTGTTGGGTATCCTCCTCCACGACCAGATAATCCAAGTTGTCTTTCATGCTGCTGCCCTCGTTTATTGATCTTCTGCCAGGCGCAAACCTGTAAACTGCCAGCGCTGATGCGGATAGAAAAAATTTCTGTAAGTGGCGCGTATATGACTTTGCGGCGTTACGCATGAACCGCCTCTCAGCACGTACTGCCCATTCATGAATTTACCGTTGTACTCACCGACCGCGCCTTCCGTTGCCCGAAATCCCGGATAGGCAACATAAGGACTGGCTGTCCACTCCCAGACATCGCCAAAGACCTGGTTCAAACCATGCGACTGGCTGTTTTGCGATGCCTTTGGCTGATATATCCCACTCTCGGCAAAATTTCCCTCAATCGCCTGTGTGCTCGCCGCAAACTCCCACTCCTCCTCGGTTGGCAAGCGCTTACCTGCCCAACGCGCATAAGCTTCTGCCTCGAAGTAGCTGATATGCGTGACAGGTGCATCCAAATCGACAGCCTGGAGGCCATGCAAGGTAAATATCTGATACCCGCCTTCGATTTGCCAATACATAGGCGCTTGCCAGTCTTCGGCACGCGCAGTTTTCCAGCCGTCCGACAGCCAAAGCAACGGATTGCAGTAAGCGCCATCTTCGATAAAGGAAATCCAATCCCGATTGCTGACCAACTGACTTGATAGCTTGAAAGGCACTAAATAGTATTGATGCCTTGGGAATTCGTTATCAAAGCCAAACCCATTGCCTGGATGACCGACCTCTATCAACCCGCCCTCGAATTCCAACATCTCGGACTTGAGGTTTACTGATGGTACTTTGGGTAGATCTGATACTCCCTGATAGGCTGGAAATAGCGGATTACAGGAAAGATTGAACAAGATATCCGTCATGAACAACTCCTGATGTTGCTGCTCGTGATTCAGTCCCAATTCAATGATCGCTTCTTCTGCCTCCCCGACGCCAGCTGCCAATTTTTCGAGTACAGCGGCATCGACCTGATGCCGATAAGCCAGAACTTCGTCCAAAGTCGGCCTGGTGATCAGGCCGCGCAGACCCTGATGATGGCGTGCGCCGATATGTTCGTAATAGGAATTGAATAGATAACGATAATCGTCAGACTGGACTCGGTAATCTGAAAAGCGGCTGAGGAAGAATTCCTCGAAAAACCAGGTGGTATGGGCCAGATGCCATTTGCCCGGACTAGCGAATTCAGCGCCTTGTATGGTCATGTCGGCCTCGCTGAGCGGCAATGACAGTTTGATGGTTCTTGCCCTGGTTTCAGCAAATCTCTCGGCAATGGTGCCAGCAGCAGCTTGGGTAAACTGGGTATCGATGCTGTTCAAACCTTCTCCCCTTGATGCTTTTTTGGTTTTATATAGCCAGGCTAATTAGTCAAGATAGCTCGACGATTAGTTTTATACCTTACACTTTTATTGCCAAATTAAAAGTATTCTTGTCTTAAAAACTTCCTTCAGATATGAATAGAATCAGTCACGTAAAAGTTTTATCATGATGATTCATGATTGATTTGTAGCAGCATTTCATTTGGTTATTCACTTTGGCAAGCAGCAGCTTGCTAGTTTGCCAAAAAGGAGCGAATCATGTCTCAAATCAAAGTCGAACATCAGCCTGACGTTTCACGTTTAAAAGCACTCGGCGTTTCATCGTGGCCAACCTGGTCCAAAGAGGTTTCCAAATTTCCATGGACCTATAGCGAGCAAGAAGTGGCCTATATATTGGAAGGCGAGGTCACAGTCACACCAAAAGATGGCGAGCCGGTGAGTTTCGGCGTAGGTGATTTAGTCACTTTCCCCTCTGGTTTATCTTGTACCTGGGAGGTCAAAAAACCTTTGCGCAAACACTATCAGTTTGGATAAAAATCCCGGCAAAGCCTGATTAAACTGGCTTCGGTGTACAAAAACCCTTATACTTCGACCTCGTGAAGTAGGTCTAAAGTCGTTTTGTTTGCCTGTTTTGCATCCCCCCTCATTTTGTAACCATGTATGCTGAATACTCAGTCATGCCCTGAAAGGATTATTTTTTAATGGCTAACGTTTCAATTGAACACAACCCAAGTGAAGATCGTTTGAAAGAACTTGGTGTTGCCAAATGGCCAACATGGTCTAAAGAAGTTTCAGTATTCCCTTTTGAATTCAATGCACGTGAAACTGCATACATTCTTGAAGGTGAATGCACACTGACACCAACAGACGGCAGCGAAGTGATCAACTTCAAAGCTGGCGATTTGCTGGTATTCCCAGAAGGTCTTGAAGTGACCTGGGAAGTTAAGAAAGCACTGAAGAAGCACTATAAGCACGGTTAATCTTTTAACCTGTTTGAAATAAAAAGCCGGCAATTGCCGGCTTTTTACTTATGCAGCAGGGCTGTTTGAAGCCCATACATCTCATCCGGCCTAGCATTTCTCAAATCGTACCAGCTTGATAAAACAAAAAAACGCTGACGCATATCGGGGAAATACGCGCCAGCGGATTGGATTGAATAGACTCCGAGCCGGGACCAAGCTGTTCAGTACACGACTGAGGTGAAGTCATTCAAATGTTCAAATTACATGACTGAAACAGCACTGTCTGTTAGTTAGCTAACTTAAGAGCAGATAATTAATCCAAAAGATAATGCCGGCAACTAGCGAGTAATTGGCTTGTAACGAATTCGTTTAGGTTTCGCGCCTTCCTCACCCAATCGCTTCTTCTTATCAGCTTCGTATTCCTGATAATTGCCATTGAAGAATGTCCACTGCGAATCACCTTCTGCCGCGAGGATATGGGTAGCAATACGGTCAAGGAACCAGCGATCGTGGGAAATAACCATCACACTGCCAGCGAATTCCAGCAACGCATCTTCCAGCGCACGCAAGGTTTCCACATCCAGGTCATTCGACGGTTCATCCAGCAACAGGACATTACCGCCTGAAATCAGTGTCTTGGCCAGATGCAAACGACCACGCTCACCCCCTGAGAGCTGACCGACCAATTTCTGTTGATCGCCACCCTTGAAGTTAAAGCGGCCGATATAGGCACGGGAAGGCGTTTCGTAACGACCAACCGTCAGGATATCCGATCCATTTGAGATCAGATCGAACACGCTCTTGCTGTCGTCCAGCTTGTCGCGACTCTGGTCGACATAAGCCAGTTTCACGGTCTGGCCTATATTCACTTCGCCTGAATCCGGCTTTTCCGCACCAGTAATCATCTTGAACAAGGTCGATTTACCCGCGCCGTTAGGGCCGATGATGCCGACAATCGCGCCCGGCGGAATGCTGAAGTTCAGGTTATCGATCAGTAACCTGTCATTGAATGCCTTGCTGACATTCTTGAACTCGATGACTTGATCACCCAGGCGTTCGCCCGCTGGAATGAAGATCTCCTGCGTTTCATTACGCTTCTGGTATTCGGCGCTGGCGAGTTCTTCATATCGTGCGATACGCGCTTTGCTCTTGGCCTGCCGCGCTTTCGGATTCTGGCGCACCCATTCCAGCTCGGTATTCAGTGCCTTGCGACGCGCGGATTCCTGCGACTCCTCCTGTTTCAGGCGTTCCTGTTTCTGGTCCAGCCAGCTGGAGTAATTGCCTTTCCACGGAATGCCGTGACCGCGATCCAGCTCCAATATCCACTCAGCCGCATTGTCGAGGAAGTATCTATCATGCGTCACCGCCACCACAGTACCCGGGAAGCGCACCAGGAACTGCTCCAGCCACTCGACGGACTCTGCATCCAGATGGTTGGTCGGTTCATCCAGAAGCAGCATATCCGGTCTGGAAAGCAGCAGCTTGCACAGCGCGACGCGGCGCTTTTCACCGCCTGACAATGGGCCGATTTTCGCATCCCAGGGTGGCAGACGCAGCGCATCGGCAGCGATTTCAAGTTGATGCTCCACATCCGAACCGCTGGCAGCGATGATATTCTCGTACTTGGCTTGCTCCTCTGCCAATTTGTCGAAATCGGCATCCGGTTCTGCATAAGCCGCATAGATTTCCTCCAGCTTGTTCTTGGCTTCCATCACCTCACCCAGGCCGGACTCCACCTCTTCACGCACGGTTTTGTCTGGATCGAGCTGTGGTTCTTGCGGCAGGTAACCGATCGAGATATTCGGCTGCCATTGCACTTCGCCCTCGAACTCCTTCTCAGCACCGGCCATGATGCGCAGCACCGTGGATTTACCTGCTCCGTTGAGGCCAAGCAGACCGATTTTGGCGCCGGGGAAAAAAGACAGGGAGATATCTTTGATGATTTGCCGCTTGGGCGGCACGACTTTGCTCACACGGAGCATGGACATTACATATTGAGCCATGATGAAAACACTTACGGATAAAAAACAACAAGCTTACTGCATGAGTGCCGGTTTTGGTATGCAAATTGCTGCATTAATCATGAGCAACTTGGTATCATTGCGTTATTCACTGAACGTTAAACATGGAATGGCAGATATCTCATGGGCAAGCTGATTGAAATCGAACAAGACCTCACCAAGATCCAGCAAGGCGTTATCTTGCATGGCTGCAATACCAAGGGAGTCATGGGTTTCGGACAATCGCTCGCTTTGCGCTCCGCATTTCCCATGATTTTCCCGCCGTATCGATCCTACTGCCAGATCGCCACGAAGATGGGCCGCAATATTTTGGGGCGCGTCATCGAAGTCCAGATTGAAGACAGGGATCTTTACGTACTCAACGGCCTTACGCAAACCAGCTATGGCGTCGATGGCAAAGTCTATGCAGATATCAACGCAGTAGAAAGAGTCGTGAACCACGCTGCCGAATTTGCCAGTTTTCTCAAAGTGCCACTCTATATGACCAAGATCGGCTGCGGCTTTGGCGGATTGAAATGGGAGGATGTGTCAAAAATCGTCCAGGCTGCAGCGGATAAATACGAATTGGATATCCATATCTGCAACAAACCGGTGATTCCGCTTGATGATTGACCGGGTTTGAACTGATACAACAAAAAGCCGGCTATCCTGCCGGCTTTTTGTTGTATCGAACATATGCCCACACGCTAGTGAATCATGGGCTCGGATACCAATATCATCAGCGACATGAAAGAGGCCGCCAATGCCTGCTTGATGCGTTTGATGCCTGAACGCAGCTCTTTCTGGTTCAGGCTGGCAAAACCCAGCCGTATCGCTTTGACTTCTTCATTGGCAGCAGAGAATTGACTGCCGTTAGCAAATCTTACTTTTTCTTTCTGGCTTTGCTCAATGAACCTTGCCATATCCACGGGCTGGCGGAATCTTAACCAGAACGCCAAGCCCCCTTTGGGCAGGTCAAAATCCACATGGTCGCCCAATTCATTGCATATCAATTCATGCGTGTAATGACGTCTTTCCGCGAATACTTTACTGATGCGCCTTCTGTGGCGCTGCATCTCTCCCGACTCCATCAATTCGGAAGCCGCATATTCCAGAGAAAGTTTGTTCTGGCATTCGATGATATTTTTTTCAGCGACACACTGTTCGATTAATGTTTTTTCACCGACAAGGTAGGAAACCTCCAGCGCAGGGGACAGCACATTCGATAAGGAGCCCAGATAAATCGTCCGATGGTTCTCATCCATGCTTGAAACCGGAAAAGGCAGCGTTTCATCGAAGAAGAACTCATGCTCACGGTCGTCTTCGATAATATAGAAGTCATAGCGCTCCGCAAGCCTCAATAATGCCTGTCTGCGTTCCGAAGTCATCATCACTGCTGTTGGAAACTGATGCTGCGGTGTGACATAGACCGCTCTTATCTTACGTTCTGCCGCCAAGCTGGCAATCTGCTCGACATCCGCGCCGTGCCTGTCGATATCCACATAGGCGATGTTTGCCCCGCATGATTCGAAAGCCTGGCGTGCCAGTGGATTGGATAGGCGCTCAAAGACAATGCAATCATCCGCCTTCGTTAAAAGTCTGGCGATGATGAATATCGCCATCTGGCCGCTTGAGACCACACAAACATGGCCGGCATCGACACGAAAATTCTTCTCCATGTTGACCATTGATGCAATCGCGCTTCTGAGCGAAAGCGAGCCCTGCGGATTGCCTGCTTGATGACCTGCTCTTGTCGCCTGCAGCAATGCCTTCCTGAAAGCCCTGGAGAAAGCCTCCAGCGGGACCAGTCTATTATCGGCAGCGCCATCGGTGAAATCGATGATCGCAGCCTGTTTCAAATGCTGTTCCCGCGTTTCTGATGGGGAATAAAAGTCTGATGGCAGAGCACTTTCCCTACCGGTAGCTATATGTTGCGCCCGGCAATCCGGCAAGGTTGCCAGATCATCGGTCACAAAAGTACCTCTTCTTTTTTCCGTGACCAGCCAACCTTGAGCGATGAGTTCTTCATAAGCCAATATGATGGTCTTACGATTGACATTGAGTGACTTCGCCAATTCCCGCGTACCTGGCATCGCTGAAGATGGAACCAGTCTGCCAGTCTGGATTTCCTCAATGATTTTATCGGCAATTTGTAGATAAATTGCCTGGCTGGCGTTCTTCTTTAACTCTAATTTAAGATCCCAAGGGCGCAGCATCACGATTTAATCCCCTAAAAATAAATATCTCATGTCTGGGTAAACGGTCAGCAACAATGCAGCCGCTCCTGTTGTTATTCATTTACAGACAACAATTTTCATATAAGAGTTTTATGGACCATGTCAGTTTAAAAAACTGGACCATCTGGACCATTCAAGTTGTTGTATCTGGACGATTTTATGTTGTTAACATTTGGTTACAATTTGCCACCTGATGTTAACAGACCACCGTTCCATCAGAGGTGGGATGCTTTTCTAATGGCCTCCTTCTTAAAATAAGTAATCAAACCAAATTTATTGGAGATTCAAAATGGAGATGAGCAAAATCAAGCTGGCTCTCGGTTTAGTAGTAGGTGCGTCCATGGCTATGCCTATGGTCGCTTCTGCCGCTGCAGACCAGGAAGCCGCGATGAAAGACAAGAACAACTGGGCACATCCACGTGGCCAGCACAATAACCAGGCTTACAGCCAACTTAACCAGATCAACAAAGGTAACGTTAAGAACCTGAAAGCTGCCTGGGCATTCGCTACCGGTGTCAACCGCGGTCACGAAGGTTCACCAGTCGTTGTTGGCAACATGATGTATGTGCATACAGCATTCCCTAACAACGTTTACGCGCTTGACCTGAACGACAACCAGAAGATCGTCTGGTCCTATTTCCCTAAGCAGGATCCATCCGTTCAAGCAGTTTTGTGCTGTGACAACGTCAGCCGTGGTCTTGGTTTCGGTGACGGCAAGATATTCCTGCAACAGAACGATGGCTGGTTAGTTGCACTGGACGCAAAAACCGGTGCCAAAGTCTGGGATACACAAGTCACGGATCCTAAGGTCGGCGCCACCAACACCAACGCTCCTCATGTCATCAAGGATAAGGTACTGACCGGTTGCTCAGGTGCTGAGTTTGGCGTGCGCTGCTTTATCGTAGCCTACAACATCAAGGATGGCTCTGTGGCATGGAAAGCATACAGCACAGGTCCTGACAGCGAAGCGCTGATCGGTGAGGGTTTCAACTCTGAAGTGCCTCACTATTCCGCATTGTCCGTCTATCAAGATGTCAACGGCGGCAACAAGGAGGGCGGTTCCTTCAAAGCCCTGAATCTGGACCAGATGAAATTCCCGGAAAAAGACCTCGGCGTCAAGACCTGGTTGAAGCCGCAAGCTGTTAAAGATGGCTGGCAACATGGTGGTGGCTCCGTATGGGGCTGGTTCCCTTATGACCCCAAGACCAACTTGGTATTCTACGGCACCGGTAACCCATCCGTCTGGAACCCGGACGTACGCCCAGGCGACAACAAATGGTCCATGACCATCTTCGCACGTGACGTGGATACCGGCATGGCCAAGTGGGGTTACCAGATGACTCCTCACGATGAGTGGGATTATGACGGCATCAACGAAGTGATCCTGTTCGACAAGGGTGGCAAGACATACGCATGGCACCATGACCGTAACGGCTTTGCTTACACTTTCGAAGCGAATAATGGCAAGCTGGTTGCGGCTGAGAAGGTCCATCCATTCGTCAATTGGGCAACGCATGTGGACTTGAAAACAGGGGTTCCACATAAGGATGGCAAGTACTCCACCCACCAGGACTACAACACCAAAGGCATCTGCCCGGCTGCACTGGGTACCAAGGATCAGCAGCCTGCGGCTTACAGCCCACGTACAGGCCTGATGTACTCCCCACTGAACCACGTATGTATGACATACGAGCCTGTGGAATCCAAGTACATTGCCGGTCAACCATGGGTTGGTGCTACTTTGACTATGTTTGCTGGTCCTGACGGTGTCATGGGCGGTTTCGCTGCCTACGACCCGATGACCAACAAAAAAGTCTGGTACAACAAAGAGAAGTTCTCTGCTTGGGGCGGTGCGCTGACGACGGCTTCCGACCTGGTGTTCTACGGAACGCTTGATCGTTGGTTCAAGGCAGTGGATG
>CAZOZB010000014.1:0-55199 GCA_964584185.1 uncultured Methylophilaceae bacterium
CGCAACTCGCCGGGCAAGACATCAAGTTTTTGCGTCGCGGCCATTGGAATGAAACACAGAGCGAGTGGATACGGCAATACTTTTTCGGTGAATTGATGCCGATCCTGACGCCTATCGGTCTCGATCCGGCACACCCATTCCCGCGTGTGCTGAATAAGAGTTTGAATTTCGCCGTAGAACTCGAGGGCAAGGATGCTTTTGGCCGTAACTCCGGGGTAGCGGTAGTGCAAGCGCCTCGCGCTTTACCTCGCGTCATCCGTATGCCAGCGGAAATCGCCGGTTGCGAGTATGGCTTCGTCTTCCTTTCTTCGATTCTTCATGCCCATGTCAGCGAGCTGTTTTCCGGCATGCAGGTCAAAGGCTGCTATCAATTCCGCGCCACGCGCGACAGCGATTTAACGGTCGATGACGAAGACGTCAAGGATTTACGCGTAGCCTTGCAGGGCGAGTTATCGCATCGCCAGTACGGGGATGGAGTACGTCTTGAAGTTGCAGATAACTGTCCGGACGAGATGTCGTCCTTTTTACTTGGCCAATTCGGCCTGGGGCAGGAGGATTTGTATAAGGTCAATGGATTGGTCAATCTTGTACGCCTGATGCAGATTCCCGATTCTGTCGAGCGACCCGACCTGAAATTCACCCGTTACACACCCAGCATCCCCAAAGAACTGACCAAAGATCCTGATATATTCAAGGTGATACGTAAGGGCGACATTCTGCTGCACCACCCTTACCAATCGTTCAATCCGGTTATCGAATTCATCAAGCAGGCCGCAGAAGATCCTAACGTCCTGGCTATCAAACAGACTTTCTATCGCACCAGCGCAGACTCGACACTGATGATGTCATTGATAGATGCAGCCAAACGCGGCAAGGAAGTAACCGTGGTTGTCGAATTGATGGCGCGCTTCGATGAAGAAGCCAATATCAACTGGGCGGCCAAGCTGGAGAACGCCGGCGCCCATGTCGTTTACGGAGTTGTCGGCCATAAAACACATGCCAAGATGGCGATGGTGGTCCGCCGTGAAGAAGACAAACTGCGGCGCTATGTTCATCTGGCGACTGGTAATTACCACCAGCGCACAGCCAGGCTCTATACCGATTTCGGCTTGCTGACCTGCCAGGAAGAGATATGTGAAGACGTCAACGATGTCTTCGCACAGCTCACGGGGTTGGGTAAAGCCACTAAATTAAGACATCTGTGGCAATCTCCATTCACCCTGCACAGCAAATTGATCAAAGCGATCAACCATGAAGCTGAAATGGCAAAAGCCGGCAAGAAAGCACGCATCATTGCAAAAATGAATGCATTGCTGGATGCCGATATTATCCGCGCGCTTTACGATGCTTCAGCCGCTGGTGTCAAAGTCGATCTGATCGTGCGGGGTGTTTGCGCGTTGAAGCCAGGTATTCCCGGCATATCGGAAAACATCACGGTCCGTTCCGTCGTGGGTCGCTTTCTGGAACATACACGGATTTTCTACTTCTTTAACAACAACGAAGAAAACGTCTATTTGGCCAGCGCCGACTGGATGTATCGCAACTTCTTCCGCCGCATTGAAGTCTGCTTCCCTCTGCTGGATGGCAGAATCAAGAAACGTGTCATCAAGGAAGGCCTGGAACCTTACTTGAAAGACAATCTGAATGCCTGGGAAATGCTGCCTGATACGAATTACCGCCGTCGTTCTGCTCGTCGCGGTTATGAATTTTCAGCGCAGCAATATCTGATGGCGGAACTGGGACAGGATTTTCCTGCAGAATTGTAGTCTTGGCTTGAATCTTTGAATCGAAGTCGCCTTAATCGGCGACTTGATTCAGCGTCAATGTGATGCCGGCATCCTGCCAGAGGCTGATTTCACTACACAGAGCAGATTCTGTCAGAGGATTCTGCTTTAGCCAGTCGCCAGATACTTCCAGCTGGAACTCGTTTTTTGCCCAAAACAGATTGAGTTGTGGCACATCGTCGTCCAGACGCTTGCGGTTGAGCATTACGGCCAGCCTGAAAATCAACAAAAGCACGCAACGGTCATCATCAAAAGCCGGCATAGTGAGCTTGGTCAGCGATCGACGCTGCCCTCGCACCAACAATCCCAAAGTCTGTTGCTCCATTTTGGAAAAACCGGGCATATCGGCATTCTCGACGATATATGCCGAATGTTTATGGTAACCGCTATGGGCTATCGAAATACCGATTTCATGCAGTTTTGCCGCCCATCCCAGATAATGGATAGCCGCATCTTCATTCATTTTCAGCTTGTAACTTACTTGCGATAACAGCTTTAATGCCAGGCTATCCACCCGCCTGGCCTGGGCACGATCGACATGGTAACGCCGCATAAAACTTCTTACCGTTGCCTCACGGATATCATGATGCTGCATACGACCAAGCAGCTCATACAACACGCCCTCTCGCAAGGCGCTGCTTGCTGTTGTCATATGTTCCAGATTCAATTCGTTGAAAGCCGCCAACATGATACTAAGGCCGCCCGGTATCACTTGGGCGCGGTCTGCACTTAAACCATCAAGCTGGATCTTCCTGGTGTCTTTAGCTTTCAACAGCTCCTCGCGCAACGCTAGAAGGCCGCTTTTGGTGATAGCACCGTCACTCATGTTGTTGAGGCGCATGATCTCGCCAAGCGAGCGTGCAGTGCCTGAAGAACCGACAGCTTCCCCCCACTTCACATTGAGAAAATGCGCGCGTATTGCCTGGATTTCATTCGCTGCGGAAAGCTGGGCCTTTTCCAGACTCTCTTCGGTGATTTTTCCATCCGGGAAGAACCTGCGGCTGTAACTCACACAACCCATGTACAAGCTCTCCATCTCGATTGGCTCAATACCCTGGCCGATAATGAATTCCGTAGAACCGCCGCCAATATCGATAACCAGGCGCTTATGATCTACGGCAGGCAGGCTGTGACTGACGCCGATGAAGATCATGCGCGCTTCTTCACGACCGGCGATGATTTCTATCGGGCAACCAAGCGCAGCCTGTGCTTCGGCCAGTAGTTCTGTGGAATTTTTTGCAACACGGAAGGTGTTGGTTGCGACAGCTCGAATCGCTTCTAGCGGCAATCCGCGCAAGCGTTCACCGAAGCGTTTAAGGCAATCTATCGCCCGTTGCTGGGCAACAGGATCGAGGAAATTGTTGTGATCAAGACCCGCACCTAAGCGCACGACCTCTCGCAGCGAGTCATGAAAAACTAAGCGCCCGTCTACGACGCGCGCTAGTTGCAATCTGAAGCTATTTGAGCCTAAATCAACGGCGGCAATTTCAGAGTAAGGCAGTTTTTTTGTAAGCAATTCCTGCCTTATCCAAAACAAAGTTTCTGCACATTCATCACTATAGCGTTTCGCGCTCCATCTCTTCAACGGAAGTATGACGCACGTCTTTGCCTTTCACCATGTAAATCACGTATTCGGCGATATTCTTTGCATGATCGCCGATACGCTCAATCGCCTTGGCGACAAACAGGACCTCAAGCGACATCGAGATCGTGCGTGGATCTTCAAGCATGAAAGTAATCAGCTGGCGCATGGCTACGCGGAACTGTTCATCCACTTGCTCATCCTGACGGGCCACTTCAACAGTTTTACTTACATCAAGGCGGGCAAATGCATCGAGTGAAGTACGCAGCATGTCGCGCACCAGGCTGACCATGCTCTTGATTTCAGCAAAGCGCGGGGTAAACATGCGGTCTGATTCAAAAATCTTCTGTGCCACACGTGCGATTTTAGTGGCCTCGTCGCCAATACGCTCAAGATCGGTAATGGTTTTGACGATCATCATGATCATGCGCAAATCGCCAGCAGCTGGCTGGCGGCGGGCAATAATATGGCTACAGTCTTCGTCGACCTGTACTTCCAGTGCATTCACACGGTGATCGTTCTTGATGACAGTTTCGGCCAGTGTCGGGTTTGCGGTGACCAAAGCTTCTAATGCATTGACGATTTGCTGCTCAACTAGCCCCCCCATTTCAAGAACTTTGGCACGGACAGCTTCCAGTTCCGCATCATACTGCTTATAGGTGTGTTCAAATTGCATGGAGCGATTCCTTTGAAAATTAGGCTGGTTAGTTATATGACAGCCTAGCCTAACGTCTATTCATGACAATTTTATGTCAATTTGTCATTCCTGTTTTAAGCCAGCAACTTAGCTAGCGAAATAATCCTGGTTTTTTAAATCCGGCCAGCCTGGTTGCCCAGTTGAATTCCTGCTTATTTCTTGTAAGTTTTCACGCCATCGGCAGTTGCCAGCAATAAAACATTGGCTGGTCGTGCCGCGAACAGGCCGTTTGTGACGACACCCACGATCTGATTGATTTTGGCTTCCGTTTCAACCGGGTTCATGATGGTTAAACCATGAACATCCAGAATCACGTTACCATTATCAGTAGTAAAGTCGCGTAAAACGGGTTGTCCGCCCAGTTTAACCAATTCCCTTGCTACATGGCTACGTGCCATGGGCAATACTTCAACCGGCAATGGAAATTTACCCAGAACCGGCACCAGTTTTGTAGCATCACAGATGCAGATAAAACTTTTCGCGCAGGCTGCAACGATCTTTTCACGCGTCAGCGCGCCGCCGCCGCCCTTGAGCATATGCATGTTTTCGGTAATTTCATCAGCGCCGTCAACATAGATTTCCATGCCATCAACGCTGTTGAGGTCAAATACTTCAATACCATGATCACGCAAGCGCTTGGCTGTCGCTTCTGAACTTGCTACAGCGCCATCAATCTTGTGCTTTACCTTGGCCAACTCATCTATGAAGAAGTTCGCCGTTGATCCAGTACCGACACCGATAATGCCGTCTTTGACATACTCAACTGCTGCTTTAGCTACCTGTTGCTTTAACTCGTCCTGTGTTGCCATTTACTTTTATCCTTCTGTTTTCTTTATAATTCAGGTCTTAATCTAACCTTGAATAATACACCGCAGCTTGCATATTGAAAAACAACTGCGACCACTAATGAAAAACGACTACCTCGATAAGATCAAAAAAGCACGCGTTTACGACGTCGCAGAAAAAACTCCGCTTGAATATCAGCCAAACCTGTCGGCTCGCCTGAACAATCGCATCCTGTTGAAACGTGAAGACACGCAGCCCGTGTTCTCTTTCAAGTTGCGCGGCGCTTACAACAAGATGGCACACCTCCCGAAGGAAGCTCTGGCGCAAGGCGTCATTGCAGCTTCCGCGGGTAACCATGCACAAGGTGTAGCGCTTTCTGCGCAAAAACTGGGCTGCCGTGCTGTGATCGTCATGCCGACCACTACGCCACAAATCAAGGTAGATGCCGTGCAAAGCCGCGGCGCTGAAGTCGTACTGTTCGGTGATTCCTATTCCGACGCATACGTACACGCTTTGGAGCTGGAAAAATCCGAGCATCTGACCTTCGTCCATCCTTATGACGACCCGGATGTGATCGCCGGTCAGGGCACGATTGCCATGGAGATTCTCGATGAGCATCCCGAACCGATAGAAGCGATTTTCTGTTGCGTCGGCGGCGGCGGTCTGATTGCGGGTATTGCAACCTACGTCAAGGCCCTGCGCCCGGAGATCAAGGTCATTGGTGTTGAAGCCGTAGATGCAGATGCCATGACGCAGTCACTAAAAACCGGCGAGCGCGTGATGCTGGATCAAGTTGGGTTGTTTGCCGATGGCGCGGCCGTAAAACAGGTTGGTGTCCATACGTTTGAACTATGCAAAGCTTACGTAGATGACATGATCGTTGTCGATAACGACGCCATTTGTGCGGCGATTAAAGACGTATTTGAAGATACGCGCTCCATTCTTGAACCTGCCGGCGCACTTGCAACAGCGGGAATGAAGGAATATATCAAACGCCATCAGCTTACTGGCAAGACCCTGATTGGCATTGCCTCTGGCGCCAATATGAATTTCGACCGATTGCGCTTTATTGCAGAGCGCGCAGAGATTGGCGAAAAGCGTGAGGCTGTGTTTGCCGTGACCATCCCGGAGAAACCTGGCGCGTTCAAGGCCTTCTGCAGGCTTCTCGGTAATCGCAGCATCACTGAATTCAATTACCGCTACTCTGATGCAAAAGAAGCGCATATCTTTGTCGGCATTGCGGTTCATAACAGTGCGGAAGCATCCAGGCTGATTGAAAACCTGAAAGCACACGGATTGCCAGCGACCGACCTCACTGACAACGAAGTCGCCAAGCTGCACCTGCGGCATCTGGTGGGCGGTCATGCGCCGCAAGCGGAACATGAAGAAGTCTATCGCTTTGAGTTCCCGGAAAAACCTGGAGCGCTGATGAAGTTCCTGGACACCATGGGACACGACTGGAACATCAGCCTGTTCCACTATCGCAACCACGGTGCAGATTTCGGCCGCGTTCTGGTTGGAATCCAGGTTCCTCCAGCAGAAAAACCGGAATTCGACGCCTTCCTGCAAACATTGGGCTATCCATATTGGGAAGAGACCAATAATCCGGCTTACAAATTATTCCTGGGTTAATTCATAAGAATTGGTTGTATACAGCCACATTGGTGGCTGTATACAACCAGATTAGCCCTGATTAAAAAATCATAATTTTATAACCATCTGTTTTTATTACATATCAAGCATCAAGAACAATTATTGCTTAATTAATCCGCTCCATTGTCAAAATGGTGGCTGTGTTATCAGATTGAATCCAAAGTGATTTTTTTGGAACCTATACGATGCGGTGTTGACCAAATGGTTCGCAATCTCAAAAGTTAAATCTTATTTAACTTGAATTTAAATAATCTATAAGGAGAAAGTCAGGATGAAATCCACTCACCTCGCAACGAGGATACGTACAAGTTTTCTTTTAATTGCATTTGCAGGGGTACTTACCGCATGCGGTAACAAGACAGAAGAAGCAGCCGTTGAAGGCTCGACAGATTCAGCCGTAAGCGAAGGTCGCGGACTTGCCTATGTTTCCAATCAGGAAGGCGGCGTTACTGTCATTGACCTGAACACCATGGAAACTATTCGGACGATTGATACAAAAGGCGGAACGCCTCGCGGTATCGGCATCACTCCTGACGGCAAGACTTTGATTACTGCAAATAAAGATGAAGGCAATATTTCCATCATCAATGCAGAAACCGGCGAGTTGATCCAGTTTGTCGAGATTGGTAAAAATCCTGAATTCGTACGTGTAGTTGGACAGACTGCCTATGTCTCCTTCGAACCTAGCTCCAAAGGTGGTCCGCCACCTAAACCAGGTCAAGAAGTCATCGAAGAGGATGACGATGACGAAGTGGAAGAACCTGCCCGTATCGCGATTGTCGATATTGCACAAGGGAAAGTGACTAAAGAAATTATCGGCGGCCCTGAAACAGAAGGTATCGAATTCTCACATGACGGCACCAAGCTGATCATCACCAACGAAGAAGACGACACCGTTACTGTTCACGACATTGCGACTGGCGATCTGGTGAAAACCATCAGCACCGCAGACATTGGCATTCGACCTCGCGGCATCAAGGCAGCACCCGATGGCTCTGCTTACCTGGCTACGCTTGAGTTCGGCAATAATTTTGTTGTGCTGGATAGCGAATTCAATGTAGTACGCGCCGTCGACACTGGCGAAGCACCTTACGGCATTGCCTACAACCGTGCTGGCGACCTGATCTACGTGGCAGCCGGCAAGGCCAAGACTTTAGAGGTCTACGATGCCAAGACCTATGAAAAGGTAAAAGAGGTCGTAACCGGTGAACGTTGCTGGCATTTCACTTTCACGCCAGACGACAAGGAAATCCTGTTGGCTTGCGGTCGTACACATGAAGTACTGGTGATCGACACGGAAAAACTGGAAGTCACCAAACGGATCGAAGACAAGCAATTACCATGGGGAATTATTGCTTATCCAAAATCAGTAGGCAGCCTGGATGCACCGGAGTAATTAGTTCTAAATCAAAAAAGCCCGCAGAAGCGGGCTTTTTTGTGTCTTAACGCAGCTTATTTCAACAGCTTCATAATGAATTCCCACTCACGCGGATCGACCGGTGTAATTGAAAGGCGGTTACCGCGCTGCAGAATGCGCAGCGTTGCCAGTTCAGGGTAAGTCCTTAGTTCCTGCAAACTCAGATACCTGGTTTTACGCACCAGTTTTACATCGACATTCACCCACCGCGGGTTCTCCGAGGTTGACTTAGGATCATGGTATTTATGTCCTTCGATAAACTGCAACCTGTCCGGATAAGCCAGTTTACTGACTTCTACAATACCGGCGATACCCGGCACATCGCAATTCGAATGGTAGAAAAAAGCCTGGTCGCCCAGCTTCATCTGGTCACGCATGAAATTGCGTGCCTGGTAATTACGCACGCCGTACCAGTCGACAGACTGGTTAGGGAAAGAGGCAAGATCATCGATCGACACATCCGAAGGCTCGGATTTCATTAACCAGTAACGCATATTTTTCTCAAACAAGTACGGATAACCGTATCATAGCGTATCTGGATATCATGTTTATAAATGGGGTTGTTCAATATGGCACGCAATGTTCTAGGTACGACACTACAGGTTTGCAGCCTTGACCCGATCACCGGCTTCACCAGAAACGGTTGCTGCGAGACAGGCCTGGAAGATCAAGGCAGTCATACCGTGTGCGCTCAGGTAACGGAAGAGTTCCTCGCATTCTCCATCGTGCGCGGCAACGATTTAAGCACGCCACGCCCTGAATACGGATTTGAAGGTCTCAGGCCGGGTGATCGCTGGTGTTTATGTGCTTCACGGTGGATGGAGGCAGCGGAAGCGGGGATGGCCCCACCAGTCATTCTGGAATCCACTCACGAAAAAGCGCTGGAGATTGTCAGCCTGGCTGACCTGAAATACCACGCACTGAGATAAAAAACCAGGATTGGATAAATGTCCCTACGGACGTTGCCTAGGCCAGCATCCTGAACCAAAGGTTCAAGTGGTAACAGTCTGAAGCGCTTCAGGCACACCCGCAGATTTGGAGCACGCACACCACAGCTTAATAGACCGAAACCGATGCAAAAGACTAGTTCAAGGAATATATAACCTAAACAACACCGCAGGGAGCAAACTGACAAGCCAGTCTAAAACTGCTTTGTGACTGGCAAATGAAATCTGTGTTAAAACAACTTACTTGGAAACTTCAGTGATTACTTTATCAATCTGTTCCTGCATGAGATCGATTCTACGCTTGTAATCACCGATGTCAAACCCGCCGCTTTTTGCATTCAATAACTCATGGGTAATATTCAGTGCCGCCATGACAGCAATCCGTTCTACCCCCACGATTTTCCCTGTCGCCTGGATATCTTTCATTTTCTTATCAAGATAATTGACGGCACTCATCAAACCAGCACGCTCTTCATCCGTGCATGAAACTGTGAACTCACGCCCCATGATATTGACATCTACGCCGCGTACTTCACTCATACAGATTCCTCAGGCAAGCGCTCGATGACAGCTTCCAACCTCGTACTCACCACTGCAATATTCTCTCTCAACTGTTCAGCGTCACTCTGCGCCTGCGCAAGCTCCTGGTGCAACGCAGAGTTTTGTGTACGCAAGGTCTGGCAGAGGGTAAGCAACTGTGACAGTTTGTCTTCGAGGCTTTTAAGATCAGCATCCATGCCTGCACTATAATTTGGAAAACCCTGCATGGTCAATAGGTAAGCGGTATTTTTGAAAGTATTACAATATCTTCAAAAATAAATTTTGCTGACCATCAATTGGATAACTTATAATCGCTTCAAGTTGTTAGGTGCCCGATTTTCTTTTCTGAGATAGGGTGAAACTGGGAATTAGGTGCGTTTTGCCATTGGCAAACAATCCCTATGCTGCCCCCGCAACGGTAAACGAGACAAGCTTGCCACACAGCCACTGTGATGACTTTCATCATGGGAAGGCGGCAAGCAAAAAGGTGAAGAACCTGACTCGTGAGCCCGGAGACCGGCCTGCACAACTCAAGCATGGAAATACCGCGGGGTGACGGTATGAAAACGCGTTGCGGGCTTTTATCTTTAGCCATCTTCCGGTTTCATCTCTCCCAGGGTATTTCCCTTACATTGGATTAACACATGCGGGGCCGCGTGTGATTAAGGGAAAGATAATGAATAAAACCGCCATTGCGAGCCTGATTGGCTTGCTATTTACAGCACCATCCTTTGCACAGGAAATCACCACAAAAACTGAAGAAGTCATCGTATCTGCAACACGCTTCTCAGAAAACAACCCTACAGTTCCAGCAAATATCACCGTCATCAGCAAAGAAGATATTCAAAACACACCTGCAATCAGTATCCCCGATCTATTAAAAACACAAGCTGGTATCAACGTATCCTCTTTTTATGGCAATCAGGGCATTGACAGTACAGTTGATATTCGTAGTTTCGGCGAATCATCTCTTAGCAACACACTTATCTTGCTGGATGGACAAAGACTGAATCCAGTAGATGGCAGCAGCATTCAGTGGGCTGCTATTCCACTTCAGTCCCTTGAGCGTATCGAAATAATCAGGGGCAGTGGTAGTGTGCTGTACGGTGATCGTGCCTCAGGTGGCGTAATCAATCTGATCACGGATAAATCTCCTCGCAGCTCGGCTTCATTGGCTGCAACAGTTGGTAGTTATGATCACAGTGGCCTGGATGGTTCTGTATTAATACGTGGTGAACGAGGTTATTTGAATAATTATTTGCATACATCCGACAGCAATGGCTACAGAGAAAATAGTCGTAGCCATCAACTATCGTTGAGTGGGCGAGCTGGTCTATTTTTAGGCGCTCACGAAGCGTTTGTTGATTACTCCGTATTCCGAGTAGCAAACGGCTTGCCTAGCAGTATTGATAGTGCAACGTTCAGAGACAAACCCAAAACAGCAAGAACCCCAGATGATAAACAGAAAAAGGAAGGATTTCGTGTTCGCCCTGGTGTATCAATCAACTTAAGCGATACATTGAAATTTGACGCAGAAGTCGCACTGAGTGATGAAAACATTTATTTTGACAACGTTTCATTCGGCTCAACATCCAAACGTGACTTGGAAACCTTGTCCTTTACTCCAAGAGTTTCATGGGAGCACGGCATTGCATCCTTAAAAAGCAAAACTATCGCCGGCTTCGACTATTACAACGGAAGAGTAAAAGCCGTTTCTACATTTTCTTCGCAACAAAAAGCACAGCAGGTCAGTCAAGCTCTCTATGTTCAAAACGTCACGGCATTAACAGAGAAGTTGAGTTCGACCCTTGGCATACGTACACAAAATATGGATCAGGATATAAGCCAAGCGCCAGATTTATTCAATCCGGCAGTGCACGGCTCCTCAGACCGTACAAGAACTGTCTATGACGCAGGTCTAAGCTATCAGGTAAATGATGAATGGACAACGTTTGCGAAAATAGGCACAAGCTTCCGGTTTGCCAATACCGATGAATTATTTGCCTTCGACCCAATCACTTGGGCGCCAGTATTCGCCGGTGATTTAAAACCGCAATTTGCAAGAAATAAAGAGGTTGGACTCCGTTACAACAATCAAAAATTTGATGCGAGATTAGCCCTTTTTCATTCAAAGATTGATGATGAGATCGGCTTTAACGGTGCAGAAAACGCAAACTTCGACCCAACCCGTAGGCAAGGCATAGAAACAGAATTTGGATGGGCCATCAATGAACAGCTAAAGACGAAACTGGCGTATGCCTATACCGATGCGAAACTCAGGGACGGAGCCAATAACGGTAACCGTATTCCGATTGCTCCTTCCAGTACAGCGAATGCCCAATTTATCTGGCAAACACCCAGTTACGGCTCTTACATCCTGCAAGCCAACTATGTAGGTACTCGCTATACCAGTGGTGATTTCTCCAACACCCTCGAAAAACTGCCATCACACACCACTTTTGATTTACGCGCCAATTGGGAATTCGACCCCATTAAGATCAGCCTTAATGCCTTGAATATCTTCGACAAGCGCTATTCAAATTTTGCAGTCTTCAGTGCAGGAAGAAACGATTATTTCTTTTTCCCAGCTGACGGCAGATCTTTTTACCTTACTGCACAATATGACTTCAAATAAAGGCGCATCTGAATTGGTCACAGCAGTAGGATTAGATTTACAATATGCAGATAATTAATGAATGTGAGATACCCATGTTGCTTCAATCCAGTTTATCAAAAAAGGTCGCGATTGCCGCCATCATCGCATTCTTCATGCTGCTGACCCGCGGCAGCCATGTGCTCACTGCGGTGTCTTTGCCTGATGCAAGCCTGGTTCTGTTCCTGCTCGGCGGTCTGTTGCTTGGGCGTGCGGCATGGTTTGTGGTGTTCTTTATATTGGCGAGCGTGATCGATTTCGGCGCAGCGGCCATTGACTCATGGCAGGCGTTCTGCCTGACTGACGGTTACTGGGGCTTGATTCCGGCTTATGGCGCCATGTGGTTGGGCGGTCGCTGGCTGGCCAAACGTGCAGATCCATTTGCACCGATTGCTTACGCCGCTACTACATTGATTACCACTGTGATCGCTTTCACCATTTCTACGCAGACCTATTACCTGTTCTCCGGACGCTTCCCCAACAGTGGCGTGCTGGAGACCATACAGCATGGCTGGAATTATCTGCCGGAAGTCCTCGGCTTCACTGCGATGTATTTCGTCATCGTCTGGGTGGCTGTGCGTATCCTGCGTCAATTCAAACTCATCTCCACAGCACAAGCTTAAGCTGCGTGATGATGGATAGAAGCCGCCCAGAGAACTCTGGTGCGGCTTTTTTCACATCCGGCATTTATGCTCACAATGAATAATCCCAACGCCTACAGCGCCCTTGAGCAAGCGGCGATTTATCGAGTCATCGCCGAGCGGCGCGATATGCGGCATTTCAAAAACCTGCCTGTAGCCCCCGAAATACTGGAGCGTTTGCTGAACGCTGCACATCATGCACCCAGTGTCGGTTTGATGCAGCCCTGGCGTTTCATTCGCATCACGGATCAACAGTTGCGCAAGGATATCCATCAACTGGTGGATGAAGAGCGCATCCAGACCGCCCAGGCCATAGGCGAATACGAGAACACGGCCAGAATGGCTGAGTTCATGCGCCTGAAGGTGGAAGGCATTCTGGATTGCGGTGAGTTACTGATCGCAACGCTATGCGATCAACGCGAACAGCATATTTTCGGCCGCCGCACATTGCCGGAGATGGATCTGGCATCCGTCTGCTGTGCCATCCAGAACTTATGGCTGGCCGCAAGGGCAGAAGGCCTGGGAATGGGCTGGGTTTCGATGTTCGACCCGGAAAAACTCGGCGACCTGATCGGTACGCCTGAAGGTGCGAAACCCATCGCCATTCTTTGCCTTGGCCATGTGAACAGTTTTTACAAAACACCTATGCTGGTAGAAGAAGGCTGGAAGACAGAACGCCCCATCAGCGAACTGGTCATGGAAAACTGCTGGAAAGACTGAAGACGAATCTGATGAACACCAGCCACTTACCAGAACGTATCGTCTGCCTGACCACAGAGACCACCGAAGTACTTTATCTGCTGGGTGAACAGGCACGTATCGTCGGCATCTCCGGCTACACCACCCGCCCCGCCATTGCGCGTAAGGAAAAACCGAGAGTGAGCGCATTCACCAGCGCCAATATAAAAAAGGTATTGGCGCTGGAGCCCGATCTCGTATTGACCTGCACGGATCTACAGGCGGATATCGCAGCAGCATTGATCAAAGCCGGCGTCGAAGTACATGCCTTCAACCAGCGGTCCGTTGATGGCATTTTCAACATGATTGCAACACTTGGCGCTTTGACTGGTGCATCCGCTAAAGCGGGATCATTGATTGATGATCTGGAAAAACAGATCGAACAGGCACGAGAAACCGCGACTTACCTCAGCCATCGCCCAATCGTCTATTTTGAGGAATGGGACGAACCGATGATCAGCGGTATCCGCTGGGTTGCCGAGTTGATCGATATTGCAGGCGGGGTTGATTGTTTTGCCGAGCTATCAGAAAACAATTCCGCCAAAGACCGTATTATCGCCAACCCAGCCGAAGTGATAAAACGCGATCCCGACATCATCATCGGCTCCTGGTGCGGCAAGAAATTCCAGCCCGAGCAAGTGATACAACGCCCCGGCTGGTCTGAAATCAAAGCCGTGAAAAATGGCTTTGTGCATGAGATCAAGTCAGCCGATATTTTGCAACCGGGACCTTCCATCATCACTGAAGGCCTGAAACAGCTACAGACCATCATCCAGCGCTGGGGTGCATCCCGGGCATTCAGGAAACACTGGGATTAAATGAGGGGAAAACAATGAGCTCTACCTTGATTCTAGGCGGTGCACGTTCCGGCAAAAGCGCCTATGCGGAACAACTCGCTACCGACTCCAACCTGGAAGTCACTTACATCGCTACAGCACAAGTCTACGATGCGGAGTTCCAGGCACGTGTCCAGCATCATCAATCGCGCCGACCCGACTCCTGGACGCTGGTGGAAGAACCGCATTTTCTGGCGGACGCCTTACAGAAAAATGCAGCGAAAGATCGCTGCCTGGTCGTGGATTGCCTGACGCTTTGGCTGGCGCAATGGATATGCCCGGATTGCAATCCTCCAGCAAGCTCTTCATGGCAGCAGGAGCGTGAGCACTTACTTGCAACGTTAAATGATCTCCCAGGCCGCATCATCATGGTGAGCAACGAGGTTGGCATGGGCATCGTACCGCTGGGAGAAATCAATCGCCGGTTTCAGGACGAACAGGGACGGCTCAATCAGGCGCTGGCAAAAATTGCCGATGAAGTCGTGTTTGTGGCAGCCGGCCTGCCACTCAAATTGAAATAGGCATGCGCACCAGCTAGCGATTTACGAAGCCGATACGAGGTATGTCGCCCTCAAAATTCAATTGCGTCAGGCTTCCGTAATCCACTTCAAAGCGGAACAACCCTTTCAGGGGCATGTTCAAGATATCAGCGAGTAATGCGCGTATGAATCCACCATGTGCAACCACCAGCACATTCCGGCCTGCATGATTCAGCTTGAGTTCTTCAACAAAAGACTTTGCACGGCCATGCAAATCAGCGAAAGTCTCGCCATTCGGCGGACTCAGGATTGCATAGTTGTTAGCCCACTCATCAAATTCCAAACGGGGGATGTCATCCCATTTTTGCAGTTCCCAATCGCCAAAATGCAGTTCTTTCAAGCGTTCGTCCGCAATCACCTCGCCTATAGCCAGCGACTCGGCCAATTTGTGGCAACGTTGCAATGGGCTAGTGTAGATACTATCAAAACGTGTATCTGCAAGTTTGGCTCTGATCGATTGCAGTTCATCATGAAAACTGAGAGCAACGTCGACATCGGTTTGACCATAACAGATACCGCTATCGATACTAAGCCTGGTGTGCCTTAATAAATGGAGCTTCATCTCACTGCCATCCAGATAAGGACGCCGATATAGAACGCCAACTCGGTGATTTGCTGCACGGCGCCCAGGCAATCTCCCGTGTAGCCGCCAAGGCGTCTTTTCAGCAATCGGCTGAACCACCACCAGACAACTGCTACCGGCAACATACTCATGAGAAATTGCCACTGTCCAAAATAACAGGCCAGATAAGAGGTAAGCAAGCCTAACGGCAGCAAACCGAATACGCCTGCGATGAGCAATTGTTTGCGGCTGAGATGCGTCGCCAGGGGTTTGGACTTACCTTCCGCCCGCACATAACTTTGGGTGTAGATGACCAATACGCCGGCAAAACGGCTGAGTGCATGCGCGGTAATCAACACCATAGGCAACAGCATGAGTCCGATATGGCTAAGTGCCTGGAATTTACTGAATAGCATCATCATCAGCGCTACCGCACCGTAGCTGCCGATCCGGGAATCCTGCATGATGGTGAGCACTTGCTCTTTCTGCCAGCCGCCACCCAGACCGTCAGCCGCATCGGCCAGACCATCTTCATGAAATGCGCCTGTCAGATAGATTGTCGCGCCCATGCTCATCAATACAGCCAGCGGAACCGGTAGAACCAGATGAGTCAGCCAGAAAACCAGCGCGGCGATTGTGCCGACCAGTACCCCGACCAGCGGAAAATATTGGACAGAGTCATTAAGATCAGCCTCCTGAAAATCCGCGATACGCACCGGAATGCGTGTAAAAAACATCAGCGCGGTTTTGAACAATACCCACTGCCGAATCACACTCTTCATCTTCTAAGTCACTTTTCCTGAGACGTTTGCCGATTCGAACGAAGCCATCTCATTCAAAAAACTCACCGCAGCTTGCAGCAATGGATAAGCCATAACGGCACCCGTGCCCTCACCCAGGCGCATATTGAGTTGCAATAAAGGCCTGGCTTCAAGATGTTCCAATAACAAGGCATGTCCGGCTTCATCTGAACAATGCGCGAACACACAATAATGCAAAACTGCAGGCTCGATTCTGGAAGCCACAAGCAAGGCAGCTGTGGCAATAAATCCGTCGATGATCAATATGGATTTCTTTTGAGCCGCACCCAGCATCGCACCCACCATCATGGCGATTTCAAAACCGCCGAAAGTGGCTAATGCCTTCAATGGCGTATTGCTGTCCCGGTGCTGATGAATAGCCTGTTCGATGACTTCAGCCTTGCGCTGCAAGCCCGCATCATCCAAGCCTGTACCACGCCCGACACAGGATCTGACTGGCAAAGCACACAGCACCGCCATCAATGCCGCTGCGGATGAAGTATTGCCTATGCCCATTTCACCGAATGCCAGAATATTGGAACCGGCGGCAACTTCATGCAGAGCGAGCTCCGCGCCTTTCTGTATCGCCTGCTCACATTGCCCATCCGTCATGGCAGGTTCTTTTGCGAAGTTGCGCGTACCCATGGCTATCTTGGCGTCCAGCAAATCAGGATGCGCTGCAAAAGCATGGTTCACGCCCGCATCGATCACGCGCACCCGGATGCCATTTTGCCTGGCAAATACATTGACCCCTGCACCATCCGCAAGAAAATTCATCACCATTTGTTGCGTCACGGCTTGCGGGTAAGGACTCACGCCTGCCTCGACAATGCCATGATCACCAGCAAAAACCATCACTACAGGTTTCTTCAACTGCGGGGACAAAGTGTTCTGCACCATGCCGATCTGTAATGCCAGCTCTTCCAGCCGACCCAATGCCCCCAGGGGCTTGGTCTTTTGATCGATCTTCGCTTTCAAGGCGTTGATAATTGTTGAGTCAGGGGCTGTAATATTGAAATTCATACTCGAAAAACCGGATAAAGACATGCGAGCATACGCGAGCGGACCGATTTTTTGAACCTCTCTTATTATCCACTACACATCCATTGCAACTTCTTACACTAGCGCATGACACGAATCGATGAAGTTTGCTATAATGCGCGACTTGCGAGAGCTCAAAGGCTCGTAATGATGGCCAGGTAGCTCAGTTGGTAGAGCAGCGGATTGAAAATCCGCGTGTCGACGGTTCGATTCCGCCCCTGGCCACCAGAACATATCAAGGGTTTAGCATTTTGCTAAACCCTTTTGCGTTTCTGAACGAGACATTTCCAGCACGTTATCAGGAGTATTCTCAATCCTGGACGCCGCGTGCGCTAAATGATTCGTCGCAAACTTTGCATAGCGACCCACCATTGAACGCATCTTCCATCCGCCTAGTTCCTTCAATTCATCACGGCTTGTTCCGGCCTGGCGATGCCAAGAACCCAAGTATGGCGAAAATCATGGAACCTAATCCTCTAACTCAGCTTTCTTAACCGCTGTGAACCAAGCATGAGCTATTTAGACTGTGCGATCGCAATACCCTCTTCAACCTTTTTCGCCTCTTCAGCTAGCATTCTGTCCGATTTCTGCTCAAGTGCAGTTACAAGTTTTGACATACCAGGTATTTTTGCAATCCTAGAAATTGCATTCGATAATTGGGTACTTTTATCCAACGCATCCATTAAAGGATGATCCGACTTATCATAATTAGAAATTAACTTCCCTGGATTTTCAGAACTCACCTCAAGAATATTAAATAGTAATTTCGTTCTGAGTTCTTCTGAAGATGGGGAATCCTCGAGGCTCTCAAGTTGAGTCGATAAGCCTTCAAAAGTTTTACTTAAAACCTCTTTATGAGTGTATTCCTCGATAAGCCTCTTAGAAAGATTCAGTTTACGGTTTGCAGAGTAAGCAACCCATAAAATAGGAATATACAAAGGCAAAATCGCCAAGACTAATCTTGGTAATTTTAAAATTGTTTCATCTAAAGAAGCGCCATCAACAATCAGATAAATACTGACCGAAAAGGGAATGAGAGAAACAGTGATTAGACCAAGAATTGCCCTTTCAAATGATTTTCGCAGAATAACGCTCTCACTTATTTCATCTTCTTTTTTCTGTGTATACGCATAACTTAGTCCCGTAGTTAATGCATTAGGAAGTAAAGATCGTATTTTCGCAATAACGCTATCATATTCAGCATTCCAACCTTTTAAGGTTTCAGTTACTTCCTGTTTCTTGCTTTTCTCGAATTCAGCAAAACCATTTTTTAGTTCTGTATAAGCTACTTCGAGTTGTCCTTTTAGACCCGGAACCTCTGTCTCTTCGTTTGTTTCTGAGTCGGTTTCAGTAAAACCAATAATCTCGTAATAAAGCTCATCAATTTCACTTTTTCTTGATACCAATTGGTTGTAACTAACCTTCAGCTTTGATGCATAGTCTTCTGACTCGGTATATAAGGTGCTTAATGATTTTATTTTCTCTGAGAATGATGCATGGTTCTCAAACAGGGATTCCAATTCCCCAATTTGCTCTTCCAAGGTATTTTTTCTACCTGAAAGGTCATCGTGTATAGCAATTATCTGCCGATGCAAATCATCAATAGCAGACTCCTTGACTTTGGCTTGATTTAAAAGCTTTAAGACTTCTCCTCTTTTCTGTTCAGCATCGTCTTTTGAATTTTTGATCTCATTTAGATGACGGTCGGCCTCTTCTTTAGTTTCTTCACATCTATTACGATATTCCGAACATTTCTTTGAAGCTTGCCTAGCCTCCAATTCATAGTCCGAAGTTTTTTTATTAATATCGCTCTGTAATTCAACTAGACGCTCCCATATCTTTTTACGTTCTGATTCTAGGTAATTCAGCGCATCCCATTGCTTATCATCGTCTTTACTCAATTTGAGCCCCCCTAACCAATTAACATAGTTCTAAATGTTTAATTTAATTGGGAATATACCTTAAATTGACGTTATAAAGCATAGAAAGACACATGTGAAAGATTTAAGAGTTTTAGTGATCTAACGTGACAATTTCAGCAATCGTTGGCAAAACTTAGTGATTAAGGGCAAGCCATTTCACATAATAATCAATGGGTCATTAGAGTTGGAAATCCGCATATCGACGGCTCGATTACGCCCCTGGCCACCACTCCTTTCTGGCAGCAAAACAATCTGCCCGCCAGCACTGCAATTGAACCATCCCTGCATCATCCAATCATAAATTTTGAAGTTCCTAATGGCTTCTGAGAAGCCAGCCCATCATACTGCTTAAATCACATAGAACCCTTCCCGGATATCAAGGAGCAACCCATGAAAATGATTGTCTCTGCAGGATTTGCCACATGCTACGGCGTATTACTGCTGATTTTTTTACATACCGGATTCGCCTCTGCGGCTCAAGACATCGCGCCTGCCGAATCCACCGACCCTGCCGAGTTGCCGAACGTGGTTCCGAGCAAACTGGAGAATGCAGATTCGGCCTTTGCCAAGCTGGATGTCGGCAAGAAAGGCTATCTCTCCAATGCTGATACCCACGTCCTGACGGGCTTCGAACCGGTATTTCAAGCGCATGACAAAGATAGCGATGGCAAACTCACCCCGGAGGAATTCATGCAGAGCTGGGAGGCATTTACCGGCATTCCCAGCAAGCCGGAGAACTTCCAGCGTACCAGGTAAGCTCATGGCTCAATATGCAACATCCTGTGCATGCGTGCCTGCGTCTCTGGCATAATAAGGTTTTAATATTCAAGCCTTTTGGGTACATCAGGGATCAGGATGCAAGGTTACAGCGAGATTGAAGCAGATACATTATTCGACATGATGGCCAAGGAAAAACTACTGCTGGTGGATGTCCGCAATGACGATGAAGTCATCCGCGGCATGATATCCGGCGCACAACACCTGCCGCTAGCGATGATTCCGGTCAAATATGAATCATTGAACGGCGATCAGGCCGTGGTCTTTTATTGCCACAGCGGCATGCGCTCTGCCCAGGCCGCCGCATTTGTCGCCAGCAAGGGAAGACAACAGGTATTCAATCTACGAGGCGGCGTATTGGCCTGGGGCAAGGCCGGCTATCCCTTCCACCCGAAAGCCTAAGCAAGGAACCAGTAATGGATTTTGACAAAGAACTCGATGCTCGCGGCTTGAACTGCCCACTGCCCATACTTCGCTGTAAAAAAAGTCTGGCAGAAATTGAAAGCGGCCAAGTCCTTAAAATCATCGCTACCGACCCTGGTTCAGTGAAGGACTTCCAGGCATTCTGCAAACAGACCGGCCATGAGCTTTTGTTGCTGGAGGAGCTTGGCGATGAGTTCGTGTTCCACATCAAGAAGCGTGCAGCATAATAGGTATTGATTAAGTCAGCATGGCAAAGAAACTTGCACTCATCGCATCCAAAGGCACCCTTGATTGGGCTTACCCTCCTTTCATCCTCGCTTCGACCGCTGCTGCGCTGGATTATGAAGTACAGATATTCTTCACCTTTTACGGCCTTACACTCCTGAAAAAAGATGTGAGCGACCTGAAAGTCTCGCCGCTGGGCAATCCCGGCATGCCGATGCCTGTGCCCATGCCGAATCTCATGCAGATGATTCCCGGTATGGAATCGATGGCAACCATGATGATGAAACAAAAAATCGCCAGCAAGGGCGTAGCTTCGATTGAAGACTTACGGGCCGCCTGTATCGAGTCAGGCGTCAAACTGATTGCCTGTCAGATGACAGTCGATTTGTTCGATTTCAAGCCAGAAGACTTTGTTGAAGGCATTGAGTTTGGTGGCGCAGCGACTTTCTTCGAGTTCGCGGGCGAATCAGACGTTAATCTGTTTATCTAATCAACGCGGCAAGCCGCGCCAACATTCCATATCCGTCCATATCACCAGTCAGGTGACCCATTCAGGCTATTGTCAGTCTGCGCTTCATCATCAACAATGCGCTTCGTATTAAAAGGAAGAATGTTTTGCTTTTAGGCAAACCATTGATCGGGGAGAAACTTCCAGATATGCAGATTGATCGCACCACACCGCACCTTAGAGCATTGCTGTTCGTCGCCGGTTTGCTGATTACCGCCATGGGGATGGCTGGCGAACAAACTCTGCAAGTAACTGGCAGCAACACTTCACTATCTGCAGATAGCGGAAAAAGCGCACTGGAGAATCCTTATGCGATTCTTGTCAGGCTGGCATTCAAGGTAAAGAGTGCCGACGGCGGGCCCAACAATTACGTAGAAGCAGCGCAATTCTATTGCAGGGCTGCCCGCAGCGGAAATGCCAACGCACTGTATGCATTAGGCTGGCTTTATTTCAATGGCCGCGGGGTCAGTCAGGACCCCCATGTAGCATCTGAACTGCTCAGGCAGGCTGCCGTGCAAGGCCATACCCAGGCACAGGAGCTGCTCGCTTCGATAAATGCAGATGCAACAACCCCTGAAATGCCTGCTTGCCTGCAACCAGACCCGCCACCGCCGGTGGTTCAGGTAGAAAATGCCATCACAGATAAAACCGAGGCACTTTTTAACAGGCAAAAACGCATCTACGAATTAGTGGAAAAACTCGCTGCGAAATACGACATCGATAAAAACCTGGCCATGACTTTTATCGCCATCGAGTCCGGCTTTAATCCACAAGCAACCTCCCCCAAGAATGCGCAAGGTCTCATGCAGCTGATTCCGGATACTGCGAAGCGTTTTCGTGTAAAAGATGCCTACAACCCCGAAGACAATATCAAGGGAGGCCTGGCTTACTTGCAATGGCTACTGGCTTATTTCAGGGGAGACATAGAACTGGTGGCGGCTGCTTATAATGCCGGCGAGAGGGCTGTTGAGCGGCATAAGGGAATACCGCCCTATCCGGAAACACAGGATTATGTGAGAAAAATCAAATCCCTGTACCGACACCCATCCCACCCGTATCGTGATGACCTGGTAGAACAGTCATCCATGCTTACCCAATACTGAGTGAGCTACAAAAAATAAGGGCCTGAAATATCAGGCCCTTATTTTTTTACATGAACCGCAAGGTGAATGCTATTTCAGCCTTGCCAACTGGGCTTGCAGCTTTTCCAGCGTCGCCGTGAAATCCGCCAGGCGTGCCTTCTCCTGCTCTACCACAGCGGCCGGCGCTCTTGCGACAAAACCCTCATTGCCCAGCTTGGCCTGCGCCTTGGTAACTTCGCCTTGGAGTCGCGCGATCTCCTTGCCTAAACGCTCTTTCTCGGCGGCCACGTCGATCTCTATCTTCAGCATCAGCCTGAAATCACCTGCCAACGCCACCGGCGCGTCGGCTTCCGGCAATTCGGCGACGATTTCAATATCTGCCAGTTTTGCCAAAGCCTTCAAGTGGGGCGCATAAGCCATGAGCTTTTCTGCGTCGCCTGCTGCAATCAAAGGCACACGCTGCGCCGGAGAGATGCTCATCTCACCGCGCAGGCTGCGGCAGGCATCCACAGCTTGCTTGAGTGTGGCGACCCAGGCTTCCGCTTCGGCGTCGATCTTCTGCGGCTGACTTTCAGGATAAGCCTCCAGCATGATGCTTGGCCCTGTCCGGCCACTCATCGGGCCGACAGTCTGCCAGATTTCTTCCGTGATGAATGGGATAATCGGATGTGCCAAACGCAAGATGGTTTCCAGCACACGAATCAGCGTACGGCGGCTTGCACGCTTCTGTGCATCGCTGCCGCCTTGCAGCTGATGCTCTTCTTTGCGTTCAGCCTGCAGCTGAACTTTGGCCAACTCCAGATACCAGTCGCAATATTCATCCCAAACGAATTCGTAGATGGCTTTGGCTGCCAGGTCGAAACGATAGTCGGCGAATGCCTTCTCTACTTCAGCTTCAGTACGTTGCAACTGGCTGACAATCCAGCGGTCGGCTGGAGAGAAATGCAAGTAACCTTCCGGTCCGCAATCGGCATTGCACTCTCCCAGGCCGCAGTCCTGGCCTTCACAATTCATCAGCACAAAACGTGTAGCGTTCCACAGCTTGTTGCAGAAATTGCGATAACCTTCGCAGCGGTTCAGATCGAACTTGATATCACGACCGGGCGAGGCAAGAGAGGCGAATGTGAAACGCAGAGCGTCAGTACCAAAGGCGGATATGCCTTCCGGAAACTCCTTGCGCGTGCGCTTCTCAATCTGTTCAGCCTGTTTAGGGTTCATCAGGCCGGTCGTACGTTTCTTAATCAGGTCATTGAGCGCAATACCGTCAATCAGGTCAATCGGGTCCAGCACATTGCCCTTGGACTTGGACATCTTCTGGCCTTCCGCATCACGGATCAAACCGTGTACGTAGACATGTTTGAACGGAATCTTGCCGGTAAGGTGTTTGGTCATCATGACCATGCGCGCCACCCAGAAGAATATGATGTCGAAACCCGTCACCAGCACAGAAGATGGCAGATATTGCTGCAACATCTGGTTCTGCGCATCCTTGGCTTCGTCGCCTGTCCAGTCCAGTGTGGAGAACGGCCATAAGGCGGATGAATACCATGTGTCCAGCACATCGTCATCACGTTTCAGATTGCCGTTGTAGCCATCCTTCGCCGCTAGTGCTTTGGCTTCGGCCTCATCATGCGCAACATAAACTTTACCGTCTTCAGAATACCAGGCAGGAATCTGGTGACCCCACCAGAGCTGGCGTGAGATGCACCAATCCTGGATATTATTGAGCCACTGGTTGTAAGTATTGACCCAGTTTTCCGGCACGAACTTGATTTCGCCGGACGCGACCACATCCAACGCCTTTTGCGTGATGCTCTTGCCATCCGCAGAGGGCTTGCTCATGGCAACAAACCATTGATCGGTCAGCATGGGCTCGATGACGACGCCAGTACGGTCGCCACGCGGCACCTTGAGCTTGTGCTTCTCGATCTTTTCCAGGAAACCCTGGGCTTCGAGGTCGGCGACGATCTGCTTGCGGGCGGCAAAGCGCTCCAGTCCCTGGTACTGCTTGGGGGCTGTATCGTTGATACTGCCATCCAATGTCAGAATGCCGATGAGCGGTAACTGATGACGTTGTCCGACCGCATAGTCGTTAAAGTCGTGCGCAGGCGTGACCTTGACCACACCCGTACCGAACTCACGATCTACATAGTCATCGGCAATAATCGGCAGTTCGCGATCGCACAGCGGCAATTTGACGGTCTTGCCAATCAGATGTACATAACGAGCGTCTTCAGGATGCACCATCACGGCAACGTCGCCCAGCATGGTTTCCGGTCGTGTGGTGGCGACGGTCAAATGCCCAGAACCATCGGAAAGTGGGTAATTGATATGCCAGAGGTGGCCGTCTTCTTCTTCCTGCACCACTTCCAGATCGGAGACGGCTGTGCCCAGCTTCACATCCCAATTGACCAGGCGCTTGCCGCGATAGATCAAACCTTCGTTATAGAGGCGGACAAAAGTTTCGGTGACGGTCTTGGACAGGCCATCATCCATCGTGAAGCGCTCGCGGCTCCAGTCGGGCGATGTACCGAGGCGGCGCATCTGTTTGGTGATGCTGTTGCCCGAGTATTCTTTCCATTCCCAGACTTTTTCCAGGAATTTCTCACGGCCCAGATCATGGCGCGAAACGCCTTGTGCATCCAGTTGACGTTCAACAACGATTTGCGTGGCGATGCCGGCATGGTCGGTACCCGGTTGCCAAAGGGTATTGTCGCCGCGCATGCGGTGATAGCGCGTGAGCGTATCCATGATGGTCTGGTTGAAACCGTGGCCCATGTGCAGGGTGCCGGTGACATTGGGCGGCGGTAGCAGGATGCAGAAATTATCCTGCTTGCTTGCGTCCGCGCCTGCAGCGTAGTAGCCGCGACTCTCCCAGAACTGGTACCAGCGGCTTTCGATATCTTTAGGATCGAACGATTTCGCTAAGGATTTCTCCAGCGATTGCGCTGAGGAATTTTCTGATGTGTTTTCGGTAGTCATAAGCGCGCGATTTTACCACAGCACCCGGATTACGGCGCTACGCACGGCCAGCTTATGAACAGGCAGGCACTATTTCAGCAGCCAGATAACCGCTGCTACAGATGCCATGACTATCAATAAATGCGTAGCGCCCCAGAACAGGTATTTATTTCGCAGTTTGTGCGGTGGATGGTTGGAGAGTATGAACAAACGGCCGTCACGCGGCGCTCGCATGACATGGGTACCGTTCTGTGTGCGTATTTCACGATGCTGCCTTTCTATTTCACGCACGGCAGCTTTGCGCGCCAACTCCCATTCCTGCAGGTCGATTTCACCATTACCATCCAGATCGAAACGCTCATGTAATGTCGTCTTATCGCGTTTCCACTCCGTGAGCAGTGCTGCGACATCTGCTTTCAGGTTAAGTGGTGTACTGGCCCCACCCAAGGTATCGAATGCACCAAGCACGTAGACCGAATGTGCATAAAGCAACTCTTCCACATTCTTATATTGACCCTGATAAGTCACCCGTCGGTCTGCGCCAATGATCTCCGCATGGTCAGGGTCTATAAAACATCGGCCTGTGCCATCGGTGATTTCAAACACACTATGGCTCACCCCCTGGCTGACCCGTACCCATTTGTTGTCCCGCTGGCGGGAATAGACCGAGAAACGGTACCAGACGCAGCTTATACCGCTAAGCGGGCTTCTGATAAGGTTGTCGGCATCGAGCACTGCACTGCCATGAAGTTCGACATAACCTTGCGCCGCCGAGCCGATGCGGGATGTCGGCGTATCGGCAATCAAGCGCATACGATGGAAATTCGAGGCCCAGGCAAAGAAACTGATCAGGCCGATGAGTGCAACAAAAAAAGCCGTTGCCGGCTGATTACCGAATTGAAAGGCAATCACCAGCAATACCAGATGGCTGACCGAGGTAATCAGCTCTGCATAGCGGCTTTTAAAGCCCTGCAACATCAGGGTTAGTTGGCGAAGCGTTTGCTGATATCAACATCTTTCAACTCGCTGCTGGCAAAGCGCAGCAAATCGAAAGGCGGAAAGCTGAATAATCTGGCGATGATTAAATCCGGGAATTGATCGATACGCACATTGTTGATATTGACGCTATCGTTATAGAACTCACGACGGTCGGCAATGGCATTCTCCAGACTGCTGATACGCGCCTGTAAATGTGTAAAGTGCTCATTGGCTTTAAGATCGGGATAAGCTTCAGCCAAGGCAAAAAGATTACCCAGGCCAGTTCTTAGTGCACCTTCGGCCAACCCCAGAGCTGCCACATCGTGTGCTTCGCGTGCATTGGAAACTTGAGCCCGCGCCTGGACTACTTTCTCCAAGGTATCTTGCTCATGCTTCATGTATTGCCTGCAGGTATCGACCAGCTTGGGCAGCTCATCATGACGTTGCTTGAGCAGCACATCAATATTCGCCCAGGCTTTGGAAACGTTGTTCTTGATGCTGACCAGACTGTTGTAGATCATGATGAAATACAACAGCACCATCACGGACACAACAATGAATACGATGCTCATAGACTCCCCCTTTTTTTAGTGAGTCTACTTGCTTAAGTCGTGCAAATGCAATGCCCTGAACTGAATTTCAGGGTTGGCGATATTCGCTATCTCCCAACATGACAGGACCGACCTTATCCCAGTAGCGAGAAAAACGTTTAAGACGCTTGGAGCTGACCTCAATATTCACCAGCCTGGGTTCAGGATGCCATTTCGGCGCGAAGGCCGCCACCATGTTCTTGAGCTCCAGGTTAGGCGTGTCCTGCGACTCCACCCGGCCAACGTTGCGCTGTATTAAAACTTCCCGAGTGTCGCCTACCCATACCTCGACATCATGCATCTCACTCAAACAGTCCGCTATGAATTGCAAGCGATGCAATGACCAACTGCCGTGCAGATTGTCATCGAATACAAATATCTTGGTAAACGGTTGCCGCATCAAAGGATTTGCCGGGGAAAGCATTTCATCATGCACCAGCAATGCAAAAGCCGTCAGATCCGGGCTGATCGGCATTGCCGGCCGGCTTGGGGAATATTGCACAGGCTGGGCTGGAATGGTGCTGCCGAACAGCTTGCTGTGCAGATTCTCGTAACTGTCGTCAAAGGGGCAATCCACTTTACAGCCAGCACAGTACTTTTCACCGGTGTAACGCGCTACATTTTCCTTATTGAAGTAATAGGGCTTTGAACTGAATAAAGAAGCCACCCACTGCCATGAGAGATGATTGGAAGCCTTGTCGCCATCCAGCAGGTTGGCTTCATACCAGTCTGCGGCCTGACGCCAATCGACTTTGCGCCAGTGCAGGGCATATGCCGCAAACCACATGCGGGCATGGTTATGCACATATCCATCCGCTAGCAGATCGTTGATGAAGCCATCCATGCAGGGCAAACCGGTTTTACCTTGCCGGATATCATCAGGTAAGGGATGACGGCCAATCGCCACCTTGGGAGGCTCCATATCCGAAAAGATGTTGTCGCCCTGAGAGTACCAAACCTGCCGCCAATAGTCGCGTCGGGCAAGTTCAAAAATCAGTTTTTCGGCCTTAATCCCAAACTGCTTTTTAACGTGATCAACCGCTTCTGTCAGGGAAATACAGCCATGTCGCAGATATGGTGAAAGCCTGGTGACTGCGCCATTGAGAAAATTACGGTTTTTCTCATAAGCCAGCACATCAATACTGTTCAGTCTTTTCAGCGCGGCCGACCTGCCGCCTGCCCAATCATCGATCAAATCAGCGCCTGCATTTTGCGGAAACATACGGCGCATGTAGTGGAGTCGTTCTTGACGGTCATGCGGAAGCAATAATTTACGCGGCTTGGACATAAATTGGGCTTTCTAAACAGTTCTTGTTATGCGCTATTGCGCTTGGGCTCTCTTTGTTTTTTTGTCTGTTTTGCTGCTTTGTTCTAAGCCTCTGGCATCACGCTGGCTGCCAGGCATACCTTTACATGAACTATATTTTACCAATCACTACGCCTCTGCAATTGCGCCCTCAATATTAACCAAAGGCGCCGGGTAGTCAACATCAATCATACGGCCCGATTTTACATGCGTTGCTTTCGGCCTCAACCAAGGTGGAATATCCAGGTATTCAGGGACCGGCACTGCCATGAATCACCCCGCTAATCTGTGACAACAGCGTGCTTATATGAGCAAAGTCCTGATTGCCGGTTACCACCATTAAATGAGCTGTTTTTCTGATAGCATAGAGACTCTAAAAATAAGGAGATGCATGTTGATGGAATCTACCTGGCTTTGGGGAATACTGGGGCTGATTTTAGTGGCAACCGAGATGGTGACCGGCACTTTCTATATTCTATGGTTTGGTATCGCCGCGCTCGTTGTCAGTGTCATATTGCTGTTGTTTCCAGATTTGCATATAGGCCTACAACTTTTCATCTTTGCGGCTTTGTCGCTCGTTTCTCTCGCCATCTGGAAGCTCCATTACAGAAAATCATCCAAAAATGACCTCAAAATCGGTCAATCACAAGGGGATGAAGTAGGTCGTGTGGGTACCATCATCCAGGCTGCAAGCCGTAAACAGAATGGCCGTATTCAGTTTGCCCAGGGCGTCATGGGTAGCAGGGAATGGGCCGCCATTGCGGACGAGGATCTGGAAGAAGGCGCAGAAGCCGAGATCACCGCCATCGTCGGCAATGCGGTTCGTGTCAAAAGACATTAATTGAGGCGTTTGAGAAAACGCTTTATTCATCGCTCATCATTACATTACCAGAGTTAACTACCAATAAAGGAATCCCACCATGTCTGAATTTATGTTCGTGCTGATCATCCCCGTCGTCATTCTTATCTGGAAAGGCATACGCATCGTGCCGCAGGGTGAAGAATGGGTGGTAGAGCGTTTGGGTAAATTCAATGCTGTACTCAAACCTGGACTGACCGTCATCAACCCGGTCTTCAGCAAAGTGTCTTATAAGGTCACCACCAAGGACATCATCCTCGATATCCCCCAACAGGAAGTCATCACCAAGGACAACGCCGTGATTCTGGCAAACGCCGTTGCTTTTATCAAAGTCACCAATATTGAGCGCGCAGTCTATGGTATCGACAATTTCGCTGAAGCCATGCGCAACATGGTGCAAACCAGCCTGCGTTCCATCATCGGCGGCATGGACCTCAATCAGGCACTTTCCTCGCGCGATCACATCAAGGCTGAACTGAAAATCGCCGTGGCAGACGAAGCCACTGACTGGGGCCTGACTGTTAAATCTGTTGAGATTCAAGACATCAAACCATCCATGAACATGCAACAAGCCATGGAAAGACAAGCCGCCGCAGAACGCGAGCGTGTAGCGGTGGTCACACAGGCAGAAGGCGATAAGCAATCACTCATCCTGAACGCGGAAGCACGACTGGAAGCCGCAAGACGTGATGCAGAAGCGCAAGAAGTCGCCGCCAAAGCCTCTGCCGAGGCAGTGCGACTGATTGCTGAAGCCGTGAAGGATAACAACAGCTCCGCCATGTTCCTGCTGGGTGACCGTTATATCCAGACCTTAAATAAAATGTCCATGTCTGCAAACAGCAAAATTGTCGTCATGCCGGGCGACCTGATAGGCGCAGTCAAAACCCTGGTTGGCGGCAAGTAAACCCAATCCACACACTCACCAAAGGAGTATCCCATGGATAAATCATTTTTTGGCATCATCGTTCTGATTGCAGATATTTACGCCATCATCAAGATCGCCCAAAGTTCTGCAACTCCTCTCGCCAAAGCCCTGTGGATTGTGGGTGTGCTGATATTCCCTGTCGTCGGCTTCATTGTCTGGCTGCTGGCCGGCCCAGGCGGTAATAAGAAGTAATCTTTGAGACACCCTCTCCCAACGGGAAGGGTGAAGCATTGCCCAACTAGTGGCCGCAGACTTTACAGTCCGGGTCACGTGCCAGTTTTATACTGCGCCACTCCATAGTCTGCACATCCAGCAAGAGCAAACGCCCCTGCAGGCTCTCGCCCAGGCCCAGCAGCAGCTTCATCGCCTCGGCAGCCTGTGTGGTGCCGATAATGCCGACCAACGGTGCAAACACGCCGCTCTCCGCACAGCGCAAGCCCTCTTCCGATCCCATGTCGGGAAACAGGCAATGGTAACAAGGGCTAGTGTCGGAACGCATATCGAACACCGTCACCTGCCCCTCAAAATTGATCGCCGCGCCAGAAACCAAAGGCTTGCGCAACTTTACGCAAATACGGTTCAGGGCATATCGCGTAGCAAAGTTATCAGTGCAATCGATCACGACATCGGCCTCTGCCGCAAGCGCTTCCATCGCTGCTTCTGTTGATTTCTCACAAACCGTATTCACCAGCACATCCGGATTTATCTCATAGATGGTTTGCTGCGCAGATGTGGCTTTGTTGATGCCAACTGATTGCGTGGTATGGATGATCTGGCGCTGCAAATTGGTCAGATCAACCTCATCAAAATCACAAATCGTCAGTTGACCCACTCCACCAGCTGCCAGATACAGCGCAACAGGCGAACCGAGGCCGCCCGCACCAACAATCAGGGCATGACTGTTGACCAGCTTTTCCTGACCTTCATAACCGATTTGCGGGAGGAGTATGTGCCTGCTGTAGCGCAGGAGTTGGTTGTCGTTCATCAGGGTAATTGACCAGCTGAAACCATACGGTTAAACAGCACATTTACAGAAATCCAATCTACGAAATCATCATATCCGTTCTGAACGGTTTCACCATAAACAAAAAGTGAACTCACATTAAGGTTTTGAAGCTCCTGCGCTGAAGCTCCAGTCGAAGCTAATTGGGAGCCATCCGAGCGATAAGACCCAAGCCCATTCTTGCCATGTGAGATTACTATTGCAGGAACTTGCAGTGCAAGAGACCCGCCAGATGCATTGTTTACAGTTAAACTTCCTAAGGAAGTAAGAGTTACTCCAGTTTTAAATGTATCTGTAACAACATAGGTGAACCTGCCATTCCAAGCGTCCAATTCTGGAGTTCCTAAAGTCGCCCATGGTACTACCCCAAAGATGAGGCCACAATTTTCTACTCCAGCCCCAACTACAGAAGAGGCAACAGCTGGTGAAGCTGGGCAAGGCAATCTACCATTCGCTAGAGCAAAACCCATGATTGCTTCTTTAATTATCGCTATCTTTTGCCTAGTTTCATTGTAATTACGGATATCAAGCTGTGCGGACAAAGGCATCAACAAACCACCAAGTAACAAGCCAACAATAACAAGCACGACCGCCATCTCAACAAGCGTGAAACCTCGGTCATAATATTTTGAATTCTTCACTCTATGCACCTGATGATATCTGCCGTCGGATTCGTAGGCTCGAATACCGTCGAGCCTTTAAAATTAACATCATTTGCTATCGGTACTGCAAAGCTTGCCAAATTCTCATTCTCCAAATAGTTTTCTGGATTTGATTTTTCAGCAGATGAAACTCTCGATTGTGCCGATGTCTTTTGTCCAGAAAATATCAGTACTCTGCTACAGACGGCTAAGGATGACTCCCCATCAACTTCAATCAGTGAAGGTGGAGACAAAGCTGTCAACAACAGCATCTCTTTCCAGTTATTGCAGAAGGCTGGATTAGGCGCCTCATTACACTTTAATTCAGCTGTACCCTTTCCACCATCAATAACAACTTCTGCAAGGTGCTCTATAAAATCTGCATCATTCATGAGTGTTGTGATAGTGTTTTTAAAATCTGTACGCCGTACAATAGGTTTAAAAAGGTCATCAATGCTTATAGTAATAATACGGTCGTTATAGTGGTCGTTTTGAGCCAAAACAAACCGCTTATTTAGCGCATTGCCAGCCTGACGATTATTGGGGCTACCAGGGAAATAATTTACTTCCCCCAAAATCGCATTATCTCCATCATAAGTGTCTAGATAATTTTGGGCATCGTAATTACCCCCACATTGACCAAGACCGATATCATCATTCAACCTATTCTGCCCACTTAATGGAAACCCTGCTGAAAGTATGATTGCAGCCAGACTTTCATATAAAACATTGCCATTTCCATCGATAACGTCTATTTGCCCCTTAGTGTCCCAATTCAATAGCTCTGAACTTGGAGGATTACTTTTAAAATTCCCTGACACAGCATACCAAACGCATTCTCCATAACCATCTTTAATTGATGGCATTCCCAGACTACGCCAAGGAAACTTACCTAGTAAAGATGCGTTCTCTGGGCCCGCTGACCCGGCCTGAATACCTTCAGCAAATGTTGAGTTAACTCTTAAATCAGGATTAGGCAGACGGTTTAGAGATGAAATATCAGGGCTTTTTGACACATAGCCAATCAATGCGGCCTTAGCGTCAGCTAATACATCAGCTGTCTTTTTATCTCTCTCGTTTTTAATTGAGCTACTATCCAGATAAGCAACGATTGCTGTTGTTCCAGCAATCACCAAAATCAGTGCGAAAAAAATCAGACTCACTCCAGCCTGTTTACTCACAATCCTGCTTTGAACGATTTTTTTAGTTTTACTGCTCATCACTCGGAATTGCTCCGATTGTTCCTGCATCTTGCACATCTGGCCGTGACATATCCGTTGCTCGCGCTTTGTCCTCAGAAATAGAGTCTGTTTCAGGCATATAGATCTGCCCAGCCTTAAGATTCACATTCCTGCCACTGGCGGGGATATTGATCTGTACTTGGCCTCCATCGCGCGGCAGCTTGCCAACTCGCACTTCACCTGAATCCGAGCTCTCCTGCACTGGCATATTATTAACCCAGACAGTGCCTTTCTTACCGTCACTTCGTTTGACATAGCCTTGCATCGATACGCTGTTTGGCATGACAGGCGCGGCAGTTAATTCCTCATCATCAAGCAGTTGCTCCTGGCTCGGTGCTTTGCTGATTTGCCTTAAGTGATCCAGGTTTGCACGCTCTTTAGGAGTAGAGAACAAGCGGCCGGTTGGTTGTGTAGCGATGGCGGTATTGATTACCAGCAGATTGCCAATTATTAGAAATATGAAATATCTGGCTCTCATGGCAGCACCGCTCCCAGCACCTGCGGTTCACGAACAGTGAGCCAGTCCAGCTCGCAGTGTGCTTGCATATTAGGGCTGAACTTATCAAACGTCGCGCCTGGGCGCTTCACAAGTTCGCACTGCCTTAGAATAAAAGGGGTGATTTTACGTGCGTTCAACTCATCCATTAACAGTAATAAATCGCCTTCATGCAGCATGGCAAGCTCCAGCTTCATTACCGAACGATGCATGGAAAGTGTGCCAGGGTTCAGGTTGAACGTCGGTTTATATGGTTCTTGCACGCCTATGCTGTAGTTGATGCCGAATAATTTGTTTTCCTGATGAATCATGCGCAGATTATCGACCCATTCAATACGTTTCTCTTCGCCAATAAAGCCTTCGCTGATCAGGCGTTGATACACCGGAAAGTATTGGGCGATGGTTTCTTTCTCCTGCCCGGAAGATTGGTAGCGTTGCCTGGCCTGGTTCAGCTGCTGCTCTTGCGCTTGCAATATGGATGCTGTTTTGGTTTTCTGATTATCTGCATAAGCAATTAACATGGCCATGCAAAGCACAATCACCCCCAAAACGATCAGAGGCAGTTTGAGTGTTGCCCAATCTTGCGAAGTCAGTTTCATACGGCCGGCTCCTCACGTTTGAGTATGACTCTCAACTTGAATAGCGCAGGTGAGACTTGCGTGGTGCGCTCATCGGTAGTGCTGCCTTGTAAATTGGAATATGAGCTGACATTCACTGGAGCTTGCAGGACTGATACCTGCGCGACTGCTGCATCTGCTTTTAAGCGCTCAACCAGGCGGTTAACACTTTCTAATGCAGCACGATAATTTCCGTTAAAACGAGGTATTTCTCCATTTATAAAAGCCACCTCATACAAAAAGTTGGTATCTGGAGTAAATGTTGAGGCAGTTGTATTGGCAGTAACACCCACTCCAGCGGTAGTCCCCCCGTCTTTAGGAACGGCATCATTGCTCAATAACCAGTTTATTCGATTTATATCGATCTCTGGCGAGGCGCTTACTGCGGCGCTGATGACTTGCATCGCTCTATCCGGCAGCTTGGCGTTGTTGGTAATCGCTTGTTCCAGTTCGGCTACGACTCGTAAATCATTTGCCGGAATTGGCGTAACAGGAAAGTCTTTTGCTACCTCCTGGTACAACTGTTCATGATGACGCGTGGCGATTTCTGCCTGCTGCGTGTGCATTGTGTTGTCAAAACTGTTCTTGAGATAGACGGCCGACAAACCAAGCCCGCCCAGCAGGATAACAACGGAGGCTATATTGATGACCTGACGTAACAGGCTGATCTGATGATGCTTGCCCAGATCGCTTGGCGCAAGATTGTCTGGCACTGTGCCATTAGCAAGCAGGTGCATGTGCAACAACTCAGGGTTGTCGCGCAACAAAATCGGTTCAAGCTTCAAACCTTGGGCGAACTTGGCCAGGTCAATGGTCGAGCAATCTATGCCCTGCTCATGCTCGATATCACGACATAGCGACTGGCTGTTCTCTTGATATGCTGGAATCAGCATGCTCAGCGAGGTATCTCTGCTGATGTAGCGCTGGCTGATCAGGTAAAGCTTGGTTTTCTCTGTCTCAACGACATAAAAGTAACCAAGTGAGTTTCGCGCTTCTGCAGTAAATGGTGCCAGGCGGCTGATGCGTAAGCGCCCGTTGTGCAAGTAGGTCTGGCGCAGACCGGAAGATAAACGCTCACTCAAGAGCAGGTGCGGCGACATCAATTTCATGCGGCGAACAAAATGCTGGCTCACCATCGGTAATAAGTAAATCCCGACCAACGGGCTCTGGTTCGCTTGAATCTGATTGATCCAGGGCTGCAGGAACTCAACTTGAGTCAATGCAACAAAGAGGAAACGATCGTCTTTTCGTTTATTGGGATCACGATTGATGAAATGGGCCGTGCGGTAAGGGGTATTGCGATATAACTGGTTGAGCTTGCGCCCTACCATTTCCCGGCGTGCATTGCCGGTAGTGTGTGGCATGGTTTCGAGACGGTAGTCTTCCTCGACCGCATCTGCCAGCAAATAGACTTTGACGTCATGATTTTTTTGCAAAAAGCGGCCAAAATCTTCCAGCCCTTGCGGGTTATTCTGGAAAACCTGATGCGACAATAGCTTGCCAAATTGCCATTTACCGGCAATTAGCTTGTTATTGGTCGCACAGAGGACGATTTTCGAAAACATGGTTACTATGCCTTATATGTTCAGACTGCCGAATGAATCGTACACCGGACCCAGTACCGAGAACATGATGAACGCCAAAATAGCACCCAAGACCACAGTCAAAGTCGGCTCGATCAGTTTCATCATTTTTTCAATTGACTCATTCACATCACGATCATAAAAGTAACTGATCTTAAGTAAAGACCTGTCCAAACCGCCGGTACTCTCGCCCACTCGTATCATGCGCACCACAAGTGGCGGAAACAAACCGGCATTCTTGAAACTTTCACTCATGCTGTCTCCCGCATTGATCTGCTGCTGCGCCCGAATCAATGCATCGGCTACCACCCGGTTTGCCACAATTTCTTCACAAGTTCTGATGGCATCCAGAATCGGGATGCCGGTTTGATACATCAAGGCAAAATAGCGTGCAAATCTGGCCAGAATGATCTTTTGCATAATGTCGCCGATCACAGGAATGTTGAGCTTCACATAATCAAATTTATACCGCGCCTCAGCACTTTGCCTCACCATGATAGCAATCACAATCACCGCAACGACCGGAATGGAAACAATCAGCCACCAATAATTGACAAAGGCATTCGATAAGAAGATCAGCACCCTGGTTTCCAGCGGCAGCTCCTGCCCCATATTCTGCAAAAACGAGACCATTTGCGGCACCAGATAACTCATCAGAAATGCAACGGCACCGAGCACGACAACCAGCACAAAAGAAGGATAAGCAAGCAAGCGCTTGGTTTGCGAAACCAGTTCGTCTTGCCATTTGAGGGTGGAAGCCAGGTTGTCAAAGACCTCTGGCAATTTACCGGTTTGCTCACCGGCACGCACCAGGCTGACGAAGACATTACTGAATACATTAGGATGTTCGGCCAGCGCTTGCGACAACATTTTACCGCCTTCAACCTCAGAGACCAGGCCACCGATGACTTTCTGGAAATGCGGATTTGATGTGCTGTCACGCAAATCCATCAGCCCGTCCAGCAATGGAACACCAGCGCTGGTTAATTGCTCGAGCTGAAAGCAAAACATCATCAGGTCTTTGTGGCTGACTTTTGTACTGTTGAACAAAGACGCCGTTTTTTTGACTTGCCTGAAGGTGATCAGATCCAGGCCGATACGTTCCAAGCGCAGCTCCAGGTCAATTTCGTTCAGCGCATCCAGTTGGCCCTGCGCCGAACGCCCGACTTGATCCACGGCTTTGTAATTGTAGGTTGGCAAGGCTAATGCCTGACTAAGCTGGTTAAGTCGATCACACGTGTGACTTCGGCCAGGCTGGTATATCCCTCCAGAATTCGGCGCACGCCATCATCCGCCAATGTCACAAAGCCTTTCCCCATGGCCAGAGCACGTATTTCATCCAACGGTGAACGACGGGCTATCAGGGCATCCATATCACTATCGATGCGCAACAACTCAATAATCGCCATACGACCGCGATAACCTGTGTAATTACAGCGCTTGCAACCAACTTGACGGTAGATCTTTGCCTCAGCCCGCGGCGTCAGGCCCAATAGTTTGCGTTCATCCGAATCCGGCGAGTAAGTTTCCTTACAATGCGGGCAAAGCACCCGTACCAGACGCTGGGCAACTACACCGATGATATTGCCCGCCATGATGTCTGGCGAAATACCGATATCGAGTAAACGTGGGAATGTCCCGAGTGCAGAATTGGTATGCAAGGTACTGAATACCTGGTGGCCGGTCATTGCGGCACGAAATGCCATGGTGGCAGTATCTTCATCGCGAATCTCACCGACCAGGATAATGTCAGGATCTTGCCTCATGATGGATCGAATGCCATTGGCAAAATCGACTTTATTGACCTCCGCCACTGAAGTCTGGCGCATCATGGTGACCGGATATTCCACCGGGTCTTCCAGGGTCATGATGTTGACGCTTTCAGTATTCAGATGAGAAAGCAGCGAATATAGCGTCGTCGTTTTACCACTGCCTGTCGGACCTGTAACAATCATGATGCCCTCAGGGCGTGTCATCATCAGCTTCAGTTCATCCAGGGTCTCGGTACGCAAGCCCATCCGGTCCATCGGAATGATGGACTTTTCGCGATCCAGCACGCGCAAAACGATGTTCTCGCCATGAATGGTCGGATGGCTCGCGACACGAAAGTCAATGGGCCGACCACCCAGGTTGATATTCAGACGGCCATCCTGCGGTGAACGTGTTTCAGCGATATCCATACCGCTAATGACTTTAAGGCGCACGGCAATGCCGGGCCAGTAGGTTTTGTGCAAACTGCGAATCTGCTGAAGCACGCCATCGACACGATAACGAATACGCAAGAAGGCATATTCCGGCTCGAAGTGAATGTCGGACGCGCTTCGCTTGACGGCATCCATCAGCAAGGCACCGACCAGTCGCACTACAGGCTGGGTATATTGATCGCCCTCGGCAACCAGGCTCTGGTAGTCGATCTCACCAGTTTCGATTTCACGCAAAATGCCATCAACTGAGAGCTCATAGCCATAAAACTGATCGATGTATTCTTCCAGCTGCGCTTCAGCCGCTAATGCAGGTTTAAGCTGGATCTGGCCGCCGAGCATCGCACGAAGCTGGTCGAGCGCCACGACGTTGAACATGTCGGCCATTGCCACCGTCAGCGATTTGATGTTTTCTTCGTAGGCGATCGGGAGCAAATGATAGCGCCGCGCGAATTCTTCCGGCACCATTTTCAACGCATCCGAATCAGCGATCACAGTGGCTAAATCGACACTTTCCTGACCAATCGTGTGAGCGACCAGATCGCGTACCATCGCTTCTGTAACAAACCCCAAACGCACCAGCTGGCGACCCAACGGGATATTGTTCTGCTCTTGCTCCATAAGTGCAATGCGCAGCTGATCCTGGCTGATCAGCCCCTGTTGCACCATCAGTTCGCCTAAGCGTAGCTTACGTCGCTGCTCAGCCATGTTTGTTCAACCATCATTAGTATCTTTTTTTAGTCTTGTTGTGTTTGATGAAGCTGCTTCACCACTTTGCTTCACTGAAGTTGAGCGATACGTAACTCCAGTGCTGCGTGATCAATTGCCCCAGAACTACTACTCCCCAGTAAACTTAACGCTTGCTTGTAATATTGTAAAGCCAGCGACGATTTGCCCAGCTGGTCCAGGCTTACCGCCAGATTGAATGCATGTTCGGCATTCGATGCATCAAGCCGGTGCGCTTCAAAGTAGGCCTGTTGTGACTGCGCCCATTGACTCCGATCCGCATACAAACTGCCAAGCGCTGCATGTAAATGAGCGGCATCAGGTTGTATTGCGATAAGGTTCTTGATACGTGACTCGCTGTTCACGGGATCCGCCTGCCCGACCAAACTTACCATGGCCGCCTGTGCAAAACTGTTCCGGGGTTCTACTTCCAGCACCTTACCGTACCAGCCTAGCGCGTCATTTCGACGGTCCTGCCTTAAAGCAACCGCAGCCATCCCAAGCAAGGCATCCGTGTTACGGATATCGGTCTGCAATACCTTGCGATACGATGCTTGTGCAGTTGCATCATCGCCTGCATTAAATGCTTCATAAGCTCTCGTTAGGTGCGGATTAATTCCTGGCGGAGGGTTATTCCGTATCACTTTCACATTATTATCTTCTGCCATGGCAACAGGCTGTCCATAGACGACAGGTGCTGTCACACTCCGCGATCTGGCATCAGCAGTGCCGAGCGAAAAACCGTCATTGACTGCTGGCAGTTCAATCTCATCACGTATAGCAACCGTCTCTACTGCCACCTCATCCGGACCCAATCCTTCGGGCTCAAGCGCACCTGTTGCGCCAGGCAATGCACTGTCAATAGGTGCAGCAGCCGGTACGACTTCTACCACCCGCGCAGGCACGACTACTTCAGGCTGCGTCGAGGACTGAAGGTAATAGTAGAATGCTGCCGCAATCAATATGAGTAATACAAAACCTGTCAGTAATAAAGCTCGGGTAGAAGTAGTACCCGCACCTGACTTGGCTGCAAAAACCACACCCGCCGCTTGCTGATTAGGCTGTGTATTGGTCTGATGCAGAGGTTTTACAGGTTCAGCGCTTGAAAGCCCGGCTTCGCCCTCTTTGGGCGCCAATTCAAACGACGCAACTGCTACCGAGGTTGTTGATCTCTCCTCAGACGCTTTTTCTTGTTCTGCCTTATGCAGTGCCTTAATAAGCAGACTCATCGATGCTTTGTTGTAATTGTTGCGTTGGTAGATACTGTTTGTAGGAGAGTAATTCGTCGCTCTCTAAGCTTGCGTTGTTGATAATCGTAGGGCGCAAAAAGATAATCAGCTCGGACTTTTTATTCAATGCGGCTTTTGCAGTAAATGCCTTACCGACTAGAGGCAGTTTGGATAATCCAGGCACCCTGTCGTCGTTATTTTTGATGTCATCCTGCATCAAACCGCCGAGTACCGTCGTATCTCCGCTCGTCACCCGCAATAGCGACTCCATCTCCCTGACTTGGATGACGGGGATTCTCGATGTAATTTGTTCTCCGCCTATCACCAGGTTAGGGTTGGGGTCCTGCACATCAGTAATAAACCTGGAAACTGTTGGCCTAACATTCAACATGACGCTGCTATTGTCACTCACCTGCGGAGTAACACTCATCACAACGCCAACAGGCACCGTTTGCGGTGTTGTTGTGAAAACGGTATTGGAGTTAGTCTGGTTCTGCGTAACTTGCGCTTCGATCGTAAAGTAAACCAGATTATCAACCACCTTAAGCACGGCCGTCTGATTGTTAAGCACCATCAGTTTAGGGCTGGATAAAACCTTGGTATCCCCAAACTCCTGGAGCAATCTGATTGAAGCACTTAAATCAGCGAGAATACCCGAACCTGTATATACATAACCGGCAGTAAAACTGGACAACGAACTAGGCGCCAGGGGATCAGTTACTGTAGGTTGTAGCGCTTGCCTGAATGTAAGGCCATTACCCAGCCTGCTCCAGTCAATACCCGCCTGAAACTTATCCTTTAGCTCAACTTCGACGATTGTTGCCTCGATCAGAACCTGCTTGCTCGAACTGTTTAAGACTTTATCGAGAAACTCCTGGACTTTCTCATGCTGCTTGTTCGTCCCACGGACGCTGATAATACCGGCTTCCTTGTTGGCTATGACATTGGCAGCAAACAGGGTCTTATATTCTTTTCTGGCTTCATCCCTGTCCATGCCCATCTGCCTTGAGTCTGGTACAGGGGCAACTGTCCCGTCCGCAGAAACTGAAGCGACGATATTCGATGAAGCTTGAAAGGGTGATGCTTCTCTCGTAATGAGCACTTCCTTATCAGTTTCAGCCAATAGATCCTTGATATTCTGAATCAAGGTTTCCCAGAAGCGATTCTTGGATTCCGACGAAACCTGCGTCCTTGAGCCATTTGCGCTAAGTCCGCCAGCAGATCCTGCCGCTCCTCCGGATTGTGCGCCTGCAGCGGCAGCCCTGCCTGCTGTAGCGATTTCTGCAGCGGCGCCAATGGAACTATTGGTATCCCGCGACATATTGACGTAATCGATCTTGTAGGTACGCAACACAGGATGATCCGGCGTAATACTCAGGATATTGTTTTCAACCTTGTAGGTCAGGTCAACCTGTTTGGCAAGACGTTCGAGAATGGCGGGTAAGGTCTGGTCAACCGCATTGAGCGTGACGCGACCTTGAATGGCGGGATGAATATCAATATTCAGTTTGCTCTCACGTGCCAGTGCAAACAAGATCTCTTTCACCGGCACCTCGTTCACGACAACGCTATAGGTCTGTTCTTTGGCTTTGGGTGTTGGTGGCGGAAGGTAAGTGGTACTTTTAACCGGCTTGGGTATGTCGCCGGCAGCGGCTGGAGAAGTCTGTTGATTCTGCGGGGATGCCTGGCCATCAATATGACCAGTGGATGGTATTACCTTGGATTGATGCGCACAACTTGCCAAGGCGAGTGACATTGAGATTGCCAACCATGTTAACCGTGTTTTATTCATATGCACGCACACCATCTGTATTTTCGCTTTATATCATCAGTTTATCCCACAATTTGCTTTAAAATGCAATACTAACTTATTGAACTGGTTTTGTTTCTTGCAGAATCCCGCCTATCGTTCGCAGTTGCGGGCGATAAGAACGCAAGCTTTCCGGTAATTTGCGCATCGCCTCAACTGCTTCCTGACGATCTTGGTAGCTGCCATACAACACTGATAAAAACGGCGTTTTGTTAACATAAGTACGATAGATGTAAATATTGTCGATCTCAACCGTACTGGCGAGAGATTCCAGTTGGGCTCGCATCTGGTTATCGTTAGCGCTACCCATCAGCTGAATGCTGACAGTTGAAGCAGGTTGTTGATTAAGCCATTGTTGTGTGACATTCAGTCTATGTTCCAGAATATCATCCGAGCTACCGGCCATTTGCGGGGAATGCTCAGCCATCGCGCCATCCGATACTGTTGAGCCAGGCTCGACTTCGGAAACAGCTCCCTGGATTGCAGGTTGTGCCGCCACCGACTCGGCCATCGGAATAGCGTCAGCCGACCCAGTTTGCCAAATATTGATCAGGTAACCAAGTGCCAAACCCAAAACCAATATGGCTGCAGCCGCCAGATACAGTTTTTGCGTGTTGCCTTTTTTTACCTGCTCGGTACCAAACTCGCTGTCCTTGATTGCAGCCTTTACATGTTTGGGTGTGACTTGATACACATTATCTGAGAATGCTGAAAGCAAAGCTTTATCAGCCAGAATATTGACGCGCCTGACCAAACCTTCCGAAGATTTGGAAATCATGCGAATGGCGGATTTGGAAAACAGGTGCGGCCCGAAATAACCAGCCGCACGCAGGCGAAAAATCAAATATTCGCCGACATCCATTTCACCTAATGGGCCCAAATTGAAACCGTGGGTAATGCGTTCGCGCAACTGACGAATCTGGGTCTCGTTGAGATTCACATCAAGCTCTGGCTGGCCAAACAATACGATCTGCAAGAGCTTGTCATGCTTGGTTTCGAGATTCGACAATAGCCGGATCTCTTCCAATGTGGCAAGCGGCATTCCTTGCGCTTCTTCCACGAAGATAACAACCTGCTTGCCTTCTGCATGGCGATCCAGCAGATACGTCTGCAACACCTGCATGACCTGCAAGCGGTCTGCATTTTTTGGCAGCTTGAGTTGCAACTCAAAGGCTATCGCATGGAGCACATCTTCTGGTGCAACGCTGGGGTTGGCCAGATACACGCTTTCGACTTTTTCCGGTAACAGGGTCTGCAACATCCGGCACAACATGGTTTTGCCGCTACCGACTTCACCAACCACCTTGATAATGCCTTCACCGCTATTAATGGCATAAGTAAGCGCATCAAGAACAGCGCCGCGATTGCCCCCGGAAAAGAAGAACTCGGTATTGGGAGTGATCTTGAAAGGAGGCTCTCTCAGGCCAAAGTGAGCGTAGTACATTATTCTTGCATCTGCATACGGCTATATAGCGTGGTTCTGTTGATACCCAGTAATTTGGACGCCTGGCTGAGATTGCCGTGCGTCAGTTTAAGTGCTGCATCAACGTAAGCTTTTTCCCAGGTTTTCAATACCTGGTCGAGATTCACATTGGCTTGCGTTTGCAAATGCCGCATCGCATGATTGGAAAGTGCGCTTTCATCATTCAGCGAAGGCACTTCATTGGAAGATGTGATCTGCATCAGATCCAGCTCTGCCGCCAGTTGCACATCGCTAACTGACTGTGCAGCATATTTTGCCGTCAGCCTGATGATGATGTTACGCAACTCACGCACATTGCCGGGGAAGTGATAATCGAGCCAGCGCTGGTTAGCTTTGTTGTCGAATTTAAAGGGTTTCTGCCCAGTCTCGCGCGCGTAAAAATCACTGTAATACTCAAGCAACTGATAACGGTCTTCATCCAGCTCTCGCAGCGGCGGTACGCGCACCGTGAACACACTCAACCGATGGTAGAGGTCGATACGGAAGTTCGAAGCACGAACTTCTTCACGCAAGTCACGATTGGTCGCAGCGATGATGCGCGCTTTGCTTTTGCGTGTTTGCGTCTCGCCAATGCGCTGATACTCGCCATTCTCCAGAACACGGAGCAGTTTGGATTGCATCTCGAGCGGCAACTCACCGATTTCATCGAGGAAAAGCGTGCCTTCGCCCGCATCCTCAAAATAACCGGCATGTGAAGCTTGTGCGCCGGTAAATGCACCCTTGCCATGGCCGAACAGAATGGATTCCGCCAGCGTAGGTGAAATCGCGGCACAATTGACTGACAGATAAGGCTGGCGTGAACGGCGACTTAAACGGTGCAGGCAATTCGCAACCAGTTCCTTACCGCTGCCGGATTCACCCTCAATCAAGACAGGAAAAGGCGCATCTGCGAATTGGGTAATCTGGGTACGCAAAGTTTGCATGGGCAAACTGTCACCCAGCAGGCCGCAACTATCCTGTTCTTTATTCCCCTTGTCTTCGGTACGTTCAGCATCATGCAGTTTGAGCGCATTCTGCAGAATCTCTTTCAGTCGCTCGACATCGCAAGGCTTGGGAATAAAATCAACTGCACCCAGGGCCATCGCATGTTTGACATTGACCTCTTCGTTCTGGCCAGAAAGCACATGGATTTTCATGGTCGGCGAATGCGCCAGCAACTCGCCGATCACCTTGAAACCTTCATCAGGTTTATGCGGGACCGGCGGCAAGCCCAAGTCCACCAAAGCCAGTGATGGAGGGGTTTCCAATTGTCGCAACAGGCTTTTTGCCTGGTTGCGCGATTCCGCGACATAGACATCAAAATGCTTACTCAGCACATAATGCAAAGTGTCGGTAATTAGAGGATCGTCATCGATAATGATCAGTGTGGGATTTTGTTCGGCCATCAGAGGATCTTCCCGCGGCAATTATTAGTTATTCTGGATAGCAAAAATAGTACGCTCGTCGCACTAATATAACCGCAATGGCCGATGGTATCAATCAGAGAGGGAGGGAGTTTTGGTAAATGGGGTGGCTGATGGGGCTCGAACCCACGACAACTGGAATCACAATCCAGGGCTCTACCAACTGAGCTACAGCCACCATTGAAACTGATGAATATCAGAAACCTGGCCTGCCCGACAGGAATCGAACCTGTAACCCCCAGCTTAGAAGGCTGGTGCTCTATCCGATTGAGCTACGGGCAGATTGTCGGGCAATCTAGACTTACTTCTTGAAACTGGTCGGGGTGGAGAGATTCGAACTCCCGACATCCTGCTCCCAAAGCAGGCGCGCTACCAGACTACGCTACACCCCGAGGGCGTGAAATATATCCCAAACCGGCCTTCAGGTCAATTCCAATTGATCAGATAGTCGGTTTAATTATCATACCCTGTTAAAATAGTGGTTTTTGCACACGCTAAATTTATGTCAGCTCAAATCATTAACGGCAAGGTCATCGCAGAACACATGCTCGCTCACTTGAAAGCGCAGATTGAAGAACGCGCTTCTCACGGGAGTCGTGCACCTACCTTAGCTGTGATCCTGGTCGGTGCTGACCCGGCTTCTGCGATTTATGTACGCAATAAACGATTGGCTTGCGAGAAAGTAGGCATCCGCTCCCTGTCTTATGATTTACCTGCATCAACGACCGAAACCGAACTATTTGCACTGATAGACAAGCTCAATGCGGATGATTCCATTGATGGCATTCTGGTGCAATCTCCCTTACCCCCTCAGGTTGATGAGAAACGCATTATCGAAGCTATCAGCGCTCAAAAAGATGTCGATGGTTTTCATCCTTACAACATTGGCAGACTGGCGGTTCGCCAGCCGACTTTGCGTTCGTGCACCCCTTTCGGTGTTATCAAGATGCTGGAAGCCAGCAAGCTGAATATTCTGGGGATGGATGCTGTGGTCGTAGGTGTTTCCAATCACGTAGGCCGGCCCATGGCATTGGAACTGCTGCTTGCCGGATGTACCGTCACCTGCTGCCACCGCCACACCAAAGACCTGGCTGCCAATGTTGCCCGCGCAGATATCGTCGTCGCTGCTGCCGGCAAACCCGGCCTGGTTAAGGGCGAGTGGATCAAGCCCGGCGCCATTGTGATAGATATCGGCATCAATCGTCTGGACGATGGCAGCCTCTGCGGAGATGTCGAATTTGCCATTGCAAAAGAACGTGCGGGATGGATTACGCCAGTTCCTGGCGGTGTTGGACCGATGACGGTCGCAACGTTGATGGAAAATACCCTGTTAGCCCAGACTTTACGCGAATCTTCAATATCTTAACCACGTCGATATTATTTAAAACTCCTTGCAAAATCCGTACTGGACATTATTTCTAATCGTAGTAAACTTGCGCCTGCCTTATTTTTCTGTTAACGCTATATTTCGAAAACGGGGTTTATTCCCGCGAGACCACAATGGCCGAAGTAATATCTAGACAATTTGTTCCCTACCAACCAAAAGCTGGTGAGGAGTACATGAATGAAAAACAACTCAATCATTTCCGTCAGATCCTTAACGACTGGAAATCTGAGCTGAGCCACGACATTGATCGTACCGTGCATACCATGCAGGATGAAGTGACCATGTTTGCCGATCCGAATGATCGCGCAAGCCAGGAATCCGACATGGCGCTTGAATTGCGCAACCGCGATCGCGAACGCAAACTAATCAAGAAGATCGACGAAACCCTGAACAAGATCAATGAGGGTGAATACGGTTACTGCAACAGTTGCGGCGTAGAAATCGGCCTCAAACGCCTTGAAGCTCGCCCTACAGCCACTCAGTGCATCGACTGCAAAACGCTGGATGAGATAAGAGAGAAACAAGTAGCCAAGTAATTCACTTGCCTATTGTAGTAAAGCTAGCCTGAGCTACGCTACCTTACAATACAAAATACAGCACAAATGAAAAAGCCCGCATCTGCGGGCTTTTTCATTTTACGAAGCTATGATTATCACTCTGCTGATTGCTCAGCATCAGCTTTCTCTTCAGCTGCAGGCGGGTCAATCAACGCCTTCATGCTCAAGCGTACACGGCCTTTTTCGTCCGCTTCAACGACTTTAACCTTCACTACCTGGCCTTCCTTGAGGAAGTCCGCAACGGCATTCACACGCTGATGTGCGATTTGTGAGATATGCAGCAAGCCGTCTTTACCGGGCAATAATGAAACAATCGCACCGAAGTCCAGCAACTTGATGACAGTACCTTCGTAACTCTGGCCGATTTCCACTTCCGCAGTAATGGCTTCGATACGTTTCTTGGCTTCTTCGCCTGCTTCAGCGCTGACGCAACCGATCTTGATCGTGCCATCATCTTCAATATCGATGGTCGCGCCGGTTTCTTCAGTCAGCGCACGAATCACAGCGCCGCCCTTACCAATCACGTCACGAATCTTCTCCGGGTTGATCTTCATGGTGATAATGCGCGGTGCAAAAGCAGAAAGCTCCTGGCTGACATCGCCCATGGCTTCTTTCATGATGCCCAGAATATGCAGGCGGCCTTCCTTGGCTTGGGAAAGCGCAACCTGCATGATCTCTTTGGTGATGCCGGTAATCTTGATATCCATTTGCAAGGCAGTAACGCCTTCTTCAGTACCAGCTACCTTGAAGTCCATGTCACCAAGGTGGTCTTCATCGCCCAGGATGTCAGTCAGCACCGCAACACGGTTACCTTCTTTGATCAAACCCATCGCAACGCCAGCCACTGGAGCCTTGATTGGAACGCCAGCATCCAATAATGCCATTGTGCCGCCACAGACAGAGGCCATTGAACTGGAACCGTTCGACTCGGTAATTTCCGACACCAGACGGAAGGTATAACCAAACTCTTCCTGGCTTGGCAGTACTGCAACCAGTGCACGCTTGGCCAGGCGGCCATGACCGATTTCGCGACGCTTAGGCGTACCAACGCGGCCAGTTTCACCAGTGGAGAACGGCGGGAAGTTGTAATGCAGCATGAAGCGGTCTTTGTATTCACCTTGCAAGGCATCGATCACTTGCTCATCGCGACCAGTACCCAGGGTTGCAACCACCAGTGCCTGTGTTTCACCGCGAGTGAACAATGCAGAACCATGGGTACGTGGCAGAACGCCGGTACGGATGCTGATAGGACGCACTGTGCGGGTATCACGGCCATCAATACGTGGCTCACCGTTCAGAATCTGGCTACGTACAGTTTTAGCTTCGATATTGAACAGTTCTGTTTTGATCTTGTTGGCTTCAGTTGTTGAAGTTTCTTCAGTGATCAGTTCAGCGAATACACGGTTCTTGATCTCTTCCAGCTTGGCTGAGCGTTCGCCTTTAGCCTTGATCTTGAATGCTTCGTTGATATCGGCAGCAGCCAAAGCAGTCATTTTTTCAATTAAGGCAGTGTCCGTTTCTGGAGGTGCCCAATCCCATGGCTCTTTGCCAACTTCAGCAGCCAGTTCATTAATCATATTGATGACTGCCTGCATCTGCTCGTGACCATAAACTACAGAACCCAGCATCACATCTTCAGGCAGTTCTTTCGCTTCGGACTCAACCATCATCACGGCTTTGTCTGTTGCTGCTACGACCAGATCCAACTCAGACTCTTTCAACTGGCTTGCTGTAGGGTTCAAAACATACTCGCCATTCAGGTAACCAACACGGGCGGCGCCAAGCGGACCGTAGAAAGGAATGCCGGAAATGGCCAATGCAGCAGAAGCGCCAATAATCGCCGGGATATCGGAATCGATTTCGCTATCGGATGACAGAACCGTTGCGATGATCTGCACTTCGTTATAGAAAGCTTCCGGGAATAGCGGACGCAATGGGCGATCGATCAAACGGGAAGTCAGAATCTCTTTTTCTGATGGGCGGCCTTCACGTTTGAAGAAGCCGCCTGGAATCTTACCGGCAGCATAAGTTTTTTCTTGATAATCAACAGTCAATGGGAAGAAGTCCTGGCCTGCCTTGACATCATGTCTACCAACGACAGTCACCAACACTACTGTATCGCCATAACTTACCATAACAGCGCCATCGGCCTGACGAGCAATCTCACCAGTTTCCAGGGTGAGCTCATGCGCACCGTATTGAATGGTCTTTTTCACTTTATTAAACATTTTCTATCCTCTTCTCATCTATCAACAATTCACTCTTACTGTTCTAGAGTGTTCTCAGTAAGCAAGTATTTTACAAACATACCGTCCAACAAAAAGCCGAAAGCATCGCTCAACTATTTGTTGATGCGATGCTTTCGGCTTTATATCAATTCACAAAAATAATAACTAGCTTGTGAATATTAAATTATTTACGCAGGCCTAGACGCTCAATCAGACTACGATAACGATCAGCATTTTTGCGCTTGAGGTAATCAAGCAGCTTGCGACGTTGACTTACCATTGCCAGCAAACCACGACGTGAGTGATGGTCTTTAGCATTAATCTTGAAGTGTTCTGTCAGCGTAGTGATACGGCTGGTAAGCAAAGCTACTTGAACTTCCGGTGATCCGGTGTCGTTTGCTGCTTGTTGGTAATCGCCAACAATCTTGGCTTTTTCTGCTGTCGTAATTGACATGTTTTCTCCTGGATATTCTTTACCTTCAGTAACCGCGCATTCTAACCTTAAAAGCACTGACTTATCAAGCATATGATGGCTTAAATATTAAATCATTTGCATAAAAGGCAATTACTTCCGAATGACCAACAATCTTTTTGGTGCTACTTTGCCGTCTGCGTCCAACTCGCCCAGGCCGAGAAATTGACCATCTGTCCTGTATATACGAAACAAACCCTCAATATTCGTTCCCGATTTCCATACGCTCTGGCCCTGCAGCAGGTAATAAGCGCTATCGGCATCCAACTCAATCATGGGCAAATCGATTATCGAAGCATCTGCCGGCAAGAGGATATTGTCGCGCTCATCTGCTGACATCGCCTCCAGTTGTTCCATACTGAGCGCATCCTCCAGCCTGAAATGCGCGGTACTCAATCTGCGCAAACCGGCCAAATGCGCCCCACAGCCAAGCGCATGGCCTATATCTTCGGCCAGCGTGCGAATATAAGTGCCCTTGCTGCACACTACATCAATTTCAAACAAATGACTTTCCTGCTCGAATCTTTTTAATTCGATATCGAAGATTGTAATCAATCGTGCTGGTCTGGCGATTTCAACCCCATCACGTGCATATTCGTATAGCGCCTTGCCTTGATGCTTAAGCGCTGAATACATGGGCGGCACTTGCTCGATCTGACCGATAAATGTCTTAAGCACTGAGTGCAGTTGCTCTTGCGTAACGCTGACTTCCGACCGGCTGAGTACTTCGCCTTCGGCATCGCCCGTTGTTGTCGTGCTGCCCAGCTTGACTAGCGCTCGATAGCTTTTATCGGCATCCAGGAGGAAATGTGAAAACTTGGTCGCCTCACCCAGGCATATGGGCAGCAGACCAGTGGCCAAGGGATCAAGACTGCCGGTATGGCCTGCCTTGGCTGCCTGGTAGAGTCTTTTTACTTGCTGTAAGGCCTGGTTGGAAGACAAGCCCAGGGGCTTATCAAGTAATAACACACCATCGATGGCGCGTTTGATGCGTTTGAATTGCATGTATAGGCACTACCGTTTGACGACGATTGTTCAGCTACTTTTTGGCTGGCGGTTGATCACCAATCAACTGATCCGGCGCCAGCGCCTCATCAATCAATTGGGAGAGTCGCATGCCACGATCAATGGAAGCATCGTAGATAAAATGTAACTGAGGCACCGTGCGCAATAACATACGCTTGCCGAGCTGGGTGCGCAGAAAACCTGCCGACTTCTCCAGGCCTTTTTGCAATTCGGGCGTACCGGCTTTTGCGCTGTAGTAGATCTTTGCATGAGCCATGTCTCCACTGACTTCGACCTCTGTCAGCGTCACCATGCCAATGCGCGGATCTTTCACTTCGAATTGCAGCAAATCCGCGAGTTCACGCTGGATTTGTTCTGCAACCCGATCACTTCTGGAAAACTCTTTAGCCATGCTGCATGGCCCTTAGAGCGTTCTCGCCACTTCGACAACTTCAAACACTTCCAGCGTATCGCCGACCTCGATGTCATTGAAGTTCTTCAATGACAAACCGCATTCGAAGTTGGATTTAACTTCTTTCACATCGTCCTTGAAGCGTTTGAGTGAGTCCAGTTCGCCTTCATGGATGACGATATTGTCGCGCAATACACGTACCCTTGAGCCACGTTTGATCAAGCCATCAAGCACGTAACAACCAGCGACAGCACCGACCTTGGAGATACGGTAGACCTCGCGAATCTCAACCAGACCAATCGCGTTTTCTTTCTGCTCTGGCGACAACATACCACCCAGCGCCGCACGCACTTCATCCACAGCCTGGTAGATGATGTTGTAATAGCGGACATCGACACCCAGTGTTTCAATCAGTTTGCGTGCACCTGCATCCGCACGCACATTGAAACCGATCAGCACACCCTTCGAAGCAGATGCCAGATTGACATCAGACTCGCTAATCGCACCAACACCAGTATGGATGATATTGACCTTCACCTCATCGGTAGAGAGCTTCTGCAATGAAGTTGCCAGCGCCTCGTATGAACCCTGAACATCCGATTTGATAATCATCGGCAAGGTCTTCACTTCGCCTTCGCTCATCTGGTCGAAAATGTTTTCCAGCTTGGCGGCCTGCTGTCTGGCAAGCTTCACGTCGCGGAACTTGCCCTGACGGAACAGCGCAATTTCACGGGCTTTGCGTTCATCATTGAGCACGATGACTTCTTCGCCGGCGTTCGGTACATCAGACAAGCCAAGGATTTCGACCGGAATTGATGGACCAGCTTCCTTGATTTCCTGCCCGCTTTCATCCAGCATCGCACGTACACGGCCAAAGGCACTGCCAGCCAGCAACATGTCGCCACGCTTCAATGTACCAGCTTGAATCAGGATGGTAGTCACCGGACCGCGACCTTTATCAAGGCGGCCTTCAATCACCAGGCCTTTGGCCGGGATATTCTTGGGTGCGCGCAACTCCAGCACTTCTGCCTGCAGGAGCACAGCTTCGAGCAAACTATCAATGCCCTGGCCAGTCTTGGCTGAAACTTCCACGAACATGGTTTCGCCACCGTATTCTTCAGGAATCACTTCTTGCGCTACCAGCTCTTGCTTGACGCGCTCAAGGTTCGCGCCTTGCACGTCGATCTTATTAATCGCCACAACCAGAGGCACGCCGCCTGCTTTCGCATGGTGGATAGCCTCAATAGTTTGCGGCATGACACCATCATCAGCAGCCACCACCAGAATCACCACATCGGTCGCCTTGGCACCGCGGGCACGCATGGCAGTAAAGGCCTCGTGGCCTGGTGTATCAAGGAAAGTCACCATACCGCGTGGTGTTTCCACGTGATAAGCACCGATATGCTGCGTAATGCCGCCGGCTTCACCGGAAGCGACACGGGTGCGACGAATATAGTCAAGCAATGAGGTCTTACCGTGATCGACGTGACCCATCACTGTTACCACAGGAGGACGCGCTTCCTGGATTGCTTCTGCATGATCCGTATCGTCCAGGAAGGTTTCCGGGTCATTCGCTGCTGCAGCCTTGGAAACATGGCCCATTTCTTCGACCACGATAATCGCGGTTTCCTGATCCAGGACTTGATTGATGGTGACCATCATGCCCATTTTCATCAGCGTCTTGATCACTTCGCCAGCCTTGACTGCCATCTTATGCGCCAAATCAGCAACAGAAATGGTCTCCGGCACCACCACTTCATGAATTACCGGCTCAGTAGGGGCATTGAATGAATGCGGGCCGTCATCGCCTTCTTTGTGTGTCTTGGATTTATTCTTGTGACCGCGCCAACCTTGATTAGCCGCTGAATCACCGCGTGTCTTGATGCCACGTTTCTTGTTCTGTGTATCAGCCCAATCCTTGTTCTTAGTAGCCTTTTTCGCACTTTTGTCTTCGGTTTTTGCGCCTTCTTTGGCAACAGGCTTATGCAAAGTGCCTTCGGAAAGCTTGGCAGCTTTTTCAGCGGCTGCGGCGGCATCTGCAGCTTTCTTGGCTTCTTCTTCCAGCCGTTTCTGGATCAGGGCCTGTTTCTTCTGCAATTCTTCAGTCTGCAGGGCAACCAGATTTGCATGGCGTTTTGCTTCCTGCTCACGCATCGCAATTTGTTCTGGCGTTAATACTGTCTTCTTGATTGTTTTTGTTTCGACCGGAGGCGTCACCTCTTCAACGACAGGAGGAGCTTCTTTTACCTTGGCTGGAGCAACGTCCACCACTGGCTCAGGAGCAACTTCCGGGGTTGTCTCTACCTCAGCAACGGTTGGGGCCGTTTCCTGCACTGGCTCGTGCTGGACCGAAGGTGCCGGTGTTTCAGCAACGGTGCCAGTTTCTTCAGCCTGTTCCAGATCCGAAATGTCACGACGCACCAGAACACGTTTTTTGCGCACCTCAACCTGAATCGTACGTGCCTTACCAGTGCTGTCGGTCTTCTTGATTTCGGTATTCTGTTTACGTGTCAGCGTGATTTTATTTTTTGGCTCCTGCGCACCGTGCTCCTTGCGCAAATATTCCAACAAAGAGGTCTTGTCTTGCTCAGTCAGCTCGTCATCATGCGCGGCCTTATTAACGCCAGCACCTTTAAGTTGCTCCAAAAGCAACTCTGCTGGCAAATTTAACTCACTGGCAAATTGTGCTACGCTTGATTTTCCCATACTGCTACCTCTCCAGTTGTTTCTTTTGCGCTTACATACGCATTACAAATACATAATCTCATCAATCGTTGTTGCTACCTCAGGCAAACCAAGGCGCACGTGCGGTCATAATGAGTGTTTTGGCACGCTCGGCATCCATGCCAGTCAGTTCCACCAGGTCATCGACAGCTAAATCAGCCAGATCTTCCATGGTAGATACACCTTGTGAAGCTAACTTATGGGCCGTCGCGTCGTCCATGCCTTCCATCGTCAGCAGGTCTTCACTGGCTTCCTCGGCTTTTTCTTCCTTGGCAATCGCTTCTTTCAGCAACGCTGCGCGGGCACGCTTGCGTAGCTCATTGATGGTATCTTCGTCAAAAGCATCGATTTCGCTCATTTCCGAAAGCGGAACATAAGCAATTTCTTCCAATGTGCTGAAGCCTTCTTCAACCAGGATATCTGCCACTTCCTCATCTACATCGAGTTTTTCCATGAACAGACCGCGTGTATTGGTATGTTCTTCCTCATGCTTTTTGGCAGCTTCTTCTTCAGTCAGGATATTCAGTGTCCAGCCGGTCAGTTCGGATGCCAAACGCACGTTCTGCCCACTACGGCCAATCGCCTGGGCCAGCTGGTCTTCGGCGACCACAACATCCATGCTATGGGCATCTTCATCGACAACGATACTTGTGACTTCTGCAGGTGCCATGGCATTGATGACGAACTGTGCAGGCTCCATAGACCACAAGATAATATCTACACGCTCACCCGCTAATTCTCCAGTAACCGCCTGTACGCGAGAACCGCGCATACCAACGCAGGTACCCACCGGGTCCAGGCGCTGATCGTTGGTCTTCACTGCAATCTTGGAACGCAAACCTGGGTCACGTGCAGCCGCCCTGATTTCAAGGAGGCCTTCCTCGATTTCCGGCACTTCCAACTCGAACAACTTGATCAGGAACTCCGGCGCAATACGCGACAGAATCAACTGCGGGCCGCGGCCGCCGCGCTCGATACGAGACAAGTAGGCACGTACACGGTCGCCAACACGCAGGTTCTCTTTCGGAATCATCTGTTCACGTGGCAATAAAGACTCAATACGGCCGACTTCAATGATGGCATTACCTTTTTCCATGCGCTTGATCACACCAGTGACCAGATGCTCCTTACGCGCCAGGAAATCATCAAGGATCTGCTCGCGCTCAGCTTCACGCACCTTCTGCAAAATCACCTGTTTTGCAGCTTGGGCGCCAATACGGCCAAACTCGATAGACTCAAGCGGCTCTTCAATGTAATCGCCTTCAGCCAGACCATTTGCGCGTTCATCCGTAATCGCAACCTGGGCAGCCGGATTTTCCAGAACATCTTCTGCAACGACTTGCCAACGACGGAATGATTGATACTCACCATTGTCACGATCAATGGCAACACGAACGTCAGCCTCTTCGCTGAAACGTTTCTTGCTTGCAGAAGCAAGTGCCAGCTCAAGCGCTGTAAAGATGACTTCCTTGGCCACATTCTTTTCATGTGCCAAAGCATCTACCAATAATAAAATTTCGCGACTCATTTCAATCTCCGCTTAAAATTCTGCAAGTTAAAATTCCGGAGCCAGCCTGGCCTTGTCGATATTGCTGAGCGCCAGCTTATGAATGACGCCATCGCACTCTATCAACAAATTTTCTGACTCTAACCCACGCAATATGCCTAAAAAATTCTTTCTGGCTTCTACCGGCACACGCAACTTCACGTTGGCGCGCTCACCGGAAAAACGCTCAAAATCCGTATGCTTTTTCAGCACTCTATCCAGACCAGGCGAGGAAACCTCAAGCCTGTCGTAATCAATCTCATGCTCGACTGCCAAGAGGTTGCCCATCTGATTGCTGACCAATACGCAATCATCGATAGTAATGCCCTCTGGCTTATCGATAAAAAGACGCAATAATTTGCCGCGATTGGAAATCTCAAGATCCACCAACTCATAGCCTAGCTGAGTCAATGATCGCTCCAACAATGCATGCAAATCCTGCATCAATTCATCCTTAAACAAATTCCAGAAACAAAAAATGGGCTCAACGCCCATCAAAACAACATTATATCAACCAATTCAATGAATTGGTATTAGTAACTGCCACAAACACAAAAGCCCTCATATCGAGGGCTTTTGCTTAAACTTGATATGCATCAAGTCTGAGGATAAGGAGCTTGGCGGTGCCCTACTTTCGCATGCGAGAAGCATACTATCATTGGC
>CAZOZB010000015.1:0-53050 GCA_964584185.1 uncultured Methylophilaceae bacterium
CCGCGACCCCCGGCGTGACAGGCCGGTATTCTAACCAACTGAACTACCACTCCTAAATTTTTAGTCTTTCATTATTAGGAGCTTACTCTTAATAACTATTAACAATAATACGCTTTGTTGGTTTGGTGGGTGCTGACGGGGTCGAACCGCCGACATTCGCCTTGTAAGGGCGACGCTCTACCAACTGAGCTAAGCACCCTGCATGTCCAACAAAGAACGCTAGTTTACAGCATCTTTTAACGCTTTGCCAGCCCTAAACTTAGGAGAATTTGCTGCCTTGATCTTAATAGTTGCGCCTGTACGAGGATTTCGGCCATTACGAGCTGCGCGCTTACCGACATAGAAAGTACCGAAACCGATTAAGGTAACGAGATCGCCCTTTTTAAGTGCTTTAGTGACTGCAGCCGTTGTTGCATCTAATGAACGACCCGCGGCAGCTTTGGAAATTCCGGCAGCTTTAGCGATTTGATCAATCAATTCAGATTTATTCACGTGTAATCCCCTTTCGACATTGTGGTAAAGACAGGTGCAAGCCTGTGTTTCGCTTTATAGCAAGCGGGCTAAGCGCCTGTCAAGCGTTCTCGTACTAAGTTAATGTGTTGTGACAGGAAGTGTCTTCGTACCGCCATTCTCATCCGGAGTAATGTCAGTGACTGGCAACACGGTATCATCTGGAGCCGGCATGCGCTCCAGGGCGTATTCCAGCACCTCATCAATCCACTTAACCGGATGAATATCCAGGTGATTCTTGATATTTGCCGGAATCTCGCCCAGATCCTTCACGTTCTGTTGCGGGATCAATACCGTTTTGATTCCACCTCGATGCGCTGCCAGCAGTTTCTCTTTCAAGCCACCAATCGGCAACACTTCTCCGCGTAAAGTAATTTCACCAGTCATGGCAACATCGGCTCTGACCGGAATGCCAGTCAACACTGACACCAGTGCAGTGCAAATACCTATACCGGCACTTGGACCATCCTTGGGAGTTGCGCCTTCAGGGAAGTGAATATGAAGATCGTTCTTTTCATGGAAATCCTCAGCAATACCCAATCGCTTGGCGCGACTACGTACCACGCTTAATGCTGCCTGGATGGATTCTTGCATGACATCGCCGAGCTTCCCCGTGGTGATGACTTTACCCTTGCCTGCCAATAGCACAGACTCGATTGTGAGCAGTTCACCGCCAACCGAGGTCCAAGCCAGGCCAGTCACCTGGCCGACCTGGTTATCTGCCGCTGCCAGGCCAAAGTCATAGCGTTGTACACCCAGATATTTTTCAAGTGTTTTAGGCGTAATGCTGATTTTCTTCAAAGGCTTGGCGCCAGCCTTGGCTTTGGCCGTGATGATTTCCTTAACCACTTTGCGGCAAATTTTGGAAATTTCCCTATCAAGGCTGCGTACGCCCGCTTCGCGCGTGTAATAGCGAACGATATCTCTAAGCGTCGCGTCGGAAACATGGATCTCGGTTTCTTTCAGACCATGCGTTTTCAATTGCTTAGGTAACAGATAACGAATCGCGATATTGACCTTTTCATCTTCGGTGTAACCGGCAAGGCGAATAATCTCCATCCGATCCAGCAATGGCTCAGGGATATTCAGCGAGTTGGCCGTAGCCACGAACATGACGTCAGACAAGTCATATTCGACTTCGACGTAATGATCGTTAAAGGTGTGGTTCTGTTCTGGATCAAGCACTTCCAGCAGCGCTGAAGAAGGATCTCCACGGAAATCCTGCCCCATCTTGTCGACCTCATCAAGCAGGAACAATGGGTTCTTCACACCCACTTTGGTCATGCTCTGCAATACTTTTCCGGGCATGGAGCCAATGTAAGTGCGACGGTGACCGCGGATCTCGGATTCGTCACGCACGCCGCCAAGCGCCATGCGAACGAATTTACGGTTCACGGCTTTTGCAATACTCTGGCCCAGCGAGGTTTTACCGACACCGGGAGGTCCGACCAGGCACAGAATCGGCGCCTTCAATTTATCTACGCGCTGCTGCACTGCAAGATACTCGATGATGCGCTCTTTGACTTTCTCCAGACCATAGTGATCCGCATCCAGAATATTTTCAGCAGCCAACAGATCCTTGCTGATTTTTGTTTTCTTTTTCCAGGGCAGGCTGACCAAGGTCTCGATGTAATTGCGCACCACCGCAGCTTCTGCAGACATCGGGGACATCAGCTTGAGTTTCTTCATTTCAGCTGTCGCTTTGGTCAACGCTTCTTTTGGCATGCGTGCATCTTTGATGCGCTTTTCCAGCTCTTCAATGTCAGCATTCTCGTCTTGCTCGCCAAGCTCTTTCTGAATCGCCTTCACTTGCTCATTCAAATAATATTCGCGCTGGCTCTTCTCCATCTGGCGTTTGACACGGCCACGGATACGCTTCTCGACCTGCAGGATATCAATTTCAGCTTCCAGCAGATTCAACAAATGCTCCAGGCGCTCAGTCACGCTGAACATCTCAAGGATTCTTTGCTTTTCTTCCAGCTTGAGTGTCAGGTGAGCAGTAATGGTATCGGCCAGGCGTCCTGCATCATCGATTGTTGCCAACGATGTGAGGATCTCAGGTGGAATCTTTTTATTAAGTTTGACGTACTGATCGAATTGCGTGAAAACAGTACGCATCAAGGCCTGGGATTCATTGTCAGGATCAGCGGCATCTGCAATATCTTCTGCGCGGGCAGCGAAACATTCATCGGTCTCGATGAATTCCAGAACGCGCGCACGGCGAATACCCTCCACCAATACTTTCACTGTACCGTCAGGCAGTTTCAACATCTGCAGCACAGTGGCAATGGTGCCTACATCATATAAATCAGAGGCGTCCGGATCGTCGTTGTTCGGGGATTTTTGCGCAACCAGCAGGATTTGCTTGTTATTTTCGGAAGCAATCTCGAGGGCTTTGACCGATTTAGCGCGGCCGACAAAGAGCGGAATGACGAGATGGGGATAAACCACAACATCACGCAACGGAAGCAATGGCAGCAAGCCTGATTCAGAGGAGAAAACCGGAAGGCTAGGTTCAGTCATGTGAGTACCTTAATTGTTGACCACACGACAATGCGCCGTGTGCATATATGATGCAGTTGGGGGCAGAAATACAAGTTTCAAGTAGAAAACCAAGCACAACGAAGCGAACTGGCCGGGATAGCGCAAAGGCTATCCTGGCCATCTACACTTTTTAACTGGCGGATTCCGCCATCCGTGGTTCATCAGAATAAATCAGGATAGGCGGAGTATCGCCACGTACAACACCATCATCGACCACCACCTTGATCAGGTTAGGCAATGATGGCAGTTCAAACATAATATCAAGCAAGGCATGTTCCATGATGGAACGCAGGCCCCGGGCACCCGTCTTACGCTCAAGCGCCTTCTTGGCGATCAGCAACAAAGCCGATTCACGGAACTCAAGATCAACACCTTCCATTTTGAACAGCTTGCCGTACTGCTTGGTCAGTGCATTCTTTGGCTCAACCAGAATCGTCATCAGGGCAGCTTCATCCAGAGATTCCAGCGTGGCAACAGCTGGTAGACGGCCGACAAACTCAGGAATAAGGCCGAATTTAATCAGATCTTCCGGCTCAACCTCGCGCAACACTTCACCAATCGCACGCGCATCTTCCTTGCTCTTAACCTCAGCGCCAAAACCGATACCGCCCTTCTCCGAGCGCTGGCGAATCAGCTTATCCAAACCGTCAAACGCGCCACCGCAAATAAACAGGATATTAGTGGTATCCAGTTGCACGAACTCCTGATTTGGATGCTTACGCCCACCCTGAGGCGGAACCGACGCTACCGTACCTTCGATCAGCTTCAGCAGCGCTTGCTGCACGCCTTCACCTGAGACATCGCGAGTGATGGATGGGTTCTCTGACTTGCGCGTGATTTTGTCGATCTCATCGATATACACAATACCGCGCTGGGCCTTTTCAACTTCGTAATCGCACTTTTGCAGCAACTTCTGCATGATGTTTTCAACGTCTTCACCAACATAGCCTGCTTCGGTAAGCGTTGTCGCATCTGCAATCACAAATGGCACATCAAGAACGCGGGCCAGCGTCTGGGCCAGCAACGTTTTACCTGAACCAGTCGGGCCGATTAACAAGATATTGCTCTTGGCGATTTCGACATCGTCTTTTTGCGCAGTTTGTCCAAGACGCTTGTAGTGGTTGTAAACAGCAACAGCAAGGCTTTTCTTGGCTGAAGTCTGACCGATTACGTATTGGTCCAGGATCTCGCAAATTTCTTTGGGGGATGGCAGGCTGCTGTCGCGCGGCTTGATACCGTCTTCGCCTTGAATTTCTTCACGGATGATGTCGTTGCACAAGTCAACGCATTCATCACAAATAAATACTGATGGCCCTGCAATCAGTTTTCTTACTTCATGCTGACTTTTGCCACAGAATGAGCAATAAAGCAGCTTTTCACCTTCTGCCTTGGTGGCCATATAACTTCCTAAAATATCTAACGGTTATATCTTATGCGGCATCTGCACGGCTGGCAATAACCTTATCAACCAAACCGTAATTCACTGATTGCTCGGCGCTCATGAAATTATCACGATCCGTGTCATTCGCAATAGTCTCCAGAGGCTGGCCTGTGTGATGGGACATGATGTGATTCAGTTTTTCACGCAAATAAAGTATTTCTTTTGCATGGATCTCAATATCAGATGCCTGGCCCTGGAAGCCGCCTAATGGCTGGTGAATCATGACTCTGGAATTCGGCAGTATGAAACGCTTGCCCTTCGCACCGGCAGTCAGCAACAAGGCACCCATGCTGGCAGCCTGACCTGTACACAAGGTGCTTACATCAGGCTTGATGAATTGCATGGTATCGTAGATGGCCATGCCTGCAGTGACTGAACCGCCAGGAGAGTTGATGTAAAAAGAAATGTCCTTGTCAGGATTTTCCGCTTCAAGGAACAGCAACTGTGCGACAACCAGATTAGCCGTCATATCGTTGACAGGGCCAACCAGAAACACAACACGTTCCTTCAGCAAACGGGAGTAAATATCGTACGAGCGCTCGCCGCGGCCGCTCTGCTCGACCACCATTGGGATCAAGCCCAAATTATTCGGTTCCCAATTGCTGTGCATACTCATTTAAGCGTTTCCCATCAATTCGTCGAATTTGACCTTCTTATTACTGACTTTCACCGTACCAAGCACCCAATCAACCACATTCTCTTCAGTAGCCAGGGCCGCTGGTTCGTCCAGGCGTTTGGGGTCGGCGTAATACCAACGCACCACATCGTCCGGGCGCTCGAAACTTTGACCGAATTGGTCTACCATCGCGCGCACCTGGTCAGGCTTGGCTTGTAATTCGTTTTTGATCACTATGTCGGACAATATCAACCTCAGTTTAGTTGCTCGCTTAGCCTGCTCTTCGAACATGGAGGGCTCAAGTGTCACATTGGTGACATCTACACCGCGTTGCTGAAGATTCTGCTTCGTCATTTCCATCTGGCGATTGATTTCAACGTCAATCAGCGCTTTGGGCAACTCGACTTCGACATTCTCCAGCAACACTTGAAAGACTTGATCCTTCAACCTGGCCTTGACCCTCTTATCGACCTCTTGACCAAGACTGGCCTTGATTTCGGCTTGCATTTTTTCCACATCGCCATCATCAACTCCAAGGCTGCGGGCAAAATCCGCATCAAGTTCAGGCAGCTTCGCTTGTTCAACACTGTTGAACTTGACTTCATATACCACCGTTTTTCCAGCCAACTGTTCCGGCTTGTGATCTGCAGGATATGCAATCTCGAATGTTTTATCGCTACCGCTTTTGCTGCCGATCAAATGTTCGTCAAATTCAGGATAACGCCCGCCTTCGCCCAGAATAAGATCAACACCCTGACTGCCTGTGCTTTCAACTTGCTCGCCATCAATAGAAGCTGACAAAGAGATATTGACCTTGTCACCCTTCTTGCTGGCGCGTTTTACCGCTTCAAAAGTCGCTCGCTGCTTGAGCAGAACGTCTATGGTTTTCTTTACATCGGCTTCGGTGAGTTCCAGCGTTGGCTTTTCGATCTTGGCCTTGCTCAAATCGCCAATGACTATCTCTGGAAACACCTCGAAGGTGGCAGTGTATTCAAACTGATCGACAGTTTCGCCGAAAGGCTTATGCTGGATATCAGGAAAACCGGCAACACGCAGCTTATTTTCTTCAACCGCATCAGTGAAGGTGCGCTCGACCGTATTTGACAGCACTTCATCGCGTACCTGCGGGCCATATTGCTGCTCAACAATTTTGAGCGGCACCTTGCCAGGGCGGAAGCCGGCAAGCTTGGCAGTACGGGCTATGCGATTGATTCGTTGGTTAACTTCGTCGATGATTGGCTGCATAGGCACTACAACGGTAATGCGGCGGCCAAGATTGCTTGTGGTTTCAACAGTTGCTGACATGTACCGAATTCCTTAAATCGTAATATTTGGTGCGAAAGGAGAGACTCGAACTCTCACGCCTTGCGGCGCTGGAACCTAAATCCAGTGCGTCTACCAATTCCGCCACTCTCGCAATTTGCCGGCTTGCTCTATACAAACCGTTGTGTTGAGCCTTCGCCCACGAACAAGGCGGCTATTGTAGCGCACTCTTGAGTTAGCGGAAACTACCAAAATGAGCCAAATCATCAAACTTGCCCACAATCATGGAAACCCTGATTGACGATAGATGGCAATAGGTAGCAAGATATATGCAGTATCGAACGAAATCCATTCAGCAATTTAGAAAGAGCATCATGCAAAACACGATCAACCATGAAGAAATCAATATGTTGCGTTCAGAAGTCGAAATTCTGATGAAAGAACGCCATGCCCTGTTAAAAGTCACTGGCGCAGCCGCAGGCCTGGTTGCAGAGCTTGATAGCCATGACTTACCACAACGCACGGTTGAAGCCGCAGAACTTCTCGCCGCCAGCATCAACAGCCTGACCGAAGAGTCACTACAGGACGCATTAAATGCAGTGCAGGCTGCCATCGTAAATTAGCACTCCATTAAGCTTGGTTTAAGTTTCTGTCATCACAATCACAAAAATAATTTCGCAACTTTAAAAATTCCGATTAGGGTAATTCAATTACACCTGATTCCGGCAAGTCTGGGGAGGCTGGTCAACATTGCAGCATCAGAAGCAAACAATGAAGACTTTGGGACTGGCAACGGCCATTTTAGGCACGCTGATCTCCGGCTGTGCGTATCAGTCCTATACGACAAAACCACTCGACGTAGCGGCGATTTCATCGGAATTTCGTCAACATGACCCATTAAGCCAGGAATTCCAGTCATATCTGAAAAGCCAGGGATACGAGGACGAGCAGCTACCCGTACAGACCTGGGGTTTAAACGAGCTGACTTACAGCGCACTATATTTTCACGCAGATCTTGATGTGGCCAGAGCCATTTTGCGCACTGCTGAAGCTGCAGAGACAATCGCTGGCCAACGCCCAAACCCGGGAGTTTCTGGTGACATTGAGCATCATAGCGACACTGATAATGGCATCTCGCCATGGACATTCGGGCTAGCCATTGATATCCCGGTTGAAACCGGCGGTAAGCGGCAGGCACGCATGGATCGTGCCTCCAGCCTTGCTGAAGCAGCATGGATTGATATAGCGCAGACAGCATGGAAGGTTCGTAGCCGTGTTCATGCCAGCTGGATAGCCTATCAAGCTGCTTTGAGTCAGACCCAGCTTCTTGAAGCAGAACTATCGCTACGCACCGAGATCGCCGATATGCTTGAGGCCAGGCTACGTGCTGGCATGGTTTCCAGCCTGGAAGCTGCCAATGCAAGGTTATTGCTGCAGAAAACCCAGCAACTGCTTGATACGGAAAAAGCAAACCTGGCTGAGCTCAAATCCAGACTGGCAAGCCATGCGGGTTTATCGACTCGCGCGCTTGATAAGATCACCCTGGCCAGGGTAGATGAAGCCCTGGTCAATTCGCGCAGAGAAACTTTTACTGCGAATTCAGATGTTTTGGATAAGGCGCAGGAATCCGCACTACTCAATCGCCTGGACATTCGCGCGGCGCTCGCAAGGTACGACGCAGCCGAAGCCAAGCTAAGACTGGAAATCGCACGTCAGTATCCGGATATCGTCCTATCGCCCGGCTACAGCTACGACCAGGGCGATAAAATCTGGTCGATCGGCATTTCTACCCTGCTATCCCTGCTCAACAGAAACGAAGGAAATATTGCTGAGGCAGAGGCTCAACGGGAAGTCGAAGCAGCGAAATTCAGGGCACTACAGGCCGATGTCATCGGTGAACTTGAAAGCCGGAAAGCGCTGTACGTTCAGGCGTTAAGCATCCTCAATGATGCAGAACGCCTGTTGGATGCCCAAACCGAGCGAACACAGCTATCTGAAAAACAGTTCAACCAAGGCATCGCAGACCGGCTTGAACTCACTACCGCCAAATTGGAAAATCTTCTTGCCCGGCAAAACCTGATTCTCAGTGAGACAAGAGTTCAGCGGGCCGGCCATGCCCTGGAAGAAGCGATGCAGCATCCACTGGAAAACTCATTAATCATGCCCGGCGATTCCGATCGCGAAGCTACGAAAGAGTAACGCCACAAGCGAGCCTAAATCATGAACCGTAAACTAGCTACCATTATCGCCTTACAGGCATTTCTCATCGTCGTACTGTTTTGGGTACTGGTGTTCTACGGCAAGGATGAATACGAAGCTTATGTGCAAGGTGAGATTGAAGAGGAAATAGAGACTCCTAATCGTATCAGCACCTCGGAAGGCATAACGATAGTCACACTGCCGCCGGCCGCCCAGGAACAGAGCGGCATAGAGACTCGTCAGCTTGGAAGTAATCAATACCTGAATACACTCAGCACTTATGGCACGGTCGTCAATATTGATAGCCTGATCGAACAAAGAAACCGCTACCTGACGGCCAAAGCTGAGGCAAGTATCGCAAGGGCATCGCTAGCCAACACCGAACAGGAATTCACCAGGCTGTCAGTGCTCAATCAAGACAACAAGAATGTATCAGACCGTGCATTAGCCGGTGCTGAGGCCTTACTTAAAGCGGATCAGGCAAAGCTCAATGCTGCTGAAAATATCGCGAGGAATATGCGCGATAGCATCGGACAACAATGGGGCGAGATACTGGCGTCTCAGGCAACCCAGCAATCAGAGAACTCCGTTTTCAACCGTATCATGCAACATCGCGATGTATTGATTCAGGTGACCTTGCCTTTCGATACTGCTTCACTGAAGGCAGGCAGCAGCATCACTGTATCACCTGCAGGCTCTGCATCCAGCTCTTCACCTCAGACTATCGATGCACAATTCGTTTCAGCATCACCGCAGACAGACACTGCGATTCAGGGGAAGACTTTTTACTTTCGGGCACCTGCGGATATGCTGAGGGTTGGAATGCGCGTCAGCATCAAGTTGAAAGATAACGCAGCACAATTCACGGAAGGCGTCATTGTGCCCAGCAACGCTATTGTCTGGTATGGCGGTCAGGCATGGGCCTACCGTAAAGAGGCAAACAATCGCTTTTTGCGAGTCCCTGTCAGCACGGAAAATGAGGCAGATGGCGGATGGTTCAATCGCACAGGTCTGAAAGCAGGTGACGAAGTTGTCACAACTGGCGCACAGCTGTTGCTTTCGGAAGAATTCAAATATCAGATCACTAATGAAAATGACGATTGAAATGAAATTTCAATCGTCATTCCGGTGGAGACTCATGTGCGCAACACGTGATGTCGAAGCCAAAATCATCGTAATGAAGGCTCATATGGCGAAGTCATGTGATTCCGGAATTAAAACAATAATCGGGTTTCCATCATGATGTCCGCCCTCGTCCGTTTCTCCATTCGCTTTAATGGCGTCATTATCGCCCTGGCTTGTCTTGCCATCATCTATGGCATATTCAGCCTGACCCGCAGTAATCTTGATGTTTTCCCCGAATTCGCCCCGACGCAACTCGTTATACAGACAGAGTCGCCAGGCCTTTCCGCAGAGCTGGTGGAATCGCTGGTTACCCAACCGATCGAAAGCAGCATTTCTGGCACCATCGGTGTGGAATCGATGCGTTCACAGTCCATCCCCGGCCTGTCCATCGTCACCATTATTTTCGATGAAGGCACCGACATCTACAGGAACCGGCAGGTCGTTGCGGAGCGTCTTGCCACGCTGAACAATCGTCTGCCGCAGGGCATCGTTCCCAATATCACTCCGCTGACCTCTTCAGCCAGTACGGTATTAGGTTTCGGAATGACGTCTAAAACACTCTCCCTGATGGAGCTGCGCACGATCGCGGATTGGACCGTAGTACCGCATCTGATGGCAGTGCGTGGCGTTGCCGACGTCAATGTATTCGGCGGAGAAGTACGTCAATTCCAGATTCAGGTTGACCCGGACAAACTCATTCAATACGGCATCTCGATACAGCAAGTGCGGGAAGCCGCTGAAAAAGCCTCCGGTGTTCGTGGCGCTGGATACATAGAGAACAATAATCAGCGCATCGTCATCAATACTGAAGGACAGGCGCTCAACCCGCAGCAGTTGGGTCAGGCTACACTGGCTCACCGGAATGGCCAGACCATCAGATTATCCGACATCGGCAAAGTAGTAGAAGGTGCCGCCCCCTCTATCAGCGCGGCAGCCATTAATGGCGTGACAGGGATCTACCTCTCGGTGCAAGGCCAATTAGGTGCAAACACTCATGCTGTGACCCGCGACATCGAAAAAGCCCTGCGCGAGATTCGCCCCACACTGCAAGCCGAAGGCGTAGAACTGCATAAGGGTTTATTCCGCCCCGCTAATTTTATCGATACTGCGATTGACGGTGTACGGGCTGACATCCTGATCGGCTCGGTACTTGTCATCACGGTCTTATTCCTGTTTTTATTCAATGTCCGCACTGCCTTCATATCGGCAACAGCCATCCCATTATCGCTACTCACCGCCATCATCGTGCTTTATCACTTCGGCATGGGGCTCAACATCATGGTGCTTGGTGGCCTTGCGATTGCCTTGGGGGAAGTGGTCGATGACGCCATTATCGATACTGAGAATATTTTCAGGCGCCTGCGTGAGAACCGGCTGTTGACCAAGCCGCTGCCTGCATATCGCATCGTTTACGACGCTTCCATGGAAGTACGTAAATCCGTGGTCTATGCCACATTTATCGTTGCCATGGTATTCCTGCCCTTGCTGACGCTTGGCGGCGTTGGCGGCAAGCTGTTTGCGCCATTAGGCATTGCCTACATTGCAGCCATCCTGGCTTCGCTGCTTGTCGCACTGACAGTAACACCGGCACTCTGCTACCTGATGCTGGGCAATACCGATCTGGAGCAGGAAGACCCTCCGACCATTCGCACCATTAAAACCGGTTACGTCAAACTGTTACGCAAGATCGAAACACATCACAAAGCAGTGATTGGCATCTCCTTCGTTTTGATTGGCATAGGCCTCGGCATCTTGCCCTTATTCAAGAACCAGTTCATTCCCAGTTTGCATGAAGGCCATTACATCATGCATATGACCTCTGTTCCGGGAACCTCTGAGCAGGAGTCTTTACGGCTTGGTAAAAGAGTCTATGAAACGATAAAAGACATCGAAGGTGTGAAATCAGTCGCGCAATGGGTAGGTCGAGCCCAGAATGGCGCCGATACCTTTGGCACACATTACAGTGAATTTGAAATCGAATTAGGTATGTTGTCGGGGGAAGATCAACGGCGCATTCTGGAAGAGATCCGCGAACGCCTGGCTGCTGGTTACGATGACGATGATGATCATGACAGCAACGAAAGTGATGATGGCCCCGGGGACGAAGAAGAGAAAAACATAGGTGGATTTATCGGCACTAACTTTGCCATCAACACTTTTTTGACAGAGCGTATCGAAGAAACCATTTCAGGTTATGCCGCCTCTGTGGTCATCAATATTTACGGACAGGATCTGGATACCCTGGATCGTGATGCGCAGGCCATCGCAGGCATCCTTGCAGGTACTACGGGGGGCACTGATGTCGTCGTGCAATCCCCACCGGGCACACCGCAACTTGCCATCAGGTTACGGCCGGAGAGACTGGCCGCATGGGGTTTGCAGCCACTTGATGTGCTCGAAACCATCCGCGCTGCTTATGAAAGCGTACCGGTGTCCCAGGTCTATAAAGGCAATCGCGTCATCGGCATCAGTGTCGTTTTAGCGCCGGAAGCCAGAGATAACATTACCCAGGTAGGCAAACTGCCGATCATCAATGCTGAGGGCAAAATATTGCGCCTGAGCGATATCGCCGACATCACGCAGGAAAGTGGCAGGTCCAAGATATTACATGCCGGCGCCAAGCGTATCCAGACGGTCACAGCCAATGTTAGCGGCCGTGATGTTGAAAGATTCGTCGATGACGTTAAAGAGCGCTTCTCCAAGGAACTGCAGCTGACACAAGGTAACTATCTGACTTTCACCGGGCAAGCCGAAGAACAAGCCCAGGCGCGGGAAGATTTGCTCGTGCACTCATTTCTGGCAATTGCAGGCATCTTCCTGATGCTGTATGTAGCATTCGGCCGCTTACGTAATCTATGCCTGACATTTGCCAACCTGCCCTTTGCTCTCATAGGCGGTGTACTCGCCGTGATGTTCACAGGCGGCTGGATATCTCTCGGCTCACTGGTGGGCTTTGTCACGCTGTTCGGCATCACGCTACGCAACTCCATCATGCTGGTCTCGCATTTTCAGCACTTGGTCGATGAAGAGGGTTGTGTCTGGGGTTTGGAAACCGCGATTCGCGGCGCCTCTGAACGATTGCCGTCCATCCTGATGACAGCACTTGTGACCGCCCTGGGCCTGTTGCCTCTGGCTGCCGCTAGCGGTCAGCCCGGGCGTGAAATCGAGGGCCCGATGGCAACGATTATTGTCGGCGGCTTGATCACTTCAACGATTCTGAATCTGCTGATCCTGCCTACCATCATGCTGCACTTCGGCAAGTTCGAGAAACAGGACAAGCAGGCAACAGCTTAATCCTGGTCTGGGCTTTGGGCATGAAGCCCTGCCCTATACCGCATTCTTGAAGAGTGCGCCCAGTTCAGTACGCAGAAGCCCCTACTCAAATGTCATCGTATTTGATGTATTTGAAGCGCTGGTCCTCGTTCGGCGTACCTTCAAGTGCGCCGCCTGTTTTCGCTGGCTGCCATTGAATCACGTCTTCGATCTTGCCTGCCAATTCAAAATCTTTATCCGTAATGCCTTTTGCGCTGTGTGTGCACAACTTGACGATCACAAAAGCATAAGAAACTGTCAGGTCTGGATGATGCCAGGCCGCTTCGGCCAAATGGCCAACGGTGTTGACCACCATCAGCGTACCTTTCCAGCTGCCGGTCTTGTATTTACGGCGTATCCACCCGTCTTCAAAATACCAGTGCGGTAAATCCGCAGCCAATCTGGCTTTCACTTCAGCTTCGGTGTAGGGAACTTCTTTGATTGATTCTGTCATGACGAACTCCTTAATTCCACGAGCAGCGAACAGGCAGCCCGATAGCGCTTAATTTTTCCTCGGAAAGACCATCGCTGAATACATTAAAATCTTCCTTACCCATGACCCATGTTGCGAAATTCTGGCCAACGATATAGTCACCGAAATGTTCATCGACAAAGCCTTCTTTGGTAAGTCTTTCCAGGGAAATCTGATCCATCACCGGCCGCTCTGACTTCACTAGAATGAGATGGTCGGCATTCAGCTTGTGCGCAAGCCATGCTGCGAGACTATCCGAGGTGATTTCCCAGGTCGTTGGAATGCTCTCATCGGCGATCACCATGGCACTTGGCAGCCAGACGACTGCACGATGCTGCCAGCCTCTTTCCGCGATTTCCAGGTCGCTGGATGCCGTCACCAGTTCGGAATTCAGGCCAGTAAGCAAAATGCCATACTGATCCATCGCCATGACGGCCATTTTGTGTGCGACCAGATCGCTGACGCCACTCATCAACTGCGACTCGTAAACAGCATCAGCCAGAATGCCGCCGCCGGGCACAATCACTATCTTGCCATCGCCATGGCGTGCAATCACATCCAGCCATTCGCTCAACTCCGGCGACCCTAAAAGACTACCACCCAGCTTTATCACCCACATAGCTCGCTCTTTTCGTTAACGCTGTTCTTGTTTGTTATCTTCACAGGCAAAGTATTGCATCAGCTGCAGCATTGAGGAAGCCTTATCCCAGGTCTCCCGATATTCTTTCTGCAACTCGGAATCAGCAACGATGCCACCCCCTGCCCAAAAACGTATTTCATTATTTGAATAAATGGCCGTTCTAATCGCAATATTGGTGTCCATATTGCCATCAAACCCGATATAACCGATAGCACCACAGTAGATGCCGCGCCTGTTCGGTTCAAGTTCTTCAATAATTTCCATTGCCCGTAACTTTGGCGCCCCCGTAATCGACCCGCCAGGAAAACATCCGCGCAGAAGGTCGACCGAAGTTTTGTTTTCCGCTAATTTACCGGTCACAGTACTGACAAGATGATGCACATTGGCAAAACTCTCCAGGGCGAAAAGCCTATCTGCCTTGACGCTACCTACCTGGCAGCTTTTGCTGATGTCATTGCGCAGCAAGTCTACAATCATCAGGTTCTCAGCCCGGTCTTTCAAGCTGGATTGAAGGTCATTTGCATTACTTATATCTTCGTCAGCTTCTTTAGCGCGCGGCCTTGTGCCCTTGATTGGCCGGGTTTCGACATGACTGCCGCTCACCTGCAAAAAGCGTTCAGGAGACCCTGAAAGCACCTGGCACTGAGGAAAGTTCATGAAGGCCATGAATGGTGCCGGACTGATTTTGCGTAGATGCGAATAAGCAGTCCATGCAGCTCCCTCGGCATGCGCTGAGAAACGCTGGGCCAGGTTGACCTGATAGCAGTCCCCTTCGGTGATGTAATTCTTGACCTTCTCAAACCTCTCAGCATATGCGGTTTCATCCAGATTGGATGAAACCGCAGAGGTCACCTTGAAATCAGCTGGCATGGCCTGGTGCGGGCTTTGGAACAAATCGCACAAGGCCTCCCAATCAATGCGGGTTGAATCATCATAAACAAAGGAAACCAGACTGGTTTTCTGCTCACGATGATCCACAATGACAGCCCAATCGTAAATACCGATATACATATCGGGAATGCCTTCAGCATCCAATGCGATATCAGGCAGTTTTTCCAGGTACCGCCCAAGGTCGTAGCCAAAATAGCCGATAGCACCGCCGCTGAAAGGCAAATCCGTTGCTGTTTGCGGATAGTCCGAAAGCACCGATTTCAGCACTTCGAATGGGTCATGCCGTTCATAAATCTTTTGTTTTTCGCCCTGGCTAACCGTGGTCACACCATTTTGCGTGGTGATCGTAATGAACGGACGGCCGGTAATAATATCGTAGCGCCCATACTGTCCAATAGGCTTGCCACTATCGAGAAAAACTGCCCATTCTTCATGTGCGATCCTCTCGAACAGATCAGTACTATCCGCTTCATAGGCTAACGGTTGCAGTAGAAAATTCGTGGATATTGTCATTTAGTGCATCAGGCGGGCAACTGAATACGCTGGAAAACAGATGCCAGCCCAGCGGCGAATTTCTGTAGCGTCTGCAGTAATCAGACTATCAATCTGCACACTATCCCGATTGAACCTCTGCGCCAGCTCTTTCACCAGAAAACCGCCGGCGCCAGCAGCGACGAAGGGAGCTTTTGCATCCAGTTGAGCACGCTTCAGCAAGTTAGAGATTGCAGTATCAAGATGCTTTAGTTGTTCGGTCTTGAATGCTTGCGCAAGGGATAGCCAGCTCGCATCATCAGCATCTTCCTTATCATGCCCCAGCATGCGCGCAAGCCTGCGCATACTGGCCTCCATGCTTTTCTCAGCGCCATCAGCTGTTGATGCCATATCTTCTGCTTCCATTAACTCACCGGTAATTCTGTAAATATCTGCGGTTGTTGCAAAGTGCTCCGCGGCGATACGATATTCATGATCTTTGAACCTGATGGCCTGCGTCAGCGCCATCAGCGGCGTGCGTACAACACCAGTGTAAACCAGTTCATCCTCACGCATGCGCTCTGCATCCGAAAACCCGCGATTTGCAGGCATCCCATCACTCAGCAGAATCAAGTCAGCCGTCGTGCTGCCGATATCGATGAACAAACCCTGCCGCAGTTTTTTCGCAACATAACTGGCGCTTGCATGCCAATTGGCTGAGGCAATTTGACTGTATAGCGTGTCAACTTCCGATAGCCTGACGAAACCGCTTCGACCTGCGTAAAACCGGGTCTCTTCACCCAATTTCTCGTGCATGAGCTGGGATATCCGGCTGACCCCATCGCGTCGATTAATGAAGATATCAGCCAGCTCGCCAGTCATCGTGACAGCATGGCGCACTGTCTGCTGCCCCAATATGTTCAAGGCTTGATCAACAGCAGCATTTAATCGGTCCATGCCCTGCCACAATGGACATTGGAGCTGGACAACATTCAACACCCTGCCCGTATCATCGACCAGCACAGCTTTCAGATGTGCTCCGCCAACATCCCACCCAAAATTATTTAATTTATTTAAATTCATTTACTTATATTATTTTTATAATGTTATTTCTATTTTATTTCTTGAGATCTTCGGCCAAAAGAATAGATCGGTTCCCTGTCTTTTTTTGTCGAAAATATCCAATATCAACCTGGCTACATTCACACCCGTCGCTTCTCGCAATCCGACATAAGATGTGGTTAAACGTGGGTTAATTTCCAGCACTTCAAGATGCACTTGATCGCCATCCATTACAACCATCAAATCGACACCGACATACCCCGCTAAAGCCGGCAATGATTGGGCAACTTTTTGCGCCAATTGATCAAATAACTCCCAATGTTCACAGAACCCATTAATCACACTGCCATCGTATCTGAATTGACCTGACTCAATAGCCACTTTCTGGCGATTGCAGCTCAATAGCCATGCCTGCCCATCAAGGCACAACATGGACAAGCTGGCCGCATCGCCAAGGCATCGTGGCTGCACAATATGGGTCAGCTCCCTGCCCTGTCCAAGCCATATGACAACTTCACTCGCATCGCTTCTGCAAACTGTATCCTCACAACTGACACCATCATCGGGCTTGATAACCCAGCTTATACCGGGCCGATCCTGCCAATCCACTGCCAGCCATTGTCTGGCAGAATAAGTCGGTATAGCGTTAACTCCTGCCTGCAGAAGAGCCTGGTATGTATTCAACTTGCTTGCAGTCAGCTTAACGGCTGAAGGCGGGCAGCCTATCAGCGCTTTTTCCTGAGCTGTAACGAGCTCGGTCAATTGCAGCAATATGCCAGCTGACTCAGGTGCTATCAACCAGACAGCGTCTGACTGTTTGATTAAATCACGCCACACCTGCCAAACATCATCCTGCTCATATACAGGGACTGCATACTCCACGGAAGGGGCAGGCAAGCGATGATCGTAAGCACATATCACTTCGACATCCTCCAACTCAGCCAGGTCTGCCAGCAAGGCATCGCGCATCAGCAGACCTTCTTTTAACAATCCGCTTGCCAACGCCTCGCGATATAATCCACCGCTGGTGATAAATTCACAGGCAAAAATCTTCAAAGTCTTGCTTCTCTGGCTTTTAGCAAGGCTATCGTCGAGTTAATTGGAAAATATTTGGACATCATTCCAGTCATTGATTTAATGGACGGCCAAGTCGTCCATGCCAGGCACGGAGATCGCGTCAATTACCGGCCTATTCAGTCAAGCCTGTGCGCATCAAGTGCACCACTTGATATCGTTAACGGCCTGCTCGAATTATACCCATTCAAACGCCTCTATATCGCAGATATCAATGCCATTCAAAAACGGGGCGATCATGCTGGAATTGTGCAACATATCCAGGACAAGTACCCATCTATCGAATTGTGGCTGGATGCAGCTATCAATCGCGCCGAAAACGCAGCAGCCTGGCAACAAAAAGGAGTTCAGTGTGTGATTGGTAGTGAGAGCATGGCTAAGCTGGATGAGTATCACGAAATCAGGAAAGTCCTGCAGAGTAATTTTGCACTTTCACTGGATTTCAATGAGGATAATTTCCTGGGGCCGGCAGAGTTACTTACGGACATACCCATATGGCCGGAACGTATAATCGCAATGACACTCAACCTGGTCGGCAGCGCGTCAGGGCCGGACATGGAGAAACTTCATGACCTGCAAGCAAAGCACCCTCGTGTGTATGCGGCGGGAGGCGTCAGGAATGCCGATGACTTGTTGGCACTTGCTTCATCTGGAGTTTCAGGCGTGCTGATAGCGACCCTCCTGCATTCCGGTAAGCTGACGAGCAGCCAGATTGATTCCATTAGCCACGCTTGATGGATAAGCAACCCAAACAAGCCTGTAAAACAAAAAAGCCCGAAATTTCGGGCTTTTCATTTCATTCAAAAACTAAAATTAATCTTTAGCTTGGAATGGGTGTGCTGAAGCTTTGTAGTTCTTCAAGATATCAGCAACCTTAGGCTCACGCGCTACTGCAGACTTAATCGCCTGCTTCACTGCGCGATAGTTCCATTCCTGGATACGGTCATCCATATCTGCACGGTTGTCGATAAATACGCCAACGCAGATGAAGACGTTATCGGCTTCTTCCTGAGGAATCGTACCATCAGCCACACAGTCCATCACAGCCATCGCAACACCACGCTGTGCTGGTCCGAACATTTGAACTGCTTGACGGCTATTTCTGATAGTGACCTTGTTGAACATCACTGTCGCTGGCTTAACCATCATGTTAGGGGCCACGATTGCCAACAGGCCATTCACGCCAAACTTCTGGTCAGTCAAAGTACGGCAGAAAGCATCTTCGGCTGCACTGCCACGTGGTCCAATAATCAGTTCAATGTGCGCAACATTCAACAAATCAAGGCCGCTATGATCCGGACGTTCTTCGATGACAAGGGCTTCGCCCACCAATACACGGTCAATCACTGCCATTTTCTTCTCCTATTTTGGTTATACACAAGTAAATTGGGTCAAGCATTGTTGCTCTTGCCATTAGTAAGATTAACAACGTTAAATGACATAACGTCCTATCTTAAAAATTCTTTAAATTTCATTTATCGATCAACTAAATATGGTTAGTAAATCATTAGTTAAATCATCAATTCGGGTTTTGTCCCGAAAGCTTTGGTTCTGACACTTGTGATGTCATTTATAGCATGAACTAAATTAAGGCAAACCCAACAACAGCAAGGTAAATCTAGCTGTGTTTAATTAAATAGTTGAATCTTAACGCCGAAATCAATTGCTACTTTTAAGCCAAGACAGGTTTTAAGAGTGTGCTTAGCACACCCTTAAAAACAAAACATTATTCCAAATTAGCGTGTGTCGCTCTCATGGCTTCTTCTGCAATGCCTTTTTCATGAATAATGTGCGCCACGATGGCTTCCAGGAGCAGCAAGGTTGAAAGCTCGAAAGTGGTGCCCATAGGCATGGTTGGAATCTTTTCATACTGATCTGGGTTGCCGACCTGAATAACAAGGTCAGACATATCAGCAATGGTGGATTTGCTCTTGGTGGAGATAGTAACGATCTTCGCACCGACTTGCTTAGCACGCTTGGTGAAAGCAATCATTGTTTCAGTTTCACCTGAACCTGTGATTACGATAAACAAATCACCATCACGGATGCTAGGTGTGACGATTTCACCAACGATATACACTTCGTAACCGCCGTGCATCAAACGCATTGCGAAGAATCTTGCTACCAATCCTGAGCGACCAGCACCTGTAATGAAAATACGAGATGCTTTATCAAGCATTTTCGTTAGATTTTCATCATAAGAATTATCGGTAGCTTCAAGAACGCTTGAAATCTTTTGTACGATAAGTTGACGATGCGTCATATTAACCTCGAGTTTTAGTAATGGGATTGCCGCGAATGCGGAAATTTTGTTGTTATCAATTAAGTAGAACTAAAAAAATCGAGCCCTCATGAGGGCCCGATTTTAAACCAGCTTAGTGTGCCAGTGCAGTGATTTCTGCAGCAGAAGCAGCAGGGTCAGCAGCACCGTAGATAGCAGCGCCAGCAACGATGATGTCAGCACCAGCGTCTTTAACTTGCTTGGTAGTGGAAGCCTTAACGCCACCAGCAACAGAGATCTTAACACCGGTCTTCAAACCAGCGATCAGAGCCAAGTCGGTGAATGGTGTGCCGCCAGCAGCTTGTTGGTCAAGACCAGTGTGAACGCCGATGATGTGCGCGCCCAACTTAACAGCTTCTTGAGTACGAGCAGCTTTGTCAGTTACGTTGATCAAGTCAACTTGAGCTTCTTTACCGTACTTGTTAGCAACGTCGATTACACCCTTGATGGTGCCCAGGTCAGCAGTACCGAGCACTGTACAGATATCAGCACCAGCCTTGTAGAAAGGCTCAGCTTCGTAGAAACCAGCATCCATAGTCTTCAAGTCAACCAGGATCTTGTTGTTTGGGAACTTAGCGCGCAGAGTTTCCAGCAATTTGATACCGTTGTGCTTGATGCATGGTGTGCCGATTTCAAGGATGTCCACGTGTGGAGCTACTTTTTCAGCCAATGCTACAGTTGCGTCAAAGTCTAATGAATCTAATGCCATTTGGGTTTGTGCCACGATACTTCCTCCAATTAGGTTACAAATTTTTGCTACTTTAAGAATAAAAGTTGGACTGCAATCTTAAAGTGCGGGACGACTTGATGTCAACGCCAAGCGGCAACGACATCGAGCCAGACTTCTTAAAAAAATCTAAATTACAGCTTTTCCGCCAACGCTTTTTCCAGCTTGATCTGGTCAACCACGAAGCCGCGGATGCCTTCAGCCAGCTTTTCAGTCGCCATTGCATCTTCATTCAACTGGAAGCGGAATTCTTTTTCAGTCAATTTGGCTGGACGCTCTTGGGTTGCGCCGTTATCAACCAGCAAACGTGGTAGATCACCTTCTGTCGCTTCAAGTTCCTGCAACAGGTTAGGAGCAACAGTCAGGCGGTCGCAACCAGCCAGTGCAGTGATTTCACCGATGTTACGGAAAGATGCACCCATTACCACTGTCTTGTAGCCGTGATCTTTGTAGTAAGCATAAATATTACGTACTGAAAGAACACCAGGATCAGTTTCTGAAGTATATGTTTCGCCAGTCTTGGCTTTGTACCAGTCAAGAATACGGCCAACGAATGGGGAGATCAGGAAAACGCCGGCTTCAGCGCAAGCACGCGCCTGACCGAAACCGAACAGCAATGTCAGGTTACAGTTGATGCCTTCTTTTTCCAGGATTTCACCAGCCTTGATACCTTCCCATGTGGAAGCCAGCTTGATCAGTACACGGCTCTTATCAACACCGGCATCTTTGTACAACTGAATGATTTTGCGACCCTTGGCTACCATCGCATCGATGTCGAAAGACAAGCGTGCATCAACTTCAGTAGAAATACGGCCAGGAATATGCTTCTGGATCTCAAGACCGATCAGCACAGCCAATTTGTCAGCGGCATTCTCGATCTGCTGCTCTTTGCTACCGCCCTGGGCTTTAGCATAAGCAATTGCTTCTTCAATCAGCGGAGCATATTGTGGCAAGGTGCTTGCCTTCAACAGCAGAGATGGATTGGTTGTAGCGTCAACAGGCTTAACAGCCTTAATTGCTTCAACGTCACCAGTATCTGCAACGATGGTGGTAATTGCTTTTAATTGTTCGAATAAATTAGCCATATAGCTCCTCCTTCAGGTGCGCATTAAATTAAATCTGAAATTTTTTGTATTACGTATTCCGAGCCATGAACCTAAGTCAAAGTTCACAGAGTGAAAATCTTTAGAGATGGGATATTACTACGACAATGTGACAGTTTGAACTCATTTTTTCATTTTTACGACACTTAGTTTGAATTAATTTCAGGTTTATTCAAGAAGTCGAAAAGTAGTAACGCTGCCACCGTCAAGTCTGCACTGGTTCCAGGGTTGATGGCTTGTGATTTTAGTTCGGCATCCCACTGCAGCAATTCAGGCATATAGGTCTTGGGATTTTCACATACCAAAAAGGCTTCCTGATGTTTAATTGCCTGGCTGTTGACTGCCTCTGCAGATTTTTCACCATATTTACGGGCAATATGGCTATCAGGATAGCTGGCAAGAAAATGAAGATAAAGCCCTGTTGTAGCCCATGCCGGCCTTTGCCAACGTTGCAATAGTGTTTGATAGTGCTCTAAACCCAGCCATATTTCCTGGTAGCTGTTGGCGTACTGCCTGGCGACATAGTCCTTTGCGCTCGCTTCCCTCATGGCCTCCAGCAGGGTACATTGAGGTGGCTGATGCACATCATGCCGCTCACTTTCTCCCAGGCCTGCGGGCGATGCAATTTTGATGGCTTCAAAAGCATGGACAGCATCCTGTACCGTCAGGTTTTTCAACACACTGTTGATACGCGATCTGAACCCCACTGGTTCATCCAAATAAGCAGCCTGAACCAATGGAGCAGCCAACAGAACTATACCGAGATTGGTATTGCACCCAACCGCCTGATGAGTAGCTTGCATGGCATGCAAAATACGCTCGCCGACGCTGGCCCCGAACTTTGCCATGGGATTGGCGGCCACTTCAGCACTACGTAAAAAATCCTGAACCTGCATGCCGTGGCCATCAGAAAAAATATGCACATTTCCGGGCTTGAGTGCCTCCAGTTCTGCTATACAGGCTGATTTGAAAGCCTGCGCCACAAAGTTCTCAAGCTCGATTGATTCGCTCATTAAATCCAACTCTTAACAAGCCAGGCTCTGCATGTTGCCAACAGGAAGCTTTGCGCAAAAGTCATCTACCAGCGCCTGTGCAATATCCTGTTCACAAACGGCTTGCAGGCCTTTCCATGCCGGAATGCTATTGACCTCAAGCACGAACAACTGGCCTTTCGCATCGCGTATCACATCAACACCGCAATAATCTATGCCTATGGCTTTGGCAGCAGCAACTGCCAGATCGGCAATTTCGCTATCGATTGAAACCGCCTCGCAACGTGCGCCAAGGGCTACATTGTTCACCCAACTGCTACCGTGGCGCACCATGGCAGCGACAGCTTGCCCATTGATGACGAATACGCGGAAGTCATGCCATGCGCCCTCCCCGCTGTCTATGTAGGATTGCAGGTAATACAGGCCTTCCACGTGCTGTTCCATGGGCACCGGAAATGCACTTTGATGATCCAGCTTGCGCACGCCCATGCCTTGCGAGCCGAACAGCGGCTTCATGACCAGCGAACGGCCGGACATGGTTTCACGCAGGATGATGGCTTGCGCATGATGGCGCGATTCGCACACCCAGGTTGGCGGTGTCGGTACCTGGTGGTGATGCAGAAGAAAACTGGTCATGGCCTTATCTACAGTGCGCTCTACGGCATGGCCATCGTTATAGACCAATATACCCAGCATCTTGAGCGCATGCAGAATATCCAGCCTGGCGATCACTTGCTGCAAGCTGCCACCAGGAACGCCACGTACGAAGACACCATCTGGCAGTGCCTCCTCAAAGCCCGGAATAATAACGCCCGCCTTGCCTGGCAATAAGTTTAAGGCGCAGTCTTTCAGAGAGACGAAAACGGCTTCCAATCCTTGGGAAGCAAAAGCCTCTTGCAGGCGTTTGCCGTGCCAGCCGGGATCGTCAGTGAATACCGGTATCCTGTTACTTGCTGTCACAGCAGCCGGCTAGGATGAAAAACCAAAAGACTGGTCAAGCAAGTCACTATCAAGCTTGCCGCCGCGGTAACTGTTGCCGGATTCGATTGCGGTAACCGTCACCGCCGCCGGACTGAACAGCATGGGGTCAATCTTGTAGAAATCCATATTCACCGCTTTGAATACTTCAGCAAACGGGCGGCCGTAATCGCGTGAAGCACTGCTTGGTAACTCTTGCGCCAGTTTTGCGGCAGCTTCGTCAGAACCTTTGACGAAAATATGCGCATGGCCACCGAACAGGATCGCATCATTGGTGCGCCCCATGCCGGTGAGAAAATCCGGCGCAGGTGGCGGCACAGGCGCACTCGCCATGCCATCGACCACGTGATCCAGCGGAAAGTGCAGCGTATGGATTTTATGCATCGCCACTTCCAACACGCGTGCAACGATCTGCACAGTACCGGCGAGGCTGCGTGTAGGCGTCAGGATAAAGGTCAGGTTTTGCGGACTAACACCAGTGTCGCGAGATACTTTTTCAACCACCTCAAGCGGCGGTGCTTTTTCACTCTCAAGCACCAGGCAAGCTTTATCAGCCTTGTCCTGGTAACCGAGTTCCTTATAGAGCTCCTCGCGACCGGCAATAGCACGGCCTGGTCCAGAGCCTAATGAAAAGAACTTCTCATGCGCCAGGCTCCAACCTGCATATTGGCTGCCCAAACAAGACAATATCGGGTTATTGGAATGCACCGAGAGCATCCAGGGCCAATTCGGCAATGCTTGCGAAGTCTGCAAGCTGACATGCCCAAGGCCGCCCATGCAGATTTCCGCAATCAAGCGGCCAGCCTCCAAACCACCGGCGTGTCTGATACCTGCATCGATGATGGTGCACCCACTCTCATGCCGGCTGACACCAAGTCTGAGTGCATTTGCGTTATCTACCAGATACTGAACCAGAGGGTTGGTCAGCTGATTCACACTGGGCCACAAGCTGGTATCAATATTGGGGGTATGCTGTTCGCTCATTTCTCTCCCTGCTTTCTTTGCGCTATCTGTCTGGTTATATATTTAGATTAATTGTTTTATTAACAGCTTTACTCTTTCCGCCATCAGCGCGACAGCCTCGTCTGCACTATTGCCTTCCGCCGTGACCGTGCAAATCGGATCGCTTGCCTTGATATGAGTGGCAGGAAGCGGAACATCGGCCACCCAATCAGGCCAATCAAATACTGCAGGCACGCTAATGTTCTCTGGTGCATACACAATATAGTGCGCCTTGGATTTGGCGCTCAGTTGCGGCCAATTGGCAAGGCTGCCTGCCGAAGCCCTTACATGAAGATCGAATAACTCGCCATTTATGGTCGGATACAGATCAAAAGTAGCTGTCAGGCGCGGGTTAAGTTCCAGTACCCATAAACGTTCACCATCCATGATGGCATCCAGGCTATTCAAACCACGCAAACCAACAGCACTTGTCAATTTCTGCGCGGCTTCAAGTAGTCGCTGCTTAATCGCTGGCAATAATGCCGCGCGGCTGACAGCACCGCCATAGCGATACGGCATCAGGGAGGTTGGCGCCAGCCATTGCTGGTTGAAGCCGATTTCCCTCACCGTCGTGCCATCTGCTGCAAACAATAAGGAAACCGGTATGCCTTGTGTTTCCTGCTGGTAATAACTGCCCTGCTCGAGCGGCTCGTTAGCTTTTGCTTTACGGATATGCGTCCCGCCAGAGCCACCGTTTCTCTTAGTCAGCCAGGTACCAGAGCTGAAATCCTGCTGACGCATCTGCTGCAGGTTAACAGCAGGATGCGGAATATTAAGCACATCCAGTAAAGCAAAGAACGTGATTGCCCGCTTCATGTTCCTGACAATCCTGACCGAGTTGCCAATCAGCGGTACATACGTTTCCACCAAGCTGAGAAGTGCCGGCTGCGCTTCGAACCCACTGCCGTAGACCAAGCCAAACGGCGACGCCTTGGCAATCGATTGCAGTACTTCTTTCAGCTCATCCGCATCAAAACTGCCTTCACTGTATTTCAGCGCATGCAAGCTACCAGCGGCTTGCTTGGTATCCCTGTCGGCAAAGGCATCCAGTGCGATCACGTCGTAACCGGCAGCGACTGCCGCCTGCACAAACGGCCTGGCAGAAACAGAGGCTACGACAATTTTCCTATGGTTTTTCAGACGACCGATCTGGAATCAGTATATGGAAAACTTAAAGGCTTTTACGAGCCATTTCAAAAGCAGAAAGGAAATCCAGGTAATGCTTTTTATCCCCTTCCAGCATTTGGCGCAGTAGATTGTGCTGCGTCTTGTATTTCACATTACCAATCGCCAGTGCGCCGATGCCGTAAGCTTTTGTGCCGTCGATCGCCACACCATCAGCATGCACATCAACACCCTCCGCACCGGTTGGCGGCACAGCATTCACATCGGCGACGACTTTCAATCTGGAGGATGCCGCCATCTGAGCAATGGTAATCACCCGGACACCTGCTGCAGCACAGCATAATGCAATATCGGTATCTTTCAGCAGCGCCGCCTTCAGTTCTTCGTTGCTACCGTCGGCACACTTGATATCAACCTTGTAGCGCTTTCTGAACGAATCAGCCTTTTCCTCAACATCGGCCATGGATCGATGCGACACCATTTCAACCTCAGCACCATATTTTGCGGCAATGACTGCCGTACATCCACCCACTGGCCCGGTAGCGCCAAATATACTGACCTTGCGCCCTGTAAGGTCTCCGCCGAAATGCTTTTTAAGATGCTGCTCGACTTTGGCCATCATGCCGGCTGCGGTAGTAAAAGCCCCGGACGGATCGGCAAACACTGAAATTTCAAATGGCGGCACCATGGATTCACGTGCCGTTGCCAGCATGTCCATCGCCACATCGATATCACGACCGCCGATGAAAATGCTCTCGCGCTTTACGCCGCTCGGGCTGCGCGAAAAAATCGCATCCTGCACCAAACCCATTACATCTTTAAGCTCAACGCCGGTGTAAGGCATGATTTTGTCGAAACCTGCGTCATACGCCATGTTGACATCAAACGGGCTGGCATTTTTAGCTGCCGTGATCAAATGCAGAATCGATACTTTTTTTTCCATTTACTTACCTTAAAGTTTTCAATAATTTCACTGAAATAGTATTGCAAACAACTTGTACAAGTCACACAGATTGTGTGTTATTTAAAATAAAAACAATCAGTTAATGTCACGCAATATCCCGCCTCTATTTCGGCCTTTACACACCAGAAACGACAAAGACTTTTCTTCAGCAAACTTGCTGCGTAATGCCTGCAGATATTCATCCGCCTGCTCCTGGCTTGCCAATACTGCAAATCCGGTTGGCCCCCATGAGCTTTGGCCAAAGCACAGCAAACCCTGTTCATCAAACCAATCAAGCACCCTGGTAACCCGCTTGCTAGCATAACGGCCACCTTGAATCGGCGCAAAGTAATCGCCTGTACGCTCCTGCAATTCGCGTATTGCCGCACCGAATGTTTTTAAATCATGTTCAGCCAGTGCGGGCAAAGCTTGCATCAATACTCGCCGGCAGAGCTCAGCAGAAATATCTGCAGGAAACTCCGCCAAGGTACGGAAAGCCTCCGACTCTTCGGTTCCATGTACCCCTATATCGGCAGAATCAAAAATTAATACAATTCGCCACTCTTCTGGGAAATCAGCACGGGCAATCACCGGAGGCACAAGGGTTTGAGGGCCCCTCCCCCCATCAATCACCACGCCGCCCTCGGCAAAAGTACCGAGGCCGATGCCGGAGCGCGCACCGCGTTCGGTTAACAGGGCCACATCCTGCAGTATTAAACCAAGTTGATACAATTTATTGAGCGCCAAACCAACGGCCAAAGACATCTGAGTGCCGGAACCAAGTCCGGAATGCTCAGGAATGACCTCGGTCAAATGCATATGCATGCCGCCATCAAGCTTGAGGGCCCTGCCAATTTTCTCGGCAACGGCTACAGCGCGCGCAGCTCCCGGGCCTTCAGCTGTGAACCCGGAAGTGCGCCATGCCGTCAGTACGGTACTGGGCTGGTCCAACGAAACGCCGATACTGCCAAACTGACGGCCCAAACCGCCATTCAGGTCGAAAAAGCCCATGTGCAACCGTGCAGTCGTCGACACATGGACGGCTTCCTGCAAAATGGGATCGGTTAAAGACATAGAGGTAAACAATTCAGATGAAAGCCAGTAAATGCGTAATTGTATCGCAGCAGGCGATGCTTTGATAACTCGCCATTTTCCTGATTATCCAGGGTATCCATGTAAAAAGTTGACCTGGATTGTTCGGCACGCTTTAGTCGCATCAAGACAAATGCTAGAATTGCTGGGCTTTTATGGTGTTGTTCCGCCTTGACCATCGTTTCATATCGCTTGCATAATCCATGAGCAAATAACTACATACCAATGCCGTGTAGCGTTAATAAAAAATACAAACGGTTTGATGAGAGAGAATGAAATGCAGAGTTCGGGCAAAAGCCAGACTGATCTAAACAGCATGCCTTCAGATGGCATGGTTCGCGAACATGTTGCCTGCCCTGCCTGTGGCCTTTTATGTGACGACCTTGTCATCAGTCGAAGCACTGCAGGCACACTTGAAGTCACTAAAAACGGCTGTCCCAAAGGCATTCGTTTTTTCGAACAGCCTCTCATTGAAACAAGCCCCCGCATTGCAGGTAAACCGGCATCACTGGAAGCCGCTGTTGCAAGGGCTGCAGAAATACTGGCCGACTCAAACCAGCCGCTATTCGCCGGGCTCAGCACCGAAGTGCAGGGTATGCGCGCCATCATGCAATTGGCTGATAGCGCAGGCGCGACACTGGATCACATGAACTCCTACAGCAGCCTGCGCAATACACTGGTTGTACAAAACGCAGGCTGGATGGTCACCACACTGACAGAAGTGCGTAACCGGGCTGATTTGTTATTGGTGATCGGCACGGACATCGTCAGTTATAACTCCCGTTTTTTCGAACGGCAAATCTGGAATTCCGAAACGATGTTCGGGCAGGACACCTCCAGCCGGGAAGTGGTTTACCTCGGTGGCAGAGGTCTGGATACTTCCCATGGCATTTCACCCAGCGGTACGAAACCAACCGTACTGGAATGCGATATCGAGAAATTGCCTGATGTCACTGCCGCATTGCACGCATTAGTCGCTGGCAAGAAGTTATTTGCAGAATCTATCGCGGGCATCCCAACAGATGAGCTCGCAAAACTTGCGGCACGCTTGCATGAAGCCAAATATAGCGTGGTCTCCTGGATCAGTAGCGCACTGGATTTCCCGCACGCCGAACTCACCGTGCAGAACATCACGGAAATGGTCATCAAGCTTAACGAAAAAACGCGCTCTTCCGGCCTGCCTTTGGGCGGCAGCGAAGGCGACTACAGCGTTAACCAGACCAGCACATGGACCAGTGGTTATCCGATTCGCAATTCGTTCAAGCGCGACTATCCCGAGTACGACCCCTACCATTTCGGCACCACGCGTTTACTGGAGTCTGGTGAGGCGGATAGCCTGTTATGGATCAACAGCTTCAGCGCAGAAAAAACACCCCCTGAAACTGCAGTACCCACCATCGTGCTGGGCCATGCTGCCACCGATTTTGCACAAGAACCTGATGTGTTTATACCGGTAGGCATCCCTGGCATTGATCATGCCGGCACCATGTTCCGCATTGATAGTTCAGTCACCCTCCCCCTGACAAGGTTACGGGCAAGCACTTCGCCAACTCTGGCGGAAGTCATTACGGCTATTGAACAAGCAATAAAATTGGATTCAACACATGCTGATTAAACTGACTGGCGGCAAAATTTATGATCCTGCGCATCAGGTTGATGGCAAGGTCATGGATATTTATGTACGTGATGGCCGCATCGTCGAGCGCCCGCGCGACGACGAGAAAATAACGCAGGAATACGACCTTCGCGGCAAAGTCGTGATGGCTGGCGCAATTGACATGCACACCCATATCGGCGGCGGCAAAGTAAATATTGCCCGCATGATGCTGCCGGAAGATCACCGAGCCGATCCAGTTGCCCACACCGAACATTGCCGCTCAGGCTGCGGACATGCCGCACCTTCGACGCTGACAACCGGCTATCGCTACGCTGAAATGGGCTACACCGCGGGTTTCGAACCGGCAATGATGCCGGTGAATGCGCGGCAGACGCACCTTGAAATGGGCGACACGCCGATTATCGACAAGGGCGGTTATGCCATGCTGGGCAGCGATGACTTCTTCCTGCGCATGCTGACCGCCAAACAGGACCAGAATGCGATCAATGATTACGTCGCCTGGACCATGCATGCCAGCCAGGCCATCGGCATCAAGGTCGTCAATCCCGGCGGCATCAGCGCCTTCAAATTCAACCAGCGTGCACTGGATCTGGATGAGCAGCATAGCCACTATCAGGTATCGCCGCGCGACGTATTGAAATCGCTGTCCCGTGCTGTACACGAACTGGGCGTTCCGCACCCGCTGCATGTACACGGCAACAATCTCGGCGTTCCCGGCAACATGGAAACCACGCTGAAGACCATGGGCGCGGTCGAGGGCTTCCCGGTTCACCTTACGCACATCCAGTTTCACAGCTACGGCACCGAAGGCGACCGCAAGTTTTCCTCCGGCGCTGCGGCGATTGCCGAAGCGCTCAACAAGCACAAGAACGTATCTGCCGATGTCGGCCAGATCCTGTTCGGCCAGACCGTCACCGCCTCCGGCGACAACATGCGGCAGTTCGCCAACGCGGCCCACGGCAGCCCGAAAAAATCGGTCATCATGGATATCGAGTGCGATGCAGGCTGCGGTGTCGTGCCGTTCAAATACAAAGATGAGAATTTCGTCAATGCCCTGCAATGGGCCATTGGCCTGGAAATCTTCCTCTTGACGGAAGATCCATGGCGTATTTTCCTGACGACAGACCACCCGAACGGCGCACCTTTCACCAGTTATCCGCACCTGATCAAGCTGTTGATGGACAAGAGTTTCCGTAATGATACGTTCGCCAAGCTGAACCTGGACGCGCAGGCCATGAGCACGCTGGCCTCGATCGACCGCGAATACAGCCTGTACGAAATCGCCATCATGACGCGTGCAGGCGCTGCCAAACTGGTTGGCCTGCATGATCGCGGCCACCTGGGTGTGGGTGCCGGTGCCGACATTACCGTCTATACGGACAATGCCGACCGCGAAACCATGTTCGCCAAGCCGGATTATGTGTTCAAGGATGGCGAACTCGTCGTCAGGGACGGCAAAGTCGTCAAGGTGACCTGGGGCAGCACGCATACGGTAAAGCCCGAGTTTGACCGCGGCATTGAAAAAGACCTGAAAAAGTATTTCGACCAGTACCACACCATCAACATGGAAAACTTCAAAGTGCGCGATGACGAGATCGCAGAAAACGGGCGTGGCAAAGTGATAGTGCAGGAATGCAAGGGACGCCGGGAGAAAACCGAGTGATGCTTACAGATTATCATCATCAAACTACGCCAAATAAGGCTGCCCCCATTAATGCTCTCTTCGAGACTACGCTTACTAATGCTACGCTCTTTGGAGCTACGGCATGATTATCAACGGCGTACAAATCGACGACACCTTCGCAGAAGCATTCAACATGCGCGGCACCCGGGTCATCATCACCGCACAGAACCATAAATGGGCATACAACGCAGCCAATGCGATGACCGGCTTTGCCACATCGGTCATCGGTTGCGGTGTGGAAGCAGGAATTGAAAAAGAGTTGGGGCCCGATGAGACGCCTGATGGACGCCCTGGCGTTGCCATCCTGATGTTCGCCATGGGCAGCGCAGTATTGATGAAGCAATTGGAAACCCGCATGGGCCAATGCATCCTGACCTGCCCGACAGCGGCCGCCTTCTCCGGGATCGACGGCAAGTCTGAAGAAGTCACGCGCATCAATCTCGGCAAGAACCTGCGCTTTTTCGGCGACGGCTTCCAGATTTCCAAGCAGTTCGGCGGCAAACGCTACTGGCGCGTGCCGGTGATGGATGGCGAATTCATCACTGAAGAAACCACCGGCATGGTGCGCGCGGTTGGTGGTGGTAATTTCCTGGTGCTTGCAGAATCCCAGCCGCAAGCGCTCGCCGCCTGCGAAGCCGCGATCGAGGCCATGAAAAAGATCCCGAATGTCATCATGCCGTTCCCCGGCGGCGTTGTGCGCTCCGGGTCCAAGGTCGGTTCCAAGTACAAATCCATGTTCGCTTCAACCAATGACGCGTTCTGCCCGACACTGAAAGGCCTGACCAAGACCGAACTTTCTGCCGATATCGAATCCGTGATGGAAATTGTCATCGATGGCCTGACCGATCTCGATATCCGCAAGGCGACGCGCGTAGGTATTGCGGCAGCATGCGAACTGGGGGCTAAAAACGGCATCAAGCGAATTTCGGCCGGTAATTATGGCGGCAAACTCGGGCAGTTCCAGTTCCATTTACGCGACATCATGTCCGATTCAACATTAGATGGGGTTAAAGCATGAGCGCCCTTACCTTCACCCTCAAATTAGAACCGAAGCAGCGCATCGACCTGTCGCCGTTGATTCCCGATGCACTTGCCGGTAAATCCGGGGAAGAAATCGCAGCGATTCATCTGCCCTATGGCAAAAAACAGCTGCGCGTTGATGAAGCCTTTGATGTCAGCGGTAATGACAGCAACGATATCGTAATTGACAACAGCAACGCCAAACTCGATTACATCGGCAGCAAAATGAAAACGGGAGCCATCACTGTAAAAGGTGATACTGGCTCCTACACCGGCTTTCAGATGCGCGGCGGCAGATTGTCCGTACACGGCAATGTCGATGCCTATGCTGCCAGCGGGATGGCTAATGGCCTGATCCACATCCATGGCAATGCAGGCGACTTCCTTGCCGCGGCCATCGTCGGCGACCGCAAGGGCATGAAAGGCGGCACCGTCATCGTCACCGGCAATGCAGGTGAGCGTGTGGGTGACCAGATGCGCCGCGGTATACTGCTGATTGAAGGCAACGCAGGCAGCTATTGCGCATCGCGCATGCTGGCTGGCACTATCGGCGTACTGGGCTCGGTCGGCGAATACGTCGGCTACGGCATGCGTCGCGGCACCCTGCTATTGACCCAAACACCCAATATGCATGCCACCCTGCAAGACTGCGGCACGCATACGCTGCCGTTTTTGAGCCTGATGTTCAAGTCGTTCGGTCAATTACCCAGCAAGTTCGCTAAAATAGACACCAACCGTGTGCAACGTTATGCAGGAGATATCGCCAACGACGGCAAAGGCGAGATCCTGGTACTCAAGTAACGCAAGCAATCAAATATTAATCACACATCAAGCAACATATCCAAATTCAATAACATCAATCTGGACTAATGAGACCACTGCATGAAATCGTCTGAATCCAACCTGAACTGGCTGAATCTGCCAAACCTGCCTATCACCCTCAAAGTACTGTTCGCCGGGTATTTGCTGGTGATTGGTGTTGGCCTTTGTATGGCCGGCCTTCAAATCATGATGACGCATGGCATGGCTGATGGCAAAGTTGGCTTGTCTCTGGATGACGTGGTGTATAGCTACTATGGAAATCGCAATGGAACCACACTGGAAAGTAAACTCAATGGTTCCATGCAAGATAAGGCTACCCCTGAGATACGTCTTGACATCATCAAATGGGCGCGTGAAGGAGCACCTGAGGCTGAGTGGAAACCGCGTTTCAAGGACGTTTTTTCCCAGCACTGTGTCATGTGCCATAGTGCAATTCCTGGTATTCCCAACTTCAACAACTATGAAGAAGTCAGAAAAGTAGCAGCCATTGACGAAGGTGCCAGCGTACAGAGTTTGACACGTGTGTCGCACATCCATTTATTCGGTATCAGCTTCATCTTCTTCTTGATGGCCCTGGTTTTCAGCTTTGCGGTAAACGTGCCGAAATGGCTGAAGGTTTTGGCAATCGCCATGCCCTTCGGCTTTCTCATTGTGGACGTACTTTCCTGGTGGCTGACAAAACTGCACCCGGGATTTGCCTGGCTGACCATCATTGGCGGCATCGGTTATAGCCTCGCATCGGCTTTCATGTGGTTTACCAGCATGTACCAGATGTTTATCCTGTCGCGCAACGGCAAGATATATGGCAATGCCTGGGAAGCGGATATCAATTGAACACATGATCTCTCTGCGGGAAACCTTATGTTTCCCGCAGACATAACCCCAGCTATAATATGGGATTAGATCAATTCATTGCAATTCCAGGTTATTACTCATGCCCAAGTACCTCACTGCCGCCCTCTACAAATTCGTATCGTTCCCGGATTTCGAAACGCTGCGTGAGCCGCTGCTCGCCATTTGCGAAGCCAACGAAATTACAGGGACGCTGCTGCTTGCTGAAGAAGGCATTAATGGCACCATCGCTGGTTTTGAGGACAATATCCGGCGCGTACTGCATTTTCTGAGAAACGACCCGATTTTCAAAGGCAGGCTCACCGATCTGGAGCACAAAGAATCCTGGACAGAGAAAAAGCCCTTCTACAGATTGAAAGTCCGGCTGAAAAAAGAAATCGTGACACTGGGTGTGCCGGAAGTGAAGCCGAGCGAAATGGCTGGCACCTATGTCAAGCCGCAAGACTGGAATGCACTGATTAGCGACCCTGACGTAATTCTGATTGATACGCGCAACGACTATGAAGTCGGTATCGGCTCCTTCAAAGGTGCGATCAACCCTAAAACCAGAAGTTTTTCTGAATTGCCTGATTGGGTTAAGAAAGAAGCCGGTTTGCGCGCAAAACCAAAGGTGGCGATGTTCTGCACTGGAGGGATACGCTGTGAAAAATCGACGGCTTACATGCGAAGTCAAGGGTTTGAAGAGGTTTACCATCTGCAAGGCGGCATACTCAAATACCTGGAGACGGTGCCCGAAGAAAAATCCATGTGGGAAGGCGAATGTTTTGTCTTTGATGAGCGTGTTTCCGTTGGGCACGGCCTTAAGCCCGGAAATTACGAATTCTGCCGTGCCTGCCGTCATCCGCTCAGCCCGGAAGAACGACAATCCCCCCTATTCGAACAAGGTATCAGTTGCCCGCATTGTCACGGCAAAGTCAGTGAAGAAAAAAAACGCGCCTTGGCTGAACGCCAACATCAGATCGAATTGGCGCAGAAACGCAAACAAGTCCATGTCGGGGCCAAGTTCCACCCCAAGCAAAAACGGGTAAAAGCCCAGTCAACCAGCAATTAGACCTCATCGATGAAACTGATAACGTGCAGACAGGGCCTCGATCTCATGCAATGGCACTGAGGCCTTGATGCTGACATGATCGTTAAACGACTTGTCCAGAATCTTTCCATTTAATTTTGTGATTTCGCGAGTCAGGCTATCCAGCCGTGAATAGTCAATGTCTAACTGGATATCAGCCATTTCAACATAAGGCATCAGTTTGGCAGCCTCAATGGCAAGCTTGGCGGTTCCGCCATAAGCACGCGCCAACCCACCTGTTCCCAGATTAATTCCACCGTAATAGCGGATCACTCCTACGCAAACATTGATGAGTTTCTGACCTTCAATATGCTGCAATATCGGCCTGCCTGCAGTGCCGGAAGGCTCACCCGCATCATTCATGCGCTGAACCAGCCCGCCTTCCGTCTTCAGTTGATAAGCAAATGCCAGGTGATGGGCATGGCTATGTTCCGACGCCAGCGTCCTTAACATCCGCATCACTTCGTTCTCATTCACACAATATGCAGCCAGGGCGACAAAGCGGGATTTATTGATAGTCTGCTCTGCAAGACCGGATTGCTGGATAGTTTGCATCGGGACTAGATCGAACCTTGGAGGTTTTTCCTGGCACGAATCAAGTCGTCTTCAGTCAGCACGCGGTTTTTACCGGTGGATTTTGCCAGATACATGGCTTGATCTGCACGATGCAGGACAGTCTCCTGCTCCTCATTCATCTTAAACAGGGAGATGCCCGCACTAAAGGTAATCAACAAGCGTTCATTGTTATGCAGGAAGATTTTCTTTGTAAGTTCACGTTGCAGTCTTGTCACCAGGCCAACCGCTTCTTTTATTCTGGTGTTCGGCAACAAAATCACGAATTCCTCACCGCCGAAACGCGCCACTACATCTATCGGACGCACCGTTTCCTTCACGGTATTGGCCAGATGCTGTAATGCAATATCACCGGCCTCGTGACCGTAAGTATCGTTCAGCCGTTTGAAATTATCGATATCCAGCAAGACGACGCTTAAATCGCTCTCACCTCGGTGTGCGCGAGCGATTTCCTGTGTGAATGCCTCTTCCAGGCCGCGGCGATTGAGTATCCCGGTGAGCTGGTCGATACGCATTTTTTCGCTCAGTTCCGTAAGTTCGATCTCCAGTCGCCTGATGCGCTCTTCAGAGGCTTCCACCTTATTGCGCTGCTCGATCAATACATCTTGTGAACGCAGAAGATTGGTCTGCATTTCACTGGTATCCTGCATCAGGCTCTCGACTAAGGCATTGATCTGGATGATATCGTCAGTATTGGAAAGTTTCTGGTTGTAACCTGCGACTTTGCTGTGATAGCTGCCTGTTGAATCAGAGATTGTCCCAAGCCGCTCGATAAAGGTTGCGACCATCTGCTTGAAGTTATGCTTTGCTTCAGTCAGGCTGTGTTTCAATGCCCCTTGTTTGAAGATCACCTCTTTCAGGCTTTTCTCTGCATCCTTGATCTGCTCTTTCTCCAGGGGGCTGGAGATAATGGTCTGCACTACGGCAATCTGTCCACGCAACCACTGGTCATCGGAAACAAGTTCACCGATGTTATCAACCAGCAATTTAAGCAATGCCAGCAAGTCATGTTTGATCTCCTGCTCTTCAATACCGATCAGCTCAACCCTGCCGATTAAAGTTTTAAGCTGCCTTGCCAACAATTGCCAGTCCTCATTTCTGGCAGCCTTGTTTGACAGGGAGAATATCTGGCCAGCCTCCTGTTGCAGCTCAGGATAGCCCTCAAGCCTCGGGATCAACCCATTCCTTAACGATTGCCTGAGCATCTCTTGCAAGGTGTTGATATTTTCCTGCAGCGCAGCCAATCTTGGGCTTAGCGGAACGGGCGGGTTATTCAGGTCACTGGGCTCAATGATTTCGGCTTTGTTTTCTCCTGCACCGACATCAATCAAGCCTGAAGTGCCATCCGCGTAATTAGACCAGCTTTTGGTCATTGCCTGCAGCTTCTCGGGCAACTGGGGATCGCTACCAAAATTAATCAGCACGCGCTCCAGCGTTTCTTTTTTTCGTTGCGGCGTCAGGCTGGGCTGCTTTGCATCCCATGCCCGCAGCAGGTCGCGAATCGCATCAGGCCACTGCCTGGCTTGCGCGACTTTCTCCTGCATCTCCACGCCCAGCATTGCTGGTAAAGCCTTCCAGTTACGGCTGGCGAGTAACTTTTCCCATGCGCCTATCCACTTGCTGCTCTCTGCAGTCTGGCGCGGGAGTTCTTTCAGCACACGATTCAGCGCATCCTCAAGTGGCTCAGCCGTCGGCAGTTCTGCAATTTCATTATAAATACGCTTGTAGTTATCAGGCGTTGGCGCAATGCGTTGCATGGCCATGCGTTTGATCGTTTCGCGCGCGATTTCTGCCGGTTCCAGCTGATTTCTTTTGGATATTGCCATGGATAGAAAACGCTACTTTTTTCCACTCAGCAATGAGCCAAGCACACCGCGAATAAGCCTTCTACCGAGTTCTGACCCCACAGTACGGGCAGCGGTTTTCGCCATGGTCTCGATCAAGGTGTCTGGCTGCCTGCCTGCTGGCCGTTTAGGTGCTGCCTCAGTCTTTGCCGCTGCCTGGGCTTCTGCCTGAGCTGCGGACTCTACCGCACGCGCTTTCAAAATCTCATAGGCTGATTCACGATCCACTGATTTCTCATAGTAGCCATAAATCACAGAAGAGCGAATGCTTTGGCTGCGCTCGTCATCGGTAGCCATACCGATACGGCTGCCGGGCGGAATAACGAATGCCCGCTCCACTGGCATCGGTCTGCCCTTCTCATCCAGGAATGAAACCAGTGCTTCACCGACACCCAATTCGGTAATGGCACTGGCTACATCGACTCCAGGGTTTGACCTGAATGTCTCAGCAGCTGATTTAACCGCCTTTTGATCCCTGGGGGTGAATGCACGCAAGGCATGTTGTACGCGATTACCAAGCTGGCCGAGTACCACATCGGGAATATCCAATGGATTCTGGCTGACAAAATAGATGCCGACGCCCTTGGAACGAATCAAGCGGACTACCTGCTCTATCTTATCCATCAAGGCTTTGGGGGCATCGTTAAATAGCAAATGCGCTTCATCGAAAAAGAAAACCAGCTTGGGTTTATCCACATCCCCAACCTCCGGCAACTGTTCGAACAATTCGGATAGTATCCAGAGCAGCAGGGAAGCATAAACGCGCGGTGAATTGTAAAGCTTATCTGAAGCCAGGATATTGATGAAACCGTGACCCTTGCTATCGGTCTGCATCATGTCGTCCAGATTCAGGGCAGGTTCACCGAACAGTTGATCCGCGCCTTCATGTTCCAGTTGCAGCAAGGCGCGTTGAACCGCACCCACGCTGGCAGAGGAAATATTGCCGTACTCAGCGCTGTATTGGGCAGCATTCTCGGAGGCGTGCTGCATCATGGCACGCAGATCTTTCAGATCGAGCAACAACCAGCCTTTATCATCAGCAATCTTGAACACTGCCGTCAATACGCCGCCTTGCACCTCGTTCAGGTTCAGCATCCTGGCAAGCAACAAAGGCCCCAACTCTGCCACTGTCGTCCTGACCGGGTGCCCTTTCACACCAAACACATCCCAGAAAGTCACTGGGCAAGCGTTAAAACTAAAGCTTTCTACGCCCAGTTGGGCAACACGCTCATCTATTTTTGCATTGCCTCCACCGACCCGGCTCATTCCCGAAAGATCGCCTTTCACATCGGCCATGAATACCGGCACACCATTACGCGAGAACTGCTCGGCCAACATTTGCAAGGTAACTGTCTTACCCGTCCCCGTCGCACCTGCAATCAAGCCATGGCGATTCGCCATGCGTGGCAAGAGGTAAATAAAATCTTCGCTTTTTGCGATCAACATCGGTTCAGCCATGCTGTCATCCATAAAAGTTTGGGTTATTAAAAGTCGCCTCGCCGGGCCTTATCCATCATGCTGATAAGTACATCCTCCAACTCTTGTGCCGATTTTTTAGCACGTTCAGTCGGATTTTTGATGCTTTTCAAATCGAAAGTAGGCCGGTCCAGGCCAAGATACAGTTTGCCTTGTCGCTTGTAGATGGCAATGCGGCATGGCGCAAAAACAGAAAATTCCGGGTGATCCAGCAGGATTTCAGTACCAATACTGAGATTGCAATAAGTGCGGACTTCCAGCGGCTCTTCAGGCTTTAGCCCACGCAGTTTCAAATGCTCTGCAATAGGAAAATTCGCAGGATTAACGAAGTTCATGCCTTCTGAAACGGTCTTTAAACTGAAGATAACATCTTCGTAAGTAACGCCCGGTTCAACCGGCACCTCATAAAGTGCAGAAGCATGGTCGATGGCAGGCATTTTGGTCGCCGCGCAGGCTGTTTGGCTAATGGGCAAAAGCAGAAGCACTGAAGACAGGGCATATGCCGGAATATTGAATGACAATTTCATAATTGAACCTGCCTCGACTGTACTATTGGTTCGCTTCCACACATCCAGATCCATGCCAATATCATACGCGGCAAAGTATCATCAGAACTAGTCTTTAAGCGCTGATTGCACAGCTTTTTTATCGTATCCTGGCGCCAGCAACTGGATGAAAGCATAAGCGAAGCCGCGCAGATATGCGTCCCGCCGAATCCCGAGATACGTCGTACTCTCAGGAAACAGGTGACTGGCATCAATCATGGAAAGATTCGTGTCTCGATCCTTATCGTAAGCCATATTAGCCAGTAAACCGATGCCCAGCCCGAGATTGACATAGGTTTTGATAACGTCGGCATCGATCGCGGTCAGCACGATATTGGGGCTTAAGCCCTGTTTATCGAATACCCCGGTGACGATTGAACTGCCGGTAAAGCCGAAATCGTAGGTGATCAATGGGTATTGAGTGATTTTTTTGAGGGTAAGCGGCACATCAGTAAGCAAAGGATGGCCGTGCGGCACTACAATGCACCGATTCCAGCGATACAAAGGCAAACACAGAATTTTTTCATAGCTGCTGATCGCCTCCGTCGCTATGCCGATATCAGCTTCACCGCTTGCCACCTGCTCTGCCACCTGGGTCGGATTGCCCTGGTGTATCGTCAGTTTCACCTTGGGATATTGATCCATGAAGTTTTTGACGGCGGACGGCAAACGGTAGCGCGCCTGCGTATGCGTGGTTGCTATGGTCAGTGAGCCGGTTTCTTCATGGCTGAACTCCTCGCCGACGCGTTTGATGTTCTCCATTTCAAACATCATGCGCTCTGCCAGGGCAAGAATCGCCTTGCCAGGCTCGGTAATGCCTACCAGGCGTTTGCCGTTGCGTTGGAAAATCTGCAGGTTAAGCTCTTCTTCCAGTAACTGAATCTGCTTACTGACACCCGGCTGCGATGTATGCAACACCTCTGCAGCCTCAGAGATATTGAGATTCTGTTTTGCCACTTCCCTGATATATCGTAGTTGATGGAGCTTCATTTTGAGCCGATCAATATAATCAAATAGAATATATGTAGAATAACATAGTATTAAAAGATCAGGTCACAAACTGCTATAGTTCCGGGTTGTTTTAAATGGTGTTTAACCGCTAGGGGCAGCTTGTGAAAATCGGCTATATTTTTTCTGATTTAATGACTGGTGTTTTAGTCGGCATCACCGGGGTGGCAGCTCGTTCATGACACCGTTACCCGCCTTTCTTCCCAATTTCTCCGTTGCTGCCGCAGTTGGCATATGGGTGCATCATGGCATACATGGCTCATGTTGATTCGAAACTCACACATCAATTGGCTTACTTTGGCACACACAACACCTTTCACTGCCCTGGCAACTGCCAGGCACCCGGTAACGTCAACTTCACGCTGTTAGCCGATTTTTAATCGGTTCTTTACTGGTAATTGAATTGGAAGCCGTCTAAGTGCCAAGATTCCTGATAAAATATTACGCCCTGTGCTGGCCACTGGACTATTGTTAACCAGCTGTTAATCAGCCTCAAGTTTGTAACGAATTAGTGATTCAAATATATGTATAAATATGACGAGATAGACCAAGCCATTATTGACGAACGTGTCGCCCAATACCGCGACCAGACCCGTCGATTCCTGGCCGGAGAACTCACAGACGAAGAGTTTCGCCCATTGCGTTTGCAGAATGGTCTGTACATCCAGCGCCATGCCCCCATGCTGCGCATCGCCGTACCTTACGGTATGCTTTCGTCCAGGCAATTGCACAAACTGGGCGATATCGCACAGCGCTACGACCGTAGCTACGGGCACTTCAGTACGCGTCAGAACCTGCAGCTGAACTGGCCTAAGCTCGAAGATACCCCTGATATCCTGGCAGAGCTCGCCACGGTAGAGATGCACGCCATCCAGACTTCAGGCAACTGCATCCGCAATATCACGACCGATCAGTTCGCCGGTATCGCTCCGGACGAAATCCTCGACCCGCGTGCAGTCGCTGAAATCATGCGTCAGTGGAGCACCTTCCATCCTGAATTCGCCCTGTTGCCACGTAAATTCAAGATCGCAGTATCAGGTACGCAAAAAGATCGCGCCATCGTGCAGGCGCATGATATCGGCCTTGAGTTCTATTACGATGACCATCAGAAAATGGCGATCAAGGTCTGGGTCGGTGGCGGCTTGGGCCGTACGCCTATCCTCGGCTCAGTGATACGCGAGCACCTGGAATGGCAGCATGTGCTGACCTATTGCGAAGCCATCATCCGTGTCTACAACCTGCATGGTCGCCGCGACAACGCTTACAAAGCGCGCATCAAGATCCTGGTGAAAGCACTGGGCATCGATGAGTTTCGCCGTCAGGTTGAAGAAGAATGGAAATTCCTCAAGGACAGCCCGAATACCATCACTGAAGCAGAGCTGGCACGGGTTTCCAAGCATTTCACTGCCATGCCTTATGAAAAACTGCCAGCGCATGATTCAGGTTTTGACAGTGCCATCGCCAGCAATCCTGCTTTCGCAGCATGGGCGAAACGTTGCGTACATCCGCACAAGCAGCCCGGTTACCGCGCCGTTACGCTCTCGCTCAAACCGCATGGCAAAGCACCGGGTGATGCATCATCCGAGCAAATGCATGTCGTGGCCGATCTGGCTGAGAAATACAGTTTTGGCGAATTGCGGGTTTCCCATGAACAGAACCTGATTCTGGCCGACGTCAAACTCAGTGACTTGTATGCCGTCTGGGAAATCGCCCGCACCAACGGACTCGCCACCCCGAATATCGGCTTGCTGACGGATATTATCTGCTGCCCCGGTGGCGACTTCTGCTCACTGGCAAATGCCAAGAGTATCCCGATTGCAGAAGCGATACAGATGCAATTCGATAACCTTGACTACCTGCATGACATCGGCGAGCTGGAACTGAATATTTCCGGTTGCATGAACGCATGCGGCCACCACCATGTTGGCCATATCGGCATCCTCGGTGTCGATAAGGACGGCTCTGAGTGGTACCAGGTCACTATCGGCGGCAAGCAAGGTAACGATGCCAGCATCGGCACCGTAATCGGCCCTTCGTTTGCGGCTGAAGAGATGCCTGGGGTCGTTCAGCGCCTGATTGAAGTCTATATTCAGGAACGTACGCCTGAAGAACGCTTCATTGACACGGTACGCCGCATTGGCATCGCACCGTTCAAGACGCATGTCTATGCCAAAAGAGAAGAGGCAGCCAATGTCTAACCTTATCCGTAACAATGCGATAGTCGAAGACGACTGGACCTGCATCACCCTGCCAGCCGGCGAAGAAACAGTTCGCAAGCAGGCAGGTAAGGTAGTGCTGTTCAAACTTACCGGCGAAGAGACGCACACACCAGAGCAAATTGCTGCAACCGTGATTCCAGAGACCGGCAAGGTGATCGTGCCGCTATCAGTTTGGCAGGCACGCAAGCAAGAGCTGGCTGTTCGCCTGGACAAAGGCGAACTGGGTATCTGGCTGGATACCCATGAACTGTTGGAAACACTGGTAGCCAGCGTGGCTGACATCAATCAGTTACCGATCATTGCAGTGCATGTCGAACGCTTCGCTGATGGCCGTATTTTCTCCATAGGCAACCTGCTGCGTACCAGATATGGTTACAAGAAAGAACTGCGTGCTTTTGGCGATGTCCTGCGCGATCAGTTGTTTTTCCTTAAACGCTGCGGTTACGACAGCTACCTGATTCGTCCAGATCGTTCGGCTGAAGATGCCCTGACCGGCCTGCAAGACTTCAGCCAGCCGTATCAAGGTGCTGTCGATGAGACACAGCCCGTCTGGAGACGCGTCAACCGCGGCCAGCAATGAGCGGAGAAGTTTCCCTGCTACGCCCTCCGGCGAGTAATCCTGCCACATCCCCAGAACTCACCGACGCCCTGAAAGCATCGGTAACGGCCAAACGTCAGGCTGTACTGGCTCTGCTCAAGGCTGCAGTCGAAGAGTTTGGCGATCAGCAGCAGGTAACTTTCGCCAATAGCATGGGTGCAGAAGACATGGTGTTGACTGACATCATCCTGCGCGAAGAGTTACCCATCGAGATTTTCTCGCTGGATACAGGCCGCCTGCCGACAGAAACCTATGATCTGATAGCAGAGGTCGAGAAAACCTATGCCACCAGGCTCAGGCTTCTGTTCCCGCGCCTGGAGACTGTAGAAAGTTATGTCCAGACACATGGCATCAACGCTTTCTACGAATCTATCGACCTGCGCAAGGCTTGCTGCCATATGCGCAAGGTAGAACCGCTGCAACGCGCACTGAAAGGCAAAAAGGCCTGGGTTACCGGCATGCGCGCGCAACAGTCGGCTACTCGTGCCGAGCTACCTGTACGCCAGTTCGACGAATCGAATGGCCTAGAGAAACTGAACCCGTTGAGCGACTGGACGGAAAAAGAAACCTGGGCCTACATCCGGATGCATGAAGTACCGTATAACAAACTGCATGACCAGTTCTATCCCAGCATCGGCTGCGCACCTTGTACACGTGCTGTAGCAATGGGCGAAGACATCCGTGCCGGAAGATGGTGGTGGGAAGATCCGACCTCCAAGGAATGCGGCTTGCATGTCAAAAAATAAACAAGGCACCACCTCAAGCCTTAACGAATTATTTTATTAGTGATTGATATGTCCAACCTGAATAAAGAAACCCTGAGCCATCTTGATTGGCTAGAATCCGAAGCGATACACATCCTGCGCGAAGTCGCGGGACAATGTTCAAATCCTGTGCTGCTGTTCTCTGGCGGCAAGGATTCACTGTGTATCCTGCGCCTGGCTGAGAAAGCTTTCCGTCCCGGTCGCTTTCCCTTCCCCTTGATGCATATCGATACCGGTCATAACTACCGGGAAGTCATCGATTTCCGTGACCAGCGTGCCGCAGAGCTCGGCGAACGGCTGATTGTGCGCTCAGTGGAAGATTCCATGAAGCGCGGCACCGTGGTATTGAAATCGCCGGACGAACCACGCAACAAGCACCAGTCAGTCACGCTGCTGGAAGCGATCGAAGAGTTCGGTTTCGACTGCTGCATAGGCGGCGCACGCCGTGATGAAGAAAAAGCCCGCGCCAAGGAACGCATCATGAGTTTCCGTGATGAGTTCGGTCAATGGGATCCGAAGAATCAGCGGCCTGAACTCTGGAACCTGTATAACGCTCGTTCACACAAGGGCGAGAATATCCGCGCATTCCCGATTTCCAACTGGACGGAAATGGATGTCTGGCAATATATTGAGCGCGAAAATCTGAGCTTGCCCAGCATTTATTTTGCACATCAACGCGATATCGTCATGCGTGGCGGTTCGATCGTTCCGGTCAATGTGCCACTGACCAATGGAGACGTGATCAATCCACCAAAACCTGGTGAAGAAGTGATCGATATGCAGGTACGATTCAGGACAGTCGGCGATATCACCTGCACAGCACCTGTCATCAGCGATGCCGACAGCGTCGCCAAGATTGTGCTGGAAACAGCGACAACAACGATTACCGAACGAGGCGCTACACGGCTCGACGACCAGACCTCCGATGCTTCCATGGAACAGCGCAAGAAGGAGGGATATTTCTAATGAATGCCATGAACAAAAAACCACATAACGACAGCCTTTTGCGATTCATGACTTGCGGCAGTGTCGATGACGGCAAGAGTACCTTAATCGGCCGCCTGCTGTTTGATACCAAGACCATATTGGCCGATACGCTCACGCAGATTGAACGTACCTCCAAAAAACGCGGCCTGGAAGCCGTCGACCTGTCCCTGCTGACCGATGGCCTGCAGGCCGAACGCGAGCAAGGCATCACCATCGATGTCGCCTATCGCTATTTCAGCACAGGCACGCGCAAGTACATCATTGCCGATGCGCCGGGGCACGAGCAATACACACGCAACATGGTCACAGCAGCTTCCACAGCCAATCTGGCCATCATCCTGATCGATGCGCGCAGGGGCGTGCTGACGCAAACCCGCCGTCACTCCTTCCTCGCGCATCTGGTACGCATCCCGCATATCGTCGTCGCAGTGAACAAGATGGATCTGGTCAATTACGATCAGTCCGTATTCGACAAGATTCGTGCGGATTACCTGGCATTTGCCGAGCAGATCGGCCTGCAACGCGAGGGGCATGATATCCAGTTCATACCGATGTCGGCATTGAATGGCGACATGATCGTAGATCGCGGCGACGCCATGCCCTGGTATTCAGGCCCGACCATGCTGGAAATACTGGAAGCAGCGCCACCGGCCCATTCGGAGCAAGCAGAACAGTTCCGCTTGCCGGTACAATTCGTATGCCGTCCACACGCTTCCGACGATCCTGAACTGCATGATTTCAGAGGCTTCATGGGGCGTATTGAATCCGGTGAAATAGCCGTAGGTGATGCAGTGACTGCACTGCCATCAGGCCAGAATTCACGCATCAAAGCCATTCTGCTTGGCGAAACACACATGCAGCGTGCGATTGCCGAGCAGTCTGTCACCCTGCTGCTGGAAGATGAAATCGACATTTCACGCGGTGACATGATCGTCAAAACCGGTCAGGCGCCAGAGCCTGTCAAGCAAATTGATGCGATGGTTTGCTGGCTATCTGAAACGCCGCTTTCCCTTGCCAGAACCTATGTGATCCGCCACACAACGCGGGAATCCAAGGCCAAGGTCAGTGAAATCGGTTACCGGATCGATGTGAACAGCATTGAACAGTTGCCAGCCCAGGGTTTGGCCATGAATGATATTGCCAAGGTCAGCTTTAAACTGGCTCAGCCATTGATGGTGGATCCATACAAGACGAATCGACCGACCGGCGCTTTCATCATGATCGACGAATCGACCAATAACACAGTGGGTGCAGGGATGATCGAGCGTTAAGCTTTCAACTATCCAGCAAAATCCATTAAAATACAGTCTGGCTGTAAGGCAGCATGAGAGGAAAATAGAATGACTTATGTAGTAACCGAAAACTGCATTCAATGTAAATACACTGATTGCGTAGACGTTTGTCCAGTAGATTGTTTCGTTGAAGGTCCGAACTTCCTCGCCATCAATCCGGATGAATGTATCGATTGCACGCTGTGCGTAGCCGAATGCCCGGCAGAAGCTATTTTTGCTGAGGATGATGTACCGGCAGACCAGCAGCATTTTATTGCGCTCAATGCCCGCCTGGCTGAAGTGTGGCCAGTGATCAGCAGCAGGAAAGAACCATTACCTGACGCCGATGCCAATAATGGCCGTGCCGGTAAATTGGCTGAACTGGTCGAATAAACCAGTACCACTTGCCGGTGGATAGGCATACATAAAAATGGGAACTTCGGTTCCCATTTTTGTTTATACGCATTTAAAAACCGACAAAAATCTGCTTTTCAGCGCCCTGTATCTCCGTCACAATCTTTTACATGGATATTGTTTCGACCATCGCATTGGCAACGGGGCTCAGTTGGGCCAGCGGGTTCCGGCTCTACTTTGCGATTTTCGCCATAGGCGTACTTGGCTACTTTGGCTATGTCGACCTGCCAGGCGGTCTGGAAATATTGATCCATCCAGCGGTCATCAGCGTTTCCGGTGTGTTACTGATAATCGAATTTCTCGCAGACAAGTTTCCCTATATCGACAGCGTCTGGGACAGCATCCAGACATTTATCCGCATCCCTGCTGGCGCCCTGCTCGCAATGGGCGCTTTTAATAGCAGTGACCCAGCCATTGCGACAGCTGTTGCTTTGCTGGGAGGCACCCTGGCAGGTGCCACCCACTTAACAAAAGCCGGCAGCCGTGCACTGATTAACACCTCGCCTGAACCCGCAAGTAATATCAGCACATCGTTTGCTGAAGATATCCTGCTCATTTTCGGCGGCTGGCTGGCGCTGGTTTATCCAGCTATTTTCCTGGCTTTTCTGGTTCTGATGATAGTGATGATGATCTGGCTGCTGCCCAAACTCTGGCGCGGCATCAAACTCGTTGGACGCAATTTGCAACGAAAAAACGTATCTTAGCTGCTAGCTTGGCTCAGGATTGGTACGCAATACCCAAAGCGATGTCAGCTCTGCCTGACGAGCCAGATGCAACGGATCCTCCTGATCCAGGGTTTTGGCATGATGCGGCTTGATATCGTACCTTTCCACAACATACAAGCCAGCAGCTGTGATCATGCCCATCAACTGCTCTCGCGGGCGCAAACCAAGGTGCTCAGCCAGATCGGAGAGTATCAGCCAGGCTTCAGCATCGGTTTCCAGATGCTTAGCCACTCCGCCCAGAAAGCCTTTCAGCATGCGGCTATTCGGGTCAAAGACCGCATGGTCCAAAGTGCTGTTTGCACTGGCAGGCAGCCACGGAGGGTTACAGACAATCAGCCCCGCTTTGCCTGCAGGAAAAAGATCGGTTTTGATAATCTCGATTTGTTGTTGCAGGCCCAGCCGTTGCATATTTTCCTGAGCACAAGCAATGGCTGCATCACTCATGTCAGTGGCAATCACCTTGGCGACGCCGCGCTTTGCCAGTAGAGCAGCAATCACACCGGTGCCGGTGCCTATATCAAAAGCCAGGTCTTTGTCAGGTAAAGGCGCTCGCGCAATCAACTCCAGATACTCGCCGCGTACTGGTGAAAACACGCCGTAGTATGGATGAATCCTGGCGCCTAAAGCAGGAATCTCTACCCCATTCTTTCGCCATTCATGCGCGCCGATCACACCGAGCAATTCTCGCAGGGAAACAAGTGAAGCCTCTCGTGCTATCCCATAAACTTCCATACATGCTTGTTCGACGTCTGGTGCGCGGCGCAGGACAATATTGTATTGCGCATCCAGCGGAACCAGCAGCATGCCAAGAATGCGCGCGCGCTGTAATTGCGATTGCCGGTATAAATGAAAAGCTTCAGGAAAGGTTGTCGTCGGCTTCCTTGACGGCTTTTTGTCAATACGCCTGCGCATGGCCTGCAATAACTGACGCGCATTCTGGTAATCTCCACGCCAAAGCATGGCAGTGCCCTCGCATGCATATCGATAAGCGCTATCCGCCGTGATTGCATCGTCAACGACAATGACACACTGTGGCGCTTTTGTTGCATTCTGTGAACGCCACAATGCAGATTGCGTCTGCGAGTCTTCAACCCATATCACTTTTTCAGAACTAGCCATCAAGTTCTATTACCTGTCCAAAGCTGGCTCTTGCGTATGGCAAACCAGCCGATAAAGAGATAGCCTGCCATCGCCATGGCTAATCCCAATGGGCTAAACCAGACCAGGGGCACAATCAGCCCGGCAGACACGGTAGAGAGCAGCATCTGAATGAAAGCCTGACCGGAAGCGGCAGTACCGCGTATCTTCGGATGCCTGTCCAGCGCAGCAATTGAAAGGATAGGCATCGCCAGCGCCATGCCAACGTTGAAGAGCGCAACCGGCAGGATGTTATATATGAAATATGGCGGCAGGAAATAGCAAATCAACAGATTCGCCGCCACCATCAGCGCCATCCATGCATATGCGAGCCGAATCACTGTCTTCGATTGCATTTTGCCGGCAGCGCGCCGGGCAAGATATGAGCCCAGCACCATGCCGCAAACTGTAGGGATGAATAACCAGCCGAACTGGAATTCATTGAGATTGAGATGCTGCATGAGGAAAACCGGGCTGGCGAGTACATACAGAAAGAATCCTGAGAAACCCGCGCCCAGCGCAATGACCACGAGATTAAACTCTTTATCACCGTAGACTTTCCTGTAACTCATCAATACAGTAGATGCTGAAAGCTTGAGGCGTTTCTCTGGTGGCATGGTCTCGGGCAGGAACTTCACTGCAGCCCACAACGATAACCCGGCATATAAAGCCAGGAAGATGAAAATCGCCTGCCAATGTATGCCCAGCAACAAACCGCCAATCACCGGCGCCACAGCCGGAGCAATGCCAAACAGCATCTGTACGGTCGCCATTACTCGCTGGGCTTGCGCACCCTCGAACAGGTCGCGCACCATGGCACGCGCCACCACGTTACCGGCACCGCCGCCTATACCCTGCAATACGCGGAAGAACCACAGCGTCTCGACATTAGGTGCAAATGCACAGCCTATCGAGGCCAGCACGAACAAGCCCAAGCCCCATTGAATGGCAGGAATGCGCCCTATCGCATCTGAAATCGCACCATGCCATAGCGTCATCAGGGCGTAAGGCAGCAAATAGAAGGTCAGGCTTTGCTGTATTTTTACAGTCGTCGTACCCAGGTCATTCTCCAGCATGCCGAATGCCGGAAGATAGGTATCGATGGCAAAAGGCGCCAATGCAGCCAAGCTGGCCAGTACCAGAACAAGTACGGAGTTAGATGACTTCATGTTGGAAACTCAAAAAATGGACGCCTAAAATAAAAAAACGCGCCTTACGGCGCGCCCTAATTATAGACTGAATCGAAACTCAATCTCAGGGTAAAGCATGAAACTCCGCAGTGCGCTCTTCAAGTTCACCTGCGATGATTTTTTTCGAGTTCTTATCCGTTCTGAACACAATAGGATGCGCCTGTAGCTGCGGGTTCTTGGCATCTTCGATGGCTTTTTCGATAACATGGTGATTCGGTGAAAGCGTGCATACCGGGTCTGCACTTTCAGCATCGCCAGTGAGCAGGAAAGCCTGGCAACGGCAGCCGCCCAGGTCGATCTCTTTTTCAGGGCAGGTGCGGCACGGCTCCTTCATCCAGCTGTCACCGCGGTATTTATTGAAAGCGGGCGAGTCTTTCCATGCCCATTCCAGGCCGTTTTCCTTCACATTCGGAAACTCCATTCCCGGCAGCACACGAGCAGAGTGGCAAGGCAATACATCACCATTGGCTGTCACGATCATGAACACTTCACCCCAGCCGTTCATGCACTTTTTCGGGCGATCGGAGAAGTAATCCGGCACGACGAAGAAAATCTTCATCTTGTTGCCGACTTTTTTGCGGAATTCGTTAGTGACCTTTTCCGCGTAATCGATCTGCTCTTTACTAGGCATCAACTGGTTACGGTTGATCAGCGACCAGCCGTAATACTGGGTATTCGCCAGTTCAACATAGTCGGCGCCAAGGGCTTCCGCCATTTCCAGGATTTCTTTGACATGGCCGATGTTATAGCGATGTATCACCACATTCAGCACCATTGGGTAGCCGTGATTCTTGATCATCGCAGCCACTTTCTTCTTCAGCTCGAAAGTCCTGGTATTGGTGATGAAGTTATTGATCTCTTCGGTGATATCGTGCATCGAGAGCTGGATATGATCCAGCCCGCCCTCTTTGAACTCCTGGATGCGTTTTTCTGTCAGCCCGACCCCCGAGGTGATCAGATTGCTGTAGTAACCAAGCCGGCGTGCTTCGCGCACGATTTCTTCAATATCGTCACGCAGCAAAGGTTCGCCGCCGGAGATACCAAGCTGCAACGCACCCATTTTGCGCGCATCGCGCAAGGCCTGCAGCCATTGCTCGGTACTCAATTCATTCTGCGTGTGCTTATCGTAGTCCGTGGGGTTATAGCAGAAGGCACAGTGCAGCGGACAGCGGTAAGTCACCTCCGCTAATAACCAGAGAGGCTGCGTATGAGTCTGGGAGGCTGCTACGCCGTTATTCCCTATAGTTGTCATAATATAATCCCCCGCGTTTGCCTTTAATTGGCTTTCTCAAGCCAGGCCTTTTCAACTGCCAGATCGAACATCGCAATCACATCCGACTGGATATCCGGTACATCAGGAAATGCAGTTTCTATCTCTTTGACTACCTCAGCCACGGTTTTTGTTCCATCTATACGCTTAATAACTTCCCCTGCTCCACCATTAAGTTTCACCATGCCTTCAGGAAACAGGAGCACGTAACATTGCTGGGCATCTTCCCATTGAAAGCGGTAGTGGCGCGCTAGCGCGTATATATCAGCGTGGTTGACGGAGGTAGTCACGATTTTCAACCTTGATGTCTGTACAAGCGAGCATGATGGAGTCGGCAAGTACCCACAGCACATCCAGCTTGAATTGAAGAATATCCAGCGCCCTTTCCTGCATGGCGCGGCTCTGGCTGAAATACTCAAGCGTCACTTCCAGGCCTTGCTCAACATCGCGCCGGGCTTCAGTCAGGCGCTTTTTGAAATACACCAGGCCTTCTTCCTTGATCCATGGATACATGGTCGGCCATGAACTGATGCGCTGCTGATGAATATGCGGTGCAAACAGTTCGGTCAGCGACGAACAGACAGATTCCTGCCAGGGGCGCTGACGGGCAAAATTGATGTAGGCATCCACGGCGAACTTGACGCCGGGGCTGACAAGCTTCAGCGAAGTTACATCTTCACGGCTCAAACCGACAGCTTGACCAAGCTTGATCCAGGCTTCGATACCGCCCTCCTGGCCATCGACGCCATCATGGTCGGTGATTCGCACGATCCAGCCCTTGCGAACTTCCTTATCCGGGCAATTTGACAAAATGGCTGCATCTTTCTGCGGGATGCCGATCTGATAGTAGAACCGGTTCGCTACCCAGCATTGCAGTTGCTCCTTGGTCAGCTTGCCTTCGTACATCATCACGTGGAACGGGTGATATATATGGTAACCCTTACCTTTTTCGCGCAGTTTTTCTTCGAATTCTTCGCGACTCCATGGTGCCAATACTTCGCTCATTACTCTCTCTCCGTTAAAGCACGATATCCATGCCGTCATAAGCGACTTCAATACCATGACGTGTCAGTTCAGCACGCTCAGCTGAATCTTCCCTGAGTATAGGGTTCGTATTATTAATATGAATCAATACCTTGCGCACCTTGCCGAAAGCATCGAGTTTTTCAATCATGCCGCCAGGACCGGATTGTGGATTATGGCCAATGTCACGTGCTTTCTTGCTCATCAAGCCGAGGTCGATCATTTCGGTATCGGTCCAGAACGTACCGTCGACCATGATGCAATCGGCCTGTTCCATCAGCGGTGGCAGATGCGGCTCAATCTCGGCCAGGCCTGGTGAATACCAGCATTTCTTGCCTGATGATATGTCTTCAATCAGGACGCCGATCGTGTCGCCAGGATGCGGGTCATTGCGATGTGGTGAATATGGTGGCGCAGCGCTTTTTAATGCTACGGCAGTGAATCTCAGGTTGGGTGCGCCTGGAATCTCAAATGAAGTTTTACCGTCGGTCAGGACTTCATGATGGTTGATGCCACAGTAATGACCAAGGATTTTCAGCAATGGATTACCGGTAGTCAGGTCTTCATAGACCATATCGGTACAGTAGATCTCACGCTTGACCTGACCTTCGCGCAACATCAGCAAGCCTGTTGTGTGATCGATCTGTGCATCGATCAGCACGATCCCGACGATGCCGCTGTCCCGGATGCCACGGCCCGGCTGCAGAGGCGCGAAACTCTGAATCTGTTGCAACACATCCGGCGAAGCATTGAACAGTACCCAGTTAATGCCATCGCCACTTACACAGATCGAAGATTGTGTGCGCTTTGTGGCCTTGATAGTACCTTTACGCAGTCCATCGCAATTTTGACAATTACAATTCCACTGTGGAAAACCACCACCTGCCGCCGCACCTAAAACATGAATATGCATAAAATCTCTACTTCTATCAGTTACAAAACTTCGAGTGTAAACCCAACGCTATAAAAAGACACGGGCTACCCATCGGGTAGCCCGCTTAAGCAATCAATTAACGATTGCAGACATACATTGTTACTTCAAAGCCGAAACGCATTTCTGTAGCTGCTGGTTTTGTCC
>CAZOZB010000016.1:0-48296 GCA_964584185.1 uncultured Methylophilaceae bacterium
ACATACATTGTTACTTCAAAGCCGAAACGCATTTCTGTAGCTGCTGGTTTTGTCCACATGATAAATCTCCTTGTATTGATTAGTGTTCACGCCAGGAATTAATCTCCCTGACGTGTGAAGCCATTGTGGCCCCTCACTGGAGATTCACACAGGGCAAAAATACGGAATCGCACCTAAGTATTTTCATGACTGACCGACTGGAAAACCGCGTGAAATACCGCTTTAAATAAAAACGCCCGATGCGGTTCCACATCAGGCGTTTTATCAGTAAAACCAATATTGCCTATCAGTCACTTGCTTGAGACTTTGCCCTGCGCTTGCGTACACCAGCCGCCAGCAGTTCCAGCAACTCGACCGTATCATCCCAGCCCAGGCATGCATCGGTAATCGATTTCCCATATTCCAAACTACATCCTGGCACGTAATCCTGGCGGCCTTCATTGAGATGGGATTCGACCATCACACCGATGATGCGCTGATCACCTGCAGCCAGCTGCCCGGCGATATCAACGGCAACCTCTTTCTGTAGCTTATGATTCTTCTGGCTATTGGCATGGCTGCAATCAATCATCAGCATAGGCGTGACCCCTGCAAGAGAAAGCTCCTCACAAGCCGCATCCACACTGGCAGCGTCGTAATTGGGCAGCTTGCCGCCACGCAGGATCAAATGGCAGTCTTCGTTACCGGTCGTTGAGATAATCGCAGAGCGCCCGTCTTTGGTAACCGAGAGGAAATGATGTGGATTGGATGCAGTTTTAATCGCATCAATCGCAACGCGCACGTTGCCATCGGTGCCATTCTTAAAACCAACCGGGCAAGACAGCCCGGAAGCCAATTCGCGATGCACCTGTGATTCCGTCGTGCGTGCGCCGATGGCGCCCCAGCTCACCAGGTCGGCTGTGTATTGCGGGGTGATGGTATCCAGGAACTCCATCGCTGCCGGCATGCCGATCTCATTCACATCAAGCAGGAATTTACGGGCTTTTTCCAGCCCTTCATTGATGCGATAGCTGCCATCGAGGAAAGGGTCGTTGATCAGCCCTTTCCAGCCCACCGTCGTGCGCGGTTTTTCAAAATAGACACGCATGACGATCATCAGGTCTGCCGCCAGTTGCTTGCGCACCTCCACCAGACGGCGTGCATATTCGAGCCCGGCATCGGTATCATGGATGGAGCATGGCCCGACAACCACCAGCATGCGATCATCCGTGCCGTGCAGGATGCGATGGATCGCCGCCCTTGCAGTCAGGATATTATGGGTGGAATCTTCACTCTCTTTGAGTTTTTCCAGCAACACCAGTGGCGTAATTAAATCCTTGATCTCGCGGATGCGGACATCATCGGTCGCCAGTTTTTCGTAATCTGTCATTTAGTTTTTAGTATCTATTCTTTTAAGATCTTTTCCAGCACTTCCAGGAAGCGGGTGTTCTCGTCAAATAAGCCGATACTGACCCGAAGGTAATCCGGCATTTCATAATTGGCGATTGGCCGGACAATCACGCCATGTTCGAGCAATTTCCGGTAGACGCTACTGGCGTTGCCAATGCGGAAACTCACAAAGTTACCAAACGATGGTATGTATGTTAAGCACAGTTTGTTAAATGCCTGTGTAAGTTGCAGCATGCCTGCGCGATTTAACGCATAGCTTCTTTCGACGAAGTCATCATCATTAAGGGAAGCTACCGCGGCAGCTTGCGCCACACTATTCACATTGAATGGCTGGCGGACACGATTCATCATATCGGCAACGTCTGGTGCCGCAACGCCGTACCCTATACGCAAACCAGCCAGCCCATAGGCTTTGGAGAAAGTGCGCGAGATGATCAGGTTGTCGAATTCAGCCAGCCAGTCAAAACTTCGGGACTTTGATTCTGGCGGCATGTATTCGTCATAAGCCTCATCCAGCACGACCAGAACCCGCTCAGGCACCTGGCGTAAAAATGCCAGGAGCGCATCTTTTTCCAGCATCGTTCCTGTCGGGTTATTCGGGTTAGCGATAAACACCATGCGCGTCTTTGGGCCAACTGCCGCCAGAATCGCCGCCAGGTCATGGCCGAAATCCCTCGCCGGCACAGTCACGCCAGTAGCGCCAACCGCCTGAGTCGCCAATGCATAAACCGCAAACGCATGTTGTGAGTATATGGCTTCCGAACCCGGCCGCAGAAAGGCACGGGCAGCAAGCTCCAGAATATCGTTGGAACCGTTGCCAAACACCAACTGCTCTGATTTCAGGCCGAATTTCGTACAGACCGCATCGCGCAATGCGAAACTGTTTCCGTCAGGATAACGTGCGATATCTTCCAGTGCATCCTGCATCGCAAGGTAAGCCTTGGGGCTGGCGCCCAAAGGGTTCTCGTTAGAAGCCAGCTTTACAATCCTGGCGGGTTCCAGACCCATTTCACGTGCCAGATCAGAAATCGGCTTGCCCGGCTGATATGGGGCAATGGCACGAATGTAATCAGGCGCAAGATCACACAATCTACTCAACACAACACCTTTAGACGTTAAATTTAATGGCTGCCATCAATAAAAAATGCGGCATATCGCCGCTGATGATGCTGACCATTATATCACCCTGAATCGCCTAGGCTGTTGAATCATCAAGTGTATAGTCATCAGCAAAAGCAATTCCTGCCTTACCATGCCGTTTTATTTTGTACATGGCGTAATCTGCACGCCTGACGATATCAGCAGGACTCACTTGCGGATAGGGGAAAAGACAGACGCCGATACTGGCAGTGATAGTCGGGATTGTAAGGCCATCGGCCAGATAATAAGGCTGCTGTAATTGCTGCAGTAATTTATCTGCCAAGGTACCGGCGGACTCTTTGCTGTAGATATCACGTGCCAGCACGAAGAATTCATCGCCACCTATACGTGATAGCGTATCGGCCTCACGCATGATGTCTTTCAGCCTGGCTGCGACCTCCTTCAGAAACAGATCGCCCACTGCATGACCATATTCGTCGTTTATTTCCTTGAAATGGTCCAAATCGATAAACAGGCCCGCGCTTAAGCGCTCGTCACGGGTAGATTGGCTGATAGCCAGGGATAATCGATCCTCAAGCAATTCCCTGTTTGGCAAGCCGGTAAGGTTGTCATGCAAGGCCCGTGTCAGGTGATGACGCCGTTCTTCATCCAATGTATTGCTGCGCAAGAACAGCTGACGCTCTTGCCGTTCCGCAGCATAGCTGGCAAATGCTGCCAGCATATTGGCTCCGACCAGATAAAGGTTATATACGGAAATATCCGAGATCGGAATCGGACGTTGTGAGAAAAACAAGACATCGAACATCAGGCTAACGAAAATCGTCATGCTGACCGCATTAATAAAGCGCAAACCTGAGTAGGTATGGCTCCAGAAAATCAGGAACATTAATCCGGGAAAGTAATGGGCGATTGCACTTTCCGGCAGGAACCACATCTTGGCCAGCAGCCCTGCACCGCCAACCAGGACAACAAGAGCGATAAGTGTCTGGTTTATTGCATCAAAATATTTGTAGAACGTCAGGAGTATGACGAATGCCGCACCTAGAATCACTATAGCGTGAATGTAGATGATTTCCTGCCGGAGTGTAAATGAAATAAAGAATGAGTCCAAAAGCCCGATGATGATCCACAAGGCCAGTGCCATCATCACACCAAATCGGGCACGGCGTTTAATGCTATCCAACAAATATGCCTGATATTTGAGCTCAACCGCTTCATCACTAAAATCCAGGGTCACTGGTTTAATGGAAACATTCGTTGGCTGATAGTCAAATGCCGTCATGTTGAAAGATAAACAATCCCCTGTTTACAGCATGCCTGGATTCTTCTTAATTAATTCTATAATTATTTTTATATGCTAGCGAAACACTATCACTTCAATATCTAAATAACGGCTACCGGGTAAGAGCCCAGCACTTTCAACAAGGAAGCACGTTTCTGCAGTTCTGCCATTGCAGCAGCCACATTGCTGTCCAGTTGGTGACCCTCTATATCTACAAAAAATAAGTATTCCCAAATACCCAGTTTCGAAGGCCGGGACTCTAACTTGGTCATGCTCACCTGATGCTTTGCCAGTGGCTCGAGTAAATCGACTACCGCGCCAGGCACGTTCTTCGCTGCCATCACCAAAGAAGTTTTATCCTTACCGGAAGGTGCCACATCATGGCTGGATAACACCAGAAACCGCGTCGTATTTTTCGGATCGTCCTCTATATTCTGAGCAAGCAGGTTGAGTTCAAACAACTCGCCTGCCCGACGGCTGGCGATCGCTGCAGCATGTGGGTCCTGCGTTGCAAGTTTTGCTGCTTCCGCATTACTCGCCACTGCCTGGCGCTCTATATCCGGCAGATTCTGATTCAGCCATTCATGACACTGTGAAAGCGACTGTGCATGTGAATAGAGTTTACGGATCTGCGTAATGTCCGATTGCTGGCTCAACAGGTTGTGGTGCACCGGCAACGCGACCTCCCCACAAATGCTCGCGCTGGTCATCATCAGCAGATCCAGTGTCCTGCCTACAGCACCTTCTGTAGAGTTTTCGACTGGCACGACACCATAATCGACCTTGCCAGCCTCGACCATGCGAAACACTTCATCAATAGAGGCACATTGCACTGGCGACGAAAGTCCGCCGAACTGCTTGTTCGCCGCCTCTTCACTGAACGTACCCAAAGGGCCAAGAAAAGCAACGGAAAGTTCCTTTTCCAGGGCACGACAATTTGACATGACGCTGCGAAACACAGCCGTTACTGCCTCATCAGACAGAGGTCCCTCATTGCTTTCCAGCAACCTGCGCAAGACCTGTGCCTCGCGTTCTGGCCGGTAAATCGGTCCGCCACCCTTGAGCGTACCTATTTCACGCGCGTGTTTCGCACGTTCATTGACCAGTTTCAAGACCTGTTCATCAATCGCGTCGATGCGGTCTCGATGGCTTTTTAATAGATCATCCATAGAAGTCATTAAGCGTTCGCTTGCTCAAACTCTTGCATAAACCGTACCAGTGCCTGCACGCCCTCAACCGGCATTGCGTTGTAGAGTGATGCACGCATTCCACCGACAAGTTTATGTCCTTTTAGCTGTAATAATCCATGATTATTTGCTTGTTCCAGGAAAGTGCTGTCGAGCGCCGGGTCTTTCAACGTAAATGGTATATTCATGCGCGAGCGGTTCTCAGGAGCAATCGGCGAATTATAAAAATCCGAGGACTCTAAATAATCGTATAGCATGCCCGCTTTGAGAATATTGGTTTTTTCCATTTCAGCCAAACCGCCACGTGCCTTAAGCCACTTGAAAACCAGTCCTGCGATATAGATCGCATAAGTGGGGGGGGTGTTGTACATCGAGTCGTTATCGGCGTGGATCTTGTAATCCAGCATGGTGGGCGTGCCGACCTTGGCATGGCCTATGAGGTCATCACGCACGATGACGATAGTCAATCCCGCTGGCCCGATATTCTTCTGGGCGCCCGCGTAAATCAATCCATAACGGCTTACATCGATCGGACGTGAAAGTATGTGCGAGGACATATCCGCAACCAGAGGTACATCCCCAGTTGCTGGTGTCCAGAATATCTCTACGCCACCGATGGTTTCGTTAGAAGTGTAATGCACATAAGCTGCATCATTATTCAGTTGCCAATCGCCCTGCGGGGGCGCATAAGTGAAGTTCTTGTCCTTGGAGGACGCTGCAATACTCACCTGGCAGAATTTCCCGGCTTCCGCGATGGCTTTTTCTGACCAGATGCCAGTACTGACATAATCCGCAGATGCCCTCCCACGCAGTAAATTGAGCGGAATCATGGAGAACTGGCTATGCGCTCCGCCTTGCAGAAAAAGTACCTTGTAGTTAGCCGGGATCGCCAGCAGGTCGCGCAGGTCGGCTTCAGCCTCATGGGCGATCTGCGTGAACTCCTTGCCGCGGTGCGACATTTCCATGACCGACATGCCAGAGCCATGCCAGTCCATCAGTTCATCCCGTGCCTGGGCCAGAACATCTTTAGGCAAGACCGCTGGACCGGCCGAGAAATTATAAATTTGCGACATGGATGAGGTGATTAGTTAGGGTTATTTGTCTTATGAAGCCGACTCGTCTGGAGCTTGATCATCATCAGTTTCGACGACTTTTTCCAGACCGGAGAGCTTTTCGCCTGTTCCGAGATTGATCAGGGTTACACCTTGCGTTGCACGCCCCAATTCACGAATCTCTTTCACACGAGTGCGTATGAGGACCCCGCCTGTCGTAATCAGCATGATCTCGTCGTTGTCATTCACCAATCGCGCAGCGACGACAGTGCCGTTACGCTCGCTGGTAGCAATCGCTTTAACGCCTTGTGTGCCACGGCCTGAAAGTCGGAATTCTTTCAGGGCCGTACGTTTGCCATAGCCGTTTTCAGTAGCGACCAGTACCGTCTCGTTCTCGTTCTGGGCAATCAGCAGTGAAATCACGCGCTGTTTGGATGGCAGTTTCATACCGCGTACACCGCGAGTCGCCCTGCCCATTGGACGCACATGCTCTTCATTAAACCAGACTGCTTTACCACCATCCGAGACCAGCACGATGCCGTTTTCGCCATGCGTGATCTCAGCGCCAATGAGGAAATCACCATCATCCAGATTGATAGCGATGATGCCTGACTTGCGCGGATTGGAGAATTCAACCAGCGAGGTTTTCTTGACGGTTCCCTGCGAAGTTGCCATGAAGATAAAGCGATTTTCGTCGAACTCTTTGACTGAAAGTATGGCATTGACCTTTTCGCCCTCTTCCAGCGGGAAGAGATTGACGATTGGTTTACCACGGCTGATACGGCCGCCCTGCGGCACTTCGTAGACTTTCAACCAGTAGACACGACCGCGGCTTGAGAAGCAAAGGATGTAATCGTGGGTATTCGCCACGAACATCTTGTCGATGAAGTCATCTTCCTTGGTACCGGCTGCCATCTTGCCGCGACCACCGCGTTTTTGCGCGCGGTATTCATCCAGCGGCTGGGATTTGATGTATCCGGTATGGGAAAGCGTCACTACCACATCCTGTGGCGTAATCAGGTCCTCCAGCGAGAGATCCTGGGCATTCTGCACAATCTCACTGCGACGCTTGTCGCCGAACTGCTGGCGAATCGCAGAGAGCTCCTGCACGATGATTTCAGTCACACGCTCGGACCTCGCCAGGATATCCAGCAAGTCGGTGATGACATCCATCACTTCCTTGTATTCATTGACGATCTTGTCCTGCTCAAGACCGGTCAGGCGTTGCAAACGCATTTGCAGGATTTCCTGCGCCTGCACATCGGACAAACGATAGCCTTTGGGCGTCAAGCCAAAATCTACAGACAGCCCTTCCGGACGTGAGGCATCGGATGCTGCACGCTTCAACATTTCCTCTACAACCGGAGAAGTCCATGTTCGCGCCATCAATTCACGTTTGGCTTCAGGCGGTGTTGGTGCCGCCTTGATCAAGGCAATCATCTCATCGACGTTCGCCAGTGCAACAGCCAGACCTTCCAGCACATGACCGCGCTCACGGGCCTTGCGCAATTCGAAGACAGTGCGGCGCGTGATCACTTCACGGCGATGGCGCAGGAAGGCTTCCAGCATCTGCTTGAGGTTCAACAGCCTTGGCTGGCCGTCAAGCAACGCCACCATGTTCATACCGAAGGTATCTTGCAACTGGGTTTGCTTGTACAGGTTATTCAGGATAACTTCAGGTACTTCGCCACGCTTAAGTTCAATCACTACCCGCATGCCGGATTTATCCGACTCATCGCGCAGGTCGGAAATACCCTCGATTTTTTTCTCGTTGACCAGTTCAGCGACCTTCTCGATCAAGGTCTTTTTATTAACCTGGTACGGAAGCTCATCAATGATGATGGCCTGGCGATCGCCCTTGCCGATATCTTCAAAATGGGTACGGCCACGCATGACAACACGGCCGCGGCCGGTACGATAACCTTCCTTGACGCCGACTGTGCCATAGATAATGCCTGCTGTCGGGAAGTCCGGCGCCGGGATGATTTCAATCAACTCGTCTATGGTCGTTTCCGGATTCTGCAACAGGACCAGACAGGCATCCAGCACTTCATTCAAGTTGTGCGGCGGAATATTGGTGGCCATACCCACTGCGATACCGGAACTGCCATTGATCAGCAGGTTTGGAATACGTGCAGGCATGATGAGCGGTTCATGCTCGGAACCATCATAGTTAGGCCCGAAATCCACCGTTTCCTTGTCGATATCAGCCAATAATTCATGCGCGATACGCGACATGCGAATTTCCGTATACCGCATCGCCGCGGCATTATCACCATCAACCGAACCAAAGTTACCTTGACCATCGACCAGCATGTAGCGCAGCGAGAAGTCCTGCGCCATACGGACGATGGTGTCATAGACTGCCGTATCACCATGCGGGTGATATTTACCGATCACGTCACCGACGATACGCGCGGACTTTTTGTACGCACGGTTCCAGTCGTTACTGAGTTCATGCATCGCAAAAAGTACGCGCCTGTGTACAGGCTTCAGACCATCTCGAACGTCAGGCAAGGCGCGCCCGACAATGACGCTCATCGCATAGTCGAGGTACGACCTGCGCATCTCATCTTCAAGGCTGATAGGGAGGGTTTCTTTGGCGAATTGTTCCATATTGGCTATCGGCTTAATTTGTGGCTTAAAAGTCTAGATTTTAGCATGATACGACTACCAAATCATGCCTGATTGCACCTGGCGCTGATCAGCCACCAGTGCCGCTTGCAGCAGACCAATCACACCCGGCATTTAATTTGTTTTCAGAATGCTGTTTTTTCATTGCCGGGTCATAAATTCATGATTAAATCTTAGAAGGATTCATCAGTTCTGATGGAAATCAAAACATGCAATAGCCAACATTAATCAGGATTATTGCAATTTTTGATTAGAAGTTTTTCCATTTTTAACTTACCCTATATGATTGGATTTTCTGTCAATCTATTCACTAAATTTAACAATACAGGAGATACACATGGCCGTTCTAGTTGGTAAGACCGCCCCGGATTTCACTGCTGCGGCAGTACTTGGCAATAATGAAATCAAGGAAGATTTCAATTTGCATGCACACATCAAAGGTAAGCCGGCAGTCATTTTCTTTTGGCCTCTGGATTTCACTTTTGTCTGCCCTTCCGAACTGATCGCTTTCGATCATCGTCTTGAAGAGTTCAAGAAGCGTGGCGTTGAAGTCGTTGGCGTATCCATCGACTCCCATTTCACCCACCTGGCATGGAAAAACACCCCAGTCGATAAAGGCGGTATCGGCAAAGTCGGTTACCCAATGGTGGCAGACATCAAGCACGAGATTGCCAAGGCTTACGATGTCGAAGCTGATGGTGGCGTGGCATACCGCGGCACATTCCTGATCAACAAGGATGGCGTTGTCGTCAATCAAGTGATTAACGATTTACCGCTTGGTCGCGATATTGACGAAACGCTACGGATTGTTGATGCCCTTCAGTTCTTCGAAGAACATGGTGAAGTCTGCCCAGCAGGCTGGAGAAAAGGCAAGGCTGGAATGAATGCTTCACCTGAAGGTGTTGCCAAGTATCTGGCGGCGAATGCCGAGAGTCTCTAACTTCTAGCCAAAGACTTGCAATAAAAAAACGGGGCAATCGCCCCGTTTTTTTATTCGCTGCCACTATTGTATATGGCAGGATTTACTTACTTTCGTTTGCTACCTATAGCGATAACCAACACGCCGGCGATAATCGAAATAACACCCAGGACGTTGGGCACCGCAATCTCATTCTCAACTTCAGCAGTCGCCTTCAGAGAGCCAAGCTGGACTACGGTTTCTTCAGTGGTATAGCTAAAGCTTTTGTATACAAGCGCAGCAGCACCCAGTGCAATTAAAAGCACACCAATAATTAGGCTTGATTTCATTTCGACCCCTTTAATTAAATACAACAAAGACGAAAATTAATCGCCAAATTTTTTGCGCGCTTCTGCCAGCGCATGCTTGATACTTTCCCAAGCCTCATCGCCGCCCTTGCGCAATTCCTGCCAGGCACCTTCCGCAGACTCTTGAATCTCTTTCAGCTTCACTTTGGCTTCGTCTCGCTTGAGCCGCAGTAAAGCCAGCTGCTCGTCATACTTCACCCGAAGCTCATCGTCCACTTTTTTCGCACGTGCTTCCAGGACATCAATATCCGCACTCCAGATATCCAATTGAGCTTTCAACTTTGCAACATAATCGTCTTTTAAACTCATATCTCACTCCTTTTTGTTATTGAAAAATTTAACTTAAGCTAATTCTGTGACATATGGGTAATGCAAAAGTGCAATCAAGCTACCGGTTCAACATCATTAACGACTCAACAGAGCAAGATCAGCCTTGAGATCATCGATATGTTCCAGGCCAACGGCAATGCGCACCAGACCGTCACCTATGCCAGCGGCTGCTCTTGCTTCGGGTGTTACACGGCTATGCGTCGTAGTTGCCGGATGTGTAATCGTACTCTTGGCATCTCCAAGATTCGCCGTGATGGAGATCATACGGGTAGCATCAATCAACCGCCATGCAGCATCCTTGCCGCCCTTCACATCGAAAGACACAATAGCGCCACCGCTTTTCTGCTGCCTCATCGCCAGCGCATGTTGCGGGTGAGAAGCAAGACCAGGGTAATAGACACGACTCACGCCCGCCTGCTGTTCCAGCCACTGCGCAAGCTCTAGCGCATTGTGTGCATGTGCATCCATGCGGACATGCAGCGTTTCCAGACCCTTGAGGAAGACCCAGGCATTGAATGCACTCATGGTCGGGCCGGCCGTCCTCAGAAAACCATAGACCGGCTCCAATACATCCTTTCTGCCCAACACGGCTCCGCCCAGGCAGCGTCCCTGTCCATCTATGTATTTGGTTGCCGAATGAATAATGATATCGGCGCCAAGGTCCAGCGGCTTTTGCAATGCAGGCGTGCAAAAACAATTATCCACAGCCAGCAAGGCACCGGATGCGTGTGCAATCTTCGCCAATTCAGCAATATCGCAGACGTCCGTCAGCGGATTGGATGGGGTTTCGACAAAGAACAATTTAGTGTTCGGCCGCACAGCCGCCTTCCACTCTTCCGGATCGGTCAATGAAACAAAGGTGGTTTGCAAGCCCCAGCGTTGAAGGATGTTACCGAAGAGTTGCACCGAGGTACCGAAGATGCTGCGCGAGGCCACCACATGGTCGCCTGCCGAACATAGACCCATGACGCAAGCCAGAATGGCTGACATGCCGGAAGATGTCGCCACGCAAGACTCTGCGCCCTCCAGGGCGGCCAGCTTGTTTTGGAACATGGTGACTGTCGGATTGGTGAAACGGGAGTAAATATTCCCAGGCTCCTGCCCGCCGAACCGGGCCGCGGCCTGTGCAGCATCTTTAAAAACAAAGCTGGATGTCAGAAACATCGCTTCCGAATTTTCACCGAACTCTGTGTGCTCACTGCCGGCTCTTACGCCTAGCGTCTCTGGGTGCCATTGATTGCTCATTGCTTGCCTTTCCAAACTATTCATTTGTGTTGCAAATAACGCGGGCATAAAAAAACCCGTTTTGCTTCGCTCAATCTTGCGCGGCTAAAACGGGTTTGCTCTATATACTGCAACTCGCTTTAGCTGAATTTATAACGCGCCCGCAAGCTGAGTTAATGCTGTTAGTAATACCTGCACAGCATGCTCAAATCAGCGCAGATTTAATCTTAATCCTCCATGACTTGTTCAGTCAAGTCAGGCGGGCTCTTCCTCGTATTCTTTAGCTGATACCAGGTTCAAATCGAGCTGCGTGCTTGAATTCGCTGGTTTCTTATGTTTGTGGCTTTCACCACGGGCAGACTCGATCTCATTGAGGTAAGCCTCGTCGATATCACCTGTGACGTAATTGCCATCGAAGCAGGAGCAATCGAAAGACTCAATACCGGGATTGCTTAATTGCACGGCTTTAATCAACGCATCCAAATCCTGATAGATCAAGGCATCAGCACCAATTTCCCTGCAAATCTCTTCATCCGTACGGCCAGTGGCAAGCAATTCATCGCGGGTCGGCATGTCGATGCCATAGACATTGGGGAAGCGTACAGGAGGCGCAGCCGAGGCAAAATAGACCTTGTTGGCACCGGCGTCTCTGGCCATCTGTACAATTTGCTGGGAAGTAGTACCACGGACGATGGAGTCATCCACTAACAGGACATTCTTGCCTTTGAACTCCATGCCGATAGGATTCAACTTCTGCCGCACGGATTTTTTACGCAAGGCCTGGCCCGGCATGATAAAGGTACGGCCGATATAGCGGTTCTTGATGAACCCTTCACGATAAGTCAGGTTCAAGGCATTGGCCAATTGCAAGGCACTCGGGCGGCTGGTGTCGGGTATCGGGATGACGACATCAATTTGCAGGTCTTTCCACTCACGGTGGATTTTCTCCGCAAGGCTTTCACCAATGTGCAATCGCGTCTGGTAAACAGATACGCCGTCAATCACTGAGTCCGGGCGTGCCAGGTAGACATACTCAAAAATACAAGGCGTCAGCTTGGCATTCTCCGCGCACTGGCGGGAGAAGAAGTTACCGTCCATATCAATGAAAATCGCTTCGCCCGGCTCTACATCACGCAACAAGGTGAAGCCCAGCACATCAAGCGCTACGCTTTCAGAGGCAACAACGTATTCAACTCCCTGTGCGGTTTCATTCTTACCGATAACCAAAGGGCGGATACCATGCGGATCACGGAAAGCCAGCAGACCGAAATTGGCAATCATGGCGACTACACCATAAGCACCCTTGCAACGCTTGTGCACTTCGGCTACAGCCTCAAACACCATATCCGTATTCAGCACTGCATTGTGCGCAGTGCGTTCGATCTCATGAGCCAGTACGTTCAGCAGAACTTCCGAATCTGAAGTGGTATTGATGTGCCGCAGATCCTGCCTGAACATTTCCTGCTTAAGCTGGGCTGAATTGGTCAGATTGCCGTTATGGCCAAGAACGATACCGAATGGGGAATTGACATAGAAAGGTTGAGCCTCGGCAGCCGAAGATGAGCCTGCGGTTGGATAACGCACGTGGGCGATACCAGCGTTACCGACCAGACTGCGCATGTGCCTGGTTTGGAACACATCCTGTACCAGGCCGTTGCTCTTGTGCATGTAGAACGTATTGCCATCACACGTGACAATACCGGCAGCATCCTGACCCCGATGCTGCAATACCAGCAATCCGTCGTACAACAACTGATTGACCGGGTTTTTACTGACTACTCCGATGATTCCGCACATTGATCAAACATCCAATAAACTAAAATCTTTTGACCAGATTGAGTCAGCCCACTGACGCAATTTAGTCGTATTTAACATGCTTTGCAATATCGTCCGGCAACCAGGGCAGGATTAGCGTCACCATCGCTTCCAGAGGTGCGGCGAACATCGCGTTTCGCCACATGGGATCTTTTGGCAAAGCGGTAAATCCGGCAAGCAAGACTAAAGTGCCGACAATCAACACCCCACGTAAAACACCAAAGATCGCACCTAAACCACGATCAATCCATCCCAGGCCGACTTTTTTAAATATTTGCGAAAGTGCTATTGCCAACAGGCTACACAGTAAAAGTGTCGCCAAAAACAGGATCAGGAAGGCTGCCAGCATCTTAAGCGCTTCATTCGGTATGGCTTCCGGCAGCAGCGGCGTCAATTCAACCGCGTAAAGCTTGGCTACGATAAAGGCAATTACCCAGCTAACCAGGGCCAGTATCTCGCGCACAAATCCACGCATGATACTGAGCAAGACTGAAATTCCGATAATCGCCAATACTGCATAATCAAAACCCGTCATGGATACGGCTATTTATTAGTGATAATCATGCCGGACAAGCCGGCATCTTTGATGCTTGCAAGTGCATCTTCAGCCAATGCGCGGGTAGCAAACGGTCCCGCTCTCAAGCGTATTTTTTCACCTTGTGGCGTTTGTAATTTCTCAGTACTTGATTTGAAGCCCTTCGCTTTTAACTTCCCTTCCAGCTGTTTAACGTTCGCGGCGTCGGAGAAAACACCGATTTGCACCGAGTATGTGGGGGCTTTTGCTGGATTTGCAACCGTAGCAGCAGGTTTGGGTTCCACTTTTGGACTACTGGGCTGTTTCACAACTGGTGCAGGCACCGCCGGAGCTTCCTTCTTTGGCTCCACCGGGCTTGCTACAGGGGGCACCGGCACATCTGCAGGCTCTGGTGAAGCCGCCGGTATCTCATCAGGGGCAACAGGTTCCGGAATGTATGGGGTAATGTCTGAAGTGAACTCATCGCCATCCTGGCTCGGGATGGAAATCGCAATTTCCTGCTGCGGCTGATCAGTGGAACGATCATCAAGTACCATAGGCAAAATGGTCACCATTAAAAGCACGAGCGCAATGGCTCCGACCAAACGCCTGCGCGCTCTTTTCTTGAATTGAATTTCTTGCTCATCTAACTGCATTGACGATCTCTCCAGTGGCATTCAGCATGCCAATCAAGATGAACTATTGATAGTTGACATCGGTAAAACTCGCAGGACTTCAGCGACGGTAAAAAACGATCCGAATACGACTATTCTATCATTTTTGCTTGCATCCAGACAGGCTTGCCGGAATGCATCAGCCAGGTTATCAAAGCTATGAATCTGTTGTTTAACAGCGTTTTTATTAAAGACTTCAGCAAGCTGGTCTGTGCTGGCTCCGCGAGCGTGTTCAACCGATGACAAGTACCATGCATCTATCTGAGGAACAAGCGCACTGATTACACCCGCAACATCCTTATCGGCCAGCATGGCAAAAACTGCAATCGTTTTGCCCTGTATTTTCGATTGAGATAGATTTTCAGCCAGGGCCAGGGCCGCATGAGGGTTATGGGTCACATCCAGGATAATGGCCGGATGCGCGCCAACTGACTGGAACCGTCCAGCGAGGCTGACCGAGTTCAATCCAGAAACAACCTCGGCCCTGGTAATGGGCAAAGTACCTTGCATGGCTTCAATGGCGGCTAATGCGCAAGCGGCATTATCCAGCTGGAATTCCCCGATTAGCGCAGGGAAAGGCAGGTTTTCAATAGTCCCGGTGCCGAGAAAATCCCACTTATCTTCATGCACGCTCAGATTGAAATCGCGGCCAAGCATTCTCAGGTCGGCGTCAATTTCCAAGGCGTGATTAATCAGCGTAACTGGCGGAAACCTGTCGCCACAGATGGCCGGTACATTCCGGCGGAATATCCCAGATTTTTCAAAACCGATGCTGTCACGGCTATTTCCCAGAAAATCGATATGATCGATATCGATAGTCGTCACGATGTTGCAATTCGGCTCAAACACGTTAACAGCATCCAACCTGCCGCCCAGGCCGACTTCCAGTATGCCGATTTCAACGTCCTGCTGCATAAAGCACCACACCGCGGCCAGGGTACCAAATTCGAAATAGGTCAATTGCACCTCTTGCCTGGCCTCTTCCACCACGCGAAAGGCATTTACCAATACTTCATCAGAAACTTCGATCGAATTAATTCTGACGCGCTCGTTGTAACGTAGCAGGTGTGGGGAACTATAAGTTGCCACCCTGTAGCCGGCCTGATGATAGATACTTTCCAGCATGGCACAGGTTGACCCCTTGCCATTGGTACCCCCAACGACAATCAGGGGGAATGCCGGATCAAGGCCTAAACGATTCTTGACTTCGGATACACGATCCAGACCCATGGAAATGGATTTGGGGTGCAAAGCTTCAATATACTGAAGCCAGCCTGCCAAATCAGATGGCAGGATTGAGTTTGGGATCACCGGCTTGAACTCAGGTTCAGGCAACCACAGGTAATCGCTGCATCGAACTGATCAAGGTAGCGAGTTTGTCACGCATCTGGCGGCGGTCGACGATCATGTCGATGGCGCCATGCTCAAGCAGGAATTCTGCACGCTGAAAACCTTCGGGCAGTGTTTCACGCACCGTTTGTTCAATCACGCGTGGTCCGGCAAAACCTATCAAAGCATTGGGTTCGGCGATAATCACATCACCCAGCATGGCAAAGCTGGCCGAGACACCGCCCATGGTCGGGTCGGTCAGTACGGAAATATATGGCAATCCGGCCTGGCTAAGCTGAGTCAGTGCTGCGCTGGTTTTGGCCATTTGCATCAGCGAGAACAGCCCCTCCTGCATGCGCGCACCGCCGCTGGCAGAGACACAGACAAACGGCATTTTATGTTCGATACAGGCATGCACGCCCCGGGCAAATCTTTCGCCCATCACAGAGCCCATGGAACCGCCCATGAACTTGAATTCAAACGCAGCAACAACCGCCGGAATAGCTTTGATACTGCCTTGCATGACAATCAGGGAGTCCGTCTCACCCAGTTCTGATTGCGTAGCCTTCAATCTATCAGCGTAGCGCTTGGTATCCTTGAATTTGAGGGGGTCGACCGGCTGGACTTCTGCGCCGATCTCGAACCGGCCTTCGGCATCAAGAATCAGATCCAGCCTCCTCCTGGCGGAGATTCGATGATGATGGCTGCACTTGGGGCAAACTTCCGAATTACTTTCAAGGTCGCTGCGATAAAGCACTGCATCGCATGATGGACATTTACTCCAAAGTCCTTCCGGTACGGTCTTTTTGTTAGCGCCTTGTGCGCGATTGATTTTAGGCGGTAATAATTTTTGCAACCAGCTCATGTTAATTCCTTCGTCTAGTTGGAGTCTATCGCAGCGCGTAATTCGCTTGTCAATGCGGCGAGATTCGCGATGAGGTCTTGTTCTGAAGAATTTTCGATCTCTTGCACCATGCGGCTGCCGACCACTATCGCATCTGCAATCACTGCTACTTGTCTGGCGGTTTCTGCATCGCGTACACCAAAGCCTACACCGATTGGCAATTGGGTTTTAGCGCGGATATCACTTAAACGCTCAGTCACTTGGGCTATATCCAGATTGGCAGAACCAGTGACGCCTTTGAGTGAGACATAGTAGACAAAGCCACTGGCCTGATGCACGATGGTGCTGATTCTTGAAGCATCCGTGGTCGGTGATAACAAGAAAATCGGATCAATATCGCGGCTTTTCAGCAAGGCAACGAACTCGGTACATTCTTCTGGTGGATAGTCCACCGTCAGCACACCATCGATATCCGCCACTTTTGCGCGATCAACAAAACTATCAATGCCCATGGCTTCTATCGGATTGGCGTAGCCCATCAAGATAATTGGCGTCCTGGTGTCCTGAATACGAAACTCCTTCACCATATCCAGTACATCACCCAGGCCAACATGATGGACCAGCGCTCGCTCGCTCGCTCGTTGAATGACCGGGCCATCGGCCATCGGGTCAGAGAAGGGAATGCCCAGCTCTATCATGTCGGCACCACTGTTGACCAAGGCATGCATCAGATCAACCGTATGCTTTGGATGCGGATCGCCCGCTGTGATGTATGGGATCAGCGCTTTTTTATTTTGTTGCGCAAGGCTGGTAAAGGTCGATTGAATACGAGACATGAATTGAAGCTTCTAAGATTCTTGAATGATGAATAGGAAAAACTAAAGTTCGATACCGGAAAGTCTGGCTACGGTATTCATATCCTTGTCGCCTCGGCCAGACAGGTTCACGAGCAACACCTCGTCCGGACTCATGGTCGCGGCCATCTTCATGGCATGTGCGATTGCATGACTGCTTTCCAGCGCAGGAATAATCCCTTCAGTCCGGCACATCGTATGGAAAGCGTTCATTGCTTCCTCATCCGTTATCGCGACATATTCTGCACGATGAATGTCCTTCAACCAGGCATGCTCTGGGCCTACACCCGGGTAATCCAAACCGGCAGAGATTGAATGCGTCTCGATAATCTGGCCGTCCTTGTCCTGCATCAGATAGGTACGATTGCCATGCAGCACGCCTACCGGACTATTGGCAGTCAACGGCGCGGCGTGCTTGCCGGTTTCAAGACCATAACCTGCAGCTTCAACACCGATCAGCTTAACGTCTTTTTCTTCAATATACGGATAGAAAATGCCCATCGCGTTTGACCCGCCACCCACACAGGCAATCACCGCATCCGGCTGACGGCCAATCATTTCCTGCATCTGCTGCTTGGCTTCTATGCCAATGACAGATTGAAAGTCGCGCACCATCATCGGATAAGGATGTGGTCCAGCCACGGTACCGATAATGTAAAAGGTATCAGCGACATTGGTTACCCAGTCACGCATCGCTTCATTCAGGGCATCTTTCAGGGTTTTGGAACCGGATTCTACGGGCACTACCGTTGCGCCCAGCAATTTCATCCGGTAAACATTAGGAGCCTGGCGCTTCACGTCTTCAGAACCCATGTAAACGACACACTCCAGCCCAAGTCTTGCAGCAATCGTTGCAGTCGCCACGCCGTGCTGCCCTGCGCCTGTTTCTGCAATCACCCTGGGCTTACCCATGCGTTTGGCCAGAAGTGCCTGTCCGACTGTATTATTTACCTTATGGGCACCAGTATGGTTGAGGTCTTCACGCTTGAGATAGATACGTGCGCCACCGATTTTTTCTGACAGGCGCTGTGCATAATAGACAGGACTTGGGCGGCCGACAAAATGCTTGAGGTCATAAGCGAATTCAGCGAGAAATTCCGGATCATGACGGTAACGCTCATACATCACACGCAATTCTTCCAGCGCTTCGATCAATGTCTCGGCGACAAAAGTACCGCCGTAAGGGCCGAAGTGACCGCGCTCATCCGGCATATCATAAACTTGCATGACTTACTCCTCGCATGAATGCAGCAATTTTTGCTGCATCCTTGATTCCTTTATTAATCTCTACGCCACCGCTGACATCAACCGCATATGGCTGCACCTGCCGAATCGCTAAGCCTACATTCTCCGCCGTCAGCCCTCCTGCCAGGACCACAGGCAACGGCAACATTTTAGGGATAATATTCCAGTCGAACATTTGACCAGTACCGCCCGGCACGCCCTCGATAAATGCATCCAACAACAGGGCTTTGGCATGTCTGTAATCTTTTGCGTATTGTAGCAAATTTGTATCCGCTTTAACGCGAATTGCCTTCATATAAGGCATGCCATACTGGCTACATTGTTCAGGCGTCTCGTCTCCATGGAACTGCAGCAGGTCAAGACGTACCTGCTGCAAGACTTCTTTAATCTCACTTGGTTCAGCATCGACGAACAAACCAACGATGCTGACAAACGGAGGCATCCTGGCAACGATCTCTGCCGCTTTTTCCGGGCTCACATAACGCGGACTTGACGCATAAAAGACCATGCCTATGGCATCACAGCCGGCTTCGACTGCAGCAATTGCATCTTCCACACGGGTGATGCCACAAATTTTGACACGAGTCTGCAAGCGAAAACCTTCAATTCGATTCAATAGTGCTTATTTTATAGCTGTTATCTGTTTACCGTTAGCTTTTTACTCAGGCCGACCTGACTTAAAGCAGATCATGGCCCATCAAACAAAAATTGCACTCAAGTCACGCTGAATCAAAGGCAAACCCCACTTTTCATCGTAACCGATACCGGTCAGGTACAGGCCATCCGGCGAGAACGTAGGCGGAGCCAATGTGCGGTCTTTGGCCAGAAGCAATTCCCGGATAAACTCCGGCGGATAATTACCCTTACCGACATAAACCAGCGCACCCACCATATTGCGAACCTGATGATGCAAAAAAGCGTTAGCGCAAAAGTTAAAGACGAAACGTCCTTCACCACCTGTGATCTCGGCTTTGTGCATTCTTTTTAGTGGCGACTTAGCCTGGCATTCCGATGCTCGAAAGGCGCTAAAATCGTGTTCTCCAAGCAGAAAACCGGCCGCTTTCCTCATGGCTTCCAGATCAAGCGGCATGTGAAACCAGCCAGCCTTGCCAGACATGATCGCGGGTGCTACTGCCTGGTTGACCAATAGATACTGATAGCTGCGCTGGTAGGCAGAGAATCGTGCATGGAATTCATCATCCACAGTTTGCGCCCACAATACCCGAACTCCCGCCGGCAGATGGGCATTCACTCCCCTCACCCAGGCATTGGATGGACGTTCGGTTTGCGTATCAAAATGTACAACCTGGCACAGCGCATGCACACCCGTATCCGTGCGCCCAGCCGCGATCACTCCGAGCTCATGACCGGCAAGCACCGCCAAGGCACTTTCCAGTTTGTCCTGAATCCCACAGCCATTGGATTGGCTTTGCCAGCCGCAGAAACCTTTGCCATCGTATTCGAGAGCCAATGCTATGCGCATATGAAATATGCTCCGACCAGGCTCAACCCGGTGAGCGTTAGAACATCCGTCCACCTCACTTCGGGTTTCATCAGCACAATCTTTTCCGGCGCCGAGTGATCAATGTCGAGCAACTCCTCCAGATGCAATAGTTGATGCAGCGGATTTTGATGTCGGAACTTCGTCCCATGTTCAACATAATACAAAGTCAGCCACAATCTGACTGCAAACCGTTCGGGATCCAAACCAAAAAGCCTCAAGGGCAACGCCAGATAATAAAGACCTGCGACCAGTTGGTCGCGACTGGTGGTCACCAATAACATTGCCACTCCGGCCAGAACCAGACTCAACCTCAATGCCTGCTCGGCTCCTGCGGCAATTCCTTCATATGTGGGAGTCACTGAGAAGTACCAGCCGGGCAAGTATTCACCTGGGGTGTTAAAAGCGTACACAATCAATAAACACAGCAAAATATAGCGTACTCGCTTTAATAGCTTCAGAAATTCAGTTAATCCTAAAAACCTGCCATCCATGTGACTTACGTCAGTAACCTTAGCGCTTTTGAAATTCTCGAAATATGGCTTTAGCAAGTCCAGGCATGACAAACCGGCCAACATTACAATGAACGTAAAGCCCAAGGCCATTCCATGCACGCCATAGGCCACAATGGCAAATATCAGCAATACGATGATACGGATGGAGGGGTGCATAATTTAGTGGACTGCATCCTCAATAAAAAAGCCGAGCAAAAGCTCGGCTTCATTAAAACATAATTGGTCAGGACAGGGTGTTTAGCAATTCTTGCGCACGTTCGCGCTGCTTGACGCCACCTTCTTTTAAGACTTCATCCAATAGTTCACGTGCACCTTCGGTATCGCCCATATCCATATATGCAGTGACAAGATCAAGCTTGGTATTTACATCTTCCGACTCATCGTGGGTGATGGTAATTTCCTCGACTTCATCGGAGGAATCTGGAACATCCATATCCAGGCTAATACCGGACAAATCCATATCCAGGCTATTGGCACCAGTTTCTTCCGTATCAGCGGAATTCTCAAGCTTGACTTCATTTGCTTCAGCGCCATCGCCCAGATCGAAATTAAAGTCCAGTCCTGAGGATTCTTCTTCATTTGCCTTATCCAGATTGGGTTCAGCCTCAGCAGCCAAATTGGTTTCCGCACTGTTGTCAACATTACCAATATCCAGCAAGTTGGGCTCTACATTCAAATCTGAAACTGTATTTTCCACAACCCGCAGGTCAGGCGCTTCCATATTAGGTAAAGTCTCAGCGAAGTTTGGTTCTTCAAATTGAACCGGCTGGTCAACACCGGATTCCTCTTCGGGTAGTGCCAACGTCTCTGATTTTTGGCTTAGGTCGCCGCCAGCCCCAAAATCCATATCAAAATCTAATGTATTCTCTTGCACCTGGTTAGCTTCAAGCTGAACCGTGTCGTCCATTGACACTTCTTCGGCAGAAGATAATGGCGCACTCTCTGGTTGACTTGATTCAAAGCCCAGATCGAAATCAAGGGAGCTATCCTTATCATCGGCTTTTTGAACACCCTCAACTGAGGATTCCGACTCCGCATCCAATGGGAAATCGAGGTTTGCTTCGGTCATGACTTCTGCATTGTCGAAATCGCTGGCGTCCAGTTTATCCAGGTCAAGCGGCTTGGACATCACGGTCGTCGCAGCAGCCACAGACTCTATACTTGTAGCCGCGACATGGGCTTTACTTAAATCATACAGTGGATTGGAAGGCTCTAATTTCTGCCCCATTTCAGCCACCTTGACCCACACAGAGTCGCTGGAGCCCAAAGTGGAATAAAGCTCACCGGCAACCGCCTCAAAGGCCGACGTATCGTTGCGGCCCGCAAAGATTTCCAGCAGCTTCAAGTGAAGTTCATAGCGTGTCGGCTCTTTGGAAATCGCATCATTAAGGATTTCTTCTGCTTGGGAATCACGGCCATAGGCCATGTAGACTTCCGCCTCGGCAATCGGATCAACATCATGTGTGTCGATCATGCCGCTCGGGCTTTGCGAGAAGTCGGTCAAGAAAGAGGTATCTCCGGTATCCACCGTACCGCCCGATGTATTACCGAATACGGTATTAGCCTTGAGGCCACCTGCAGTCAATATGCCTTGTTCGAAGCTATCCAGATTTTTCTTACGTCGATTCCGCAGGAATAACCAGCCACCACCCAGCAACACAAGTGCGCCACCTGCCAGGCCCAGCAGTGCATTATTATCGGTAAGGCCATCCAATATGCCTGGCTCTGCAATGGGTTCAGAAACCGGGACAGGTTTCTTAGCTGGCTTGGCTTCAGATTCTGTCGCTTCTGCAGGCTCAGCAATAGCCTCATCCGGCTTGGGCTCTGTTGCAACTTCGGCACCAGCCGCATTTTCTTCTGCTTGTGGCGTTGCTTCAATAGGCGATTCAGTCGTACCAACTGCATCAGCCTGTAAGCCGGCGAGCGTTTGGTCTTTGATTGTCAGCAAAGCTTGCAAGTCGGCAATCTGCTTCTCAAGCATCGCGACACGCTCATTCGCATCGCTGACACTTTGTTGCCGGGCGATATTTTCTTCCTGCAATGCACTGAGCTTATCCTGCATGGCTTTTGCATCAGCACCGTCGGTGCCAAGTTTAGCCGCCTCACTCTTGGAAAGCTTAACGACATCCTTAGGGCCATCGTCCTTAGGCGCTGCTTTATCTTCAGTTGCGGTTTTTAATCTTCCTGATGCAGCCTGATCGCCTGCATCTTCAGCCATGGGTGCAGATTCGGCGACGACACCAGCAAGCCTGTTGCGATAGGCATTCCAGTCAGAAGTCTGTACACGGACTTCTTTTACAGCTTCTTGTTGGGTTATTGCCGACAAGTCATCATTAGTTGGTGCCTTGATGATCTGCCCGACTTTCAGGCGATTCATGTTTTCACCTGCAAACGCTTGCTTATTGGCACGGTAGATACCTACCAGCATTTGATCGAGGTTATAGCCCTGAATCTGCATGTCCTTGGCGATTTTGTGCAGCGTGTCACCAGACTTGGTGGTGTACTCCGTTTCAGGCGCTGCCTGGGCAACTGGAGTTGATGTCGGTGCTGGAGCAGGAATTGGTTTTGCGGTAACAGGCTGGGGTAATAGTGCAGGTACTGCCGGTGTGGTGACGATCCTTGTCTGTGAATCTTCATATCCTGGCGGATCGAGAAGTACAGTATATTCCCGCAGCAGGCGCCCTGTTGCCCAATCGACCTGTATCAACATATCGAGGAATGGGTCGTCAACCGGCTGGTGTGTACTCAGCTTGAGGATGGCACTACTGTCCGACTTTTTGACCACTTCGATTTGAATCGCATTGTGGATCGATGTGCGCTCTATACCTTGGATTGCATAAGCTTCTTGAGGAGCTATCGCAGCAGTGAGCGATGAAAGCTCATCCGGCGTTGTGGATACCAGATCGATCTCGGCGCGCAGAGGCTCGCCAAGACCAGAAATGACTGTTAATTTACCAAGCCCCGCAGAATGAGCTGAGAATGGCAAAAATGCAAAGCATACCGCTAATGCAATTCGTTTGAATTTAGACTTATGCACTATCCCACCCTTATCGAACTTATAGTCGCTTTATTAAATTAACATCAAATAGTTAGACATGCAAGCTCAGACCACACATTATATTTGCGGGCTATCTTAAAGCTAAATTCAGATGCCAAAATTTAGCCGGGATTCCCTTTAATCCTCAATCAAGATCCTGAGCATTCGGCGCAATGGCTCAGCCGCACCCCATAACAACTGATCACCGACCGTAAACGCCGAGAGATGGTCATTCCCCATGCTCATCTTACGAAGCCGCCCGATAGGTACATCCAGGGCACCGGTAACGGCAGCTGGTGTCAGCTGCTTCATGGTGGCTTCACGCTCGTTCGGCACTACCTTCACCCAGGCGTTGGCGTTGGCGATCAATGAATGGATATCGTCCAGTGGAACGTCTTTCTTGAGTTTTATTGTCAATGCCTGAGAATGGCAGCGCATGGCGCCTATGCGTACGCATAGTCCATCGATCGGTATCGGGTTGTTTTCCAGGCCGAGAATCTTGTTGGTTTCGGCAGCACCTTTCCACTCTTCCTTGCTCTGGCCATTACCGAGGTCCTTGTCTATCCAGGGGATCAGGCTGCCAGCCAGCGGCACACCGAAATGTGCAGTAGGGAAACGCTCATCACGCAAGGTCCCCGCGACTTCACGGTCGATATCCAGAATCGCTGAAGCAGGGTCTGACAGCAGGTCGCTCGCAACGCGATGGGCTTCACCCATCTGCTTCAAGAGCTCACGCATATTCTGTGCACCGGCACCGGACGCTGCCTGGTAGGTCATCGCACTGACCCACTCAACCAGATTCTCGCGGAATAAGCCACCAAGAGACATCAGCATTAGCGAAACCGTACAATTGCCGCCTATCCAGTTCTTACCGCCTTTGTGCAAGGCATCGTCAATCACATGGCGATTCACCGGATCCAGGATAACGACTGCATCTTTTTCCATGCGAAGCGTTGAGGCCGCATCAATCCAGTGCCCGTTCCAGCCTTCCAGGCGCAACTTGGGAAATATTTCAGTAGTGTAATCACCGCCCTGGCAGGAAATAATGGCATCCATAGCCTTCAGTTTAGCAATATCCCTGGCATCTTTCAGCGGCGGGGTATCGCGACCCACATCGGGGCCTTTTCCACCGGGCTGGGAAGTGGTAAAGAACACCGGTTCTATCAACGCAAAGTCATTTTCTTCGTGCATGCGTTGCATGAGCACTGAGCCCACCATGCCGCGCCAACCTATAAATCCGACTCTCATCATCTTAATGTCCTTACAGAGATGCAAGCACTGCATCACCCATTTCACTGCATTTCACCTTGTTGCAACCGTCAGTGTAAATATCTGCGGTACGGTAGCCTTGTGCCAATGCCTTCTTGACTGCATTTTCAATACGCACAGCATTAGCTTCGTCGCCAAAGGTATAGCGCAACATCATCGCAGCTGAAAGTATGGTCGCCAATGGATTAGCAACATCCTTGCCAGCGATATCTGGCGCAGAACCATGGCTAGGTTCGTACATACCCTTGTTGTTGGCATCCAGCGATGCGGATGGCAGCATACCGATGGAGCCGGTTAACATGGATGCCTCATCAGAGAGAATGTCACCAAAGATGTTGCCTGTCACCATGACATCAAACTGTTTTGGTGCACGCACGAGTTGCATGGCGGCATTATCGACATACATGTGACTGAGCTCGACTTCCGGGTATTCCCTGGATAGCTCAATCATTACCTGGCGCCACAATTCAGTCGTTTCCAGCACATTGGCCTTATCCACCGAACAGACTTTTTTATTGCGCTTCATGGCAATCTGGAACGCGACATGACCGATGCGGCGAATCTCGGATTCGTTATAGCGCATGGTATTGATGCCTTCACGCTCACCATTTTCCAGCGTGGAGATACCACGCGGTTGGCCAAAATAGATATCGCCAGTGAGTTCACGCACGATCATCAAGTCCAGCCCGGAAACCACCTCCGGTTTCAAGGTTGAAGCAGATGCCAGCTCCGCATACAGCAGGGCAGGACGGAGATTAGCAAACAGATTCAGTTCCTTGCGGATACGCAGCAATCCACGTTCAGGGCGCTTGTCGCGTGGCAAGCTGTCGTATTTCCAGTCGCCGACGGCCCCAAGCAAGACGGCATCAGCCGACTTGGCCAGGGCCAGTGTAGCTTCAGGCAAAGGATCGCCGGCAGCTTCATAACCGGCACCGCCAATGGGGGCTTCATCCAGTTGCAAATCCAAATCCAGAGCATTTAATACCTTGACTGCCTGCGCAACAATCTCTGGGCCTATGCCATCACCTGGCAATACTGCAATTTTCATCATCTTACTAATTTCCGGAAGTCTGTTTAGAAGTCTGTCGCTCAGTTAAAAAGCCAGGGCTGAGTGGTTTTATGTTTAGCCTCAAACGCCTTGATCGAATCAACTTTTTGCAAAGTCAGGCCGATATCGTCCAAACCGTTAAGCAGGCAATGTTTGCGGAAAGTATCGACTTCAAAAGAGAAAGACCGACCACTTGGGCTCACAACCACCTGCTGTGCAAGGTCGATCAACAATTGGTAACCGGGACTTGCCTCCACTTCGTTAAACAGCACATCGACTTCTTCGGCATCAAGCACGATAGGCAGGATGCCGTTTTTAAAGCAGTTGTTGTAGAAAATATCGGCGTAGCTAGGTGCGATAATGCAACGGAAACCATAATCCAACAGTGCCCAGGGAGCATGTTCGCGACTGGAGCCACAACCGAAGTTCTCACGCGCAAGCAAAATGCTGGCACCTTGATAGCGTGGTTGATTCAGCACGAAATCAGGATTCAGCGGACGGCCGCTATTATCCTTTCCCGGCTCGCCATGATCGAGATAGCGCCACTCGTCGAATGCATTCGGGCCAAAGCCGGAACGCTTGATCGACTTGAGGAACTGTTTGGGAATGATGGCATCGGTATCGACATTCGCGCGATCCAGGGGAGCCACCAGACCTTCTAATTTTACAAACGGTTGCATATATTGATTTCGCTAAACCTTACTTAATTATTTGGCTGATTTCTGTACTGCTTCGCCTGCTTTTTCCAGGTCTTTGCCCATGCCTTCTACGGTATTACAGCCAGCAAGTGCAAACGCTGAAATCAGGAGAAGAGAAGTGATTGCCTTAATCATCAAATGCCTTTCAATAAACATTGCCTGAATAGTATGTTAATTCAACTGCCTGACATCAACAAAATGACCCGCTACTGCGGCAGCGGCAGCCATCTCCGGGCTCACAAGGTGGGTACGCCCACCCTGCCCCTGGCGACCTTCAAAATTGCGGTTGGAGGTAGAGGCGCAGCGCTCACCCGGCTCCAGCCTGTCGGCATTCATGGCCAGGCACATGGAACAGCCCGGTTCTCGCCATTCAAAACCAGCGGCCTTGAACACCTGATCCAGACCTTCTTGTTCCGCTTGCGCCTTGACCAGGCCGGAGCCGGGCACCACCATGGCCAATTTGACGTTAGGCGCAACATGCTTGCCTTTTGCCACCGCTGCAGCGGCGCGCAAGTCTTCGATGCGGGAATTGGTGCAGGAACCGATAAATACCTTATCGATCCTGATTTCATTCATAGGCGTATTCGCTTCCAGACCCATGTATTGCAACGCGCGCTCGATGCCGCCTCGCTTGGTTGGATCGGCCTCTTTTGCCGGATCAGGTACAAAGCCATCGATACTGGTCACCATTTCAGGGGATGTCCCCCAGGTGACTTGCGGCAGGATGTCTTCAGCCTTCAGCTCGACGACAGCGTCGAATTTCGCGCCTTCATCACTGTGCAATGTACGCCAATAAGCAACGGCGGCATCCCACTGCTCTGCGCTGGGTGCAAAAGGGCGGCCTTTGATGTAATCGATCGTCGTATCGTCAACTGCCACCATACCCGCGCGCGCGCCGGCCTCGATGGCCATATTGCACAAGGTCATGCGCCCTTCCATGCTGAGGCTGCGAATCGCAGAACCGGCAAACTCAAGCGCATAGCCTGTACCGCCAGCCGTCCCGATTTTGCCGATGACTGCCAATGCAATATCCTTGGCAGTCACACCGAAACCCAGTTGACCTTCAACTTTGATTTGCATGGCCCTGGATTTCTTTTGCACCAGGCACTGGGTAGCCAGCACATGCTCAACCTCTGAAGTACCTATGCCATGAGCTAATGCACCGAATGCGCCATGGGTGCTGGTATGCGAATCACCACAGACCACGGTCATGCCTGGCAACGTTGCTCCCTGCTCCGGACCGATGACATGCACAATGCCCTGACGCGCATCGTTCATCTTGAATTCGGTCACACCGAACTCTGCACAATTGTTATCCAGGGTTTCCACTTGCAGGCGTGAAATTGGATCAGCAATGCCCTGGCTACGATCGGTTGTCGGGACATTGTGATCAGGTACCGCCAGGACCGAGTTCACACGCCATATCTTGCGCGCGCTCAGCTTGAGGCCTTCGAAGGCCTGTGGACTGGTGACTTCATGCACCAGATGACGGTCGATATAAAGCAATGCCGTGCCATTTTCCTCATGCACCACATGCGAATCGAATAATTTGTCGTAAAGCGTTTTTGCCATATCGGTCTGTTACTTAATCTCTAAAATTGCCAAATTGGAGTGGAAAATCGGTGATACTTTTTTTCACAAAAGCGATCGCATCCTGCAGCATATCGCGCTTGGCCCCGTTCACACGAACCGTATCGCCCTGGATACTCGCCTGCACTTTCAAGCCGGAATCCTTGATCAGCCTGACGATCTTCTTTGCCAGCTCGGTATCGATACCTGCACGGATTTTCAATTCCTGCTTCACCTTGTTGCCGGAAATCTTCTGCACATCCTGATGATCCAGCCGCTTGCTGCTGTCAGGCTCTTTCTTTTCCATGCCCGGCAGTAAAATATCTTTAATCTGATCCAGCTGAAAATCAGAATCGCCATAAAGCGTGATCAGCTTCTCTTTTTCGTTGAGCTCCACATTGGCACTGGTGCCTTTGAAGTCATAACGGTTTGCGATCTGGCGGCTAGTGATATCAATCGCATTTTTCAACGCGACCATATCGACTTCAGAACTGATATCAAATGATGGCATCTTAATTTCCTGTATTGATGACTAGAGTAAAGGGTAAGTCACACCCTGCAGCAGTAACGGGTATTTTTATTCAAAGTGGCAGACGTAATCCAGCATTTCGACAGTCTCGATCTCAAAACTGGAGTTGCCCGGTACTGTGAACTTGTCGCCAGCCTGATAAGTTTTCCAGTCGGATTCGCCTTGCAGCTTTACTTTGCAGACACCGAGATTGATTTCCATCAACTCAGGCGCAGCCGTATTGAATGTCAGGGTACTGGGAAAGATGACTCCGATAGTGCTGCGGGTGCCGTTTGGCAGCAACACAGTATGACTGACACATTTACCATCGAAATAAACGTTGGCTTTCTTTTTGACACTGACATTATCGAATTGCGCCATGCTATATACCCCAAGTTTTCCAAGCTTGTGATTATCGCAGAAATCGCGCTTACTCTCTACTAGCAAGGCTGCATTGATGTGCCAGCCGTGAATTATGGCGCAGGATTCATAAAGCGCAGATGCAACTGCTCGATTTGCTTAAGGACTTCATCCGAGAGAGGTTTATTCCATGCCCGGATATTTTCCTGCAATTGCTGCATATTCGTAGCACCAATGATGGTGCTGGTGACAAACCATCGGTGATAAACGAAAGATAATGCCAATTCCGTCGGTGTCATGTCATGGCGCCTGGCAAGAGCGGCATAGGCCGCACTGGCAGGTTCGACATTGGTTTTCTCGTAGCGCTGCGCGAACCCTTTAAACAAAGTAGCCCGGCCGCTCCCGCCTTCCAGGTATTTACCTGTCAGGTGACCGAATGCCAATGGTGAATAGGCCAGCAGGCTTAACTGCTCACGATAGCCGATTTCAGCCATGCTGAACTCGTATCCACGATTGATCAGGTTATAGCAGTTCTGAATACTGGCAATCACCGGCAATTTAAATTCGCGTGCCACCCGCAAGAACTCCATGACGCCCCAGGCATGCTCGTTGGACACGCCGATATGACGGATCTTTCCCTCTTGCACCAATTCAGCCAGCGCTTCGAGCTGCTCCTGAATACTCACCCACTGACGCGCCTGCCCATTCTCGAATTCATCTGCCGGCTCAAACTGGTATTGCCCGAACATCGGTACATTCCGCTCCGGCCAGTGCAATTGATACAGATCGATGTAATCGGTTTGCAATCGCTGCAATGAGCTGTCAACGGCTTCCCGTAAATTCCTCCTGTCAATTGCCTTGGGGCCGCCCCGTATCCATTCGAGTCTGCGACGCGGACCGGCAATTTTAGTGGCCAGGATGACCTTTTCCCTCTGCTGGTGCTTAAGCCAGTTACCAACTATCGTCTCGGTACGGGTGTAAGTTTCCGCCTTCGGAGGAACCGGGTACATTTCAGCGGTATCAATGAAATTAATGCCGTTTGCCAAGGCAAAATCAAGCTGTTGATGTGCTTCTGCTTCGCTGTTCTGCTCACCATAGGTCATGGTGCCTAGACATATGGCAGAAACTTGCAACTCACTTTGACCTAACTGACGATATTCCATGGTTTCCTTTGCATGCCTGATTTAAAGGGTTTGATTTGACGAACACGGCTGGGGCACTTAATGTGCAATGAAAGAAATATTAACGGTTCGGCAGCCAGACTTCTACTTTGAGACCACCTAATTTATTCGAACGTTCGATAACAAGACGGCCGCTGTAGCTTTCTACAATATCCCGCACAATCGCCAAACCCAGGCCGCTACCCGGTTTACTCTCATCCGCGCGGAAACCGCGAATCGTCAACTGCTCCATCTCGCCAGGCTCGCAACCCGGCCCATCATCTTCGATCACAAACACAACGCCATCACGGCTAGCCACATTCAGCGAGATATTTGCACGCGCCCACTTGCAGGCGTTATCAAGCAAATTACCAAGCAATTCAAGCAGATCTTCCTGGTCTCCGATAAACAAGGCATCCTCGTCAACATGCCAACTGATTTTAAGCGATTTTTCCGTATGCATGAGCTGCAATGTCTGCACCAGCATATTGATTTCTTCTTGCAAGTTCACGCGCCGGCCAGGTAACGCATCACCGATAAGACGTGCCCGCTTAAGCTCACGTTCAACAATGCGGCGCATGGCTTCCGTGGAATCCTCCATCGCCAGCCTGATTTCAGGCAAGGCTCTGATTTCCGGCTGTTCAACGATCTGGCCCAATACAGCAAGCCTGGTTTTCAATGCATGCGCCAAATTGCCCAGCGCCTCGCGAGAACGCCTGGCCTTCTTGCCCATCGTCGCCAATAACCGGTTAAGCTCAGCAATAACCGGCGCAATCTCTGCAGGGCCAAGTGCCTCAACGCGATCGATCTCACCACGTTCCAGCCTTGTCATATTGGCCCGCAGGGTTTTCAGAGGTTTGAGTTCATGGCGTACGATCAGGTACTGCACCAGCAGCAAAATGACCAATATCACGGCAGAGACACCGCCGTACAACCACTGAAACTGCCGCAGACCGGCGTTGAACAGATTGAGATCCTCGGCGACCGTAATGCCAATAAGCTTGTCCTGTTTTGAATAACCATGCGTAACAGATAACAAACTCTGATTGTCCGGGCCATCTATGGTTAAACGCACATCGACACCGGCATTGACCTCGGGGATAAGCAGGTCCATATCCCAAAGCGATCGCGACACATATTGCTGCCCGTCAACACGGATCACATAATAATGACCGGAGAATGGGCGTTGGTAGATGCTGTTGATGCGCTTGGTATCTATCGAGAAATTGCCCGCTTCATCGAAACGAATTCCTGCGAGCAAAGTCTCGCTGTCCTGTATCAAGCGGCTGGCTACCTGATTCTCTGTCAGGTGCCGGATGGCATAACTGGCAATTGCCCATTGCACGATCAGCAGAGTGATGAGGCTTAGGGCCAGGCCCCAGGAAAGACGACCGCTTAATGATTTCACGAATGACGTTTCATGAAGGTTTGGTGCCGAAGACGTAACCCTGCCCGCGCTTGGTCTGGATCAAATCGGCACCAATTTTTTGCCGCAGGCGGTTTACATAGACTTCCATGACATTGCTGTCCTTGTCGCCATCGTAATCATAAACATGCTCAGCGAGACGACTTTTAGACAAGACTTGCCCCGGGTTCAACATGAAATAGCGTAACAGGCGGTATTCCGTTCCGGTTAATTCGTCGCGATTCCCATTGGCGTCGATCAGCGATTGGGTTTCTTCATCGAGTGAAATACCTTCGACCGTCAATGGCCCAATTGGCGCACCCTGGCTGCGCTTCAGCACAGCGCCAATGCGCGCGAGCAACTCCTCCATCTGAAACGGCTTGCCGATATAGTCATCAGCACCGGCCTTGAATCCTTCCACCTTCTCCTGCCAGCTGCCACGTGCGGTCAGAATCACAACAGGCACCCTGTTACCGCGGCTGCGCCAGTTAGCCAGCACTGATAGCCCTGAGCGTTTGGGCAGTCCCAGATCCAGCACGATCAGATCGTACGGCTCGATATCGCCCAAACCCTCGGCATCGATACCATCGGTTGAAAGATCGACTGCATAGCCAGCCTGCTGCAATGCGCTGCGCACCTGCGGACCTAAGGTTGCATCATCCTCAACCAGCAACAATCGCATTGATGGAATCCTTAATCATCGATCTCAATTTTGATGAGTTCGCCGGTCTTCGCATTGATATCCAATTCCCATACAACGCCTTTAGCATCGAGAATCTCTAGCTCGTAGATATAGATGCCGCTTTTCCGGCTTCGCTCCAATTCAGTCTCCAGTATATCGCCTGGCTTGATCGAACGAGCAATCTCCGTAATTTTCTCAAGCGGCAGAATCTCCCCGGAAGCCTGCAATTTACGCGCTTCCACATGGCTTATGTCCTCCCCGGCTTTAACCGGGATGCTGAAGGATATGAAAATAGCGGCTACCAGCCCGGCGAGAAAGACTGGCTTCAACTTAGGTGTGTTCTTTTTCATCTCAATCCGATTTTCCTGTTTCTGGCCTGGAACCACGAGCTTTTTTAGCAGATGGATCACACCATCCACTATCACCCAACTTAAAAATATAATCGCGAGTGTGACATTAAACAACCACACTAACAGCCTGCTTACTTGCATTTGTCTTGAGAATGGCGAATTTGAAAGCATTGAATACTCCTTCTGACACTTGATTCTCGCCAGTGTAGAGGTGCAAACTGAATTCAAGCTTAAAGAAAACGATGCAAATAAAAACGGCACCCCAAGGTGCCGTTTTTACTGACCATACTACTGATCACTACGGTTCGGTCTTATTTGCGACGCTTATCCAGGTTGGCCGCAATACGCATGCGCAACGCATTGAGCTTGATAAAACCGCCTGCATCTTTCTGGTCATAGGCACCGGCATCATCTTCAAAGGTAGCAATAGTGGGGTCGAACAGCGAATCGCTCTTGCTGTCACGGCCAACGATAATCACATTGCCCTTGTACAGTTTGACGCGCACAAAACCGTTCACGGTTTTCTGTGTGTGATCGATCAACGTTTGCAGGGTCACGCGCTCAGGGCTCCACCAGTAGCCGTTGTAAATCAGGCTGGCATAGCGTGGCATCAGATCATCCTTCAGATGCGCCACTTCACGATCCAGTGTCAGTGATTCAATCGCACGGTGCGCTTTCAGCATAATGGTACCGCCAGGGGTTTCATAACAGCCACGCGACTTCATGCCGACATAACGGTTTTCCACCAGGTCAAGGCGGCCGATACCATGCTTGCCGCCCAAACGATTCAACTCCGCCAGCAACTCATGGGGTGCCAGCTTCTTGCCGTTCAATGCAACAGGGTCACCATTGATATATTCGATATCCAGGTATTCAGCAGCATCCGGTGCGTTCTCCGGACTGACTGTCCAGCGCCACATATCTTCTTCCGCTTCTGCAGCGGGATCTTCCAGGTGGCGCCCTTCATAGGAAATATGTAGCAGGTTCGCATCCATGGAATACGGGCTACCGCCTTGCTTATGCTTCATTTCGACCGGAATTCCGTGCAGCTCCGCATACGCCAGCAATTTCTCACGGCTGAGCAGATTCCACTCGCGCCATGGCGCAATGATCTTGATGTTGGGGTTAAGTGCATATGCACCCAGTTCAAAACGTACCTGATCGTTGCCCTTGCCTGTAGCGCCATGAGAGATCGCATCGCCGCCCGTTTCGTGGGCGATTTCAATCAGGCGCTTGGCAATCAAGGGACGTGCGATTGAAGTGCCGAGCAGATACTCGCCTTCATATACGGTATTGGCGCGAAACATCGGGAATACGAAATCACGTACGAACTCTTCACGCAGATCATCGATGTAGATTTCCTTAACGCCGAATTTCTTGGCTTTTTCGCGCGCTGGTTCCAGTTCTTCACCCTGGCCGATGTCGGCGGTGAATGTCACCACTTCACATTGATAAACATCCTGCAGCCACTTCAGGATGACTGAGGTATCAAGACCACCGGAATAGGCCAGAACTACTTTGTTCACATCACTCATTGCTTAACTTTTCCTAATAAATATTTCATCAGTATCTGATTATACGGAGGCAATTCACCGCTATCGCAGCTTAACTTGCTTCAATGTCAGCCGTCCTTCACACAAGCACCTATCAGCTTTTGACCTTACCCAACAAAAGGTACTCCATCAAAGCTTTCTGGACGTGAAGCCGATTCTCAGCCTCATCCCAAACGACGGACTGATTACCGTCTATCACCTCGGCAGCGACCTCTTCACCGCGGTGGGCAGGCAAGCAATGCATGAACAAGGCATCCTCGGCAGCGACTTTCATCATATCGGCATCGACCTGCCAGTCGGCGAAATCACGCATACGCTCTTCATTCTCGGCCTCAAAACCCATGCTGGTCCAAACATCTGTTGTCACCAGGTCGGCACCGCGTGCGGCTTCCATCGGGTCTGGAAACTCTTCATAGTGCGCATGGCCATATAACCCTGCACGCTCCTGCTCAACTTCATAGCCCGGAGGCGTTGAAACATGCACGTTGAAGTCCAGAACTTCTGCGGCTTGCAACCATGTATTGCAGACGTTGTTCGAATCACCTATCCATGCCACTGTTTTACCCTTGATTGGGCCGCGATGTTCGATATAGGTATAAATATCAGCCAGAATCTGGCACGGATGGTATTCATTTGTCAGGCCGTTGATTACCGGCACGCGCGAATTAGCCGCGAAACGTTCGATGATCTCCTGCTCAAAGGTACGGATCATGACGATATCACTCATACGCGAAATGACTTGAGCGGCGTCTTCAACCGGCTCGCCACGACCAAGCTGGGAATCGCGCGTATTCAGATAAATCGCCGTGCCTCCAAGCTGCTGCATGCCCGCCTCAAATGACAGGCGTGTGCGCGTGCTGGCTTTTTCGAAGATCATGACCAGCGTACGGTCCACCAGCGGCCAATATTGCTGATAATTTTTGAACTGGGCTTTGATCCAGCTTGTGCGCTCAAAAATATGATTGAGCTCTTCGCCAGTTAAGTCATTGAATTGTAAAAAATGTTTGATGGCCATAAATATCGACTACTTTTAATAACAGGCTACTGTTTTCATTCATTTAAGAAATTTTTGATCAGCGGGCTCAGGATATCCACGACCTGTCCTGCCTCATCCTGGTCAATCACCAATGGCGGCAAAAGCCTGACGACATTTTCCGCCGTCACATTGATCAGCAGTTTCTGCTCAAGGGCACGCCTGACCAGTTCGCCGCAAGGCTTCTCCAGTTGGATACCAATCATCAAACCTGCGTTTCGTATGGTTTGCACCCCAGGCAGACCAGAAAACTCCGACCGGAACCGATCACACATCCAATTGCCGATCGCTTCTGCATTCTCGCGCAAACTGTCTTGCGCTATGGTTTCAAGTGTCGTCAAACCTGCAGTAGATGCCAGCGGATTGCCGCCAAAAGTTGACCCATGCTTGCCATAGGTAAACACTTCTGCTGCCGCACCCTTGGCCAGGCATGCGCCAATCGGCACACCCGAGCCGAGGCCCTTGGCCAGGGTCATGACATCAGGCACGACATCCGTATGTTGGAATGCGAACCATGTACCGGTGCGGCCAATACCGCTTTGCACCTCATCCAGCATCAACAGCCAGCCGTGTGCGTCACAAATCTCACGCAAACCTTCCAGATAGTTTTTCACATCTGCCGGGATATTGACACCCCCCTCGCCCTGGACAGGCTCGACCAGAATCGCCACTACATTCTGGTTACGTGAAGCGACTTGCCTGATAGCATCCAGGTTATCAAAGGGAACACGGATAAAACCACTGACCAGAGGCTCGAAACCTGCTTGTGCCTTGCGATTTCCGGTTGCGGAGAGCGTTGCCATGGTACGGCCATGAAAGGCTTTTTCCATGACAATGATTTCCGGGTTTTCTATCCCTTTGTTATGTCCATAAAGACGCGCCAGCTTGATGGCAGCTTCATTCGCTTCACAGCCGGAGTTGCAGAAGAATATGCGATCCATGCCGGAAATCTCAGCAAGCTTGTCTGCCAGCTGCGCCTGTTCAGCGATCTGATAGATGTTGGAAACGTGTATGAGCTTTGCCACTTGCTCTGAAATAGCTTTAACCAACTTGGGATGCGCGTGGCCCAAACCGTTTACAGCGACGCCGGCCAGGGCATCCAGGTATTGATTGCCCTGGTCGTCCCATAGCCATACACCCTCACCTTTTACAAAAGTGACCGGTTGCCTGCCGTAGGTATGCATCAAATGATCTGACATATTCTTCGTACTCTAAAAATAAAAATGCAAACGGCGGCTCCAGCCGCCGTTTGCAGCATGAATAATAATTGTTACAGGCCGACTGCAGCCTTGTGTGTTAATCCATTTGCCATAAAGAACAACATTGGAATAGAAAGCATGGTGTTGGTTCGCGAAGCCAGGAACGCCACACGGCGAGCCTTGGCCTTAACCTCATCAGTCGCTGCCACCAGGCCTAGAATCTTCTTCTGGTTAGGCCAGATCAGAACCCACACATTAAACAGCATAATGGTACCCAACCATGCACCAATACCGATTCCGGCATAAGCCGGTTCCAACAAGAATGCATGTGTGAAATTAGCACCTAGCAACGCAGCACCGGCAAACCAGGTGACCAGCGCCGCCCAGCGAAACCATAGCAAGGCGCGAGGAGCAACATGCTTGGAAATCCCTGCTGCAGTGCCATCTGCAGTCGCATCCTTCATCGCAGGTACTTGTACAAAATTAAAGTAGTACAGCAAACCTATCCATGTGATACCTGCCATCACATGCAGCCAGCGAAAAATCCCATCCAGCAAGAAGTCCATGCTACACCCCCGCCAGAATAAAGTTCTTTAGAAACAAATAAAGAACCAGGGTCAGCACAAGTCCTGAGACTATTGTGCCAGTAATTGAATCCAGTGGGTTTTTCATGGTTGCGTTCTCCTCTTTTTAGAGCCTCTGTTGAATTTCGTGCTTTTATAGATACTGTTTTATATCAACATGCCTGAGCGTAGCTTAAAACCATCGATTAATCAAGAATTACACCCTTTCTGCAATCCCCTTAAAATCTTTCTCAACAAGGCTTGATTAGCAAAATTAGTTTATTAAAAATGCACTTTCGGGCAAAATTCAGTGCACGATCAGAACCGCTATCAAATCAATCGTTTTGCTATTCAATATTTAGTTATTATGGCTTCACTCGTCTCGCTCAAACCCGTCATCTCGACGCAATCACAACTTACAGCCCAGTTGCCTGTTTCATGGTACACCGACCCGGCAATTTATGCGCTTGAGAAAAAGCACCTGTTTCCGGCATCCCCGCAATACATCGGCCATGAATTGATGGTGCCCAATCCAGGCGATTTTCATGCATTAAACTGGATGAATGAGGCAAAAGCCCTGATCAACAACGGCAGTGAAATCGAGCTGATCAGCAATATCTGCCGACATCGGCAGGCCATCATGCTCAATGGCAAAGGCAATACCCAGCATATCGTCTGCCCATTGCATCGGTGGACCTACAACTTAAGCGGCGAACTGCTGGGTGCACCACATTTCGAGAAAACCCCATGCTTGCATCTAAGCAGCTCCAGCATGCAAAGCTGGCAAGGGCTTTTATTTGACAGTAAGCGCAATATTGCCAAAGACCTCGAAAAACTGGGTGCCGGGCAGGATTTCGACTTTACTGGTTATTTACTCAATCGCGTCATGATTGAAGAATACAATTTCAACTGGAAGACTTTCATTGAGGTCTATCTGGAAGACTATCACGTTGGCCCATTCCACCCCGGGCTGGATAGATTCGTCGACTGTGAGGATCTGCAATGGCAATTCGGCGAATGGTATAGCGTGCAAACAGTGGGTGTAAAACAATCGCTGCAGAAACCTGGTTCAGCCATTTATAAAAGCTGGCATGAACAGGTCCTGAAGTATGGTCAGAGCCAGGTACCCAGGCAAGGTGCCATCTGGATGGTGTATTACCCGTTCCTCATGATCGAGTGGTATCCCAATGTACTGGTTGTGTCCCACATCATTCCGCGCGGTGTTGATGCCTGTACCAATGTAGTTGAATTTTACTATCCTGAAGATATCGCCCTGTTTGAAGAAGAGTTCGTCAAGGCACATCAGGCAGCCTACAATGAAACAGCCATTGAGGATAAAGAGATCTGCGAACGCATGCACCAGGGCAGGCAAGCGCTGTTTAAGCAAGGCCTGGACGAACGCGGCCCATATCAACACCCGATGGAAACCGGTCTGGAGCATTTTCATTCATGGATGCGCCAGCAACTTGAGCCCCACTTACCGAAAAATACACTTTGAATTTTCCCCGACTATCCATTAACAAACCAGGCAGCCTGTGGATGTTAGTAGCTGCCTTTTTCTTTGCCATCATGGGCACTCTGGTCAAGATTGGCGGCGAGACATTCACCAGTCCGGAACTGGTGTTCTACCGCTCTTTTTTCGGGCTGATTTTTATCTTCGTGCTGGCCAGGCGGCAGAACCTGCAATTAAAAACACCGGTACTCGGCAAGCAGCTTGCAAGATCCATACTGGGGTTTGTCTCCCTGGTCATGTTCTTCTATGCAATCAGCCAGTTACCGCTGGCGACAGCCATCACCCTCAACTACACATCACCCTTATTCATGGCGATGTTTGCACCATTCATGCTGCATGAGCGACCGCGCAAAATCCTGATTGCCGCGATTATTCTGGGATTTCTTGGCGTCGCCCTGCTTTTACGGCCCAGCCTGCATGCGGATGAATTGATTGCCGGCACCATAGGCTTATTGTCGGGATTGACTGCGGGCATAGTCTACGTGCATGTCACGCAATTGGCACGCTCGGGCGAACCGGATTGGCGTACGGTGTTTTATTTCACCCTGGTCTGCACCGTTGGCGCTGGCTTATGGATGCTCCTGCATCACTTCAATCCCGTTTCATGGAAGGATCTGCCACTACTTCTTGGTTTGGGGGCTTCTGCCACCATCGCTCAATTCGCGATGACCAGGGCCTACCGTACCGGCAACCACCTGGTAGTGGGTAGCCTGGCCTACACAACCGTGCTGCTTGCCAGTATTTTCGGCATTGTTTTGTGGGGGGAGACCTTGTCGACAGATCGCTGGCTGGCTGTAGGACTGATTGTGCTTGGCGGCATTATCAGCGTCCGTGCCACCCCAAGATAGAGCATTAGTCTTTGCTAAACAGCAAGTTATACTGGACATTTATTTTCCGGAAGCATACGCTTAGCGTCCCGCGTTTAAAGACGCATAGACCCTGTATGCATTCATCCAGGCAAAAATGATCGTTGATACAAAACAATTTACGCGCACTTTTCTGTTAGCTCTTGCCTGCCTGATGTTGAATGGCTGCATGGGAGCGCCTCTCGCGCAGCAATTACTCTCGTCTGCGGTCATGCACGGCGCCGATAATATTTTGAATAATGCATACGAGGCGCAACAGAAAGAAGTAATCAATCAGCGAGTCTTAAAGGATTCGCTACCGGATGAATACTGGGCAAGTTTTGTGACTGCAGGATTCCAGACGATAACCCCGATCGAAGAACCCTTGCCCGGCATTGAAGAACCAGCTGAGACCCCAACAAAATCCGGCTTGGAAGCCTCAGCTTTCGTTCGTGTGGAAATCTGGAACATGCTGCTTGGCGATGAGAAGCTGGCTGTACTCGAGAAAGCTTATGTATCGGGGAATACAGACCTGCCGCCCAAGGAGGAATGGGGAAAGCTGCGCATTGCGATCGGCGCCCTGGAGGGCAGCCAGGACCAGCCGCTTATTTTTCTGGTACCTGATGATCTTGGCCGTCTGAACAGCGGCCAACAGACTATTGTGGAACTAGGGAAAGCAGGCGAGCTTAATGTTGCAAGGTATGCTGCGAACTAAGCTCGCCTCCCCTGATGCTCAGGGATCAATCAAACCGGAGCGCATTGCGATCAGGGCGATTTCAGCCGAATTGTTGGCGTTGAGCTTCTGCTTGATATTGTATAGATGAGTGCCGACTGTTCTTGGTGACAGGCACAAGGTTTCTGCGATATCGTTGGTCGTTTTGCCCTTGGCCAATGCCATAAACACCTCGAATTCGCGATCCGACAATACATCGACCGGATTCTGTTCCCCGGAGAGCTGCTGTATTGCCATCTGCTGCGCCACACTGGCTTCCAGATAGCGTTTACCACTGGCCACTGTTCTAATCGCCTTGATCAGTTCTTCCGCGGCGCTTCGTTTGGTCAGGTAGCCCATCGCACCCGCATTAAGGACGCGCTTGGGATGCACCGAATCCTCGTGCGCACTCAACACCAGGATTCGGGCATGGCTCTCTTTAGCCATGATCCGCTCAATGGCCTCCAAGCCGCCAATGCCCGGCATAGTGATATCCATGACGACGACATCCGGATGGTGTTCCATATACAGCTTGACGCCCTGCTCGCCGCTTTCGGCCTCGGCCACCACCTTTATATCCGACGCCGACTCGAGCAGCATTTTAAAACCCATGCGGACAACTGCATGGTCATCCACCAGCAACACATTGATTGGGCTCATGATTGTTGCCCTTTCGGAATATTGATACGAATCGTCGTACCTTTCTCAATTTCTGAATCTATATTGAAAGTACCCGCAAGCGCCTGTGCACGCTCGCGCATGCCAAGCAGGCCGAAATGCTGGCTATGATCCACCTTGCAGAAATCCATTCCATGTCCGTTGTCTTTAATCACCAGCTGTAATCCCCCCGATTTGGTAACTTCCAGCTTGATATCGATCAAGCTTGCATTTGAGTGCTTTAAGGCATTGTTGACTGCCTCTTGTATTACACGATAAACATTTATATTAACGATCTCGCCAAAACTGTTCACATCACCTTTGGTAGACAGCTTCATCTTGAGACCAGAATGCTGCTGCTGATAGCTGGTAATCATGTCGCGCAATGTAGCCGATAAACCCAGGTTATCCAGCGCCCCCGGCCGCAGTTGCCGAATAATATTATGCATACCGTCGTAGATATGATTGGCGGCAGAGACAATAGTTTGCGCATTTGAGGCAACATCCGGCATTTTTTCTTCAGTTTTGTTAAATATCCCCACAGCAAAGGTCTTGATAGCTGTGACATATTGCCCCAGTTCATCATGTAATTCGCGTGCAAGACTGCGTCGTTCATCCTCTATATGCCGTTGAATCAAATGCGTTAGTTGGCGATTTTCCTCCAGCATTTTCTCGGCTTCTTCCGCCTGTTTTCGCTCGGTGATATCCCGCATGCTGCAAATATCTCCGATCACCTCTCCTGTCATCGGGTCAATCAGGGGTGCAGCGGAAATCGAAACATCAATAATACGGCCATCGCGCGCACGTCGCTGGGCATCATGGTTTTCGATCTTGCGCCCGGCATTGATCTCTTTCAGGTTTTGTTCCAGGTCCGCTTCCTGGTCCACTGGAGTCAGCAAGGAAACAGACTTGCCTATGATGTCATCCGGGCCGTAACCGAACATCTTTTGCGCGGCAGGGTTCCAGAAAGATATATTGCCATTGAGGTCATGAATCATGATGGCATCAGCCGTCTGCTTCACGATGAGGGCAAGCCGCCGGCTTTCTTCCGTGCTGACTTGCAAAGACTTGCCCATCCGATTGAAATTTTGCGCAATCCGGGCGAATTCCGGCAATTCGAAATCGGGCAAGCGGGTACCTAAATCACCCTGCTCCATTTTATTCATGGCTTGCAACATAGGCTGCAAGGGCTTAAGCCATCTGCCAAGCATCCAGTAAACCATGACATTCAGGAGAATAAAAAAAGTCATGCCGATCCAGAACAAATCGAGCATATTGACCCAGGCCTCGCGTATGGAACCTATCGGAGCAGGATCGACAACCAGCTTGCCGAAACGTATTTCCCGGACCACTGAGGGCTCTTTTGGATCCAAGGTATTGATAAACCATTGCGGCGGTTTTACATCGGATCGATAACTTGAAGGCGGAGACTGGTAAAGCCGGTTGCCCTGCAAATCGTAAAGTGAAATACGGGTGCCGCGCACATGCTTGAGATGTTCGAGGAACCTTTGCATGACAGCATGCGTGTAACCCCAGGATGGGTTCTGCTCAGAGCTGATAATGACAGTATCAAGCAGCTGTACCGTGACCCTGGTTGCAGTCTCCACGCCTTCCTGGGTGGATGTGCGCAAACCTTTGATAATGACGTAAGCAACCGCCATCATGAATAGCAGCATGACTATCGTAATCAGCAAATTAAGTCGGAAACGTAAGCTCATGGCAAAGCACTTGAAAATAGTTTATTAAGAAGCATTATGATACATAACTCAACTTGCGGAACTGATTAGAACGGAACTGTTAGAATTCAGATGGCTGCTTACGCTGGCTTGATTGCAGCCATGCTGTCCGTGGAACGACACAGATCCCCACAAATAAAACTCTTGACGCTATAATTTATTTGCTTGCTCATGGTCAACACCAGTGGCCAACCCAGACATACATCATTACGGAATCAGATCATGAAAAAACTACTGTTTATTACACTATCCCTTTCTGCTTCGATTTTAGTAGGATGCGCAACCACCACAAACCCCAGCGCCACTGGCGTTGAGCGCAAACAGTTCATGATGCTCTCTGAACAGCAGGTCGATAGCATGTCTGCCGAGAGTTACTTGGCTACGCTGCAGGAAGCCAGCAAGAAAAAAACGCTCAATACCAACGCTGCCCAGGTAGCGCGTGTTCGCAACATCTCGCAGAAACTCATTCAACATACCGTTCATTTCCGCAAAGATGCATTGGACTGGAAATGGGAAGTCAATGTCGAACAAAATGACCAGGTCAACGCATATTGCATGCCTGGCGGCAAGATCATGGTCTTTACCGGCCTTATCGACAAACTCAAGGCGACCGACGATGAACTCGCAGCCGTCATTGGTCACGAGATTGCCCATGCACTGCGCGAACATGGCCGCGAGCGTATGTCGATTGCTTCGGCACAACAAATGGGCCTGGCAGGACTGGCAGTATTAGCCGGTGCCTCGAACAGCCCCAATGCCGCAGCGGCTGGCGTGCAGGCTGCAGCACTCGGCTCCAACCTGTTTTTCGCATTACCGAACAGCCGCGAGCAGGAACGCGAAGCTGACCGCATCGGCCTTGAGCTGTCAGCACGGGCAGGCTTCAACCCTAATGCGGCGGTCACGCTATGGCAAAAAATGGGACAACAAGGCGGCGGAGCACCTCCAGAGTTTCTTAGTACCCACCCTTCAAACGATGCACGGATTAATGATTTGAAGGCAATGATTCCCGCGGTGATGCCGCTTTACCAGGCCGCCAAGAAATAAAGCAATTTGTAGACTACAGAGGGCCACTCTTGGACATCAAGCTAGACATCGGTGAAATCCAGCTTGGCATGTTTGTGAGTGAACTGGACCGGCCTTGGACAGATAGCAGCTTTCTGTTCCAGGGCTTTTTGATTGAATCCGAAGACCAGATTCGCGAGCTAAAAGCGCAATGCAGCTACGTCATCGTTTCGCAAGAAAATTCACTGCCAGGCATTTTCGAGACAGCGAGTCCTGCACCTAAAAAATCGACGCTGCCGACTGAGCCAGCGGCCGGTTATGTTGCAGTTGATAGCTCAAAGGAAAAAGTACCTGCAGAGAAGAAAACCGGCGTATTCAGTACCATCAAGCAAATTGGTAAGGAAATCCTGACCTACAGGACCAAGGCTCAATCATCAGAAACCACCGCTGAATTTCTCTCCGGGATCGGTAATGAAGATGACAATATCGCAGAGCTAAGACGCAGGCAGGATATCAAGAAAATCCGCCAGAGCTATGCGAACCATGGCGATATCACTACAGAAATTGTTCACTATCCCATCCAGGTAGCTATAGAACAAGAATTCACAACGGCAAAAGAGACTACAGCCAGATTTGAGCAGGAGATCGCATCCAGCTTGATGCTGGAGATGACGGGCGAAAGTTTAAGTGACCGTATCGACGTAGCAAAAGACCTGCTGGCCGACGTAGTCAACAGCATCATTCGCAATCCGGATGCCATGCTGCTGATCAGGCAGCTAAAGGATCTGGACGACATCACCTATCACCATGCCATGGATGTCTCCATCATATTGGTGACATTTGGCCGTCAATTGGGATTGCCGAAAAAGGAACTCAATGAAATCGCGCTGGGCGGCTTATTGCACGATATCGGTAAATCCAGGGTTCCAAGTGAAATCATCAATAAAAAACAGAGGCTCAACGCAGAAGAGACGATAGCAGCCAGGAGCCATGTCAATTTGGGCATGGAAGTGATCGCCGGCCTGGAGAGCCTGAGTGATATCGCGCGGCAAGTGATAGAACGCCATCATGAGCGATACGATGGCAAAGGTTATCCAACAGGCCTTGCAGCAGAAGATATCGGCCTATACGGCAGCATGGCCGGCATTGTCGAGACATTCTCCAGCATTACATCACATCAACCCTATTCGGCGGCGCGTTCCTCTGCTCAGGCCGTATCGATTCTTGTAGCGTTACGCGATCTGGCCTTTCAGGGTGAACTGGTCGACCAATTCATTCAGGTGGTTGGTGTTTACCCGATCGGCTCGCTGGTAAAACTGAACACGGGTGAAGTTGGCATTGTGATCAAACAGAATAGCTTGTGGCGCCTTAAACCTATGGTTTCAATTGTGATTGATACAGACGGGCGTAAATTACCTTCGCCGATGACGATAGATCTGGTCAGGCCTCCTCAGCTCGATGCCAAGCCGATTGCAATAGCTGCAGAATTGCCGGCTGGTTCTTACGGCATCAATGCCAGAGACTATTTCCTATAATAATGTCGCAAAACATCATTCCGCCTCGGGACCGGCAGTTGCTCACCACAGCAAGCGCTTTGATAGCAGAACTTCCACAGCCCTTGTGCCCGGACTTTTATCAATACCTCGATGAACACCCACAGCCGGCCATACTCAGGCGCAGTTTTGAAAGACTATTGCTGGATGATCACGAATCCATAGTCAATGCCATCGAATTGGATGCATCCACTACGCAGCTGCTGACTTTGTTCGATCGCTACCTGGAATGCATGGGAAGACGCATTCCATCGGTATTGGAAGATCAAAAACAAGCCCGAATAGCGCTTGAAGGTTTGCGTCGCCTGTCTTTCGATTTGATGCAGAAAATACTGGCCAGGAAAAGCACATTACCGACACAGCTGGAACGGAAACCATCACGTAAAAGCGATGCGGTGTTCGAAAACATAATGTCGCAGGACCAGTTTATTTTTGCAATTAATCAGCTGCTGCTTGCTCCGGAAACCAGGGATATCGCGATACTCGCCATCCAGTTTGATTTCGGCATCCATTCCAACAACGCCGTGCAGCCTGCACTCGCTGAAATCGCCTCAAGGTTGAATCAGGTCGCCAGGACACATGATTTTGTTACCCACATTTCCACCAGAAGATGGGCGATGTGCCTGCAACACATTGATAATCTGGCGATTGCAGTCCTGGCCATCGACAAACTCAGGGAACAGTTCAAACAGCCCTTCTTGATCAATGGCATAGAAACGGTCGTTAGTCCGCAGATAGGCGTTGCATTGTCCAGGAATATTTCCAAGGATGCCGACTTCCTGCTGCATGCCGCCTTGAAAGTCTCAGCCATGCCCGCCCATCACCCGGACCATTATCAGGTTTACGATCCGGAACTGGATGCCGAATCGAAAAGGCTCGATCGCCTGTCGGCCCAACTGAAGAAAGCGCTGTTTGACAATGAGCTGGAGCTATACTACCAGCCCAAATACTCACTTAAAGACAGCAAGATTGTCGGCCTGGAAGCATTGCTAAGGTGGCAGGCCGATGAGGGCCTAGTGCCGCTTCCCCTGATATTCAGTCTTATCGAACGGGACGGCCTCCTCAACCAGTTCACCAAATGGCTGTTACAAACGGCCTTCAGGCATTTTATCGACTTTCTGCATCGCGGCATGGATATCAGGCTCAGTGTCAACATCCTGCCACAAAACCTCAATGAACCGGATTTTGCCAATTCACTTTCTGGCATGCTGAATGTATGGAAGGTGCCGCGAGACCGCCTTACCATCGAAATAACAGAAGGCAGCTTGCTTGAAGATGCAGAAGAAACGATAGATGCGCTGAAACAGATTCGTGAAATGGGCCTGAAGATTTCGATGGATGACTTTGGCACAGGCTACTCATCGCTGTCATATCTCAGCCGCCTGCCCATCAACGAGATCAAGATAGATCAGGCATTCGTAAAAAACATGTTCGTCTCTGAACGAGATGAAGCAATTGTCAGGACGATTATTGAACTTGGTAACAACTTTCGCCTGGACTTTGTTGCGGAAGGTGTAGAAGACGAAGCCACTGCCGAAAAACTTGCGGCACTGGGCTGCGATATTCTACAAGGCTTCTGGATCAGCAAACCGGTCAGCCACAGCGAACTGATCGCATGGTTTGAGAATGACAGGAACGATGTATGGCAACATATGCCTTTAACTTCATAAGCCACTAATTATTATTATCTTTATTGCCGCTTCCCGGCATAAACAACGGCTTTTGTTTCGACCAAGGGTGACTTTCCTAGTAAAATAGCTGTTTTACTATTGTCATTATTTGAGAAAGCATCATGAGCGATTTGCAAAGCACCATCGAAGCGGCATTTGAAAACCGCGCCAATATCACCCCTGCCAACGTTGAACCGCATGTCAAAGATGCAGTATTCACCGTGCTCGAAGAACTGAACAACGGCACGCTTCGTGTCGCCAGCCGCAAAGGTGAGACCCAGGAGTGGGAAACCCACCAATGGATCAAAAAAGCCGTGCTCCTGTCATTTCGCCTGGAAGACAATGTGCTATTGGATGGCGGCTGCACCAAGTATTTCGACAAAGTACCGCCAAAGTTTGCAGACTATACCGAGGCCGATTTCAAAGCTGGCGGTTTCCGCGTTGTGCCTAATGCGATCGTGCGCCGAGGCTCATTTATCGGAAAGAACGCAGTACTGATGCCTTCTTACGTCAATATCGGCGCTTATGTTGATGAAGGCACCATGGTCGATACATGGGCGACCGTTGGCTCATGTGCGCAAATCGGCAAGAATGTGCATCTTTCAGGTGGCGTGGGTATCGGCGGCGTACTGGAGCCGGTACAGGCCGGCCCTACGATCATTGGCGACAATTGCTTTATCGGTGCACGCTCAGAAGTGGTCGAAGGTGTGGTGGTTGAAGATAACTGTGTGATTTCCATGGGTGTTTACATTGGTCAATCGACCAAGATCTACGACCGTGAAACCGGCGAGGTTTTCTACGGACGCGTACCTTCAGGCTCAGTTGTCGTCAGCGGCAACCTGCCTTCCAAAGACGGTAGTTACAGTCTTTATTGTGCTGTTATCGTCAAAAAGGTCGATGCAAAGACGCTCGGAAAAGTCGGTATCAACGAGTTATTACGCGGTATCTGATTCATTCGGCGCATTGTCGATAATTCGACAGCCACGTTACAAGTCCATCAACACCCGCCTCTGCGGGTGTTGCTATTTCAAGCCTCACAAAATCCGTATAACCAATATAAGCAACTGTATTTAAATGATTTACTCTCGCACTTAATCATAGAAAAATCTGATGGTATGGAAGTTGCGGCTTATCAGGCATGAAATGCTTGGATAAGGAACAGCAACACCCATGATCGCCGACTTTAATACACCCATCATCTGGCTAGCCATGCCTGCCATTATCGCCCTCGCGGTATGGGCCGGTTACAGCTATAAAAAACGCAGCATGTCCGTACATGACCGCATGCTCGGAGAGCATAGATCGCCAGAAGAATTCGGGAACGATCTAAACCGTATCGCGATGACCGATGCATTGACACAACTGCCGAATCGCCGTGCGTTCAAACAGCACCTGGAAGCTGGCATACGCCGCTGCTC
>CAZOZB010000017.1:0-47624 GCA_964584185.1 uncultured Methylophilaceae bacterium
CTTCTGATCCAACTGGTTATCACTAGCGACTTTCTCTTTGAGTGTTGCCATCATGCTCTCCAATATCAGGTTGAAAATACTGCTTCACTGAATACTGAGCAATTTACGTTCCTGATTTACGGATACTGGAATGACTGAAGTTGGAACCTGGGAGATAAATAGGTTTTATGAGGGCAAAGAAACAATCGTCAGAAAGCGATTGCATAATAACAGACAAATAAAAAGGAGGCCTGAGGCCTCCTTTTGACTAGCGGCTAAGCCGCCCTGTTTACAGTCTTAGCGATTGCAAACGTACATTGTTACTTCAAAGCCAAAACGCATTTCTGTAGCTGCTGGTTTTGTCCACATGATCGTATCTCCTATATCTGGTTTCAGGCACATCGCTTAAATAACGATGTGTAATGCATGGGTTCATATTACAGCTGTTCTGAATTAATGCTGTGGCAATAGTCATTAAAGGTGGCTAATGATTTTCATTAGATGATCTGGGAGATTACCCGGGTTTTCTATCAATAGGTCACGAACAGGCGGTAACCAACGACAGGTTCGCCATTCACCGTCAGTGATAATTTGACACTGATTTCCTCATTCGAGAAAACGCCACGTTTGATATCCGCACCAGCAGGTAAATACTCCTCCGGCTTAAAAGTACGGCGCAGTAGAGGCTTGTCGTTTACATCGGTCAGCGTCAGTTCCAGTAGCGGATAGGCCTGACTGTAGTCGGCAGTGTTGATCAGGGTGCTGTAAAGATGGATAAGCCCTTGGCGATCTGCATCCTCTTGCAGGTCTGAATCATCGATCGCGATCAAATCCGCATTCTTTGGCAGCTCAACCTTGCATTGAACCAGCGCACACGCCTGTTCCAGATAGGTTCTGGCTTCCGGCCAGCGGGCAGCAATATCTGAACGCAGATAATAGGTCGTCTGAGCCAGAATCAGTAATATCAGCGCAAGAACGGCAAAAGCAATCAGAAACTTTGCTAAACGGCTTTTCCTCGATATTTCTTTAGTGGCCCTACCAGTTTTGTTTCTGGCCGCATCTTCAATCATGGTCGGGCTGAGTATGCTTGCGGATGAAGGAACGCTGAAATCAGTGATATTGAAATCATGCGCTGTCGCATCAGGGCTCAATATCCCGCTATTTTTGAATTCCTGCGTTGCCTGGGTTTCTTCAGCAGCCGGGGTTTCAATCCTGGGCTGCTCATCAGTTTCGGCAATGATTTCTATGTCGATAGGCGCTGAGAACTCTTCCAGAACCGGTTCTGATGTTTGTTCCCGGAACTGATCAGTCTCCTGGGAGGCAGCGGAATCCTCGCTAACACGCAATTCTTCATCACTGACTTCGGCCAGCCTGTCCAGCGCGTTGAAAACATGCTCGCATTTGCCGCAACGTACATCGCCACGATGCGCTGCCAGTTGATCTGGCAGGACATAAAATGCTGCACTGCATGCAGGACATGAGGTAACTAGACGCATTTTCTGGTGCCTGTAAGTAGAACCCAGCTTTCCAAATAAACCGGGGCTTGCATATCGAACCACTCTGCATATATGGCAGATACTTGCTCGGTTTGTTCACGCAAAATACCGGATAAAGCGATTTTACCACCAGCTTTACATGCTGCAGCCAGTGCTGGCGCCAGCACAGAAAGTGCGCTGGAAAGAATATTGGCAACAACCAGGTCAGCAGGTTCATCACGTAGTTGATTCGGTGCTAATTGGTCCGGCAGGTAAAACTCTGCCTGCACCTGGTTTTGCCCTGCGTTGTAATGGCTGGCTTCTATGGCCTGGGCATCAATATCAGTACCGATGGCCTTGCCGGCACCCAGTTTTTTTGCAGCAATGGCCAAAATGCCTGAGCCGCAGCCGTAATCCAGCACATGCATGTCCGGTTTTACGTGATCTGCCAGCCAGGCCAGGCATAAATGCGTGGTTGGATGGCTGCCTGTGCCGAAAGCCAGGCCGGGGTCCAGAACAATGTTGAGTGCATCAGGATTGGGTGCTTGATGCCAGGTTGGCACAATCCATAAATCATCACGGATGCGGATAGGATCGAACTGCGATTGCGTGGCCCTGACCCAGTCCTGCTCGGCTATGTGCTCGACTGTATAAGACAGGTCCTGCAAACCTGTCTCTTCCGACAGATTGGCCATCATTTCAGATACGTTCAGATCGTCGTTGAACAAAGCACTGACGATATTCTGTTGCCATATACCAGGCGGCGGATCACCCGGCTCGCCAAAAATCGGCTGCTCGTCGGGTGTCTCGGCATTGGCGTCTTCAATCGTGGCTGATAGAGCACCGAACTCCATCAGCGTATCGCTAAGCAGTTCCGCCGTATTGTCACGTGCCTCTATCTTGAGTGATATCCAAGCCATTACTTATGATCGGCAACCATGGCTACTTGGAATTCATCCCGAGTTTCTGTTCCAGGTAATGAATGCTGGTACCACCCAGATGGAATGCCGCATCCGCCAGCAAATCACGGTGCAACGCCACATTGGTCTTGATGCCTTCAATCGCCATCTCTGAAAGCGCGATACGCATTTTGGCAATGGCCTGCTCACGCGTATCACCGTAAGTGATGAGTTTGCCTATCATTGAGTCGTAATGCGGCGGCACCAGGTAATTCTGGTACGCATGGGTATCGACTCGCACGCCCGGGCCGCCAGGCATGTGGAAAGTCGAGATACGGCCAGGTGATGGCACAAAAGTGTAAGGATCTTCGGCATTGATACGGCATTCGATGGAATGACCCTTGAATTCGATATCTTTCTGGCGGAAAGAAAGTTTCTCGCCAGCTGCAATGCGAATCTGCTGTTGCACAATATCGATGCCAGTGATCATCTCAGTGACTGGATGCTCCACCTGTACGCGGGTATTCATCTCGATGAAGTAAAATTCATCATTCTCGTACAGGAATTCGAAAGTGCCGGCACCGCGGTAATTAATACGGCGGCATGCATCTGCGCAGCGTGCACCGATTTTGTCACGCAAGCGGGTGCTGATACCTGGTGCCGGAGCCTCTTCCAGCACTTTCTGGTGGCGGCGCTGCATGGAGCAATCACGCTCACCCAGGTACACCGCATTACCGTGCTGGTCCGAAAGAATCTGGATCTCAATATGGCGCGGTTGTTCCAAGAATTTCTCCATGTAAACCATGGGGTTGCCGAAAGCGCCCTGCGCTTCCGACTTGGTCATATTGACGGATGCCAGCAGCGCTGCCTCGGTATGGACTACGCGCATGCCACGACCGCCACCGCCACCAGCGGCTTTGATGATGACCGGATAGCCGATGCGCTTGGCTTCGCGCAGAATCGATTCCGGATCATCGCCAAGTGCGCCTTCTGAGCCTGGCACGCACGGAACGCCGGCTTTGCGCATCGCATCTTTGGCGCTGACTTTATCGCCCATCAGGCGAATGGTTTCAGCACGCGGGCCGATGAATACAAAACCGCTTTGTTCTACGCGCTCGGCAAAATCGGCATTTTCAGAGAGGAAACCATAACCAGGGTGAATAGCTTCAGCGTCTGTCACTTCTGCCGCACTGATCACCGCAGGGATATTCAGATAACTTTGCCCGGATGGCGCCGGGCCGATGCAGACTGACTCATCTGCAAGTTGTACATACTTTGCTTCGCGGTCGGCTTCTGAATGGACAGCGACCGTCTTAATACCAAGTTCTCGACAGGCGCGTTGCACGCGCAACGCAATCTCGCCTCGATTGGCAATCAGGATCTTCTCAAACATTCATCAATCCTTAGCCAATAATAAAGAGCGGTTCGCCGTATTCAACTGGCTGGCCATTTTCGACCAGGATCGCTTTGATCACGCCAGCATGGTCGGCTTCGATTTCATTCAGCAACTTCATCGCTTCGATAATACAAAGCGTATCGCCAACTGCAACCTGGGAACCGACATCAACGAACACTTTGGATTCAGGCGATGGTGAGCGATAGAACGTACCGACCATAGGCGATTTCACTACGTGGCCTTCAATCACCGGCACCACTGGTTCAACCGGTGCAGCAGCAACCTGCGGCGCCGGGGCGGCAGGCGCCGACATCTGCATATAGGGCTGATAGTGTATGGCGCCTTGATTGCTACCGGCATGATTGCGGCTGATACGTACTTTCTCTTCGCCTTCGGTAAGCTCAAGTTCGGAAATACCCGACTCCTCGACCAGATCAATCAATTTTTTTAATTTACGTAAATCCATGGGATACCTCTGCGACTAGTTAATCGCTTAACAAATGCTAAGCGGGCTGATTCGATAAAAACGTAATAGCGTAATCAAGTGCAAACGTATAGCCCTGAGCACCCAGACCGCTGATCACGCCGACTGCAATATCTGTAAAGTAGGAATGATGACGAAAAGATTCTCGTGCATATACGTTAGAAAGATGTACTTCTATGAATGGAATTTTTACTGCGGATAATGCATCACGCAACGCCACTGAAGTATGAGTAAACGCTGCGGGATTGATAATGACAAAATCGACACTTTTAGCAGCTAATGACTGCACTTTGCCGATAAGTTCTGCCTCACTGTTGCTCTGATAACTCTCCAGCTGAATACCGGCTTTTGCAGCATGTTCAGATAAACGCTGATTAATGCTATCCAGCGTATCTTTGCCGTAATGCTGCGGCTCACGTACCCCCAGCATGTTCAGATTGGGGCCGTGCAATACCAGTATGGATTTTGAGTGATTTTCAGCCATATTTATATCAATGAGATTGGCCAAGCGTGGTGTTTCATGACCGCAAGTTTGCCGCAAATAGGGGGATGTTGTCTATAGAATAGGCGAAATTTAACGAAATTAGCCTTTGGGACCTATATACCGGAAAGGTTATGGACCTCTAGTTTTTTACTTGCAGTAAAGGTAGAAAAGTCTGTTCTAAAAGCGCTTGATCGACCCTGCCGAAGTAGGTTTTTGCAATACTGCCATCCGGTGCAATGATGACTGTATAAGGCAATACGCCTTTATTATTGCCCAGACTTTCACTGATATTCATAGCATCGATATCGCCCGATAACAATGGATAACTTACTGGCGTCTCTTCAGAAAATGTGCGGATTTTATCCAGATCATCTGATGATATGCCCAGTACAACCAAGTGCTGATCGTGGTATTTTGTCTGCACATTTGATAATTCCGGCATCTCTTCCAGACAAGGCGGGCACCAAGTTGCCCAAAAATTCACGATGATGGTCTTGCCGCGCCATTGCTCCATGGCTTGTGGCTGGCCGGTCAAATCCGGGAATTCTGCCGCAAAGAAGGTATGGGTCGTAATGGATTCAGGCGGTATGGCCGGTGTAAACACAAAGTGACGCAGAGCCAGCCCAGAAGCCACAATGACTATAATCGCCAGCGCATAAAACAGGATATTTTTCAGCATGCGGCTAACGATCCATCTGGGTCAGTGTTGCCAGGAATTTATCAGCGTTCTGGAAGCCAATCACCCTTATCTGCTTCAACTCCTCGCCCTTGCCGTCAAAGAAAATAATCCCCGGAGGACCGAAAAGATTGAAGCGTTTAAGCAGCGCTGCATCATCTTCAGTATTCTTTGTCACATCCGCCTGCAATAACACCGCATCCTTGAGGGCAGCTTGCACGCGCGGATCGCTAAAGGTGAACAGCTCCAGCTCTTTGCATGCCACGCACCAGTCAGCGTAAAAATCCAGCATGACCGTTTTTCCGGAAGCCGCTTGAATGCTGCTTTCAAGCTCAGCAACCGTTTTCACCCGCTGAAATGGCAAATGCGCTGCTTGCGCCTGTGCCGCGCTGAGGCGCAAACCCGCCAGAGGTTGCAGCGGAGATTTTGCGCCTGACATGGCACCAATCAGCAAAGTGATACCAAGTACAAGCATAATGATAGCGATGCCTTTCCAGAACTTCAGCCATTTGTGATGGCCTGGCGGCAGTGCATCGAGTGCATGCATGTAAATCGCCGGCACGATCAGCAAGGCAGCCCACAGCGTCAACTGCACGGCAGCAGGCAGCAAGGGCGATAGTAGCCACACCGCCATGGCCAGCATGACCACACCGAAGAAATTACGTACAGCGTTCATCCACGGACCGGCTTTTGGCAGCAGACTACCGGCAGACGCACCCAGCAGCAGCAAGGGAACACCCATGCCCATCGACAAGGCGAACAAGGCCATGCCGCCGAGCAGAACGTCATGCGTCTGGCTGATATAAAGCAAAGCAGCAGCCAGGGGCGCAGCGACACATGGACTCAGGATCAGAGCGGATAATGCGCCCATCAGGAACACGCCGAGGAAATGCCCGCCTTTGATGCGATTGGTCAGGTTGGCGATTCGGCTTTCAAAAGCGCTAGGCAGTTGTAGCTCGTACAGGCCGAACATGGACAAGGCCAGCAGGACAAAAACCAAGGCGCCAAAACCCAGGGCCCAGGCATTCTGCAAAGCGGCACTCAGCATCTGACCGGAAAGTCCTGCGGCGATTCCCATCAATGTGTAGGTCAATGCCATGCCCAGGGTATAGGCCAGCGAGAGATTGAATGTATGTAAACGTCCAAACTTCTTGCCGCCAACGATGATGCTGGAAAGGATGGGGATCATCGGCAGTACGCAAGGCGTTAACGACAACAATAGACCGAAACCGAAGAAGCCGGCGACAATCAGCCATAACTTACCATCCTTGAGCAAGCTTTCTATCTTGTCATTGGCTGAAGGGGCTGAACCTGATAATGCTTTATTTGCCAATTGACTCGAATCAACACCCGTACTCACGCCCTCCGCATCTATCGTGAATGTTTTACGTATGGGCGCATAACATAAGCCGCTTGCACTACAGCCTTGGTACGTGATCCGCAAATCCATCGGGAAACGACCAGCGTCGCTTAAATGAATCAATGCAGTCGTATAATCGTAATAGACCTCCGTCACACCAAAGGTCGGGTCATCCTTGGCTACGCCTTCCGGTAATTCAATTCTGCTTGCTGTGATGCCGGCAGAAAGTACTTCGAAATTGAAGCGCTCTTTGTATAGATAGTGTCCTGGGGCGATGATGAAATCTGCGCGCAATGTTCGGCTATCCTGCGCAACGACAGTAGCTTGAAATGCCACATCCGGTTCCAGTACCTCGTCGCCGGCCTCTTCCAGAAACACGCTGATTCCGCCACTGGACTTAGCTACGCCAGCGGCAAAGGCCTGGTTGGATATGATGGCAGTAAATGCCAGGACACTGCAGAGAACCACCAGCCAAACTAGCTGACTAAATAAAGCAATCGGGGATTTCAAGCTTGGCTTTCCTGTTGTATCCATTGAATATAGGCTTCTTCGCCTCCATCTACATGGACATAGGTGATTTCTGGAAGTTCGTAAGGATGCAATTTGCGGATTGCCGCTTCTATTGCGGGGTAGCGCGTCAGTACCGATTTGATCTGCATGGGGATTTCGCTCGCGCTTTCGATTTTGCCCTGCCAATGATAGATTGAATGTCCGCTTGGCATGATATTCACACAAGCCGCAAGCTTCTGGCTAATCAGGCTTTCGGCAATGCGCTCCGCACATTCGCGGTCGGGCACGTGGGTCATGACTAAAATAGCTGTTGTTGATTTGGTTGTCATTATTAAGGTAATTATTTAATGCATGTACTTTTATTCTTGCTGATTTTACTCGCTTTCCCCGTACTGGAGATATGGTTACTGGTAGAACTTGCCTATCGCTACGGTTGGGTATTGCTTGCCTACCTGCTTGTCGTCGCCATTCTGGGATGGCGCCTGATTCTGGACGAAAAGCTTATGATCTTTGGCCGCATTGCACAAACGCTGGCAGAAGGAGGCACACCGGCAAAGATATTGTTTGGCAGTGCCAAGAACATGATTGCGGGCATATTGCTCATTATTCCAGGTGTTATCAGTGACGTATTCGCCGTCATATTGCTTCTTATCCCTTCCCCCAAACCGGTTTCCTTCGAGCAGGATTCCGTCAATGGTTTTGGCCAAACGGCCGGCAAGAAATCCAGGGCCGGAAAAGCCGCCAACGACGATGTCATTGAAGGCGAATTCAGACGCGAAGATTAGCGTCACTGTGCTAAACTTTCCCGCTTTTCATTTCCACTCAGTTAAGTACCTGTTAATTTTAGGAATTCCAGCATGTCTCACCAAGTTACCCTTCAATCCAGCGGTAAATCTTTCGCTGTAGCCAATGATGAAACCGTGCTCAGTGCCGCCATTGAAGCTGGCTATAACCTGCCTTACGGTTGCCGCAACGGTGCATGCGGTGCATGCAAGGGCAAGGTGGTTTCAGGCGAAGTGGATTATGGTGAATATCAGGAAAACACACTGACTGATGCGGAAAAACAGGCTGGACAAGCCTTGTTCTGCTGTGCGAAACCGTTGAGTGATTTGGTCATCGAATGTCGTGAGGTCACCGCGTTGAACGGTATCAAACCACGCATCATGCCCGCTCGTGTTGAGAAAATGGAAAAGCTGTCCTCGGACGTCATGGCACTCTATCTCAAACTTCCAAGCCAGGAACGTTTGCAATTCATGGCCGGGCAATATATCGAGTTCTTGCTGAAAGACGGCAAACGCCGGGCGTTTTCCCTGGCCAACGCACCGCACAATGACGAACTGCTGGAATTTCATCTGCGTCTAATCGCAGGCGGCCAGTTCACCCAATATGTATTCAGCGAGATGCATGAAAAAGCCATCCTGCGTTTCGAAGGGCCGTTCGGCAGTTTCTACTTGCGTGAAGATTCTGACAGGCCGCTGATCTTCGTCGCCGGCGGAACGGGTTTTGCCCCCATCAAAGGCATTATCGAACATGCCATTCACCATAATGATCAGCGCAAGATCTTTATCTACTGGGGCGCACGCACGCTGGAAGATCTGTATATGAACGAACTGCCGCAACAATGGCAACAGGATCATCCGCACATCACTTACACGCCCGTATTATCCGAACCCTTGCCTGAAGACAACTGGAAAGGCCGCACCGGACTGGTTCATGTGGCCGTGATGGAAGACTTCGAAGCAATGAACGATTACCAGGTGTACTGTTGCGGTGCGCCGCAAATGGTGGATATCGCACACCTGGCATTTCAGGCACATGGCTTGCCGCCTGAGGAGTTCTTCTCGGATTCTTTCACCTTTGCCAACCCGCCACCAAAGGCGATCGGTTAGTTTGCCTGGGATAACTGTGCGCTGAATCGATAGTGCTGGGCCGCAGTCTTATGTTCTCCGCGGCTTTCCAGCATGCTGGCCAGCATGTAATGTGCTTTGGCACTCGGCATCACGCTGATACTGGCCTCCAGATAACTTTGCGCTTTGCCCCATAAGTGTTGGCGTACGCACATTTTACCCAGCGCCAATAGCAATTTGGCATCGCCTTCCTGCACGGTCAGCCAGTATTCAGCCTGCTGTAACTGTTTGATCGGATTATCCGTTTCGCAATCGCCCAGCATCTCCGCCAAATCGCTATCCCAGCTTTTGGTCAGGCTCATTTCAAGGACTTTGGCCGCCTGGTTACCATCCCCTGCTGAGGAAAACGCCAAAGCGGCTGCTTCTGCAATCCGGGAATTGAGTTGCTCTTCCGGCGCCAGTTTTTTCCAGTAGGCATGCAGCTTTTTCGCATCGTCCGCGTACCGCTTGATCATTTGCAGATGGGCCTGTTGCCGGTACTGCTTGATCTGCCAGGATTCCAGCGCATTCTGTTTTTCCAGGTGCTGCAACACCGTCAGCACGTGATCCCAATTATTCAGATGCAGATGGACTTTGAGTTCCAGCCTGAGCGCTGGCGGATATTTGGCTTCTATACGGTCAAGATGTTGCAACACCTGCAAGGCCGGGCTGTATTGCCTGTCGTCCAGCAGCAACTCGGCTTGCGATAACAATCTGGCAATCCTGGCCTGTGGCGCAAGCCGTTCGGCTTCTGCAAAATAAAAGTCTCGTTGCGCTTTGCGTTTGAGCTTGTGCGAAGCACGCGCCGCAACCAAGGCACTCAAACCGGCATCTTCGCCCAGTTCCAGCGCTTTTGCCGCACTTTTCTCTGCTACCTGATAACGGCCATCGACCAAGGCATGCAGGGCTTCAACCAAAGCCGCACGACCATCGCGCAGACGCTTTGTCTCTTTGAAGGCCTTTACGCTTGCGGGTAAACGGCGCGCATAATTCAACATGTGCAATAGCAAATGCAGCGTAGCGAAAGACAGGACAACCAGGATAATCAGCAGATTGAACGAGAGTTCCAGCCGGTATGGCGGCCTGACAATCAGCACATAGCCTTCGTTATTGCTGGCGAATAGCGATAAGCTGATCGCAACAATAAGAATAAACAGAAACCACAGTAGCCAACGCATGCCGACGCCTATCGATCTCTTGCCGGAGCAGCTTTGTCTGAGGGCTTGCTACGCTCCAGCGCGAGTTTGTACTTGCTGACTAAAGTCAGGGTCTCGTTGATATCCGGTACTTCAATGATGATGTTATCCGCAGAAAGCTGCCTGATCGTCGACAACATGAGCTTGCTCGAACTTTCACGCATATCGAAATGCTCCAGCAGCCATTTTTCTGCGGCGCGCAGATCGGCCCTGTAAGTCACTTCATCATGTTGCAGCAAGGCAATCCGTGCACTGAGCAGACGCAGCTTGATGTTCTCGCGTAAGAAGTAGTTCTGCTCAGGCGCAAGCAAAGGCGGCTCCGGACGGTCTATACGCTCCAGGCGGATGATGTTCTTGATATCCTGCCAGACCTCATAAAGCAATTTTCTCCAGGAACTGGCTTCCCAATCCGGCGCCTGTACTGATTTGGGCTGCGGATGACGATCACTGACCAACGGTAATTGACTGACGCTTTCAGCCAGATTTTCCAGCTTGACGCTCATGCCGACGACATCGACCAGAGGCAAGCCTTGCAGGCGCTGAATATCCTGCGACAGGGCCTTACGCAGCTGTATCACTTGCGGTGTATCGATTTGCTGTAACCGGCTATCTGCTGTCTGTATCGCAAGCAATGCCGGTTTTATGTTGCCCGCCAGTTGCAATTGCTGGTTGGCAATCGTCATCAATTGCTCGACCTCGGCAATCAGGCGCTCTTCCCTCGTATTCGCCAGCTCGTAATAAAGTGTCTGCAGCGCTTCTTGCTGATTGCGCGACTCGGCAAGTTTTTGTTCAAGCAGTGAAATGCGTGCAGAAGCTTCGATACTGCGCTCATCCGCCAGTTTGGAGACTGCAAGCGATTGCTGGTTGTTCTGACCGAATTGCTCCAGACGCAAAGTGAGCACTTGCTCTAACTGCGTGAAACGATCGCGCGTATCAAGCCAGTGCCAGGCGATTGCACACAAGGCGACGATGACAAGGATAAACGCGCTCGATGCCGTGAATGAAGTGCGCGGACGACCGGAACCTGCGTTATCGGTTTCCGGGTTCACAGTATCGTCTGTAGGCGCGTTCGACATGATCGGCGCTGATGTTTTTTCGTTGCTCATATTGGAGAGTTTAAAGTCCTTATCAAACATTGCAGCATGGCTTCGTCTCCTGGCGCTTCTGCTACATGAACGTTCAAATTGAAGCTACCTGCCTCTTCCGCGATTCGCGCATGATTGACGCATATGGCAGTGTTTCTGAGCCAGGACGCTGTTTGTGCCCCGCCATCAGCGAGTTCGAGCAAATGGCGCATCGCCTCAGAACTCGTCACAACCAAAGCATCCAGTTGTTCATTCTGCCACAGTGTATGTAAAACCCCAGCATCCGTTTGCGGATTAACACGTTGATAGCATTCAGCAAATGTGACGACAGCCCCTCTTGAGGCCAACGTTTCCGCCAGCACCTCCCTGCCGCCAACGCCACGCACGATCATGCACTTCTTACCACTCACTGCCTGCATTTGCGGCAAAGCCAGCAAAGACTCGCTATCAAACCGGCCTTCGGGTATCAGCACCTGCTGCACACCAAACTCTCCCAGTTCGGCGGCTGTCACCGGCCCAATCGCAGCAAATTGCAGATGCCCTGGAATGCCGTTAAACGTTTTTAACAGCCTGTGCATGCCATTCTGGACGGCATTCGAGCTGATGAAAATAATCCAGTCGTATTGGTCCAGGCCGGCAAGCACTTCATCAAAAGCACTGTAGTCATCCAGCGGTGTGATCGCTATCAATGGAAACAGCACAGCCTCGGCGCCCTGCGCTTCAATCAAAGCTTTCAGCTTGTTAGCCTGTCCAGGCGGCCTGGTAATGACTACATGCTTAGCGGATAAGGCAGCACTCACCATCTGTTCGTGCAAACCAATTTATTTGGGTAGCGCCGCGAGAATACGGTCAGCACCCTTGGCAATCAGTTTTGCCGCCAATTGCTGGCCCAGGGTCTCTGGATTTTCTGGATTACCAATCAGCTTTTCGCGCAATATTTCGCTGCCATCGACGCTGGCGACAAAGCCCTTGATATGGATCTCGTCACCATGTTTTTCTGCATAGGCACCCAATGGCACTGTGCAACTGCCAGCCAGGGCACGGCTCATGCCGCGTTCCGCTTCTACGCAACTGGCGGTTTCAGCATGGTTCAGCGGCGCCAAGACAGCTATCAGATCGGTTCTTGCGGCATTGATTTCCATGCCCAGAGCGCCTTGGCCAACTGCGGGAATGCTATCTTCGGTATCAATCAGGTCTGCAATGCGCGATTCCAGACCCAATCTTTTCAGCCCAGCCGCAGCAAGAATAATGGCGGCATATTGGCCTTCGTCCAGCTTGCGCAATCGGGTTTGCAAATTGCCGCGCAGGGATTCGATTTTCAAACTGGGGAAGCGTGCCTGCAACTGGCTCTGGCGGCGCAGACTGGATGTACCGACTACGCTGCCTGCCGGCAAAGAAGCCAAATTAGCGAATCGATTGGAGACAAAAGCATCGCGCGGATCTTCACGTTCACCAATCGCCGCCATGGCAAAACCTTCGGGCAAATGCATGGGCACATCTTTCATGGAATGCACGGCCAAGTCTGCACGGCCGTCGGCCAGTGCCTGCTCCAATTCCTTTACGAACAACCCCTTGCCGCCGATTTTTGCCAGCGGGGAATCCAATATCTGGTCGCCCGTCGTTGTCATGCCCAGGATTTCAACCAGCGTCTCCGGGTAAAGCGCTTGCAAACGGCTTTGGATATGGCGAGCTTGCCACATGGCAAGTGCGCTTTCTCGTGAGGCAATGACGAGTTTCTTCGGGATGTTGATGGAGGTCATATCACGGTGTTCTTAAAGACAGGCAATTAATGGGAAATATGTAATCGAATTTTAACACAGGCCTCTAAACGGCCGGCTTTATCATCTCAGCAATTCTTTCAGTACATGCTGCTGCCGACGGCTTACTGCAACGGTTTCCGGCACTTCTCGCAACAGGGCTATATAGTGGCTTTCGCCATCGGTTTCCTGACGCCGCTCATAACCCATGATGCTGTTCTGCGCGACCAGGCAATTGCGATGCAAACGAATGAACCGATTTCCGAACTCCTGTTCGATAGAAGTCAGCGAATCTTCTATCAGGTATTCCCGTTCTTTTGTGCGTACCGTGATGTATTTGAGTTCTGCACGCAGATAGATCACCTCATCTATCGGCACCAGCAACACACGTCCACGCTCAACCACACTGAAATGCGACCTTTGTGCTTGCATGGGCTTAAGCGCATTGAGTTGTACCCGGCTCAATTTACTCGCCTTATCAATCGCCGCCTGCAAACGCTCAAGCCTGATCGGTTTCAGCAAATAATCCAGCGCGTTCATGTCGAATGCCTGCACTGCATAGGCATCATAAGCCGTGGTGAAGATAATCGCGGGCGGTTCAGGCAGTTTCTGCAAATGTGCTGCTGTCTCTATGCCATCCATCTTCGGCATACGGATATCAAGCAACACCAGATCCACCTGGTTTTCTGCAGTTAAATCAAGCAGTTCATGACCGTTCCTGGCCTCGCCGACCAGGCGCGTATGTCCGATGTCGCCCAGCAACTCGCGCAACCGATTGCGCGCAGGCGCTTCGTCGTCCGCAATCAGCACTTTGATTTCATTCATTTGAGCTGCCCAATTCTAGGATTCTCGACGATACGGAATGATGATATCAACCTGATACAACCCTTTGCCGGAATGACTTTTCAGGGTGGCCTCCGCATCAAAATGCAGCGACAGACGTTCGCGGATATTCTTCAGTGCCATCTTGTTTCCCGCATGATGCTGGTTTTGCGGCAGATACGGATTGCTCAGGCGAATATGCACTTCCTTGCCTGTCGATTGAATATTAATCGTCACCACGCCGCCATCCGGCATCGGCTCTACGCCGTGATATACGGCATTCTCCAATAATGGTTGCAAGATCAACGGCGGAATCAGAGCATCGGGTGGAATGTTATCAATCTGCCAATCAATGGTAAGACGTTCTTCCAACCGCAGTTTTTCCAGGGCCAGGTATTGGCGGCACAACCCTATTTCCTGCGCTAATGGCACCAGATCACGGTTGTCTGCCATCAACACACGGAACAGGTCGGCCATATCTTCCAGGGCCGTTTCTGCGCGCTTCGGATCGCTACGCACAATCGAAAGCACGGCATTGATGCTGTTGAACAGAAAGTGCGGGCGTATTCTCGCTTGCAAGGCCTGCACACGAGCTTCGCTGATGGCGGGCGATAATGCACGTTGGCGCAAATTGAAATAGCCGAGCACAATCAAGGTAACGATCAAAGTCAGCAACCATGAGCGCAGCAGTGGCGGCATGGCATCCGTGCCGAATAAGCCTGCACCGGTTTGATAGGCCAGCCAGGTCAAACCAAGTTCTGTCGCGATAATCAAGGCAGCGCCCAGCGTGTAAGGCAGTTTTCGCAACCAGGGATATGCCGCATAAAAAACCAGTAGACTCAGCAACAGAACCGGCTGCAACATCACAGACAACTCGGCTAATTTGAGTATGACCTGATCCAGCGTGGAGGCATGCAATATGGCTGCAATCAGCGCCATTAAATTGACCGCAACCAATATGCGCAAACATACGCCAAGATTGCGCAAATCCGGCAACCGGCTGCCAGCCTCGCGAAAGACACTGGCGGCAAAGCTTGGATTTTGCTTTATACTTATCATATAAGTACATTATTCTTAATCATTTTTTATCATGCAAGATAATTCCAAAACAAATTCAGAACAATCCAAAACCTGGTCCGGCCGTTTTAACGAACCGGTGGCAGAACTCGTCAAGCGTTACACCGCTTCAGTGAGCTTCGATCAACGCCTTGCCGAGTTCGATATACAAGGCTCGCTCGCCCATTCGCGCATGCTGGGCGCCCAGGGAATTATCGAAAACGAAGATGTAAAAGCCATTGAAAAAGGCCTGAACGAGATTCTGCAAGAGATTCGCAATGGCGATTTCGAGTGGTCGCTCGATCTGGAAGATGTGCACCTCAATATCGAAAAACGCCTGACAGACAAGATCGGCGATGCAGGTAAGCGCTTACATACCGGCCGCTCGCGTAACGATCAGGTCGCTACGGACATTCGCCTCTGGTTGCGGGCAACGGTGGATGCTGTCGTTGCTCAAATACGCCAGTTGCAGACTTCCATTGTCGATCTGGCCGATGAACATTTCGATACCGCCATGCCTGGTTTCACGCATCTGCAGGTAGCCCAACCCGTCACTTTCGGTCATCACCTGCTGGCTTATTTCGAGATGCTGCAACGCGACGCCAGCCGTTTCATCGATGCACGCAAGCGTATCAATCAGCTGCCGCTTGGTGCTGCCGCGCTGGCTGGCACCAGTTATCCGATTAATCGTGAAATGGTCGCAAAAGAACTTGGCTTCGATGGTGTTTGTGAAAATTCCCTGGATGCGGTTTCCGATAGAGACTTTGCCATTGAGTTCACGGCCGCGGCCGCCCTCTTGATGACTCACCTGTCACGGCTGTCTGAAGAGCTGATTCTATGGTCCAGCCCGCGTTTCGGCTTTATCGATATCGCCGACCGCTTCTGTACCGGCTCATCCATCATGCCGCAAAAGAAGAATCCCGATGTACCGGAGCTGGTACGCGGCAAGACCGGCCGTGTGAACGGGCATCTGGTAGCGCTCTTGACGCTGATGAAAAGCCAGCCGCTGGCTTACAACAAGGACAACCAGGAAGACAAGGAACCATTGTTCGACACCGCTGACACGCTGCTGATGACGCTGGAGATCTACGCCGACATGCTGCGTGGCATCAAGGTCAATAAAGCCGCCATGCGCGCTGCAGCGACCGAAGGCTTCGCCACCGCGACCGATCTGGCCGATTACCTAGTCAAAAAAGGCATGGCGTTCAGGGATGCGCACGAAGTCGTGGCCAAAGCCGTGCGCCATGCTGCAGATAAAGGCTGCGATCTGGCTGACCTGGCTTTAGCTGAATTACAAGCTTTCAGCGCACAAATCACGGATGACGTATTTTCGGTATTGACGTTGGAAGGTTCACTCGCCAGCCGCAACCATATCGGCGGTACCGCACCGAACCAGGTAAAAGCCGCTATCGAACGCGCCAGGAAATCGTTAAAAGCCGCGTAACCAATTGAAACAACGTGCTTAAAACACCCGTTTCTTTCTCGCAAAACAAGTTAGATTCAAGTAAGGATGTATTGCAAGCCCGCATAAGCGGGTTTTGCATTTTTACTTTACGGGTTTGATAAGCTGGCCCTTCGCATCCACCACCTGCTCGCCATCTTCCTTGGTAAAAGCACCCTGCTGCGGATCAGGCAAAATCTCCAGCACCAGTTCAGATGGTCGGCAAAGCCGCGTACCCAGAGACGTCACGACAATAGGCCGATTGATCAGGATAGGATGCTGCAACATGAAATCCACGATTTCATCATCCGTCCACTTAGCATCACCCAGACTCAGCCCACTATAAACCGCCTCTTTTGCACGCAGTAACTCGCGCGACGTGATACCCGCTTCTCTAATCAAGGCTTCCAGCCTGGTCTTGCTTGGCGGTGTTTTCAGGTACTCGATCACCTCCGGCTCAACGCCGCTGTTACGTATCATCGCTAACGTGTTACGTGAGGTGCCGCATTTAGGATTATGGTAAATGATGATGTCTGACATATATAAACATAAAGCCCTTTCGGGCTTTGATAAATTCCGGTTATTAAAATGATAACGTTAATACTTTTTAACCTCTTTCGGTAGAGAGTCGCCCGTGCTGACTGTAGTAATTCCAGATGTGCTGATCTTTTCCGAGTCGCTTGTCACAACAGAATCCAGTTTCACTCCAAACCGCTCAAGTAGTGCTTTGCCTCCTTCACCCTGAGCAATAGCTTCCAACATACTGGCGATACCTGTTCCTCCTTTCGAAGAAAAAATATCCATGATCTTGGAAACACCAGCAGTGGTTTCGCCGGAATTAACAATTACCTTGAGTTCGGATTCCTTAAGAGCATCTGCCTGGGTTACACCTACCACTTGCATAGCTTCAATCCCTTTAATCGAAATGAGATATTGCAGATATCCAGGGTTACTATTGATTTCTTTTGCAAGCTTGACCTGTGCTTCAACCGGAGCTAATAGAATAGCAGTCTCAGCAGAAGCCTTGGCTACACCCTCGACTTTGATACCATCTGACTCCAGTTTCTTCGCTGCAAGCTGACCTTCAGCCACGATAACAGTAGTTTGTTTATCTTGCTCAGCTTTTACGACCTGCACATCTTTGTTGATATTAGCCTGACCAACTTCGGTCACAGAGTTAACCAGAACATCCTTCTCAGCAGTCGTTTTGGCTTGATCCTTAATTTCTTGCTGGGCCTTCTCGTTCGCGACACCAACAGCTTTCTCTTTCTCTGCTGTTCTGATTCCCACCGCTTGCTCCGCTTCCTGGCGTTTAATATCAGTTTCACGCTTAGCATTAACTTCAGCGATTTCGGCCTCTTGCATGTTCTTGGCAACTTCAACGCGGCTTTCTCGCTCAATTAAGGATTTCTTTTTCTCCATGATATTTGCGATCACCATGCTGTCGCGCGCGTCACGGATATCCATGAGTTCAATATTCTTAACAACAACAACACCCCAGTTCTTGATGTTTGCTTCTACCTGCTGGGTAAAGTGTTCACCGAATTCGCTTCGATCCTGCATAATTTTTTCAATGTCACTGGATGCCAAGATTGATCGGACTGAGCCCTGCACTATTGTCTGTAGCTGCTCTTTCAACTCTTGAAAAGAATACACTCGCGCTGCAGAGAGGCTGGAATCTTCAATGCGAAAGAATGCAGTGATATCTACGACAAATGGCAACCTGCCTATGTCATAAGCCTCATAGTTCTCTAGGTCAATATTGAATACCGAAACTGGCAATACAATGGTGCTCACACCGATAATAGGGATAAAGCTTGGCCACTCGTAATAAGTGTTGCCGTTATTTGTATTCTTGCCGTAAGACGTGGTCTTTTTTGAGCTCTGAACAATATGCTCTTCATTGGTCGGTACAACGCGGCGGAAATAGATTGCAATGATAAATGCCAGCAGCAGAATCGTTGAAATGGCGCCTATAACTATTAAATCAGGACTCATGAATTCCCCTTATTGATTTTGTTCGCTTGGTATTACTTTTGTTGATTAATGGGCGTTGCAGCCAGCCATAAGTTTAAATGTAAATGAGTCAATCAAGGGCCTATTAATTAATCTAACAAGACTCAAAAAAACATAGATTCACAAAATTCCAAAACCTGTACCGTGCAGGTTTCTAAAGTGCTTTAATTTTGAGTTAGCTGTTTGTATACACTCTTAATCCTGCAAAAATTAAATTTGCGGGTACTATCTGCACTTCGCTCATTCAAGATATACCTCCCCTGATGCAAACAGAAGTTAAAGACACCCCCAAGCACGCCGTTGTAGCGGCCGTACAACTGCCAAGCGTGAGTGATATCGAATTCGAAGCATCGCTGACCGAATTGCGCGAACTCGCAAAAACACTGGGTTATGAAGTTATCCGTACGTTCATGCAGAAGCGCGCCAGCTTCGACACGACAGCTTATCTTGGCATCGGCAAAAGGCAGGAGATACACGACTTCGTAAATAACGACCTGGTGTCTATCGAGCTCGATGCAACCATTGCCAAGCCTGATACCCAGGACATCGACGCTATCCTGGTCGACCATGAGATATCGCCATCGCAAGCGCGCAATCTGGAAAAAGAAGTCGGCTGTGAGGTCATGGATCGCACGATGGTCATCCTAGAGATTTTTCACCGCAATGCACGCTCACGCGCCGCGAAAGCACAGGTAGAGATTGCCCGTCTCGGCTACATGGCTCCACGACTGCGTGAAGCAGCCAAGCTCGCCGGGCCGCAAGGTAGGCAGCGTAGTGGTGTAGGCGGTCGTGGAGCTGGCGAATCTCACACGGAACTGGATCGTCGCAAGATCCGAGACCGTATTGCTGAACTGCAGTTGGAGATCATCGCCATGGATGCCGAGCGCAAGACACAGCGCGCCCGGCGGCAGGAACGCCAAGGACTCGCCGGCGTTGCGCTCGTCGGCTACACGAACGCAGGTAAATCGACCTTGATGCGGGCGCTCACCGGTAGCGAAGTGCTGGTAGCCAACAAACTCTTCGCGACACTCGATACGACGGTGCGTACTCTCTACCCGGAAAGCGTTCCGCGTGTGCTGGTCAGCGACACCGTCGGCTTCATCAAGAACCTGCCGCACGGCCTGGTCGCGTCGTTCAAATCCACGCTTGACGAGGCGCTTGATGCCTCACTGCTGCTACACGTCATTGATGCCAGTGACCCTGGCTTTGAGCGCCAGCTTGAAGTCACCGACAAAGTGCTGGGAGAGATCGATGCAGATGTCGTACCGCGCATTCGCGTCTTTAACAAAATCGATCACGTCGGCGACGCGGCAGCACAAGCTGAACGCGAGGCTACATTAAAAGCGCAGTACCCGGATTGCGTCGTGATGAGCGCCCGCCGCCCTGGCGATGTCGCAAAGCTTCACCAGAGCATCGTCGCATTTTTTCAACAAGATATGGTTGAAACCGAACTTTTCCTGCCTTGGTCGGCGCAGCAATTACTCGGAGAAATCTACGCGAGTTGTCAGGTGCAAGAAGAGCGCTCAGATACTGAAGGCACTTTTTTCCTGGTGCGCGGCGCGGCCAATACAGTGAATAGTCTGCGCGAGCAGTTAATGAAACCGCGCCTTGAGTAACCAGGCAATCATTGTTTCTTAATTAAAGAAACGTTCAATAAAAAAATCCCACGATAGTGAGACTATCGTGGGATTTTTTTAGCTGCTGTATAGACCTACAACCTTAAATATCCAGGTTATTCACACCCAAGGCATTGTTTTCAATAAATGCACGCCTTGGCTCAACGTTATCGCCCATGAGGGTGGTAAAGATTTCATCGGCTGCAATCGCATCGTCGATCTGTACTTTGAGCAGGCGACGGACTTGTGGGTCCATCGTGGTTTCCCACAATTGCTCAGGGTTCATTTCACCCAGGCCTTTATAACGCTGGATGCCAAGATTATGTTTCGCTTCTTCCAGCAACCAATCCAGAGCTTCTTTGAACGTGCTGACGCGTTGTTCTTTCTCGCCGCGCTTGATGGTGGCGCCTGAACCTAACAGCCCTTCCAGCATGGTGGAAACCTTGCTGATCTGCCTGTAATCGCCACTGCCCATGAATTCAGCATCAATCACGCAGCATTGCAGGTTGCCATGTACGTATTTGTTGATTTCAAGGCGATAGCTTTCTGTTTCCTGGTCGTAACTCACAATCACTTCAGAACCAATGGCGCCCAGGATTGGACGCAGCTTGGCAGCAGCAGCTTCTGTGCTTTCCTTGTTTGCCAGGCTGATTTCGCCGAGGTCTTGCATGGCACGTAAGACGCTTTCATCGTACAGGGAGGAAATACGGCGGATGACTGCTTCGGTCAGCACCATTTGCTTTGCAATGGCTTCCAGCGGTTCGCCTACCAGGGTTTCGCCGCTTTCCCTGGTCAGTAACTCAGCGCCTTTGAGCGCTGATTGCAGCAGGTATTCATCCAGCTCATGCTGGTCTTTCAGATAACGCTCATCCCTGCCCTGCTTCACTTTGAATAGCGGTGGCTGGGCGATGTAGATATGGCCGCGTTCGACCAGTTCTGTCATCTGGCGGTAGAAGAATGTAAGCAGCAAGGTTCTGATGTGTGCGCCGTCGACGTCCGCATCGGTCATGATGATGATGCGGTGATAACGTAGTTTTTCTGCGCTGAAGTCGTCTTTGCCAATGCCGGTACCGAGTGCAGTGATCAGCGTGGCAATTTCCTGTGAACCGAGGAGTTTGTCGAAACGTGCTTTTTCTACGTTAAGGATCTTACCCTTGAGCGGCAGAATGGCCTGGTTCTTACGATCGCGTCCCTGCTTGGCTGAGCCGCCCGCAGAATCACCTTCGACCAGGTAAAGTTCGCATTTGGTCGGGTCGCGTTCCTGACAGTCAGCCAGTTTTCCTGGTAAGCCCATGGTATCCATGACGCCTTTACGACGGGTCATTTCACGGGCTTTTCTGGCGGCGTCACGCGCTCGAGCTGCATCTATGATCTTGTTACAGATGACTTTCGCATCAACAGGATTTTCCAGCAGGAACTCTGAAAGTTTCGCCGACACCACTTCTTGTACGACCGGCTGCACTTCTGATGAAACCAGCTTATCCTTGGTTTGTGATGAGAACTTAGGGTCTGGCACTTTGACCGATAGCACGCAGGTCAGGCCTTCGCGCATATCGTCGCCGGTGGTTTCGATCTTGGCTTTCTTTGCCAGATCATTTTGTTCAATAAAGGTGTTCAGCGTTCTTGTCATGGCGCTACGCAAACCCGTTAAGTGCGTGCCGCCATCACGTTGTGGAATATTGTTGGTGAAGCACTGGACCGTCTCTGCGTATGAATCATTCCACTGCATGGAAACTTCGATGGTCATGCCGTCTTTTTCACCGACTGCGTAAAACGGCTTAGGGTGAAGAACAGATTTACTGCGATTCATGTATTCAACGAAACCGCGCACGCCGCCTGAATAGGCAAAGTTCTCTGACTTGCCGTTACGCTGGTCTATCAGTTCAATCTTTACACCATTGTTGAGGAAAGACAGTTCGCGTATGCGCTTGGCCAGGATTTCAAAGTGGAATTCGATATTGGTGAATGTCTCAGTGGCAGCAAGAAAGTGAATCTCCGTACCGCGACGTTCTGTCGTGCCGGTAACTGCCAACGGCGCAACCGGAACGCCGCGCTTGAACTCCATCTGATACGCTTCGCCATTACGATAGATCTTCAGGCGCAACCAGTCGGAAAGCGCATTCACTACTGAAACACCTACACCATGTAAACCGCCGGATACCTTGTAGGAGTTCTGGTCGAACTTGCCGCCGGCATGAAGCTCCGTCATGACGATTTCAGCAGCGGAACGTTTGATATCGTTTTTATCGTCCTGCTTGATATCCACAGGAATACCGCGACCGTTATCTGAAACGCTGATGGAATTGTCCGGATGGATAATCACTTTAATATCGTCGCAATGACCGGCCAGTGCTTCGTCAATTGCGTTATCCAGCACCTCAAACACCATATGGTGCAAACCGCTACCGTCTGAAGTATCACCGATATACATGCCTGGACGTTTGCGAACCGCGTCCAAACCCTCAAGAATTTTAATACTGGATGAATCGTAATCTGTCATGGTTTTATCTTTTGCTGTGTTTCACGTGAAACATGGAAAGAAATACTGCTCGAAATTTTAGAGATTAAATACGCATTGGCATTACTACGTATTTATAGTTTTCATCTTCTGGCACAGTGACCAAGCAACTGCTGTTGGCATCTGCAAAGGAAAAGACAATTTGATCCGTGCTTACATTGTTCAGCACATCTATCATATAGGTTACGTTAAAACCGATATCCAGAGTTTCACCGGTATAAGCGACTTCCAACTCTTCTTCCGCTTCTTCCTGTTCGCTATTGGTGCTGATCAGACGCAGGCTGTTATTGGCCAGTACCATGCGAATACCACGATATTTTTCATTGGATAATATCGATGCACGTTGCATGGAGAGTAACACGGTCATCCTGTCGATCGTGAATGTATTTTGATGACCGACCGGAATGACACGGTTGTAATCCGGGAATTTTCCATCGATCACTTTTGTGATCAATCGAATGTCGCCAAATGAAAAATTCACCTGGCCAGGCACGATTTCAACACTGACCTCTTCATCACTATCATCCAGCAACTTGATCAGTTCGATCACCGTTTTACGTGGCAGTATGAGTTCCTGCTTTTCATAGTTCTGGCTCAGTTCGGTTGAAGTAAAACTCAGCCTGTGGCCGTCAGTGCCGACTACATTGAGTCTGTTAGCGCTTACTTCAAACAGAAGACCGTTCAGGTAGTAACGAATATCCTGTTGCGCCATCGCAAATTCAACCTGTTTGAACAGGCGTTTCAACGAACCTTGGCTGATAGTGATAATAACAGGCTCGGAACCAGCAGATTTGGTCATCACCGGGTAATCACTCGCCGGTAAGGTTTGCAGGTTAAAGCGGCTTTTACCGGTTTTAACCTGGATACGGCTATCAGTGGTTGCCATATCAATTTCAGCGTTTTCCGGCAAGGCACGACAGATATCCAACAATTTCTTGGCAGATACTGTTGTCGATAACTCCCCACCTGCAGGACTATTGATTGAAAGTGATATCTGCATTTCCAGATCCGTTGCCGTCAAAACTATTTTATCCTGCTTGGCTTCCAGCAATAGATTGGAAAGGATCGGGAGTGTATGACGTCTTTCAACAATGCCACTGACTGCTGATAGTGGTTTGAGTAGAGTATCTCTGTTTATTTTGATGTTCATTGTTCTAAAGCCTGCCTAAATGAATAGTTACTTAATAAATAGAATAAGTAATATATAAAACTAATAACAATAGTAATACACAGACAAGCTGTGGATATCTTTAATTTTACTAATAAATCAAACACTTATAAATTATTAGCAAGTAGTACAACATTCGTAACTGCTGTGGATGAATTGTTGCTTATTTTAAGCCAAGTTGCTAAATGCGCATAAACCGCATTTCTATACACAGGCTATCCACCCTTTACCTGTCAGTTTATCCAAATAATATTAACCTCGAATGACCTGTACTAAAAACGCAATATCGCGTGTGACATTCGGGTCATTCTTACGCAATTGCTCTACTTCATCGCATGCATGCATGACAGTCGTGTGATGGCGGCTGCCAAAGGCTTCGCCTATCTCAGGGAAGCTGTGATTGGTCAGTTCACGTGATAAAGCCATTGCAATCTGACGCGGCCTGGCAAAGTTGCGCGAACGTTTTTTGCTATACATCTCAGCGACTTTGATCTTGTAATAATCGGCTACGGTCTTCTGTATGTTTTCCATTGTGATCTGGCGACCACGCACCGCAATCAGATCCTTCAGTGCTTCCTTGGCCAGATTTACATCTATGTCATGGCCGGTAAATTTGGCCATCGCTACGATCCGATTAAGTGCGCCTTCCAACTCACGTACGCTTGACCGTACTTGCTTGGCCACGAAAAAGGCGACATCTTCATGCAGGTCAAACCTTGCAGCTTCCGCTTTTTTCAACAGGATCGCCACGCGCATTTCAAGCTCCGGCGGTTCAACTGCAACAGTCAGCCCCCAACTGAAGCGTGTGCGCAGGCGCTCATCGACATCGACGATTTCCTTGGGATAGGTATCACAGGTGATGATGATTTGTTTCTTGGCTTCGATCAGAGAGTTGAAAGCATAAAAGAACTCTTCCTGGGTACGGCTCTTCTTGGCGAAGAATTGAATATCGTCGATCAGCAGTAGATCCAGGGAATGATATTGGCGTTTGAATTCATCGAATGCTTTGTGCTCGTAGGCTTTTACCACATCCGAGACGTAACGTTCCGCATGCAGATATCGCACCTTGGCATCAGGGTTCTGCTGCTTGAGGTGATTGCCAATAGCCTGTAATAGATGGGTTTTACCTAACCCCACCCCACCATAGATGAAAAGCGGATTGTAGGCGGTGCCAGGGTTCTCGGCTACCTGCAAAGCGGCAGCGCGGGCCAATTGATTGGCTTTGCCGGTAACAAAATTATCGAAGTTGAAGCTGGCATTGAGGCCACACAGTTCGCTATCGGTTTTGGCTTTCTTTGCAGGCTTATGTGCAGGTGTACTGGCAACCACAGCGGCAATTTTGCTGCTGATTTCAGCGTCAAATTTATTCGCTACCTGGGTTTGATTCTTTACAACGGTTTTTTCTTTCAGCCCGATGTTTTGATTCTGAGGAAGATGGCCATTCGCTGCAGGTTCAGGTTTACTTGAAACGGCCAGTTCGATGTCGATAGGATGAGCGGCAATTTCTTCCGCAATCAATTTGATGCGATCGAGGAAGCGGTCTTTAACCCACTGCATGACAAAACGGTTGGGCGCAAGCAGGCGCCATGTGCCGTCGTTTGCCTCACATTGTAATGGTTTGATCCAGGTATTGAATTGCTGCGCGGATAGCTCTTGCTGAAAACGCCCCAGACAAATAGACCAAAAGTTATCCATCGGTTGCCCGATACCTCATGTAGTGAAGAATGGTGTTAGCCCTATGTTTTATCAATTTTATTTGGGATTCCCTGCCAGCTGGTTTACGCCTTGTGATGCTTAAGCTTTGGCTCTGGGCTTGAGTTTTGGGCTACTCATTGATGAACAAAGCTTTAAGTCTGGCGCTGATTATTATGGCATCGGGTCAGCTATAATGTGAACACATTTTAGCCTGATTATTCGAACTTATCCACAGCGTTTATTGTAGATTCACAAACTAAATAAACATTGACAAAACAAGGGTAAATCGTGTTAAATCGCGGTCTTGTTAAGAAATATAGAGAAGTTACCGGAGATTTGTAATGAAACGTACCTACCAACCATCTAAAGTTCGCCGTGCACGTACTCACGGTTTCCTGGTGCGCATGAAGACCCGTGGCGGTCGCGCAGTGATTGCAGCACGTCGTGCCAAAGGCCGTGCGCGTCTAGCTGTTTAGTCTAGCTAGTAAATAGACAGGCGCTGACCCTCGGTTTGAACAACCAAGGTTTTCCTCGCCAAGCCAGAATTATAAAAACGGATGATTTTTCATCCGTTTTTAGTTTCCGCAAGCGTGTTTCTGGTCATTTTCTTGCCATACACTACCAGCAGAATCAATGCGGTAAAGCCAGACTGGGTATGGTTGTAGCCAAAAAGATAGCGAAGCGTTCGGTTGATCGTAATTACATGCGGCGTGTTCTGAGGGAGTTCTTCAGAAAACAGCAATTCCAGATCGGAAGTCTGGATTTGGTGGTTAGAGTGTTGAAAACCTTTAAACATCAGGATGTCGAGAAGGTTGATCAAGAGTTTTCCGAGTTGCTGTTTCGATTAAGGCGGGTAACCCAAAAAGATATCCCGCTTACCCAGGTTGAGCCACATCATGCCTAAGCTACCTAATTCTGAACTGTCGGTTTCCGGTATTCCAAAGCGCTTGCTGGTGGGCTTGATCAGAATTTACCAGATAGCCTTAAGCCCGTATTTCGGGCAACAATGCCGGTTCAGCCCTACCTGTTCCCAGTACGGGATTGAAGCTATCAATAAATATGGCGCAATCAAGGGTGTAGCGTATACCATACGTCGTTTATCACGCTGCCACCCTTGGCATGATGGCGGCCATGATCCGGTGCCTTAAACCTAATTATTTCAATGTTAATAAAGTAGATAGACAATTCAATGGATACTAAGCGGCTGATTCTATTTGTTATTTTCTCTTTTTCTGTGCTTATGCTATGGGATTCCTGGCAAAAGCATAATGTGCCGGAACCAGTAGCGGCAACTGCTGAACAGCAGGATGCAAGTATTCCACAGGCGACCAAATCAGACTTGCCTGTTGCAACAAGCCAGGCGGATTTGCCGCAAACCGGCGGGTTCAAGCTGGAAAAAGGTCAGCGTATCAGGATAGAAACCGACCTTTATCAGGGCGAGATAGATTCAATCGGCGGTGACCTGCGCAAACTGGCGCTTCTGGAGCATCGTGCGGACGACAACGTAAGCGATTTTGTATTACTTGATGATGAGGCCTCACCATTATTGTATGTGGCCCAAACCGGCTTGATCGGTAACGAGCTGCCTACGCATCGCTCCGTATTTACCAGCGTAAGCGATAGCTACAAGATGGCTGACGGCACTGATAAATTGGAAGTGCGCCTGAGCTGGACCAATGATGCGGGTTTGCAGGTAGATAAGATATACACGTTTAATCGCGGTAGTTATGCCATCGGCGTGACCTACCAGGTGGTCAATAACACAGCTGTAGCGGTAAGCCCGTCTGTTTACTATCAGATATTGCATGATAGCCAATCCAACCAGGGCTCTTTCATGATGCCTACCTTTACTGGCGGCGCTTACTTTACCGATGCTGATAAGTTCAAGAAAATCAGTTTCTCGGACATGGCCAAGAGCAACCTCTCCAAGAATACCAAAGATGGCTGGGTGGCCCTGGTGCAACATTACTTCCTGGGTGCCTGGATTCCGCAAGAAGGCATCACACGTGAGTTCTATACCAAGCAACTTTCTGGCGATATCTACTCTATTGGCAGCGTCAGCCCTATGGGTGAAATAGCCCCGGGTGCAACTGCAGAGTTACCAGCAAGGCTTTATGCCGGACCGCAGACGCAATCGCAATTGAAGGCTGTAGCGCCTGGCCTTGAATATGCGGTGGATTATGGTTGGCTGACGATTATTGCTGCGCCACTGTTCTGGGTGCTGTCGGCAATCCAGAAGATTGTGAACAACTGGGGTGTTGCCATCATCCTGCTGACCGTATTGATCAAACTTGCGTTCTACCCGCTTTCTGCTGCCAGCTATCGCTCGATGGCGCATCTTCGCGAATTGACACCGCGCCTGCAAAGCATGAAAGAAAAGTTTGGCGATGATCGCCAGAAGATGCAGCAAGCCATGATGGAGCTTTATAAGACCGAGAAAATCAACCCGCTCGGTGGCTGCTTGCCCATTCTGGTTCAGATTCCTGTGTTTATTGCGCTTTATTGGGTACTGCTCGGCAGTGTGGAAATGCGCCATGCGCCGTTTATGTTGTGGATTCAGGACTTGTCAGCGACAGATCCGTATTTCGTGCTGCCTATTCTGATGGGTCTGACCATGATCATTCAGACCAGGTTGAACCCGACACCGACGGACCCGATCCAGGCCAAGGTCATGATGATCATGCCTGTCGTGTTCAGTGTGTTCTTCTTCTTCTTCCCTGCCGGTCTGGTGCTCTACTGGTTGGTGAACAACATTCTCTCCATTGCTCAGCAGTGGCATATCAACCGTGCAACAGAGCGTGCGACAGCCGAAAAGAAGAAGCTGGGTAAACGCTAGTTAATCTGCGCCAGCCTTCCGTGCTGGCGTATTTCCTTTAGGTTTCATATGAAAGCTGAAGCAGCCGAAACAATCGCAGCGATTGCCACCGCCCCGGGTTCTGGGGGCATAGGCATCGTGCGTGTCTCCGGGCCTGTTTCTAAAGCGATTGCCGAGGGTATCCTCGGTCATTGCCCTCCTCCTCGTCATGCAGCTTATCTGGATTTTAATGATAGCGATGGCAGCCTGATCGATCGCGGTATCGCTATCTATTACGCCGCGCCAAATTCCTATACCGGCGAAGACGTGCTGGAGCTGCAAGCACATGGTGGCCCTGCCCTTATGCAGATTCTGCTTGCGCGCTGTGTGGCGCTTGGTGCAAGGCAGGCTGCCCCTGGTGAGTTCACAAGGCGTGCATATCTTAACGACAAGCTGGACCTTGCGCAGGCGGAGGCTGTGGTGGATGTGATCAATGCTTCTACCGAAGCCGCGGCCAGAAGCGCGGTACGATCGTTGTCTGGCGAGTTTTCAAGTCATATTCAGGCCTTGCTTGGCAGAATCATAGAGCTGCGCATGTATGTTGAAGCCTGCCTTGATTTTCCGGAGGAAGAGATAGATTTCATTACCCAGGGCCGGGTTGGTGAAAAGCTATCGATAATCCAACTTGAGCTCTCTTCCGTTTTTAAAAGCGCCAAACAGGGCAATCTGCTGCGAGAAGGCATACAAGTTGTATTGATCGGACAGCCGAATGTAGGCAAGTCCAGTTTGATGAATCAGCTTGCCGGCGAAGAGGTCGCGATAGTGACTTCAATCGCGGGCACAACCCGGGATGTAATTAAAAGCGCTATCCAGATCGATGGTGTGCCTTTGCACATTATTGATACCGCAGGTTTGCGTGAAACTACCGATGAAGTAGAAAAGCAGGGAATAGTTAGAACTTGGCGAGCTCTAGAAAACGCCGATGTCGCATTATTATTGGTCGATGCAGCCCATGGTATAGGCGAGACGGAAAAATCGATTTTGGAGCGCTTGCCAGCAGTTTTACCGAAAATATGGATACACAATAAAATTGATTTGAGCGCAGAAGCTCCTAAAAAGACGCTCATCAATCAGGAGACGCACATTTATCTTTCAGCCAAGCATGGACAAGGTCTGGAATTGCTTCGTGAACATCTTCTGAGTCTGGCGGGCTGGCAACCTGGCGGTGAAGGTGTATTCATGGCACGCACACGGCATTTGGATGCACTTGCCCAGGTTGGGCAGCATTTGGGTAGTGCCATAGGCTTGCTTGGACAAGCCGAGCTAGTGGCCGAGGAGCTCAAATTGGCCCAGGAAGCATTGAGTCAAATCACTGGAGAGTTTACGCCTGACGATTTGCTTGGCGAGATATTCTCTAAATTCTGCATCGGAAAGTAGCCACAAAAAAGCCTGCCAGCTAAAGTAGCATGACAGGCTGATTTATAGAATGCAGATAATTAAGCAGTAAGGTCTGCAGTGTCTGCATCGGGCGCATTTTTTATTACGGAAGCAATGCCATTGTCCCGACTGGCGACAGACTCATACATTTGACTTTGCCCGATGACCTGATGGTTGGCGGCTTTAAGCACGAAGTATGGTTTGCCATTCGATGAGGTCAAGCGATCAAAATTCGATTCGGTGCCGCCATTCTTTTTGATTGACGCAATGCCATTTTCCGCACTGGCTTTAGCTTTATACATCTCACTGCTCATAATAATTTGGCCGTTTCCAGCTAAAAGATTGAAGTAATAGTCCCCATTTTTCGCAAGTTTCAGTTCAAATTTTCCGGCCATTTTGGACTCCTTGATAAGTTATTCTGAGAGAAAACCCTGTTTGCATCGACTGCGTATCGATTTATGTCAGCAAAGTGGAATCTAGTCAATAATTGTTAACAAAAATAGAATTCTCTGCAGATATGTTTCACGTGAAACATAGGGGAATCAATTCAGGCTGTCTTTATTCCAATAGCTTTTCTCAGTACGTCTGGAGCTGCGCTTGCAGCCTGTGATCATCGCCTTGATCAGGTTGTCCCGATGCAGGATGCTTTCAGCGATGACGCCAAGCACATGAATGACGACTAAAATCATCCAGGCCCATGACGAGTAGTAATGCAGAGATGCAAGGTAACCGGGATCGTCGAATAACCAGCCATCGTTATATACCAGGTATCCAGAAACAACCGTAGTTAAACCGCAAAAAAGCATGGTGTAGATAATGACGGAACCGGCGGGGTTGTGGCCGATGAATCGTCTGCCACGGCCGTGGAGGAAGCGCCAGAGATATTTGGCGGCGTGAATGGGGTTCAGGGGAAAGGCATGAAAACTCGCATAACGAGTTTTCATGAAGCCCCAAATGATACGTGCCAGCAGCAACCCGGCGACTACATAGCCGGCATTGACGTGAATCAGCCTATCCCACTCGGATTCGCGGTAATAAAAGGCAACTGAAAAAGCGACAACCAAAGACCAATGGAAGATTCTGACAAAGAGGTCCCAGACATATTTTTCTGACAGATCTTCCTCGGCTTGACCTGTTTCTGCTTCCTTTGCTTGTGCTTGTTCTATTCGGCTTTCTGCCATCTTGCGAAGAGTGATTCTGCTTACTTAATGCTCAATAAATAGGTAATGAAATTACCTTTCTCTTGTGCGGAGCAATCGCGGCCAATGACATCGTTGCAATGGTCAGTGAATTCCTTTTCTACCTTTTCAGTGTCTGAAAAGCGCTTGGGATTGGCAGATGGCGCAAGGGGGCGAATGGGCTTGCCAGTCACAATGTGTTTGCCGGTATCTGCCGGGTTGGCAGTATGGCAGGAGGCGCAAGCCACTTGCTGGCCCTTAACCGTGATCTCGCGATTGAAGAATGCCTTGCCATCACTTGCCGAAAGGCCGGTAGAGCTAGGAGTTATGTGTTTGGCGATGGAGGCATATTTGTCTGCCAGTTTTTCTGCGCTGGCAACATCTGCTTGTGCTGACATACTGGCAAAAGCGAATAAAAGACTCAGTACGATTTTGCTGGATTTCATGGTGAAGCTCCTTGCTGATTTAAGAAAACGGAAAAGTGTTGTGTCAGCCTAACTGCCGCGTGACTTGGGGTTAATCAAGGTTAAGCGAATTATGTGCCAGGTTTGTTAATGAATTATGTAAGAAAAGTAATAATTAAAAGATAATTGGTAACAATCCCAATATTTATGCGCGATTTCGCGTATTTTTGACAAAAAGTTTCACGTGAAACATTGATTGAAGCATGACGTAAGCTTTTGTTTGCAGTAAGATGCACAACTTGCTTAACAGATGAAACGTGCAGAATATTTCGTGTGATTTATCGATCTGGAATCCTTATTCAACAAGGGCTCCAGCTGGTTTTTAGATAAGTTTCAGAAAATCTCCAAAATGCGATTCCCAGATAAATTTGATGTGATTGTGGTGGGTGGTGGTCACGCCGGAACGGAAGCGGCGCTGGCAAGCGCGCGCATGGGTCGTAAAACCCTGCTGCTTACTCACAATATAGAGACCTTGGGCCAGATGTCCTGCAATCCCTCCATAGGCGGCATAGGCAAGGGTCACCTGGTTAAAGAGATAGACGCGCTGGGCGGCGCCATGGCGGCCGCTACCGATGAGGGCGGCATTCAGTTCCGCATACTCAACTCCAGTAAAGGCCCGGCTGTTCGTGCGACGCGTGCACAGGCTGATCGCATTCTATATAAGGCGGCAATTCGCCAGCGCCTGGAGAACCAGCCGAACCTCTGGTTGTTCCAGCAAGCCGTAGATGACATTATCCTGGATGGTGATCGCGCTGCGGGAGTGGTGACCCAATTAGGTTTACGCTTCGAATCAAAGGCCGTGGTCCTGACTGCGGGTACCTTTCTGGCGGGCTTGATCCATGTCGGCATGAGCAATTACCAGGCTGGCCGTGCGGGCGATCCGCCTGCAATCTCGTTGGCTGCCAGGTTGCGTGAAATCGGTTTGCCGGCTGGCCGCCTTAAGACCGGTACGCCGCCGCGTATTGATGGGCGCACCATCGATTATTCCGTGATGCAGGAACAGCCTGGTGATAACCCGGTCCCGGTATTTTCGTTTCTGGGCCATGCCAGCCAGCATCCTGCGCAGGTACCTTGCTGGATTACCCATACCAATGAGCGCACGCACGAGATCATACGCAGCGGCCTGGATCGCTCGCCCATGTACACCGGCGTGATCGAAGGTGTGGGTCCACGCTACTGCCCTTCTGTCGAAGACAAGATTCACCGTTTTGCCGATAAGGAATCGCATCAGATTTTTCTGGAGCCTGAAGGCCTGACCACCAACGAGATTTACCCTAACGGTATTTCGACCAGTTTGCCTTTCGATATCCAGTATCAACTGGTGCGCTCCATCCGCGGCCTGGAGAATGCTCATATCCTGCGCCCGGGTTATGCGATCGAATATGATTATTACGATCCGCGTGCTTTGAAAAGCTCGCTGGAAACCAAAGCCATACAAGGTCTTTTCTTCGCAGGCCAGATCAACGGCACCACGGGCTATGAAGAAGCCGGTGCACAGGGTTTGCTGGCTGGCGCAAACGCTGCACTGTATTCGTCTGACGCACCAAGCTGGTGCCCGGCTCGTGATCAAGCCTACCTTGGCGTGCTGGTCGATGACTTGATAACCACAGGCGTCACAGAGCCCTACCGCATGTTTACCAGCCGTGCCGAATACCGCCTGATGTTGCGTGAAGACAATGCGGATATGCGACTGACGGAAGCCGGCCGAAAAATCGGCCTGGTGGACGATGAGCGCTGGGAGCAGTTTGCCCGTAAACAGGATGCGATTGCGCGTGAGCAGGAGCGTCTCAAGCGCACCTTTGTGCAGCCGGGAACCTTGCCGGCAGAGGATGCGATGCGCGTGCTAGGCAAACCGATTGAGCATGAATACTCACTGTTTGAGCTGCTGCGTCGTCCTGATGTCAGTTACGAATCATTGCTCAGCCTGCCTTTGGCGGGTTTGCAGGATGAAAGCATGAGTGGGCCGATTGATGAACAGGTACGGTTGCAAGTGGAAATCGCCGCCAAGTATCAGGGCTATATCGATCGGCAGGCCGAAGAAATCGAGCGTCAGCGCGGCAGTGAGATTATCAAACTGCCTGCGGACCTGGATTATCGCGATGTGCATGGTCTTTCCATCGAGGCGCAGCAAAAGCTGAATGCACAGAAGCCAGAAACCATCGGGCAGGCCAGCCGTATCAGCGGCATCACGCCGGTGACCATCTCGCTGCTATTGGTTTACCTGAAGCGCAAAGGCCGCAACAAGGCGGCTAACTCACCGGAAAAAGTAGCATGAGTCCGTTCGATACCGACGTGCTGAAAACCAGGCTGCAAAATGGCCTGGCGGAGATGGGCCTGACAATACCGGTGCCGACTCAGCAGAAGTTGCTGGATTATCTGGCGCTGATCCATAAGTGGAATAAGGTGCATAACCTGACAGCCGTGCGCGAGCCGGAAGAGATGGTGACTTTGCATCTGCTCGACAGCCTGTCCGTATTGCCGCACATTCAGGCAGAGCGCCTGCTGGACGTCGGTAGTGGCGCTGGCTTGCCCGGCATACCGCTGGCGCTTTGCCTGCCTGAGTTGCAAGTCACGGTACTGGATTCCAGCCACAAGAAAGCCAGCTTCATGCGCCAGGTAAAGGCGGAGCTGGAAATCGCCAATCTTGACGTTGTCTGTGGCCGCGTAGAACAGTTCAAACCCAGTGACTTATATGACGTGATTATCTCGCGTGCCTTTTCAGACCTGAATCTGTTTACGAGTTTGACTAGGCATCTATGCAAGCCTAATGGCCAGTGGCTTGCCATGAAGGGTGTGCATCCATACGAAGAGTTGGCCCAAATCAGCATCCAGCCATCGCAAGTTGTGCCATTGACAGTCGCCGGGCTGGAGGCGCAACGACATTTGGTGTTCCTGCCATTTAATCCACAAGATATCACTTCCAAGGCGGCTTAATTCATGAAGATTCTGGCGATCAGTAATCAAAAAGGCGGAGTCGGCAAGACCACGACCTGCGTCAATCTGGCGGCTAGCCTGGCGGCAACCAAGCGGCGCGTGTTGTTGATCGATCTTGACCCACAGGGTAATGCCACTACGGGTAGCGGTGTCGATAAATCTGCGATGAAAAAAACCATTTACCATGTGCTGATCGGTAAATCCACGATGAAAGAGGTCATTCAGCCATCGGTCAAAGGCAAGTTCGATGTGGTGCCGGCCAATCGCGACCTGGCAGGGGCTGAAGTTGAGCTGGTGAATGAGATTGCCCGCGAAACGCGTCTCAAGGTTGCGCTGAAAGAAGTACAGGACAACTACGATTTTGTCCTGATTGACTGCCCCCCTGCCCTCAGCCTGATTACAGTCAATGCGCTCACTGCTGCGCATGCGGTGATGATTCCCATGCAATGCGAGTATTTCGCGCTCGAAGGTTTATCTGATCTGGTGAATACCATCAAGAAAGTTCGCCTGCATTTGAATCCGGATCTGGAAATTGAAGGCCTGTTACGCACCATGTTCGATAATCGCAACATGCTGGCGCAGCAGGTATCGGGCGAGTTGGCGCAGCATTTCGGCGACAAGGTCTATCGCACGGTGATCCCTCGCAATATTCGCTTGGCGGAAGCGCCAAGTTACGGTGTGCCGGTGCTATTTCACGACCGCGCTTCAAAAGGCGCACAGGCCTATCTGGCATTAGCCGGCGAAATTATCAATCGTCAAACCACGCAGCGCGCTGCAAGTACAAGTTAAGGAACGTTATGGTTAAGCTCAAAGGTCTGGGCCGCGGACTGGATTCATTGCTTTCCGGCGATGACAGCACGATAAGCGATGCTGATGCATTAAAGATGTTGAAAGTCGTTCAGTTGCAGCCAGGCAAATATCAGCCGCGTACGCACATGGACCAGGAGTCCCTGGCCAACCTGGCTGAATCCATCAGATCGCAGGGCATCATGCAGCCGATTCTGGTTCGTGCCATTTCCAACGATCGCTACGAGATTATTGCCGGCGAAAGGCGCTGGCGCGCTTCCCAGCTTGCCGGCCTGGAAGAAGTGCCTGTGCTGGTGCGGGATATCCCGGATGAATCTGCGCTGGCGATGGCGTTGATCGAGAACATACAGCGTGAAAATCTCAATCCACTGGAAGAGGCGCAAGGTATCAAGCGCCTGATCGACGAATTCTCGATGACGCACCAATTGGCCGCGGATGCTGTTGGCCGTTCACGCGCGGCTGTGACCAACCTATTGCGGCTTTTGAATTTACTGCCCTCTGTGCAGACCATGCTGATGCAAGGCAAGATCGACATGGGCCATGCACGCGCGCTTCTGAGTCTGGATGGCGCCAAGCAAGTGATGGCTGCCGAACAAGTGTCAGCAAAGCAACTTTCGGTACGAGAGGCTGAGCAACTGGTAAAACGACTATCTGCCGAGGTTAAAAAACCAGCCAAACAGGTGGCACAAGATCGCGACGTGCTGCGTTTGCAGGAAAACCTGGCAGACCAGCTTGGGGCGGCAGTGCAGATACAAACTGGTCGCGGAGGCGCTGGAACCTTGAAAATCCGCTATACCACGCTCGACCAGCTGGATGGCATCATCGCCAAATTAAAGGGTTCAAGCCACTGATAGGCTTGACTTATGAGGCATTAAACAAGACAATTCGGGGCTTGATAATTTTTGCGGTCATATGGCTGCAACAAATTTGTAAAACTAGCTCGGTAGACTTCAGTTCGGAATTCACTTGTCAAATAATCACTTAGCGGCAAGTAAGCCGGAAATTGAAAAGATCACTGCTATTTTTAAACGTGCAGCGAAATGGCAAAGCATCAGCACAATAGCCATTGCACTAGTGGCTTACTGGTTTGCCGGATTACCGGGTTTAATCTCCGCTTTAATTGGCGGCGGTGTAGTTTTGGTTGGTAGTTTCATTGCCACGCGCATTGCAAGACGAAGTGAAAACAATACACAAGCAAGCGCAATACTCATCAATATGTTAGTAGCAGAAGCGGTCAAGATACTAAGTATCATACTGCTGCTTTGGCTGAGTTTTAAGATTTACGCAGACCATATGGTGTTGATGGCGCTGTTTTGCTCATTGGCAGCCGCCGCCATATTATCTGGAACGGCAGTTTATGCCCTCAATAGTGAAAGTGATAAGCAAGGTTAAAGGTTATGGCAGCGAATACACCATCAGAATATATCTCACATCACCTATCTAACAACGCAGTCCCTGTCGGTGAAGGCGGCTTCTGGACATTGCATGTCGACACGCTTGGCATGTCGGCCATCCTTGGTGTCATCGTTTTCGGTTTACTCTGGCTTGCTGCTCGCGGCGTTACTTCTGGTGTACCTAATAAGCGCCAGGCTTTTGTAGAGCTGTTGTTCGGTTTTATTGACGGCCAGGTGAAAAGCATTTTTCATGGCGAACGTCATAAATTCATCGCTCCATTGGCATTGACCGTTTTCGTCTGGGTGTTCGTCATGAACGCCATGGACTTCCTGCCTATCGACATCATGGCGTGGGTCTACCACCATGTATTTGGCCTGGAATATTGGCGCAGCGTCCCTACTTCCGACATCAACGCGACTTTTGCGCTGGCGCTATCTGTCTGGTTCCTGATGATTTTCTTCGCTATCAGCGTCAAGGGTCTTGGCGGTTGGCTGCATGAACTGTTCTGTACCCCATTCGGCAGCAACCCGCTGGTCTGGATTCCAAACTTCCTCTTCAATATCATCGAATACGTTTCAAAACCACTTTCCCACTCCTTGCGTCTATTCGGCAATATGTATGCCGGTGAAGTGATCTTCCTGCTGCTCGGCATGTGGGCGGCGACTGGTTTGGTCGGCACATTGTTCGGTGCCATCCTGGGTATCGGTTGGGCAATCTTCCATATCCTGATTGTCACCTTGCAGGCATTTATTTTCATGACCCTGACAGTGGTCTATCTGTCCATGGCACATGAAAGTCATTGATTTATTTGTAATTCAGTAGTTTCAATGTTTTAAAGTAGTACCCTTAATTTCGAAAGGAAAAGTAATGGAAAGCGTGCAATATTTAGCAATGATTCAAGCATACACAGGCATTGGTATCGGCCTGATCATCGGTTTGGGTGCTGCAGGTGCCTGTATCGGTATCGGCATCATGAGTGCCAGCTTCCTGGACGGCGCAGCGCGTCAGCCAGAATTGACAGCTTCACTGCAAGTTAAGGTCTTCCTGCTGTTGGGTCTGATCGACGCTTCCTTCATTATTGGTGTTGGTCTGGCCATGATGTTCGCGTTCGCTAACCCATTGTTGGCAGTTGTTTCTTAAGTCGTTAACTTACCAGTTTAGCTGCGAGGTCTCGTCAAAGTCATTGGACTTTGCAGCTAGGAGCAAAAGATGAATATAAACCTGACACTCTTTGCGCAGGCTATTACATTCGCAGTGCTGATTTGGTTTACCGCCAAGTTCATTTGGCCACCTTTATTGGGTGCCATCGAAAAGCGCCAGAAAGAAATCGCGGATGGTTTGGCAGCAGGTGAGCGTGGCCGTAACGAGTTGGAGCAGGCCTCCAAGCGTTCTGCAGAAACTGTGGATGAAGCCAAGCTGCGTGCGAGCGATATTATTTCCCAGGCTGAAAAGCGTGCGACTGAAATCGTAGAAGCTGCTAAAGAAGCTGCAAAAGCCGAAGGCGACCGCATTATTACCGGCGCCAAGGCTGAAATCGATCAGGAAGTGAACCGCGCAAAAGAAGGTTTGCGTCAGCAAGTATCTGCCTTGGCAGTGGCTGGTGCGGAAAAGATTCTGCGTAAAGAGATCGATGCTAAAGCACACGCCGATATGTTAACCACTATCGCTAACGAGCTATAAGAGAGCAAGCACGATTATGGCTGAAGCAATCACTATCGTTAGACCTTATGCCGTAGCTGCGTTTCGCTTGGCTAAAGAGAAAAAAGCGCTGGCTCAATGGTCTGAAATGCTGAGTTTTGCTGCCGCAGTGGCAGCAGACCCGCAAATGAAGGCTTATATCGACGATCCTAAAGTCACTGCAGTGGAACTGGAACAGATGTTCCTTTCCATCTGTGACAAGAAGCTCGATGAGTCTGGCATCAATTTGATCAAGCTACTCGGAGAGTACGGCCGTCTGGCATTGCTGCCAGAAGTGGCGCAAGCCTTTGAAGAACTGAAGGCTGAAGATGAAGGTGTGCTTGAGGCGGAAATTACCGCAGCAGCCAAACCAACAGATAGCGCAGTCAAAGCCTTGGTGAAGCGTTTGGAAACCAAGTTCGGCAAGAAAATCGAAGCAAGCGTTAAAGTTGATCCAGAGCTTATTGGCGGGATCAAGATTGTGATTGGCGATACAGTCATCGACGCTTCCGTCCGTGGTCAACTACAAGAGTTGGCCTACACGCTTAAAAGTTAGGCCATAAAAGGTCAGGAGACAGAGTAATGCAGTTATCCACATCAGAAATCAGTGAACTGATTAAAAGCAGATTAGAGAACTACAACACCAGTGCAGAAGCACGTACCCAGGGTACCGTGATTTCTGTCACCGACGGTATTGTACGTATCCACGGTTTGTCCAATGTCATGGCGGGTGAAATGATTGAGTTCCCCGGCAATACATTCGGCCTGGCACTCAACCTTGAGCGTGACTCAGTAGGTGCCGTGGTTTTGGGCCCATACGAACACATCACCGAAGGCGATACCTGTAAATGTACAGGCCGCATTCTGGAAGTGCCGGTTGGTCCGGAACTGATCGGTCGCGTAGTTAACGCCCTGGGTCAGCCGATTGACGGCAAAGGCCCGGTAAACGCCAAGATCACCGACAAGATTGAAAAAGTCGCTCCTGGTGTTATCGCCCGTAAATCCGTTTCCCAGCCAGTGCAAACCGGTTTGAAATCAGTTGATTCCATGGTGCCGGTTGGCCGTGGTCAACGTGAGCTGATCATTGGTGACCGCCAGACTGGTAAGACAGCGGTAGCCGTTGATGCCATCATCAACCAGAAGGGTCAGAGCATGACCTGTATCTATGTTGCGATTGGTCAAAAGGCTTCAACCATTGCCAACGTGGTTCGCAAGCTGGAAGAAAACGGCGCGATGGAATACACCATCGTTGTTGCCGCTTCCGCTTCAGATTCCGCAGCGCTGCAATTCATTGCACCATACGCCGGTTGTACCATGGGCGAATACTTCCGTGACCGCGGTGAAGATGCATTGATCGTATACGATGACTTGACCAAGCAAGCGATCGCTTATCGTCAAATCTCCCTGTTGCTGCGCCGTCCACCAGGCCGTGAAGCTTATCCAGGCGACGTTTTCTACATCCACTCACGTCTGCTTGAGCGTGCTGCTCGCGTCAACGAAGAGTATGTCGAGAAATTCACTAATGGCGCTGTCAAAGGCAAGACCGGTTCATTGACCGCCCTGCCAGTGATTGAAACTGCCGCTGGCGACGTTTCCGCGTTCGTTCCAACCAACGTGATTTCGATTACCGACGGTCAGATCTTCCTGGAAACCGACTTGTTCAACGCTGGTATCCGTCCTGCGATCAACGCTGGTATTTCAGTGTCTCGCGTTGGTGGTGCCGCGCAAACCAAGGTCATCAAGAAACTGGGCGGCGGTGTGCGTCTGGCATTGGCCCAGTACCGTGAACTGGCTGCGTTCGCGCAGTTCGCTTCCGATCTGGACGAGGCAACCCGTAAGCAACTGGAACGCGGTCGCATGTTCACTGAGTTGATGAAGCAAGCGCAATACGCACCTTTGAGCGTGTCTGACATGGCCTTGACCTTGCTGGCTGCGAATAAGGGCTACTTTGATGATGTGCCTGTCAATCGTGCGCTGGCTTTTGAAGCTGCGCTTCATTCCTTTATGGCTTCCAAGTACAAGAGCCTGATGGACAAGATCGAAACCACCAAGGATTTGGCTGGTGACGACGAGAAGGCAGTCGAAGCTGCGATCCAGGACTTCAAAGCCAATAACGCGTATTAATAGCGCGCTTACTGACGCTTACATAAATAGGCAGATAAACAATGGCCGGTAGCAAAGAGATTAGAACCAAGATCAAGAGTGTAGAAAATACACGCAAGATCACCAAAGCGATGGAAATGGTCGCCGCATCGAAAATGCGCAAGGCGCAGGAACGTATGCGCGCAGCTCGTCCTTATGCGGAAAAGATTCGCAATGTGGCAGCTCACCTTTCCAAAGCGAACCCTGAGTACAAGCACCCATTCATGGTGAAACGTGACAATGTCGCGAACATCGGTGTGATTGTCGTCAGCTCGGACAAAGGTCTGTGCGGCGGCTTGAACACCAATGTCTTGCGTATGTCGCTTAATCGCATGAAAGCTTGGGAAGCCGAAGGCAAAGGCGTTGCAGTCAGCGCCATTGGCAATAAAGGTTTCGGTTTCATGGGGCGCGTTGGTGGCAACATCAAGTCGCACGTGATTGGCCTGGGCGATGCGCCGCATATGGATAAGCTGATCGGCCCGATCAAAGTCATGCTGGACGCTTATGTGGCAGGTGAAATCGACCAGCTCTTTATCGGCTACACACGCTTCATCAATACCATGAAGCAAGAGCCGGTGATGGAACAATTGCTGCCACTTACCAGTGAGCATCTGGCACAAGACGATGCCAGCGCACAAGGCCATTGGGATTACATCTACGAGCCGGATGCCAAGACCGTGCTGGATGATTTGATGACACGCTATATCGAATCGCTCATCTATCACTCAGTTGCTGAAAACATGGCTTCTGAGCAAAGTGCACGTATGGTCGCGATGAAATCCGCATCAGACAACGCCAAGAATGTTATCGGCGAACTGAAGCTGGTCTATAACAAAGCCCGCCAGGCCGCGATTACAAAAGAAATTTCGGAAATCGTCGGCGGCGCTGCGGCGGTAAGTTCTTAACGATAGCAACAAGCAGTTTGACAGAGTTCATTTGGCAGATTGAGTTTGAATAAGGAATTTAAAATGAGTACAGGTAAAGTTGTTCAATGTATTGGTGCGGTGGTTGACGTTGAGTTTCCACGTGACCAGATGCCTAAGGTTTATGACGCGCTGATTATCGACGAAGAAACCTCAACCGCAGAAGAAGGCCTGACGCTGGAAGTGCAGCAGCAATTGGGTGACGGTATTGTCCGTACCATTGCCATGGGTTCTTCCGACGGCCTTCGCCGCGGCATGAAGTTCAAATCCACTGGCGCACAAATTCAAGTGCCAGTCGGTGTAGGTACACTTGGCCGTATCATGGATGTGCTGGGTCGCCCGATTGACGAGGCTGGTCCGATTGATTCCGACGAGCGTCGTTCCATTCACCAGCCTGCGCCAACATTCGAAGAGCTCTCCCCTTCTGTTGACCTGCTGGAAACCGGCATCAAGGTGATTGACCTGGTTTGTCCGTTTGCCAAGGGCGGTAAGGTCGGTCTGTTCGGCGGTGCGGGTGTAGGCAAGACCGTTAACATGCTGGAACTGATCAACAACATCGCCAAGCAGCACTCCGGTTTGTCCGTATTTGCCGGTGTGGGTGAACGTACCCGTGAAGGTAATGACTTCTACCATGAAATGGCAGAAGCCGGCGTTATCAAGCTGGACGACATGAAAGAATCCAAGGTTGCGATGGTGTTCGGTCAGATGAACGAACCACCGGGCAACCGTCTGCGCGTTGCGCTTTCCGGTTTGACCATGGCTGAAAAATTCCGTGATGAAGGCCGTGACGTATTGTTCTTCGTGGACAACATCTACCGTTACACATTGGCCGGTACCGAAGTATCCGCGCTGCTGGGTCGTATGCCTTCCGCCGTGGGTTACCAGCCTACGCTGGCTGATGAAATGGGCCGTTTGCAAGAGCGTATTACTTCCACCAAGGTTGGCTCCATTACTTCGATTCAAGCCGTTTACGTCCCTGCGGATGACTTGACTGACCCATCTCCTGCGACCACTTTCCAGCATTTGGATTCCACCGTTGTGCTTTCACGTGACATCGCTTCCCTGGGTATCTATCCAGCGGTTGATCCACTGGATTCCACATCACGTCAGCTGGATCCGCTCGTGGTTGGTGAAGAGCACTACAGCGTGGCACGTAGCGTTCAACAGACATTGCAACGTTACAAGGAATTGCGCGACATTATCGCGATTCTGGGTATGGACGAACTGTCACCGGAAGACAAATTGGCAGTGGGCCGCGCGCGTAAGATCCAGCGCTTTCTGTCACAACCTTTCCACGTTGCTGAAGTGTTTACCGGCGCACCTGGTAAGTACGTGCCACTGAAAGAAACCATTAAGGGCTTCAAGGCGATCGTCGCCGGTGAATACGATCACTTGCCTGAACAGGCGTTCTACATGGTGGGCGGTATTGAAGAAGCAGTGGAAAAAGCAAAAACAATGAACTAGGCCTATGAATTAAAGCAACAATGCACCTGAGTGTGCATTGTAACTATTCATTAAAAGCTAAAGAGAACATACCATGGCAATGACAATACATGTGGACGTAGTAAGTGCTGAAGAGTCCATCTTTTCCGGTGAGGCAGAGTTTGTTGCTGCGCCGGCCAAGATGGGCGAAGTCGGTATCTACCCGCGCCACACTCCAATGATCACTCCGATCAAAGCGGGTGCCCTGCGTATCAAGCTGCCGAATGAAGGTGAAGAACAATTGATCTTTATCTCCGGCGGTTTGCTTGAAGTGCAACCCGGCGTGATTACCGTGCTGGCCGATACTGCGATTCGCGGACATGACCTGGATGAAGCCAAAGCTAATGAAGCCAAGAAGGCGGCTGAAGAAGCGATGCGCAACAACAGTTCCGATATCGATTATGCACGTGCACAAATCGAATTGTCTGAGGCTGTTGCCCAGCTCCACGCGATTGAGCAGTTACGTAAAATCAAGCATTAACAAAATCGCAGTTTATAAAAAGGCAGCCCAGGCTGCCTTTTTATTTGTTGGTAGAGTTGCCTACTTGCATAAAGGTGGTTCTGCTACTTCTGTGCAGTAGTTATATGCTTCTGCTTTAATTCCGCCAAGAGCATTGCGGTACGGAGCAAAACATTCCAGGCTTTCAATGTATTTTTGCCGTTGCTGCTCACATGCGGTTTTACTGGAGTTTTCGTCGTCGGGCTCAGTATCTGAGCGTGAGGTCGATGCAGGTTCCTGATTCAAGGGTTCGCGTTCCAGGATAGCTCTGGCCTTTTCTCTTTTTTGCATTGCCTCTGCCTCATCAGTTGGAGGCTGCGCATCCTTTAATTTTGTTTCATCTGTAGCAGTATCCTTATATTTTTCCGGGACAGTATCGCCATAATGGACTATTCCCTTTTCATCTACCCACTTATAAATTCCGGCTGCATAACTCAATGTTGAGAGACAAGTGATAAGAATCGTTAACACTATCTTGCTGATCATCGTAAATCCTTTCGAGTAAGAATTACATTCCCACCAAACAATGGATTCCTAAGTGCTTACTTATCTCTGGAATATCAATCAGGCCTGTTTATAAAGCGATAAGCACCCAAAGCGAAAAGCCGTTAAAATCATAAGATAGACCATTAAAAGACAGAATGATTACAGCAATGTCCGCGGAAAAATTGAATATCGTCATCCTTGCTGCCGGCAAGGGGACTCGCATGAACTCTACTCTACCCAAAGTGCTGCATAAGCTGGCAGGTAAATCCCTGCTTGGTCACGTAGTTGCCGCAGCGAAACAACTAAAACCGAATAAAATCATCGTGGTGTACGGCTATGGTGGCGAAGCTGTTCCCAATGCGTTTAAAGAAGAAACGATCATTTGGGTCGAGCAAAAGGAACAACTTGGTACAGGCCACGCTGTGCAGCAGGCTGTCACAGCGCTGGATAGCGATGCTAAAACCCTGGTATTGCTGGGTGATGTGCCGTTGCTCAGCGTAGAAAGCTGCCAGCAGCTACTGAACCAAACGCAGCAATTGGGATTGTTGACTGTCAGAAAGAGCGATCCGACCGGATATGGCCGTATCGTGCGTGATGTGCAAAGCAAGGTCAGCGCGATAGTTGAGCACAAAGATGCAACATCGCAACAACGTGCGATCGATGAAGTGAATACCGGCATCATGGCGGTTAACAATGCTCAGCTCGTTAGCTGGTTATCCAGGCTGCAGAACCAGAATGCGCAAGGCGAGTATTACCTGACTGATATCGTTGCAATGGCAGTCGGTGACGGATTTAGCGTGGCAAGCGAGGTCACGCATGATGAATCCTCAGTTGAGGGTGTAAATTCCAAGCAGGACCTGGCGGGTCTTGAGCGTGTTTACCAGCTACGCAAGGCAGCCGAACTGATGCAGGCCGGTGTCACCTTAAGTGACCCGTTCAGGATAGACATACGTGGCGAGCTGGAAGTTGGCCGTGATGTTGAAATCGACATAGGTTGCATCTTTGAAGGCCGGGTAAAACTGGCTGATGGCGTAAAAATCGGCGCTTATTGCGTGATTAAAGATACGAATATAGGTGCTGGTACGACGGTTGCACCGTTTACCCATACCGATCAAGCGAGCATTGCCGCTGAGTGCCGCATTGGCCCCTACGCGCGTTTGCGGCCGGGCACAGAGCTGGGCAATGACACGCATGTAGGTAATTTCGTCGAGCTGAAAAATGCACAGGTCGATGTGGGTAGCAAGATCAACCACTTGAGCTATGTGGGTGATACCACGATCGGCAAGCAGGTCAATATTGGCGCGGGCACCATCACCTGCAACTACGATGGCGTGAATAAATTCCGTACTGTGATTGAAGATAATGCCTTTATCGGCTCGGACTCCCAACTGGTCGCTCCCGTGACGGTAGGGGCAGGTGCCACGATAGGAGCAGGCTCTACGATTACCAAAGATGCGCCGGCAGGCGAACTGACCGTATCACGCGGCAGGCAGGTGACTGTTTCCGGCTGGAAACGTCCTCAAAAAATAAAGAAATAAGAAGGTTAAGAATATATGTGTGGAATTGTTGGCGCTGTCGGTTCGCGTAATATTGTCCCTGTCCTTATCGAAGGACTCAGCCGCCTGGAATATCGCGGCTACGATTCGGCCGGCGTTGCAGTGCTTGCCGGCGATAGCATTCGACGCGTGCGTACTGTTGGCCGGGTGGCCGCCATGCAGGAAAAAGCCAATACGGAAAACCTCACCGGCTTCGTCGGTATTGGTCACACCCGCTGGGCCACACATGGCGGCGTTACGGAATCGAATGCCCATCCGCATGTGTCACGCGGCGAAATCGCTGTGGTGCATAACGGCATCATCGAGAACCATGACGAGCAGCGCGACCGGTTAAAAGCCTTGGGATATGTCTTTGAATCCCAGACCGATACCGAAGTGATCGCCCATCTGATCCATTACTATCTGACGCAGGGTTATGGTCTATTGACTGCGGTACAAGCCGCAGTGAAAGAACTGATAGGTGCATTTGCCATCAGCGTGGTTGCGCTCAAATCGCCCGATACCATGGTCTGCGCGCGTCAGGGTTGCCCATTACTGATAGGCCTGGGTGAAGGCGAGAACTTCATCGCATCCGATGTTTCCGCTGTGCTGTCGGTTACCCGCAAGGTCATTTATCTGGAAGATGGCGATGTTGCTACCATAGCATGCGCAGGCGTCGATATTTTCGGTGCCGATGGCAAGAGCGTTGAGCGCAAAATCCATCTGAGTGATGTTTCGCTGGCATCCATGGAGCTGGGTCCTTACTCGCACTTCATGCAGAAGGAAATCCATGAACAGCCGCGCGCACTCACCGATACGATTGAGGCGCTGATCGACGATGCCAGTTTCAGCCCTGCCCTGTTTGGCCAGGGTGCGGAAGAAGTATTCAAGCAAGTCGACAGTGTGCTGATTTTGGCCGCAGGCACCAGTTACTATGCAGGCCTTACCGCCAAGTACTGGATCGAGAGCCTGGCCAAGCTGCCGACTTCGGTTGAGATATCCAGTGAATATCGTTATCGCCAATCGGTGCCTAATCCCAAACAATTGATTGTGACTATCTCGCAATCAGGCGAAACGCTGGATACGATGGAAGCGCTCAAGCACGCCAAGTCACTTGGGCAGAACCTCACACTGGCGATCTGTAATGTGCAGGAAAGCGCTATTCCTCGTGCCTCCAGGCTTATTCTCTATACCCGTGCCGGCGCTGAAATCGGCGTAGCTTCTACCAAAGCATTCACTACCCAGCTGGTAGCGCTGTTTACGCTGGCAGTGACGCTAAGCAAACAACGTGGTTTGCTGACAGCAGAGCAGGAGACCGTGCATCTCGATGCTTTGCGTCACCTGCCCGGCAGTGTGCAATATGCGCTGAATCTGGAGCCGCAGATTCGCGAATGGGCGAAAGCATTCGCCAATAAACAGCATGCGCTGTTCCTGGGGCGTGGTGTGCATTACCCGATAGCGCTGGAAGGTGCTCTCAAGCTCAAGGAGATATCTTATATCCATGCTGAGGCCTATCCCGCAGGCGAGCTTAAACACGGCCCATTGGCTCTCGTGGATAGCGAGATGCCGGTGGTAGTGATTGCCCCGAATGATGCCTTGCTGGAGAAAGTGAAATCCAATATGCAGGAAGTCGCAGCGCGTGGTGGTGAATTGTTCGTATTTGCCGATGCGGATAGCCACTTCACCGAGAGTGAAGGCGTGCATGTTATTCGTACACCGCGCCATGTCGGCGTGTTATCCCCTATTCTGCATACCATACCCGTGCAATTGCTGGCTTATCACGCTGCCCTGTTGAAAGGTACGGATGTCGATAAGCCGAGGAATCTGGCTAAGTCGGTCACGGTGGAATAGATATTTTTTAATATCTCTCAAGACAAAGCCATCTGAATTCCAGATGGCTTTTTTGTATGTGTGAGAAAGCGCCAGGATATAAAAAAATCCCCCTCATTTCTGAGAGGGACCCCTAGTATCAAATCCCTATGGAGAAGAATTTGATATAGAAAAAAGTAAAAGCTGGTGGGCGGTTAAGCCAACCAGCTTTGTATTGCATTACAGAGCGAACACGTTCAGTGCACCGCCACCAGGAGCAGCGTTGTACTTGGTCAGTTCTGCATAACCACCAGCAGCACCCAGTGCGTCTGTCGGGTTAGTCAGGCCCAGGTTCATCGCCACGCCAGCCCAACCGCCGATACCGGACAGTGTGCCAACGTATTGTTTACCCTTGTGAACGTAGGTGAACGCATTACCGATCACGCCTGAACCAACCTGGAACTTCCAGAGTTCCTTACCGGATTGTGCATCCACTGCCTTGAACCAACGATCAAGCGTTCCGTAGAACACCAGGTCGGAAGC
>CAZOZB010000018.1:0-15173 GCA_964584185.1 uncultured Methylophilaceae bacterium
CCAGACCATCAGGTGACTGCCTCATTCACAAGCACTCACACTTATCGATTGTTCATATTTTTAAAGAGCGGGTATTTCTAATTCTTCTTGCTTCGTCACATCAGCAACGAGAGGGGCGCATTATACAGACACTGCTTAACCGGTCAAGGGGAACATGCAACTTTTTATTCCCTGCCTTGCCGCTTACCCGCTTCGTTGTTGAAGCGAAGGCGCGCATTCTACAGAACAATAGAATTGGGTCAATAGCGATTTGCGCTTTTTTACAAACTAATTACATTTGCATTAATTTATTGTGATGCGGGCAAATTTTCTCTTGCCTACTTGCGCGACAAGAGTAATGCCCTTGTGTAGCGTGAGCGCCTTGTCTGTTACCTTCTCACCATCAAGTTTGATACCGCCCTGCTCGATGGCACGGAAAGCTTCAGAGGTGCTTGCCACCAGGTTCGCCTGCTTAAGCAATTGTGCAACACCTATTGAACTGCCCTCAATAGATAAAAATACTTCGGGCACATCATCCGGTATGCCGCCCTTTGATCTGTTCTGGAAATCTTCCAAAGCAGATTCGGCTGCCTGCGTTGAATGGAAGCGCGCAACGATCTCTTGCGCAAATCGTACTTTTATATCTCTTGGGTTCGCACCTTCAGCGACGGTCTTTTTCCATTCACCAATGGTTTGCAGCGACTCAAATGAAAGCAACTCTATATAGCGCCACATCAATTCATCGGAAATCGACATGATTTTACTGAATATAGTATTGGCAGGTTCAGCCACCCCTATATAGTTACCCAGGGACTTGGACATTTTATTGACGCCATCAAGCCCTTCCAGCAAGGGCATGGTCAACACGCACTGCTGGCTTTGTCCTGCCTGCTTCTGTAGCTCGCGGCCCATAAGCAGGTTGAACTTCTGGTCAGTGCCGCCCAACTCAACATCCGCCTTTAGAGCAACGGAGTCATATCCCTGCAGCAGGGGATACAGAAACTCATGGATAGCAATCGGCTGGTTTGCCTTATACCGCTTATTAAAGTCATCGCGCTCCAACATGCGGGCGACCGTGTGACTGGCAGCCAACTTCAACATGCCAGCGGCACCCAGTTCATTCAGCCAAGTGGAATTAAAAACAACTTCAGTTTGTTCAGGCTTGAGTATCTTGAAAACTTGCGCCTGGTAAGTCCCGGCATTCTGCTTGACTTGTTCCGCAGTTAACGGTGGACGGGTCGCACTTTTACCCGTGGGATCGCCAATCATGCCGGTGAAGTCGCCTATCAGGAATAACACCTGATGACCAAGATCCTGGAATTGACGCAACTTGTTCAATAGTACGGTGTGCCCCAGATGCAAATCTGGCGCAGTAGGATCAAAGCCCGCCTTGATGCGTAAAGGCTGGCCCTTTTTAAGCTTTTCAACCAGCTCCTGTTCTATGAGCAACTCATCGCAACCGCGTTTTATGACGGTCAGATTTTCTGCTATGTCAAATTGTGTCATTCAAACCTGCCCTTTACATCAACTTTTGTCCATATGTTCAACACTTTGCGCTTTTCTGTTACCATCGGCAGTCGATACTAGTAAATTTTGAGATTGCTCATGCTTGCAAGCAAAACCAATATCTTAGCGCAAAAATCCAATTTGAAAGAGCGGAAGCTACGGCTGCGCTGGTTATTAGCCTTGTCCAGTTTGCCGCTTTTCGGCATTTATGCGGCATTCGCGATTGCCCCGCAGACCATGAACCAGGACGTGGAAATCTCCACAGTTATTGAAGAAATCGTTCTGCCGCAATCCATTCCTGATGATATTTATGCCCTTGAGACCCTTGATGGTTTACAGGCTGAATCCTACTGGCAGGTTGACCAGGTACGCCGCGACGACACTCTGGCAAGTTTGCTGAACCGACTGAACATCAATAATCCTGAGGCAATCAATTTTCTGCGCCACCACGCAGATGCTACGGCATTGTCGAGTCAGCTTAGACCGGGCCGTGCGATCAATGCTGAAACCAACCAGTTGGGTGAGTTGCTGAGACTGGAATATGAAATTGATTTTGCCAACACATTAATTGTTGAGCGCACAAATGATGGCTACCAGGCCTATAAAACTGAAACAGCGCTAGACACATTACCGACTTTGAAATCCGCGGAAATCACCAGTTCACTTTTTGCTGCGACAGATGCCGCGAACATTCCCGACCAGATTGCCATCCAGATGGCTGAAATGTTTTCGAGCGAGATCGATTTTCATACCGACTTACGCAGAGGCGACCACTTTAATGTGGTGTATGAATCCCAGTACAGGGGTGGTCAGCTAGTCAAAACCGGTCTGGTACTGGCAGCCGAATTTACGAATCAAGGAAAAACATATCGTGCGGTAATGTACCGCAACCCGGAAGGCGAAGTGAATTACTTCACACCCGAGGGTAAGAGTTTGCATAAATCGTTCTTACGCTCGCCGCTAGAATTTTCCCGTATCAGCTCAGGATTCAGCATGGGCCGTTTCCATCCGGTTCTGCAAAGAATGCGCGCCCACAAAGGCGTCGATTTTGCTGCACCAACGGGTACAAGAGTTAAAGCATCCTCGGATGGGGTAGTCAGTTTTGTCGGCGTTAAGGGAGGTTACGGCAACGTCGTCATACTCAAACACCAGAACAATATGAGTACGCTTTACGGCCATCTGTCACGCTTCTCACCTGGATTACGCAATGGACAAAGGGTATCTCAAGGACAGATTATCGGCCATGTCGGCATGACAGGCCTGGCAACTGGTCCGCATCTGCATTATGAATTGCTCGTCAATGGCAGGCATGTCGATCCATTGAAAATTGCCTTGCCCACTGCCGCCTCTATCGCGCCGCAATATAGAACTCATTTCTTTGCAAGCAGTGCCCCGCTGCTTGGCCAGCTTAGTTTGCTAAGTGCAAATAAGCTGGCATCGGTTGAGTGACATATCCCACCAGGATAGGCTCCCTTAACTTATTGTGGCTGGCGAGAACTACATAGGCTTGATGTCTGGCACAAGCCTTGATGGGGTTGATGCTGTTCTGCTTGAAATTGATGGAACAGCTTGCCAGGTAAGAGGAACACAATTCAGCCCTTTTGCGCCCGAACTGCGACAGGATCTGCTGGATCTGCATCATGCCGGCGAAAATGAACTTGAGCGATCATCCCTCGCCGCTAACAAACTCTCTCATTTATACGCAGATACGATCCACTCCCTGCTCGAAAAACTCTCTGTAAAGAAATCAGATATTCAAGCTATTGGCTGCCATGGGCAAACCATCCGGCACAGACCAGAAATCGGCTTCACATTGCAGATTGTCAATCCTGCGTTACTGGCCGAATTAACAGATATTACTGTCATAGCCGATTTTCGTAACCGGGATATTGCCGCAGGCGGTCAGGGCGCCCCGCTTGTACCGGCATTTCATCAGGCCGTGTTCCAGCATCCGGCCCACAACCGCGTAGTGATTAATATTGGCGGTATCGCCAATCTGACCTATCTGCCTAACAAACAAGTAATCGGCTTCGATTCTGGGCCAGGAAACATGCTGATGGATGCGTGGATATATAAATCCATAGGCCTTCCTTATGATAAAAACGGGGATTGGGCTGCCAGTGGTGAATTGATTCAACCATTACTGCAAAAGCTGCTGACCGAACCTTTTTTTACAAAAACACCGCCCAAAAGTACTGGCCGGGATTTATTCAACCTTCAATGGCTATTGCCTCAACTCAGTGCGGAATATCATCCTGCTGATGTCCAGCGCACGTTACTGGAGCTGACTGCCCAGACGATTGCAAGCGCAGTAAAACAACATTGTGCAGCAGTGGATGAAATTTATCTCTGTGGCGGCGGCGCTTACAACCAGGCTTTAATCCAGCGCTTGCATGATTTGCTGCGGCCTGTGAAAATTGAACTTTCTGATGCTCTGGGCATTTCAGTAAGCAGCGTAGAAGGCGCAGCCTTTGCATGGCTGGCACAACAAACACTGCATCAAAAACCGGGTAATCTACCAGCGGTAACAGGGGCCAAGGGGCCAAGAATTTTAGGTGCGATTTATGCTTGCTAAGCCGCATCCTGCCAGTTTTGATTTGATTGAAAATACTTATGAAACCAACAAAAGTCACACTCACATTCGATAACGGATCACCCCCGATCGAGCTTCCGATGCTATCAGGAAATTTGGGGCCGGATGTTATCGATATTCGTAATTTGGGCAAACATGGGGTGTTCACTTATGACCCAGGTTTCCTGTCGACGGCTTCCTGCCATTCGGAAATCACCTATATCGATGGCGATGAAGGCTTGCTCTACTACCGAGGCTATCCTATTGAACAACTAGCCGATCACTGCGATTTTCTGGAGGTCTCGCACTTGCTCATGTACGGTGAACTGCCTAACACTGAAGAAAAAAAGCGGTTCACTGACAAAATCACTCAGCACACCATGGTGCATGACCAGCTCACCAACATATTCCGCGGGTTCAGGCGTGATGCCCACCCGATGGCGGTCATGGTGGGTATAGTCGGCTCCATGTCGGCCTTTTACCATGAGGCCCTGGATATCCATGATGCAAAGAATCGTGAGATATCAGCCTGCAGGCTGTTGGCCAAAGTCCCTACAATTGCCGCCTGGAGTTATAAATACAACATCGGCGAGCCGTTCATGTATCCGCAAAACAAGTTCAACTATGCGGAAAACTTCATGCACATGATGTTTGCAACACCTTGTGAAGAATATGTGCCCAATCCAATCCTGGCCAAAGCCTTTGAACGAATCCTGATCCTGCATGCAGACCATGAGCAGAACGCCTCCACGTCCACTGTAAGGCTTGCAGGCTCGAGTGGTGCCAATCCCTTCGCCTGCGTAGCTTCGGGCATTGCATCGCTCTGGGGGCCTGCTCACGGCGGCGCAAACGAAGCAACACTGAAAATGCTTGAGGAAATTGGCGACGTAAGCCGTATCGGTGAATTTATCAATCGCGCCAAAGACAAATCCGACTCGTTCCGCCTGATGGGCTTTGGTCATCGCGTTTACAAGAACATGGACCCGCGCGCGGCCATCATGCGACAAACCTGCCATCAGGTTCTGGACGAACTCGGCCTGCACAACGACCCCATGTTCAAGCTGGCCATCAAGCTGGAGCAGATTGCACTGGAAGACGAATATTTCGTCAGCAGAAAACTGTATCCAAATGTCGACTTCTATTCAGGCATTGTCATGCGCGCCATGGGTATTCCCAATTCCATGTTCACTGCCATTTTTGCCATGGCCAGAACAGCCGGCTGGGTCTCGCAATGGAATGAGATGATCTCGGACAGCGAATCAAGAATCGGCCGCCCGCGCCAACTGTACACGGGCCCCGTACGACGTGATTTCGTGCCGATTGATAAACGCTAAAAGCGTTTAAGAAATATCAGGATAAATAAAAAGGGGCTTAAAGCCCCTTTTTATTTATGGAACAAAGCTTATTAAGCCGAGAATGAAGAACCACAACCGCAGGTGCTGGTCGCATTCGGGTTGCGAATAACGAATTGAGAACCTTGCAAGCTGTCCTGGTAATCAATCTCTGCGCCCATAAGATATTGCAGGCTCATTGGATCGATGAGCAGGCTCACGCCATTTCGCTCAACCTGGGTGTCGTCTTCGTTCACTTCTTCTTCAAACGTGAACCCATATTGAAAACCGGAGCATCCACCACCGCTGACAAACACGCGCAATTTGAGATCAGGCGTACCTTCCTCATCAATCAGCTCTTTAACTTTATGTGCCGCGTTTTCAGTGAAAACTAACGGACTTGGCATTTCAGTCACTGCATTCATATTTAACTCCTTAATTCTTCATTGGATTATTATCCGGCCCCGATAGTTCTCGGTCAATCACTGTTTAATCTTTAGTGGTCAAAAATGAGTCCACGGCTGACTCCGTCGCAGCATCGCCCAGGAAAACAAGCTTCCCTTCCACCACAGAGCCAGTATGCATCTCCAGTGATTTGTAACTCACGTCTCCCGTCACCCTGGATTTCGCTTGCAACTCTATAAATTGCAGTGCGTGAACAGGGCCAATCACCTTACCGTTGATCACTACTTGCGAAACTGTAATGGCACCTTCTATACGACCACTCTCGCTCAATACCAATGTGCTGGGCGTTGATGATTCGGTTACATTACCCCGAATACTGCCATCAACACGCAAGCCGCCAGTAAAGTGAATATCTCCGTCAATTCTCGTGTCAGCGCCAATCAAGGTATCAATACGATTAGGCGCCTTATTTCGATTCTTTGAAAACATGCTTTCCCTTAATATGAGGTCTTATGTCGGTAAATCAAGCTGTTGTCTGATTTTAGGTTCTTTAAATCCCCGTTCTATCACACTCAGTGTGACAGATGGAGCGCTTACATCAGCAGGAAGTGTAAAACTTCCGTCAATACGTTGATAATACTTGAAGTTTATCTTGATTGGCTCAATTGCAGTCAAGCCATCGCTCAGGGGCTGGGAAACTTGTTCTCCATCCTTTAACGCGACAAGTTTAAGCTCCATATTGCCTTCGGCCATTTTGTCGTGCCTGCCGGATTGTATGAGCAACACATGGTAATCATATTGATTCGGCACCTTGCCCTTGTTCAGCTTGAAGCTATGAAGCTTGAGCTCCCCAGTCGCAGAGTTTTCATTGAGGATACCTCTATAAAAAGCCACCTCTTCTTTTAACAGCATGCTTTCATCCTGCAAAGCAGCTAACTCATCCGCCAGGCTCTGTTGAGCAGCCCGCTCGACTTGCAACTGGCGCTCTCTGTAGACCGTCTTGGCTTCCAGTGTCTGATTATCCCTTAGCAAGCTGTTTACGCTCTTAATCAGGCCAACATAATCGCCACCAGTAAACTGCCAATAACCAGCCAGGTAACCAAACAGTATCAATAGTACGGCAACAAGCCATTGCCAATACCATGGCTGCTGCGAGCGCACAGTGACTCTTTTCGCTGTAGCGCCAAAATGCCCACGCAACCGCCGTGAAACCCTTTTCATAGCACCACGGCACAGATGGGATTATGGCAAGAGCGGAACAATTTCCAATCCCGTATTCTCTGGCAAATCGAACATGATGTTCATATTTTGTACCGCCTGGCCCGCTGCACCCTTCACCAGATTATCAATCACGGATAGTACAACCACCGTGTCACCGCCTTGCGGTTGATGGACGGCTATCCGGCACTGATTCGAAGCACGCACAGAACGCGTTTCAGGATGCGAACCTTTTGGCAGTACATCGACGAAATGTTCATTTCCATAACTGACTTCGAACAGTTCTTGCAGATCACAAGGCGCGATCAGCTTGGCATATAAAGTCGCATGGATGCCACGAATCAAGGGGGTAAGATGTGGCACGAATGTAAGCCCTGCCTGTTCGCCAGCCATTTGGCCAAGGCCTTGGCTGATCTCAGGCAAATGCCTGTGTCCAGCCACACCATAAGCCTTGAAATTATCGCCTGCTTCGGCAAACAAGCTATGCACCTCGGCTTTACGCCCAGCGCCGCTGACTCCAGACTTGGCATCGGCAATCAGATTTTTTACATCAATGACGCCCGCTTTCAGCAGAGGCATAAAACCAAGCTGCACGGCTGTTGGATAGCAGCCGGGGTTGGCGATCAATTGCGCACCACGGATTTGATCGCGGTGCAATTCCGGTAATCCATAAACGGCTTCTGCGATCAATTCCGGACATGCGTGGGTCATGCCATACCATTTTTCCCAAGTGGCGACATCCTTGATACGGAAGTCGGCGGCCAGATCGATCACCCGCACACCTTTTGCCAGCAAGGCTCTGGTTTGCTGCATGGCAATGCCGTTGGGCGTGGCAAAAAATACCGCATCGCATTGACCCAGATCTGCTTCAGCGGGATCGACAAACGGCAGCGAGACGTAACCACGCAGGTTGGGGAACATATCCGCCACCAACATACCAGCCTCACCACGCGAGGTGATTGCCGTCAGTTCCGCATTCGGATGAATGGCGAGCAGACGCAATAATTCCACACCGGTATAACCGGTGCCGCCCACGATACCTATCTTGATTTTCTTAGTCTGAGACATGTGCTGTATAAACCTTATGTTCGGCCAAAGCCAAACAGGGATTTAGATAGTAACAAAAAATTTAATCGATTCATAAAAAAACACCCAGCCAAATTGATGGCTGAAATAAAAAAAGCCGCAATCTGCGGCTTTTTTCTGCATCCAGCGCTTAGCGCTTGGAGAACTGTTTACGACGACGCGCCTTGCGGAAGCCGACTTTCTTACGTTCAACTTCACGTGCATCGCGGGTAACAAAACCTGCTTTTGAAAGCGCACCCTTAAGAGCTGCATCGTAATCGATCAAAGCGCGTGTAATACCATGACGAACCGCACCGGCCTGGCCTGATTCACCGCCGCCATTTACATTCACCAGAATGTCGAAGCTGCTTTCATTTTCTGTCAGTGCCAATGGCTGGCGCAGGATCATGCGTGAAGTTTCACGTGAGAAGTACTCATCTGCCGGCTTATCGTTAATCACGATATTGCCTTTACCTGACTTCAGAAAAACGCGAGCTACAGAGCTTTTACGACGTCCTGTACCGTAGTTGTATTTACCGATCATGTTCTAAATATCCTTAAGCCTGGCTTTGAATTTTCAAAGGCTGTGGTTGTTGCGCAACGTGGTCATGTTTTTCGCCTGCATATACTTTCAGCTTACGAATCATGGCATAACCTAGTGGGCCTTTTGGCAACATGCCCTTCACTGCTTTTTCCAAAGCGCGACCAGGGAACTTTTCTTGCATTTTGCCGAAAGTGGTAGTGGAAATACCGCCAGGGTAACCACTGTGACGGTGATAAAGTTTGCCTTCAGATTTATTGCCAGTCACTTTAATCTTGTCCGCGTTGACAACTACGATGTAATCACCGGTATCAACGTGAGGGGTATAAATTGTTTTATGCTTGCCACGCAGGCGATGAGCGATCTCACTTGCCAAGCGACCAAGCACGAGGTCTGTTGCATCAACAACGAACCAATCACGCTTTACTTCATGCGTTTTTGCTGAAAAAGTCTTCATTTGACTACCAATACTTGCCAAAAAAATTAAGAGGGCGATTTTATGCCACGGGCTTCGCTCTTGTCAAACGTTATTATCGCTTATGGGCGCATGAATGGCGCCAAACACTATTAAGCAATGTCAACTTCATAGCAAAGTTGTTGAAATCCGGACGAAACCGATCGTTACGTTAGTACTAGACTTTGTGTCGGCACTGAATCTTCTGTCATTTACCTTCAGACACCAGTCCAAAGATTGGTAAAATTATATATTAATAATCAATTAGATACAACATTACGTCAGAATCAGGGGCCGTGTGGCAATATCAATTCTTCATCTGGAACGATAATTGCCTCGTGAATACAGCGTTTATTAACTATTTGTTTTTAATTCATTAATTTATCATGGCATTACTGACACGCACTATATTATATGGACTACTGTGTAATTAATATGAGCAAGCAAGCAACTTCATTTATTCAACGACTCCTTCTTGCCGGCATATTACTCATGGCCAGCTCGTCCATCCATGCGCTTGGCCTGGGAAATATCGATGTGCAATCGCACCTGGGAGAGCCTTTGCGTGCAACTGTTAAGTTGGCAGGTATTCCAAAGTCGCTCAACGCAGGCTGTTTCAAACTACTTCGCAGTACTGATAACCATCCATCCTCGACATTGAATGCCAGCATCCTGTTACGTGAGGACGGCACCGGAAACGCGAACCTGCTGATTAAATCCTATCAGGCAATCAATGACCCCATAATACAGCTTACTTTGGTCGCCGACTGCGAAGACCAGATTGCTCGCGAGTACCTGCTGTTGCTTGACCCACCGTTGTTTTATGAAGCAGCAACCGAAGAAGCTGACCCCTTTGCCGCTGTAGCGGATATACAGCCATTAGCTGCTGGAACCAGTGCCTATAAGCAAGCCCAACCATCAAGCAACACCGAAGCAACAAGCGTTACTCATTCACAGACAGTGCCGGTAAAACCAAGCAAGCCTAAGAAAAAACCTGTTGCAGCAGCCCGAAGTGAAGATGGCAATGCATATCCCCCCTCATCTTCGTCTGCACCGAAAGCGCCTGTAGGCAATGCTGGGCCAAGCCAACCAAGGCTGGTCGTATCTGGTGGCGAGTATGTCCGTCCTGATTTCTTTGATTCGCCATTGAAGCTGGAATTGTCGATGGACCTCAATGAGTGGCCGGGCACTGACATGCAGGCACTCAGCCCGGAAGATGTTTCGGATGAAGTGACAGCCATGGCAAATAAGCTGGCTTATCTTGAATCGCAAATGATTGCATTGCAGAAACGCAACCTGGAGCTGGAGACCGCTCGTACCGAAGCAGCTATCTTGCGCGCCGAACAAGCTGAATCGAGTAGCTGGCTGTCCTGGTTGCTTTACGCATTGGTTACCTTGGTGGTCATTGCTTTGATAGGTGTTGCGGAATGGCTCAGGCGCCGTCACAGTCAGCGTCAACTTGCCACCGAAGTCGCTATCTGGGAAGAGCTTGCGCCAGCGGATAAACTACAGGATATCGGTTTGAAAAATGATTTATCGATGACTTTCGAACCGGATCCTGAACAAAGGAAAACTGTCATCGCAAAACCCCAGCCCAAAGCCAGCCCGGTACCTCAGCCGGCTTTCAATCCTCTTGATAACGGTCATGAGGGTATGGGTGCAACTGTGAACGAAGACATTCTTGAGCAAGCCGAAGTATTCGTCGCACATGGTCGAGCAAGCCTGGCGATTGTCCTGTTACAGGATCATCTCCGTGATTTCCCCAATTTATCTCCTGCCCCATGGCTCATGCTGCTCGATTTGCTCAAACGCGATAACCAGGCGGACGAATATGAATCTGCAACCAAGGAATGCCAACGTTACTTCAATGTCGCCGCAGAAGATTTCAGCAATCCATTGCTTGAAGACAACAGCAGTATTGAAAACTATCCTCGCGTCACAGATCAGCTGGTACAGGTCTGGGGCACAACCGAGGCCCTGCCTTTCCTGGACGATCTGCTTTACAACCGCAGATTGGAAGCGCGTCAAGGCTTCGAGCGAAACGCTTACCTGGACATCCTGCTGTTGCGTAGCATTGCTAGCGACTTGAATTTCACAGGCACATTGAAAGTCAGAGCACCCGTACTGCCATTCAAAGCAAAAAAAGCGGAAAGTGATTTTGAAAAAACGATAGTGATAGTCCCAGTTGAAAACGAACCCGCGCTGAATATCCAGGTGCCAGAGAAATCAAACCCTGGTGATTATTTCTTCGGGGACTCGCTTGAGCCTTCGAATCTGCCGAAAGACAAATCCGCACCTCTGGATTTTGAAATAGAATTCAAAACCAAAAAGTGATTTTTGCTTAAAACTGGTAGCTTGCCACCAACCCAATAAAAATCGCAGCGCCCAACCAGTTGTTATGCAAAAAAGCTTTGAAACACAATTGACGTTCCCTGCCGCGTATCAGGCTGTAGTGATATATCGCCAGAATAATGGCTAGTCCTATGCCCACATAAAAGGGCCAGGCCAGTTTCAGCATTAATCCGACCAGCACTAACAAACTCAGCATGACGGCATAACAAGTCATGATGGCCAGCAAGTCAAAACGGCCAAAGAAAATTGCAGAGGATCGTACACCTATTTTCAAGTCATCCGCTCTATCGACCATGGCATATTCTGTATCGTAGGCAATCGCCCAGAAGATATTTGCCAGCAATAGCAACCAGGCCAACATCGGCACTTCGCCCGTAAGCGCAGCAAAAGCCATGGGAATACCGAAGCCGAATGCAATGCCAAGATAGGCTTGCGGAATCGCCAGAAATCGCTTGGTCAGCGGGTATGTAATTGCCAGGAACAAGGCGATAAATGACAAACTGATTGTCAAGGTATTGAGGAAAAGCACCAGGCCAAAAGCACCCAGACTCAAGCCTGCAGCCAATAAACATGCTTCCCTGGTGCCGACTTCCCCGCTTACCAGAGGACGAGATTTGGTCCGCTCGACATGACCATCGAATTTTCGGTCGGCAACGTCGTTCATCACACATCCGGCGGAACGCATCAACACCGTGCCGAGCACGAATATCCAGACCACCATCCAGTTCGGCTGACCGTCTCCCGCAATCCACAATGCCCACAATGTAGGCCACAACAACAACAGAATGCCGATAGGCTTATCAAGCCGCATCAATCGCTCGTAAGCGTTAATCTTTTGTATCCAGTTCATCGCTTTGTTTCCGATAACTTCAAAACCTGGGGTAAAAAAACCTCTGTCACCATAATAGCCGAATGCTTGAGCCTGAATATTGAGCGTCTCGCCCAGACGGCCTGCGGTTTTGAGCCCAGATGGGCAACCGCACGACGGTACAATGCATTCTGATTGGTCAGTTTCTTGAATTCAAGCTGGGTACGCATGACTTTGGGATTCATGAACAAGGCCGCCCCCAGAGGTTTGTTGCCCAGATGGCCCAAGCCAAGCCATTCACCACGCAAACTGTGCTGTGGCAACACGCTGTGAGCAAATACCACCGGCTCACCATGAGAGTACAAATGCACTTCGCGCAACAAAGCGTTTTGTCTGCGTGACAAGCCCAGCAGCCTGGCTTCATCGACCTGCGGCTTGGCATATTGATGGCGACTCGGTTTAACGAGAAAATCAGCGCTGAGCGACTGCAATCGTTTGGTCAGCGACCCGCTGTCGATCAGCCAATGCCTGTAGCTGCCGCTGTTCATGGGCTTCTTTATCCACAGCGAATGGGTCAATAAAGGGCGGGAATAGATTTTCACGACGAGATTATGTCACAGCCAATCAAACACATCAGACCTTGACCAGCTCTTCTGCATAGCCCAGCCAGCGTTGCAGATGCTTCTCCACTGCCTCCGGATATTCCTGCAGCAATCGATCTGCCACCTCTTTGGAAGCCTGCAGCAAATCGGCATCCCTTTCCAGGTCGGCGATCTTCAGCATAGGCAAGCCGCTCTGCCGGACGCCGAGAAACTCTCCCGGACCACGCAGATGCAGGTCCGCCTGCGCGATCTCGAAACCATCGCTGGATTCATAAATCACTTTGAGCCGCGCACGTGCCATTTCGGATAACGGGCCTTGATACAACAGGATGCAGGTACTTTTTTCCGCGCCCCGCCCAACCCGGCCACGAAGCTGGTGCAATTGCGAAAGCCCCATGCGTTCCGCATGCTCGATCACCATCAGGCTGGCATTCGGCACATCGACACCGACCTCGATCACCGTGGTAGCGACCAGCAGCTGAATCCTGTTGCTGCTGAATTGCGCCATGACCTCCTGCTTCTCTGCCGGTTTCATGCGCCCATGCAACAATCCCACCTGCAGGTCGGGAAACTCGCTACGCATATATTCATAAGTATCGATGGCCGTCTGCAGCTGCAGGCTCTCGGACTCTTCAATCAGGGGACACACCCAATAGGCCTGCTTGCCCTGCAGACAGGCTTCGTGAATGCGCTGCAACACCTCATCCCTCCGTGCTTCAGAAACCAGCTTGGTGACGATGGGTGTGCGTCCTGGCGGCAACTCGTCAATGACCGAGACATCCAGATCAGCGTAATAGCTCATGGAAAGCGTGCGCGGGATGGGCGTTGCACTCATCATCAGCTGATGTGGTGCTTCAATGTCGTCTGATTTGGCTTTCTGCCTGAGCAAAAGCCTTTGCTGCACACCGAAGCGGTGTTGTTCATCGACAATCACCAAACCCAGTTTGGCAAACTGTACTTGCTCCTGGAAGATGGCATGGGTGCCGATTACCAACCTGGCTTCACCACTCAGTACTTTAGTCAAAGCCGCTTCACGCTCTTTTTTATTCTGGCTGCCAGCCAGCCATGCTAATTCAATGCCCAGGGGCGTCAGCCACAGGCTGAGCTTACGGTAATGCTGCTCGGCAAGAATCTCCGTCGGCGCCATCATGGCGACCTGCCAACCATGTTCAATGGCCTGCAATGCGGCCATGGTCGCAACTATGGTCTTGCCGCTACCGACATCCCCTTGCAGCAAGCGCTGCATCGGGTGTGACTGTGTCAGGTCGTGCGTGATTTCCAATGCCGTCTTTTGCTGCGCATTGGTCAGCTTGAAGCCCAGGCTCTTCAGCAATGCTGTGATCAGTTTTCTGGAAGGCGGCAGCACAGGTGCGCCCAGATTCCGCCGCCGTGCATAATGCCGTCGCATGGAAAGCTGCTGGGCCATCAGCTCGTCAAAAGCCAAACGGCGCCATACCGGGTTCGTTCTATCCTGCAATTGCACGATGCTTGCGTCAGCATCCGGATGATGGAGTGCATGTAAACACTGGGCAAAATCAGGCAAATCGTGAGTTTTATAAACCCATGCAGGAAGGGTTTCATGGAGTTGATCCTGAGCCAATGCCCAGCTGATGGATTTGCGTAGAGTTGCCTGACTCAGGCCTGCGGTGGTTGGATAGACTGGCGTCAATGTTTCCGATATCGGCGTGTCGTCCCCGACCGGACGGCATTGCGGGTGCACCATCTCCCAGCCGAAAAAGCCGTTGCGCACTTCGCCCAGCACGCGCAAGCGTTTGCCCTCGGCCAGCGCCTTGATCTGGCTCGGGTAAAAGTTCAGAAAGCGCAGACTCAGCTGGCCGGTGCTATCGCGCAGTTGCGATATCAAGGCTTTACGCGGCTTGTATTGCACCTCGGTGTGGACTATCTCGCCCTCCACCTGCGCCGATTCACCAGCGCGCAAATCCCGGATGGCGATAATACGGGTTTCGTCGATATATCTGAGCGGCAGATGCAACAACAAGCCCTGCACATCGACAATGCCCAGCTTTTGCAGCCGGGCCAACAAGGGCTTGCTGATTACTTCAGAGTTTGCAAGCTTTACGGACACCTCTAAAAATTCAACTTTCTAAGCCAGGCAAGGCGCGAGCAAAAAATTACGACGCGGCATATGTCTGATATGTAAGGAGTAATTTTTTGGGAGCAACGCAGCATGGCGACTAAAGTTGAGTTTTTACGCTAATTCCATGACTCCGTCTGCTTCTACCAGCGCACCGCGGGGCAAGGAAGCAACGCCTACAGCGGCACGCGCCGGATATGGCTGCGTGAAATATTCAGCCATGATGGTATTCACCAAGGCAAAAT
>CAZOZB010000018.1:15273-16555 GCA_964584185.1 uncultured Methylophilaceae bacterium
GCCGGATATGGCTGCGTGAAATATTCAGCCATGATGGTATTCACCAAGGCAAAATTCGATAAATCAGTCAAAAAGATATTGAGTTTGACGATATCTGCCATTGAGCCGCCGGCTGCCTCGGTCACCGCACGCAGGTTCTGGAAAACGCGATGCACCTGGGCCTCGATGCCTTCGACCAATTGCATGCTGACAGGATCCAGGCCGATCTGGCCGGACAGATAAACGGTGTTATCTACCTTTACTGCTTGCGAATAGGTGCCTATTGCCTGTGGAGCACCGTCGGTGTGGATGATTTGCTTTGCCATACTTTTCCTAGTCGATTTTTAGATGATAGTGTTGTTTATCGAAACTGAATTATATTGAATTTACTGCGCACGCTGCTCGGAACCGTTAGCTTTGACGCGGTTGATTCGCACCATGTCCGGAATCGTGCGCAAACGCCGCATCAGATCGGCCAAATGCACGCGATTCTCCACCTGCACCGTGAAATTCATACTGGTGTATGCACTGCCATCAGGTTCTTCCATGCTGACATGGTCGATGTTGGAGCCGGCATCCGCAATACCGGCGGCGATCTTGGCCAGCATGCCGCGCTCGTTGGCCACGGTCAGCTTGAGGTTCACCTTGAACAAACGTTTGCTGTCCGGTTCCCACTCTACATCCAGCCATTTTTCAGGGTCCAGGCGGAATTTACGGATGGCCGGACAATCATGGGTGTGAATGACCAGGCCCTTATCCTTATTGATGAAGCCGAGGATAGGGTCGCCCGGAATAGGCCGGCAGCATTGCGCAAACTGGACAGCCATGCCTTCGGAGCCGCGTATGGTGATGGTATCCAGCACTTTATTAAGCTGCCTTGCCTGGCGTTCCATCGGGCTATCCAGCAAGCCCTCTTCCGCCCTTTGTTCCTCGGTTTTTGCCATCAGCTGATGGGCGACCATGACGTTGAGGCGCTTACCAAGACCTATATCGGTCAACACTTCCTGCTTATTCTTGGCGCCGTAATCACGCAGAAGCTTCTGCCAGCGTGCCTCGTCTATCTCGGCCGGATCGACATGCAAAGCGCGCAAGGCCTGGTTCAACATACGCTGGCCAAGATGCGCGGATTCGGTGGACTGCATGGATTTCAAGAAGTGACGGATATGCGCGCGCGCCTTGCCGGAAACCACATAATTCAGCCAGGCAGGATTCGGTTTCGCCATGGCAGAAGTGATGATCTCAACGTGGTCGCCGCTATGCAGTTCGGTACGTAATGGCGCCAATTCCTGGTTGATCTTGACTG
>CAZOZB010000018.1:16565-41320 GCA_964584185.1 uncultured Methylophilaceae bacterium
ATCGGTATGCACGGCATAAGCGAAATCCACCGCAGTCGCGCCTTTGGGCAAGGCCATGATCTTGCCCCTGGGCGTGAACACATAGACTTCATCAGGGAACAGATCGACCTTGAAATGTTCAAGGAATTCGAGCGAATCGGCGCTCTCGCTCTGGATATCCAGCAAGCGCTGCAACCATTGATGCGTCTGCTGCTGCAGCGCGGTCAGGTGGGCATCGGTGGTCTTGTACATCCAGTGCGCGGCAACGCCTGCTTCGGCGATGTTATGCATCTCCTCGCTGCGTATCTGCACTTCGATGGGCGTACCGAACGGCCCGAACAACGTGGAATGCAGGGACTGGTAACCGTTGGCCTTGGGGATGGCGATGTAATCCTTGAACTTGCCGGGAATCGGCTTGTACAGGCTGTGCAGAATGCCCAGCGACAGGTAACAGGTCGGCAAATCCTTGACGATGACCCGAAAACCATAGATGTCATAGATCTGCGAAAAGGCGGTGGTCTTACCCGTCATTTTTTTATAGATACTGTAGAGATTCTTCTCTCTGCCAGTCACATCAGCATCGATTCCCGCTTCTTGCAGTTTGAGTTTGATCGCATCCTGAATCTTGCCGACCACTTCCTTGCGATTACCCCTGGCCGCCTTGACCGCTTTGCTGATGACGCGGTAGCGCATGGGATGCAGGTATTTGAAACTCAGGTCTTCCAGTTCATGAAAGATATTATTGAGGCCAAGACGGTTGGCGATAGGCGCATAAATATCGATAGTCTCGCGTGCGATGCGTTTGCGTTTTTCCGACCCCATCACATCCAGGGTTTGCATGTTGTGCAGACGATCGGCGAGCTTGACCAGTATCACCCGCACATCTTGCGACATCGCCAGCAGCATTTTGCGGAAATTCTCCGCCTGCGCCTGTGTCGCACTTTGAAACTCGATTTTGTCCAGCTTGGAAAGGCCATCCACCAGTTCGGCGACCTGTTTGCCGAATTTGTCGCTGATCTGCTGCTTGGTGATACCGGTATCTTCAACCACGTCATGTAATAACGCAGCGAGCAATGTGGGGGTATCCATGTGCAGCTCTGCCAATATGCAAGCCACCGCTACCGGATGGCTGACATAGGGCTCGCCGCTGCGGCGCACCTGACCTTCATGCGCAGCTGCACTGAAACGATAAGCCTCCCAGATCTGGGAGACATCTTCTTCTTTTAGGTACTCTCTAAGACGCAGCGTGAGCTGCGAGTCTTCGCTGTCGGCTGGCAGCAAAGGGGGTGGCGTAGGCTTTACGGATTCCGGGGAGCGTTTTGCCGAGGCCTTGGACATAACACTTTAGGCATGTCCACGATTTAGTACTTCAAGACCCACTTTGCCAGCAGCGATTTCGCGTAATGCCAACACAGTAGGCTTGTCTTTCAGGCCATGCGTATTTACCAGCGGTTCTGAACCATTTGCCAATTGGCGCGCGCGATAGGCTGCGACCAGTGTCAGGTGGAAACGGTTAGGGATTCTTTCAAGGCAATCATCAACGGTAATACGTGCCATCTTTAGTTCTCCGAATTTCTGCTCATGCTAATTAATGCTATTGAGTAAATCCTGATGTTCCAGGAGTTGTTTGTCGCGCTTGAGACGCTGTGATCGAACCACGGCTCGCAAATCTTCAAGCGCTATCTGAAAATTGTCATTGATTATAACATAGTCGAACTCGACCACATGGCTGATCTCCTCCCGTGCCGCGGCTAAACGCCGTGCGATCACGTCCATGCTGTCCTGGCCACGATGCGCCAATCGGTGCGCCAAAGTATCGATCGAAGGCGGCAATATGAATATACCTATAACCTCCGACAATTGCTTTCTGACCTGCTGAGCACCTTGCCAGTCGATCTCCAGAATCAAATCATCGCCAGCCTTGAGTGCGGCTTGAACAAGGCGTTGCGAGGTGCCGTAACGCGCGCCATGCACCTCCGCGGATTCCAGAAACTCACCTTCACCGAGCATCCTGAGAAACTGCTCTTCATCAACAAAATGGTAATGCACGCCATCTACTTCACCCGGACGCGGTTTGCGCGTGGTGTAAGAGATGGATAACTTGATATGGCTATCAGCTTGCAACAGCGCACTGACCAGGCTGGTCTTACCAGTGCCGGAAGCAGCAGCCACAATAAAGAGATTGCCGGTCATACGGAGTCACTCACTCTGCCGACAATACCCTGCGCTTCAAGTTTCCGCTTGTAAAGAATGGAAGAAATCAGCGAAGCCACAATGAATATGACGCCGATAAAGCCGGTCAATACTTCAGGCACATGTTCGTAAATGGAATAGAACATGATCAATCCCAGAATGCCGATCGCATAATGTGCGCCGTGTTCCAGATAGACATACTTCTGCAAAGTGCCTCTATAGACAAAATGCACAGTGAGCGAGCGGACGAACATCGCACCTACAGTCAAACCAAGCATGATGATGACGACATCCCGCGTAATGGCGAATGCGCCGATGACACCATCGAACGAGAAGGATGCATCCAGGATTTCCAGGTAAAGAAAACCCATGACTCCACTTCTTTTTGCCGTTTTGCTGATAGCCTCCTGATCGGCCTGGGAACCAAAGAAGCTGCCCAGGCTATCGACAACGATATAGAGCACCACACCAGCAACACCTGCCAACAGGATAGTCATCTTTTTTTCCGGCGAGACTGGCAAAAAGTGTTGCAATGCCAAAAGGATAGCCAGGGTAATAACGATGCCTATGGAATCCAGCTTGCCCAGCTTGCCCAGTTGCTCCTCAAACTTACCCAGCCAATGCAGCTCTTTATTGTCATTCAAGATAAAACTGAGGAACACCAGAAAAAGAAATGTGCCACCGAAGGCAGCGATTGCTGCATGGCCTTCCATCAAGTGCTCGGAGTATTCAGCCGGTCGTTGCAACGCCATTATCCCTACTTCAACAAAGCCCTGGCTGGTAGCCATAGCCACCAGCAGCAATGGGAAAACCAGGCGCACACCAAATACGGCGATCAAAATGCCGACAGTCAGAAACAGTTGCCGCCACTTCTCATCCATATCTTTCAGAATCGAAGCATTAACGACTGCATTGTCAAAAGACAGGCTGATTTCCATTACGCAAAGAATGAGCGCCAACACCACAGCCGCCATAACGCCTGACATATTGCCGCTGAGGTGATAGCCCCACCAGCCGGCCAGACCCAGGCCGATAATAGTGACTAAAATGGAATACCTGAAATCGCGCATACTTAACTTTCTCGGATAATTAATCTATTTTTTTAATGCCAAATTCGCACTGAAGCGATTATTCGATATTCTGAATCTGCTCACGCATTTGTTCAATCAGCACTTTCAATGCCATCGCAACCTGGGACACATCAGTAGAGAAGGATTTGGAACCGAGCGTATTCGCCTCACGATTGAGTTCCTGCATCAGGAAATCCAGTCGCTTACCTGCTGCGCCGCCAGCATCCAGAATACGCCTGACTTCTGAAATATGCGCTGTCAGGCGGCCCAACTCTTCATCCACATCAATACGCTGGGCAAACAACGTCACTTCCTGCCGCAGACGTTCTTCATCGAACGATTTCATCGCGTCTTGCAGCTTGGCAGTGAGCTTTTCCTGATAGATCTTGATTTGCGCGGGAAGCAAAGGTTTCACTTCGGCTACATGCTTTTCGATTTCGTTCAACCGCTCTTCTATGATGGCTTTAAGCTTTTCACCCTCACGCTGCCTTGAATCGCTCAATTGCTGCAATGCTGAGGCCAAAACCGCTTTCACCTCATCGGCCAATGCTGCTTGGTCGACTTGCTCACCGAGCATCACATTGGGCCAACGCAGAATATCGGCGACTGTGAGCGGCTGGCTCTGCGGAAAATGCGCTTGCACCGTGACGCTCATTTTGGCGAGTTGTTGCAGCACTTCGTTATCCAGCCTGGCTTCTTTGGTTCGAGCCGCAGGCTGCATAAGGCTCAAGCGGCACTCCACCTTGCCCCGGCCAAGTTTTGCGGCAATCATTTCGCGCAACATCGGCTCAAAACTGCGCATGCTTTCATCGAGCTTGAGCTGCAATTCAAGGTATCGATGATTGACGGCGCGCAGTTCCAATACCAAAACACCATAAGCCGTCTCTCTTTCAAGAGAGGCAAAACCTGTCATGCTAAAAATCATCTTTGTGGCATCCTGACTTAATTTAAGGCATGGTATCAAATGCACGCTGTTTCATGCCAAAATAGCTCGCACTTTTCCATACTTAGATGAGTTACCGCAAGTAACAAGCGAGAATGTCCAGCGTAAACAATCAATCTTTACCCATCGGGTATCAACTGCAGCAATACAAGATCAAAAAAGTCTTAAGCGCTGGCGGTTTCAGTTTTGTCTATCTCGCCAGCGATGAAGATAACACCACTGTTGCCATTAAAGAGTATCTGCCGAGCGCCCTGGCTTTGCGCACAGAAGGAGACCAGGTCGTCGTGCCAACGCTGGAAGCTTCGGGCAATTTCCGTCATGGCCTTAAAAGCTTCTTCGAAGAAGGCCGTGCACTGGCAAACATCAACCATAAGAATATCGTACGCGTGATGAATTTCTTCCGCGCGAACGAGACGGTTTACATGGTCATGCAATACGAGCGCGGCAAATCCTTGCAGGAATATATCCTCAGCCACAACGAGCCAGTATCAGAGAACTTCGTCCGCCGTGTATTCACAGAGCTATTGAACGGCCTGCGCGAAGTACACACACAGAAATTGCTGCATCTGGATATCAAGCCGGCGAACATCTACATCCGCCTGGACGGCTCGCCGGTACTGCTGGATTTCGGCTCCGCACGCCAGACACTGACCGATGCGATCGCCAAGCTGCCGCCAAGCTACACACCCGGCTTTGCCTCACCCGAACAATATACGCACCGCGATCAACTGGGGCCATGGAGCGATATTTACAGTATAGGCGCCACCATCTATTCATGCCTGACGCGCTCTGCGCCTATGGCAGCCAATGAACGTATCAAGAACGACACCATGGCATCGGCCGAAAAGCTCGGAAAAGACATCTATTCAGCCAACTTATTGAAAATCATTGATAGCTGTCTCGCGCTGGATCACCTCAAGCGCCCGCAAAGCATCTATGCCTTGCAAAAATCCCTGCAGCACGACTTACCGCTGATTCCACCTGCTGACGACAAAAAGAGTGGCATCATGGACAAAATCATCAATATTCTGCAAAAAGAATTATAAGGTTCAGGGGAAGCATTATTTAGTGCGATGAAATTCACTATTTATCAAAATAGCCGCCAGGGTCCGCGCCCATACAATGAGGACCGCCTGGCCTATTCCTATAGCAAAGATGCTTTGCTTGTCGTCGTTGCGGATGGCATGGGCGGCCACCGCCATGGCGAAGTGGCGGCGCAGCTTGCGGTGAAATCACTCACCGATGGTTTTCAGAACCTGGCCATCCCTACACTTCCCAACCCCGCCAAGTTTCTGGAAGAGCATATCCTTCAGGTTCACGATGCGATCGATAGCCTGACCCTGGGTAACGATCTTGCAGACTCGCCACGCACAACGGTAGTGGCTGCCATTCTGCAGGATGACAAGCTCTACGCCGCTCATGTCGGCGATTCGCGTCTTTATCACTTCAGAAACGGCCAGCTGATATTCCGTACCGAGGATCATTCGATTGTCCAGATGCTTTACCGGAAGGGCCAATTGAGATTCGAGGATATGGCCAATCATCCGGACCTGCACAAAATCTATAACTGCCTGGGCGGTGAAAAAATGCCGGACGTTACACTTTCCGGCCCACGTGATCTGATAGATGGCGATGTCGTACTTGTTTGCACCGATGGCATCTGGACTGCCATCAACGATCACGACATCGCCAAGCTTTTGCATGCTGGCGGCATTCTGGATAGTGTGCCGAAACTGCTCAATATCGCAGAAGCCGTCAGTGGCGAACGAGGCGACAACATGAGTGCCATCGGCCTGCAATGGGGAGATCGCCAGAATGGCCAACTGGCTGTGTCTACCGCCACCATGCCGCTCGGCATAACCACCACGATCATCAACCCTGTCACTTTGCAGCAAAACACACTACAGGAAGATTCCCTGTCTTCCGATCTTTCGGATGACGAAATTGAAAGAACCATCCTGGAGATTCAGTCAGCCATCATCAAAACAAAGCAATAAACTCCCTCCAGCTTATCTCCCGAGTTTCCAGTCCATTTCCGGGTTTTACTTGGCTTATAATGTATGGCTTATAAAGTCAGGAATCATTATGTCCACCAGCCATCGTCCAAGCCAGCGAGCCAGCAACCAGTTGCGCCATGTCGAAATCATTCGCCGCTACACCAAGCATGCTGAAGGTTCTGTTCTAGTAAAATTCGGCGATACGCATGTGCTTTGCACAGCGAGCGTAGAAGAAAAAGTCCCGGGCTTTCTGCGTGGCAAGAACCAGGGCTGGGTCACCGCAGAATACGGCATGCTGCCACGATCAACCGGCAGCCGCATGCAACGTGAAGCGTCCCAGGGCAAGCAATCCGGTCGCACGCAGGAAATCCAGAGACTGATCGGCCGTAGCCTGCGCGCCATTATCGACCTGGAAAAACTTGGCGAGCGCAGTATCCAGATCGATTGCGATGTCATCCAGGCCGATGGCGGTACTCGGACCGCAGCGATCACCGGCGCTTATGTCGCATTACATGATGCCGTCACACACTTGCTCAAGAACGGCCTGATTGCTGAATCCCCTTTGCGCGATTCAGTCGCAGCCATATCGGTTGGCGTGTATAAGGGCGAAGCGGTGCTTGATCTGGATTATCTAGAAGACTCCGACTGCGATACCGACATGAATGTCGTCATGACCGGCAGCGGCGGATTCGTCGAGATTCAGGGTACTGCCGAAGGCGAGCCATTCCAGCGCGAAGCCATGAATGCCATGCTGGACTTAGCTACTTCAGGCATCAAGGAATTGCTCAACAAACAAAAAACGGTGCTCAGTGTTTAACAAGATCGTCATCGCCACAGGCAATCAAGGCAAGTTGCGAGAAATTCAACAATTGCTCTTGCCGCTTGATATAGAAGTCCTGCCGCAATCCGACTTCGATATCCCAGAAGCGGACGAGCCCTACTTCACCTTCATTGAAAATGCCCTGACCAAGGCACGTCATGCCAGCCTGCACAGCGGCTTGCCTGCCCTGGCGGATGACTCCGGCATCTGCGTCGATGCCTTGCACGGCGCTCCCGGTATTTATTCCGCACGTTTTGCCGGTGAGCCGAAATCCGATGCCCGCAATAATGAAAAGCTGCTGCAAGCGCTTGAAGGCATCGAGGATCGTCACGCCCACTATTACTGCGTCATGGTGCTGGTGCGTAATCCGGAAGACCCACAGCCGCTGATTGCGCAAGGCATCTGGCAAGGCGAAATACTGCAAGCCCCACGCGGCGAAGGCGGCTTTGGATACGACCCGCTGTTCCTCGATGCCAAAACCGGCAAAACCGGTGCCGAACTCCCCATGGACATCAAAAACCGCATCAGTCATCGCGGCCATGCACTGCGCGATATGTTGCATTTGATTGAAAAGTTGCAATCATGAGTAGCCACAATCAATGGCCTATATGGCAACGCGATGATGCGTCGATCGTGTCATGCACGGAAAAAATCAAGGTCATGAAAGAAAACTTTGATGAGCTGAAGCAAATCGCGCAGGATGCGCTGGAAGATGGCCTGTTGATGGAAGTCTCGGAAACGCAGATGCGCGAAGCCTTGCACAAGCTGGTGGATGATCTGGTCAACCCTTACTCAAAGAACTGAACCGCCCAGCTCCGGTAGGAGCTTACTGAAGATGCCCCACATCAGCTAATGTATTAACACTAGCTTCTAATTATCCAGCCAATTCTCAATCTGCAAATCCGGCACCCGCTCAAATTCACGCTGATTATTAGTCACCAGAATCAGGCCCTGAGCCCTTGCATGGGCCGCTATCCACAAATCATTATTGCCAATCGGCGTACCCGCCTGTTGCAACCTGGCCCGAATGTCGCCGTAATGCTGGCTTACCTGTTTATCCATCTCCAGCACCGGTATTGCAAGACTGAGCTTTTCCAGCGCCTGCAACACTTGTTGAGTTTGCTGGCTTTTCTGCGCACCGAATTGCAGCTCCCCGTAGGTAATGACAGACATGGCCACCTCGCCTGTCGCCAAGCTTGCAAAACGCCGGTTGACTGATGGATGTTGCTGTTTGGTCAGGTAGATGCAGATGTTGGTATCAAGCAAATACCTGGTCATTACAAATCTTCGCGCTCTTGCGCCGGGCTATCCTGCCTGCCCTCACGCATGAAATCTTCAGGAAAACTGGCAAAAATAGCGAGCGCATCTGCAGGGATATAGCGCTTTTCTCTCAGCACGACTTCATCACCCCGCTGGAAAATCTCTACATCCCTGGATTTGAAACGAAACTCTTTCGGCAACCTGACGGCCTGGCTGTTACCGGATTGAAATACGCGAGCAGTTGTCATCATTCAGCTCCCAATAAAATATACAAAAAGTATATACTTTAAATTACCCATGTCAATCACATATTCAAAAGGTTGCGCGGATTTAAGCGTAAAATGCCTGCCTTTAGCGCCTTTATAGCAACCAGAACCGCAAAAACCAGGATTTATGATTCCCATTATCCCCATCAAAGATGCCTCAGCGCCGACCGACCAATTTACGGTCTCTGGTTTAAAAACGCCAGCACCGCTCTCGCTCTATATCCACATACCGTGGTGCGTGAAAAAGTGCCCTTACTGCGACTTCAATTCGCACGAATCCCGGCAGGAAATCCCCGAGCAAGCTTATGTAGATGCCCTGATTGCAGACCTGGAACAATCCGTTCCCAAAGTCTGGGGCCGCAAAATACGTAGCGTATTCTTCGGCGGCGGTACGCCCAGCCTGTTTTCACCGCAAGCCATAGACCGCATCCTGAGCCAGGTGCGCATGCTCACGCCGCTGGAATATGAAGCCGAAATCACGCTGGAAGCCAACCCCGGCACCGTCGATGCCGCGCATTTCAAAGGTTACCGCGATGCCGGCGTCAATCGCCTCTCCCTGGGCATTCAGAGCTTCGATAGCCGCTACCTTGCCTCACTTGGCCGCATCCATGATGAAAAGCAGGCCATCACGGCAGCGGAGTTAGCGCTCGCTAGCTTTGAAAGCGTCAACCTGGACGTGATGTACGGCCTGCCCAACCAGAGCCTGGAAGACGCACTGGCCGATGCCAGGCGCGCTTGTGAACTGAGCCCATCGCATCTGTCTTTCTACCACCTGACGCTGGAGCCCAATACACCCTTTCACCGCACGCCGCCCAGCTTGCCGGATGACGACACCAGCGCGGCCATGCAGGAAGCTATCGAACAACTGCTGGCCCAGCATGGCTATGAGCATTACGAAACCTCCGCCTTCGCCCGGAAAGGCAAACGCGCACGGCATAACCTCAATTACTGGACATTTGGCGATTACCTCGGCATAGGCGCAGGTGCGCACAGCAAACTCAGCTATCACGACAGAATCACCCGCGAAGCCCGCCATAAACACCCAAACCGTTATCTGGAAAATGCATCCAAAGGACTCGCGATTGATAGCGAGTGGAGCATCAGCCAGGACGAACTCAGCTTCGAATTCATGATGAATGCCCTGCGCCTGACCGAAGGTTTCGAGATCGACCTGTGCCAGCAACGCACTGGCCTGCCCATTAGCAAAATTGAAAACTCATTGAAAACTGCCAAAGACAAAGGCTTGATCGAAATCGAAAGCAATTTCATCAAACCGACATTACTCGGGCAACGCTTCCTGAACGAGTTGTTGCAGTTGTTTTTGTAATAACGCCTTAGCCTCAATTACCCGGGAATCTTTCCCGACGTATGTCAACTTTTGTCAATTCCATTGCCTGCGTCACTATTTTTTAACTATATTTATTCAGTAAATATAGTTAAAAAATACAATAAAAATGAACCATGGTCAGGAAAAACCACCGTTTGCTCGCATAGCGGTATTTATACTATTCAGCCTGTTTTCTGCTACTCCTTATGCAGGCGCAATCATTGATCGATCTGCGCAAGAGCAATTGCTTCAGCAAGAACGCGAACGCCAACTGCGTGAGCAGCAGGAAGTCCTGCCCGACGTGCGCCTGCCCGATACCGCGCCCAAGCCGGAACTTGTAACTTATCCGCATGACGAATCTCCGTGCTTTAACATCTCGCGGGTAACGCTCAGCGGCGAGGCTGCCGCAAAATTCCTGTTTGCTTTATCTTCAGTCACCCATGGTGAAGAGCCGGCGATTGGCCGCTGTCTTGGTGCGCAAGGCATCAACCTGGCCATGAGTCGCGTGCAGAATGCCATCATCGCCCAGGGTTTTGTCACCACACGCGTCCTGGCGGCACCGCAGGATCTCAATTCCGGTGAATTGCAACTTACGGTGATTCCCGGCAAGGTCAAGGCAGTCCGGTTTGCCGAGGGTGTAACACCGAGAGCGACCAAATGGAATGCGGTACCGATCCGGCAAGGCGATATTCTCAACCTGCGCGATATCGAACAGGGATTGGAAAACCTCAAGCGCGCGCCCACGGCAGAAGTGGATATACAGATAGAACCGGCTGAAGGCGCGGATGCCCAGCCCGGCGAAAGCGATGTGGTGATTCAATATCAACAGCGCTTTCCGTTTCGCCTGACTTTCAGCGCGGACGATGCCGGTTTCGATTCCACCGGAAAATACCAGGGCGGCGTCACGCTTTCCGGCGACAACCTGCTGATGCTGAATGACCTGTTCTACATCAACTACAACCACGACCTGGGCGGCGGTGAGCCGGGCAGGCGCGGCTCCGAAGGCCATACCGTTCATTACTCGCTGCCTGTCGGCTACTGGTTGTTTGGCTTCACGACATCAGATTACGACTATAACCAAGTGGTTGCCGGGCTTAATCAATCCTATGTCTACAGCGGTCGCAGCCGCAATTCGGACATCAAGGCGAGCCGCCTCGTCTACCGCAATGCCATCAATAAAACCTATCTCTCCCTGCGCGGTTTTTTCAAGAAATCCTCCAACTTTATCGACGACACCGAGATCGAAGTCCAACGTCGCCGCACCGCAGGCTGGGAGCTGGGCCTCAACCAGACCTGGTATCTGGGGCAATCCCTGCTGGATTACAGCTTGGCCTACAAACGCGGCACGGGCGCGATGAACGCGCTCAAAGCACCGGAAGAAGTCTTTGGCGAAGGCACATCGCGTATGGAAGTCCTCACCGCCGACCTGGGTTTTAACCTGCCGCTATCCATCAAAGCGCCGTGGGGTGAGCAGGCGCTGCGTTATTCCGCCAATATCCGCGGGCAATATAATTTCACACCCCTGACGCCGCAGGACCGCTTCGCCATTGGCAACCGTTACACCGTTCGCGGTTTTGACGGCCAATTAAGCCTGAGTGCGGATAACGGCTGGTTTTTACGCAACGACCTCAGCGCATTGATCGGCAATACCGGCCAGGCCGTCTATGCCGGTCTTGATTACGGCGAAGTCGGCGGGCAATCCAGCGATCTTCTGCTCGGCAGGCAACTGGCAGGGACGGTGCTTGGTTTAAGAGGCGGCTATCGCGGTTTCAGTTATGACATGTTTCTCGGCAAGGCACTCAAGAAACCCAGGGGATTTGAAACGGCAAGCACAGCAGCAGGATTCAATTTGAACTGGACTTTCTGAATTACTTTGGCTGATTTACCTTAAAAGGGCTCAACAATGAACAAGAATAAATTCAGGGTGGTATTCAACAAGATACGCGGTCTGATGATGGTCGTCGCCGAGAATGCACGCAGTCACCAGGGTGCCGGCAGCAGCTCCTCGAGCCCCTCTTTCCCGGAATTTGTTCTAGCCACCCTGCGCCCCATCGCATACTCCATGCTCGTCATCAGCGGTCATGTCATGGTCATCAACCCGGCCGTCGCCGACATCATTGCCGACCCGGGTGCCGCTGCCAACCAACGCCCCATCATCATTGAAACTGCCAATGGCTTGCCGCTGGTCAATATCCAGACCCCCAGCGCTGCTGGCGTCTCTCGCAACACCTACAGCCAGTTCAATGTAAAGTCACAAGGCGCTATCCTCAACAACAGCAACACCAATGTGCAAACACAACTCGGCGGCTGGGTACAAGGCAACCCCTACCTTGCAGGCGGCACGGCCAAAGTGATTCTGAATGAGGTCAACAGCCAGAACCCCAGCCTGCTCAATGGTTATATCGAGGTTGCCGGTAGCCGCGCGCAGGTCGTCATCGCCAACCCGGCGGGCATCAGTTGCAGCGGCTGCGGCTTCATCAATGCCAATCGTGCCACCCTGACCACCGGCACACCCATCATCAACAGCGGCAACCTGCTTGGTTACCGGGTGGGCGGCGGCACCGTCAGCTTTCTGGGTAATGGGCTGGATACCTCGCAAACCAACTTTACCGATGTCATTGCACGTGCAGTCGACGTCAATGCAGGCATCTGGGCCAATGCGCTCAGTATCACCACAGGCACCAACCAAGTCAGCATAGACAGCAACGGCAACCAGACCGGCGCAACCCCCATCGCGCCCGATGCAGGCAGTGCCGCACCAGCATTCGCCGTGGATGTCGCTGCATTGGGTGGCATGTATGCCGGCAAGATCCATATGATAGGCACCGAAGCCGGTCTTGGCGTGCGCAACGCCGGCACGCTGGGTGCTGGCATCGGTGAAATCAGCATCACCGCCGATGGCCTGCTGCAAAACACCGGCAGCATCAGTGCAAGAACCGATGTCCAGCTCGATACGGCAGCGCTGGAAAGCAGTGGCAGCATTGCCGCAGACAGCAATATCACAATCAACCTCGCCTCGGATTACACCCATACCGGTGAGCTACAGGCAGGCGGCAATCTTGAGATGCACACCACGGGCAACATCACCAATCAATCAACGATACTCGCCAGCCAATCGCTCAAGCTCAGTGCGCAAAACATCGAAAATACGGTCACAGGCGAAATAGCCGGTGATACAACGGAAATCCTTGCCGCCAACACCCTCACCAACCGCGGCCTGATCGATGGCGTGGATACCTTCATCAATGCAGACACACTGACCAACACCGAAACCGGCAGCATCTTCGGCGACCACCTCGCCATCCAGACCGCGCATCTCGGCAATGATGCAGGCGCCGTCATCGCGGCGAGAAACAGGCTGGATATCGGCGCCGCCAGTATTGAGAACCGCAGCGACGGCCTGCTGTTCAGCGCAGGCGACCTTGCCATCGGCGGCAGCCTGGATGCAAATCGTCATGCCACAGGCACAGCAGATACGCTCATCAACGAAAACGCCATCATAGAGGCCCTGGGCGAAGCGATACTGGCAGTGGACGACCTGCAAAACCTCAATGCAGGGCTGGAGACGGAACTGGTCGTGGACAGCACAGAGCGCATACTCGAAGTGCAACCGGAAGGCTGGTCACAACGCTACGACGTCTCGCGCTTCCCCTCCATCCATAACTACAATATCGAGAAACAACCCTTCCTCAATGAAAGCGGCAATATTGCCGCCTATTTCGAGGATTACACCTATTACGACTACACGGCCACCACCAGCAGCACGCATGTCATCTCCTCCCTGCCGGGCCGGATTCTTTCCGGCGGCAATATGACCCTGCTGGGCAATGTGACCAACAGTGACAGCCAGATCATCGCGGGCGGCAATCTTGATGTATCCGGGGCAACGCTGCAAAACCTCAGCTCCCCCGGAGAGCAGGTCATCAGCTATAGCGGCTCCCGGCAATTCAGGGATTGGGACGGCAATGACGAAGAACTGGAATTCGGCCCCTGGGTTGCATTCAGCCCGGCCTCGCAAGTCACCGCCATCAATCTTGCCGTCAGTGAGCTGCAAAGCAACACCGCACCCACCGGCAGCGGCACCACGGTTGCCAGCGTCAGCACGCCAGTCATCACCGGCAGCCTGTTCCAACTCAGCCCGGATGTTGGCAGCCACTACCTGATCGAAACCAACCCGCGTTTCACCAGCTACCGTACCTGGCTGAGTTCCGACTACATGCTGCAGCAACTCTCTTTCGACCCGGCCACCATGCAGAAACGCCTGGGCGATGGATTTTACGAACAGCGGCTGGTGCGCGAACAGGTCGCGCAACTCACCGGACGCCGTTTCCTCGACGGCCACGCCTCTGACGAAGCCCAATACCAGGCCCTGATGGATGCAGGCATCACCGTTGCCAATGCCTGGCAACTGATCCCCGGCGTTGCGCTCACCGCCGAGCAGGTCGCCCAGCTCACCAGCGACATCATCTGGCTGGTGGAAGAAACCGTCACCCTGCCGGATGGCACCGTCACGCAGGCACTGGTGCCCAAAGTCTACGTGCGCCTGCAGCCAGAAGACCTCAACCCCACCATCGGGCTGATGGCGGGCAGTCAGGTCACTATGAATATCACGGATGACCTCACCAACTCGGGCACCATTGCCGGGCGCAGCCTGGTCGCGCTCAATGCAGACAATATTCGAAACCTTGGTGGGCAAATGCAAGCCAATGTGTTGAGCGCCACAGCAAGCAACAACATCGACATTCAGGGCGGTGCACTCGCAGCACGAGATGCACTTGCATTGCAGGCTGGGAACGATATTACCGTTGCCAGCACCACGGTCGATGCAGAGAACCGCATAGGCGGCAGCACTTTTACCCGTACCAATATCAACCGTGTCGCCGGGCTTTACGTCACCGGCGCAGACGGTGTATTGGTCGCCTCTGCCGGTAACGATATCAACCTGCTCGCCGCACAAGTCATCAATGCCGGCCAGAACGGCATCACCGTCATGGATGCCGGCAACAACCTCAATCTGGGCACCGTCAACATCGCCGAGCAGAACAACAGCATCCACAGCGCCAAGGACTTCAACCGCAGCGGATACACGCAGGAAGTCGGCACCGTCATCCAGACTCAGGGCGACATCGCACTCAACGCAGGCAATGACTTCAACGCCCGCGCCGCAGAGATCAGCAGCACGGCGGGTGGCGTCAGCATCAACGCAGAGAACGATATCCGTATAGAAAGCGGCACCGCCACCTACAACTCGGATATCGCCAACATAAGCAAACGCAGCGGCACCTTCAGCAGCCGCAAGAAAGAACAGCGCGATACCTTCCGGGAAGATACCGCCATCGCCAGCAACCTCAGCGGAGAAACCATCAGCCTGCAAGCAGGCCAGAATATCGGTATCACCGGCAGCAATGCCGTCAGCGACAACGGTACCACCCTGCTTGCAGGCGGCAATATCGACATTACGGCAGCAGAGCAGACCTTCGAGGAATCCCATTACCAGAAAACCAAACGCTCAGGCATCAGCGCCAGCGGTGCCAGTGTCAGCATCGGTTCGCAACAGTTGATGACCAATACCGATAGCACCCGCACTATCCAAAGTGGCAGCACGGTAGGCAGTATTGCGGGCGACGTGGTGATTGAAGCAGGCAAGGCCTATACGCAGACCGGCAGCGATGTACTGGCACCACAGGGTGATATCAGCATCTCGGCGCAATCCGTGGATATTGGTGCTGCGCAGAACACCAGCAAGACCGTGCAGGAGACCAAGTTCAAGCAGAGCGGGCTAACGCTCGCCATCACCAGCCCGGTTATCAGCGCCATTCAAACCGCACAGCAGATGAGTGACGCTGCCAGCCAGACCAGTGACAGTCGCATGCAGGCACTGGCGGCAGGTACTACGGCATTGGCGGCCAAGAATGCCTATGATGCCGTGCAAACCGCACAAGCCAAACCGACAACAGGCAATTCAGTGGAGGATGCCGCCAATCAGGCCGGCGGAGTCAATCTCTCTATCAGCATCGGCAGTTCAAAGAGTAGCTCCAAAACCACGCAAACCAGCAGTACTGCCCAAGGCAGTAATGTGATGGCTGGTGGTGATATCAACATCACGGCCACAGGGGCTGGTGCGGAATCAGACATCAACGTCATCGGTAGCACCATCAAGGCGGGCGGGGATGTCAGCCTGAAGGCGGATGATGAAGTGAATCTGATTGCAGCCCAGAACACCGACACGCTCAACAGTAAAAACAAATCCAGTTCAGCGAGTGTAGGTATCAGTATCGGCACCAGCGGATTGGCAGTAACAGCCAGTGCTTCAAAGGGTAAAGGCAAAGCCAGCGGCAATGATGTCACCTGGTCAGAAACCACGGTAGAGGCTGGCAACAAGATCACACTGGAAAGCGGCACGGATACCAACATCATCGGTGCGCAAGTACGGGGTAATCAGGTAGTCACCAATGTCGGCACATCCGGTAATGGCAACCTCAGCATCCAGAGTTTGCAGGATACCAGCACTTACGACAGCAAGCAGAAAAGTTCGGGCATAAGTGTCAGCGTGCCTATCGGTGCCGGTGCTTATGGCGGTTCAATCAGCAGTTCCAGCAATAAGATAGAATCCGACTATGCTTCGGTCAATGAACAGTCGGGCATCTTTGCTGGGGATGGCGGGTTCCAGATTGACGTAGCTGGAAATACCAATCTGACCGGGGCAGTGATTGCCTCGACCGAGCAGGCCATTCAGGACAACAAGAATAGCCTGACGACAGAGACACTGACAGTCTCGGATATACAGAACAAGGCGGAGTACGAAGCTAAAGGTATATCGGCCACCATCGGTGGTGGACTACAAGCGGGCTTGCCACAGCTCTCTGGCGCGGGTATTGGTAGTGATAGTAGTGATGCAGAAAGTGTGACAGTCAGTGCCATTAGTGGCGGTGTGATTGATATTACAGATGATGCAGGGCAACAGGCGAAGTCTGGCACGGATGCTGTCACTACAGTCGCCCTACTCAACCGCAACGTGCATGTGAACGAGCAAGGGAAAGCAGTAGATAGCCAAGGCAATTCAACTGCTAATACTATTTCGCCAATCTTCGATGCCGAAAAGGTGCAAAAAGAAATTGAAGCGCAGGTACAAATTACAGAGGCATTTGGACAACAGGCGAGCCATGCGGTTGATAATTACGCCGAAAAGCAGATGAACAACTTGCGTGTCCGTTACGCTGCCGAAACCGACCCTGAGCAACAAAAAGCGTTGCAGGCCGAAGTCGACCAACTGCGCTTGGAGACCCATATCCTCAACGTACTTATTGGTGCGGTTACAGGTTTGGGCGGTACGGCACTCGTTCACGAAAGCCTAGCACATGCTTCGGAAGAGCTACGCAAAATCACCATTGAGAATTCGCAGCTTTCACCTCCAGTGGTCGATGACCCCGGAAATGGCGAGCAGCCGTTCATCCTGTCGAATGTATCCGGCGTCAGTGAAGGCGGCAAATGGGATCTGGAACCCACCAAGACTGGTGGCACGCGGCTCAATCTGGATGGTATTTGTGGGACGGATAATAAACGTTGTGTGAAAAATGAGGATGGAAGTCTAGAACTCAACGACAAAGGGCAAGTGCAGTGGAACAGTGATGGAGCCGATGGCCAATCCCTCGTCGATTGGCTTGAAACGCCTGAAGGTAGAGAGATGCGCGGCCTAACTGGCGGCATCCAGGCAGTCAAGGGCACATTATTGGGTATGCCCTACGAGGCGGGTAGTTTGATAGACAAGCTGATTGAGGCGTTTGGCGGGCCACATGATGTGATTGGCGGCCAGGCTGCTGGTTTCTACGATGAGCAGGGGAATGCGCCTAGAGGCCGTAGTACGTCTGAAAAGGTAGCCAACGAAATCTGGACTGCCGTAGCCCTTGTTCCTTCGACCCCTTTTGCGGCAGCAACACTGCTGCCCACAGAGGTATGGCAAGCAATCTCGATTTTATTAAAAGGGGCTAAATAAAGATGCGTAAATTAATCAATTTTTTATTATTTCTTAGTCTTACGCAGACGGGTTGTGGAATAGGAGGTCATTGGATGAATGGTAATCCCTTCTACGAACCCGACATCAAACCCTATATCTCCTACTGGCAGAAGGATGGGATGACGGAGAAAAGTCGACTGAATGACTGGGTCGCGTGCGGGGGGCTGCCCGACGGAAGTTTTGCATTAGATAGAAAAAAACGACTTCCAGACGAAAATAGCGATACTTTCCGCACTCGGCTTGAGTTTGAATTTCAACGTTGCCTTCTGCAAAACAGTTATCGTTACACTGGCAATTGCACTAGCGCATACATGAAAGCACGGCCTCTTTGCGGCGCACCATAAAAATGACTGGTCAAACAGTTGGTATCCAAGGTCGAATGGGGTCGGAGTTAATTTTCAAAGCGGCATAGCCGCATAAATGACTCCGACCCCATTTTTCCACCACGAGCGATAGCGCACATTCCACCTATCGCTGGAATGACCCTTCCACTTGGCCGACCACAACGGTTGAGCCTGTTTCCAGCAACCCACCAAAGTAAACCATGTATAAATCCATGATCAAGCTCCTGTTCATCAGCACAGTAGGGATTGCCACCCTCAGCGCCTGCAGCATGGCGGGATATCAGAAGATAGAAGAAATGTCGCTGCCACGCTACCAAACAGGCACACCGGTAATGAGCGACATAAAAGTCATGTGCCGTGCGCAGATCATTGTAAAACCACAAAAAGACAACCACATGGTAGATAAGCGCACTGGTAGCGCATATTTCCTCTCTCAGAACGCCAAAGAGAGACCTGCCACAGATTATACTCATCCGCCTTTGGACTTTATGGTGACTTACGATCGTATCTGGGACGTTACCGTTTACCCTACTTCGCCTCGTACTCCCCCTAAATATCCACAACAACTATGCCAGAACGGAATTTCTACCCAAGTCATCACCACTCCTGGCATAGGCAGTTTATATACTCAACTGGAACCCGAATACAAAGGTGGCGAGATTCTTCGTTATAACTTGGATCCCGGCAAAGGCGCGATGCGTGTGTGGAGTTTGCCCCGTGTGAGTATGGATGGCCTGAATTACCGGGCCACCATGGTAGGTTTTATGCCGATAATTATTGAAGGTCACAAATTACCAACGGGGAGTAATTTTAGTAGAGGTAAATTTACCACCGACCCCCGTACCAAAAAAGAAACCATCACCATTAATGGGCGGGAATGGCAGTATATGAAGTGGAGCATAATTTATGGAAAAAGTGACCCTGTCCAAGAAAAGTACAATGTGCCAGGAGCATCTTCTGGAGTTGATGAACTCTATATCACCAAGGTAGGCAACTACACGTTTGCGATGCTTGCATGGTATAGCGGAGATTTAGCAACACACGCCCCCGACTGGCTAGCCAAACGTCAGGAATTTTTAAGGCACTGGCTGGAATCATTCAAGTTTGAGCCAATCCCACCTACCCTTGAGTAGCTCCCGTTAAAACAATAATACGGAGCGTAGAAATACGACCCCGTATCTTTCAAGATAAATCTCATGAATTCTCGAAAACTCCTGCTTTTTATGATTGTTATCAGCATGCTGACTGCATGTGCAGGCCCCAAAGTACTGGATGCTTCTCCAGAACATGGGCCTATTGCCCGGATGCGCGTACTCACCACAGGGGCATCCGTTTATCTTCATCCCAATAAGTCTTGTTATACCTTGTACGATAAAGCAGCGATTCCTGCTCATTCTGGCGGGCGCGAATATGGATTGTTTGATGATTTAGCCCAATTGGGTTCGAACAGGAAAGTAGGTATTCCCTTAACAGATGACATCACTTGGGCTTACAACGAGTTTATTGTGCAAGCAAATCAGCCAATGACAATCTATGCGGCCTATGTTTCTAGCGGGGAAGTCGGTGGGCAATGGAGATACACTAGCTGCGGCCCTTTTACAGGAAGCTTCAGCCCTAAACCCGGGAAGGATTATGACGCAGGACTGATACTTGAGAAAGGGCGATGCTATTTAAGGATTCGGGAACTGGTGTCTGATAATCTTACAAGTACAGTCAAACCAACCAAGATGGCAATTGAACCTGCATCACAATGCAAGCAGTAGTCGACACAATTGCACGGAATTACTTTAATTAAACCTCAAATAATAAAGGATAGAAATGCGCTCACTAAAACGACTGGCGGGCTTGTTTTTCATAGTCGCATGCACAAGCTGCGCCACTGTTTCTCAGCAACAACAATTAAATTATGAAGGCAACAAAGCATACCTTTCTGCGCGTTATCAGGAAGCACTTCAACGTTATGAAAAAACGCTGGATGCTGCCTATAAAAATAAAGACCAGCAATATATCGCGATCGCCATGTACGGTTTGGGAAGGACGAATACCAAGCTTTGCAGGCTGGATGAAGCCGAAAACTGGTTAAAACAATCTATTACTGCTCGTGACGCACTGGCTGATACCAACGAGGCATACATTACGCAAAACTTATCTGAACTGGCCCGGCTTTATATTGCACAAAAGCGATTTACAGAAGCAAACGCTCTTCTTGATCGGGCCGTTCCTTTACTTTATCGCCTGAAGCTTGACCGCTCCGATCCTATTGCACTTGCGGACCAGCTTGATGAATACGAAAAACCCCTGCGTAAAACAGGCCGCACAGTAGAGGCTGATGCCATCGCAAGCAAGAGTAAAGAGCTACGGCAAAATAACCCCGGCAAGACCGCCCTATTCAGGCCAGATCAGATACCGCAAAACTGCCTTGCATCTAATCGTTAATAAAATTTCCACACATCCAATATTCCGCTGACACAGATTTATTCAGTCTATAAAGGTAAATTAACCATGATCAGAAAAATCATTCTTTGCACGCTGGCCCTGTGCTTGATGAGCTGCGCATCACCGATCAATAGAAAAAATGCAGAAATCTATACCAGACAAGGCGCCATTGCGATGGCTAATAATGATTGGCAAACTGCCCGCCGTGCGTTTGCGCGAGCAGTTGTCAACGCAAACCTGGGGAAGGTGGCGCCATCAACCCGCGCAGTGCTGAATTATGAATATGGCCGATCTTTAGGCGCCACCTGTTTTTTTGATGATGCCGATTACTACCTGAAACAGGCTCATGAACTAGATGAGCAAACGGGAGGCCCTCTCTATTTAAGTCTGGTTGAGCTTGCAAGGCTATATCTGGATCAAGAAAAATTTGCCGAGGCGGCCACTTATTACAAGCAGGCACTGCCTGAGCTTGATCGTCACAACATTCCTCAACTCGGCCCTATCGGATACGCCGACATTCTAGATGAAACAGCTACTACACTGGCTGCCATAAAACAACAAACAGAAGCCTCGGAATTAACATTACGGGCACAAAAAATTCGTGCAGAACACCCAGACGGCTACTCGATCACAGACCGTACACCTTATGGAAAATACTGCAATTGAGCATCACAACGGAATCGGAGCATATAAATGACTTTGATCTTCCCCACGTTCAGTCTGCGTAGAGCACACGGCAAGCGGGTACGTCCTACGCAGCGCTTACCAGTTTTATTCCAATAACTTTTCTCACCATTTCACAATAGGTTGATGCAATTTTTCTAGTGCTGCATTTACCTTACTGAAGGGCCTGCTGCCGAAGAAGCCGCGGTAGGCTGAAAGAGGCGAGGGATGGGCCGAGGCAATTACGATGTGTTGCTCGGCGATGATCAGGCGATGTTTCAGGGCATCGCCTCCCCACAGGATAAATACGAGAGGTTTTTTTCTGGTACCAAGGTAGTTCATGAGCGCCTGGGTAAATGCTTGCCATTGTTTTGCATGGGCGCCAGCCTTGCCCCCACGGGTGGTCAATGATGCATTCAACAGCAATACGCCCTGCTCTGCCCAGGGCGTAAGGTTTCCCCCTTTGATCGCTGATGCCGCCCCCATGTCGTCATGCAGTTCTTTCAGGATGTTTCGCAGGGAGGGTGGTGGGCGTACACCATCCGGCACTGAGAATGACAAGCCGTGCGCCTGCTGGATGCCACGATCCTCACCGTGGTAGGGATCCTGCCCGAGGATAACGACACGCACCTGCTCTGGCGGGACCTTGCGCAAGGCTTCAAACCATAATCCGCGACGCGGCCTGATATCGGCCTCATCCGCCAGCTTTGCCGCGATGTCGGCATAAAGCGGTGCAAGTTCTGGAATAGCCGAAACCCATGTTTCGGGCAACGCTTCATCCTGCGTATCGTCTTTATTGGAATCGTTGGTATTGATAGTTCAATCTCCGGGAAAATCATGTTGGCATCAGGCGGCCGTTCGAATGCTATTGATCAAGCTGGCCGGTTGCTATTTTCGATAGCGCCCTATTCCTATTGAGCTTGTCGGAAATAGTACCGAAATTAATGTGATGACAGGTAAAAACCATAGGGAATCTTAAAAAGTCCCGTTGCATAAGCCAGTAAATACGCCAAACCTTGAAGTTTTTTGTCATGAAATTGGATTAAGTCATGATAACTCACACTGACACCTGACTAAATTTGGCAACCGACCTTGATAATTTCCAAGCGAATCTCTCATGTCATTTCAGGAACAATAGAGAACATTTTATGATTGACTGATGTAATTTAAAAATAGGGTCGGAGTTATTTATGCGGCTAGCATCCACTTTTAGAGTGGTCCATCAAACGTGGGGCAGCTCACGTCTCTCCTATTATTGTTTCGTCATATCATTTACATAAAGCACCGTTAGACTGCCTTTTGACTCAATAATGAAAAGGCTTAGTTAATGAATGCGCCCTCTCCCTATCTCCATGCCCAAACCAGCCTTGTCGGCGCGAATGCAGAACCGGTTGCAAGATCACTCTTAATCGATGCCCCCATCGTTGAGCCGCAGCAAACCAATCATGATGTTTTTAACTTTTTCAAAAAACATAAAGAAGCCATTGGTCTTCCCGTAGTTGAGAATGGCTATCCTATCGGCTTGATCAATCGCAATATATTCATGGACGGAATGGCAAAACCGTTTCACCGGGATTTATTCATTAGAAAAAACTGCACCACATTCATGGATAAGGCGCCATTAGTGGTTTCTGAAAATACCGGAATACAGGATTTGAGCTTCAAGGTGGTTAACTCCGGCAAAAAAACCCTGAATGATGGCTTTATCATCACAAATGATAACGGACAGTATTTAGGCGTCGGCACCGGGGAGGATCTGGTCAAGGCCGTCACTAACATGCAGGCAGAGAAAAATCACCTGGTCACGGAAAGTATCAACTACGCCAGCGTCATCCAGCAATCGTTCTTGCGTAGCTCAAAAGTAGATTTGGCGGCCTCTCTTGCAGATTTTTATATTCACTGGGAGCCACGCGACAAAGTCGGTGGAGATTATTATTTCTGTAAGAAATTCGACGATGGATTTTTCTTTGCATTGATCGATTGCACTGGCCATGGCGTACCCGGCGCGTTTATGACTTTGATCATGGCTGCATTCATTGACCATATCCTGCTTGAAGATAATCGCCATGATCCTGCTGGCGCATTATCCATCATCAATAAAAAAGTCAAAACTGCGTTGGGACAAATCGAAGATAAGCCATTGTTGGCCACAGAAAAATCGCGCTTCTCGAAAATGATGGATAAAGACCGCTCGGATGATGGCATGGATGCAGCCTTCCTTTGGGTCGGGCAAGAAAGCCAGAAAATAACCTATGCTGGCGCAAAAACCCCACTTTTCTACATCAATCCGCATGATCAGGCTGTATCAAGCATAACGCCAGGCAAAAAGGGCGTTGGCTATATTGATACGCCCTTTGACTACACATGGACGAACAAAGAGCTCGCCATAACGAAAGACATGGCCGTATACCTGACAACAGACGGCATTATCGACCAGATAGGGGAAGCCAGAAACATCGCTTTTGGTAAAGCACGATACTCCAGTCTCCTGCTGGAAAATCACAAAAAACCAATGTCAGAACAAATATATGCCTTGATGCAGGCATTTTATGACTATCAAGGCCGGCAGAAACGGCGCGACGATATCAGCCTCATTGGCTTCAGACTTTAACGGAGGATATGTGGAAATCGATCTATTCAGTTCCTTCCAGAATGACGCAGATAAACGCGGCATTGTTTTCTATTACAGCGGCGCCCTTTCACAGCATGTCATTGCCACGATGAGCGATATCTTGAAGCAGCGTTTGGAAGAAAACGATGCGAAAGGCGCTGTTGGCAGAAAGCTGTTTTCCAGTTTTATAGAAATGATGCAAAACGCACTGCATTATTCACCGCTAATCCAGTCTGCGCCGGAGAAGATAGTAGCCGTTGCCGTAGGCAAAACCGGACACCACTTTTACATCGTTTGCGGCAACCTGATCGACCAGCAATACATCGGCAGAATTTCCGAGAAGATTGAGTCCGTCAACGGCATGACACGCGATGAAATCAGGCTGGCTTACAAAGCCCAGCTAAAAAATGAGAATCACGATGAAGATAAAGTGAGCAAGGGCGCAGGACTCGGCCTGCTGACGCTTGCCAGAGACTCCACATCAGCCATCGAATACTCATTCAAAGAGGTTCCGGCCTACCCGGACAAATACTCCGAACTACATCTGAAAACCTACTTTTGAAGGACTCAACAATGCAAGATCTATACATGACAAAAACTGCCGATTTTCCTGAAATTGATTTTAAGTTCTCGCAGAATCAACTCAGTATGAGCGGAGAATCCTTCCCCGAAAACCCCGCTCAGATCTTCTATCCGATCCTGCTGAACCTGGAGCAATATCTGCAAAACACCGATAATCAGGATATCGAGTTCAATTTCCGCCTCACTTACTTCAATAGCTCAAGCACGAAAATGCTCACCAGCATCTTTGAATTGCTTAATGAGTCTGCAT
>CAZOZB010000019.1:0-39099 GCA_964584185.1 uncultured Methylophilaceae bacterium
TGCTGGTGGTTATGCAGAACTGACTAAGTACAATGCTGCTCCTGGCGGCGGTGCACTGAACGTGTTCGCGCTGTAATTAGAGAGTCGTAAGACACTTAATTGCAGAACTAACGCATAAGTTAGTGTGTCATATAAACACCCCGTTTCGGCGGGGTGTTTTTTTGTTTTTTTTATAACTAAATAAATAAGACCGCTAACGACGACGAGGAAGACATAATGCTAGCCAGACTAAAAAACTTTTCATTGCTCTTGATGCTGTTTGGACTCACCGCGCCTGTATACGCCGGGGAGGCCGCAACTCCTAATGAGCTTAACGTGAATATGGATATGGGACGTGGTGGCGAAGCTCGACGTGTTCCGGATCCAACAGAATTCAAGGTATGTGCCGAAGCTGATAACCTGCCTTTTTCAAATAGCAAACAGGAAGGTTTTGAGAATAAGATCGCTGCATTAATAGCAGAAGACTTGGGGAAAACTCTTTCGTATCAATTCTGGCATCATCGTTTGGGTTATTACCGTAATACCTTGAACGCTTTTCGCTGCGATGTAATTATTGGGGTTGTTGCTGACAGCGACATGCTCCGCCCAACGAAACCTTACTACCGTTCTACATACGCATTTGTGTATAGAAAAGACAGCGGCTACAACATTACCGACTGGGATTCTCCGGACCTGAGAAAAGCCAAAGCCATCGGTGTGATTGATAAGACTCCCGTTGCCACGGCTTTAGATGATAAAGATCTGATGGAGAATGCGAAACCTTACAGAATTTTCCGTGATTTTAATGTGCCGCCAAGTTTTGTGATTGATGACTTGGTTAAAGGTGAAATTGATGTGGCTATCCTGTGGGGACCTATCGCGGGTTATTATGCCAAGCAATCCAGTGTTCCTCTCGTAGTTGTTCCGGCGCCTGAGTACGACGATATGCCTCCTACAGCCAAGCTCCAGTTCAATATCAGCATGGGTGTCCGCAGAGCGGATAAGGAACGTCTGGCCGTACTGGAAGAAGTGATAGATCGCCGTCATGCAGATATCTTGAAGATACTGGACGAGTATGGCGTTCCGCATGTGCCGGTGGTGGAAGGTGACAGAGCAACTTTCAAGAAGAAAAAACGTGGTGATGTAATCCCGAAAAACGAGTAATATTTCGAAGTTTTGGATGGCATTGACGTCAACCAACTAAATTTGAGTCCGTTATTTAGAAGTGAAGTTGATTGATGTGAGAGCATGAATCAAATTTGTGCCTGTATTACAAACGAGGAGATGACATGTTAAGCAAGAAAGCAGTAAAGGCAACCCTATTCGTTTCAATGTTAACTCTTGCAGGTTTAATGCCTTTGCAAGCCAGTGCCGCATGCGATTTGGTTTCCACTAAAGACAACAGCCCGCTGAATATCAAGGTTGTGGATACTGATACACCTGAAGCAAAAGAGTTTTTAGCTACCTGTAATAATCCATACACAAAGCTGTATGCAGCTGATGCTGAAAAGGCAAAGCAAGGTAAAAGAAAATTCGGCTATTATTCATGCACTCAATGTCATGGCCCAAATGGTGATGGTCAAGTTGCAGTATCCATCACTGATGATCGTTGGCAGTATGCTAAACACGTAACTGACAAAGGCATGTTTGAAACGATTGCTGGTGGTTCCAATGGCGGCATGTTCGCCTGGCATCAACAGGTTTCCAACAACGCTGAGTTAGTTCCAACCGATGATATCCTGAAAATTGTTGCTTGGTTGCGTACACAATACAAAGGTGGAGGTGATCAGCCTTGGTTGAAGTAATCTGACCAGCGTTGCCCTGCAGAACGGCCATTGTTAAAGACAATGGCCGTTTTTTTACGTCCTTCAATAACTTTCAGGTAAAATCAAGAAAACTATATTCACTATAATTTATTAGGAGAAAGCTATGGTTTCAACAAAATCTGGATTGATAAGCTTGTCATTTCTAATCGCATTGACTGGTTGCGGTCAAAGTTCAGATACGCCAAGCGGTGAAACTAAAGGAGCATCTACTGCTGCTTCTGCTGATAGCGGTGCTCAATGTGCATTCGAATCAACTAAAGATGGTAGTCCATTGCCCATCAAGGCTGTTGCAACAGATACGCCACAAGCCAAAGAATTCTTGCAAACCTGTATTAACCCTTATACCAAGGTTTATGCTGCTGATCCAGAAGCAGCCAAAGAAGGCAAAAAGAAGTTCGGTTATTATTCATGCACCCAATGCCATGGCCCTAACGGAGATGGTCAAGTTGCGGTTTCGATCAATGATGAACGTTGGCAGTATGCTAAACACATAACTGATAAAGGCATGTTTGAAACGATTGCTGGTGGTTCCAATGGCGGTATGTTCGCCTGGCATCAGCAGATTGCCAATAACCCTGAGTTATTGCCAACAGACGACATCCTGAAAATTATTGCATGGTTACGTACTCAATATAAGGGTGGTGGCGATACACCTTGGTTAAACTAAGTATCAGTAACCTCAATTCAGCTTCATTACTGGAATAGCATCAATGGAAATAAAAATAAAATCCTCCCTGCACCATATCGTTATTGTGGGTGGCGGTGCAGGCGGGCTGGAGCTGGCTACGCGCCTGGGTAATACGCTGGGCCGCAAAGGTAAAGCTGCAATCACATTGATTGATCGCACCAGAACTCACGTCTGGAAGCCACTGCTTCATGAGATTGCGGCCGGAAGCATGAATCCGGACAAGCACGAGGTTGAGTATCTGGCACAAGCTCACTGGCATCATTTCCGTTTCCGATTGGGGAATATGGATGGCCTTGATCGTGCGAAGAAGGAAGTTTATGTCGCACCTTATTATGATGAAGATGGCGTGGAAATTATCCCACGTCGTGTTTTTCAATATGACACGCTCATTATTGCTGTCGGTAGTACCACCAACGATTTTGGTATTAAAGGTGCAAGGGACCACTCTATTGCATTAGACACTCAAAGCCAGGCTGAGCGTTTCCACCGTCGTTTGCATAACGCATTGGTTAGAGCTCAAACGCAGGAAGAGGCCGTACAGGCAGGTCAATTGGAAGTAGTCATTGTTGGTGCGGGTGCGACAGGCGTTGAGTTGTCGGCAGAGCTGCATAACACCACACGTGAATTAACTGCGTATGGCCTGGATAAAATAGACCCTGATAAAGATGTCAGAATATCCCTTATCGAGGCCAGCGACCGCATCTTGCCTGCACTGCCAGTAAAACTATCAAATGCAGTTGAAATGGAGTTGAGGAAGCTCAGGGTTCATCTCTATATGGGTGAGCGCGTGACTGAAGTTTCTGAAAAAGGCGTCTATACGCATAGCGGCCGCTTTATCCCTTCCGAATTGGTTGTTTGGGCCGCGGGTATCAAGGCGCCTGATTTCCTCAGTGAGTTGGATGGTCTGGAAACGAACAGGATCAATCAGCTTGTTGTACGATCAACCCTGCAAACCACCGTGGACGATGATATTTTTGCATTCGGTGATTGTGCTGCTTGCCCATGGCCAGGCCATGACGGAAACGTACCTCCGCGCGCGCAAGCTGCTCATCAGCAGGCTTCTCTGCTCTACAAATCAATGAAGCGCAGGGTGGCGGGCAAACCTGTTCTGGAGTATCAATATCGCGACTATGGTTCCCTGGTGAACCTTGGACGCTATTCAACAGTGGGCAGTCTGATGGGGGCTGTTGCTGGCGGCAGTATGTATATTGAAGGATTGTTTGCACGAGTGATGTACCAGTCGCTCTATAAGATGCATTTAATGACCCTGCATGGATTCTTTACCGTGTTTTTGCAGACACTGGCAAGAATCATTACGCGTAGAACAGAAGCGCAGGTTAAGCTTCACTAGGCAAGTTAATGGAAGTTGTCATAAATGAAGTCAAAATAAAAGCCTCTTCAAGAGGCTTTTATTTTGACTTTGACCTTAAATCGTTGCCTTGGCTAAAGGGCTTCTGCAGCAAAATCCGCCAGACGTGAACGTTCGCCACGAACCAGCGTGATATGCCCGTTGTGCCCCCAGCCTTTGAAGCGGTCAACCACGTATGTAAGCCCCGAACTACCCTCTGTCAGGTAAGGCGTATCAATCTGGGCGATATTGCCTAAACAGACTACCTTAGTTCCAGGCCCTGCACGCGTAATCAGCGTTTTCATTTGTTTGGGAGTCAGGTTCTGCGCCTCATCGATGATGAGGAATTTATGCAGGAAGGTGCGGCCACGCATAAAATTGAGCGATTTTACCTTGATGCGGGTGCGTATCAGGTCCTGGGTAGCAGCACGTCCCCATTCACCGGCATCTTCATCCGACTTGTTGAGCACATCCAGGTTGTCTTCCAAGGCGCCCATCCAGGGTGCCATTTTTTCTTCTTCGGTACCTGGCAAGAATCCGATATCTTCGCCGACGGGAACAGTGACGCGCGTCATGATGATCTCACTGTAGATTTTCTTATCCAGCGTTTGAGTGAGTGCCGACGCCAGCGTAAGCAAAGTCTTACCGGTACCTGCCTGGCCAAGCAATGTCACGAAATCAACTTCCGGATCCATCAGCAAGTTAAGGGCGAAATTCTGTTCTCGGTTGCGTGCGGTGATACCCCAGATATTGTGTTTGGTCTGGGTGTAATCTTTAACCACTTCCAGGACTGCTGTATTGCCCTCGACTTTGCGCACAATGGCATGGAAAGGTTGCTCGTATTCGTAATAAAGAAACTCGTTGATGATCAGGCTCTTGCAAATTGGCCCCGTGACACGATAGAACATCCTGCCGGCATCCTGCCAGGATTCCATGGCTTTGCTGTGCTTATCCCAGAAATCTGCTGGCAGCTCTTTCATACCGCTATAAAGCAGGTCGGTATCTTCGAGTACCTTGTCGTTGAAGTAGTCTTCTGCAGGCACGCCAATCGCACGTGCTTTAATGCGGATATTGATGTCTTTGCTGACCAGTATGACAGGACGGTCAGGATATTTTTTCTGTAAATCCCATACCACACCGAGTATCTGATTGTCTGCCTTGCCACCTGCAAGCATCGGTAAATCGACACTCACTGCATGGGTCTGCAAAAACAATCGGCCACTCAGGTGCTTGTTGCCGTTGATAGCAAGCGGGCAACCGTCTTCCAGGGTGGTCAGTTCGCCACCGACGATTTCTTCAAGATTACGACTAGCCTGACGTGCATTCCTGGCGACTTCAGTCATGCCTTTTTTGTTGTTATCGAGCTCTTCCAGCGTGACCATCGGTAGATAGATGTCATGTTCTTCAAACCGGAACAGGCTTGAAGGATCATGCATCAGCACATTAGTGTCTAAGACAAACAGCTTATTTGCAGCATCACGCTTTTTGCTCATGTGGTATGGAATTCCTGATTAAAGAGATTGAATGAAATTAAGGACTTCTTTTGCGTGACCATCAACTTTTACTCCACGCCATTCGTGCACTAAAACACCTTTTTTATCGATAATGAAAGTGCTGCGTTCAATACCACGAACTTGTTTGCCGTACATGTTTTTCATCTTCATGACGCCGAAGAGATTGCAGGCAGTTTCTTCAGTGTCGGAAAGCAATTCGAATGGAAACGTGAACTTGGCTTTGAAGTTTTCATGTGACTTTAAGCTGTCGCGTGATATGCCGAAAATCTCGGCACCCGCAGCCTGGAATTCGGCATATGCGTCGCGAAACTGTTGGCCTTGGGATGTACAGCCGGGCGTCGAGTCTTTAGGGTAAAAGTAGATAACTAGAGTTTTACCAAGATGCTCTGAAAGTTTGAATGTTGTATTGTCAGTAGAGGGTAATTCAAAATCTGAAACTGGTTGGTTTAGCATAATCTCAATCGCGTTGTTTACAACACCATTGTTGTTAAAAAATGCTAATTAGGCAAGCCTGTCAGATGTAATTTAGAGATTATTTTCATCGATATCGGAAGATTTGATTCTGCGGGGCAAAACTATCTCAACGAGCGTGCCGCCTTCCGGGCGATGGTTAAAGGTGACTTTGGCGGAAAGCGCTTCGCAGACCTTGAATACGAAAGGAATACCCAGCCCTGTTCCGAATCGTTTAGTGGTAGGACCGGGGCTCAAAGCGGTGGGATCTGGCGAGAAGGGCATTCCCGGGCCTTGGTCTGCAATCAGCACCCGTAAGGTGGTTGGTGAATGCTCTGTCGATATTGCCAGCGTACTTTCGCTGGGTGCCGCTTCGATTGAATTCAGCAGCAGGTTATAAAGTGCCTGTTCTAATAAATGCTCATCTGTATGAATCTGATCGTTATTCTTACTCCAATCCGGTAATGTAAGGACGATGGATTTCTCCCGCAGCTTTTGCTGTAAAGGGATCAATGCGCCATTGATGATATGTTTTAGACGTGTCTGGCTCGGTTGCGGCCTCAATGGGTGAAGGTAAGCGAGCAATGCGCCGGTCCAGCGTTCTAATCTATCGACTGTACTGATAATTCCCTGCAGCGATTCGCGTGTGTCGCGATCAAGCTCACTGCTATCGGCAACCTGTGCCGTAGCCCGTATGCTTGCCAACGGATTGCGTATGTTATGAGCCAGCATCGGAACCAGCAGGCCCTGCGCAGCCTGTTTTTCTGTACGCACCAGTGCCTCCTGGCTAATGGCCAGTTCATCCGCCATATGGTTGATGGCAATAGATAGTGCGACCAATTCCTCTGCTCCGGTTTCTGGAGCCTTATGTGCCAGTTTGCCCGCACTGATCTGTGCGGTGGCTCTGACCAAGCCGGCAATCGGTTTGACGATCGCACGCTTGAGAAAAAAGCGCGAGAACAGCAATAAGAGTGTTGATAGCAGGATGGGGATAATTAACAGTGCGGTTGATGTTCGTTTGGATTCTGCCAGTCTTTCTTCCAGCTCTTTTTGCTTCAGCGTGAGCAGGCCTTCTGCTCTTGCAGAGATTGATTCGTAGCGTTCGAATACATCTGTTTCCAGGTCGGTATTCAGTTTTTTCTCTAACGCCTTGCTTGAGAAGACCAGTTGACGGTCAAAGATCGGACGAGTCTTGGTCAGGAATGCTTCATAGCTGGCCTTAAGGTCGCTGATGGCGGTTAATTCCTCATCGCCTTCTGCCAACTCGCGCAACTTTACAAAGTGCTGTTCTATGGATTCTGTATAGGCGTTATATTCTTCTTCCGCTTTTACATCATTCAAAAAATACGCGTCGAACAACTCTTTCATTTGGCGATACAAATCACCGCGCGTTTGTTGGATTTCCTGTACCAGCAGATTGATACGTTGTGATTCACGGGAAGATTGATCCCATAAATGAATGCCGATGCCGCCAGCTGCTCCGGCGAGCACTACCAGTAAAATAAAAGCCAGCTCATGAATGAGCAACAGGTCTTTGAGGGATCTTGGCTTAAACATGTCTACCTATTCCAGCTTGAAGGAAACAGGCACCAGAATATTGAACACACTGTTTTTCAGGATTTCTGGCGGTGCAGGGAATGGTGCTGCTTTCCTGACCATTTCAAGTGCTTGCTTATCCAGCGCTTCAAATCCGCTGGAACGTTCAATCCTGGTGGCCAGCACTGCACCCTTACCATCCAGTTTCAGGTCGATGATAGTTTCGCCTTGCCAGCCACGCATTTGAGCAATACGAGGGTATTGTTTGTGCTGTGCGATTGCGCGGGCCAGCCTGTCGGCATAACCTCTGCGTGCTGCGTCAATATCTATCTGGCTCGGACCGACGGGTTCTGGCGGTGGCGGTGCTGTAAATACCGGGGTAGATTCAGTCGTTGGTGCAACGGACATTACTGGCGGGGAAAAGGGTTCGTCTACAGGTTCTGGCGAAGTTGTCTGAGGTTCATAGGTTTCTACAGGCGCAGGTTTGGGCATTGGAATAATCTTGGGCTCAATTTTTGGCTGTACTTTTGGTTTGGGAGGCTCAGGGACAACCGGTTGCGGTTCAATGACAGGGCTTGGAACTGGCTCCGGGGTGATGGGCGCTTCAATTTGTATGTTCAGCACTTCCGGTAGGGCCTGGGAGTTTTCAGCTTGAAAGTTAGGCACATATAAAACTGCGAACAGATGCAAGCAAATTGAAATAGCCACTGCCCACGCCAAAGTCTGGTTCGGTGCCTCATTCGAGGGGTGGTAGGATAGTGTGGCAGTGTTCACAACAAATTAGGCTGAATGTAGGGTTAGCTAAGTAAATGCGAAAGCTGACGATTATACATCATCGGTCTGGTACGCCTATCCCATGGTATATTTCGGAAATCATTCCCACTCAAGTCCGGGATAAATATTGTTGACGTTACGGCGATTCACAATATCGAATAAAACCCAACGATCTTTCTCTGATAGCGCAGCTGTATTCATTGCACTTTCCATCATCTCGCCTTTCCTGATACTGGCGCGAATGTCGTTGAGTAGCGTGGCGAGATAGCGGTGCTGATTCTGCAGGGCTGTCTGCCAATCTGTAACTACTGGTCCATGGCCGGGAATCGCCCGGGCAACGCTTAGTTTGCTCAAGTTTTCCGTTGCCGATATCCAGCCTTTGATATCGCCATCAATTGACGGTGTACGCTCGACAAACAACAAATCACCTGTCCATAAAGTGTTGGACTTGCTGTCGATAACAGTCAGGTCTGTATTGGTGTGGGCAGTGGGATATGCATTTAATTTTAATTGGCGGTCGCCCAGATCCAGGCTCAATTCGTCACTGACCGTGAGCGATGGTTTGATGATTTCGCTACCGGCAAATTCCTTGCCCAGCCATTCCTGATGCGTTCGAGCGTAAGCCTCCTTGCGGCGTTCCATTGCATCTGCCAGCCTGGCATGACCAACGAATTGCGGGTTATCGCCTATGAACGCAGCGTTGCCATAGATATGGTCCGGGTGCACATGTGTATTGATGACGTACAGGATAGGGAGGTCACTTACAGTGCGAATGGCCTCACGGAAGCGCTGACCAAGCTTGTATGTACCGCCGCTATCGATGACGGCAATACCTTTGCTGCCAACGATGAAACTGATGTTGCAGATGTCACCGTGGTAGCCTTCTGCAAGGTCTTCGTGGATGCCGTGATGTACATAAATACCTTCGCCAGCCTTTTCCAGTTCAAGCGGCTGTGCATGCGGTTGCGAGGTAATCATAAGCAGACCAAACAAACCGATAATGAGTTGCAACATTAACTTCACCCTTCTAACCATGGCTATTTTGATAACAATCTACAGACTCTATTGAGGTGCAAACCAATTGCGGAACTTGCGAAACATCTCAGCGTCGATAACGTTACAATACTGAACTGTCTACCGCAAAAACAATCAGAACATTCGCCATATGGAGTGGTTGCAACAAATGTTCGAATAACAATCAGCTAGGATACCTAAATGAATAATTCCAGTACTCGATATACTAAAACAGCCATTGTCCTGCATTGGCTTATTGCAATCGGCATTCTCTTCATGCTCGGATTAGGCTGGTTCATGACTGACCTGCCACGCGAAGGTGCCAAATCGAGTGCATATGATTTGTTCAATCTGGGCATCTATACCTGGCATTTGTCTGAAGAAGCCACACCAAGAACATTCTATTTCAATCTCCATAAATCCATCGGTGTTACCCTCCTGGTACTGATCGCATTTCGCGTATTCTGGCGACTCACCCACCAACCACCTGCATTGTTAAGTTCCCTTAAGGCATGGGAAAAAAAGCTGGCTGACACTGCACATAAAGCCCTTTATGTTTTAATGATCGCCATGCCGGTCAGTGGCCTTATCATGACGCTCTACAGTAAATATGGCCTCAAGTGGTTTGGCATTGAGATCCTGCCGGGACTCGACAATAAGGGCATTCGCGAAACATTCCTGACCGTACATGAATGGGTAGGCATTGCTTTGGCACTACTGATTATTCTGCATATTGCCGGAGCTCTCAAACACAAGTTCATCAATAAAGATGAGACATTGAAACGCATGTCTTTACACTAGGCTGAACCAGAACAGGGGCTTCAAGCCCCTTTGTTTTTTTCAGCTCTTCACGTCAATCTGATGACTGAACGACTTGCCTTCATTGTCAGAGGCTTTAACTTCCAGCGTTCCCGGTTCTTTGGGGACGAAATCAAATTTCAGATAAGGATCTTCACTGGTACCGACATTGAAATCAACGTCGAACACCGGCTTGTTGTTATAGGTGAATGTGGCCTTGTTAATGAAAAATGGCGGTAGGAAACCTTGGGAAACCAGGTCCCGTTGCAGGCCGGTCCTCATCGGGTGCTTGATAATGAAAGTCGTCGGGGTTGATGCACCGAAGTGCACGGGGGACTCCACATTCATTTTGATTTTTCCTGCCGATGCACGCACTTCAGTTTCATCTGCATCGATGATGCCGCCACAGCCGCCAGCCGCGCGGATCGGAATCGCGGCCATGTAGAGTTTGCCATCCGCCGTCTCGCCAATCGCACGTACGAAAGAATCCGTTTCAAGACGGATGCGAGTGGAAAGATTGAATTTACCGAGCTCTTCAGTCAGATTGTAAGTGGCTGCCAGTTGTATCGGGTTCGCATCAACAATCACATAGATCTTCTTGATGGCTTTGGCGTGGCCTTTGTCTTGATCCAGTGCAATGCTGAATGGTACTTGTGCGCCACTCTCCGCGCGTTTGGGTGCGGTGAGCTGGATAAAATCCACTTCTTCTATAGTGCGGTCGGCAAAGAAGGCTTCTTTGATGACAGGCCAGATTTGGGGGTCGGCTTCAGCTAAGGCGCTGCCGCTGAATGACAGCATGAGCCCAGCTAAAACGAAGTGAATGGATTTTGATATCGCTTGAAACACGGTGTTCTCCTCAAGTCTCAGGCTGCTTTATGAGCAGTTTCTTCATTGCTTAGTAGGACGCATAAAACAGATACAAGTTCTTTAAGTGATGCGTGCTAACTTATTAAACTTGAATGATTTTAATGCTTTTGACAATGATGTATGTGACTGCGGTCACATACATCATTTAACACCGACTCAAGAAAGATTAAAACTGATAACTTGCGTTCAGCCCCAGCAGCCAGTTGCGGGTTGGGGCGGCTTCGTAATAGGCGCCGTTCGAGTCGCCAACACGGATTGAGCCGACATATTCCTTGTCGAAAATGTTCTCGACTCTGAGGAACTCGTTGAACTTCCATTTACCGATGCTCTGGTTGAGTCCGGCACGCCAGGAGGCAATTGCGTAACCGTTGGTTTTTTCAACCTGCTGCCCGATTGCGACGGGATTGAATGAGACATGGCTGTCGCTGAAGGCACGCGCTTCAATCGCGGTCGAGAAACCACTGGGTTCGTGTTTCCAGGCCAGTTCGCCGAAGAAGGTATGCTTGTAGACGCCAGGGATGCTGGAACCGGACCCGACGGTGTAAGGCGCCCCGCCGACCGGTACGGTAAAGTCTTTTGTGAACTCTGCATCCAGATAGGTGTATGCCAGGTAGGCTGACAGACCATAGGCAAGCTTGCTGTCGATGGACAGTTCGAAGCCTTTGCGCTCGCTCTCCTTGGCGTTCGTGTAGACGGTGCGTCCGCCGGTAGATGATTGGACTACGATCTCATCGTCCGTGTCGATTTTGAACAGTGCGGCATTGATGATGGTCGAGTCTCCGGCCATCCACTTGGCGCCGATTTCGTACTGTCTGCTGGTTGCAGCTTTCAGGTCGCGATTCAGTCCTGCGCCCGCAGTCGCGCTGTAGGCCGCTTCGACGAAAGTCGGGGTCTCGAAGCTTTCGCCCGCATTGGCATAGAAGTTGAGTGTGTCGGTGGCCTTGAAAATGATCCCTGCTACCGGAGTGGTCTCGCTGTAAGTGACCGAGCCGCTGTCATCCAGATTTGCGCCGACGATGTATTTGTCGTCAGTTTCGAATTTGATTTTGCTATGGCGGATGCCTACATTCAAGTTCCAGCGAGGGTCGAGGTCGATCGAGCCTTGAGCGTACTGGTCAAAAGCTCTCAGACGGTTGACTTCGTCGCGGCGCAGCGCGCCCTTGACGCCGCAAACCCTGCCGCCCACGTTACAAGCGTTGCCCGCACCGCCGACAAAATTTTCATAGCCCTTGCGGTCATCGCTCATGCGGTCTACGTTGGTACCGATAGTGAAGTTGTATGGCTTGTCTGCAAGGTTGCCAGTGTGGGTCCAACGCAGGTCAATACCGCCGAATTCACGTTCGATAGTTTGTACGCCACCGCCGCTTCCGGCCGGAATCTGGGCGCCTATGGGAATCGACTGGAATTGTTCGTTGTCACGCTGGCCGTAGTAGGCCATGAAACGCAGGGAGTCGTTCTCCGTCAGTTGATGATCCAGCGTTGCACCCATATGTTCCTGGCTCTTGCTGACGCGTGTGTTGAAATCCCTGGTGGCCTGACTGACCTGTTTTCTGTCCGCCTGGTATTGGGCTCTGGTAAGGCCCTGGGGATCATCATTGTCAGGCTGGTCGAGTGCTGTTGCCACCACTGTGAGTTTGGTGTCTTCATTCAATTGCATCTTGATCTTGGCATGGTAGGTGTCGCGCCTGAACTCCGACTGGTCGCGATAACCATCCGACCTTACAGTGTTGGCGTTGACGACAATATTGAAGCCATCGAAGTCTCCGCCGTAGGTGACGGTTTCGCGATGGGTGCCATAGCTGCCGAAGCTGACGCCTCCGGAAAGGGTCGGGTCAGCCGGGCCGTCTTCCGTGAAAATCTGCACGACACCACCGGAAGAGTTGCCATAGAGGGCGGAGAACGGGCCGCGCAGGTATTCGACGTTCTTGGCGGTATCAAGGTTGAAAGTGCCGGTCTGGCCCTGGCCATCCGGCATGGTTAGAGGAATGCCGTCCTGGTAAAGCCTGACGCCACGAACCCCGAATGCTGATCTTGAGCCGAAACCGCGAATCTGGATGCCCAGATCCTGGGCTGGGTTGTTGCGGTTGTTGACGACAACGCCGGGTACTCGGGAGGCTGTTTCGGACAGATTGACTTGCCATTGTCCATCGCGAACGGTATCGCCGCCAATCGAATCAATTGACATGGGCAGGTCGAAACTGTTTTGTTCGATGCGGGTGCCGGTGACAACGACCGGTGCCAGACGCATATCATTGTGCAACTCCAGCTCTTCTGAGGTTAGCGGTGCGGCGATGGCATTGCCCATCCCCAGGCTAAAAAATCCTGCCAGCATCAGGCGGGCAGGAAGCGTACGGCAAGGAAAATATTTGTTCATGATGATTGGCTTCTTTATTGATATTGCAGACGGGATGAAGAATAGTCTTTACCTATCAGAATGAACATAATGATTTTCATGAATTGGGGCCAGCGTTTGATCTAAATCAAATCAAGCCTTCAAGTATCTGAACACGTACCGGTGTGCCTGGCCCGATATTGCCGGTGGCTTCATCCAGCACAATGAAGCAGTTGGCTGCGGACATCGAGCGCAGGATGCCGGAACCCTGATTGCCGGTCGGCCTGACTTTCCAGTCGCCATCTTCATCCAGGTAGAGCACACCGCGCTGGAACTCAGTGCGGCCCGCGAGTTTTTTGATGTCATCAGTACAGATGGCATTGAGCAGAGGAAATGGGGCCGGGTCAGGCTGGCCCATCAAAACCAGCAAGGCTTCACGTACGAACTGATAGAAGGTCACCATGACCGAGACAGGGTTGCCGGGCAGACCAAAGTAATGCGCATTGCCGACTTTGCCATAGGCAAGAGGGCGGCCCGGTTTCATGGCGATCTTCCAGAAGACGACCTGGCCCAGTTTTTCCAATAGTTGTTTCATGAAATCGGCCTCGCCGACCGAAACGCCGCCACTGGTGAGGATGACATCGGCACTTTGGGAGGCTTCTATCAGGGCTTGCTCCAGCAATTCCGGCACGTCGCGGACAACACCCATGTCGATGATTTCGACGCCGAGGCGGGTCAGCATTCCATAGAGGGTATAGCGATTGCTGTCGTACACCTGGCCGGATTCCAATGGCTGGCCGATGCTTACCAGTTCGTCGCCCGTCGAGAAAAAGGCGACGCGCAGTTTCCGGTAGACTTCGAGTTCGCCGATGCCTAACGATGCAATCAGCCCAAGGTCGGCAGCACGCATCATATGACCTGCCGGTAATACGATCTGACCCTGCTTCAAATCCTCACCTGCGTAACGCATGTTCATGCCGCGTTTGGGGCCATCAGAAAATCGTATGGATTCATTCTCAACCAATACACGTTCCTGCACTACCACCGTATCGGCATCTTGCGGTATGACGGCGCCAGTCATGATGCGTATGCATTGACCTTTGCCGACCTGACCTTCATAGGCTTTGCCTGCAAATGCGGTACCGATGACTTTTAGCGTGGTTTCGCCTTCAGCTGAAATATCATCTGCATTGAAGGCATAACCATCCATGGCGGAGTTGTCGTGATTCGGTACATTGCAGGGCGAGTGAATATCTTGCGCTAGTACACGGCACAGTGCATTACGTAGCGTTACAGTTTCCTTGGCATCGACTGGATTAAGAAACTCACGTATATATTTTCGTGCCTGTACGACAGGCATCGAGTTCGGGTCGTAATCGTCCTGGCAGCCAGGATTGTTGATCAGGTCGGAGAGGGATTTGTCACTCATGGTCATTACTCAAATTGACGATACAAGTTGCGGTTTGGCTTTTAACCAATCCAGGATAAAGGCGGCGATCACTTCGGGCTTATCGAGATCAAGCACTGGTAAATCTGTGGAAACCTCCGCATTGCTTGCCACTGCGATGACATGATGATCATCTTTGGCGAGCAGGGGGCTGTTCATTTCCGGGCGGTAGATTTCGATTTTCGGGATGGCTGCATTCTTGAAGCCTTCAACCAGAATCAGGTCGACCAGATTGGCGTCGATATGCGACAGGAGGTCGGCAAGATCAGGTTCGTCCGGCTGCCTGTCCCGAATGCGTGAAAGTTCTGTTATCAAGGCCCAGCGATGCCGGGAACCGATCAGCATCTGTACCGCGCCGGATTCGCGCAGGCGATAGCTATCCTTGCCCGGGTGGTCGATATCGAAGCTGTGATGGGCATGTTTGACGACCGAAATGCGCAAGCCATGTGCATTCAGTAGTGGAATCAGGCTGGTGAGCAGCGTGGTTTTTCCTGCGCCGCTGCCATAGGCGCAGAAGCCCAGCAAGGGTACTTTGCTGATGATTTGTTCGTTCAAGGCCAATTCTTTACCTGTGATGATCTTCCAGCGATTCGAGTTCTTCAATCGTATTGATATTGATAAAAGCCTCCGGCTTGTCGTCAAATGCAATCTCAACTACCTTTAGGCTATCCTGCCAGGCATGCATTTTACGCTCGCCGCTCTGAAGATAACTTTCCAGATGGTCTTTCAGGTTTTTTCGGCACAGGCAAAATACAGGGTGTGTCTGAGAACCCGTTTTGGCGACAGCGATATCTGCATTACTCGATACAAGCCCTTGCATGAGCCTGTCGGCAAGGTCTGTCGGCAGCAATGGTGAATCACATGGGGCTGTCATCACAAACGGGTGTATGGCGACAGACATGGCCCGGTGCAATCCCGCGAGCGGGCCAGCAAAGCCTTCTATCTCATCGCTGATGACCTCATAGCCAAATTCTGCATAGCGTTCGATTTCCCGATTGGCATTGATCAGGATTTCATCGACTTGCGGCTGTAGTCTATCCACTACATGAGCCACCATGGGTTTGCCTGCGAACTCAATCAGGCCTTTGTCTATTCCGCCCATTCTGCGAGCGAGTCCACCTGCCAATATGACGGCTGTGATGGTCATGGCGATTTTGTAGGCCATGCGTGCAAGGTCTGAGCACAGGCCAGGCAAGGAAAGCGCATCTGTGTGGACGCAAGATGAAACATTAACCGCCAGTGTGCGACATGAATCTGACCACTGCGGGTTCAGCACGTCGCAGATCGAAATCATGGCCTTGAGGCTTGATCCGCATCGAGTTGAGAATGGCTTCAATCAATGGCTCATCGTCATCCGGGAAGTCTCTGAGCAAGGGCATGAGATCGATCTTGTCTTCCTGGCCGAGGCATAGATAAAGTTCACCCTTGCAGGTGATACGGACGCGATTGCACGATTCGCAGAAATTATGACTGTGCGGTGAAATGAAACCGACTTTGGTTTTTGTCCCGGGAATACGCCAGTACTTTGCCGGCCCGCCTGTGGTCTCGGCGCTGCTGATCAAGTTGTGATGCTGTTGCAGCAGTTTGAGCGTTGCATCGTTGCTGACATAGGTCGAACCGCGTAAGTGGTCGACATCGCCCAACGGCATCTCTTCGATGTAGGCGATATCCAGCTCCTGCTCGATGGCGAATTCCAGTAAGGACAGCGCTTCGTCATCGTTGATGCCGCGCATCAGGACCGTGTTGAGTTTGATGTTTTCAAATCCGGCTTTTTTAGCTGCCTCTATGCCACGCAATACTTTTGCAAGCTCGCCTACGCGGGTGATCTTACGGAAACGTTTGGCATCCAGGCTATCCAGGCTGATGTTGATGCGCTTGACCCCGGCGTTTTTCAAGGCTTCGGCTTGTGACTCCAGTTGCGATCCGTTGGTAGTGACTACCAACTCACGTAATCCTTCCAGCTGGCCGACTTGCTCAAACAGCCACAAGGCATTTTTCCGGACCAGCGGTTCACCGCCTGTGATGCGTACTTTGCTTACCCCGAGCGAAACAAAAACCTTTACCAACCTTGCAGACTCTTCAAGTGACAGCACTTCATCGCGCGGCAGGAAAGTCATGTCTTCCGACATGCAATAGACACAGCGGAAATCGCAGCGATCGGTGATCGACAGGCGAATGTAATCGACCTGGCGACCGAACTGGTCGATGAGAGATGGCGCTGAATATCCAATGGCTGGCATGGTGATGGTTGATGACCTTGCGCTATTCGGCGCAGTTTTAGGTAAGACCTTTAATTTTAAGGCTTTCATGGGGTATTAACAATGCTGCGCTCAGTAGGGTTATAGGAGTGAGGTATAAAAGTCACTATTTATATTAAGACAGCTAAAAACATCAAAATTCACCTGCTTTAGGGTGATTTGTCCGCTTCCGAGCCCGGCAAGGCTGATTTGCTCGAAACCATTGAGCGGGGCTGGTGCTTATCGCAACCAATTGCAGGCATGGAGAGGAGGTCCGAATGAGATGGTTCGGCATCAAGGTATTACCTGGAGCCATGCTGGTAAGTCATTACTGACCGCATCAATAGCTTAAGTGCACTGTTCAATGGGGGGCAATTGCTGCCATTCTTCATCGCTGAACAAACGGGAGCGTATGATGAAATGCTGGCCGGTACCCTGTTCCAGCGAGAACTGGCCGCCGTGGCCGGGAATCGCGTCCAGCGTCAGATGGGTATGCTCCCAGTACTGAAACTGGAACTTGGCCATATAAAAGGGCACTCCATGCACTTCGCCCAGTTTGACATCCGATGACCCTACCAGAAACTCGCCCTGCTTCAGGCACATGGGCGCGCTGCCTTCGCAGCAACCGCCGGACTGGTGGAACATGAGATCGCCGTGTTTGGCTTTGAGTTCGTCGAGCAATGCTTCTGCTGCGGGCGTCGCAACGATACGTGATGCTTGCATGTGATGCTCCTCAAAATCGCCACGCGCAAATCCGCGGCGAAAAATCTTGTAGCGCGAAACCTTAAAGAAAAAGCGGATGCGAAGTCTCTAAACCATCGCATCCGCCTATGTTACCTGAACCGACAGGCTGAACTTACAAGGAGGCCTCTATCGGTAAGCGGCAGGAAACCACACATGACAGTGATTCGTCTGTGCCACCACCGATGCAGGATTTCCTAGAAGAAGCCCAGTGCATTCGGGCTGTAGCTCACCAGCAGGTTCTTGGTCTGCTGGTAGTGGTCCAGCATCATGCGGTGGTTCTCGCGACCGATACCGGACTGCTTGTAACCGCCGAATGCAGCGTGTGCCGGGTACAGGTGGTAGCAGTTGGTCCATACGCGGCCGGCCTGGATACCTCGGCCCATGCGGAAGGCGCGGGCGCCATCACGGCTCCATACGCCGGCACCGAGGCCATACATGGTGTCGTTGGCGATCGCCAGCGCTTCGGCCTCGTCCTTGAAAGTGGTCACGGACAGCACCGGGCCGAAGATCTCTTCCTGGAAGATGCGCATCTTGTTATGACCCTTGAATACGGTCGGCTCGATGTAGTAACCCTCGCTGAGGTTGCCATCCAGTTTCGTCTGCACGCCGCCGGTGAGAAGTTCTGCACCTTCTTCTTTACCCAGTTTGATGTAGGACATGATGATCTCGACCTGCTCGCTAGATGCCTGCGCGCCGATCATGGTACTGGCATCCAGCGGGCTGCCCTGCTTGATGGCCTTGACGCGCTTGAGCGCGCGTTCCATGAACTTGTCATAGATGGATTCCTGGATCAGGGCACGGCTTGGACAGGTGCAGACTTCACCCTGGTTCAGCGCGAACAGTGCGAAACCTTCCAGGCACTTGTCGAAGTAGGCATCGTCAGCATCCATGATGTCTTCGAAGAAGATGTTGGGTGACTTGCCGCCGAGTTCCAGCGTAGAGGGGATGAGGTTCTGCGATGCGTATTGCATGATCAGGCGACCGACCGAGGTGGAGCCGGTGAAGGCGATCTTGGCGATACGCGGGCTGGTGGCGAGTGGCTTGCCGGCTTCCACACCGTGACCGTTGATAATATTCAGTACACCGGGCGGCAACAGGTCGGCGATCAGTTCCATGACCACCAGGATGGAAGCAGGGGTCTGTTCGGCCGGCTTCATGACGACGACGTTACCTGCGGCCAGGGCAGGGGCCAGCTTCCAGGCGGCCATCAGGATAGGGAAGTTCCAGGGGATGATCTGGCCGACGACACCCAGCGGCTCATGGAAATGGTAGGCCATGGTCTCGTGATCGATCTCGCTGATGCCGCCTTCCTGTGCGCGGATGGCACCGGCGAAATAGCGGAAATGGTCGATCGCCAGTGGGATGTCCGCGTTCATGGTTTCGCGGATAGGCTTGCCGTTGTCTATGGTCTCGGCGATGGCGATCCGCTCCAGGTTCGCTTCCATGATATCGGCGATTTTCAGCAGGATATTGGAGCGGGTGGTGGTCGAGGTCTTGCCCCAGGCATCTTTCGCTGCATGTGCGGCATCCAGTGCCAGGTTCACATCTTTTTCTGTAGAGCGTGCGACCTGGCAAAACACTTTCCCGGTGATCGGGCTGATGTTGTCGAAGTATTGGCCTTCAACAGGGGCTACCCATTTGCCGCCGATAAAATTGTCATATTTCGCTTTGTATGGAATTTCTACGCCAAGATTTTTCAGGCTTTCAAGACTCATTACTTCACTCCTCGGAAATTAGGTTAACGACACCGGCCACTTGAATGCGCGTGGTTTAATTAGTGTGGGGAAATACATAGCAGATTGCGTGCCTGTTTTTATAAGACCCCTTAGTCACTGATTAATTGCATTAATTTTAGATTTTCATTGTTTTTCGGTTTGCAGGCGTGCAAAATGAGACGGCTGTGCTACTCAAATTGAGACAATTGAGACGTTTATGAACCGCTCTAACTACCTTCATCAAATCCAGACCGCGCGCGAACAACTTTTAGGCCAGGGAGAACTGCCGGAAGGCGTGTTGCCGGAACCTATCCAACGTTCCTGGGAGCGCTGTATTGAAACCGGCCTTGCCGTCAACCTGCGGCCGGAAATAGAGCCTGCGGCGATTAACCAGTTGAATGAGTTAAGGGAGCGGAACTCACGCTTGCTGACGCAGGCGCAACCTGAGATGGAGAGTCTTTATTCCCACATAGCAGGCACGCAGAGCATGGTGATCCTGAGTGATGCCGATGGCACCATCATCCATGCGCTGGGCGACCAGGATTTCATGAGCAAGGCGCAGCGAGTGGCATTGCAGCCGGGCGTTTCATGGCGTGAAGATGTTTCCGGTACCAATGCGATCGGTACCGCGCTGATAGAAAAGAACCCTATTTTCGTCATGGGTGGCGAGCATTACCTGGAGGAGAACGCTTTTCTCAACTGTTCCGCTTCCCCCATTCTTGATCCGCATGGCAGCGTCATAGGCGTGCTCGATCTTTCAGGCGATCATCGCCAGCCGCAGGAGCACACGATGGCGCTGGTGCGCATGTCGGCATTGATGATCGAGAACCGGCTGTTCAATGCGAATTTTGCTACCGATGTCACCATACGTTTCCATACACGCCCGGAATTCATCGGCACCTTGTGGGAGGGCATCGCTGTATTCTCGCCGGATGGCAAGTTGCTTGCCATCAATCGCACGGGTGCTTTCCAGCTTGGCCTCGATGAGCAGAAAGTGACCGGTATCGAGTTTGATGGTTTGTTCGATGTCAGCCTGGTGAAATTTCTTGATATCGCCAGGCGCTCACTTTCCAGCAACAGTACCCTTGTGTTGATAAACGGTTTGCGCTTGCATGTGAAAGCCGACCCCGGCATGCACACGCTGGCTACAGCTATCTCGATGACGGCGGCTTCACCGGAGAAAAAACAGCATAAAGAACCGGCACAAACCACCACTCCGCTCGACCATCTGGATACGGGCGATCAGATGCTACGCAAAACCATCAGCCGGGCGCGCATGTCGCTAGGTCATGATATTCCCGTGCTGATCGAAGGGGAAACCGGCACAGGCAAGGAGCTGTTGGCTAAAGCGATACATGAATCGGGTCCGCGTAAACACGGGGCTTTCGTCGCAATCAATTGCGCATCCATTCCGGAAGGCCTGATCGAGTCCGAGTTGTTCGGGCACGAAGAAGGTGCATTTACCGGCGCTCGCCGTCGAGGGGCTATCGGGCGCATCCAGCAGGCGCATGGCGGCACATTGTTCCTGGATGAAGTGGGCGAGATGCCATTTGCGTTACAGGCGAGATTATTACGCGTGATCCAGGAGCGTGAGATCGTTCCGCTGGGCAGTAACAAACGCATCAATGTCGATATTGCCATTATCGCAGCGACCAACCAGCGTCTGCGTGAGCGCGTGCTGCAAGGGGAGTTTCGTGAGGATCTCTATTACCGCCTCAATGGTCTCAGGCTTAGCCTGCCGCCGTTGCGCGATAGAAGCGACCTGGATGCATTGATTAGCCGCATCCTCGAAGAAAGCCTGGGGAGGAAAGATATCGTCATTCAGCCGGAAGTGCTTGAGCTGATGCAGCGGCATCCGTGGCGCGGCAATGTGCGGCAGCTATTTAATGTCTTGCGTTCCGCCATCGTGTTCATGGAAGGCCATGAACTCGGTGTGCAGCACCTGCCCGAAGATTTCTTTGAGGATTTGGAAAATGCCCATCACCTGAACGGCCATGGTAACGGTCATGGCATCGAGCTGGAAAATGCCAATCTTCTCAATACCGAAGCGGCCCTGATCAAGCATGCACTGGCTGCGCACAACGGCAACATGACGGCAGCTGCCAGGCAGTTAGGGATTAGTCGCGCGACGGTTTACCGCAAATCCAAACGGTTGCGACTTATTTGATCGGTTTTGTTTGAGTAATCTGGGAGGGCCTGATTTACATAGGTTCTATGGATGCGGTTCTCAGGCCAGCGTGGCCTGGTTTTCCCTGATCGCATCGCCCACCATCGCATGGAGTCCTGCACCTTTATTTTCCAGCGCATAGGCGACTATCTGTTTACGCATATTCAATGCCCAGAAATTCTTGATATGGGCGGCGATCCCTTTTTTCGCCAATTCGGCATCCGGGTAAGATTCAAAAAAATCCCCAATCTGGTTTGCCATTTCAATAAGACGCTCGATGCTCATTACTATTCCTTGTGCAATATTCTTTCTGAACCACTATAAACGACATGCTGCTGGTCGCGCGCGAAGCCAACCAGTGTGATGCCGCAATTCTGGGCGATTTTGATGGCCAGTCCTGTCGGGGCAGATACTGCAACCAGAATGGGGATGCCGACACTGGCAACCTTCTGCACCATTTCATAACTGGCGCGGCTGGTTGTCAGTACAAAGCCGGGCGATAGCGATTCCAGTTTCGCTCTTGCACCGATCAGCTTGTCGAGCGCATTGTGCCTGCCTACGTCTTCTCTTATCAGCTCGATATCACCGGCCAGGCTGACCCAGGCACAGGCATGCGTACCGCCCGTGATGGCTTGCAGTTGCTGCCGGCTCCTGATCTGCGTGTGCGCCCGCTGAATCGCCTGGGTGTGAATGCGTTCTTGGATGCTGATGACGTTCGTCGATGTACGCAATACCTGATCCAGGCTTTCAGCACCGCATAATCCGCAACCAGTCCTGCCTGCCATACTCCTGCGTCGCAGCTTGAGATTCTGGAACCGTTCAGTTGCCAGATCGATATGCAGTTCGATACCTTTGGGTTGGTGAAGAATCTCAATCCCGTAGATCTCGGAGGGCTGGGTAATGATCCCTTCGGTAAGGGAGAACCCTAGTGCAAAGTCTTCCAGATCCGATGGTGTCGCGAGCATCACGGCATGTGAGATGCCGTTATACACCAATGCAATAGGTACTTCTTCAGCTACGCAATCATCCAGTTGATGTGCATGACCATCTTCCCACTTCAATACCGAGTAATGGTTGGATGTCGCTTCGGCCATGATCACGTCACCAGGCATTTTCACTCTCTGGCTACTTTACCTGTGCGTCTGCGTCAGACTGCAGTTTTCCGGCGAAGGCAATCTGTTCGTGACTGAAAGTCTGGTATTCCTGCTGCCAATCGGAAAGCTGCGATACGCGGTTGACCTGCACAGCAGTGACCTTGTATTCGGGGCAATTGGTTGCCCAGTCCGAGTTGTCGGTCGTAATCACATTGGCACCCGATTCAGGGTGGTGGAAGGTGGTATAGACGACGCCAGGCTGCACACGCTCGGTGATGGTGGCCCGCAATACGGTTTCACCTGCGCGGCTGGCGATGCCTACCCAGTCACCATCCTTGATGCCGCGGTCTTCAGCATCATGAGGATGGATCTCGATCCGGTCTTCCGCATGCCAGGCGACATTTTCCGTGCGGCGTGTCTGGGCACCGACGTTGTATTGCGTGAGGATGCGTCCGGTCGTCAGGATCAGCGGATATTTCTGGGTGACGCGTTCGTTTGTCGGCACATATTGCGTAATGAAGAATTTACCCTTGCCCCTGACGAACTCGTCAATGTGCATGATTGGCGTGCCCAGCGGATGCTCCTCATTGCATGGCCACTGTATGCTGCCCAGCTTGTCGAGTTTCTCAAAGCTTACGCCATGGAATGTCGGGGTCAGTGCGGCGATCTCATCCATGATGTCCGAAGCATGCTTGTAATGCATGGGGTAGCCGAGTGCTTCGGAGAGCATCGCAGTGATCTCCCAATCTTCGTAGCCGTTCTTTGGTGCCATGACACGCCTTACCGGCGAAATGCGGCGTTCTGCGTTGGTAAAGGTGCCGCTCTTCTCCAGGAATGATGCGCCAGGGAAGAATACATGCGCATACATGGCGGTTTCATTGAGGAACAGATCCTGCACGATCACGCATTCCATCGATTCCAGTGCATGGGTCACATGCTGTGTATTCGGGTCTGATTGAGCGATATCCTCGCCGTTGCAGTAAACAGCCTTGAAGCTGCCTTCGCCGGCCATGTCCAGCATATTGGGGATACGCAGACCCGGTTCCTTGCTTAGCGGCCTGCCCCATGCTGTCTCGAACAGGGCACGCGTGGCGTCGTCGGAAACGTGGCGATAGCCCGGGAACTCGTGCGGCATGGAGCCCATGTCGCATGAACCCTGCACGTTGTTCTGTCCGCGTAACGGATTGACGCCTACGCCTTCCCGTCCGATGTTGCCAGTGGCCATCGCAAGGTTGGCAATGCCCATGACCATGGTCGAACCCTGGCTGTGTTCGGTCACACCCAAGCCGTAGTAGATGGCGGCATTGCCGCCGGTGGCATAGAGTCTTGCCGCAGCGCGCAGGGTTTCCGGCGCAATACCCAGATCATCTGCCCTGGCTTCGGGTGAATTCTCCGGCTTGGCGACGAAATCGCGCCACATTTCAAATGAATCCCACTCGCAGCGTTCTTTTACGAAGGCTTCATCGACCAGGCCTTCTGTCACGACGACATGGGCCAAGGCGGAAATCAGTGCGACATTGGTGCTGGGACGCAGTTTCAGGTGGTAGTCGGCCTTGATATGCGGCGAAGAAACCAGATCGATTTCGCGAGGGTCGGCAATAATCAGCTTCGCACCTTCACGCAGCCTGCGCTTCATTTGCGATGCGAATACCGGGTGTCCATCCGTAGGGTTGGCGCCGATGATCATGATGACATCGGATTGCATCACGGAGTCAAACGTCTGCGTACCTGCCGATTCGCCTAGTGTCTGCTTCAGTCCGTAACCAGTCGGCGAGTGGCAGACGCGAGCGCAGGTGTCGACGTTGTTGCTGCCGAATACGGCACGTACCAGTTTCTGCACCACATAGACTTCTTCATTTGTGCAGCGTGATGAGGTGATCGCACCAATCGCATCGGTACCGTATTTGGCCTTGATGCGGGAGATCTCGCTCGCTGCGTAATTGATGGCTTCATCCCAGGACACTTCCTGCCATGGGTCTTTGATGCTTTTGCGTATCATCGGTGTGGTGATGCGGTCTTTGTGGGTGGCATAACCCCAGGCAAAACGACCTTTTACACAGGAATGGCCATGGTTGGCACCACCATCCTTGTTAGGCACCATGCGGATGACTTCTTCGCCTTTCATTTCAGCATTGAAGGAACAGCCCACGCCGCAATAGGCACAGGTGGTTGTGATGCTGTGTTCAGGCACGCCATGCTCAATAACGGTTTTTTCCATCAGCGTGGCGGTAGGGCAGGCCTGTACGCAGGCACCGCAGGAGACGCATTCCGAATCAAGGAAATTTTCAACCCCTGATGCTACTTTGGATTCAAAGCCACGGCCCTGGATGGTGAGCGCAAAGGTACCCTGGGTTTCTTCACAGGCGCGCACACAGCGGGAACAGACGATGCATTTGGAGGGATCGAAAGTGAAATAGGGGTTGGAGGTGTCTTTCTCGGCCTTGAGGTGATTCTCGCCTTCGTAGCCATAACGTACTTCGCGCAAGCCGACAGCGCCTGCCATATCCTGTAGTTCGCAGTCGCCATTGGTTGCACAGGTCAGACAGTCCAGAGGGTGGTCGGAGATATAGAGTTCCATTGTGCCGCGACGGATACCTGCAAGTTTTTGTGTCTGCGTATGGACTTTCATGCCCTCATCTACCGGCGTGGTGCAGGATGCGGGATAGCCCCGTCGTCCATCAATTTCCACCAGGCACAAGCGACATGAACCGAATGGCTCCAGGCTATCGGTTGCGCACAGTTTGGGAACTGTAATACCGGCAATCATGGCTGCACGCATGATGGAAGTGCCAGCCTCTACCGTGATGTGATGGCCATCGATATCCAGGCTGACCTGCTTACCGGTTTGTTTGTGGGGTGTTCCGTAGTCTATTGGCTTGTTCATGGTATTTTCTCCTCGGCGTTTATGCAGCGGATTTGCTGACATGCACACCAAAATCTTCAGGGAAGTGATTGAGCGCACTGAGTACCGGATAGGGCGTCATACCGCCGAGCGCACAAAGCGAACCGTTCAACATGGTATCGCTTAAGTCCCTGATTAATTCTATGTTCTTGCCGGTCTGAGTGCCAGCAATGATTTTATCCATTACTTCTACGCCACGTGTCGACCCTATCCTGCAGGGAGTACATTTGCCGCAGGATTCAATCGCACAGAACTCGAAGGCGTAGCGTACCATTTTGGACATATCCACCGTGTCGTCAAAAGCGACAATGCCGCCGTGTCCAAGTACTGCCCAGATTTCGCTGAATTTTTCATAGTCCAGCGGCGTGTCGAACTGGGATTCAGGCAGATAAGCGCCCAGCGGGCCGCCCACCTGTACCGCACGAATCGGTCGGCCTGAAGCGGAACCGCCGCCGAAATCGTAAAGAAGCTCACGCAAGGTAATGCCGAACGCTTTTTCGATCAGCCCAGGTTGTTTGATATTGCCAGCCAGCTGGATCGGCAATGTACCGCGCGAACGCCCTATGCCGTAATCCTTGTAGAAGGTGGCGCCCTTGTCCAGCACAATGGGGACAGTCGCCAGGCTGATGACATTGTTGACGACGGTAGGCTTGCCGAATAGACCCTCTATGGCAGGGAGCGGCGGTTTGAAGCGTACAAGGCCGCGTTTGCCTTCAAGGCTTTCGAGCAGGGATGTCTCCTCGCCGCAGACATAGGCCCCGGCAGCCCGCCTGACTTCGAGATGGAAGTCGTGCCCGCTGTTCAGGATGTTATTGCCCAGATACCCTGCCTGATTGGCGCGGCTGATGGCCTCATTGAGTGTGCTCAATGCATCGGGATATTCTGAACGAAGGTAGATATAGCCCTTGCTTGCACCGACAGCGACCCCTGCGATTGTCATGCCTTCAATCAGCACAAAGGGATCACCCTCCATGATCATGCGGTCGGAGAATGTGCCTGAGTCGCCTTCATCCGCATTGCAGACGATATATTTCTGCTCTGCTTCGCAGCCCAGTACTGTTTTCCATTTGATCCCTGTCGGGAACGCCGCCCCGCCGCGGCCACGCAACCCTGAATCGGTGACCTCCTGCACAATGTTGGCAGGCGTCATGGTCAGCGCACGTTTCAAGCCGCGGTAGCCATCATTGGCAAGATAATCATCAAGGGAAACCGGGTCAGTCAATCCTACACGGGCGAATGTCAGGCGCTCCTGGTTCTTGAACCAGGGCAGCTCTTCCGTCAGCCCCAGGCGGAGTGGGTGCTGACTGCCATCAAGGAAATGGCTGTCGAATAGACTGGAAACATCTTCGGGCGATACCGGTCCATAAGCCACGCGGCCTGCCTGCGTTGCAACTTCCACTAGCGGTTCGAGCCAATGCATGCCTCTGGAGCCGTTCCTGATCACATCAACGGAGATGCCTCTGCGTGCGGCTTCGACTACGATCTGCATGGCGACCTGGTCAGCGTCCATGGACAGTGCGGCGGAATCACGGGGAACATACACTTTGATGGTCATTTTGCACCACCTCTTGCAGCTTGTATCAGGCCGTTGAGTTTGGCTTGGCTGACACGACCGTATACTTTTTCATCCAGCATGACAGAGGGGGATAGCGAGCAATTGCCCAGGCAGTAAACCGGTTCCAGCGTAATGGCGTTGTCGGCTGTCGTTTCATGATAGTCAACGGCCAGGGATGATTTTGCATAAGCCTCTAGATCGGTCGAACCGAGGGCCTGGCAGGATTCGGCTCGGCAAATATGCAGTACATGGCGACCAGGGGGCTGGGTGCGGAAGTGATGATAGAAACTTACCACGCCATGAATTTCTGCCACAGAGAGATTCAATGCCTTGCCGATCAGCGCGTAGCTTTCTTGCGGAATGTAGCCAATGTCATCTTGAATCGCATGCAATAAAGGCAATAAGCCGCCCGCTACATGCTTGTATGTATCGATATGCGCTTCAAGATTTGAAAAATTTTCGGTTTCCAAAGCATTTCCTCAGTCGATTCTAGATATTATCGGCATATCTTATCAAAGATTGAGAGTGTTATATCTTAATAAGTACAACGTTTTTACTATTTAGTTCTCCAGTAAAGCGCTTATATCCGTACCGGGTTTTTTTGATTAATTGCCGCTGAATTGTTCTATATATAATCAATTGGTTACGGAACGGCAGCGCGTAACGCTGAAGACCTGACCTCCATGCCATGGAAAGCATTAGAATTCGGGTGGAACCTGATGGCAAAAATATGAAAGTTTTGAACAATGAGTACTTATAAACTGAAAATCCGGATTGATGTTGGCAAGATCACGGCGATGGGGCCTGGCAAAGCCGAGTTGCTGGAACTGATCAGGGAGACAGGGTCGATCTCGGCCGCTGCCAAGCGCATGCGCATGTCATATCGGCGTGCATGGGAATTGGTCGGGGTGATGAATGGATGTTTCGATGAGCCTCTGGTGATTACAAGCGCGGGGGGTAGCCATGGCGGCGGGGCCGAAGTGACGGAGTTCGGTTTGTCGATACTGAACACCTATCACCAGCTCGTGATTAAAACCAATGAGCTGGCCGCTGCTGAAATCCAATTGATAACCCGGCATTTGCGTCAAGATCCGGCTTAAAAACCTTTAACTTGATTTGCGTCAAGATCTGGCTTAAAAGCCTTTGACTTGATTTTGTTATTTCCAGTAATATCCCTCGGTATTCCTGAACGGGAATACCGGTGCTCATTTTTAACGCTTGTGGAACTATCATGCATAAACAAATAAAACGTTTTGGATTATTGTTTGCTTACTTAAACTTAAGCCTTGTGCTCCTTTTTCAGGGGTACGCGCAAGCGGAAGAAAAGATTGCTGTGCATGCGGCAGCGAGTCTTACCAATGCCATGACGGAAATCAGTGCCGATTATGAGAAAGGCAAATCCATCAAGCTGCAGAACTCATTTGCCGCTTCTTCAGCACTTGCAAAGCAGATTGAGAACGGCGCGCCAGCCGATATCTTCATCTCGGCCAATGCCCAGTGGATGGATTATCTGCAGGATAAGAATCTGGTAGATAGCACGTCCCGGGTGGACCTGCTGAAAAACAACCTTGTGCTGGTGGTGCCGAAAGGCAAGGCGTTCAAAGTCGATTTCAGCAACAGTTTTAACCTGGCGAAAGCGTTTGATGGCAAGTTATGCACCGGTGAAGTCGAGTCGGTACCGGCCGGTATCTATGCCAAACAGGCGCTGATCTCGCTGGGCTGGTGGGATGAGTTGAAACCCAGGATCGTCGGTGCGCAGGATGTGCGCGGCGCGCTGGCTTTCGTGGAACGAGCCGAATGTCCGCTCGGTATCGTCTATGAAACCGATGTCCAGGCATCGGAGCGTGTGGAGATCATCGGTATATTTCCCACTTCCTCCCATGAGCCTGTGATCTACCCGGCCGCTTTGACCAATGGCGCTTCAAGCCAGGCCAAAACATTTTTCCAGTTTTTAAAATCAGATGCGGCAAGCCGGATATTTGCCAAGTATGGTTTCGCGCCAATCAAATGATGCCGGTCTAGAAGTTCATGGAATTTTTGTATCTGTCGCCTGCAGAAATTGCGGCGCTATCGCTTTCCTTAAAAGTGGCTTTCTGGTGCACCCTGATTACGCTGGTTCCGGGTGTCCTCGTCGCCTGGCTGCTGGCGCGTAAATCGTTTATCGGCAAATCACTGCTTGATAGCCTGGTGCACCTGCCCCTTATCCTGCCGCCTGTCGTTCCCGGTTTCATCTTGCTGCTTCTCCTGGGTAATCAGGGGTTTCTCGGTAAATGGCTGAACGATACCTTCTCCGTCAGTTTTGCATTCAACTGGATGGGGGCAGTCATTGCTTCTGCCGTCATGGGTTTTCCGTTGATGGTGCGTGCGGCAAGGTTGGCGATCAGTCAGGTAGATTTAGCCCTGGAGCAGACAGCGCAATCCTTGGGTGCGCATCCACTACGTGTTTTTCTCACAGTCACCTTGCCGCTGGCACTGCCGGGAATCATTACCGGCCTCATTCTATCGTTCAGCAGAAGCCTGGGTGAGTTCGGCGCCACCATCACATTTGTCGGCAATATTGAAGGCGAAACACGCACATTGCCCCTGGCGATATTTACTTACACACAGGTGCCTGGCGGCGATGGCCCCGCCATGCGGCTGGTCATTCTGAGTGTAGCGATTGCACTGGTTGCCTTGTTGATCAGTGAGCGGCTGGAACGAAGCGCCATTCGTGTCACGGGGCGGCAGACCGATGATCGAAATTAATACCTCCCTCACCCGTGGCCGCTTCAACCTGGAGGCGGAGCTAAAGCTGAATTCGCGGGTGACGGGGTTATTCGGGCCTTCCGGCTCAGGTAAAAGCACCTTGCTCAACATGGTTGCCGGGCTGGTTCGGCCGAACCGGGGCAAAGTTCTGATTAACGGCTTGCCTCTGTTCGATAGTGATGCAGGTATCGATCTACCGCTGCATCAGCGGCGTATCGGCCTGGTGTTTCAAGATAGCCGCTTGTTTCCACACCTGACGGTAAAAGATAATCTCGAATACGGTTATCGCTTATTGAAAAAGCAGGAACAGATTTTCAGTTTCAAGTTGATCACGGGCATGCTGGAACTTGAGAAACTGCTGGATCAAAAACCCTATCAACTCTCCGGTGGCGAGAAACAACGAGTGGCGCTGGGCCGGGCGCTTTTGAGTTCACCGAGGCTGCTATTGCTGGATGAACCGCTGGCATCGCTGGATAGCCGCCTGAAAGATCAGATTCTGCCGTTCCTCAAGCGCGTGGCGGATGAAATCAATATCCCCATGATTTATGTCAGTCATTCGATCAATGAAATCCTATACCTGACATCGAATGTCGCATTTATCGAAGATGGCAGGATATTGGCATATGGCGGATTCCATGAGGCGCTGCATTCTGAAAAAGTGCTGCAACTGGCCCATTCGCTGGGGCTGGAAAATGTACTGAGTGTCAACGCGATTGCGCATGAGAATGCGCTCGGCTACAGCTTGGTTGAGCATTTCGGCCGGCAGATCGTCGTCCCGCTGATAGTGCCGGCAAAGGATACGGTCACCATCTCCATCCGTGCATCGAACATTGCATTGTCGAACAGGCCCATTGAGGGGACTACCATCCAGAACCAGATTCCGGGCACTGTGGTGGAATTGCGTACGGTGGGTTCCAGGGTGCTGGTTTCCATCGATATCGGCAGTGTGATTCTTGCGGAGGTTTCATTGAAGGGGATTCATGAATTGTCTATTGCGCCGGGCACCGGTGTTTATTGCCTGGTCAAGGCGCAATCCATCAGCGTGTTGTGAGGAGGAATCATATTGCGGAAGTTTGGGGATCAATTTTTTTACTCTTCGCTATATCCATTAGGGAATAGCGAAGAGGCGGTTTTCGATGCTGTGCGCAGTCAGCACCTGCATACGAATGTAGCAGTTGTGGCAACTCAAATCTTAAGGGGAGTGTAATTATATGAAAACAAAAGTTATTTATGCGGCTGTCGTTAGCCTTATGTCCGGCGGATATATATCCGCCGCAAATGCGGGAGATTCGAACATCTTCCGGCTTGGAGAGGTTCTGGTGACTGCACCGGCACCTGATCCGGTTTCGTCAATATCTTCCACGCTGACGAATGAAGATATCCGTCAGTTCAACCGTGAAACGGTGGGCGATGCGCTGAACCTGTTGCCCGGCGTGACACTTTCGACCATTGGTGCGCGCAACGAGAAAACAATTTATGTGCGCGGCTATCATCCGAGCCAGGTGCCTGTGTTCATTGATGGCATTCCGGTGTATGTGCCTTATGATGGCTATGTTGATTTCGACCGTTTTACCACTTCAGACCTGGCTGCTATCCAGGTCAGCAAAGGCTTCAGTTCCGTATCTTATGGCCCTAGCACCTTGGGTGGTGCGATCAACCTGATCTCACGTAGACCAAGCAAGGAGCTGGAGGGTGACGTGCGGATCGGTTATGGCGAGGGTAGTTCCCGTGAAGCACACGCCAATATCGGTACCAATCAGGGCAGCTGGTATTTCCAGGCCGGGGCCGGTTACCGCGAGAGCAACGGTTTTCGCATGTCGGACGACTTCAAGCCGACACCGCAGGAAAACGGCGGGCGACGCAATAATTCTTATTACAAGGATGACAAGGTGTCGCTCAAGTTTGGCCTGACGCCGAATGATACCGACGAATATGCAATTTCCTACTATAAGCAGAGTGGTGAGAAAGACCAGCCGCCTTCAACAGAACCGGGGGCACGTTTCTGGAAATGGCCGTTCTGGGATAAGGAAAGTCTCTATTTTGTCTCGAATACTGCGCTGGGCACTCATGAAACGCTCAAGCTGCGTCTCTATGCAGACAAGTTCGATAATGAACTCAACATATACAGCAATAATACCTACACCGGCCTTACACCGGGTGACCGCAGCATTTATCACGACAAGACTTATGGTGGCGCCGTTGAGTTGGAATCGCGCCGTATTGATAGTCATACCTTACGCTTTGTCACGCATTACAAAAACGACAGACACGAAAACCCGGACGGAAACGGGGTGATCGGCGAGGATTTTGAAGATACGCTGCGTTCTTACTCTATCGAAGATAGTATTGCGCTTGGTGAAAAGACGACACTTTTGCTTGGCTATGCTCATCATGAACTACATGCGGACAAGGTATATAAAACGGGCTGGAACTTTACCAAGCCTGACAAAGAAAGTGCTAACGATCCACAGATCGGTTTGTTTCACGACCTGACACCGGCGACGCGCTTGTATGCCACCATCGCACAAAAGACCCGGCTTCCTATCCTTAAGGATCGCTATTCCTTGCGATTCGGTAGATTCATTGAAAATCCAAAGCTTGGGAAGGAAAAGGCAGTCAATTACGAAATTGGCTATCAAGGCACTCCCTGGGCTGGTGCAAGAGCAGAAGCTGCTGTGTTCTATAACGATATCGAAGACAAAATCCAATCTGTTAATCTGAATGGTGCGGCAGACTGTACCGTAGCAAACAAATGCCAGATGCAGAACGTGGGCGAGGTTCGGGTCCGGGGTCTGGAAGTAAGCCTGCAAACCCCACTGAATAGCCGTCTGGATGTTGGCGGCAACTTTACGCGGATGGATCTTGATAACCGCAGCGATTCAAGTGTCAGAATCACCAGTATTCCCGAAACAAAATTGATCTTGCATGCAGTATGGCGCCCTGTCGAGCAGGTGAAACTGATCGCGTTCATGGAGCAGAATGGCGGCCGCTGGGCTTCCAATACCGTCAAACTGGATAGATTCACCATTTTTAATCTCAAGGGAGTCTGGGAGGCGCGGGAAGGCCTGTTTGCCGAAGTCGGCGTCAATAATCTTAGCGACAGGAATTATGAACTGGACTTCGGTTTCCCAAGCCCAGGACGCATGTGGTATACAAACCTGAGTTATGTGTTTTAACCGTCACATAGTGCTGCAGAGGAGACCGGAATGATGGGGAATATGACCGTACGACTGGCAGCCGGATTATCCGCCTTGTTGCTGATTACCGGCTTAGGTCTGTCGGCACCGGTTTTCTCTGCCGAAAAGGTCGTCGTGATGACCAGCTATCCGCAGGAAGTGGTGACGCAGTTCGAAGCCGCTTTCGAGGAACGTTATCCGGAATACCGCCTTGAAGTACTCTGGCGGCAGTCGCGCGATGCTATAGGCTATTTACAGAAGCCAGACCATGGGGTGGATGTGTATTGGACGCCATCGAGGCATAACTTTGCTGAACTGCGCAGGCAGGGGCGTTTACGCAAGTTAGATATCGACTTTACCGGGCTGGCTGACAGTATTGGCGGTTATCGGCTGTCTGATCCGGAACGTTACTATGCCACAACGGAGATTGCCGGATTCGGCATGGCATACAATCACTCTGTGCTGCAAAGCCGTGGTCTGGATGTGCCAGGCAGCTGGGAAGGCCTTGTGGCTCCGGGTTTTAATGGGCTATTGGCGTTGCCTGTCCCGTCAAAAGTGGGATTTGCGCCATCGCTGGTGGATACGCTGTTACAGGGCTATGGCTGGCCAGCGGGATGGGCGCTGCTGCTTCGTATCGCAGCCAATGCAAAGCTGATTGATTCCGGGTCTACTTTTGTGACGGATGAGGTCGCCAGCGGCAGGGTTGGCGTAGGCGTGACCATGGATTTCTTTGCGGCCTCAGCCATTGCCAAGGGGGTGGATGTCGAGTTCATCTACCCTGATCTGGTCGGATATTCTCCTGCCCATGTTGCCATTCTGGAAGCAGCCCCCAATCCTAACGGTGCCAGCGCATTTGCTGCATTTACTTTGTCCGATGAAGGGCAGCAGCTGCTATTTCATCCCGATATTCGCAAGTTGCCGGTAAAGCCTGCAGTTTATAGTGAAAAACCTGAAGGGTATTTCGACCCGTTTGCCGCGGCGGCACGTGCATCGTATCCATACGATGAGGAACTGGGCAGGGCACGCCAGGACCTGGTTTCGGCACTGTTCGACGCCCTGATCACCAGGCATCATGGAACGTTGCAACAACTTTGGAAACTGCTGCATGAAGCAGAAAAAGCTGCCCCCAATCATCCGGCATTGAAAGAGGTTTTTAGCTTGGCTGCTTCATCTGTTCTGGATGAAAAACAAAGCGCTGACCCTCAGGTACAGGATGTATTCAGAAATCGCCACAGGAATGCTGACGATAATGCCAAAGCTGTGGAACTCGAGATGCAATGGAGTCATCTGGCTGCTGAGCAATACGCGCGCGCCGAGGTACTGGCACGCCGGATATTGGCGGAATCAGGAAAAGTGGTGCCGTGAGATCGGGCCTGGCTAAGTGGTTATTAGCTGGAATTTGCTGCTGTCAGATACCAACTGTTGCGATGGGGTTGGAACCTGTCGATACTGTAAGCGTGGCTATACAGACACCGGAGGCCTATTCACAGCCGATTACCAGCTTGACTGAAGCACAACGAGCATCGTTCCAGAAGGGGCGTAGCCTCGTGCGCCAGGTATGGGTTATTCCGCCCAGCGAGAACAGGGATATTGCCGGACTCGGGCCACTCTATAATCGTATCTCCTGCATTGCCTGCCATGCTGCAAACGGGCGCGGATTCGCTCCCGAAAGACCGGGCGAAACCATGCGCAGCATGCTGGTACGCCTGAGTATCCCGGGTACGGATGTGCATGGAGGTCCGCTGCCGCATCCTGTATACGGCGATCAGCTCAATGAGAATGGCGTGCCGGGCGTGTCTGGCGAAGGCCGGGCTGAATTGCACTATACCGAGCGTACCTTATCGCTCGGTGGCGGCGAGCAAGCGGCGCTACGTACCCCAGAGCTGCGCTTCAGGGATATGGCATATGGGCCGCTACCTGACACCCTGATGACATCACCACGCATTGCCCCGGCAATATTCGGTTTAGGCCTGCTTGAGGCCGTGCCTGAATCAGCCATATTGCAAATGGCCATGTCAAAAAAGCCGGCAGGGATCGCCGGACGTGCCAATTTTGTCTGGGATGCCGAACGGCATAAAACCGTGGTCGGCCGGTTCGGCTGGAAAGCCAATGTGCCAAGTTTGCGGCAGCAGGTCGCGGCAGCTTTTGTTGGTGATTTAGGCATTACCTCCCGGATATTCCCGGGGGAGAACTGCATGCCGTCCCAGACAGCCTGCCTGGCATCGCCTTCCGCAGGAACTCCGGAGCTGTCGAGTGGACAGCTCGAAGACACGGTGTTCTACCATTTGGCGCTTGCCGTACCTAGGCAGCGTAACCAGGATGACCTTGATGTGCAGCGCGGGGCAAAACTGTTCCGTGAGGCCAGATGTGCGGCATGCCATGTGCCGGAATTACATACCGGGGATTTCCCCCGCTTGCCCGGTTTGGCCCATCAGATCATAAGACCTTATACCGACCTGCTATTGCACGATATGGGCGAAGGTTTGGCCGATCATCGCCCCGACTTCCTTGCATCGGGAAGGGAGTGGCGTACGCCGCCGCTTTGGGGTATCGGATTGGCGCAGAAAGTGAATCCGAAAGCCGGTTTCCTGCATGACGGCCGGGCACGCACCATACTCGAGGCGATACTCTGGCATGGCGGCGAGGGGGAGTTTTCCGCACGCACGGTCAGGGATATGTCGCCAGCCGAGCGGCGTGCACTGCTCAAGTTTGTGGAATCTCTATGATGGTCTAGCTGTCGTGTATCGCCGCGACAGCAGCTACATTCTCCCTGGTATCCCTTCAAAATGATTGCAGGCAGGAGGCGCCTTCACTCTGCCTTCTGAAGAATAGCCGCGTAAATACCCATTTTTTTGGAAGCTTCCAGATCAGCTGGATGGGTTATGTTTTTGCAATTAATTAATAAGAACTTTTATTTAGTCGAGGAGACAAGTAATGAAAAAATACCGGAGAATCGCCAGTACTGTTTTATCGCTGGCATTGTCGTCATCCATATCTGCTGCATATGCCGAGGGTTCAGAAGATCGTATCCAGGCACTTGAGAAGCAATTGCAGATGCTGAGTCAGGAATTGGCAGCCATACAGCAGCAGGTGGCGAGCAGCAAAGAGGAAAGAATCAAGGAACAAGGTAAAAGCACCGGCACCCCGGTACTGGCTTCTTTCAAGGATGGTATTGCATTCGAGGATGGCAGCGGCAACTGGAAGATGGCGATCAACGGCCGGGTGCAGGCCGATTATCGTCATTTCTCACCGGATGAAGATGCAGCCGACACTTTCAGCCTGCGTCGTGCACGATTGGGTGCAACCATGACGTTCTACAAGGACTATGTAGTACGTGTCGAGGGTGAATATTCAGGTGGCAGTACAACGCTGACTTATGGATATCTGGATATCAATACAATGCCCAAAGCTAAAATCCGTATCGGCCAGTTCAAGCCGGCTTATGGCCTGGAGCGTGCGATGAGCACCAACCTGCTTGATTTCCAGGAACGATCCATGGCTGACGCACTGCTGGGAAGTACTTATGACCGCGGTGTCATGGTGCATGGTGAGCCTTTCACCGGAACTACTTACAGCATTGCCTATGTGAACGGCTCAGGCACCGTGGATGAGAATAATGCGAAGAATGACGGCAAAGACCTGACAGCAAGGCTGACAGGCAACTTTGCTGAAATGGCAGGCTGGAAAGACGCCATTGTGCATGTTGGCGGGTTTTACGCTGATGGTAATCAAGGCTCGCGCAATCAGGCCGGGTTTATCCCGACTCAGCGTACTGAGGGGCGCGGCTTGTCATTCTTCTCGACCAACTGTAGCGCAGCTGCCTGCGGCGCAACGGCTGCAAATGCCTTTGATCAGAATGTCGATCGCAGCCGGGCCGGCCTGGAAAGCATTCTTGCTTATGGGCCAGTCAAACTGCAAGGCGAATACATCAGGACCGAGTTCGATGGTGATGGTTTTGAACGCGACATGACGGCATGGTATGCCAGTGCGATGTGGAACGTGACCGGCGAGAAATTCGCCGGCATGTATCGCAATGGCGTCATGGGTCGTTTACGCCCCAATAATAACTTCAAGGCGGGAACAGACGGCTGGGGAGCATTACAGATCGGCATACGTTATACCAACTTCGATGCGTCAGATTTCAAGATCGGCAACCTGGCTGGTACTGGCGTGTTGGCTGCTACTTCGACCAATGAAGCAGATGCCTGGACTTTGGGTGCCAACTGGATATTGAATCCTAGCGTTCGAATTGTGGCAAACCTGATTCGCACAAATTATGATACGCCGGTAACCGTCAATGCAAACGGCGTAAACAAGAGCGTGGATAAGGAAGATGCGCTCACCATGCGGGCCCAATTCGACTTCTAGGAAGACATCATGAAGAACGGGGCTCCATTGCGCCGGAGAATGCCATCAACTGGCGTTTACATCACGCAAAGCTATTAGCTGGTTGATCGTTGATACAGGCGAAAGCTTTCCCGCCTTTCAGCAGCGCGTTTGCCTTGCCAGATCAGCTTCCAGTCACTACCTGGTTCGATACGAGCCCGGCTTCGCTCATCCTGGATCAAGTATAGATCGCATTCAACGCCATGCTTCAGGGCCTTTACGCGGATATCCGTGTAATAGTCCAGCAGGGCTTCCTGGGCGCTGCCCAGGTTCGCGCTTTGCATACAGTTATATTGCACCGGAACTGCCTTGCCTATGCCATGCATAACGCCAGCATAGCTTCTGGCAGAATCGATCCAGGGTAGCCACAGACACATCAACAGGCTCCATACCATCGTGCTGCCTACGGCCCAGTCGGTCACTGCTGCGCGATTGGAGTGCCTGGAGTTGTTGATGACCAGCAGCCAGATTACCGTAATCGCTATGGCGACGACCAGACCCAGCCAGCCGAATACCGGGTCGTTCATGCCGGAAAGTATCTGCATGCGTTCGTTCAGTTTTGCCGGCCAGCCGAACTGCATGGCGAACCAGCCCAGCCATATCAGGAAGGCCAGGGTGCCAAACAGCATAAGGCCGAACCAGTTGAGCAAGCCTGCTGCTCCACGCTTGAGCGTCTCGACACTACCTCCTGCCAATGCGGCCAAAGGTAATAGAAAGACCAGGGCATTGGTCTCGGTTGGGCTGTTTGTTATTCCAATCAGGACGAAGCTGACCAGGAAGAATAAGATTGGAAGCTGGAATTTCGGGTCGGTCAGCAACTGGCCACGATAATGCCATAGACCCCATACGGCGAGAGGTAGCGCGGGCAATGCATACCAGCTCAGGGTTTTGAGGTAATACCAGAAGTTGGAGCCGCTGATACTGGCGATGCTACTGTGCCACCAGGTTATGAAAACGTCTGGTGTCATGAACCAGCTTAACGTCGGCCAGATGATTAGCCAAGGGGCTGCAAACAATAAGGCAATGCAGGCTACGATAAGATAGCTTCTGGTTCTCCATGCTGAAAAGAATACTGGCAGGATAGCGGCTGTCAGTATCAAGCTTAGCGCTGGTATAAGGCCGATAGCGAGAAAGCCGATGCCAATGCCACTACCGAGCAGTACCGATGCCCGATAGGGCCGTCTTTTCGCCAAGGCCAGTGCATAAAAGCCCATAGCTGAACCAGCCAGCCCGGCAACTTCAGGCCTCAATAGGTGCGCTGTCAGTACGAGCCCCAGTGAACCCAGGAAGATAAATGTCGTCTGGCGGCCTGCGCCATAGCCCCACAGTTCTCTACCTATCATTCCCACCATCAGTAAAGTGATCGCCATCCATAATCCGGTGACGAGGCGGGCAGCATCGTGGGTGTCCAGGATAGGGGAGAGTGCCTTGGCGATGCCTGCAGCAGTAAGATAATATAGCGGCGGATGTTCCAGATTCTCCTGGCCCACCGCCATAGGGGCGATGAAACCTTCGCCTTTCAGCATGGATTTAACGATGCTGATGCTCTGTGACTCATCCGGTTTCCACGGTTCGTGGCCGACCAGGCCCATGCAGATCCAGATCACGCTCAGTATGATCAGCAGTCGTGTTTTGGCCCGCTCGCCAATGCGCGCACGCGGGGTGGCCAAGTTTCCCTGCCAGTCATGTTCTAGTTCAAAAGCCATTTTTATCCGTTATTTTGAACATCTCTTATCGGTATTTTAAAAACAAAAAGGCAGCCATGGCTGCCTTTTTATATAAAACGTCCCAACAATTACATGCCG
>CAZOZB010000020.1:0-36860 GCA_964584185.1 uncultured Methylophilaceae bacterium
ATCCAACAACCTCAACCATGCCTCTGTGTGTGGCACGAGTTTGTTTTCATAGCCGGTTCTGCCACGAAAATCGCATTCGCAGGCCCGCAGGAATTCCTTGAATCGCTCCGGCTGGCGGACGGCATCCGCATCTTGCAGAAAGCGTACTTTGGTATCTGGCCGCATTTCATCTATGCGGTACACCTTGCCATGGAACCTGGCGACTATATGGGCCAACTCCTTGCAATCGTTGGGTACACGTAAGCGCTTACAAACATCTTTCAGCAAGTTGACGCTGCGTTCTTCATGGCCGATATGGCGCGGCAGGATATCCTCAGGCGTAGTGCCTTTGCCGAGGTCATGCGTAAGCGCGGCAAACCTGACAGGCAGTGAATAATTCTGAGAGGCTGCATAATCGACGACCATCATGACATGCACGCCGGTATCGATCTCAGGATGATGTTGCGGGGGTTGTGGCACACCCCACAACCTATCCAGCTCCGGCAGGATTCTTTTCAGTGCACCGGATTCACGCAGTACATCGAACATTCTTGAGGGCCTGGCTTCCATCAGGCCTTTTGCCAGCTCCTGCCAGACGCGCTCCGGCACCAGGGCATCGACTTCGCCATCCTGCACCATGCGCTGCATCAGTTGCATGGTTTCCGGAGCGACGGTGAAGTCTGTGAATCTTGCGGCGAAACGTGCGGCACGCAGAATGCGAACCGGGTCTTCAACAAAGGCAGTGCTCACGTGACGCAACAGCTTGTCGCGAATATCCGATTTGCCGCTGTAGGGATCGATCAGTTCCCCATTCTCAGATTTCGCAATGGCGTTGATGGTGAGGTCGCGACGGGCCAGATCTTCCTCCAGTGTGACATCGGGTGAAGCATGCACCTGGAAACCCTTATAGCCTTTGGCGGTTTTGCGTTCGGTACGGGCCAGCGCATATTCTTCCTGCGTGTCGGGGTGGAGAAATACAGGGAAGTCCTTGCCGACAGGACGATAACCAAGTGCCGTCATCTGCTCCGGCGTTGCACCGATGACGACATGGTCTTTATCCTTGACTGCAAGACCGAGAAGCTCGTCTCGCACAGCACCACCGACTTGATAGATTTCCATGATCTGTTCACATGATCTCGTCGATGGCCACTATGAAAAAACCGGTTTAGCGACCTGCCAAACCGCGAAAACGATCATAGGCAGCACGCGGTGTATCGTTAGCCAGGTACTCGGGGACTTCGACTTCTATAGCTGTCGGCTTTACGCCGAGTTCTTCTGCTATCGGGCCTTTGCATACGCTATCGACCTGCATGGAATAAAAGTTGTCACGCGTCATCAACTTGATCGGCAGTTTTTCCATGGCATAGGCCTGCCAGTAGGATAACTTGTCGTTGAGGCCGACGATCTTGCGTTTTTTACCCAGGACAAAAATGACGAATTCGACCAGCTCACGCATCGTATAGACGCGCGGACCGCCAAGCTCATAGGTCTTGCCGTAGGTGTCGATATTGCCAAGGCTATTAACGAAGGCTTCTGCCACATCTTCTACCCAAATTGGCTGGAATCTGGCATCCGGTTTTGCTAACGCAACCACTGGCATTACTTTTACAACGGTAGCAAACAAGTTGAGGAAGTTATCGCCACGGCCAAAAATGACGGATGGCTGGAATATCGTGATATTGATTTTTTTGCTGTGCGCCATCACCGCAGCCTCACCCAGTGCCTTTGAGCGCAGGTATGCACTTGGCGCATCAGTGCTTGTTTGCAACGCACTCATATGCAGCAAGCGCTTAATGCCGAGGCGTTCGCAGAGAGCCGCAATGCGTTTGGGGAATTCGTGATGAATCGCTTCGAATGTCGCTTTTGGGGTCTCGTGCAGGATGCCAATCAAATTGATCACTGCATCACAGCTTTGCATGTGCATGCTGAGTTCTGAATCATTGAGAACGTTACACTCAACGACTTGAACATTGGGCAGCAGGAACAGATGTTTGGCACTCTCCCGCCGCCGGCTCAGCACCTTGACGGCATAGCCCGCAGCACTCAGCTTGTGCACGATGGCGCTGCCGACAAATCCAGAACCCCCTAAAACACACACTTCATTGATACGCATCTAATTCCTCGACTTTTTATTCTGTCTCTTCTGTCACCACTGCACTGCTACCCACATTGCCCGGCACTGTTCCCAGCCGTTGCGTCAGCGGTTTCGTACGGTGTCCCATCTGCTGTGCATAATAATATGCGTTCGCCATGACCTTTTTCACATAATCACGTGTTTCCGTGAAAGGAATGGTATCGGCATAAATAGGACCTTCCAAGGCATTCGGTCCCATCCAGCGTTTTGGCCTGCTCGGTCCTGCATTATAAGCTGCTGTAGCCATCAATGCCTGACCATTCATTTGATCCAGGGTGTAACGCATGTAGTGGGTACCGAACTGCATATTCGTATCGAGCTGGGTAATCATGCCCGGCTGGTAGCCTGTCATGCCTAGTCGTTTGGCAATCCATTTGGCGGTTGCCGGCATCACCTGCATCAAACCGGATGCGCCTGCACTGGATCTGGCTACGCCGATGAAGCGGCTTTCCTGACGAATCAAACCATAAACCCAGGCTTCGTCCAACGCATTCTCCTTCACGTATGCCTGCATCATATCGCGATATGGCGTTGGGAAGCGTAAGGCAAAGTCATGCGTCAATTGGGTTTTTTCCGAGGTGTTAATGGCGATATCTATCCAGTCGTTTCTGAATGCTACTTCAGCCGCTGCAATTAACTGCCTGTCATCCAGATCCTTTGTGGCCCATGCCCATTCAGCGCGCGCCTCCCAACGAAAGTCCTGGTTGTTCAAAGCCAGTGCGCGCTGAATCGCAGGCCTGTTCGCCATCAGCTTCAGCTCTTCTTCGCTGGCTTTATAGGCTGTGCTTGGCGTAGCCATGACGTCGCCCAACTCTTCGGTTGCCAGCAGGCCGTAATAGTTATGCTCACGCGACAAAGGTACGAAAATGGCGTTGGCTGCAGGGATCTCTTTCTGCTCCTTCAATGCACGCGCTTTCCAATAACGCCATGCAGCTACTTCCTGCTCGGCTGCAGGCATTCCATCAATTGCAGTGAGCACATCTTTCCAGTTTTTCACACGTAATGCAGTACGTACACGCCATGCCATCTGCTCATTGTCGAGCTGGGCACTATCGGCCAGCGCAAACCATTTGACGGCCATAGGGTCATGCCTGCGCGAGGCATGCAAAGCCAGACGGCCCCACATATATCCTTGCTCCTCTGCATTGAATTTCGATTGATTGGCTTGCCAGACATCAAGTGCCAAGGGTGGCTGGGTTCTCGCCACGCGGTCGATGGCATAGATATTCAATGCGCGACCGAAACGAGTGCTATATAAAATGGTTTGCTTTTGCAGTACCTGTTGAGGATTCTGGTATACCCGGTCAATCAGCTTGATATTGTTCGCATCAACGCCTTTGATGTACCTGCTGACCGCTTTGGCGACGCTGATTTTGCCATCCTGCATAGCCAATCTGAAACGTGCCCAGGCATCATCCTCCGTCAGCTTTCCTGCTTGAAACATGGCATCAAACAAGAGCGTGCAGTTGCTTGGCAGGTCGGTTGAAACCAACCAGAAGGTTCTTAATCGGTCGGGGTCGACACCAAAGCCGAGGTTGGCCTGGCCCTGCATGGTGTAACAATTGATTGCGGCATCGTCACGTTTAAAGTTAGGAAGCTCGGCAAAGTAGGTTTGCCACTCTCTGCGTTTGCCAAGTTGCTTGAGCCATTCACCGCGAACGCGGTCAGCAAAAGGAAAGTCTTCGTATCGTTGGATAAACTCGGTCACTTCCCGGTTGCTTGCGCTGCTGAGCTTAAGCAGCATGATCCAATAGTCTGCATAAGGCGCAAGAATGTCGCCCTTGGCTTTCATTTCCTGAGAGTAAGCCTGTAATCTGGCCAGGTCTTGCTTTTTGTAAGCCTCCTGAGCAGGTGCCAGCAGCTCACTACTTGGTTGCGAGTATGCCCTGCCACTGATTAGTAAACACAAACTTACCAAGACCCATGCGAATTTCATTGATTTACTCACTAGCAACTGCGTTGATACCAGAAACAATCCAGTGGCCTTCACGATGTATGGTCAACACCGCAAAGCCGACTAGAAAAGGATAATACGCCCTACCGCAAAAAGTATCCCTGCAATAAAGAGTAAAACGATGGTGAATTTTATTATTTGCCAGGAGAAACGCAGGTAGCGTTTATCTCCAGATAAAAAATAAATCCCGAGTGAAACCACTACTGAGATTAATCCAAGCACCAGCAATAAACGAAGAATCAGCATTGCAGGCGTTCAGGCTGTCATATGTATTGCAGCACAGGTGCTACGGGAATTTGTAATTGAAAAGCGCCCGGCGCCTCTTCAACATTATCGTAAGTGATGTATTCCCAGGCTTCGGCATCCGCCAGCAAAGTACGCAATAACTGGTTATTCAATGCATGGCCGGACTTATAGGCGCTGAAGGCACCGATCAGCGGATGCCCGAGAACATAAAGGTCGCCAATCGCATCCAGCACTTTATGTTTGGCGAACTCGTCTTCGTAACGCAGTCCATCACCATTCAGCACCCGGTATTCATCCAGCACGATTGCATTATCCAGGCTGCCTCCACGCGCCAAACCATTGGAGCGCAGGTATTCGACTTCATGCATGAAACCAAAGGTACGAGCGCGACTGATCTCCTTGATATAGGAGTTATCAGCGAAATCAATCGTCACACGTTTACCGCTATGGTCGAAAACCGGGTGATTGAAATCGATGGTGAAATCAATCTTGAAACCGAAATAAGGTTCGAAACGCACCCATTTATCGCCGTCGACCACTTCGACCATTTTCTTGATCTTGATGAATTTCTTTGCAGCAGCCTGTTCAACGATACCTGCCGATTGCAACAGGTAAACGAATGGACCGGAACTACCATCCATGATCGGCACTTCACTTGCATCCATGCTGATCAGGATGTTATCGATACCCAGGCCGGCCAGGGCAGACAGCAAATGTTCCACTGTAGCAACGCGCGCGCCATTGTCTTCCAGGGCTGAACAAAGGCGCGTGTCTTTAACGAGGTCCGGTTTGACCTTGATTTCAGGTGAACCAGGCAGATCAGTTCGCCGGAAAATAATGCCGGTATCGGGCGCGGCAGGGCTTAAGGTCAGGGTAACCTTATCGCCTGTATGCAGCCCGACACCAGTGGCACTGATGGCTTTTTTTAGTGTTCTTTGCTTTACCACGTCATAAAACCTCGTTAATTTGCCTAAAATACTAGCACATTTACTGTCATTCCTCCAGCCACCGGCTAACAGACAAATACTTAAGTATTTGTATATATTAACAATTAACTGTCAGTCAGCTTGCTTACGCAGGAATGCTGGAATGTCGTATTCCTCAACACCTGATTGCTTCATCGCTTCCACCGTCGCACGGCGGCCATTGGATGAAAACACTGCAGGGGTCTCATCTTCAGACATACCCATCATCGCATTTGCACCGGAACCGCCAACATATACAGCCTGCCCTGTCGTACCATCGCGCACTTGAGTCATGACGCGCAATTCGGGCTTTTGCTGACGACGGCCTGCGACACCATTCAAGCCAGTAGCCACCATGGTCACGCGCAAGCCGTCACCAATGGTTTCATCAAAAACGTTACCGACGATTACAGTGGCATCTTCTGCAGTGAAGGCCTTGATGGTATTCATCACGTCATAGTATTCCTTCATCTTGAAGGAAGTGCTTGCCGTGATATTAACCAGAACGCCGCGTGCGTTGGCCAGGTTGACGTCTTCCAGCAATGGACTTGCAACGGCCTGCTCTGCTGCAATACGGGCACGATCCGGACCAGTGGCCATGGCCGAACCCATCATTGCCATACCCATTTCAGACATGACAGTGCGTACGTCGGCAAAGTCGACGTTGACCAGGCCTGGGCAATTGATGATTTCTGCAATGCCTGAGACCGCGTTATGCAATACATCGTTCGCAGCTTCGAAAGCTTGCAGGAAAGGCACATCTTCACCCAGCACTTCCATCAACTTTTCGTTAGGGATAACGATAAGAGAATCGACATACTTGGAAAGCTCTTCTAGACCGTCAACAGCGACCTTGGTGCGCTTGCCTTCGAACGAGAATGGCTTGGTGACGACTGCCACAGTCAGGATGCCCATTTCTTTCGCCACTTCGGCAATGATAGGCGCCGCACCTGTGCCTGTGCCGCCGCCCATACCTGCGGTGATGAACAGCATATCTGCTCCGTCGATAATCTCGGCGATACGCTCACGATCTTCCAATGCGGCTTCACGTCCGACTTCAGGCCGTGCGCCAGCACCCAGACCCTTGGTGATATCAGTGCCGATTTGAAGCACAGTCTTGGCCTGGCTCTTCTTCAGCGCTTGCATGTCGGTATTGGCGCAAATGAACTCCACGCCACCGACGTTCTTTTCGATCATGTGTGCGACTGCGTTACCACCGCAACCACCCACACCGATTACTTTAATTACGGCCTCTTGCGAGTCCCTGTCCATAATTTCAAACATTTCATTCCTCCTTGTTGATGTTACAAACTACTTCTGCCTAAACGACCAAACACTTAAAACAAAATCCGCCAAATTCCTTTGGCAAACCTTTAGAAATTGCCCTTGAACCAGCTCTTCATGCGGTTCAGGATGTCTGCGAACGAACCCGAATCCATCTGGTTCAGTAGATTGCGTTCCACCTGTTGTTTGCCCATCAGCACCAGGCCCACCCCTGTTGCATAGCGGGGATTGCTGACGACTTCCGATAAACCGCCTACATAACGCGGCATACCCAGACGTACCGGCATATGGAATATCTCTTCGCCCAACTCGACCATGCCACGCATCATCGACGAACCGCCGGTGATGACAATGCCGGAGGCGATCATCTCTTCCATGCCGCTACGGCGTAACTCGCTCAGCACCAACTCATAGAGTTCGACGATGCGCGGCTCAATCACTTCAGCCAGTGTCTGCACTGACAGTTGACGCGGCTCACGGCCATCGACCCCCGGCACCTCGACCACTTCACGCGGATCAGCCAATTGGCGTAGCGAGCAACCATGCTTGATCTTGATTTCCTCTGCCGCCTGGGTAGGCGTGCGGAATGCCACGGCGATATCGTTGGTGACCTGGTCGCCCGCGATCGGTACAACAGCGGTATGGCGAATCGCGCCCTGTTTGAACACGGCGATATCTGTTGTGCCTCCGCCGATATCCACCAGGCAGACACCCAACTCCTTTTCGTCTTCCGTCAGCACGGCCATGCTTGAGGCCAGTGGTTGCAGAATCAGATCCGACACTTCCAGGCCGCAACGCTTGATGCACTTGACGATGTTCTGTGCCGCAGCGACCGCACCGGTGACGATATGCACCTTCACTTCCAGTTTCATGCCGCTCATGCCCAAAGGCTCGCGTACATCCTCCTGGCCATCAATGATGAATTCCTGTGTCAGGATATGCAGGATCTGCTGGTCGGATGGCAGCGCAATAGCCCGCGCCGTATCGATCACGCGGTCGACATCGGCCTGCATCACCTCGGCATCCTTGATCTTCACCATGCCGTGCGAATTCAGGCTCCTGATATGGCTGCCGGCGATGCCGGTAAACACCGAGCTGATCTTGCAATCCGCCATCAGCTCCGCCTCCTCCAGCGCCCGCTGTATCGCCTGCATGGTGGAATCGATATTGATCACCACGCCTTTTTTCAGCCCCCGCGATGTATGCTGTCCCAGACCGATCACTTTCAGTGACCCTTCAGGCTGAAGCTCAGCAACAATCGCAACGATCTTCGATGTGCCGATATCCAGCCCCACGATCAGGTTCTTGTCTTCTCTAATTTTGCTCATACAACTCTCCATTCATTCCTGCAGACGCACGTTTCATCAAGCGGCTCCTGTCTTATTTGCTGTGGCCTTGACTGGCCGTCTGACGGCAAACCCGTTCGGGTACCTCAAATCCGCATAGGTAAATGTCACCCCCAGCTTGCTCAAGGTGTGCTGGTAGACATTGGCAAACTTTGCCAGTCTCGCTTCCATGTCTTCCCGCCCCAGCTCGATCACGATGTTGTTATCCGTCTGGATTTGCCATGCGCGCCTTGGGGTCAGCACCAGCTGCGTCACTTTCACCCCTGCTGTTGCCAGCAACTCCGTATATTTGGCGTATTGCACAGCCACTTCCCTGACACCATCGCCCGGCCCGTAAAACACAGGCAGGTCTTCATCCGAAGCGGCATGGAACAACTCGCCATAGCTGTTCACCAAGGCAATATTTCCCCAACGTGCCAATTCCTTGTGCTCATCGACAATGACTTCCAGCCTGTCCGGCCAACGACGACGCAGGCTGACACTGCGAGCCCAGGGCAGCTTCTCAAAAGCATCGCGTGCTTTCACCAGATCCAGCGTGAAGAAATTTCCCTGCAAATGGCGGCTCACGATCAATTTCAATTGCTCACGCGTCACATGTGTCAACTCGCCCTCGACCCGCACTTCGCGTAGCGGAAAAATGGGCAGATGCACGACGACGTAAATCACGCCATAGAGCATCAGCACGGTCGCCAATCCAAACAGAAGATTGGCAATCCAGTTGAGGACTTGTGGCTTATCCCACACGTGCCGCCTCCAGTATTCTCACAGCCAGCTCATCAAAACTGATGCCTGCGGCTTTCGCTGCCATCGGCACCAAACTGTGATCCGTCATGCCAGGCGAGGTATTCACTTCCAGGAAGTAATGCCGGCCTGCTTCATCCATGAGGAAATCCACACGCCCCCAGCCCCTGCCGCCTACGGTGCGGAATGCCTGCAACGCCTCGGCCTGGATCTGCGCTTCTTTCTCCGGCGCCAAACCGCATGGACATAGATACTGCGTGTCATCGCGCAGGTACTTGGCTTCATAGTCGTAGAATTCGTTGGCTGGCACGATACGAATCACGGGAAGCGCCTGATCGCCCAGAATACCCACGGTGTATTCACCGCCGCCGACAAACTGTTCCGCAATGACCAATGGATCCGATTTGGCTGCCAGTTCATAAGCCCGCTGCAATTGGCCGGACTGCTTCACCTTGCTGATACCGATGCTGGAACCTTCATTCGACGGTTTCACAAAAAGCGGCAAACCCAGCTTTTCCTCGATGGCAGCAAAATCGCTATCTGCATCCACTAATGAGAAGTCCGGCGTTACCACACCGGCAGCACGCCATAACAATTTGGTGCGCCATTTATCCATGCCCAGACTGGAGGCCATGACACCGCTGCCTGTATAGGGAATTTCCATCAACTCCAAAGCGCCTTGTATGGTGCCGTCTTCACCATAGCGGCCATGCAGGGCAATGAATACGCGGTCAAAACCTTCGAGATCATGCAGTGGCCGCTCTGCCGGGTCGAAAGCATGCGCATCGACACCGCGGCGCAGCAAAGCTGCCAGCACCGCGCCGCCGCTATTCAGCGAAACTTCCCGTTCGCCTGAGCGGCCACCTAACAAAACCGCGACTTTTCCGAATTTGTCACTCATGCTTCACCTATCACTCTGACTTCCTGCTGCAGTTCAATGCCATGTTCTTTTTTTACCGTCTCACGCATCAAAGCGATCAACTGTTCAATATCCGTTGCCGTCGCACCGCCAAGATTGACGATGAAATTGGCATGCTTCTCAGAGACTTGCGCGCCGCCGATCCTGTAACCTTTCAGCCCACAAGCCTCGATCAGACGCGCCGCAAAATCACCCGGCGGATTGCGGAAAGTAGATCCTGCGTTCGGTTGATTCAGCGGCTGTGTCGCCAGCCGTTTAGCCAGCAGGCTTTTAATCTTCTGTTCGGCTTCATTCGCTTCACCTAGTGGCAGATCAAACCATGCGGCGACAAACCATTCACCCTCGACCGGCATCTGTACATGCCGGTAACTGGCGAAAAATTCACTCCTGTCGCGCAGATGCAGCAGGCCATGGCGATCTACGGTCTGCACCTGCTTTACCACGCCCCAGGTTTCGCCGCCGTGACACCCCGCATTCATCGCCAATGCGCCGCCGACAGTGCCGGGGATGCCTGCCATGAATTCGGCGGCATGCCTGTGCTGGCGGGCGGTGAACCTGGCCAGCTTGGCGCACGTCACGCCGGCTTCCGCGTAAACCAGGCCATCTTCCATCCGCAACCCTGTCAGCACGTTGTGCATGATCACTACAGTGCCGCGCACACCGCCATCCCTCACCAGCAGATTCGACCCCAAGCCTATGAAGTACACAGGCTCCTTTTCATTCAAGCCTTGCAGAAACGCCTGCAGGTCCTGCAAATCGGCAGGGATATAGAGCCGATCCGCTTTTCCGCCGACACGCCAGCTTGTGCAGCGAGCCAGCGGCTCATTCAGCAGTAGACGTCCTTGCCTGATTTGCTGTGCCATCACGCTGACAGATCCTTTGTATTGGCTGCCACATGCCCGATAGACCCCGCGCCCATGACGATGACGACATCGCCATCTTTCGCCATGCCCAGGATCGCTTCCGGCAGCTCTGCCGGAGTCTCTACGAATAGCGGCTCCACCTTGTCTGCGACACGCACTGCCCTGACCAGCGAGCGCCCATCGGCGGCCACAATCGGCGGCTCACCTGCTGGGTAGACTTCAGTCAGAATCAAGGCATCCACTGAGGACAGGACTTTGACGAAGTCCTCGAAACAATCACGTGTTCGGGTATACCGATGCGGCTGGAACGCCAGCACCAGGCGGCGACCGGGGAAAGCACCGCGAGCAGCAGCAATGACCGCCTGCATCTCAACCGGGTGATGCCCGTAATCGTCAATCAGGGTAAACGTGCCGCCATCCTTGGCAGGCACTTCGCCGTAACGCTCGAAACGACGACCCACGCCTTTGAATTCAGCCAGCGCTTTGATGATCGCTTCATCCGGCACGTTCAACTCACTCGCCACCGCAATCGCCGCCAAAGCATTCAACACATAATGATTGCCCGGCAGATTCAAAGTGACATCGAAAGACGTCGTCACACCATTGATTCGCGTGACCGTAAAATGCATCTGTGCACCATCGGCCACGACATTAGTTGCACGAATCCGCGCCTCTTCAGAAAAACCGTAGGGCATGATGGGTTTGGAAACGCTAGGCAAGATCGAGCGCACATTCGCGTCATCAATGCAGACCACCGCCATGCCATAGAAAGGCAACTGTTGCAGGAACTCGACGAATGCACCTTTGAGTTTCTCGAAGTCGTGGCCATAGGTATCCATATGGTCGGCATCGATATTGGTCACGACGGAAATCACCGGCGTCAGGTGCAGGAATGAAGCATCAGACTCATCCGCCTCGGCCACGATAAATTCACCCGTGCCCAGCTTGGCATTGGTATTGGCAGATTCCAGCTTGCCGCCGATCACATAGGTAGGGTCCATGCCTGCTTCAGCCAGGATGCTGGCAATCAGGCTGGTCGTCGTCGTTTTTCCATGTGTACCTGCCACTGCGATGCCCTGCCTGAACCGCATAAGCTCAGCCAGCATGATGGCGCGCGGCACGACAGGGATGGTGCGGCTACGCGCTTCCATCACTTCAGGATTCGCCTCGTTGACCGCAGATGAAACGACCACCACATCGGCTTTTTCCAGGTTCTCCTTGGCATGGCCGTGAAATACCAATGCACCAAGCTTCTTCAGGCGCTGAGTCACGCTGTTGCTGGCGAGGTCGGAACCGCTGACGCTGAAACCCAGGTTCAACAGCACTTCTGCAATACCGCACATGCCAGAACCGCCGATGCCGACAAAATGCACGTTCTTTACTTTATGTTTCATATTATGTCTCCCGCTTGCGCTGGCAAGGCAATCGCTTCCAGCTCGTCGGCAATGGCTTCCGTTGCATTGGGTTTTGCGAGCTTGCGTGCAGCCAGCGCCATTTCAAGCAAGCCTTCGCGTGTCAGGTTCTGCAAAATGTCAGCCAGATGCTCGGCTGTCATCTCGGCTTGCGGCAGATACATGGCAGCGCCATGCTTGGCCATCCATTCCGCGTTATCTCGCTGATGCGAAGTGGTCGATACCACCAACGGCACCAGGATGCTTGCCGCACCCGCAACCGCAATCTCGCTGACAGTGATCGCACCTGCGCGGCAGACCAGCACATCGGCTTCGGCATAGGCAGCGGCCATATCGTCGATAAAAGGAAGCACGGTGGCCGACACCCCTGCTGCCCGGTAAGCTGATTGCAAGGCTTCTATATGTTTTGCACCGGATTGATGTACGACGCTGGGCCTTGATATCTCCGGCATCCTTGCCAGGGCAGCCGGCAATGTTTCATTCAGCACGCGCGCTCCCAGGCTGCCGCCAACCACCAGCAATTTCAGCGGACCGCTGCGATTCCTGAAGCGCACATCCGGCGGCTCGATCGCTGCGATTTCCTTTCGTATCGGGTTGCCCGTCACGCGTGCTTTTTGAGCGATTTCAGGCTGTTTCTGCATATCACCTTCAAAACCGAACAGCACACGTGTAGCCGATTTCGCCAGGGCGCGGTTCGACATCAGCAGTGCAGCATCTGCATTCACCACAGCCAACGGCAGCTTGCGCAAGCGCGCTGCCCAACCACCGGGAACAGTGACATAGCCGCCCATACCGAGCACTACATTGGGACGTAACCTGGCCATCAATTGCCAGGTACTGACGATTGCGCCAAGCAGTTTGAATACGCCTGTGAATGTATGGAGCAGACCTTTGCCGCGCAAACCTGAGAAATTAACACTGGTCATAACGATGCCGCTTGGCGGTACCAGGCGATTCTCCATCCCATGCCGTGTACCCAGCCAATGGATATGCCAGCCGCGACTGCGCATGGCTTCGGCCACGGCCAAGCCCGGCATCACATGCCCACCGGTACCTGCAGCCATGATAAGCAGGGTTTTACTCATACCGGTAAGCCCTTCTGAATCCTGGGTTTTGGCTACGGCATAACCTGCTGCGCAGGTTAGCCTCCACCGAAACAGGCGCAACGTTTTCCATAGGAAACAGGATTGAAATATGCAACGTCATACCGGCAAACCCTTCTGTATGCGCCTGTTTTCAAAATCGATCCGCATCAACACGGCCAGTGCAATGCAATTCGCCAGGATACCGCTGCCGCCGAATGAGAGCAGCGGCAGCGTCAAGCCTTTGGTCGGCAGGATGCCCATGTTGACACCCATGTTGATGATGGCTTGCACGCCTATCCAGACGCCTATGCCTTGCGCCAGCAAAGCCGAAAAATAGCGTTCGTTATTGATGGCCTCTTTACCGATTGCAAAAGCACGAACCACCAGCCAGGCAAACAGGCCAACGACAGCCAATACACCGATAAATCCGAGCTCCTCGGCGATCACCGCCAGCAAAAAGTCGGTATGGGCTTCCGGCAGGTAAAGCAGCTTCTCGACGCTGGCACCCAGGCCGACCCCGAACCATTCCCCGCGGCCGAAGGCAATCAATGCATGCGACAGCTGATAACCCTTGCCATAAGGATCTGCCCAGGGATCCATAAAGCCGATGATGCGTTGTAAACGATATGGAGAGCTCCAGATCAGCAGGACGAAGCCGACCACCAGTAATGCGATCATCCCGGCAAAAATGCGGCCGTTGATACCGCCTAACCAGAGAATGGAGATGGTGATGGTGGCGATCACAGCGAATGCGCCGAAGTCGGGCTCCATCAACAAAAGACTGCCGACGACGAACATGACGGCCAGCATGGGAACGAAGCTCTTGGTGAAGCTATCCATCACTGCGGCCTTGCGCAGCGTGTAGTCCGCCACATACACAGCAACCAGTAGTTTCATGAACTCCGATGGCTGTACCGTCACGACGAATAGCGATATCCAGCGGCGGCTTCCGTTCACTTCACGCCCGATACCAGGGATAAGGACCAGAATCAGGGAGACCATACCGATCAGAAACAGATAGGGCGCCATCTTCTGCCATATCTGTGTAGGTATCTGGAACGTAATGGCCGCCGCAGTGAGACTGATCACCAGGTAAATACTGTGGCGTATCAGGTAATAGGTCGATTGATGGCCTGTGGCCCTATCTGCCTCGGCCAGCGCGATGGAAGACGAATAGACCATGATCAGACCCAGGCCCAGCAGGATAAGCGTGACCCAAAGCAATGCCTGGTCGTAGGTCGGCGTAGCGTAGCGCATACGGCTGCTGAGTATCTGCATCATCGTGCAAACTCCTCAGATGTTGCAGCCAGCGCATGCACTGCAGTGCAGAACACTTCGGCCCTATGCACATAGTTGCGGAACATATCAAAGCTGGCGCATGCGGGGGAAAGCAGGACGGCATCACCAGGTTGTGCTGCCTTGAATGCAGCATCAACCGCCTGCTCCAGGCTATCTGCTTTGAACAAGGGCACACCTGTTGAGCCAAGTGCATTTTCAATTAGAGATGCATCCCGCCCGATCAGTACGACTGCGCGTGCATTTTCTTTTACCGGCGCGGCCAGTGGTGTGAAGTCCTGCCCCTTGCCATCGCCGCCGGCAATCAACACCACTTTTTGCGGCAATCCATGCAAAGCCGCGCAAGTAGCGCCAACGTTCGTGCCCTTGGAATCATCGTAGAATGAAATACCATTAATATCCGCGACCCACTCGACACGATGCGGCAAGCCTTTGAAGCTGCGAAGCGTATTGAGCAGCGGCGCATAATCAATACCAATGGCGCGACACAAAGCCAAGGCCGCAAGTGCATTGACTGCATTATGCAAACCGGCAATCTTCAATTCGCTGGCTTTAATCAGCCGGGTTTCACCCTGCACCAGCCAGACATCACCATCGTCCTGCTTCAATCCGAAATCGCTGGCACCCGGCGATGCATCATCACCAAAACTGACAACCTGATGACCGGCCAGCGCCATGCTGGAGCTCCATGCATCCTGACGATTCAGTACCTGAACCCCGCCAGATTGGAAGATGCGCGCTTTGGCGGCAGCATATTCAGCCATGCCGCCGTAGCGGTCCATATGGTCTTCGCTCAGATTGAGCACGGTCGCAGCATCTGCAGCCAATGTATGCGTCGTCTCAAGCTGAAAGCTGGAAAGCTCCAGCACATAGACATCCGGTGCAGACCCATCCAGCGTATCCAGGACGGGCAAACCGATATTGCCGGCAATCAGGGTTTTCAATCCGGCGGCTTTACACATCTCGCCAACCAGAGTCGTCACGGTACTTTTGCCATTGGCGCCAGTGATTGCGATCACCTTGGCGCTTGCAGGCCTGAATTGCGCAAACAACTCGACATCGCCAATCACTTGCACACCACTCGCAACGGCTTGCTGAATCTCTGGTGTCGCCAGCGGCACGCCGGGGCTAACGACCAGCAGATCCTGAGTCAGGAGCAAATTCGCCTGCAAGGGCCCAAGTGCTATATCGAGTTCGGGCATTTCCTGCTGAATTGTTTTCAGGCCGGGTGGCGCATCGCGGGTATCGGCGGCAGACAGGACGGCGTCCTGGCGTTTCAGCCAGCGCAATGCCGAAAGACCGGTATCACCCAGCCCCAGCACCAACACCCGTTTATCTTTAATCGCCAATGGCATGTTGCATCTGTTCCTTATCTGATCTTCAAACTCGCCAGGCCAATCAGCACCAGCATCATGGTGATGATCCAGAAGCGCACGACGACTTGCGTCTCTTTCCAGCCTTTCAATTCGTAGTGGTGATGTAGCGGCGCCATTCGGAAGATGCGTTTTCCCGTCAACTTGAATGACCCGACCTGCAACATGACCGATACCGTTTCGATCACGAATACGCCACCCATGATGAAAAGCACGATTTCCTGCCGGACAATTACAGCGACTACACCAAGCGCAGCGCCTAAGGCCAGCGCACCGACATCTCCCATGAACACTTCTGCCGGATAAGCGTTGAACCAGAGAAAGCCAAGACCAGCCCCAACGATCGCCGCACAGAACACCGTCAATTCACCGGCACCCGGCACATAAGGCACACCAAGATATTTAGAGAAATAAAGGTGCCCAGCGACATAGGCGAAAATGGCAAGCGCACCGCCCACCATCACCGTCGGCATGATGGCAAGACCGTCCAAGCCGTCAGTCAGGTTGACGGCGTTGCTGGTACCGACGATGACAAGATAGGTGAGCACGATGAAGCCCACCGCACCCAGAGGCAGCACCAGGTTCTTAATAAATGGGAAAATCAGCGTGGTTTCGGTCGGAACCGTCGCCGTATAGAAAAGATATACAGCCACGCCAAAACCAATCAACGATTGCCAGAAATATTTCTCACGCGCTGCCAGCCCCTTGGGATTGCGATGCACGACCTTGCGCCAATCATCGACCCAGCCGATGATGCCGAATCCCAGTGTGGTCACCAGTACCACCCAGACATATCGATTGCTCAAATCAGCCCAAAGCAAGGTGGAAATGGCAATAGCCACCAGGATCAGCGCGCCGCCCATCGTAGGCGTTCCGGCTTTTACCAGATGCGTTTGCGGACCATCGTCACGTACAGATTGACCGACTTTGTATTGCGTTAACTTGCGTATCAGCCCCGGGCCGACAACAAACGAGATGATGAGTGCTGTCAATGTCGCCAGAACCGCGCGCAAAGTGATGTAATTGAATACGTTGAATGCCCGTATATCCTGTGCCAGCCATTGTGCAAGCTCAAGCAGCATTAGTGTTTCCCCCCGGAATTGTCCTGCACGATCAAATTGACGACACGCTCCATCTGCATGAAACGCGAACCTTTCACCAGCACGGTGCTGAAATCGTTCATGCGGCTTGCCAGACTCCAGACCAGCGCATCCGGCGTTTCAAAATGCTGCGCGCCAAGGCCAAAGGCTTTCGCCATTTCATGACTCAACTCGCCCAGAACATACAGCGCATTGACTCCAGCCTTTTTGGCATAAGCTCCGATTTCCGCGTGCATGGCCGCCGCATCATTACCAAGTTCCCCCATGTCGCCCAGCACCAGCAACTTCTCACCCTGGCGCGCAGTGAGCACATCGATCGCCGCTCTCATGGAAGCCGGATTGGCGTTGTAAGTGTCATCGATCACCACTGCGCCCTTGATGCCGCGCTTGCGTTGCAGACGTCCTTTAACACCAGCGAAGGATTCAAGACCGGCGACGATCTGTTGCAAGGAAGCGCCCATGGCAATAGCGACTGCGATGGCAGCAAGCGCGTTACTCACATTATGTTTGCCTGCTACCGGCAATTTGACTGAGGCCGCGCCCAGTGGCGTGCTTATCTGCATGTCGCTGCTTTCAGCATTCAAGGTAAAGCTCGCGCTGACATCCGCAGCTTGATGCAAACCAAAAGTCAGGATTCTGTGATCAGCTGCCAATGCTCGCCATAGCGGCGCAAACTCATCATCGGCATTGATGACGGCAACACCATCGGCCGACAGCCCTTCGAATATCTCGCCTTTGGCTTTTGCGATCCCTTCAACTGAGCCCAGCCCGCCAAGATGCGCCGTGGTAGCGTTATTCACCAGGGCCACGGTAGGGCGGCCGACGCGTGTCAAATAACGGATCTCACCGAAATGATTCATGCCCATCTCGGCTACGGCATAACGATGTTGCTTACGCAATTTAAGCAAGGTCAGCGGCAGGCCGATATCGTTGTTGAGGTTACCCACGGTAGCCAGAACCTGATCATCGTCTCCAGCGGCAACACGCAGGATGCTGGCAAGCATTTCCTTGACAGTGGTCTTGCCATTACTGCCGGTAATCGCAGCCAGCGGGATATTGAATTTGCCACGCCAATGCGCGGCCAGGTCGCCCAATGCCAGACGTGTGTTCTTGACCAGAAGCGCTGAAGCCAGACCATCCACCTCATGCGAAACCATGGCAGCAGCCGCGCCATTTTCTATGGCAGATAGCGCGTAATCATGGCCATCCACCCGCTCACCCTTCATGGCAACAAAGAGCTGGCCCGGGTTATTACCACGGCTATCGTTGGTCACGCAGGTGAATAGCACATCCTGCCCGATCACTTGGCCTTTGGTTGCAATCGCCGCTTCGGACAGGTGCATCATGCTCGCTGCCCCTTCTGCACTTTGCCCAATATTTCGCTGGCGACGGCTTCATCGCTGAATGGGTATTTCACGCCTGCGATTTCCTGATAATCCTCATGGCCTTTACCAGCCACCAGCACAATGTCGCCTGCTCCGGCCTGCTCGATTGCCGCTGCAATCGCCGCGGTGCGATCCAGCACGACTTCATATTCGCCGGCAAGGCCCGACTCAATCGCCCGGGCAATTGCCTCGGGCGCTTCATCGCGCGGGTTGTCGGTTGTCACGATCACCTTGTCGGCCAGTTTCGCAGCCACTTCACCCATCAAAGGCCGCTTGCCTTGGTCGCGATTGCCGCCGCAACCAAACACGCAGAACAATCTGCCGGTGGATTGCTCGCGCAAGGCACTCAGGACTTTTTCCAGCGCATCCGGGGTATGTGCATAATCGATGACAACCAATGGCAATTCGCCGCCGCCCAATTGCTGCATACGGCCGGCAACTGAATTGACCTGGGCAATCGCAGCGACCGCATCTTTAAGGCTGACATTGGAACTGAGCAGGGTCGCCAGAACGGCAAGCAGGTTATAAGCGTTGAATCGCCCAAGCAATGCGGCGGAAACGACGGCATTACCAGATGGCGTAGCGACTTCCATGCTCAACCCTTGCGAGGTGAAACGCAGGCCGGAACCGCGCACCATGGCATGTTCGGAAAAACCGTAAGTCACCTGTGACTTATTCGTCGCAATAAGATTTTTTGCCAACTGCGCACCGAATTCGTCATCAACATTCAGCACCGAACAAGCAAGGCCATCCCAATCGAACAGTTTTTTCTTGGCAGCGGCATACGCCGTCATATCGCCGTGATAATCCAGATGGTCGCGGGAGAGATTAGTGAATACCGCCACATCAAAATGCACGCCGTTCAACCGCCCCTGCTCCAGGCCATGCGAAGAAACCTCCATGGCGACAGCCTTGGCGCCCTGCTGCAGATAATCGGCCAGCATGCCATGCAGCAATATAGGGTCAGGCGTTGTATTGATAGCGTGGGATAATGCGCTGGGAAAGCCATTACCCAGCGTGCCGACCAAGGCCGTCTTACGGCCGACCAGACTCAAAGTCTGCGCCAGCCAGTGGCTGCAAGAAGTCTTGCCATTGGTGCCGGTGACACCAATCATCCAGAGCTTTTCTGAAGGGTGGCCATAGAAGCTATCGGCTATCAGCCCGCAATTCTCGCGCAGATTCCTGACCGGCAGATTCGGTACCTGGCAATGTGCGTCCCAGGTAAAACCCTGGCTTTCCCAGGCTACTGCTGAGGCACCTTGTGCCACTGCCTGCGCAATGAACGCTCGCCCATCATGCTTTTCACCCGGGTATGCAAGGAAAAGGCTTCCGGCCTGCACTTTGCGACTGTCTGCAGTAATGCTGCTGGCAGCCACGCCCTGTGCGTAAAGCGAGGAAAGTATATCGCTCATACCATCTCCTGCACTTCCGGCACTTGTTCCGGGGGAATCACAATGTTGTCGTTCGGGGCATCTTGCGGGATTGCCAACATGCGTAACGCGCCTGACATCACGGCACTGAAAACAGGAGCCGCTACTGCACCGCCGAAATACTGTCCGCCAGTCGGCTCATCGATCATCACCGCCATGATCAAACGTGGATCTGATGCCGGCGCCATGCCAACGAAGGACGATACATATTGATCTGCCTGATAACCACCGACGCCCAGTTTGTGCGCGGTACCGGTTTTACCGGCTACGCGATACCCCAGGATCTGTGCACGCGGTGCAGTACCTCCAGGCTGGACTGCCAACTCCATCATGCTGCGCAGATCTCTAGCCGTCTTGGCTGAAAACACCTGCTGCCCCACTTGCAACTCGGTTTGCTTACGTAGCGTTACTGGACGCAGTTCGCCATCATTGGCGAATACCGTGTATGCACGAGCCAACTGCAGCAGCGTCATGCTGATGCCATGCCCGTAAGACATGGTAGCCTGCTCAATCGGGCGCCATGTCTTGTAATCCCGCAGCTTGCCGGAGGCTTCGCCAGGAAAACCGATATTGGTTACCTGACCGAAGCCGACCTGATTAAAGATATTCCACAAATACTTAGGCTCAAGGCTCAAGGCCATTTTTGCAGAGCCTACGTTGGAAGATTTCTGGATCACTGTTGCTACATTGATCAGGCCCTGAGGATGCACATCGCGCACTGTCGCACTGCCGACCCTGAACCAACCAGGAGATGTCTGAATCTGCGTCAGGGTATCAAAGATGCCCGATTCCAAAGCTGCTGCCGCGGTAAATGGCTTCAGCGTGGAGCCCGGCTCAAAAATATCGACGATTGCGCGATTGCGCGAACGCCCGGCCAGATTGACCGGGTTATTGGGGTTGTAGCTGGGGACGTTAGTCATGGCAAGAACTTCACCGCTTCGGGCATCAAGCACAATCACTGCTCCAGCTTTAGCCTTATGCAGTTCGACCGCTTTTGCCAGCTCGCGATGTGCCAGATATTGGATCCTGCGATCAATCGACAGCACCAGATCCTTACCATCCTGCGGCACTTTGACGGCTTCAAGGTCTTCAACAATGCGACCCTGCCTGTCTTTAATGACACGACGGCTACCTTCCTTGCCCGATAGCCAATCTTGCGCAGCCAACTCGAACCCTTCACGGCCGATCTCATCGACACCGGTAAAGCCAACAAGATGTGCGGACATCTCGCCGGCAGGGTAATAGCGTCTATATTCGCGCTGCATGAAAATGCCGGGGATCTTCAGGCTCATCACCTGCCTTGCGAGCTCAGGCGGAATACGGCGCTTGATATAGACGAACTCGCGCGGATTATTCGCCAGTTTCTTACTGATGCTGTCTGCTTTCAAATCGAGCAATTTGGCGAGCTGTTTAACCTGCTCCTGGCTCATATTCAAATCAGGCGGACTGGCCCAGATAGACTCGACGGGTGTGCTGATGGCAAGCGGCTCGCCATTGCGGTCGGTAATCATGCCGCGATGCGAAGGCAAGGTCAGCGTGCGGCTATAGCGAGCATCGCCTTTTTGCTGCAAAAACTGCTTGTGCGTGCTTTGTAAATAAACACTGCGGCCAATCAGCACAGCGAATCCTGCCAGCACTGCGACCAGCAATAGCCGGCGGCGCCAGACTGGCAATTTGATCGCCAGTTGCTTGTTGATGGACGAAGTGTTCATTACTGAACCTTCCCTTCAGCAGGCAATGGGGCAACCACGGTTGGGTGATGCGTAGATACCACTTGAATTCTCTTGCTATCAGGTACTTCCATATTCATATGCCGGCTTGCAATGCTTTCTATTCTTGAATGCATGGCCCAGGTACTTTGTTCAAGCTGCAACTGGCCCCACTCAATATCGAATTGCTTAGCCGCATCGTTTTGCTGCTGTAATTCAAAATATAATTTGCGCGCCTTGTGCTGTGCAGTCACAACACCCAAGGCCGTCATCATCAATACCGCAAATAAAATGAGATTAAGTCGCGTCATGCCACGGCCGTTCTCTCTGCCACACGCAACACCGCGCTCCGCGAACGTGGATTAGACTTGATTTCTGCCGCACTCGGCTTGATCGCCTTGCCCACCGCCATCATCCTGGGCTGTGGCAAGTCCTTGGCCAGTACCGGAAAATTGGCGGGCAAATCATCCCTGTCCTGCTCGCCACGAATAAAGCGTTTGACGATGCGATCTTCCAGCGAATGAAAGCTGATGACAGCCAATCTGCCGCCAGCAGCAAGCAATGAAAGACATTGCGGCAAAGCTATCGCCAATTCTTCAAGCTCCTGATTGACGAAAATCCGTAAAGCCTGAAAGGTGCGCGTCGCCGGGTCTTGGCCAGGCTCGATTTTTGGAACCGCCCCTGCAACGATCTTGGCAAGTTGTCCGGTAGTGGCGATGGCATTCCCCTCTGCGCGTGCTGCAACAATCGCCCTTGCAATCTGCTTAGCAAACCGTTCTTCACCATAATCTTTTATAACCCCCGTAAGTTGTTGCTCAGTTGCCTGCGCAATAAATTCAGCCGCTGTCTGGCCGCGACTTTGATCCATACGCATATCGAGCGGACCATCAAACCTGAAACTAAAACCACGTTCACCTTCATCTATCTGTGGCGAAGAGATACCGATATCCAATAGAACTCCATCCACCTGCGTCACACCGACACTCCCCAAAGCGTCTTTCATCGCAGAAAAATGGCTGTGAATGATCTGAAAGCGCGGATCTTCAATCGCTGCGGCCGCATCAACAGCCGCCAAATCTCGATCCAGGGCAATCAAGCGCCCCTGGTCGCCGAGGCGCTCCAGAATCCTGCGGCTATGCCCACCACGACCAAACGTTCCATCCACATAAGTTCCTGAAGGCTTGATAGCGAGCGCATCCACGGCCTCATTCAGCAAAACCGTAATGTGTTTGTTGGTATTCAAAGCTAAAACCGATGAAGGCGATGCGGATGACAGAGAGGCTGAAGGTTTGGGAGGCTGGCTCAAGCCAACACTCACAGCGAGAAACCCTCCAGCTCGGTGGGTAGCGACATTTCGTCGCCGGACATCACGCGCTCAAGTTGCGCGCGCCATGCTTCAATATTCCATAATTCAAAGTGACTGCCCTGGCCGACCAGCATGGCCTGCTTTTCCAAACCGGCGAATTCACGTAAGGCAGGAGAAACCAGCAGACGACCGGCGCTATCCAGCTCCATGTCTTCGGCATAACCGACCAACAGCCTTTGCAGCGCACTGGATTGCTTATCGAAACTGGAGAGTGACATGACCTTGGACTGGATCGGTTCCCATGCAGGCTGTGGATAAAGCAACAAGCAACGATGGGGATGCGCAGTCAGCACCAGATGTCCGGCGCACTGAGTCTGCAAGGCATCACGATGCTTGCTCGGCACTGCGAGCCTGCCTTTTGCATCCAGATTTAATGATGTTGCACCGCGAAACATATCGTTCGCCACCCCTTTTATAACCCAATAAAAAGTGAGAAGTTGCTGACCAGATAACTGGGGCTTACAACAACCAAGCTAAAACGTCATGAGATGAGCACGACAAATCAGATAGCAACTTCCCACAAAAACCCACTTTTCTCCACTGCCACCCACTATAGTTAAAAAAAAAGGGTGATGCAAGCCCTTTTTTGTGATTTTTCCTTTACAGGACAATGACTTAGCTTACTTTTCTAATGAAAATTAATTCCTTAATAATTAATAGGATAGGAAATTAAGTGAATGTGACTTATGAGGACTCATTGCGATGTGCTTGAATTTGGCTATGCGGCAAATACTTCGATGGACTTGCCGATGAATTGGAGCAGGTAAAGACGGTTGGCTTGAAAATGAAAGAAATTAACTGAATTGAGGGGAAATCCAGAAAGGACATCCCCATAAAACAACATATGCACCACGCCCTCAGGGGTGTATCGACATTTAATGGCTGTAAGCAGTCCATTAAAACCCGAAAGCACATGACCCCGCGTAAAAGTGACAAGATTATTAAAAAGTGAAGCTGGCCGATAAGCCGGGTTCTGTTCTCACCTTGCGGTGAGCGACAGTCATTCATCTAGGCGCACAATTGCTCATGCGCTCAAGCAGCCTACCCGGTAGCAGCGCGAGCCACGCTATTACTACCCTATTTGGCTTTGCTCCGGATGGAGGTTACCGCGTTTCACCGTAACTTAATACGCTCGTCTCTGTGGCCCTGTTCCTCGCCTCACGGCGTACGGCCGTTAGCCGTCATCCTGCTCTGCGGAGCCCGGACTTTCCTCCCTCCACTTACGTGGACGGCGACTGTCTAGCCAGCTTCAGTACATATTCTACCACCGGCAACCAATCAGATTTGAGAGGTGCTGCTAATCTTTGGGAGCGGCGCAAAAACACCTTGTATGACGCACTAGCTCACAGTGTGCCCTATAAGGCTGTGGTTACAGACTAGGTTGCACACCTGAGCTTGGTTGCGACCGCTCGCCTTTCGAGAAAGCTTTCATTTCAATGCAAAATGTCATACTCTTCGCGGAACATAACAATAATATTGGCATTGTTAATGAGAAAATCAATTAATACTCTTGATGATGGGGCTATGATAGTTGCCCCATTCCTCAAGTGGGCAGGTGGCAAGAGATGGCTTGTCGATAAATTTGATTCGATCTTGGACATTAAATTTGATCGATATATTGAGCCTTTCCTAGGTGGTGGGGCGATTTATTTCAAACTTGCCCCCAAAAGCGCAATTCTAGCTGATGCAAACCCTCAACTAATTGAAACATACCAAGCGATTAAGGATGATTGGGAATCGGTCCAACTTTTACTAAAAAAGCATCACGAACTTCATTCGAAGGATTACTACTACATAGTCCGTGAACAATCTCCGTCCAATATATCAGAGCGTGCTGCCCGCTTTATTTATCTCAATCGTACATGTTGGAATGGCCTTTACAGAGTTAATCTCAATGGCAAATTCAATGTTCCCATCGGCACCAAAAAAAATGTAGTTATGGATTCAGATAATTTTGAAGAGACATCAAAGCTATTATCCAATGCGATTTTGCTTTCCGCGGACTATAAAACTTCTCTCGCTTATGCCGCTAAAGGGGATTTCGTATTCGTAGACCCACCTTATACCGTAAAACACAACCATAATGGATTCGTAAAATACAACGAATCTCTTTTTACGTGGGAAGATCAGGTAAGCCTTAAATTAGCAATAAATGCAGCTGTAAAACGTGGCGCTAAAGTAATTGTCACGAATGCTAATCATGAAAGCATTAAAGAGTTGTATAAAGGCGTTGGGGAACAAATCGTCTTGAACAGAGCAAGCGTCATCGCAGGTCACAGTGGAAAGCGTGGCAGATATGAAGAGTTACTAATTAAATGTTTGTAATATTGATCGTATATGCTCAATAAAATCCCTTTTTTGCAGCCGTTAACTTCATTCTCTTTCGAATGTCATAAACGAGCGTTTATCAAATGGCTAATTTTAGTTTTTTTCGCTAGCGCTCCAGTAATATTGACTGTTCTTATGTCTCCGGTTCCTGATGGAGAGCTGGATTTATGGGAAAAAGTTTTAGCAAAGTTCATTGATAGCATTACTGTTTCAGAGCAGTTCGTCTACTCTGCCGCATTTTTAGCTCCAACTATTTATCTTTTGTGGGAAAGCTTTCGAGAAAATCAAGCAAGTCAAAACCCAAATGTAGATACTAATGCGCTTGATCAGTTTAGAAATGTTATGAAAGTCTACAAAGGATATGGCTGGGTATTATGTTTAAGCATAGTCATATTACTATCGACCGCCATTGGTTTTAGCTCAATTAAAACTGAGCACCCTGGGTTCCGGGAAACTTTCTTGTATGCAATATTAGAAAGTAGTTCGACTTTTATTTATTTGTTTTCCCTTTACGCATTTTATTTATCCATCGTCCAAGGATACGGACCTTCTGGGGAATTTAATGATGTCACAAGAAAGAGCGCTGCGGACACCACTAAAGGTTTAGCTAGTCGCGTAAATAGAGGATCACACTAAGTGCCAGACAACGAAATATCCCTAGCCGTACTTAAAGTACGCCAACCAATCGGCGACTTCTTCATTGCATCTATAAAAGCACAGGACTTAGTGAGGATTTCTTATCGAGATGTAAGGAAACTCGTTGAAGACGAAGGTGACTTTGAAAAATACTTAGGTATTCAAAGGCCAATTAGTACGCGACGTATTAATCAAATCAAAACATACATAACCGCCTCTGATGCAACTTTTCCTACTGCTGTAATTTTGGCTGTAGATGAAAAATGTGCTGAATTTCAGGCTACTGATGATTCAGGCAATATAGGTACTCTTCTTCTAAAACCTTACATATCCGCAGAGACGGACGAAGAAAATATCCCAATTGAACGAGTTGCAAAAGTCATCGATGGGCAGCACAGAATTGCTGCATTTATTGATGAAAAAAATAATTCCGTCTTTCCATTCGACGAAAGACCATTCGATGTAAACATTGCGATATTTATCGGAGCCGACATTTCTGAACAAGCAAACATTTTCGCTACGGTAAATCTGGCTCAAACCAAGGTCAGCCGTAGCCTTGTTTATGACCTAACAGAACTCGCCCATACGCCAAGCCCTCACAAAACTTGCCACAATGTAGCTGTTGCACTAGATTCCGAGCCTACAAGCCCACTTCACAAGCGGATTAAAAGACTAGGAACTGCCACACCTGGCAGAAAGTACGAACCTCTAACTCAGGCTGCTTTTGTAGAGGCTTTATTACCTTTCATTTCAAAATTTCCGGCAGAAGATAGAAATATACTGCTCGATGGTAAAAAACTAAAACTCGTATCTGATGAAGAGTTGGGTAACACCCCATTTAGAAATTTGTTCATTGAAGGCAAAGAGGTTGATATTGCTGAGATTCTTTACAATTATTTTTCTGCAGTAAAAGAAAAATGGCCAAATTCGTGGAACGATATTAATCGCACTGGCAATCTCTTACCAAGATCAAATGCTTTTAAAGCATTTATGAAGTTTCTAAAAGAAGATGTTTATGCTTCGGCTTGCAACGAGGCTTTTGGTCAAATTCCCTCTTCTGAAGTCTTTTCCAAATATCTCCTTAAGGCAGAATTAACAGATGAAAATTTCACAGTTGAAAACTTTGCACCCGGTAGTGGAGGCCAATCTAAATTCCTTCAGATGCTACGAGGCGAAATAGGCCTACAAGACATGCTTAAACATGGCTGATTTAAAACATGATTATTTAATAATTGCATAGTCGCATGCAATCCAACTGTAGCAAAAGCTACCGCTCCTAGAATTAATAAATGAAAGTAGAGTAGATTTATTCAGGTTTATTTTAGCCTAATCATCTTCCCGTAAACATTACTGACTGCGCTTCGATCAAACAGCTTGCAGTTTCCAGGCAATCTCCTGACCCGCGCGCAAAGGCACCAATTCGCCATCGGCTATCGAAATAGTCTCTGGCACTTTCCAACTTTGCTTATGTAAAGTGACTTTACTATTGTTTCTTGGTAGCTCATAAAAATCTGCGCCATAGAAACTAGAAAATGCCTCCAACTTATCCAGCGCATTGGCCGTTTCAAACGCTTCCGCATAGAGCTCGATCGCCGCATGCGCCGTATACATACCGGCGCAACCGCAGGCTGCTTCTTTCGCGGATTTCAGATGCGGCGCACTGTCGGTACCCAGAAAAAACTTCGGATTGCCGGAAGTTGCGGCCTGGACCAATGCCAACCGGTGTTCCTCACGCTTCAGCACAGGCAGGCAATAGTGATGCGGCCGGATACCGCCGGCAAACATGGCGTTACGATTCATCAACAGGTGATGCGCAGTGATTGTCGCGCCTATATGCAGAGGTGCGCCGCTGACAAAGTCGGCAGCATCTTTGGTCGTGATGTGCTCGAACACTACGCGCAAGCCGGGAAAGCGCTGCAACAGCGGTACCATGTTGCGTTCGATGAATACTTTTTCGCGGTCGAACACATCGACATCAGCATCCGTCACCTCGGCATGCACAAGCAGCGGCATGCCGCACTTTTCCATTGCTTCCAACGCTTTGACACAGTGGCCGAGGTTGGTCACGCCGGAATCCGAATTGGTCGTCGCCCCGGCCGGATAAAGCTTGACGCCATGGACGATACCACTTTCACGGGCCTTTATAATGTCTTCCCCGGAGGTATTGTCGGTCAGATACAAGGTCATCAACGGCTCGAACTGCATGCCCGCAGGCAAGACATGCAGGATACGCTGACGATAAGCCTCTGCCATTTCGGTCGTTGTGACCGGCGGACGCAGGTTCGGCATGACGATAGCACGCGCAAACTGCCTGGCGGTATCGGGTAGAACAGACTCAAGGGCATCGCCATCCCTCAGGTGCAAATGCCAATCGTCGGGACGGGTGATGGTCAGGGTTTGCGTCATAGGCTGCCTTTAACTTTCAAAGCTATCTTTAATTTTTAATCCGTGTTCATAAAGAGCGTTCTTTTTCGCCCCGGTAATTTCTGTTGCCAATTTTACCGCTTGTTTGAGCGGAAGTTCTGCCATCAACAGCTTAAGCACACGCTCAGCATCTTCACTAACCTCAGCGGACTCGACTTCAGGCAAGGATTCAATCAACAAGACAAACTCTCCGCGCTGCTGGTTTGGATCAGACTCCAGCCACGCGGCGGCATTGCCCAGGCTGCAGCGGTGAAATGTCTCGAAGGTCTTGGTCAGCTCGCGTGCAATGGTGAGGCGTCGCTCAGCGCCTAGCGTCGAAGCCATGTCCTTAACGCTTTCGACCACACGATGAGGGGCCTCGTAGAAAACAAGTGTTGTATTCTGCGCTTTCAGCGACTCCAGTGCTTTTCTGCGCTGACTGCCGCTGGCGGGCAGGAAGCCCACAAAACTGAAACCACCCTGACGAATACCTGAAGCAGACAAGGCGGCAATGACGGCACTTGCACCGGGAATAGGTACGACAGTAACCCCAGCTTCACGCACGATATCGACCACGACTGCACCAGGATCACTGATGCCGGGTGTGCCAGCATCGGTGACCAATGCCACCGATTCTCCTGCACGCAACCTCGCCAACAACTGTTCGGCGGACTGATGCTCGTTATGTTCATGCACCGCCACCATTTTTTTGCGGATGGCATAGTGCGAAAGCAAGCCCGAAGTATGGCGTGTATCTTCCGCCGCGATCACATCGACAGCCTTCAAAACCTCAAGCGCGCGCAAGGTAATATCCTGAAGGTTTCCAATCGGCGTGGCTACAACATATAATGTGCCGCTATGAATCAACGTCTATCTACCTCATTTTTCGGGTTGTTTTGTCTGATATGCTTCTTATGGTCCAGCACATCCAGTGCCGCCACCGCTGTCACCAACGCATCATCCACCTACAAGAACACGGCTGAAATCACCTTCATGGAAGGGATCAACTGCCTAAAGTTGCCAGACATTGCCTGCGCAAAAGTCGCCTTGTTGAAAATCCCAGCGCAACAGGTGTATTCCAAGATACTGGAAGGCGCAATTGCAGCAGCCGAGAATGACACGGACAAGATCTTCCGGCTTCTTCTGCCGATACAAGTCAGCGGCGCTACTGAAGACTCCACTTTAATTCCTGAAGCAATCGCAAGTTTACACGCAAGCCTTGCCCTAGCCTATGACCAGCAAGCGGATACTCTGCGTAGCCTTGAGCAGCGGACGCTGGCCGAACGTTACTGGCTATCAGCCACGGAGGTGGATGCCGGCCTGATTAAACAGAATCAAAAGATCATCTGGAATAATCTGACGGCCCTGGATAGATCGCAACTGATTGAAATGCGCGGGGAAAGTTTTAATACCAACATCCAGGGCTGGATAGACCTGGCACTGGCCGCGCAGAACAGCCAGGATTTGCACGCAAGCATCGATGATTGGCGCAAAGTCTATCCAGACCATACCGCCTACGCCGACCTGGTACTTGAGTCAAAACCCGCATCTGCAGGCAATGGCGGTGACTTGAGCATAAGCAATCCCCCAACTAAAAAAGTCGCACTGCTGCTACCTTTCGGCAGCGCTGCTTTTTACACTGCCGCGGACGCCATTGAACGTGGATTCATGGCAGCCAGGAATGCTGCAAAAGACGATATTGAAGTCGTGATCTATCCGACTTCCGGAGATAAGGATCTCATCACGGCCGTCTATCAGAAAGCCCTCAGCGAAGGCGCACATTTTGTCGTCGGTCCGCTTGCCCGCGATGAAATCACTGCACTGACAACAGGCAAACTCAGCGTACCAACCCTGGCACTGAACCAGGCCGAATCAAACCTTGAGCTGGAAAATCTGTACAGCCTCGGCCTTTCTGTAGAAACTGAAGCCACTCAAATCGCCAGAATGGCACGCGACCTCGGCATGCAGACAGCGGTCATCATTGCCGCGGATAATGGCATCGCCGCACGCATGGCAAAATCCTTTGAAGAAGCCTGGTTGGCGCAAGGTGGAAAACTGATATTGCAAGCCAATATCGACGAAAACACGTCTCCCACAGACTTGCAAGCACAACTCGAAGCACAACCGGCAGACATGATTCTGCTGGCAACCAACCCAGAACTTGCCAGGGCAGTGCGCGGCTATCTTGATATTACGATCCCCACCTACGGCTTTTCGCACATCTACACTGGTGTGAACTATGAACCCGAGGATGCTGCATTGCTGGCAGTCAGGTTCATTGATTTACCCTGGATGCTGGCGACAGAAGATGCGAGCTTCAACATCTACAAGGAAAAAGCGGCCGAATTGCCTGAAGGCATGATGCAGCGCTGGTTTGCTCTGGGAGTGGATGCATATCAGGTATTAACGGTCATCGCAGCCCAATCGGGCAAGGCCACTTCCATTCGCGGCCTGACTGGCAGAATCCAGATTGGTGCAGGTGGCAGCATTGAGCGTACACTGGCCGTTGGCAGGTTTGCTGGCGATGGCGTTGTACTGGAACAGGCACCTTGAACACGCTTGGCAGTGAAGCTGAAATTATTGCTGCCATCCATTTGCAACAAAAAGGCCTGAAACTGTTAGCGCAGAATTATCAATCTCGTTATGGCGAAATTGATCTCATCATGCAAGATGGTAAGACCATCGTTTTTATTGAAGTGCGCCTGCGCACCAATAGTAGTTTTGGCGGAGCCGCGATGAGCATTACACCATCGAAACAACAAAAAATCATCAGGACAGCCGAACTGTATCTTCAAAAACATGGCAATGCAGATTGCCGTTTTGACGTGATTTTAATGAACAAAGCGAGCGACGATGGCATTGAATGGATTTCGAATGCATTCGATGCCAGCTAGATCAATCAAGACAACGCCACCTCAATGACCATAGAAGCCAGAATCACTGCACATTTTGAACAGAGCGGGCAGCTCAAACTGGATCTCGCCGAATTGCTGGCGACGCCGATTGCAAATGCGGCAGAGGCCATCGTCGAAGCACTGTTAAAAGAACATAAAGTGCTGTCATGCGGCAATGGCGGCTCGGCCGCCGTCGCTCAATATTTTGCTTCACTGATGCTCAATCGCTATGAAATGGAACGCCCGGGATTAGCCGCGATCGCCCTTTGTGCAGACACCTCAACGTTGACGTCCATCGCCAACGAGAACCATTTTGAGAAAGTCTATTCAAAACAGATATCTGCACTGGGTATGGAAGGCGATGTGCTACTGGCGATCAGCACCCGCGGCTACTCTAAAAATATCCTTAAAGCAATAACAGCTGCGAAAGAACGCGGCATGCGCATTATCGCAATGAGTGGTGGCGATGGTGGCAACGTAGTCGAACTATTAGGGGAACATGATATTCATATAGGCGTACCGCACGACAACGCCTCACGTATTCAAGAAACATATATTCTCATCCTGCACTGCTTGTGCGATGCCATTGATTGTCTTTTACTAGGAGTTAATAACTAATGCGTACTTTAAATCTATCCTCAAGTGCAAAACTGATGGCTGCCATTTTACTTTCCATGCAGCTTGCAGCTTGCGTTCCAGTGATCGCTGGCGGCGCAGTCGCTGGCGGCGTGATGGCCTCGGATCGCCGCACCAGCGGCATTTATATCGAAGACCAGGCCATCGAATTGAAAGCCAAAAAAATGATTATCGATAATATCGGAACTGCCAATATCAATGTGAGCGTCACCAGCTTCAACCTCAATGTATTGCTCACCGGCGAAGCCATTAGCGAAACAATCCGTGAAAAAGCAGAGAGAGCAGCGCTGAGCGTCGAAAACGTCAAATCTGTCACCAACGAACTGGCCATTAGCGAGAAAAGTGGCCTGGGCACCAGTGCAAGCGATACTTACATCACATCCAAGGTAAAAGCCAACATGGTGAAAGAGAACCGCTTCCCGTCAAATTACGTCAAGGTGGTGACGGAAAACTCCATCGTTTATCTAATGGGCATGGTGACGCGCGAAGAAGCTGAGGATGCAGTCGATATAGCCCGCGGCATCAGCGGGGTGGAAAAGGTTGTGAAAGTGTTTGAATATATAAACTAAGCATTCAGCAGCACCTTGCTTGAATGCTATAATTTTTCAACTTATTGACTCACACTTGGTATATGAACACCGACACTAAAAGTAATGCTGCTAATGAAATCATCATTGAAGGTTTAACCCGCGCCGGCAAGCCATTCCGCCCCAGCGACTGGGTTGACCGGATGTGCAGCACTTATGCCAGTTTCGGTACAGACAAGAAGCTACGCTATTCGCCTTACCTCAAACCAAGGGTAGTGAATGGCGTACGCTGTCTGGCAGTTGATCTTAAGCTGAAAGATGTCAATCCTGATGGTTACACCCAGCTCATGCATTTCGCCGAAGAGAATCAGCTCAACGTCCTGGATGCAGCGGGCAATAGCATTCCGACACCCACCTAAGCCAGCATTACTTCATTCGCTGTTAGCGGGCCGGACCCGCTAACAGTTCTTCGATATATTGTTTGGTAATCAGGCCCTTCTTGATTCTTACCAGCTTGCCTTCCGGGTTGTAGATATAGGTCGTCGGCAATATCGCTGCCGATCCGATTTCCGCAACTGTACGCTCACTGCCCAATACAATCGGATATGACATCAGCATATCGTCCGCAAATTTTTCAACTTCATCCACGTTCTTGAAGTCAAAAACCACACCAAACACCATCAGGTCCTTATCTTTTCGCTGGTCATACAGATTAACCAGATCGGGCACTTCTTCCAGACAAGGCGGGCACCATGTCGCCCAGTAATTGACGATCACCCACTTGCCCTGATAATCAGCAAGACGATGTTTCGCACCGGACATGTCTGTAAGAGTAAAGTTGTCTGCATGCGCGGCTAGCGTAAAACAAAGCAGCAGGGCACCACAAAGCAGATACAGGCGCTTCAATCAAAACTCTCCATGTATCCGATTGAACCATGCATGACGAATCCCTCGAATATCAATAAAGGTTAAGTGTGTGGTGACAAATGCCACGAGAGTATTTAACATCGACATATCATGACCGGAGTAGTTTGAATGGCAATGAATCTTACAGTTCCTGCACTTGAAGAGAAACCACTTATCAATGCAGAAACACGCCCTCCGAAAATTCTTGAATTTCTCGCGAAGCTGCCAGCCTCGCCACTAGAGGCTGCCACAACACTCCATGAAGAAATGGAGATCCTGAACCGCCAGAAAATCTCTGCCGACAACCGCTTCAAAGCTCTTGAGATATACAGGAATCATGTCATCAGCATCGTAGGCAATCTATCGCATACTTATTGCAGCGCTTCACTACCATTATCGAAAGAAGCAAAGGCTTACGCCGCTGCTGCAGAGTCACTCTGGCTTGAGCTGTCTTATGGCTACAAGCTAACGCTCACCGACCAGCTCAATCAGCTGTTCAATCCAAACAGTAAAACCACGGCTTTGACCATCCATCGTGCAATGGAGTCTCTACATCAGCTCTCCATGGTTTATTACGAAACGTATTTCAATATACCCGGCACTGTTTGGAGTGATTTGCATCAGTTGTATTTTCATGCAGCCCATCAATCCCTGCATGAGATAGAACTGCAAACCGACAGTCGACCCAGCAGCATCAATCTGCTCTACAAACAAATATTGTTGATGTCGCTTGCTGACCCGCAGCATCTGTCGCCGCAAGACATCGAGTTGGTTGCCGACTATATTTCGCGCTATGCCAATCACACGCAATTGCAAGGACTAGGGATACTGGAAAACCCTGTGGGCATTTTTGTCATCAGCCTGGATTCAGACGAACCGCCTGTGCCCTATGTCAAGAACACCAAACAGACTGATGGCGATACAGACATCCTCTTCATCACTGTCGAGCTTGCACGCCTGGTTCATCAACATCTGCAGATGCTGCAATCCGGCAATATCGCCAGAAATTCCGGCCTGCCGGAAGCCATGCTCGATACCAGGTATCAAGATATGCTGGTTTACCTGATCAAACACTGGGGCGTTTCGCCTAAACGCATATACAAACGCTCAAGTGAAAACAATGTTTCGCAACTTGGGATCGGCCTTGCCGCCACACATTACTTCATCAACAATGAGCAGCACTACAGGCAACCTGAAACTGCCGATGAAACCATAAATCTGGGCGGCTATGCTACCGAAGAGTTGCATGGGAAAAAGTCGCCGATCAAGTTCTCCAACTGGCAGGTACTTAACATCAGTGCCGGCGGAACTGCACTGCGGAAATTCCCGACAGTATCGGCCCAGGTGCGCATTGGTGAATTATTAAGCGTCAAGAATGAGAGCGAAAAAACCTGGTCGGTCGCCGTGTTACGTTGGGCCAGCAATGGCGAGCAGGATCAACTCGACATCGGCACACAATTGATTGCCCCGAACGCAAAGGCCGGCGGGGCAAGAGTGCTGAACGGCGACTTATTTGAACCGGCGCTCATACTTCCCGCGATGCCGGCCATCAAACAAGCGGCTTCATTAGTTACCAGATGCGGTTTTTATGCTCCGGCCCGCGTGCTTGAGCTTGACGAAAACGGCACCATTTCCAGGATTATGATTACAAAGCTTGTAGAGCGCACCAGAAGCTTTGAACGTTTTCAATTCAGCTTTCTCTAATTTTTCTTAACATCCAGCACCCATATAAAACTTACAATACGCTAACATTGACCTTGAAACTTAATCATTTGCCTATATATGAAGCTTCACTCGGGAAAGGTTTTTCGCTACGATAGCGAATTAGCGGTCCACTATCTAAATTCCGTATCAATTTCACAGAGGTTCACATGAGCGAACATATTACCCATCTCAGCGATGACGCATTCGAGCAAGAAGTCCTGCAATCACAAATCCCGGTTCTGGTTGATTACTGGGCAGAGTGGTGCGGCCCTTGCAAAATGATTGCGCCTATCCTGGATGAGATTTCCAAGGAATACGCAGGTCGTTTGAAGGTCGCCAAGTTGAATATCGACGAGAACCAGAACACACCTCCAAAATATGGTATTCGCGGCATTCCTACTTTGATGTTATTCAAGAATGGCAATGTAGAAGCAACCAAAGTTGGTGCATTGTCCAAATCACAACTCACTGCATTCATTGACAGCAATATCTAATCAAGCTACTGTTTAACCTGATTCCTCTGTTTTGAGTAGAAAAATAACAAAACAAGGGATCAGGTACTAATCTCCAAGTTGTTCCCTTTCCCTATGCAGTTTCGATTTTCAGCGAGCTTTTCCCTATGCATTTATCCGATTTAAAGCACTTACCCGTAACCGAACTGGTCGAGATGGCGATCACCAACGAGATTGAAAACGCCAGTCGAATGCGAAAACAGGATCTCATTTTTGCGCTTCTTAAAAACAAAGCGAAAAAAGGCGATAGCATTTTCGGTGACGGCACCCTGGAAGTGCTTCAAGACGGATTCGGATTTCTGCGCTCACCTGACACTTCCTATCTGGCCGGCCCTGACGACATTTACGTCTCACCTTCACAGATCAGGCGTTTCAACCTGCATACCGGCGACACCATACAAGGCGAGATCAGAACCCCAAAAGAAGGCGAGCGCTACTTTGCACTGGTCAAAGTAGACAGCGTCAACGGCGAACCGCCGGAAAACACCAAACACAAAATCCTCTTTGAAAACCTCACACCTCTTTTCCCCACAGAACCTCTCATTTTAGAACGCGATATCCGCGGTGAAGAAAACATCACCGGCCGGGTCATCGACATGATTGCGCCAATCGGTAAAGGCCAGCGCGGTTTGCTGGTTGCCAGCCCGAAAAGCGGTAAAACCGTGATGATGCAACATATTGCACATGCGATTACCGCCAATCACCCCGAAATCAACCTGATTGTCCTGCTGATCGACGAACGTCCTGAAGAAGTGACGGAGATGACGCGTTCGGTAAAGGGCGAAGTGGTCGCTTCCACGTTCGACGAACCCGCAACCCGTCACGTACAGGTTGCCGAGATGGTGCTGGAAAAAGCCAAGCGCCTGGTCGAACACAAGAAGGATGTCGTCATTCTGCTCGACTCCATTACCCGACTTGCGCGCGCCTACAACACAGTGGTTCCAGCCTCGGGCAAGGTACTGACCGGCGGTGTGGATGCCAACGCATTGCAACGCCCCAAACGATTCTTTGGTGCAGCACGTAACATCGAAGAAGGCGGCTCGCTGACAATCATCGCCACCGCGCTTGTCGACACAGGTTCCCGCATGGATGACGTCATCTATGAAGAATTCAAGGGTACCGGCAATATGGAGATCCACCTGGATCGCCGCATGGCAGAAAAACGTATCTACCCTGCAATCAACGTCAATAAATCCGGCACGCGCCGCGAAGAACTGCTGATCGAGAAAGATATCCTGCAAAAGATATGGGTACTGCGTAAATTGCTGTATCCGATGGATGACCTCGAAGCAATGGAGTTTCTGCTGGATAAAATCAAAGCCACCAAGAACAACTCTGATTTCTTCGACAGCATGCGGCGTGGTTAAGACAGAAGAATTCGAGCACATAATCCAGGGAATTACTAATTAGTTGTTGAAAAACTCGCTCATTTCATTGATAATCACGGGTTTTCTGCGACAGCATTTGAAAGAGACATCAGCATGAAGGCCGATATCCATCCGAATTACCCTGAAGTAAACGTAACTTGCAGCTGCGGCAACAAGTTCAAGACACGTACAACCATAGGCAAAGATTTCAACGTTGAAGTCTGTTCCCTATGCCATCCGTTCTATACCGGCAAACAGAAGATTCTGGACACTGCTGGTCGCGTTGAGAAATTCCGTCAAAAGTACGGCATGTAATTGTTGGGACGTTTTATATAAAAAGGCAGCCATGGCTGCCTTTTT
>CAZOZB010000021.1:0-34039 GCA_964584185.1 uncultured Methylophilaceae bacterium
ATTCATTCAAGCCGACGCCGCTTCGCGGCGCGGCTTAATTCAGGCGTTATGCATTTAGGGGGAATGATGTTTTCATTTTTTAAGAAAAATTACCACGAGCCAGTAAAACAACAAATTGCTGAAGTACAACAGCAACCAATCGGCCCTCTAGCTATAGCTGGTGAAGATTGCGATGAGTTACAAAATGCACAAGGCCCTTTTGGTCACAGCTTTAACAACCCAATACCAGTTAATGGTTTACTCGGCGCATATAAATACTTAGGGAAACTTCTAAGCCCCAAAGGAAATATTGTCTATTTTCATAGAATTGGAAGTGTAGATAGTGATGTGGCAAAAAACCTAATTGATGCATATGAGGTAGTCGATATGACTGGCGGATATTGGGATGTAATATTCATTGACATGTACCACCCAAGGCGCTCAAACAAAGCCCCTGAAGGTTATAAGCTAAAGGAATATAACGCCAGTTATGGTGACCTTCCTTTTGCTTACGGCGTTGACATTTTTTGTCCGAACTTCCCCTTTGATTTAGCCGATGCTATTCAACAGCGAAACAATCTTGAAGTCTTCGCTCGCAAAGTGCGTGAAAGACTTTCTGCTGGCGGTCAATATGACCGACCAGAAACACAAGCAATGAAGCTAACAGCCTTACAAAGTAAAATTGTTTCGTTGCGTACATAATGCATAACCCATCATTCAAGCGGGACACGCTAAAGCGTGCCCCTTAATTCAAACGTTAGAGGTCAGGGAAACTTTGGTCTTATGCCGCTCTCACAAATACCAGCCGCTGTAGCGGCACAGCTAGCCGAACTGGGCGCAAAAATTAATACCAGCGAGTGCGTCGAGTTTCGCGGGTATTGGGCCGTTGACTTCGTCTTGAGCGGCACTCGGTCTCGCGTGTCATTCGCGGATGGTCAGCTCGCAGTTGAGCGTCCTATGCCTATTATGCAGTCGGGCCATCAAGCCGATTGGTATGTGGTGAAAACAGACAAGGTCATGCTTTCAAACGCTGTGACTAGCAAGGCCGTTGAGCTTGCTCAAACATGCCAATCGAGCAGCACATGACCTCTAACCAAGCATTCAAGCGGGACGCGCTAAAGCGCACCCCTTAATTCAGACGTTAGATTTGGAGGAGAAATGACTTGTAAAATATGCAATTACATCAATGAGTATACAGCTGTACATTGCGCTAATTGTGGCAACTTCCTATTGGAGAATGCATCAAGTAAAAAAAGTGAACATGATGAACTGTCATCGGTTACATCTTTTTCATCAGAAAAGAAAAAATCTGGCATGTTCGCTGCCATTAAAGGTCGTGATGACGCAGAGAAGGTAGCCAAAGATTGCGGCAATGCGTTCTTTGTCGTGGCCGCAATTCAAGGAGGCATTGGTGCATTTATCGCGCCATCACTTATCTTTGATGCGGCGATTTACGCTCTATGTGGATATTTCGTCCGTTTCAAGCACAGCCGCGTAGCGGCAGTCATTTTGCTTCTACTTTCCGGTGTTGCACTCATCACAACGTTCATGAACAAAATGGGGCAGAACATTGGAGGTGGAAATAACATTATCCTTGCTGTCATTGTTGCAATTGCCGCAGTGCGTGCTGTTGAAGCGACGTTCAAACTCAATGGTCGTTACAAAGAATCATCAGTTGCAACAGAAAACTCCTAACCCATCCATCAAGCGGGACGCGCTAGAGCGCGCCCCTTAACTCAAACGTTAGACCCCATCAACATTAGGAGAACTGCACCATGACAGCTGACATACCTGGTTTTGAATTTAACATGGACAAAAGCATTGAGCCTTCCGAGCTTGCCAATTTGATGGCTTCGGTCGGCTGGGGCAACGAACAGGACTATCAGCCAGAGGAAATTCTGCGTTCCATGGCTGCCTACCCGTTAGTCGCGCATTGTCGGGATGAAAACGGCCTGCTTATTGGTTACGTCAGTGCATTCACCGATGGAGCGTTTTCTACTTTCATTGGTGAATTGATCGTCCGGCCTCAGTTTCAGCGCCGGGGTATTGGCTCCGTACTGCTCGAACTGATCGCTGAAAAATGTCGCGGCATTCCAATTTACGGCACGCCATTTGAAGACACCCGGGATTTCTTTCTTGAAAGAGGTTTTCGTGTACCGAAACGCGCTATGTCCGTAGTAGCAATGAGCAATGCGGCCTAACTCGGCGACCGCTACGGACACTTCGCCGAAAAGCCACCGGAACACCAGTTACCTTGAATGTTGGACGCCTGAATGACATAGAGGATACGAACATGCGCCAGTTAGAATTGAGCAAAGCCTTTACCCTGCTGGAATCGGGACCTGTTATTCTCGTGACGACTAATGATGGGCAGAAGGACAACATCATGACCATCTCCTGGACCATGGTGTTGGATTTCACTCCGGTATTTGCGATCACTACGGGTGAATGGAATTACTCTTTCGCGGCGTTGCGTAAGAACAGGGAGTGCGTCATTGCCATTCCCACGGTTGATATGATCGATAAAGTGGTCGGCATAGGAACGTGCTCCGGGACAGACACAGACAAGTTCGCCAAGTTCAAGCTCACACCTGTGCGAGGCAAAGCCGTCAGGGCACCCTTGATCAAGGAGTGCCTTGCCAATATCGAATGCAAGGTCATCGACATCGTTAAAAAATACAACATTGTCGTGCTGGAAGCAGTTGCCGCATACATCGACGACGCACGCAAAGAGAAGCGCACGGTTCACGCTGTTGGTGACGGAACATTCATTGTTGATGGGCGCAAGATTGACCGGAGAAAGATGATGGCCTCCAAGCTCCCATACGGCGTTTAGCGTTCATTCGCCAGCCACGAGAAATTCTGGGAGCCGGAATGAAAAGCACTGCGATGGCTAACAATGCATTCCAGTCGATGCCGCTTCGCGGCGCAGCTTAACTCAAACGTTATACATCCAGGAGCACAGATTGACGTTCATTGAAAAACTCGAACGCGCATGGAACAAGAACAATTCTTTGCTTTGCGTCGGCCTTGATCCCGAAATTTCAAGATTTCCTGCCAGCCTAAAAAGCATCGAAGCGAAGCAGGCAATATTTGAGTTCAATAAAGCCATCATTGATGCTACTCACGATCTGGTTTGTGCGTATAAGCCGCAAATTGCATATTTTTCAGCGGAGGCTGCCGAAACAGCCCTTGAGCAAACGATTGAATACATCAAGAAGCAGTATCCGGATATTCCAGTTATCCTTGATGCCAAGAGAGGAGATATCGGCAGCACCGCCCAAAAATACGCTGTAGAAGCGTTTGATCGATATAACGCTGACGCGGTAACGGTAAATCCATATCTCGGATTTGATTCTGTTGAGCCTTTTGTTTCCTATAAAGAACGCGGGGTAATCCTGCTGTGCCGTACTTCGAACTCAGGTGCAGCCGACCTTCAGGATCTCGAAGTAGATGGCGTCCCCCTTTATCAAAGGGTGGCAGTTCTCGCACGAGATCAGTGGAATACTTATGGCAACTGCTTGTTAGTCGTCGGTGCGACAGGGCCTGACCAGATGGCTAGAATTCGACAGCTTGTAGGAGACATGCCATTTCTGGTTCCAGGAGTCGGTGCCCAAGGTGGAGATATTGATGCACTTGTCAAAGCAGGAAAGACTAGCGATGGGAAAGGACTAATCATTAGTTCATCAAGGGCCGTATTGTATGCAGATAGCGGAGATAATTTTGCTCTAGCAGCCAGAGAGGTTGCGTTGTCGCTTAAAGACCGAATCAATGAAAGCAGAGCCGAAGTATAACAAGGCCGTCAAGCCACTCTTCGGGCTCGGATGGCTAATTTACAGCAACATAGACCCCTACAACTGACCTAGGAATCGTCATGCAGCAAAAAGAACACTGGGAGCAGGTCTATACGGCGAAGCCAACCGACAAAGTCAGTTGGTACCAAGAGCATGCTGAACAATCGCTTCATCTCATCCAAGCGACTGCTGTTCCGTTAGACGCTTCAATCATTGATGTTGGAGGCGGTGCGTCTACGCTCGTGGACGACTTACTCGACCACGGGTACTCCAATCTCAGCGTACTCGACCTCTCCGCCTCCGCTTTGCATGCTGCTCGTCAACGGCTTGGTACGCATTCTGCCCGAGTTCAATGGATAGAAGCGAATGTCACCAGCGCACTGCTTCCGTTTCATCACTTTGATGTTTGGCACGACCGTGCCGTCTTTCATTTTCTCACCTCACCACAGGAGCGACAGGCTTACGTTACCGCAGTGCTTCGGTCAGTCAAACCAGGAGGTCATGTCATCGTTGCTACATTCGCCGAAGACGGGCCAACTCAGTGCAGCGGTTTGCCCGTCATGCGCTACAGCGCGAGCGAGCTTCATGCAGAGTTCGGAGCTCCATTCACGCTCTTGCAACATAAACGTGAGGAACATCACACCCCAGCAGGCGCAGTGCAGAAGTTCATCTATTGCTACTGCCGGAAGACGGCGTCGTGATGGACAGACCCAATCCTACGCTGCCGCCGACGTGCTGCGGCATCCGCTTTGGGACATAAGCCCGGCCACCGTCGTTATCTCGACTGAGCCAACGCCACCGCATCGGCCCCTGCTGGAAATCGAAGCAACCCGGATGCATCATTCGCGGCATGCCACACTACCTCGGCCACGTCGGATTCGGTCGTCACCGCAACAGGCTGCGTAAACGAAGCGAAGATGCTTTGCGCGAAAGGCGCGTACGCTTCGGGGATCAGCCCATCCATACGCGATCCGGTGTTGCTCGTAAAGCGTGTGGTCGGACCATAGCCCGGTTCGACCAGCTTCACGCTCACGTTGAACGCTTCGAGTTCGAATGCAAGCGACGCAGTGAACCCTTCGATGGCTGTCTTGCTGGCGGTGTATACGGCCACCAACGGCATCGGCGCCAGTGTCGCGCTCGAGGTCACGTTCACAATCACGCCGGACCTCCGCGCGCGGAACTGGGGTAACACCGCTTGCGTCATCGCCATCACACCGAAGATGTTGGTCTCGAACACCTCGCGCACCGTGTCCATCGGCGTGACCTCGAAGGCGCCGAACAGGCCTATGCCAGCATTGTTGACAAGCACGTCGATGGGCCCGCTCGCCTCGAGCACGGCGGCGATGCTGTCGGGCTTCGTCACGTCGAGCGCCAGCACGCGGATCCGGTCTGATCGAGGCAGGACGTCTTCGTTAGGCGTGCGCATGGTGGCAATTACGTTCCAGCCTTGAGCGTGGAAGTAACGTGCGGTCTCGAGGCCATAGCCTGACGAGCAACCGGTAATAAGAACTGTTTTCATGGAAATCTCCGTGTTGGTTGGAATGGGGTAATAATAGCCAACTGGAACAGTACTATCTATAATGTAAAATCCATATATCGTTATCTAAAGTCCTGATATGCAGAATCCGCTTTCGGAAGTCATCGCCCTGCTTCGACCGAACAATGTGTTCTCGAAGGGCATTAGCGGCGCCGGGCGCTGGGGGGTGCGCTACTCGGCCTTCGGTCACCCGAGCTTCTGCGTGGTGCTCGAGGGACGCTGTCTTCTGGCCGTCGACGGAGAAGAAGTACTGGCGCTGGAGCAGGGAGACTTTGTGCTGCTCTCGTCGACGCCCGGTTTCACGCTGTCGGGCTTTGAGCCCGTGACCCCGATGCTAATCGATCCGAAGCTCAGCCCTGGAGAAACGGATGAAGTGCGCCACGGCATCCGTGACGGACAGCCCGACGTGCGCTTACTGGGCGGCTACTTCGTCTTCGATTCGCCCGATGCCGCCCTGCTCGTCTCGCTGCTGCCGACCCTCGTGCATGTGCGTGATGTAGAGAGGCTTTCAGTCCTGGTGCGGCTGGTAAGCGAGGAGTCCAGGGAACACCGGCCAGGCCGGGATTCCATCCTTACGCGGCTCATCGAAGTGTTGTTGATTGAGGCTTTGCGGGCAGCTCCTGGGGAGAAGATGACTCCAGGCCTGCTGCGCGGTTTGGCCGATCCGCGGCTCTCCCTCGCCATACGCAGCATGCACAGTGACCCGGCACGCGCATGGACAGTGGCCGAACTCGCAAAGCAAGCCATGCTTTCGCGCTCGGCGTTTTTCGAGCGTTTCACGCGCGCCATGGGCATGCCGCCAATGGAATACCTGCTTGCCTGGCGCCTGGCTGTGGCGAAAGGCCTGCTCCGCCAGCCCGGCCTTGGGCTGGCGAAGGTCGCCGAACTTGTCGGTTATGGTTCAGCGAGCGCCTTTAGCACTGCGTTCAGCCGGTACGTCGGCCAGTCGCCGAGTCGCTACGCGCGCGAAGTTGGAACATCGCCGGCGGCTGGTTAATTTGGGGATTGGGCAAAAATAAACTGGAGGAATCAAGATGTTGATGGATCGTAGAAGTTTTCTGCAACTTGCCGCTGGTAGCGCTCTGGCTGCTACCATCCCAACAGTGTCTCTTGCGCATGAAGCGAAACATGCAGGTTTCAAAGCCGCTGTCTTTGATGCGTTCCCGATCTTCGACCCGCGTCCTATCGCAGCCCTGACAGAATCGCTCTTTCCCGGCAACGGCTCTGCGATCATGAACGCGTGGCGTGTCCGGCAGTTTGAGTACCAGTGGTTGCGCACACTTTCCGGACGCTACGTGGATTTTCTTCAAGCCACCCGCGACAGCCTGGCATTTGCCGCCAATCAACTTAAACTGGAGATTTCATCGGCCCAACAGGATCAACTAATGGCAGCATGGTCGAATTTGCAAGTCTGGCCCGATGCTTCCGATGCCGTTAAAACGCTGCACCAGGCAGGTCTGCGCTTGGCTTTCCTGTCAAACATGACCTCCAAAATGCTCAATGACGGCCTGAAGAACGCCAGGCTTGACAGTATGTTCGAGGCTGTTCTGAGCACCGACCAGATCCGGACCTATAAGCCCGCTCCCCTGGCCTACCAGATGGGCGTGGACATGCTACAACTGCGAAGGGAAGAAATACTTTTTGTTGCGTTTGCCGGCTGGGATGTTGCTGGCGCGAAATGGTTTGGTTATCCGACCTTCTGGGTCAATCGCATGGGCAGCCCCAAGGAAGAACTGGGAATCGAGGCCGACGGATCGGGAAAAGACCTGAGCGCACTTATCGATTTCGTGTTACCGGACAATTCTCAAGTCAACAGATCAGGCACTCCAGCCCTATATTCATCAGCGGATCTCCAAAGATTCGATCTGGTTGCCGAGTAGATGGAAAACGTATTCAAGCTGGACAGGGCTGCCAGGAAAGTTGCCGGTGACCCTGGCAATGACTGTTACGCTTGCATCCTGCTGCGAGACATTCAATGGCTCAGCACTGTACTCGTATTTGGCCTTCGACCTTTGCAACCAGGACTGGATGGCCTCGTGTCCCCGGTATGCGTGGCCTTCGTCTTGCACTGAGGCATCATCCACAAAACAATGCGTCAGAAGGGAGCTATCGGCACCGTTGCCAACCTTGAAAAAGGTAGCGACAGGATCAGGCAATTGAATACTCATGGTTGTGGAATCCCGCGGAAAGTTGATGTACAGCGATTCTCGGCATAGACTTACTATTCGTCAAGAACGCACAAAAGAGTAAGTTACTTACTCATGAGAAAAGTCTATACGCCTGCGACCGCCGCCATTGATGTGGAAGAAATACTTCGATTGCTGGAAGGACGCTGGAAGCTGATCATCCTGTTCCACCTGTTCGACGGCAAAGTGCAACGCTATTCGGATTTCGAGAGGCTCATTCCCGCCATCTCGCAGAAGATGCTGGCCCAGCAGTTGCGTCAGTTGGAAGCCGACGGCATCGTGGCGCGGAAGCTCTATCCGCAGGTTCCGCCTAAAGTGGAGTACCGCCTGACGGATTGGGGACAGGCTCTGTGTCCCGCGCTGGATGCCCTGTTGAAATGGGCGGAGCAAAAAGATGGTTTCGCAAATCCCTCCCAACAAGGCATTCAAACCGATAAGCTCACCTCCGGTAGACCTGAGGTTTAGCTTTATCGTACGGATTTACATATTCCATGGTGTCATCAATGCGCATAGAGATCGACAACAGAAACCACTGCAAAGACTTCATTCGACTCAACGAGCAGTGGATTACTGAACACTTCGCGATTGAGGAATCGGATAGAAAGCTGGCAGCCAACCCGTTCAGGATTGTTGAGGATAGCGGCCATATCCTGAGCCTGGTGATTGACGGTCGCGTCGTTGGGGTCTGCGCTTTGCTTAAAGAGAGCAACCTGCGCTATCAACTCGCCAGGATGGCCGTGGAACCAGGCGAGCGAGGCAAGGGTTACGGCGACATGCTGATTGCTTCCGCACTTCAGAAGGCGCACGAGAAAGGCGCTGAATCCGTATATCTGCTCTCGAATACAGTACTCGCACCGGCCATCTCACTGTACCGCAAGTATGGGTTCAACACCTTATCCGAGGGTACTCATCCGCTATATGCACGTTGCAATATCGTTATGGAGTACCGTATCCCGTCTTGTAACTAATCATTGAAGCAGAACCCGCTTCACGAGTCGACTTAAATTCGTGCCTTAGATATCCGCCAAGGTAGGTAAGCGCTCACAACAGCCGAGCCAAGATAAGACAAGACTGTTTTTTCTGCAGCCAAGTACATTAGACTGTGCAGGTCATCTACTTTTGGCGGGAAAAGACATGCAGCATTGGACGTTTCTGGGTATTGCGATACTTGGCGAGGTAATTGCAACTTCAGCACTTAAAGCCAGCGATGGATTTTCAAGGCTTGTGCCATCTATTGTTGTAGCCGTCGGCTACATGATCGCGTTCTATTTCCTGTCATTGGCCCTGAGGGCTATCCCCGTTGGGGTGGCATACGCGATCTGGGCCGGGCTGGGGGTAGTTCTGGTTGCAGCCATTTCCTGGGTCGTCTATGGGCAAAAACTGGATTTCGCAGCTATTGCTGGAATGGCTTTGATCATCGCTGGTGTTGCTGTCATGAATTTATTCTCGAAATCTGTTTCGCATTGAAAACTATTAAACCCGACCTATTTGTCAGGCCGACCCTGCTCAAAACATTAACTAGGGAGTAAGACTAAATCATGCTTATACGATGTATTGCCATATGGTTGCTGATCGCTTTCCAGACGACGGCTTATGCAATCGAGGAAACCTCCGCAGTCAATGTTTCTACCATACTGAAAACGCAAACCACATGGGATGGCAAACCCATTGTCTACCCTGCAGGAACAGCAGAAGTCACAGGCATGATGATTGAGATTGCCGTTGGTGGTGAAACCGGCTGGCATACGCACCCTGTTCCATCATTTGCCGTGGTTGTGGAAGGCGAGCTTGAAGTGCATCTTATGAGTGGTGAAGTGAAGAAGCTGAGGGCTGGCGATGCATTGGCTGAAGTTGTGGATACTGCGCACAATGGACGTAATGCCGGTTCAACGCCTGTAAAGCTGTTTGTGTTCTACACCGGAACTGTCGACGGTAAATTGTCTGCCAGAGTGGATACGGAATAAAAACTTGCTTGCTCGTGGCTTGTGCACAAGCCTTATGTTGCCGAGATTAAATAATTTTGTCGCAGATGCGAATCACTTGGTCTTGATACCCAGCTGTTTGAGTTTGCGATATAGATGCGTGCGCTCCAGTTGAACAATCTCTGCCACTTTGCTCATGTTGCCTGCCAGGTTTGTCAGGTGATAATCAAAATAGAGCCGCTCGAAATCGTCGCGTGCTTCGCGTAATGGCTTGTCAAAATTGATTCTCAAACCGCCATTGGCCTGTGAGGTCTGAGACTTTTCCGATTGTTCCATTAATGCAAATTGCTCAAGCACCCGGTTCACGTCTTCCAGGGTGATCTTTTCACCAAGACTGGTCTGCATGAGGTTGCGAATGGCGCTATCGAGTTGCGCAAGATTACCAGGCCATTCGGCATTTCGCAGGGCGTTCAGTGCGGCAATATCAAACTCCCTGTAGCTCGCCTCATTGGTTTCCACCATCAGGGTAGCCATCGCGCGGGCCAGGTCCGGGATATCCTCGGGGTGGTCTTGCAGCGAGGGAATACGCAATGTGGCGACAGAAAGGGCTTGCAACAAACCTTCTTCAAACTGGTTCTCGGCGGCGAGCTGGTTCAGCGCGTGAGTGGTTCCGCAGACGACTTTTACGCCATATTTATCTGCTTTTGCCATCAACAACATGAGCCCTTTTTGCTCGGTTTTATTGAGCGCAGCCACTTCAGAGACGAACAGGACGCCTTCGCGAATCTGCTCAAGAATATCCAGCGGCGCCAGTGCCAGGCGCTCGGTATCAGTGAGATCCAGCCAGGGTGTATCTGGCTGGTGCAGGAAACGTGCGCATAACTCTGCCCCGCAACCCTTGGCGCCAATCAGCAGTAATGGCGCCTTCAATTTCGCCATTTGCTCAAGGCGCTGGCGTAGTTCCTTGATTACGGCACTTTTGCCAAGACTGATCAGGCTGACATCGGTGCGTGGCAATTGCTCACCATGCTTGAGCGCGGCATTGACGGTTTTGAGCAGCTTCTGCAGGGCGATAGGTTTTTCCAGAAAATCGAAAGCACCTATACGGGTAGCTTCTACTGCGGTATCGATCGTGCCGTGGCCTGACATCATGACCACCGGCATGGTCAGCTGACCGCCGCTGCCCCACTCCTTGAGCAAGGTAATGCCATCGCAATCCGGCATCCAGATATCAAGCAGCACCAGGTCAGGCCGCATTTGCTGGCGCCAGTCGCGTGCCTCGGCGGCATTCTCCGCCAGGCGGACCTGATAACCTTCATCCTGCAGAATATCTCTCAGCAGCTCGCGAATACCTATTTCATCGTCGACTACCAGTACTTGTCTTGCTGTCATTGCTTTTGCTCCATCTTTTTACTGGCCACAGGCAGGATAATGGTGACACAGGCACCACCATGCTCACTGTTTTCTATTTTGATCGAGCCTCTATGCTCATCCACAATCTTTTTGACGATGGCAAGTCCCAAGCCGGTGCCATGGCGCTTGGTGGTGATATACGGTTCGAATACCCGCGCCATCATCTCTGGTGGGAAGCCGTCGCCATTATCCATCACCGTCAGGTGAATCTTTTCACCATGCTTGGCGGTACTCAATACGATATGCGGCTTAGGCTTGGTCTCCAGTGCATCTTGCGCATTCTGCAGCAAATTGTGCAGCACTTGCCTCAGCATGGTCGCATCGCCTAATACCAATGATTTTACTTTGCTCAATTTGACATGTATCTGAATACCGACCGGCTCATACAGCGCCATGACATCTTCAATCAACCGATTCAAATCGACCTGGGTCAAATTAAGTGCTGGCGCTCGTGCGTATTCACTAAACTCATTGACCATGGTCTTCATCGCACTGACCTGGCTGACGATGGTATGGGTCGCTCTTGCCAACAGGTTCGCGTCTTCTGCATCCAGTTTGCTGGTCAGTTTACTTTCCAGACGTTCGGCTGAGAGCTGGATAGGTGTTAGCGGATTCTTGATCTCATGTGCCAGACGCCTGGCTACCTCACCCCATGCAGCATCGCGTTGTGCTTGCACTACAGCCGTCATATCGTCAAAGACCACTACGTAGCCACTATCTGAACCGCTGGGTAATTTGGTGCCGCGCAACAATATGATCTGTTTGCCTTCAGGCCCTGAGATTTCCAGCTGTGCTTTTAATTCTGTAGATCCTTCCTCTACTTCATCCTGATGCCCATGAAAATGCCCCAGTACCGCATTGACGAACTCGTCAAGCGCAGGCTGCTGCTCGGCCAGAAGGCTAAGCGGCTGATTGACCAGTTCAGCCAAACTTACACCCAGGATACTGTTCGCGGCAAGATTATAAGTTCGCAGCCGGGCGTGCTCGTCCAGGGCTAAAACGCCGGATGAAAGATGCGCCAGTATGGTTTCCAGGTACCCCCGGGCTGCTTCTACGCGATTACGATTGCGCTCTGCCGCCTGGGTAGCTTCGCCCAATTGACGCGTCATGCTGTTGAACGACTGTACCAGAATACCGAGTTCGTCCTTACCGTGCGCGGGCAGCATGGTGCTGTAATCGCCCCTTGCGATAGCGCGCGTGCCTTCAGCCAGGATACCCAGAGGCGATGAAAGCCGGCGGCTCAGCACCAGCGCGATTGCAACGGCTGACAGCATCGCCAGCATCAGCACCAGCGTCAGGGTTAGGGAAAACACCTGTTTCAACGACTCTCGGCTGAAGGAGAGTTCCTGGTAATCCTGATAGACTTCCTGCACAGATTCAGCTGCCGTGGAAAGCACTCTGGGTACTGGTTGCAATAGCTGCAGTATGCGCGTTTCCCCTGCCATGTCCTGCATGCTGACCGGGGCCAGTACTCGCAGGTAAAGACCCTTTTCCGGGATTGGTTCTATCGTGCCGTATACCTGGTTTCGCGCCTGGCGTAACTGCGCAACACTTGGCATCTCCGGTAAGAAGCTTGACGGATCGTCACTCGAGAAAGCCAGTATTCGCCCTTGCAAGGTCAGTAATACGGCATCCTGTACGCCACTTTTCTCCCGCAGATCGTTCAGCAAGGTGAAATGTGCATTGCTAGGCTGGAAAGCCAGGCCCAGTGCGATATTCTGGCTTTTCTCCTCAAGATCGGCCAGCATGATGTCCAGTGTGCTTTGACCAAGCCGCAAACCGCTATCCAGCGCAGCTTCTACCTTGACGTTAAACCAGGACTCAATCGACCGTGTCAGGAAATTAACCGAAACGGCATATACCAGCATGCCCGGAATAATCGCCATCAATGCAAAAGCACCAAGCAGCCGCAGGGTCAACCGGCTGCCCATCACACCGCGACGCATCTGCTTGTATAGCTTCCAGAGCTGAATGCCGATCAGCACAATCAACATGAACGCTATCAGTACATTGAGCGCCAACAGGATCGTGTAGTTATCACCGCTTGCCGCAGTATTGGCGCTGGCGCGCGACAACAAATAAAGCAGAAGCACGCCCAGGCCAGCACAGATGAATATGATGTATTTCATGGCTTACTTTGTTCCATGGCCTGGATTTACGGCGTCAGCGTCGGGGTCCAACGATAACGCTGCGAAATCATGTTCCATTGTTCGGAACCAAGGGCATCGACCTGAATAGGCTTAGGCAACTTGGATTGATCAAGCCGTACCCTCAGGGCGGCCAGATAGGTTTCATCGCTCTTCAGCAAACTCTTATCAAACATCTTCCATTCGTGCAGGCGGGAAAATTCGGCTTTGGCTTCAGCGAGATTGACGAATGACTGCTGATGATTGTTACGATTGATCAGGTATTGCCGGGAGAGCGCGTGATAACTGAATGCTATATTATTGGTGACGGTGATGATCTCATCGTCAAACCAGTATTTGCGAGGGCTGGTAAGCTGGAACTCAACGAGGAAATTAAGCTGCACCCCCTTGTTAAGGGCATCTTCCACCTCGTCGCTTAAATTAAGCTCCAAATCGGCATTGAGGAGATACTGCTCATCACTGGAGACCAATTCTGCCGACTTGATGATCAATCTACTATCGGCTGCCGATACGGCAGTCACCAGAAACAGCAAAAACAGAAAGATGACAGTTACATTAATCTTTTTGTAATAGCGCGTAAAAGAAGCCGTCATGTTGTGCACAGGGAATAAGCTGTCCATTCTGAGGATGCGTCAGCAGCAGCTGGGTGGCATCCTTATGTTGCTCTAAAAATCGATCGATTTGACGTTGATTTTCCTCATGAAAAATCGAACACGTCGCATAAAGCAATTTACCACCCTTTGCCAGCAGCTGCCACAAACTACTTAAAATCAATGCCTGTTGTGCAGCAAAAGTATGCACATCCACCTCGCGCCTTAGCCATTTGATATCGACATGGCGACGCACTATGCCGGATGCCGTACATGGCACATCCGCGAGAATGCGGTCAAACGGGACGCCATCCCACCAATTCTCAGGGTTTGCCGCATCACCGGCCAGTAACGATGCGTTCAGTTGCAAACGATCCAGATTGCTCTGCACGCGTTGTAGCCGCTCGGCATCGTGGTCTAGCGCAACCATCTCCACTTCGGCCAGTTCAAGGATGTGACCGGTCTTGCCGCCAGGCGCACAACAGGCATCCAGCACGCGCATACCCGGCTTCACATCCAGCAGCTCGGCGGCAAATTGCGCACCATAATCCTGTACTGAAACAACACCATCAACAAACCCGGGCAATTGATCCACCGGTAACGGTTTAGTTAACACCACGGCCTGCCCGCCAAGCAGCTCATGTGCGATTTCAAGTTCACTCAAAGTTGCGCTGTAATCCTGAGGCGTGACTTTCCTGAGATTAATCCGCAAGGACATCGGCGGATGTGTGTTACCGGATTCCAGAATAGATTGCCATGCTTCCGGATATTGGGATTTGAGTTTATCGATCCACCATTGAGGATAGGAAAATCTGGCGACTTCATTTTGCGAATCCACCTCTGCAAATTCTTCAACCCGCCGCAGATAATTCCTCAGTACTCCATTGACCAAGCCCTTGGCCCAGGATTTCTTGAAAGTCGCCGCAGCCTCTACCGCCTGATTAACCACGGTGTGGGCAGAAGCCTTGTCATAAAGCAGCTGATAAAGCGCCACCAATAACAATCTGTGCACGCCTTCGTGCGTCAGCGGCTTATCAAGCAACTGGCTAAGCACCGATTGAACGCGGCCATAGTAACGCAGCGTGCCATAGCTCAGGTCCTGAGCGACGGCACGTTGTTGAGGCGTGATATCGGAATGCGATTTGAAGGTTGAATCAAGTACGCCGGTCAAATTCCGTCCTGCCAGCACATGGCCGACCGCATCGGCAGCTAATCTTTGAGCGATACGCAAACTAGCGAACCATCGCCATCAGCTTGCTTGTTCTAAATCCATTTTCCAACATTGACCAGCCTCTCAAAATATTTTTCGTCTGCAAAAATCTAGCTGCATTCCATGTCACCAAAAGTTTGCCCCACCTTTAAAGGGTGTCCCCGTAAAAACTCTTTTGCAGAAAGCCTTTTGCCGCCCGGCATCTGCAATTCCTCAATTCGCAAAACGCCTTCGCCGCAGCCGACCTGAATGCCATCATCGATGTCGACAATTTTCCCAGGCACAGCATTGCCGATCAAATGGCTTGCCATCCATATACGGCACACTTCGCCATTCAGCGTTGTATGCGCAACCGGGAAAGGGTTAAATGCACGCACTTGTCGTGATAGTTCTATTGACGGCTGATTCCAATCCATCATTGCCTCGGATTTCTCCAGCTTGTGCGCATAGGTAACCAGCGATTCATCCTGCGGTATGGCAAGTAACTTGCCGTCCTGTTCAAGTTGTTTCATGGCGCTCACCATCAATGCTGCGCCTATTTCCGCCAAGCCATCATGCAAGCTCTGTGCGGTGTCGCGGTCGCTTATGGGCAATACGCCACGGCTTACCATTGCTCCGGCATCCAGCGCTGGCACCACCTCCATGATCGTCACGCCAGTTTCATCGTCTCCGGCAAGCAGTGCGCGCTGAATCGGGGCAGCGCCACGCCAGCGAGGCAATAAGGAAGCATGGATGTTGTAACAGCCGTAGCGCGGCATGCCGAGAACCGATGTCGGGATAATCAGGCCATAAGCTGCAACGATCATCACGTCTGCGTTCTCTTGCGATATACGTGCCTGTGCGTCAGCATCCTTCAGGGTTTCCGGCTGGAACACTTCAATGCTATTGGCCAGCGCCAGCTGTTTAACTGGACTGGCTTTGAGTTTCATACCACGGCCTGATGGTCTATCGGGCTGGGTCAGCACCAGGGAAACTTGATGACCTGCATTGATCAGGACTTGAAGTGCTGGAACAGCGAATTCCGGCGTTCCGGCAAATATGATTTTCATAGAGTGGTGATCAGGCGTAGTCGCGCTGACGTTTTTTCATCTTGTTTTTGATACGTATCTGCTTGAGTTGGGACAGGTAATCAACGAATACCTTGCCCAGCAAATGATCCATCTCGTGCTGTATACAAACAGCCAGCAAGCCCTCAGCCTCCAGGGTAAATGGTTTGCCGTCACGATCAAGTGCCTCTACCGTTATCTTCTCGGCGCGCGTCACCGTTTCGTAAATCCCGGGCACCGACAGACAGCCTTCTTCGTAGTCTTGCGAACCACATTTATTGACCAGCTTCGGATTGATAAAGACTTGCAGGTTCTGCTTGTCTTCACTGATGTCAATAACAATGATCTGCTGATGCACATCGACCTGGGTTGCAGCAAGGCCTATGCCCGGTGCTGCATACATGGTCTCCGCCATATCGTCGATCAGACGGCGGATTGCGGCATCGACCTCCTTAACAGGCCTGGCGACTGTATAAAGCCGCGGGTCGGGATAATTCAAGATGTCTAAAATTGCCATAAAAGCTTGATTGTTGAATGAATTACATGCAGAATTTAATGCAACTTCACGGAAGTTTAATCCGCTTTTAGATGTTCGCACATCTTGTGCACTCAATACTAAGGCTAAAAATTATGTTCAGACACATTATAACGCTGCTCTTACTTAGTTGTGCGGCAATGAATGTAGCAGCGCAAGATGTGCAACTTCGAGAAGATTACCCCGAGCGCCATACTGTCGTAAAGGGCGACACATTATGGGATATCTCCGCGAAATTCCTGAAGGATCCCTGGCTTTGGCCCAAGGTCTGGAAAATGAACCGCGACCAGATCAAGAATCCTCACCTGATCTATCCCGGCGATGTTGTCGTACTCGACCTGAGCAGCGGAGACCCACAGCTTCGACTACTGCGCGAAACCGTTACCCTGCAACCTGGTATCCGGGAAGAATATCTGGAAAAAGAAGCAGTAACGACCATTGCACCCAACATCATCGAACCCTTCCTTAGCCAACCGCTCGTCATTGAGAATGACGAACTGGAAAATGCAGCGGCTATTATTGGTTCGCAAGAGAATCGTGTAGTACTGAGCCAGGGCGTGAAAATCTATATCGATGAAATTACCGAGGACCAGGGTAGATTCTGGAACGTCTACCGCAATGGCAAAGTGTTTATAGACCCCATCACCAAAGAGCAATTGGGTACTGAAGCAATACATCTGGGCAATGCCAGGATCACCCGCTATGGCGAACCTGCAACTGCGGAAATCTCCCGTGCCAATCAGGAAATTTTCAAAGACGACAAACTGGTTGCCGCTCCTGACGACTTGAGCAAGAGCTTCGTACCACGTGCTCCGGAAAGTGACATTAACGGCCACATCCTTTCGCTTTATGGCTCAGTCAACGAAGGTGGCCGTAACTCGATTATCACCATCAATCGCGGCACCAACAATGGCATAGAGCCTGGTCACGTACTGGCGATTTATCGCGAAGGCAGTCTGGTCAAGAACCCAAAATACGAAAAAGCAAAAAAAGAAGACAAGAAAACTACCGAGCCGCCTCAACTTAAACTACCAAACGAACGTATAGGTTTAATGATGGTTTTCCGCACTTTTGACCGCATCTCCTATGGCCTGATCATGCAGGCATCAGAACCTGTCAACGCACTGGATTTAGTACAAACACCATAATAAACATGGATATGGATTCAAGCGCCCGGCAAGAACTGGCGCTATGGGTGGCACTATGTAACATTCACGGACTAGGCAACCAGGGCGTATGTCAGTTGCTTAAAGCCTTTGGTGAACCGAAATCCGTTTTTGCCGCATCCTATTCACAGTTGCGCCAGATTGTTCCGGACTCAGTCGCAGAAAAAATCAGCAGCGGCCCTGATGAAGCGTCGACTCAAGCCACACTGGCTTGGCTGCAAGATGAGCAGAACCACTTGGTCACACTAGCCGATCCAGCTTATCCAAAAGCACTACTGGAAATCCCGGACCCTCCTCCGCTGCTCTATGCCAAAGGGCAAACCAGATGGCTCAACACCCCAGGTATTGCCGTAGTAGGCAGCAGGAACGCCAGTCCGCAAGGCGAGAAAAACGCTGAGGATTTCTCGCAATCCCTGGCCAATCACGGTTACACCATTATCAGCGGCATGGCATTGGGGATTGACGGTGCCGCACACCGCGGGGCCCTGAAAGCGAATGGCGCCACTATTGCTGTCGTCGGAACCGGGCTGGACATCGTCTATCCGGCAAGACATCGCGACCTCGCCCACCAGATTGCAGAACATGGATTGATCATTTCCGAGTTTCCATTGGGCACACCATCGAAAGCACATCATTTTCCACGCAGGAACCGCATCATCAGCGGCCTATCCATCGGCTGCCTGGTGGTGGAGGCCAATATACAGAGCGGTTCCCTGATTACAGCAAGACTAGCCGCGGAACAAGGAAGAGAAGTTTTTGCCATTCCCGGGTCGATTCATTCGCCTGTCTCAAAAGGTTGTCATCAGTTAATCAAGCAAGGGGCAAAACTGGTCGATAACATACAAGATGTTGTGGATGAGCTTGGCGGTACATCAAGAGAAAATATTTTCACAGAACTGCAAACTACAACGGAAACCAATCCCCTATTGGATTCCATGGGATTTGAACCGATCACGATGGAAGCCCTGATAGAACGCAGCGGGTTGACGAGCGATAACCTTTCAGCCATGCTGTTGATGCTGGAACTTGAAAACAAAGTCGCATCCCTACCAGGAGGTCGATACCAGCGTCTTGCCTGATTCCGCTCTCATCACATAGGGGAATATATGTTCGAAGTCTTGGTGTACATGTTCGAAAATTACTTTGAAGCAAATATCCGTCCCGACCAAAGTACGCTCGCCAACGAGCTCTTCGCTGCAGGTTTTGACCAGGAAGACATCGATGGTGCGTTCGATTGGTTTTCTACACTGGAAGAAATGTCCGGGCACGCCACTACAGCCGCCTCCCAGAGCCTGGGCATGCGCGTTTATGGGGATGCTGAAACCAAAAAAATCAGTTCAGAGAGCCTGAGCTTCATCATGTTTCTTGAGCAAGCCAAAGTACTGGATTCTGCACAAAGAGAATTGGTTGTTGATCGTGCCATGGCGTTATCTCAACCGGAAGTCAGCATTGATGAAACCAGATGGATCGTACTCATGGCCTTATGGAATCAAGGCAAAGCCAACGATTATCTGTTTGTTGAAGATGCCATGTTTGGAGATAACCGACCGACTGTCCATTGACGGCCTGTCAGCTATTTCAAGCAGCAGGCAGGGAGAGCCTCTGCAGGATTGTGGAAATGATCCCTGCCTGATTCAGCGTATAGAAATGCAAACCAGGCGCACCGCCCTCTATCAGCTTTTCCGATAGTTCAGTGACGACATCCATGCCGAATGAGCGTAAGGAAGGCATGTCATCCCCAAAATCCTGTAAGCGTAAGCGCAACCAACGCGGGATATCCGCGCCACATACCGATGAAAATCTCGAAAGCTGGGTGAAGTTGTAAATCGGCATGACACCGGGCACGATAGGAATGTCGATACCCGCTGCTATGCATTGGTCGACAAATCTGAAATAGGCATCCGTGTTATAAAAATACTGGGTGATGGCGGAATCCGCGCCTGCATCCACTTTTGCCTTGAAATGCTTCAGATCGCTGCTCGCGGAACTCGATTCAGGATGAAACTCAGGATAAGCCGCCACCTCAATCTCAAACCAGTCACCGCTTTCCTGGCGAATGAATTCCACAAGCTCGTTGGCATAACGGAAATCACCAATACTGACTTCGCCTGATGGTATATCACCGCGCAGTGCGACCAGATGCCTGATATTGCTGTCCCGATACTGTTTGAGTAAAGCCGCGATCTCTTCCTTGCTGGAAGAAATGCAGGAGATATGCGGTGCTGCCTCATATCCTTCGTTTTGGATTTCCAATACTGTTTCCAATGTCCGGTCACGTGTCGAACCGCCAGCACCAAAAGTAACAGAGAAGAATTTAGGCTTTAGTTGGGCCAATTGTCTGCGTGCCTCACGCAGCTTGGCGATGCCTTCTGCCGTCTTGGGCGGGAAAAACTCAAAACTAATCATTGGTCGATTCATATACTGAAAGTAGTGCTATTTATCCGAGATCAAGGAAGTCAGCAGCCACGAAATAACGCTGTAAAGAACTGCACCAAGAATACCCGCCATCAGCGACTGCACCTGAAATCCTTGCAGGACTTCGCCCACAAGGTAGAACAGCAAACCATTGATGACGAGTATGAAAAGACCAAGCGTCAGTATCGTCACGGGCAGGGTAAGCAGTATCAGAATGGGCTTGATCAGCATGTTGACCAGACCGATGACGGCAGCGGCTACAAGCGCTGAGATAAAACCATCAACTTCTATGGACGGTAGTAAATAAGCAACTGCCAACAAAGCGATGGCATTCAATATCCAGATAGCGAGTAGTTTCATGGCGTTCCCTTATTGATGATTGCTAAGAACAGGGCGCAAACGCACCCTGTTTTCATACGCACTGCACGCTGAAAATCTTAGTACCGGTATTGCTCCGGCTTATACGGGCCATCAACAGAAACGCCGATATAAGCTGCTTGCTGGTCAGTCAACCTGGTCAATTGAGCATTCAGTTTTTTCAGTTGCAGCACTGCCACCTTTTCATCCAGATGCTTGGGCAATGTATAAACGCCGACCGGGTATTGATCCTTGTTAACGAAGAGTTCAATTTGCGCAATTGTCTGATTCGCGAAAGAGGAACTCATCACGTAGCTTGGATGACCGGTACCGCAACCCAGATTCACCAGGCGGCCTTTAGCCAACAGGATGATACGCTTGCCGTCCGGGAAAATCACATGATCCACTTGCGGCTTGATTTCTTCCCATTGATATTTCTCGACCGAAGCAACATCGATTTCATTATCGAAGTGGCCGATGTTGCAGACAATCGCCTGGTCCTTCATTTTCGCCATGTGGTCATGGGTAATGACATGATAGTTGCCAGTCGCCGTCACGAAAATATCCGCATGCTCACAGGCGTAATCCATGGTCACTACGCGATAGCCTTCCATCGCGGCTTGCAATGCACAGATCGGGTCGATTTCCGTTACCCACACTTGCGCGGAAAGTGCACGCAAGGCTTGTGCAGAGCCTTTGCCCACATCACCATAACCAGCCACAACCGCCACCTTACCGGCAATCATCACGTCAGTCGCACGTTTGATACCGTCAACCAGGGATTCACGACAGCCATAAAGATTGTCGAACTTGGATTTAGTGACCGAGTCGTTGACGTTGATTGCGGGGAAAGCCAGTTTGCCTTCCTTATGCATCTGGTAAAGACGATGCACACCGGTAGTCGTCTCTTCAGTGACACCGATGATCTTGCTGAGGCGGGTTGAATACCAGGTAGGGTCGACAGCCAGCTTGGCCTTGATCGCATTGAACAGGCAGACTTCTTCTTCGCTGCCTGGATTGTTCAGCACACTGCTGTCTTTTTCCGCACGCGTACCGAGATGCAGCAATAACGTTGCATCGCCACCATCATCCAGGATCATGTTGGAATAGCCTGCATCCGGCCATTCAAAAATACGATGGCTGTAATCCCAGTACTCTTCCAGTGACTCGCCTTTGACAGCGAACACTGCAGTGCCGCCAGCGGCAATCGCAGCTGCAGCATGGTCCTGTGTCGAGTAGATATTGCAGGAGGCCCAGCGCACTTCCGCACCCAGGTCTTCCAGGGTTTCGATCAACACGGCTGTTTGAATCGTCATGTGCAGAGAGCCAGTGATACGCGCGCCCTTCAATGGCTGGCTGGCAGCATATTCTTCACGGATCGCCATCAGGCCCGGCATTTCTGTTTCGGCAATAGCGATTTCTTTGCGGCCCCAATCTGCGAGGCTTAAATCGGCAATAACGTAATCTTTGGTATCAGTCACAGTATTCATCTTTCATCTTCTTGAATGTGTGACCGGAGGGGAAGGGTTGTGGTGCTGTGGTGCATTCTGGCGGCACCCTGTTCACCCATCTCCCGTGTCCGGCACGAGTTAAATTAGGTGAACGCCGTTACAGTTGGAAACAGTCCCATTCTGTAAACCGAGCCTGGGACACATGAAAATGTCTCGCAGCGTTCCTCGGTTAATGCCGTGATTATAAAGCTAAATCAAGTTTTAGCCAAAATCAGCTTTCAATTAAACAGATGCCTTTAATAAAGCAGCTTTGTCGATTGCTTCCCAGGTGAACTCGGGTTCATCGCGTCCAAAATGCCCATAAGCAGCCGTCTTGCTATAGATAGGCCGCAATAGATCCAGCATCTTGACGATACCTTTCGGGCGCAGATCGAAATGCTCGCGCACCAGGCCGATCAGCACTTCGTTCGAGACCTTGCCCGTGCCATACGTTTCCACCATCACACTGGTCGGTTGCGCAACACCGATCGCATAGGAAACTTGCACCAGACAACGTGACGCCAAACCTGCGGCAACAATATTCTTGGCAACATAACGTGCAGCATAGGCTGCCGAACGATCGACCTTGGAAGGATCCTTACCTGAGAATGCACCACCGCCATGAGGAGCTGCACCGCCGTAGGTATCGACAATGATCTTGCGGCCGGTCAGGCCGCAATCGCCTTGCGGACCACCGATAACAAAGCGGCCTGTCGGGTTCACCAGATATTTGACGTCGCCTTTGATCAACTCTTTCGGCAGAATCGGTTTAATGATCTCTTCAACCACTGCTTCACGAATCTGACTCAGCGTCATTTCCGGTGCATGCTGGGTTGAAAGCACGACGGTATCGATAGAATCCGGCTTGCCATCGACATACTTCACTGTGACCTGGCTCTTGGCATCAGGACGCAGCCATGCCAGACGGCCGTCTTTCCTCAATTGTGACTGACGTTCAACCAGGCGATGCGAAAGCCAAATCGGCAAAGGCATCAGTTGTGGTGTTTCTTCGCAAGCGTAGCCAAACATCAGGCCCTGATCGCCTGCGCCCTGGTCCAAGGGGTCATCGTCGGCCTTATCGACGCCTTGAGCGATATCTGGCGATTGCTTATCGTAAGCCACCAGCACGGCGCAGCCCTTGTAATCAATACCGTAGTCGGTGTTGTCGTAACCTATGCGCTTAACGGCGTCGCGTGCGACTTTGATGTAATCAACATTGGCTGTTGTAGTGATTTCGCCAGCCAGGACAATAAGCCCCGTATTGGCTAAAGTCTCTGCAGCGACACGTGCAGTCGGGTCTTGTTCAAGGATTGCGTCAAGGATACTGTCAGATACCTGATCGGCTAATTTGTCTGGATGACCTTCTGAAACAGATTCAGAAGTAAAAAGATACTCGCTCATGGGACACTCGGATATGGGTAGCAAAAGGTTGTTAGAATAACAAATTCGGAAACGTTCAAAAAGCAATTCATGCTCAAAGCTTTACTTCGCATCTTCGCCAGCCTGCCACTTCCCTTGATACATGGGCTCGGCGTGATATTTGGCTATCTGTATTTTCTTTGCTTCAGAAGACGTTTACGGCGCACTCGCAAGAATCTCAGGTGGGTCAGGAGCTCGCTCTCCAAAAAGGATTTTCGTCGCCTGATGCATGCAAGCATCAGGGAAACCGGCAAAGGCATCATGGAAACTTTTGCCATCTGGTTTCGTCCCGAACAATCGGTACTGGATTTGGTAAAAGACTGTCATGGCTGGGAACATGTAGAAGCTGCGCGCGCGCGCGGCAAAGGGCTTGTTTTCCTCACACCGCACCTGGGTTGCTATGAAATCTCCGCTATCTACTATGCTGCGCACTATCCGATGAGCGTATTGTTCAAACCGCCGCGCAACCCCAAACTAGCCGCATTAGTCGAGGACGGACGCCAACGCAGCCAGATCACGCTGGCACCGACCAATACGCGCGGTATTCGCACCTTGCTTAAAACTCTCAGGAAAGGGGACGCTGTCGGCATCCTGCCTGACCAGGTACCGGAGGAAAACGAAGGTGAATGGGCAAACTTCTTCGGCAGACCTGCATACACCATGACCTTGGTCGGCAAACTGGTTGCGTCAACCGATGCCAGCGTACTGCTCGCTTTCGGCGAACGCTTGCCGGGCGGGCGTGGCTATGTCATTCATATCGAGCCTTTAAATCCTGATGCCGGCATGACTTCCCCTCCCTCACCGCAGGACGTGAACGATGGTATTGAACGTATCGTGCGCCAATGTCCTGAACAATATCTCTGGAGTTATGGCCGTTTCAAGCAGCCGTAAGTTACCCTACAATGAAACCTGATTATTTTCCTACCCTTAATCCATGAATCTCAAGTTCACAAAAATGCATGGCATAGGCAACGACTTTGTCGTAATCGACGCCATTTCCCAGAACATTTCACTCACAACACCGCAGATTCGACAGATTGCCGACAGGCATTTCGGCATAGGCTGCGATCAGCTGCTGCTGGTTGAAAAGCCTTCTGGCAAATTCACAGATGTCGATTTTCGCTATCGCATATTCAATGCCGATGGAGGCGAAGTCGAACAATGCGGCAACGGAGCCAGATGTTTTGTGAAATTTGTACATGAAAAAGGCCTGACCAGGAAACGGAAGATTGATGTCGAAACCGCACGGGGCATCATTACACTGAGCTTACAGGATGATGGCCAGGTCACCGTGAACATGGGCGCACCCAGTTTTTCGCCGGGGCAGATCCCTTTTATCGCCGACCAGCTGGCAGCGACTTATGAACTGAATGTCGACCAACACAATGTAAGCATTTGCGCCTTATCCATGGGCAATCCGCATGCCGTACAGATTGTTGCCGACCTGGATACCGCCCCTGTCGAGACCCAGGGCCCGTTGATCGAGTCACACGAACGCTTTCCTCAACGCGTCAATGCCGGCTTCATGCAGATTATCAATCCCCGGCATATCCGCCTGCGGGTTTACGAACGAGGCAGTGGCGAAACGCTTGCCTGCGGCTCAGGTGCATGCGCAGCAGTCGTCAGCGGCATACGGCTTGGATTGCTGCAATCACCAGTTCGCGTCACCATGCGCGGCGGTGAACTGAACATTGCCTGGAATGGCAACGATTCGCCTGTATGGATGACAGGGCCGGCAGAAAGTGTGTTCGAAGGTGAAATTGATGTTGGCGCATTGAATGTTGAAGCTTAGAATTTAGAGAAACCATGACAGGGAGCCATGATGCAATTACCCGATGAAGAATTACCAAATGCAGAAGCAGTTGCTGCATTTTTGCGGAAGAACCCGCAATTTTTTGAGCACAATGCAGCTTTATTAACCGAGCTTTACTTACCGAGCCCACATGGTAGCGGCACGGTTTCATTGGCAGAGCGTCAACAACTGAGCCAGCGCGATAGAATTCGCGTACTAGAGGCTAAAGTCGCTGAATTTCTGCAATATGGTCGGGAAAATGATCAGATCAGCGAGAAAGTGCATCGTTTGAGCCTGGGTTTGCTCGCGGCGCCTACACTGGATGTAATGGTGCAGCTACTGATGCTGGATCTGCGCAACAGCTTTTCGGTACCCCATGTCGGACTACGTCTTTGGGCCAACCCTAAAGATAGCAGCGATGCCGACAATGAGGTATTTAGACCCATTGATGCTGAACTCCGCAGCTGGGCACAAGGTCTGATCGAGCCGTATTGCGGTCATCGACCTGGCCTGGAACTGGATAACTGGTTTGGCGAGAACGCCGCACCGAAGTCTTTTGCATTGATCGCACTCCGTAGCGACAAGGTCTCCGGCTTGCTCGCCATTGCCTCTGATGATGAACAGCGTTTTCACCCCGAGATGGGCACGCAATATCTATCTCGCATAGGCGAACTGGTCAGCGCTGCGATGCTGCGCTACACGGAGCAGTAAACAAACAGCCAAGTGGATTATCTCGCAAGCTACCTGGAACATCTGGCATTTGAGCGCGGCCTCAGCCCGCTGACACGTGAGAACTATGCGCACGATATCAGGATGTTGTTTTCCCTTGCGGACAAAACTCCGCTTAATGAGCTGACCAGCAACCATATTCGCCGTTTTATCGGCAACGTACATGCCCGGGGAATTGGCGGCAAGAGCATTGCCAGATACTTGTCCGCCTGGCGCGGGTTTTTTGACTATCTGACACAGCAACACGGCTTCACCAGCAATCCCTGCATCGGCATGCGGGCACCCAAAAGCCCCAGGACATTACCGCAAGCACTATCCACCGACCAGGCCATCCAGCTCGTCACGATAGAGGGCGATGATCCACTCACCTTGCGTGACCGCGCCATACTGGAGCTTTTTTATTCATCCGGCTTACGCCTTGCAGAACTGGTAAACATGAATATTGATGCGTTCGACCTGAGCAGTGGCACAGCCAGCGTCACTGGCAAAGGCAGCAAAACACGTATCGTACCCGTGGGCAGCCATGCCGCCCACGCGATTCAGAACTGGCTAACTGCGCGTGTGACTGTTGCGGCAGCCGATGAAAAGGCCTTGTTCGTCAATCACAGAGGCAAACGCATCAGCTCGCGCGCCGTACAATATCGCATCAAGGAATGGGCGATTAAACAAGGCATCAGCAGCGATGTTCATCCCCACATGCTCCGCCACAGCTTCGCGACGCATGTGCTGCAATCCAGCGGCGATCTTCGTGCGGTCCAGGAGATGCTCGGACATGCAAATATCAGCACCACGCAGGTCTATACACATCTGGATTTTCAGCATTTAGCCAAAGTTTACGATGCAGCACATCCGCGCGCTAAAAAAAGATAGGCGCCTGGATTTTAGTTGCGGCGTAACATTTGATGCCGTGCATATTCCAGGTCTGCGCCGCTTGCTCAACCCAGGCCAAGCATATGTGTGCTAATACACGAACCTGCAACATAAGTTATGGCAAAATAGCGTATTCGGATTTACTTCTGTTTTAACTCATCAAAGAGGAACTCTCATGGAACATCAATTACCTGCTTTACCTTACGCCAAGGATGCGCTGGCGCCGATCATCTCTGCCGAAACCATTGATTACCACTACGGCAAGCACCACCAGACTTATGTCACCAACCTGAACAACCTGATCAAGGGTACTGAGTTTGAAAACTCCACACTGGAAGAAATCGTCCTGAAATCATCAGGCGGCATCTTCAACAACGCTGCACAAGTGTGGAACCACACTTTTTACTGGAATGGCTTCAAGCCAAACGGCGGCGGCGCACCCAAAGGTGAACTGGCGGCAGCTATCGACAAGGCTTTCGGTTCTTTTGAAGAATTCAAGAAACAATTCAGCCAAAAAGCGATTACCACTTTCGGTTCCGGCTGGGCCTGGCTCGTGAAAAACAAAGACGGCTCACTGACGCTGGAAAGCACCAGCAACGCGGCTAACCCGCTTACCAGCGGCCAGACACCGTTGCTGACTATTGATGTATGGGAACATGCTTACTATGTTGATTACCGTAATGCACGCCCAAAATACGTCGAAGAATTCTGGAACATTGTGAACTGGGATTTCGTTGAGGCAAACTTTAAAGCCTGATCAAGCTCCAGCAAGCCATTAAAGCTAAACAAAAGGCCGCATTCGCGGCCTTTTGTTTAGCACTCAAAGCATTGTAAAATCCTGCATTGCCCAGATTCGCATAGAGTGCGATTCACCACCCACCAACTAATTAAACTGGATTAGAAAAATGAACATACAAAGCCATTCCGTCGACATTGCAACACCCACCGGTGTCATGCGTACTTATGTTCATCGTCCGGTTGGGTCAGGAAGCTATCCTGCCATTCTGTTCTATTCTGAAATTTTCCAGCAGACCGGACCGATTGAGCGTTCGGCCAAAATCATGGCAGGTCATGGCTATGCTGTGCTGGTACCGGAAGTTTTTCATGAACTGAACCCGATCGGCACCGTGCTTGCTTACGACGATGCCGGACGTGACAAAGGCAATGCCGACAAATCCGCAAAAGATGTGCAAGGTTATGACAGCGACAATGCAGCAATGATCGCTTATGCCAAACAACAGGACTGGTGCAATGGCAAGATCGGCGCAATGGGCTTCTGTATCGGCGGCCATCTGGCCTTCCGCGCGGCTTTGCAACCCGAGGTGGCAGCAACAGCCTGTTTCTATGCCACCGATTTGCATACCAACATCATCCCGAACAAACCAGGCCAGCACAGCATGGAACGCCTATCGGACATCAAAGGCGAACTGATGATGGTTTGGGGCAAACAGGACAACCATATCCCAACCGCAGGCCGTGCCGATGTTTATCAAAAGCTGACAGCAGCCAATTTGACGTTCACCTGGCACGAACTGAACGCACAGCACGCTTTTATGCGCGACGAAGGCGAACGCTACGACCCGCAACTGGCGATGACTGGCTATCAACTGGCGCTGGATATGTTCAGAAGAAAGTTTGCATAGACGATTCATCAGGTTCATCAAAAAGGGGGCACATGCCCCCTTTTTGATTTCAGTCTGCTACATCTCGATTGCTACAAGCCAACGCTTTCGGCAACACCGAGCAGCGTTGCCAGGCCCAAGCCAAGGAAGATAATGGCAGCAACCATATGCACCAGTTTCACCGGAAGACGATGTGCCATCTTCTCACCTATCAGAACTGCCGGAATATTCGCAATCATCATGCCCAGCGTAGTGCCAATCACCACCAGGAAAAATGCCTGGTACTGGGCTGCGAGTGCCACCGTGGCAATCTGTGTCTTGTCCCCCATCTCGGCCAGAAAGAAAGCAAGCAGCGTCGTACCAAAAACACCCAGATGACTGGTTTTGCAGGTTTCATCTGCGTCCAGTTTGTCAGGAACCATTATCCAGCCCGCCATCAGAATGAACGAGATACCCAGTATCCAACGCAAGGTTTCAGGTGCCAGCAATGTCGTCAGCCAGGCACCGAGCAGACCGGCCAATGCATGATTCACTATCGTCGCGATCAGGATGGCAAGAATGATGGTGTAAGGTTTTTTGAAGCGGGCTGCGAGCAGAAATGCCAACAGTTGTGTTTTGTCGCCGATTTCCGCCAGTGCAACGACGCCTGTAGATACTAGAAATGCTTCCATGAAGAGCTCCCGGCCGGAGTAAACCAATGACCGTGCCGAACCTCCAGCCTATAGAAGCAGCACAGTCAATGGTCTCGCCAAGCCAGAAGTGATGTCACAACCGGCATGCTTACGCCATGGCAGGAAGCCAAGTATGTTGACGTAAGCCCTTTAAGTTTCTAAAGGAGGCTACTCCCCAATGAGTATGCGGATTCTACTTTAGTGTTTGGTCGAGGTCAAAGCCAATGGAACACCTGCTTTGGTATATTTCAAAAGCTCTGCTAAAATGCAATTATGTTGCATAAACTTATTTTCTCTTTAGCGCTATCTTTTCTGCTTGGCTTCAGCCAGCAGAGCGCCTTGCTGCATGAGATATCCCACTTTGCGGATATCAGCCCGCTATCCGAGCAACAGGACCAGGCGCCGCAGCATGCTGCAAACTGTGAGCATTGCCTGAGCTTCAGCCATTTTGCCAATACAGTTACCAGCCACTATCAGATCAGCCTCAAAAGCCAGGAAAATGACATACCTGCAATATTTGCAGGCAGCCATCATCAGCCTCTTTCTCCACAAGCCTATACCGCACGCGCTCCGCCCATCCTCATTTAACAAGCTATCCCAAAGCCATTCAGCGGCTAATCCTGTAATTAATGCTTGTTTTTAATGAGGCTCACCATGTTTTCTTATATTGCAAAAACGCGCCAACCTGCGCGTAAAAAACTATTCCTGGCAGTCGCATTTGCTGTCAGTCACCCATTGTTTTTTGGAGCCGCGGCATTTGCCGAGAGCGAAACCATAGAGCTTGCTCCGGTTCCTGTAACAGCGAACCCGCTAGGCGTAGGGTCTGACGAACTGGTTGTACCGGTTTCTGTACTGAGTGGTCGTGACTTGTCCCTCGCCCGTGAGAGCACTCTGGGCGAAACCCTGAAAAATATCCCTGGCGTCAGCGCCACTTATTTTGGCCCCAACGCATCTCGCCCTGTCATCCGGGGGCTGGATGGCGAGCGCGTGCGCATCATGCAGAATGGCATAGGCATCATGGATGCATCCAGCCTGAGCTTCGACCATGCCGTCGCGATCGACCCGCTGGTCATTGAGCAAATCGATGTCGTGCGTGGACCTGCTGCCCTGCTGTACGGTGGCAGCGCTGTGGGAGGTGTCGTCAATGCAATCGACCATCGCATCCCCAAAGAAAAACTGGAAGGCATCACCGGCCGTGGTGAAGCACGTTTTGGCGGCGCTGAAGACCAGAAGAGCGGCGCCATTGTGCTTGATGCCGGAAATGGCGTGCTGGCTATCCACGCAGATGCTTATGAGCGCAAGACCAATGACATGGACATTCCGGGCTATGCGGTTTCCAGCCGTAAAAGCCGTGAAGATGGCACGCCCAGAGAGAACCGCGGCCGCCTGGTCAACAGCGCATCAAGGGCAGATGGAGGTGCGCTTGGCGCTTCGCTGACATTTGAAAATGGCTATGCCGGACTTTCATACTCGGCTTACAACAACAAATATGGCGTGGTTGCCGAAGAAGATGTCATTATCGACCAAAGCAGCGACCGCTGGGATTTCGCAACCGAGTTCCGGGATCTTGGCAATATTGTGAACCGCGTCAAATTACGCCTCGCCAACACAGATTACAAACATGTGGAAATCGCCGATAGCGAGCCTGAAACACGCTTCAGCAATCGAGGTACGGAAGGTTCTTTGGAAATTGGTCACGGCAATATCGGAAAACTGTCCGGTGCCATCGGCCTGCAATTCCAGGATTCCAGGTTTGCCGCCATTGGCGAAGAAGCTTTCGTACCAAAGAATGAAACCCAAAGTCGAGGTGTCTATATTTACGAAGAACTGCCTCTTAGCCTGGTAAACAGCGATGACCTCAAGCTGAGTTTCGGTGGACGCGTAGACCGGGTTGATGTCGACTCAAAAGGTGGCGACCGTTTTGGCGGCCCGGTATCCCGTAGCTTCACCCCGAAGAGCTTTGCCACTGGCGCCCTGTTCACGATTAACGAACAATGGTCGCTTTCCAGCAATCTTTCCAGCAATCAACGTGCACCAAGTTATTTCGAGTTATATGCCAACGGCCCGCACGTCGCTACCGGACAATTCGAAGTCGGCAGCACCGATTTCAATGAGGAACGCTCCAAGGGCATTGATGCACAAATCCGCTGGAAATCAGGCAAGCACTCATTCAACGTAGGCACTTATTACACCCGATTCAATAACTTCATCGGCCTTTTTAACAATGGTTTGTTCTTTGATGAAGATGGCAACGTCACAGGCGACCCGGACGACTTGGCAGGTGCCGATTTCCAGCAGGTGAAAGCGACTTTCACAGGTTTGGAGGCAGATGGTAAATTCCGCGTTTATGAAGGCAGCGGTGCGCTCGATCTGACTGTACGCGGTGACTATGTCCGTGCCAAGAACCGCGACAACGGAGACGACCTGCCGAGAATCTCGCCCTTGCGCTTAGGTTTCGGGCTGAATTATGCTTTCAACCGTTTTGGCTCAAGCATTGATGTACTTCACGGTTTCAAACAAAACCGCACGGACAGCAATGAGCTTCCAACCGACAGCTACACTTCGGTCAATGCAACGGCAACTTATCTCCTGCCCACCAAGCTAAGACTGGAAGCTTTTGCCAAAGCCTACAATTTGCTGGATGAGGAAATACGCGACCACAGTTCTTTCCTTAAAGACATTGCCCCACAGCGTGGACGTTCTTTACTTGTCGGCTTGCGTGGTGAATTCTAGCAAAGTCCAGCAACTAGCCTATCTGGTAATTGGCTGACTGCTCATGGCCAGATAGGCGCACTCCGCCTCAAACACCAGATGCATAATGGGTGCATTATCGCGATGCACCCAAATCAACGCATCCTCAAATCAACACATCGTATAGACGAACCCATGCGGGTTTATCCGTGCGATGTGCTTGATCCTCTAGCGCACGAACACTACCCCTGATTTCAAGAGACTCATTCCCTGGATTTTCATGTTGTGACTATAGGGCCGCGATGTTTTAATATGCCCGATAAGAACATATCAGGATCACGCAAACCAACTCAGGCCACATCGACCGATCGAAGCAGCCAGCAAGTGCAAGAATGCACCCGGTTAATGCTGCAGGCCAGAATGCTTATTGACCAGGATTTTTATCGCAAGCCATTGATACGTTAGGCAACAGATATGCAGATACAATCAGGATTGCCCCCACAAAGACCCACGGGTTCTGCCTTGTTCAATCTCGGCTTCAGGCCGTTCTTTCTGGGAGCCGGAGTGTTTGCGCTGGTATCAATGAGCGCATGGATAGCGATATATCTATTGCCACAGTCATGGCAGTTCGGAACAACGATCACTGCCATGCAATGGCATGCCCACGAGATGATCTACGGCTATGGCCTGGCCGTCATCGCCGGGTTCCTGCTCACCGCGGTCAAGAACTGGACCGGCATACAAACCTTGCATGGAAGGCCGCTACTGGGGCTGTTCTCAATCTGGTTAGTTGCCAGATTACTGTTACTCAGCGGCAGCTCGTATCTGATACTGGCGGCTTTTGCCGATCTGTTATTTGGTCTTATCCTGATGGTCGCGATCGCCAGGCCCATCATCAAAGTCCGCCAGTGGAAGCAACTGGCCGTACTTTCCAAGTTGATCCTGATCGTGGCAGCCAACATGGTGTTTTATCTGGGTGCACTGGGTTACGTAGCAAATGGCGCCCACTTTTCGATCTATGCCGGACTCTACATCGTCATCAGCCTGATCCTTGTACTGGGACGACGCGTTATTCCTCTTTTCATCGAGCGAGGCCTCAGCGAGAAAGTGATCCTGAAACAACACCGCTGGGCGGATCTTTCCATTTTGCTTTTCTTCCTGGTCTTCTTCGTGAATGAACTGTTCATCCACGTGCCGATGATCACCGCAATATCAACCGCCATATTGTTCCTGGTCAACGGATTCAGACTCTATCACTGGCATACGCCCGGCATCTGGAAGGCACCTTTGCTCTGGAGCCTCTACGTTTCATCCTGGCTGATCAATGCTGCCTTCCTGCTGCTGGCGGTGGAACAATGGTTCGCGGCTCCCAGAGCAATCACGCTGCATCTGTTCACTATAGGCGGTATCGGCCTGATGACCGTTGCCATGATGGCACGCGTATCGCTAGGACACACCGGCAGGGACATCAAACAGCCGTCGCCATTACTTGTCTATGCCCTGGCGGCTCTGGTACTCAGTGCAGTTTTCAGGGTATTTCTGCCGCTGGTCGATATGCAACATTACCTCTGGTGGGTCACAGCTTCCTACTTATGCTGGATACTTGCATTCAGCCTGTTCCTTGTCATCTACGTGCCTGTACTGACAAAACCAAGGCTGGATGGCCAGCCGGGATAGCATGGATGCAGCAATGTCTTTGATAGGCTATGATAGATACCCTACCGCTTAACTTAACAGAGTCAAAAATGGCACGTACTGTTCAATGCATTAAATTAGGTCACGAAGCTGAAGGACTGGATTTTCCACCCTATCCCGGCGAACTCGGCAAACGGATTTACGAAAGCGTCTCCAAAGAGGCATGGGCTGGCTGGCTGAAACACCAGACGATGCTGGTGAATGAAAACCGCCTGAGCCTGGCTGATCCGCAAGCGCGCAAGTATCTATCGCAACAAACCGAGGCATATTTCTTCGGAGCTGGTGCAGATGCCGCTTCGGGTTATGTACCGCCTAAAAACTGAACGCGATCAAAACTGTCACAGTTGTCATACAACTGTCACACTCGCAGGCTACATTGAGGTTTTAAGTTGCGATCCGTCAAATTGAGTCCAGAATATTTTGTAAACCGCGAGTTAGGCATTCTTGCATTTAACCGTCGCGTTCTTGCCCAGGCAGAAGATGAACGCGTTCCCTTACTAGAGCGTCTTAAATTCCTCTGTATTTTCAGCAGTAACATGGATGAATTCTTCGAGGTGCGGGTTGCCGGCCTCAAAGAACAGATCCGTTTCAATGACATCTCTACCGGCCCCGATGCACTGCTGCCGAAACAGGTTTTTGCCAGGGTCAGTGCGGAAGCGCATGCACTGGTCGATCATCAGTACAGCATTCTCAATGACATAGTGCTGCCGCAACTCGCCGGGCAAGACATCAAGTTTTTGCGTCGCGGCCATTGGAATGAAAC
>CAZOZB010000022.1:0-20788 GCA_964584185.1 uncultured Methylophilaceae bacterium
CCGTGAAGGCGGTCGTACCGTCGGTGCCGGTGTCGTCGCTAAGATTATCGAGTAATTTATTAGTTGTATAACCAAACGGCAGGGATACTCCTGCCGTTTCGCTCTTTGAAGGAAATAAAAATGGCCGCTCAAAAAATTCGTATTCGTCTTAAAGCGTTTGATTATCGTCTGATTGATCAGTCTGCGCTTGAGATAGTCGAAACAGCGAAGCGTACAGGTGCTGTGGTTAAGGGTCCAGTACCTTTGCCGACACGTATCGAGCGCTTCGACATCCTGCGTTCACCGCACGTTAACAAGACATCCCGTGACCAGTTCGAGATTCGTACCCATCAGCGTTTGATGGATATCGTTGATCCAACTGATAAAACGGTTGATGCGTTGATGAAGCTGGACTTGCCGGCTGGTGTAGACGTAGAGATCAAGCTGTAAGCTAATTTCTAGTTGTAAAGAGATGGATGGTCGGATATAATCCGGCCTCTTGCAAACGGGCTGGTCAATTGTAATCAGCCTTTTAATTATTATAAGGAATCGATCATGAGCTTAGGGCTTATTGGTCGCAAGGTGGGTATGACCCGCATTTTTACTGAAGAAGGCGAAAGCATTCCAGTAACGGTGTTGGAAGTCGTGCCTAACCGTGTGACGCAGATCAAGACACTGCAAAGCGATGGCTATACAGGCCTGCAAATCGCTCACGGTGAGCGCCGCGCTAGTCGCATCAACAAGGCGTTAACCGGTCATTATGCTAAAGCTGGCGTTGCTGCCGGTTCTGGTATCAAAGAATTCTCAGTAACTGATGAAGTGCTTGCTAACTATACCGTTGGCGGACAAGTTACCGTTGAAATTTTCCAGCCTGGCCAAATGGTCGATGTGACTGGTATTTCATTGGGTAAAGGTTTCGCTGGTGCAATCAAGCGCCACAACTTCAGTTCAAATCGTGCTTCGCACGGTAACTCACGTTCGCACAATGTGCCGGGTTCTATCGGTATGGCGCAGGATCCGGGTCGTGTATTCCCTGGTAAGCGTATGCCTGGTCATTTGGGTGCAGCTAAGACGACGGTGCAGAATCTGCAAATCGTCCGTGTTGATGCTGAGCGTAACCTGTTATTGATCAAGGGTGCTGTTCCCGGATCAAAGGGCGGCGATGTCATGGTGCGTCCAGCAGTGAAGGCAGGTGCATAATGGAACTTAAGTTAATCGACAAGAACGGCAAGGCAGCCAAGGCTGGTTTGACTGTTTCCGAAGTCACATTCGGTCGCGAATTCAATGAAGCGTTGGTGCATCAGGTTGTGGTGGCTTATATGGCCAATGCAAGAACTGCTACCCGTGCGCAATTGGGTCGCGACAAGGTTAGTCACACTACTCACAAGCCATGGAACCAAAAGGGTACTGGTCGTGCACGTGCAGGTATGAGCTCAAGCCCTATCTGGCGTGGAGGTGGTCGTGCATTCCCTAATAGCCCTGATGAAAATTTCAGCCACAAGGTAAACCGCAAGGCTTACCGTGCTGGTATGCAATCCATCTTGTCAGAGCTGGTACGCCAAGAGCGCTTGAACGTGGTTGAAGAGTTCAGCGTGGAAGCGCCAAAAACAAAGATGCTGGCTGAGAAAATCAAAGGCATGGGTTACCAAGACAGCGTTCTGGTTCTGATTGACGGGTTTGATGAAAATCTTTACCTGTCAGCACGTAACCTGCCAAACGTCATGGTGCTTGAAGCGCAGTACATTGATCCTGTCAGTCTGGTGCGTTTCCCTCATGTTGTTGCTACTAAAGCAGCAGTGAAGAAGTTAGAGGAGGTGCTGGCATGAGCGCGTTGATACATACTCAAGACCGTTTGCTGCAGGTCATTCTTGCTCCGCAAATTACTGAAAAAGCGACTCGCATTGCCGACAAGCATCAGCAGATCGCATTCAAGGTGCGTACTGATGCAAGCAAGCTTGAAATCAAGGCTGCTGTTGAGCTGGTTTTCAAAGTTGAAGTGGATGCAGTTACCGTTGTGAACGTTGGTGGTAAGAAAAAGCGTGCTGGCCGTGTCATGGGTCGCCGCAAGGATTGGAAGAAGGCTTATGTGAGCCTGAAGCCAGGTCAAGAAATTAACTTTGCAGCGGGCGAATAGGAGAAATCATGGCACTGATTAAAGTCAAGCCGACTTCCCCAGGACGGCGCGCCGTAGTGAAGGTGGTAACACCTGATCTGCATAAGGGCAAACCCCACGCGCCGCTGCTGGAGAAGCAAAGCAGAAACGCTGGTCGTAATAACAACGGCCGTATTACAGTTCGTCACCAGGGTGGCGGTCATAAGCAACACTACCGCTTGGTGGATTTCCGTCGTAACAAGGACGGTATCGTCGCCAAGGTTGAGCGTATCGAATACGATCCGAATCGTAGTGCGCACATTGCGTTGCTATGCTATGCGGATGGTGAGCGTCGCTACATCATTGCGCCACGCGGCATTGCTGCAGGTGCTGAATTGATAAGCGGTTCAGATGCGCCGATTAAAGTAGGTAATGCATTGCCATTACGTAATATTCCAGTCGGTAGCACGATTCATTGCATCGAGTTGCAGCCAGGCAAGGGTGCGCAGATTGCCCGCTCTGCCGGTACTTCCGTGCAATTGCTTGCTCGTGAAGGCAGTTACGCGCAGTTGCGTTTGCGTTCCGGTGAAGTTCGCCGCGTGCACGTAGACTGCAAGGCAACCATTGGCGAAGTGGGTAACGAAGAGCATCAACTGCGTTCTATCGGTAAAGCTGGCGCCATGCGCTGGCGCGGTGTTCGTCCTACCGTTCGCGGTGTGGTGATGAACCCGGTCGATCACCCGCACGGTGGTGGCGAAGGTAAAACTGCAGCTGGTATGAATCCAGTTAGCCCATGGGGTACTCCAACCAAGGGTTATCGTACTCGTGGTAACAAGCGCACTGACAATATGCGCGTTAGCCGTCGTCCGGCGAATAAGAGGTAATCAATATGGCACGTTCAATTAAAAAAGGTCCATTCATTGATGGTCACCTGGCAAAAAAAGTAGAAGTCGCAGCTGCGGCTCGTGACAGAAAGCCAATCAAGACTTGGTCACGTCGTTCTACCATTTTGCCTGACTTCATCGGTCTGACTATTGCAGTGCATAACGGCAGGCAGCATGTACCTGTGCTGATTTCAGAAAACATGGTAGGCCACAAGCTTGGCGAATTTGCGTTGACCCGTACGTTCAAGGGTCACGTTGCCGACAAGAAGGCTAAGAAGTAGGAGTATGACGATGAAAGTATCCGCAGTATTAAAAGGTGTTCATCTGTCCCCACAGAAAGCTCGCTTGGTGGCTGATATGATCCGCGGTAAGAAAGTGGATAACGCGCTTAACATCCTTAACTTCATGCCTCAAAAAGGCGCTGAGGTGATCAAGAAGGTTGTCGAGTCCGCCATTGCCAATGCAGAGCATAACGAAGGTGCAGATATCGACGAATTGAAAGTAGTTTCAATTTTTGTTGATAAGGGCATTGTGCTCAAACGTATCCGTGCACGTGCAAAAGGTCGCGCTGGACGTATCACTAAACCAACCAGTCACATTACTGTGACTGTCGGTAATTAAAGGAATCACTATGGGTCAGAAAATACATCCGTTTGGTTTCCGTCTGAGCGTCCAAAAAAACTGGTTGTCTCGCTGGTATTCCAATAGCAAGAATTTCCCGACAATGTTGCAAAGCGATATTAAGGTACGCGAGTTCCTTAATAAGAAGCTGGCACATGCGGCAGTTAGTAAAATCATTATTGAGCGTCCTGCAAAGAACGCAAAGATCACGATTTACAGTGCGCGTCCAGGGATTGTTATCGGCAAGAAAGGCGAAGATATCGAATCCTTACGTTCCAGCTTGCAAGGTTTGATGAACGTTCCTGTTCATCTGAACATTGAAGAAGTGCGTAAGCCGGAAATCGATGCTGCATTGATTGCACAAAGTATTGCTCAGCAGCTTGAAAAGCGCGTGATGTTCCGCCGCGCCATGAAGCGTGCGATGCAAAATGCGATGCGTCTCGGTGCCCAGGGCATCAAGATTATGAGTGCTGGTCGTTTGAATGGTATCGAAATCGCACGTACCGAGTGGTATCGCGAAGGCCGTGTGCCATTGCATACATTGCGTGCCGATATCGACTATGGTGTTGCCGAAGCGCAAACCACCTACGGCATTATTGGTATCAAGGTATGGGTATTCAAAGGCGAAGTGTTTGCAAACAAGGGCGAGCAGCCTGTTGCAGCAGTTGAGCCGGAGAAAAAATCCAGGCCAGCTAGTACTGAACCAGAGAAGAGAGTAAGAAAGTCAGGGGCGAAAAATGCTACAGCCAGCTAGACAAAAATTCAGGAAGATGCAAAAGGGCCGCAACAAGGGCATTGCAACGACCGGTAATAAAGTAAGTTTTGGAGAATTCGGCCTTAAAGCTATCGGTCGCGGTCGTTTGACGGCTCGCCAGATTGAAGCTGCACGTCGTGTGATGACACGTCACATCAAGCGTGGTGGTCGTGTGTGGATTCGTGTTTTCCCTGATCAGCCTATTTCCAAGAAGCCGGCTGAAGTGCGTATGGGTAATGGTAAGGGTAGTATCGATCATTACATTGCCCAGATCCAACCAGGCAAAATGTTATATGAAATGGACGGTGTCAGCGAAGAGTTGGCACGTGAGGCGTTCCGTCTGGCTGCTGCAAAGTTGCCGATTGAGACGACTTTCATTACCCGTCATATTGGGAGCTAAATCATGAAGGCATCCGATTTAAGAGCAAAGTCTGTTGATGAGCTGAATAATGAGCTGATTGAATTGCGCCGTGCGCAATTCTCCATGCGCATGCAGTTGGCGACTCAGCAGTTGAACAAAGTTGATCAGGTTGGCAAGGTGAGGCGTGATATTGCACGTGTTCGCACTGTCCTGGCTGAGAAAGCGAAACAGGTATAAGCATGAGCCAAACAAATATTGCAAAGACAGAAGCTGAAAAAGTCGTCCGTACATTAAGCGGCCGTGTTGTCAGCGATAAAATGGACAAGACGGTGACCGTGCTCGTAGAGCGCAAGGTCAAACATCCTTTAATTGGTAAGGTTGTTCGTCGTTCCAACAAAGTTCATGCACACGATGAAAACAACGAGTGCAAAGAAGGTGATCTGGTCGTGATCGAAGAAAGCCGTCCGCTTTCCAAGACCAAGACGTGGAAAGTAAGCAAAGTAGTAGAAAAGACTCGTAGCGTTTAATTTATATTGCGCTTTGTCTTAAGCGCAATATATAATGTTGGACTTTTTGGCGGGCATACAGCTCCCGCCCCAATACTGACCGTGGTGTTGTCGGCCGTGTAGACTACCGGCTGGTGTTGGTTTAAACGGATTAAGTTGGAGATTATTCTCATGATTCAAATGCAATCTCGGCTAGAAGTTGCCGACAACACTGGTGCACGCTCAGTAATGTGTATCAAGGTGTTGGGTGGCTCAAAGCGTCGTTACGCTGGTATCGGTGATGTGATCAAGGTCACTATCAAAGATGCTGCGCCACGCGGTCGCGTCAAAAAAGGTGAAGTTTACAGCGCTGTTGTGGTGAGAACCACAAAGGGCGTTCGTCGCCCTGATGGCTCATTGGTTAAGTTCGATGGCAATGCCGCAGTGCTTTTAAATAACAAGTTGGAGCCGATCGGCACCCGTATTTTCGGGCCAGTGACACGTGAACTTCGTGGTGAGCGTTTCATGAAGATCGTTTCCCTGGCACCAGAAGTATTGTAAGGAGAGCTGGTCGATGAACAAAATTCGTAAGGGTGATGAAGTCATCCTGAATACTGGCAAAGACAAAGGTAAGCGCGGCACCGTGTTGAGTGTGCTGGCGAGCGGCCATGTTGTTGTGGAAGGCCTTAATCTGGCCAAGAAGCATGCTAAACCTAATCCGATGCGCGGTGTAACCGGCGGCATCATAAGCAAGGAGATGCCAATTGATATCTCCAACGTTGCTTTATTTAATGTGGCTGCCCAGAAGGGTGACCGCGTTGGCTTCAAAACACTTGATGATGGCCGCAAAGTGCGTGTCTTTAAATCAAGTGGTGAAGTTGTGGACGCTTAAGGACATATCATGGCTCGTTTAAAACAGTTCTATAAAGATACCGTGGTCAAGCAGATGATCGAGCAGTTCGGTTACAAGTCTGTGATGGAAGTACCTCGTATCGAAAAAATCGTGCTTAACATGGGTGTTGGCGAAGCAGTGGCTGATAAGAAAGTCATGGAAAACGCAGTTGGCGACATGGAAAAGATTGCAGGCCAGAAGGCGATCGTTACTAACGCCAAGAAATCCGTGGCTTCTTTCAAGATTCGTGACGGCTACCCGGTTGGCTGCAAAGTAACATTGCGTCGTGAGCGTATGTATGAGTTCCTGGATCGTCTGGTAACAGTTGCGATTCCGCGTATTCGTGATTTCCGTGGTATTCCAGGCAAGTCTTTCGACGGTCGTGGCAATTACAACATGGGCGTTAAAGAGCAGATTATTTTCCCTGAAATCGAATACGACAAGATCGACGTATTGCGTGGGATGAATATCACCATTACAACAACAGCTAAGACAGACGATGAAGCGCGTGCTTTGCTGACTGCTTTCAGTTTTCCATTTAGGAATTAGACAACATGGCTAAAACCTGCATGATAGAGCGCGAACAAAAACGTCGCGACACAGTAAAAAAGTACGCAGCTAAACGTGCGGCGCTTGAGGCAATCATCGGTGATGTAAATGCATCACCAGAAGATCGTCGTGAAGCACGCCAGAAATTGCAAAGTCTGCCACGTAATTCAAGTCCGGTGCGTTTGCGTAATCGTTGCGCCTTGACGGGTCGTCCACGTGGTGTTTTCAGTAAATTCGGTATCGCGCGCAGCAAGTTGCGCGAGTTGATGATGCGCGGCGAAGTGCCAGGCGTCACCAAAGCTAGCTGGTAACGGAGGGTTATAGTAATGAGTATGAGTGATCCGATTGCCGACATGCTGACGCGTATTCGTAACGCGCAAAGTGTCAACAAGCCAACGGTGTCTATGCCGTCATCCAAGCTAAAGGCTGCTATTGCAGTTGTGCTGAAAGATGAAGGTTACATCGATGATTTTGCTGTGCAGGAAAATGAAGGCAAGCCACAGTTGAATATCAGCCTTAAATACTATGCCGGTCGCCCTGTGATTGAGTCTATCAATCGCGTCAGTCGCCCAGGCCTGCGTATTTATCGTGGTAGCCAGGATATTCCTAAAGTAATGAATGGCCTCGGCGTGACGATTATGTCTACGTCCAAGGGTGTGATGACTGATCGTAAAGCACAAGCAGCCGGTGTCGGTGGCGAAGTGTTGTGCGTAGTGGCTTAAGGAGAGAATTATGTCTCGCGTAGCTAAAAATCCAGTCGCTATCCCTGCAAAGGTTGAGGTAGCGTTATCTGCAAATAGTATTTCTGTGAGTGGCCCGTTGGGTAAGCTTTCACATCCGTTGACTGATGCAGTCAAGCTGGAGCGTGATGGCGATTCCATTACTTTTGTTGCGGCCAATGAGAGTCAGCACTCTCGTTCCATGTCAGGTACTTTGCGTTCATTGGTCGCCAATATGGTGCAGGGTGTATCGCAAGGCTTTACCCGTAAATTGACATTGGTGGGCGTGGGTTACAAGGCGCAAGCACAAGGTTCTATGTTGAATCTTGACTTGGGTTACTCCCATCCGATTAACCACAAGATGCCAGAAGGCATCACCGTGCAAACGCCAACTCAGACAGAAGTCGTTCTGACTGGCTATGACAAGCAGGTGGTTGGTCAAGTTGCCGCACAAATTCGTGCATATCGTTCTCCTGAGCCATATAAGGGCAAGGGTGTTCGTTATTCCGATGAAGTAGTGGTTATTAAAGAAACCAAGAAGAAGTAAGGTTTAGCCATGAATAATTTAAACAATGTAAATTCCCGTCTGCGTCGCGCACGTAAGACGCGTGCAAAAATTGCTGAGTTGAAGGTCACTCGCCTGAGTGTGCACCGTACTAATACTCACATTTATGCGCAGATCATTGCTGAGACTGGCGACAAAGTAATTGCTAGTGCATCAACGGTTGAAGCTGATGTACGTAAAAACGTAAAAAACGGTGGCAATGTTGAAGCTGCAGCAGTGATCGGCAAACTTATTGCTGAAAAAGCAAAAGCGGCTGGCATTACCACGGTAGCTTTTGACCGTTCCGGTTACAAATACCACGGCCGTATCAAGGCGCTTGCAGATGCAGCGCGTGAAAACGGCTTGTCCTTCTAATAGACGGGGTTAATGATGGCAAGAGAAAAAGAAGTTGAACAGCAGACCGATGGTCTGCGTGAAAAGATGATCGGTGTCAACCGCGTCACTAAAGTGGTTAAGGGCGGTCGTATCATGAGTTTTGCTGCGCTGACCGTGGTCGGTGACGGTGATGGTGGCGTTGGCATGGGTAAGGGCAAGGCGCGTGAAGTTCCAGTTGCTGTTCAGAAGGCCATGGATGAAGCACGTCGTGGCATGTTGAAGGTAAGCCTGAATAACGGTACTTTGCATCACGCTGTGACTGGTGTTCATGGCGCGGCCAAAGTGTTTATTCAGCCAGCTTCCGAAGGTACTGGCATTATTGCCGGTGGTGCGATGCGCGCGATTTTCGAAGTGATGGGTGTGACCAACGTGTTGGCTAAGTGTATTGGTTCCACCAATCCTTACAACGTTGTTCGTGCCACGCTCAACGGTTTGGAATCGATGAACACACCTTCAGAAATTGCAGCTAAACGCGGCAAGAGCATAGAAGAAATTAGAGGTTAATGATGGCTAAAGCTAAACAAGAAGCTAATACGCTGAAAGTGACTTTGGTAAAAAGCACTATCGGCAGAATCCAGGCGCATCGCGCTTGTGTCTCCGGCCTTGGTTTACGCCGTATGCATCATACCGTTGAGGTGCAGGACACTCCTGCTATTCGCGGCATGATCAATACAGTGAGCTATCTTTTGAAGGTAGAAGCATAATGAAATTGAATACGATTAAGCCTGCAGAAGGCGCTAAACAAGAACGCCGCCGTGTTGGTCGTGGTATTGGCTCCGGTTTTGGTAAGACTGCTGGTCGTGGCCACAAGGGTCAAAAATCACGTACTGGTGGTTTTCATAAAGTAGGTTTTGAAGGCGGTCAAATGCCTATTCAACGTCGCTTGCCAAAACGTGGCTTCGTCTCTTTGACTAAAGATGATACTGCTCGTGTTCGTACCAGTGAGTTGGTAACTGTTGAAGCTGACGTGATTGATTTGTTGGCATTAAAGGCAGCTAAAGTAGTTCCAGCAAGTGTGCGTTCGGTAAAAGTTTATTTGTCTGGTGATGTGACTCGCGCAATCAATGTGCAGGGTTTGTTGCTGAGCAAAGGTGCCCGTGCAGCGGTTGAAGCTGCCGGCGGCAAGATCGTTGAGTAAAGCCAAAAGGCGCATACAAGTTGGCTAATGACAGTGTATTGGGTTCAATGGGTAAAATGACAGAGCTAAAAGGTCGGTTGTTGTTCGTAATTGGTGCTTTGATCGTTTTTCGTCTAGGTACATTCATACCCGTACCTGGCATTGACCCGGATGTATTGGCAAAGCTATTTGAATCCCAGTCTGACGGGATTCTGGGTATGTTCAATATGTTCTCGGGCGGTGCGCTGTCGAGATTCAGTCTTTTTGCACTAGGTATCATGCCGTACATTTCGGCATCGATCATTATGCAATTGCTGACTGTAGTCTCACCAAAACTTGAGCAACTGAAAAAAGAAGGTGAAAGCGGGCGCCGCCAAATCACCAAGTACACCCGTTACGGGACGCTGGTATTGGCTACATTCCAGGCATTAGGTATCTCGATTGCGTTGGAAGGCCAGGCTGGCTTGGTGATTGATCCGGGCATGATGTTCCGTTTCACTGCCGTGGTAACCCTGGTTAGCGGTACGATGTTTTTGATGTGGTTGGGTGAACAGATTACAGAACGCGGGATTGGTAATGGTATTTCCATCATTATCTTTGCAGGTATCGTGGCCGGTTTGCCAAGTGCAATAGCCGGTACTCTGGAACTGGCAAGGACTGGTACATTCCATCCTATATTTGTGTTGTTCCTGATTGTGGCCGTGGTATTGGTAACTGCGTTTGTTGTCTTTATCGAACGCGGTCAACGCAAGATTACTGTGAACTACGCTAAACGTCAGGTAGGGCGTAAGGTATTTGGTGGGCAAACCAGTCATTTGCCATTGAAGCTGAATATGGCGGGTGTGATTCCACCTATTTTTGCTTCCAGCATCATTTTGTTCCCGGCTACGATGGCTGGTTGGTTTGGCACTAGCGAGAGCATGTCCTGGTTAAAAGATATCGGTTCGACCATATCACCAGGGCAGCCTCTGTATATATTGCTATTTGCTACTGCAATTATATTTTTCTGCTTCTTTTACACGGCGTTGGTATTCAACCCAAAAGAAACAGCGGATAACTTGAAGAAGAGCGGTGCCTTTGTTCCGGGTATTCGTCCTGGTGATCAGACGGCTAAGTACATTGATCGCATCATGGGACGTTTGACACTGGTGGGTGCACTTTATATTACTTCGGTTTGTTTGTTGCCAGAGTTCTTGATTTTGAATTACAACGTGCCATTTTATTTTGGTGGTACATCTCTGCTGATTATCGTGGTGGTGACGATGGATTTTATGGCTCAGGTGCAATCGCATTTGATGTCCAATCAGTATGAGAGCTTGCTTAAAAAAGCTAATTTTAAAGGCGGTGCGGTTACACCGCGTTGATTAGGGTACAGGCGGCATGGCGAAAGAAGATTCGATTGAGATGCAAGGGGTGGTGTTGGAAAACCTGCCTAATGCAACCTTTCGCGTAAAGTTGGAAAACGATTTTGTTGTACTGGGTCATATCTCCGGCAAGATGCGTAAGAATTACATTCGTATTTTGCCCGGTGACAAAGTCACTGTAGAAATGACTCCTTATGATTTATCACGCGCGCGGATTATTTTCCGCGTTAAATAAGTATTTGTAGTGAGGGCTGTGAAATGAGAGTTCGTGCATCTGTAAAGGCTTTATGCCGTAATTGTAAGGTTGTTCGTCGTCGTGGCGTTGTGCGTATCATCTGCACAGACCCGCGTCACAAGCAGCGTCAAGGGTAATTAGTAGTGAATTGTGCGAAGCTGATTGTTAAAAATCGGCCAAGCTGTTAAAATTTTGGGCTTTTTTGGCGATTACAAAAATAATTGCGCCATAATTTTGGAGTAGGTACATGGCTCGGATAGCAGGGGTAAACATCCCAAATCATAAGCATACCGAAATCGCGTTAACGTCGATTTATGGTGTTGGTCGTAACACAGCGAAGCAGATTTGTCTGGCAGCTGGTGTAACGCCAACTGCAAAAATTAAAGATCTGAACGATGCAGAAGTTGAAAAGCTGCGCGACGAAGTCGCCAAGCTGAAGGTCGAAGGCGATCTGCGTCGTGAAGTCACAATGAACATCAAGCGTTTGATGGATCTTGGTTGCTACCGCGGTGTTCGTCATCGTCGTGGCTTGCCAGTTCGTGGTCAGCGCACCAAGACCAATGCGCGTACACGCAAGGGTCCTATTAAGCCAATCAAGGCATCTAAGTAAGGATTTAGTAAATGGCTAAAGCAAACGCACGCGTTCGTAAGAAAGTTAAGAAGAACATTGCCGAGGGCATTGCTCACGTTCATGCTTCTTTCAACAATACGATTATCACGATCACTGATCGCCAAGGTAATGCGCTCTCATGGGCAACATCTGGCGGCGCTGGTTTCAAGGGTTCACGTAAAAGTACACCGTTTGCAGCTCAGGTAGCTGCAGAGGCTGCTGGTAAAGCTGCGCAGGAATGCGGTGTCAAGAATCTTGAAGTTCGCATCAAGGGCCCAGGTCCAGGTCGCGAATCAGCCGTGCGTGCTTTGAATGCTGCCGGTTTTAAAATTACAAGCATTTCAGATGTGACGCCAGTGCCGCACAACGGCTGCCGTCCACCTAAAAAGCGCCGCATTTAATTCGCGCTTGATATAACAGGAGAATACCTTGGCTAGAAATCTTGATCCTAAGTGCCGTCAGTGCCGCCGTGAAGGCGAAAAGCTTTTCCTTAAGGGCGAAAAGTGTTTCACCGACAAGTGCGCGATTGAAAAACGTAACTTCCCACCAGGCCAGCATGGTCAACGACGCAATCAGCGTTTGTCCGACTATGGTGTTCAATTGCGTGAGAAGCAGAAAGTGCGTCGTATCTATGGCGTATTGGAAGCACAATTCCGCAGCTACTATGCTGAAGCCGACCGCAAAAAAGGCATTACCGGTGAGAACTTGTTGCAGTTGCTTGAGTGCCGCCTGGATAACGTTGCATACCGCATGGGTTTTGGTGCATCACGTACTGAAGCACGTCAGATCGTTCGTCATAACAGCATTCTGGTCAATGGCAAGCGCGTCAACATTCCTTCATACCAGGTACGCCCAGGTGATGAAGTGCAAGTGGCTGATGCTTCCAAAAACCAGTTACGCATTAAAGGCGCACTGGAAGCGGCTGAGCAACGTGGTTTCCCTGAGTGGATTTCCGTTGACGTTAAAGCATTCAAAGGCACTTTTAAAGCCAAGCCACAACGTGATGAGCTGCCTTCTACGATTAACGAGTCTCTCGTCGTCGAACTTTATTCCAAGTAATTAAACCCAGATATTTAAGGGTCATAAGGAAAGTTTATGCAAAACAGTCCGACAGAATATTTAAAGCCACGTGTTGTTGACGTAGAAGTATTGTCACCGCTACGTGCAAAAGTAACACTGGAGCCTATGGAGCGTGGTTTTGGTTACACGCTGGGCAATGCATTGCGTCGCGTATTGCTGTCCTCCATTCCAGGCTTCGCTATCACCGAAGTAAAAATCGACGGTGTTGTGCATGAGTACTCCACCATTGATGGTGTTCAGGAAGATGTGGTCGATATTCTTCTGAACCTCAAAGGTGTTGCGCTGAAGTTGAACAATAAGACAGAAACTGTTCTGACCTTGAATAAATCATCGGAAGGTGTTGTTACCGCTGGTGACTTTGAGACTGGTCATGACGCTGAAATCGTTAACCCTGGCCATGTGATTGCTCACCTGACCAAGGGTGGCAAGCTCAGCCTTGAAGTCAAAGTTGAGATGGGCCGTGGCTATCAGCCTGTGCCTGTACGCCAGAAGGGTGTTGATGAAGACCGCGTATTGGGTTTCATCATGGTGGATGCTTCATTCAGCCCGATCAACAAAGTGAGCTATCAGGTTGAGAGCGCACGTGTTGAACAGCGTACCGACCTGGACAAGCTGATCATGGACGTTGAAACCAACGGCGTGATCGAGCCGGAACAAGCTATTCGCGATGCTGCGCGTATCTTGATGGGCCAATTGTCAGTGTTTGCTGACCTTGAAGGCGCACCGACTGAGATCGAAGTGAAACATGCACCACAGGTTGATCCGATTCTTCTGCGTCCGGTTGATGATCTGGAGTTGACTGTTCGCTCAGCGAATTGCCTCAAGGCCGAGAATATTTATTACATCGGTGACCTGATTCAACGTGGTGAGAACGAGTTACTGAAAGCGCCTAATCTTGGTCGTAAATCTCTGAATGAGATCAAGGACGTTTTGGCATCCAAAGGCCTGACATTGGGCATGAAATTAGAAAACTGGCCACCGGTCGGTCTGGAAAAGGTGTGAGGGTATCACTATGCGTCATCGCAACAGCAATCGTAAATTAAATCGTACTAGCAGCCATCGTCAGGCGATGTTGCGTAACATGGCCAATTCTTTGTTGCGTCATGAAGTTATCAAGACTACCTTGCCTAAGGCAAAGGAACTGCGTCGTGTAGCCGAGCCTTTGATTACTTTGAGCAAGAACGCTACATTGGCAAATCGTCGCCTGGCTTTCAGCCGTACACGTGACCGTGACATTGTCGGTAAATTGTTCAATGAACTGGGCCCACGCTATTTAGCACGTAATGGCGGTTATCTGCGTATTCTCAAGTGCGGTTTCCGCGTTGGTGACAATGCGCCTATGGCACTGGTTGAATTGGTTGATCGCCCAGAAACAGAAGCTGAAGTCGTAGAAGCTGCAGAGTAATCTCTCAGGTTCATAATAGCTTAAGAAAAAAGCCGGTCACTGACCGGCTTTTTTCTTTTGGGCAAAAGAATACCTGCTTTCATTTAGGCCCTGTTTTCGGTAATCAGCTGAATAACATCTTTTTCAGTAAACGGCCAATTCAACTCTCGACCTGAATGGCAATTAAGCAACACGGGAATCCTTGTGCCGTAGCGAGTTAACAGCGCGTCACTGTCACTAATTTCAACTTCGTCCCAGGTGAAATCATGTGAGGGCAGCGTGAGCAGGATAGTAATGGCATCCTCGCACAAGTGGCATGATGAAGTGCTATATAGTTTGAGTGGCGTAGCCATAGCGTAGATTCTTTGTTTTCTTAACAATTGCCAACTAATTGTTGATAAGCGTTTTCGATATGCGGAAAAACCACCATAATAACGGTTAATGTAAATTCTAGTTTGTTCCGATTTTAATCAATTACTTGTGGGCTAACCATGGCTGAAATTCAAGAATCAAAAGAAAGCTTGCAAGAAAGCCTGCAACAAGTCATTGCGCTATTAAACAAGCACAAACTTATAGAGGGCCTGGTGCATAAGCAGGATATGCCTAAGCAGGCTCTGGTAGAGACTATTGTACATAGGCAGAATCTCGCCGAGCTGCAGAAGAAGCTGGATGTTTTGCACCCGGCTGACGTTGCCTATATTCTCGAAGCATTGCCGCTGGATCAACGTCTTGATGTCTGGGAGCTGGTAAAAGCAGAGCGCGATGGTGACATCCTGCTAGAAGTGTCGGATGCGGTCAGACAGACCCTAATTGCCGATATGGATAGCGACGAGTTGCTGGCTGCTGCCGAACAGCTCGATACGGACGAACTGGCAGACCTGGCTCACGATCTCCCAAAAGATGTATTGCAGGATTTGCTTGAAAGCCTGGATGCAAGCAACAGGGAACGGCTGCAATCAGCCCTGTCTTATCCTGAGGATGCGGTAGGTGCGCTGATGGACTTCGATATCGTGACGATACGTGAGGACATTACGCTGGAGGTGGCGCTACGCTACCTGAGACGTATCGGCAGCTTGCCTGACCACACTGACAAATTGTTCGTTGTCGATAGACATGACGTACTGCGTGGCGTTTTGCCATTGAAGCGCCTGGTGGTAAGCGACCTTGATTTTGGTGTGGATGAGATCATGGCGGACGATGCGGTCGTATTCCATCCGGAAGACAAAGCGACAGACGCTGCCAAAGCTTTTGAGCGATACGATCTGGTGACCGCGCCGGTAGTGGATGAGAACAATAAATTGATCGGTCGTATTACGGTAGATACTGTGATGGACTTTATTCGCGAAGAGGCCGAAAGTGACATGCTGTCACTCGCCGGTTTGCGCGAAGATGAGGATATGTTCTCATCAGTATGGAAAGCCGTCCAGAACCGCTGGACATGGCTGGCGGTTAATCTGGTCACGGCCTTTGTCGCTTCGCGGGTGATCGGTGCGTTCGAGGGGTCGATAGAGAAAATCGTCGCGCTTGCAGCTTTGATGCCGATTGTCGCAGGCATCGGCGGCAACTCCGGCAACCAGACTACGACGATGATCGTACGCGGTATTGCATTGGGGCAAGTGGCTTCGCACAACATGAAATCCCTGTTGCAGAAGGAGCTGGGTATTGCACTCCTGAACGGGTTGATCTGGGGCAGTGTGCTTGGCGTTGTGGCTTACCTGCTCTATGACAATGTCTCGTTAGGCATCGTCATGACTGCGGCCATGACTCTTAACCTGTTGCTTGCAGCCGTCATGGGCGTATTGATACCGCTGATGATGACCAAGTTCGGCAGGGATCCGGCAGTGGGGTCCAGTGTGCTGATTACCGCCATGACCGATAGTGGTGGATTCTTCATCTTCCTCGGCCTTGCTACCATCGTGTTGTTGTAGGTGATTATGAATGCTGAAATGAATTTGATCTGGCATGAGATTCAAGCGGATCTGAATACGCCGGCTATTCTCTGGCAATTGGCTGTGATTGGTATCAGCCTGTTGCTGGCATGGTCGATCAATGGCTTGTTGCGTGCCTATGTGATGCGGCGCGCGCCGGAAACCTGGAAAGTCGGCATAGGCGGGATCAACCGTGTGCTGTTTCCTTTGTCGTCATTGATCTTTGTCTATATCGGGCAGGCCGTGCTGCATCACTGGCATAATATCGGTCTGCTGAAGCTGGCAGCGACACTCCTGATCGCTATGGCCGTCATCAGGCTTGTGGTTTATGCCTTGCGCTATATCTTTTCGCCCGGCGGTTGGGTACGCGCCACGGAGAGTGCAATCGCGGGAATCGTCTGGCTGATACTCGCATTGCATCTGGCAGGTTTGTTGCCGGATATCCTGGCGGTACTTGATAGCGTCAAGTTCGGCGTGGGTAAGAGCCAGATGAGCCTGTTACTCATTCTGCAAGCGTTGCTGATTATTCTCATTACCCTGATCGGTGCACTGTGGGTCAGTCGCCTGATCGAGAACCGTTTGATGGGCGCCAACCAGCTTAATATGAACCTGCGGGTGGTATTGAGCAAAGTAGTACGCATCATGATCTCACTGGTTGCCGTTCTCATGGCGCTCTCCGCAGTAGGGCTTGATATCACCTTGCTCTCTGTATTTGGCGGAGCCCTGGGTGTCGGTCTTGGCTTCGGGCTGCAAAAGATAGCGAGCAACTATGTGAGCGGCTTCATCATCCTGCTGGATGATTCGATACATATCGGTGATTTTGTCACCATCGATAATCATTATGGCAATGTTAGCGAACTGCGATCGCGTTACATGGTGTTGCGCACGGGCGACAATACCAGGGTCATCATCCCGAATGAAACGCTGGTGACTAACAAGATGATGAATCATTCCATGTCGGACCGTAACGTCAGGGCGCAGATGAATGTACAGGTGAGCTATCAGGCCGATCTTGAGCTTGCCATGAGCTTGATGCTGGAGGCGGCAAAGACGCAGGATCGAGTATTGCGGGATCCTGCTCCATCAACGTTGCTAACCAAATTTGCCGATAGCGGCGTGGATCTGTTATTGAACGTATGGATAAATGACCCGGAGAACGGTACTGCTGCCCTGCAATCCGAGATTTATCTGGATATCTGGCGCGCATTCAAGAAAAACGATATATCGATTCCGTATCCACAGCGCGAGGTTCGTATATTGAACCAAGCGCCCGGTCCGGCTTCTAACGTACCTGAGCCCATTGCATAGCATGGGGACATTTCAGGATTACAATCATAGTAATGACTAAAGAGAGTTTGATTCATGTTTGATGGAATTGTCGAATTGCCCTGGTGGGGTTATATCCTGCTCACACTGGCGCTGACCCACATCACGATTGCTGCCGTGACTATTTACCTGCATCGCTGCCAGGCCCATCGTGCGTTGGATCTGCACCCTGTTGCCAGCCACTTTTTCAGGTTCTGGCTATGGATGACCACCGGCATGCAGACCAAGCATTGGGCTGCCGTGCATCGTAAACATCACGCACGTTGCGAAACCGTCGATGATCCACATAGCCCGCAGGTGCTGGGTTTGACGAAAGTGCTGAGGGAAGGTGCCGAACTGTTCCGTATCGAGGCGAGTAATCAGGAAACGCTGGATAAATACGGCAGCGGCACACCGGACGACTGGCTGGAGAGGAATCTCTACAGCAAATACCATAGCCTGGGTATCGGCCTGATGTTTGTGGTGGACGTGTTATTGTTCGGCCCGATAGGGATCACGATCTGGGCGGTGCAGATGGCATGGATTCCGGTGACTGCCGCCGGCATCATCAATGGTGTCGGACACTACTGGGGTTACCGCAATTTCGCTGCTGCCGATGCCAGCCGCAATATTATGCCCTGGGGCATATTGATCGGTGGCGAAGAGCTGCACAACAACCATCATTCCTATGCCAGCTCGGCAAGGCTTTCAAACAAATGGTATGAGTTCGATATCGGCTGGATGTACATCCGCATCATGCAGTTTTTCAACCTGGCCAGGGTGAAGAAAATCGCGCCAAAGATCCGCTTCGATTGGGCCAAGACCAGATGCGACCTGGATACCCTGCAGGCGGTGATTACCCACCGTTTTGATGTGATGGGGAAATATGGCTTGATGCTCAAGGCTGCCTACAAGGAAGAACTGGGCAAGCTGCAACTTGCATACCAGCAGCAGGGTAAGGAACAACTGACGATGGAGCGTGTGCGTCACTGGCTGCATCTGGATGCCAATGATCTGAAGGATCAGGAAAAGCAGGCCTTGAGCAGTTTTCTGCAACACAGTACAAACCTGCAGACCCTTTATCAGCTCAAGCAAGATCTCACGGCTGTCTGGACGCGTTCCAGCGCCAGTCAGGAGCAGTTATTGAAGGCACTGGAGGATTGGTGCCACCGCGCAGAGGCGAGCGGCATAGAGGCGCTAGGAGAGTTCTCGCGGCGACTGCGTTGTTACAAGATGGCTTATTAAGGTTAATGAAATTCCGGATATAAAAAAACCCGCGTCAGCGGGTTTTTCTTTGTAAGGCAGAACTTAAATTACTTAAGTTTTGCTTCCTTGTACATCACATGCTTACGAGCAACTGGATCAAATTTCTTGATTTCCATTTTTTCTGGCATGGTGCGCTTGTTCTTGGTCGTGGTGTAGAAGTGACCAGTACCGGCGCTTGATTCGAGTTTGATTTTTTCACGCATGATTAATGCTCCTTAAATCTTTTCGCCGGCAGCACGCAAATCAGCCAGAACAGCATCGATGCCGTTCTTGTCGATTGTACGCAATGCAGCGTTAGTAATACGTAGGCTTACCCAGCGGTTTTCGCTCTCAACCCAGAATTTGCGGTTCTGCAAATTAGGCAAAAAACGACGCTTGGTCTTGTTGTTTGCGTGGGATACGTTGTTCCCAACCATCGGCTTCTTGCCGGTTACCTGACATACGCGTGCCATGTTAAATCTCCTAATACCGCTTACCGAAATTCGAAAGACCGCATTTATACCATAAAACGCGGCTTTCCCTCAAGAAAAATCTAAGAAAAGATAAGAAATTTAGTGTTTGCCGGTACTGCCGAAACCGCCTTCACCGCGTTCACTGGCGTCGAATTCATCGACCACGCTGAAATTGGCTTGAATGACCGGTACGATGACGAGCTGGGCAATGCGTTCCAATGGGTTGAGCAGGAAAGACTCACGCCCGCGATTCCAGCAAGAGACCAACAACTGACCCTGATAATCTGAATCGATCAAGCCTACCAGGTTTCCCAGAACGATGCCGTGTTTGTGGCCCAGGCCGGAGCGCGGCAGTATCATGGCCGCGTAATTGGGGTCGGCCAGGTGGATGGCCATCCCTGTCGGGATTAATGTGGTTTCTCCTGGATGCAACGTCTGCGTGTGCTCGATGCAGGCACGCAGATCCAGGCCAGCGGAGCCGGGTGTGGCATAGGTCGGCATCATGTTATGTAAACGCTCATCCAGGATTTTCAGTTCTACATTCAGACTCATATCAGGGCTTTCGGTTAATGTTATTCATCATGGCGGCAATATGTTGCAGTAGGTGCTGCGCGATAGCATCCTTTTCTGCGTGCAGCAAAGGATAGCTGCCTTGATCGTCCAGCAGGACCACGCTTGCATCGTCTCGTCCCATGCTTTCCTGCACCAGGTTGGCGACCAGTAAGGGGAGATGTTTTTTCTTGCGCTTGGCTTCGGCATATTCAAGCAGATGCTCACTTTCTGCTGCGAAGCCTACACAGAAAGGCGGATTGTCCAGATTGCTGACTGCCGCCAGGATGTCTTTAGTGGGTACTAGCTCCAGCGTCAGCGATTGCTCACTTTTCTTGATCTTCTGTTTGCTGGACCTGGCTGGCTTGTAGTCAGCTACAGCGGCTACGCTGATAAAAATATCCTGCTCGTTGATGGACTGCATCACAGCATCCAGCATTTGATCGGCGCTGGATACTTCAACCAGCTTTGATACTTTAGGTTTGTCCAGGCGGGTTGGGCCCGTTACCAGGGTGACTTCAGCCCCCATAACCTGCGCTGCCCTGGCAATGGCATAACCCATCTTGCCGGAGCTGAAATTGGTGATGGCCCGTACAGGGTCAATCGCCTCTACCGTCGGGCCAGCGGTAATCAATACATGTTTACCAGCCAGTAGTCCAGGTTGCTGGCTGGCGGTCAGCATCTCGAGTAAATCTTCCGGCTCGGACATCCGTCCAAGGCCGGTTTCACCACAGGCTTGATCACCGCTATCAGGTCCGAGTATGGATATCCCATCGGCAAGCAGTTGATTGATATTGCGCTGTGTTGCCGGATTTCCCCACATCTGTCTGTTCATGGCAGGCGCTACCAGCAAAGGGCAATCCCTGGCTAGGCAGAGAGTCGAGAGCAGGTCGTCTGCATTGCCATGAACCAGTTTGGCGATGAAGTCCGCACTGGCTGGTGCAATCAGGATTGCATCGGCTTCGCGCGATAATTCGATGTGGGGCATGCCGTTAGGAATGCTGGCATCCCACATGTCAGTGAATACTCGCTTTCCTGACAATGCTTGCATGGTGGCTGGCGTAATGAAGTGATGCGCAGCTTCTGTCATGACGACTTGCACATCGATACCACTTTTGACCAGCAGGCGCACCAACTCCGCAGCTTTGTAAGCCGCAATGCCGCCAGTGATACCTAGTACTAATTTCCTGATCGGTTTGCCATACATGGATTGGTTGGGCAT
>CAZOZB010000023.1:0-17325 GCA_964584185.1 uncultured Methylophilaceae bacterium
CTCAATGCCAGCCAGCAACAATCATGGCGTAGCAAGCACTGGCAATAGTGCTGACTTTGGCGCAACATTAATCCATCCATAGCAAGCTCTAAATACCCATGCGCTACCAAGGAAAAATCAGCGGTTGGAAGGATGACCAAGGTTTTGGTTTCGTTACGCCGAATGGCGGCGGCACTCAAGCTTTTGTGCATATCAAGGCCTTCTCCAGCCGTTCACGCAGACCCATGGAAGGTGATTTGATTACTTACGAAGTCAGCCGTGATAAACGGCAGCGTTTGCAAGCCGATAAAATTCGATTCGTACAAATAGGGGCAACTCGCAGAGATTCATCTAAACCCAGCGCCTTCGCTCCTGCTTTCACTTTGCTGTTTTGCGGATTTTTAGCGCTCAGTTATGCCATGCATTGGTTGCCGCTGTTAGTCCCCGGAGTTTACCTGGTGGTGAGCCTTGCGACATTATTGGCGTATGCGATTGATAAATCTGCCGCAAAACATCAACGCAGGCGAATAAGTGAAAGCACTCTGCATGGGCTCGCGCTAGCCGGAGGCTGGCCCGGTGCAGTGCTGGCACAACGCACGCTACGTCACAAATCAATCAAAACCTCTTTTCAGAACGTTTTCTGGCTTACTGCCGTACTGAATTGCTGCGCACTGGTCTGGCTGTTTACAGCCAGTGGTTCCAAATTTCTTCAGAGCACTATGTAATCAACACTACCCACACCTGATAAGCTACCAATCATGCCTATTGTGCTGCAACGCCCATACAACCTGACGACTGAAACCGGCGATTATCTGGTACTGGTTGACCGGCTCTGGCCCCGTGGTATCCGCAAGAGCGCTTTGAAGCTGGATGAATGGAACAAGGATGTTGCGCCCAGCACAGAGCTGCGCAAATGGTTCAACCACGAAACGGAAAAGTGGGATGTGTTCAGGACACGATATCAGCAAGAACTGGAGCAAAAGAGCAGTGAGTTGCTGCGGTTATGCCGAATCGCCGATCATCGAAGACTGGTACTGATCTACGCAGCCAAAAGCGAAACCATCAATCACGCGATTATCCTGAAACAGGCCATAGAAGCCGCAGCGGTTTAGAAAAGCACAAAAATCAGGCCTCGTTGCTTCCTATCTTCCTGTCGTAATCTTGCTGACTGAGCAATCCCAGTTTAAGCACTTCCGCTTTGTCGGTTTCAGAAAGGCTGTCGTGCACGACCTCCAGCCTTTTCCATTCCGCTATTGGTGAACAGCCATCCTGCATCGGGGTATATCTGGAATCACCGACTTTTGCGTATTGGTGAATGTATCTGGGGCAATTGACGAAGATATGCTTGGGCTTGACCCGCACCAGAAACTGCGCGCCGGGATACTGCGCCTTGTCATCGCCATGATCCAGAGCAGCCGCACCCTGCACCCTTAAACGGCGCGGAGTTTCAAAGTCGATGAACAGCAATCCCACATTGGGGTTCTGGGTGACATTACCCATGGAAAGAAACATCCCATTGCCGTCATACGAAGGGAAGATGATCTCGTTATCGATCACGCGTACAAAGCCTTTCGGGCCGCCCTTGTAGGAAATGGTAGGTTCGGCATCGCTATTCACTGTAGAAAGAAAAAACATGTCGCGGGCGGTAATAAATGCAATGTCGTCCGGCGTGAAAACATCGTGCACGATCAGAGTTTCCTGCTTATCGGCCAATTTCTGCGTGCCAAACTTTTCCTGCAATGCTCTGTTCTCAGCCAGGTAAATACGACTGTCCGACATTTGAATGCTCCTTTGCCTGTAATACCCGCTTGCCTCTACGATACTTAAGGTGTGATTCCTCCCTGGCCCGCCTCTTTCTGCTGGATCAATTCAAACAATCCATCCACCCTGAGCTTTTCCTCTTTCGACTGCGGAATAAGGTAAGCCATCAGCACGTAGACTGCGACGTTGGCAACTAGCGCCACAGCGCCGGATGTCAGCCCATACGCCCACGGCAAGCCTGATGGATAACCAAGTTCAAGGCCGACCGCGATCGTGAAGCCAACCGTCATGCTGGCAATGGCGCCGTATTTGTTACCGCGCTTCCAGAAAATTCCCAGGAACTGCGGAACGGCGAGCTGGATAATGCCCTGGTACGCCAGAACCGCCAGCGTGAACAAGGCAGGTAAAGTGAGGCAAGCGAGCCAGGAAGCAAGAATAGTGAGTGCCAACATACCCACCTTGGAGATGATAATGAGCCGTTTGGTATCGAACTTGAAATAGTTTCCAAACAGGTCATTGGCAATCTGCGCACCTGTGGCCTGTATGTTGCCATCGATATGCCCCATGGATGCAGCGAGCAGAATAACGCCGGCAAAGCCGAGCAATACCAGGCCACCTGCTTGGTTCGATACGATAAACCACACTTCAGTAGGATGCTCGGCAACACCGGGTAACGCGGCGGCCAGCATGCCAAAGATAAGCAGGGACGCGCCAAACAAAAACGCCAGCGGTACAGCCAAAGCCGCCGATTTTTTAATGGTATGCACCCCTTTTGCAGTAAACAGCCTGACAAAGATGTATGGCCAGCACCAACCGCCCAGCGCGCCGGTCAGAATCAGGCTGAACAGGTAAAGCGGCCCTTCCTTTGATCCGATACCGGGCAGAGAAAGCTTGGAGGCATCAAGATCGGCAAAGCTGATGCCCTGCGCAAAAACCAGCCAGAGGATAAGCCCGATCAATATCAGCGTCCCCAGGATATAAGCCAGTATGCCCTGATAGTAGTCGGATATGACGACACCACGCATGCCGATCTTGACCGTCCAGAACTGCCTGATGGCGATGACGATCACGCCAAGAATGACTGCTTCTGAAAAGGTCAGCGCGCCAAGCGATATGAACTTGAACATCTCCCCTAGCGCCTGCATACCGAGCACCAGCCAGGGAATGCCGGAAATAATGCCGATGATGGCGGCGATAGTACGGATATGCTTTGAGTTATACCTGAGTGCAAAGAGATCGGGCTGCGTCTTGAGGTCGAAGGATTTACCCCAGGTCCACACCGGCTTTGCCATCAGGTACATCAGCACGACCGTGAGCAGGCTGTATGAAAGTACGTAGAAGGAAATAACACCACTCGCAACCGCCATGCCACCAAAGGCGGTAAACATGGCACCCGGATACCAGGTATTAAGGAATGACATGGCTTGATACCGTGCGCTGAAAGAGCGGTCTCCCACGGCATAGCGGGAGAATGAATGATCATCGACCCGGATTCTCTGCAGAATCACCACCAGCACAATGAAGAAAGCCAGCATGATGCCAAAGGTGATGATCATGCTTCATCTCCAGTCGCTGATTCGCTCCAGTACGCGTAGAAGATGCTGCCTGTGATCGACAGGCTCACGAACAGAAAATAGAAAAGTGTTGGCGGCAAGCCCAGCACCGCATGCGGGTATTGGTCTGCAGCCCAATAGATATTAGGCAGGAGTGCGATCAGGACGTTGAATAAGAACCAGATCCGCACTAGATAATAGTGAGCATTTCTTTGCATGATTTCCACCCATGTATATCGTTCATCGAACGACTATCTGATAATCGGTTATTGTTTTGTTTGTGATTTCAAGAACGGTTCATATACTATTTAATAGCCTTTAAAACCGTCAATTTTTAGAGAAAAGTAATTGACCTATAATCGGTCACTTAAAGGATTTCAAATAAATGAACGAGCCAAAAGGTAAATCTTCGTCGGCAAATGATGCACCTGCCGGCAGCCTCAACCGCGGAGCCGTCATCATGACGGCAATTGCCCGAGGCTCAAGCAAAGGCAGTCTGTTGACCGAGCTGGTAGCGAGAACAAGGCTGCCAAGAACGACTATCGTCAGAACCTTGAACACGCTTCTCGATCTCGAATGGGTGGTTCGCGACCCCGACACATCGCGCTACAACCTGGGCATCCACCTGGCCGGGCTTGGCTATTCGGCAATCAGCAGAAATCCTCTCGAACGCCTGGCAGCGAATGAGCTCCACGCATTGGCTTCCAAACTCAACCAGATGGTCTATCTCATCATCAGATCGGGCCTCGATATGATCTGTATCGGACGATACGAAAGCCAATCCGAAATCCAGATCGGCAGGGGCGGCGTTGGGCTCAGGGGGCCATTTGGCATGACGCAAAGCTGCATGGGAATGATGGCAAGAATGCCCGAACACGAAGTCATGGAAATCATCGAGGCGAATATGCACCGGTATCATCGCGTGGAGGGTTTTGACGAAACCGGTTTCAGGAAAACCGTCCGGCAAGCGATGCAGAACGGCTATGGCACCTATGACAACATCATCCTGGACCGAACCACCAGTGGCCTGGGTGTAGCCATCTGCGATTCATCCGGCTACCCGATTGCGGGAATTGGCACCACTTATTTGAGCAACTGGCTTACGGAAGCCCAGAAGAGCGAATGCCTGGCTGAACTCAAGCAAGCCGCATCCAGAATAGAAAACCGTCTTTTACAAACCAGAATTTAGATAATTCGAGTTACGCGGTAGAAGATACGCAGATGCGTAAGCCAATTGAAATAGCTCTCTTCTCGACAAACCGATTACACGAATCGTAATTGCCCAAACTTGTAGCGCACATTATGTGGATTTGCACACTTCTGGTGCATATTAAGGGCGCTCGTGTACTGACCAATTCAGTGCGTATCCTTTGACTGAAAGCGCTATTCACTCTAGTGAATAGCGCTTTCTCATTATTGGCACATGATTTGCTAGAAAATTATAACTCAGTGCGCTAACGGTGGCGCACTCGTACGAATAAAGACAAAGACGTCTATTTGCGATATTTCGCGGATAGGCGTCTTTTTTTTGGCTATTAATCGGTTGCTTACATAACTGAGCATACGGAAATTATGCAAGACGCATCATCTAAAAAATCTGTCGATACTGTCTGCCCATATTGCGGCGTAGGCTGCGGCATGACGCTCGAAGTAGCCGAAGGCAAGGTCATCAAGGTTTTTGGCAACAAGCAGCATCCGGCTAATTTCGGCAGGCTTTGCACCAAGGGCAGCACCAGCGCGCAGGCACTATGCAATTCCGGCCGCATGGAATCGGCTTTCATGCGCAATGCGCGTGATAGTGATCCCAGACCGGTATCCATGGATGCGGCCATCAAGGAAACTGCTCGCCGTTTGCGGGCCATTCTCGACACGCATGGGCCTGATGCGCTGTCGCTTTATGTTTCCGGCCAGATGTCCATGGAATCACAATACCTGGCCAACAAGTTGGCCAAGGGATTTATCGGTACCAATAACATCGAGTCGAATTCACGTTTATGCATGGCAAGTGCCGGTAGCGGTTATAAACTCTCGCTGGGCGCTGATGGCCCGCCCGGCTCGTATGAAGATATGGAGCATGCCGATCTGTTTTTTGTGATTGGTGCGAACATGGCAGATTGCCATCCCATCCTGTTTTTGCGCATGATGGATAGGGTGAAAGCCGGTGCCAGGCTGATTGTCGTTGATCCACGCCGCAACACGACGGCCGATAAAGCCAGCATGTTTATGCAAATCAAGCCGGGCACTGATCTGGCATTGCTCAATGGCTTGTTGCATCTGCTGGTGAAAAATGGGCATACCGATCCTGAATTCATTGCAGAATTCACTGACGGCTGGGAGCCGATGCCGAGCTTCCTTGAAGAATACACGCCTGAATATGTAGCCGAAATCACCGGCATCCCGGAAAAAGATATCCGTAGCGCAGCGCAATGGATAGGCGAGGCCGGGGAATGGATGAGTTGCTGGACCATGGGCCTTAACCAGAGCACTCACGGTACCTGGCACACCAACGCTATCTGTAACCTGCATCTTGCTACCGGCAAGATATGCCGCCCGGGCAGCGGGCCGTTCTCGCTGACAGGACAACCCAACGCCATGGGTGGGCGCGAGATGGGATACATGGGGCCAGGCCTGCCCGGGCAGCGTTCGGCACTGGTAGATGTCGATCGCGATTTTATCGAGGCTATGTGGAAAGTCCCGCATGGCACTTTAAAGACCAATGTGGGCCAAGGCACCGTAGATATGTTCTCGCGCATGAGCGCCGGGGAAATCAAGGCCTGCTGGATCATCTGCACCAACCCGGTTGCCAGCGTACCTAATCGCAAGACTGTAATTGCCGGCCTGGAAGCCGCCGAGCTGGTGATTACCCAAGATGCATTCCTGGATACCGAGACCAACCGCTACGCCGATATCTTGCTGCCAGGCGCTCTATGGGCCGAAGCCGAAGGCGTGATGATTAATTCTGAACGCAACCTTACCCTGATGCAGCAAGCGGTTGACCCGCCAGGGCAAGCAATGGCGGATTGGCAAATCATTGCCCGTGTCGCCTGTGAAATGGGCTATGAGGATGCTTTCAGCTACGGCTCAGCATCTGAAGTATTCGACGAAATCAAGCTGGCCTGGAACGCCAAGACTGGCTATGACCTGCGCGGAGCCAGCTACGAGCGCTTGCGCAAGAGCCCGATGCAATGGCCCTGCCCGCCAGGTAAGGAAAATTCTCGCAACCCTGTGCGTTATATCAACGATGGCATCAGCCAGAAACTGAAGGTGCGGGATGACGGTACCCGCCCGCGCCTGGTTTTTGCCACTGAGCATGGCAAGGCGGTATTTTTTGCCCGCCCGTACATGCCTCCGGCGGAAATGCCGGATGCCAATTATCCCTTTGTACTGAACACCGGCCGTTTGCAGCACCAGTGGCACACCATGACCAAGACCGGAAAAATCCCGACCTTGAATAAGCTTAATCCCGGCCCCTTCATCGAAATACATCCCGAAGATGCCGCCCAACTCGGTATCCGCGATAAGGATCAAGTGGAAGTGCGCTCGCGTCGTGGGCATGCCGTGTTGCCTGCAGTTGTTACCGAGAGGGTGCTGGCGGGCAATTGCTTCGCGCCCTTTCACTGGAACGATGTGTTTGGCGATGACCTAGCGATCAATGCCGTCACCAACGATGCGATCGATGAAATTTCGCAACAGCCCGAATTCAAATTCTGCGCCGTGGCAATGGTCCGCGTCGCAGGACAACCCGATAACGACAATGCAGCGGATATAAAGACAACCGCCGATAGCGGCGGCATTACGATAACAAATGAGGAAGAGGAATCGATGAAAATTGATGCGCTAGCCAAACTGCTCGGCATAAAAACCATTCCAGCGATCGATCTCAGTGCTGAAGAACAACAGTATTTATCCGGCTATATCACCGGCTTACGTTCGAGTGAATCACGCCAGGCCAGTGAAATTCCAACCTTACCGCCCAGCGCCCCCATCCTGCCGGAAAAGCGCCTGTGGATAGATGGTTTGCTGTCTGGATTGTTTGCCCGCAGCTATATTTCCGCCACCGCAACACCTGCGCTATTGCCTGCCCCTGAGCAGGATACGGCAGCAAACTCGCCGATCCTGGTGTTATGGTCATCCCAGACCGGCAATGCAGAGGAATTTGCGCACCGCTGTGCCGATGCGCTGACTGCCGCAGGGCATAGCACAAAGTTGGAAAGCATGGATGGTTACCCGGTAACCGAATTGCCTCAAGTACAAAACCTGCTGTTGATCAGCAGCACCTTTGGCGACGGCGATCCGCCCGACAATGGTGCCGGCTTCTGGTCGGCATTGAACGCCGAGAATGCGCCGCAGCTTGCACAAACCAGCTTTGGCGTATTGGCCTTTGGCGACTCCAATTACGACCAGTTTTGCGGGCATGGGAAGAAGCTGGATGCCCGGCTGGAAGCGCTGGGTGCCCAACGCATGACAGCCAGAGTAGATTGCGAGCCTGAATATCAAGAGCAAGCCCAAAGCTGGCTCAAAGCGGTGATGGCATCACTGGAGACGGCAAAAGTCACTCAACTGCACAAGGAGCTGGTTACAGCTGCAGGCGATAATGCAGACTTGCTGGCAGAAGCAAAAAGCAAGGAAGTGCATTTCGATAAAAACCACCCGATGCAGGCCCAGCTTGCCTGCAACGTATTATTGAGCCAGCCCGGAGCGAGTAAGGAAACCAGGCAATTCGTATTTACCTTGCCGGATAAAAACTTCAGCTATGAAGCAGGCGATGCGCTTGGGGTATGGCCAAGCAATTGTCCGCAACTGGTCGATGAGCTGCTCACAGTGGCAGGGCTTTCCGCTGATACACAGGTAACGGTGCAAGGACATGGCGACATGCGCCTACATAGCGCATTGCTCAAGCACTATGAGATTGCCCGCGTTACGCCGGACTTTCTGAAACTGGTATCCGAGACCTCAAAAAATACGCATCTGGCCAAGCTGCTGCAAGACAACAACAAAAATGAACTCAAGCAATGGCTGTGGGGGCGGCAAATGGTAGATGTGCTGCATGCCTTCCCGGTAAAGCTTGAAGTACAGGCCCTGCTCAATGTATTGAAACGGCTGGCGCCGCGCCTTTACTCGATCTCATCCAGCCCCAAAGCTACTTTGGGAGAGGTGCATATCACCGTATCCACAGTACGTTACACCTGTGAAAACAGGCCGCGCAAAGGCGTTTGCTCGACGTTTCTTGCCGATTTCCCCGGCGATGCAACCGTGCCTATTTTTGTGCAGAAGTCTGCCAGCTTCCGTCCGCCCGCACAGCCGGATGTTCCCATGATCATGGTCGGTCCAGGTACCGGGATTGCGCCGTTTCGCGCCTTTCTGCAGGAACGGCGCGCGCGCGGCGATACCGGACGCAACTGGCTGTTCTTTGGCGAACAGCACCTGGCTACAGACTTCTATTATCGGGATGAAATCGAGAGTTGGCATAAGGACGGATTCCTGACGCGGCTGGATCTCGCATTCTCACGCGATCAGGCCGAAAAGATCTATGTGCAGGATCGCATGCGGGAGCAAGGTGCCGAACTCTGGGCATGGCTGCAGCAAGGCGCTCATTTCTATGTTTGCGGCGATGCCAGCAGGATGGCTAAAGATGTAGACCAAGCCCTGCGTGAAATAGTCCAGTTACATGGAGGATTGACAGCCGACGCAGCTAAAACCTATGTGCAGAAACTCGCTAGCGACAAACGCTATGTACGCGATGTGTATTGAAACGGCAGAGTGTATGGATGATATTTCCTCGCAAAGCAACACAGACCAAGACAACATAGTGCAAGACAACACAGCTTTCGCCGCGGCCGAATATATTCGTGAAATAGGCCGCGGCGCTAAAGGCGCGCGCGGCCTCACGCAACAGGATACCTATCAGGTATTTTCAGCGATGCTGGCCAGGCGGGTTTCCGATCTTGAATTGGGTGCCCTACTTTTGGCATGGCGCATCAAGGGCGAATCGGTAGAAGAACTGGCCGGCATGCTGGAGGCTGCACATGCCAGTTGTTGTCCGCTACCAGCTATAGACACTATTACATCAGGCACACCTGTAACGCCCGTGGTCATTCCAAGCTACAACGGCGCCCGTAAGCAACCCAACCTGGTACCGCTACTTGCCATGCTGCTCGCGCGCGAAGGCGTGCCGGTTCTGGTGCATGGGATTATCGATTTCCCCAATCGCATCACCAGTGCCGCGCTATTCGAAGCACTGGGCATTACTGCATGCAGCAATGCCCAACAAGCTGGAGACAGGCTGGCAAAGGCTAAGCTGGCTTTTCTGCCGATTCAGCACTTATCGCCTGCCATTGCCGCACTGCTGGAAAAACGTAATATTCTCGGTGTGCGCAATTCCGCTCATACCATCGTCAAGATGTTGCAACCTATAGGCAACCATACCGAACATGAAGCGATCAGGTTGGTCAACTATACTCACCCAGAATATCTGCATACCTTGACCGAGTATTTCAGCGCTTACCCAGCTAACGCCCTACTTGCCCGTGGTACGGAGGGTGAGGCGGTAGCAGATGCGAGACGCATGGGGAAAACGCTATGGATGATGGATGGTCAGCAACACCTGATGGCTGAAGCTGATGCGGTACCGATCAGAACCCTCCCCGAATTGCCATCGGGACTGGATATCAAGGCAAGCGCCGATTATGCGCGGGATGTGCTTTCCGGATATCAGCCAGTGCCGAAACCGATTGCACAGCAGGTCAGAATCATCACACAAATCGCATACTCCACTACCACTGGAAATAGTCCGCGTTTTCCTGTTAAAAACTAATATCGCTCAAACCTTCCGGCGAGCTGTAGAAACGCCAGGTACCTGCTTAATTAATGCAAGCAACCGGTCGAGTTGTTCCAGGTTGGCGATTTCAACAGAGAATTGCATTCTGGCCTGCATGTTCCGGCTCAGCGTGTTGACCTGGGTCACATTGATTTTCTCGCGGGCAAAAAGATCACTGATATCGCGTAACAAGCCCTGACGGTCATAGGCTTCCACTTCGATATCGACATCCGCCCGGGTGTCGTTATTATTGCCCCATTGTGCATGCAGCATACGGCTTTGCCGTGTTTCATCCAGTCGAGTAATGAATGTGCAGCTACGGCGATGGATGGTTACCCCTCGATCGCGCGTGACATATCCGACAATCGGATCCGGCGGTGCCGGTTTACAGCATTTGGCAAGGTTGGTCAGCAGGTTGCCGACACCTTCTATGGTGATGCCGGTAAGAGATTTGGCTGGAACAATATGCTGGCTGAAGAATGGTTTGGCGCTTTCTTCTTCAACTTCGGGTGCAGTTTCTTCACGCAAGGCCAGTTCAACCTGGTGTTCCGTGACATCACCGCGGCCGATTGCGGCGAGGAACTCTTCCAGCTTGTTGAAGTGGAATTTCTGTGCGATTTTTTCGTGGTTGATCGTGCCGATGCCAAGCCGGTGCAATTCCCGATCCAGTCTGGCCCGCCCCTGTGAAACGTTTTCTTCAAAATTCTGGTATTTGAACCAGTGCCTTACTTTGGCTCGCGCACGCGGGCTTTGCAGGTAACCGAGCGATGGCGTGAGCCAGTCGCGGCTGGGTGTACCCTGCTTGGCGGTGAGGATTTCCACGCGCTGCCCGTTCTGCAGTTTGTAATTGAGCTGGACGATATTGCCATCGACCTTGGCGCCCCGCGTGCGATGTCCCAGGTCGGTATGCAGGGTGTAGGCAAAATCCACAGGTGTGGCGCCTTCCGGCAAATCGACTACGCGGCCCTGCGGAGTCAGGACATAGACCTTATCCTGGAACATCTCGCTGTTGAACTGCTCCAGCAGATCGCCACTATCCGAGATATCTTCCTTCCAGGCCAGTATCTGCCGCAGCCAGGCAATTTTCTCGTCGAATTTTGCATCGGATTTGCCACCCTCTTTATAGCGCCAGTGCGCAGCTACGCCGAGTTCGGAATGCTGGTGCATTTCATGGGTGCGGATTTGCACTTCAAGCGCCAGACCCTGCGGACCGATGACGGCAGTATGCAGCGACCGGTAATCGTTACTCTTGGGGCGGGCAATGTAGTCGTCGAACTCCCCGGGTATCGGCTGCCACATGTTGTGGATCAGGCCCAGTGCGGTGTAACAACCCTTGATGTCATCCACCAGGATGCGCACGGCGCGCACATCATAGAGTTCACTGAATTCCAGCTGCTTGCGCCGCATTTTATTGATGATGCTGTGAATGTGCTTGGGCCGGCCGGTAACCTCAGCCCTGATGTCGGCTTGCGTCAACTCCTGCTGCACCAGCCTGATGACATCAGTGATGTACTGTTCCCGATCGACCCGCTTTTCGTCCAGCAACCTTGCCACGTCTTTGTAAAGCTGCGGTTCGAGATAACGCAGCGAGAGATCTTCCAGCTCCCACTTCAATTGCCAGACGCCCAGACGGTTGGCCAAGGGCGCAAATATACCCTGTGTTTCACGCGCGATCTGCTGCTGTAATGTTTGAGGTGCCGCCGAGAGATTGCGCATGGTCTGCGTGCGCTCGGCCAGTTTGATCAGGACCACGCGGATGTCTTCCGCCATGGCCAGCAGCATTTTCCTCAGGCTTTCAATCTGCTGGCCGTCATCGGCTTTTTTCCTGTCCGGTTTGTGCAGGCCGGCCATCTCGCTGAACTCCTGGATTTGCTCCATGCGCGAAAGCCCTTCAACCAGCCGTGTAACGTTTGTACCAAAGCGGGTTTCCAGTACTTGCTGCCAATCGTCCAGATAGGCCGGTACTGCATGCAGCAATGTGGCCGTGATCGATTCATGATCCATATGCATGCCGAGCAAAATCGATACAGCCCCTAACGCATGCTCAAGTAACGGTGTCCCCGTAAGTTCGACATGCCCGATATAGAGATTCCGGGAGAACTCGAATGCCTGCTGCAGGGTTTCGAGTTCTCCCGGAGTAAAGCGCTCGGACAGCGCATCAAGCCATGAGCGGTCATGATCAGTGCTTTGGGGCGGCAGATGCGGGGAATTATATTGGACGGAAACCATGCCACATTATGGCACCATTGCCCAATGCCTTGAATACGATCAAGGCAAGACTGGTGTCATTGATTGGGCCTGGTCGTCAATCCGGCGATGATCGCGATATCTTTTTATCATTAAAACAAAGTAATATTAATTAAGATGAAATTCCTGCCGTAATTAAATATTAACTTGGATTTATTATCTTGAAAGAATCCGGCTAGAAGTCCGGCTAATTAAAACAATAGGAATATCGTCGCGTATACATGAGTTATCTAATGCCATTTCCAAGTCCCGGCAGACACGTGGTGCAATTCCTGCTCTGGTTTATGCTGGCGGTAGCGTCTGCCGCCCATGCGGCCCCTCTCGACCTTTCCGGTCAGTGGTATAAAGCCGGCTCAAACGCTGATTCGCTGTATCAGGGACAGGCCAATCTTGAAGAAACAGGCCTGATACGGGCCGATGAAGTTTCCTTGACCGGCGGACATTTCTGGTTCCAGGCGGAATTCAACATACAGGAACCTGGCCTCTATGTACTGGATTTCAAGAATACAAGCATCATCGGCCAGTTTCGTCATTTAGTGTTCGATGAGGATCACAATCTCATCGCATCAATGGAAGGCGGTATTCAGCGTAACGCAGAAAACCCGTTTTTCCTGCGGCATGGCCGTGAATTTGAGTTGTCCGCAGGCCGCTACAAATTGGTTACCGAGATAGATTCGCCATTTTACCTGGCTCAACCAGAACCCTATATCGATCACCGGGATCACTATCGCCAGGCTATCAACGCCCCTAATGCACTGACGCTTGTGGGATTGGGCATATTCCTGGGCCTGGGTATTTACTATGCTGCACTGGCACTGGTACGAAAGCGGGCTGCCGAGGGCATGTATGCCTTATTCATCCTAGGCAATCTGCTGTTCAATGGCAGTGCATTACTCGTATTTTCCGAACTCTTTGGCTTGCAGTGGATATATTTGGTCAGTGTGCCGATTCTGTTCTCCAACTTTGCCTATATTATTTTCGTCATGGCGTTGCTGGAAATCCGCAAGAAAAGCCACCCCAAACTTCACCGCATCGGCATCGGCCTGCTTGTATTGCTATTCAGCTTCATCCTGACCGCCCTTATAAAACCGAACTGGTCTCTGGAATTGAGCCGCTATGGTGTCGGCGTGTTCTTGATGTACGGACTCACCGTAGGTATAACGCGAGCGCGCGAGAACAGTGTTTCCGCAAAACTTTACCTGATATCCATCGCCCTGTTCTTCATATTGGGGGCGATCGCCATTTCACAGGCAAAACTCAACGGCATATATACCCTTTATATTGAACATGTAGGCTTGATTGCGGTAGCTGTCGAAGTCATCCTGCTGGCGCTCGTGCTTTCTTACCAGTTCGCACAATTGCACAGGGATAAAGAACTGGCACTTAAAAGCCTTGAGCACAGCAACCGCATTGCACATACCGATGCGCTTACCGGCTTATCCAATCGCTATGCGCTTGATATCGAGCTGGAGAATATGCCGACAAGTGGCAGCCTGACATTCCTCGATCTGGACGGCCTCAAATATTACAACGACCTTTTCGGCCATGCACGCGGTGACGATTTGCTGCGTAACTTTGCTCATCACCTGAATATATGCCTGGGATCACAAGCAAGATTGTTCCGCATCGGTGGCGATGAGTTTGCGATCACCTGTAATAGTGGCGATGTAGAGTGGGTAGAATCGATGCTGGGAGCTGCGATCCAGAGGATGCATGCTTCCGATTTCGAATTTGCCGGCGTCAGTTCCGGTTCAGTGCACCTTCACGAAGCATCAAGCAAAGGTGAGCTCAAACACCTGGCTGACACACGTATGTATCAGAATAAACGGGAACGCAAACTGCAGAACAGCTAGCCTTGAAAGAATTTACACAATAAACAAATCAGTTTTTTAAACTCCATTAAGAGGAAGTTTTCATGACCCTGCGCAACTTAATCTGGCCTGTGCTATTGCTGATCCTGGTGCCGCTTGCGGCTTCCTGGTTCGCTTATCCTGACACCCATCTTCCGCCAGGGTTCGGAATATTCCCGCCAACGTTCGTAGAAGACCCTCCCGGATTCAACCTGACCGTTTTCATAGTTGTTCTGCTTGCCGAGCTGGCGATCATCGTTTTTCTGTTGTTTCCCCAATGGTTCGGATTCAAACCGGCACAACCCGCTCCAAAACCTGTACCTGCACGTTTGCCGAGCTGGTTCTGGATCGGTTCCGTGATAACGGCGTTTTTCTGGTGGCTGATGTGGGCGCGAGAGACACCTTTCGGCGATCTCGTCTATTACGCGTTCAGTCCTTTATGGTGGGGTTTCATACTGATGCTGGATGGTGTGGTCTATCGTCGTAGCGGCGGATACTCGCTGCTGGCTTCACGTACCAGAACTTTTGTAATCAGCGCGCTGGTCTCAGTGGTCGGCTGGTTCTTCTTCGAATATTACAATTATTTCGCGCTGGGTAATTGGTATTACCCTAACAGCGATATGCCGGAATTGAGTCATGCCGTCATTGTCAGCCTTTTCCTCATTGCCTACACCACGGTATGGCCTGCGATTTTCGAGTGGTACACCCTGCTCAATACCTTCCCTAAATTTGTCAGCCGCTATGCCAATGGCCCCAAGTTAGCGCTGCCGGGCAATTTGTTGCTATGGGGCGGCTTTGCACTGATCATTGGCATGGTGTTCTTCCCCTACCCCTTATTCTGGGCACTATGGGTAGGCACGCTTGCGGTCTTTGCCGGCACATTGATTCGCCTGGGCATCAACACTCCGTTTAGCGATATGGCAAACGGTAACTGGAGCCCGATGATCCTGATGGCATTGTCGTCGATGTTCAACGGATTTTTCTGGGAACTATGGAACTGGGGAAGTGCACATCCAGACCCTACCCCAATGACCAACCCCAACTACTGGATGTACGATGTGCCATACGTCGACGTCATTCATATTTTCGCGGAAATGCCTTTGCTGGGATATTTCGGCTACCTGCCGTTCGGGCTTCTGGTCTGGGTAGTGTTTATCTGGGCGGGTAAGGTCTTTGGGTTCAATACGGATTTACTGAAGAAGTAATACGGAAAACTAATTCAGAAAACATAGCGCAGGCAATTCTTGCCTGCGCTATAAACTAGTTCTCAAGGGGACTGGTTCTCAGGACTGATTACCAGCTTCGGCTCAGCATGAAATGCAGGAATACGGCCTCGTTGCGGATTTCAGCATCACCGAATAAAGGATTGGTATATTTTTCTTTTACCGGCAGCATATATTCGACACCGCTGGTCAATAGCCACTCCGGCGTGATTTTCCGCGCCACGCCAAAAGTAAGGTGGTGCTCTAATATCCCTGCCAGCAATGGGCTGCTGTTTTTTTTCGGAATCGGGTTCTGTCCGTAGTTGTGTCCAGCATAGAGCATAGTGCGGTCATTCCAGGTATAAGCCAGGCCGGAAGCAATCACCCACTGGTTTTTCCAATCGGCCGCCGACACCAATTCGTAGGCTGCAGGAGCGGCAGCGTTGTTAGGATCAGTTGCTCGCACCGTCACTGTTTTAATCGCATCTGCCCAATTAAGCCAGTTGAGCTCGAACGAAAGCAGCCAGGCATCAGCCGGCTTGAACGCCACACCAAGGGCTATTTCGCGCGGCAGTGCAAAACCTTTCACGGTAGCGTCGGAATACTTGACCTTGCCCAGGCCGAGTCCGCTGTAATTCGCAACCAATGTACCACCTGTCAGTGGCAACTCGGTTTTTTCGGTATAGGTAGCAGCTAATGTCAGCGACGGGTTCACTTTGTATTGCGCCCCGAGCTTGAAACCCACCCTCAGTGCCGCAGCATCTTCAAGCTTGTAGCCTGCGAACAGGCCACCGAAAGAAGTCTCGGGGAAAAAATCCTGCTCAATACTGCTATAAACGATGCCAAGGCTGGCACCCAGGGAAAGCCGGTCGTTCACCTGGCAACCTATGCCAGGAATGATCTTGGCGATACCAAACAGGGAGGAAAGGTCGTCGCGCGTACCGAATGCTGTATGCAAATTCTCAAACACACCACCTGCCCCACCTTGCGCAAACAAACCGACACCGACAGTACAGGGCATGCTCTCCAGTGATTGTGCATAGCCACCGCCCGCAAGCATGGTGTAGCGGTTGGAAGCATGTTCTTCATTGCCTAAACTATCCTTGTGCACAAGGTCCGTGGTACGTAGCACGGAACCGAAGCCATCAAAACGCTTTCCCTTGATTTGCGTCAGTCCTGCCGGGTTGGTATTAAGCGCGCTGGTATCCCGGGCGACTGCAATATCAGCCCCGCCCATCAGGGTCGACTCAGTACCGAAACCAATAAGATTGATGCCATTGGTAGCGTAGGCAGGAATTGCTGCCAGCGCACCGCACATGGCAAGCGCCATGGTATGTAATCTTGTATGACTGCAACGGAAAATGGATGCGCTGGCCTTGCTTCTGCCGATAACATGAGTTTTATTCATTTTTATTCATTTCAAATGTTGCTGTTGTGCAAAGTAAATTCCCAGCAGATCTGCTTACTGGGAAAAAACATCATCAAATCAAAGATTGCTAGAACGCTGTTCCAGCGACAGGTTAGACGATGGATTAGCTATATTTAAAGCAGCTAACAGAATCAGCAAGGCATTGTTCATGCCTCGACTGGTTTCAAATCAGAACTGTCAATTCTTTGACCATATTGTTGAAAAGCGGATACCGGGTTAACCGGCAGGCACTGCTTCTTTGCAGATGAAACAATAGGGCGAGAGCTAGACTTCCTCTAATTATCGGCCTTTATGGTTTCAACTTTATTTTCTGTCTCGATTTGAGGACAGAACACGCGGAAAGTAGTCTGCAACCGGGCTATAGTCGCTGGAGACTTCAAACTCGTCCCCTGCTATGTCCTCCCATTTCTGTTCATCCATAGATAAAAATACCTTCTGATCCAACTGGTTATCACTAGCGACTTTCTCTTTGAGTGTTGCCATCATG
>CAZOZB010000024.1:0-9554 GCA_964584185.1 uncultured Methylophilaceae bacterium
TGATACCTAGTACTAATTTCCTGATCGGTTTGCCATACATGGATTGGTTGGGCATAGGTTCGCAATGAATTGAATGACTTCAATTTTATATGAAAGCCGGCCAGGGATATACAAAGGCGTTTAATCTGGCCGATCTTGCATTAGACTAATGGCTCAGAAAAACAAGAGAGTAGATAGCCGATGTGGCGCAAACTTCGCATACTGATTTTGCTGTTTATCCTGGCAACCGTTGCACATCGGGCATGGCTTGAGACGCATGATCTGGAATGGAAAGACAGTCTCTATGTTGCCGTTTACCCGATCAATGCCGATGGCAGTGCCCAGGCAGAAGCATATATCGACCTGCTTTCGGCAGACCGATTCCTGGAAATCACGGCGTTTCTGTCGGAAGAAGCTGCCAGATACGATCTGAATCTCAGGTCGCCTTTTCAGTTGAGGCTCGGCGCAGCCGTTGATAGCAAACCACCTCAGCCGGTAAAAAATGCCAGCATGCTGGAGACGATAGTCTGGAGCTTGCACTTTCGCTGGTGGTCCTGGCGGCATAGCCCGCCAGTCAGTATTCCGCCAGATATCAAACTGTATTTGCTGTATCACGACCCAGGACAGTATGACGTGCTGCCTCACTCTACCGCCCTGAGCAAAGGCAGGGTAGGGCTGGTCAATGTGTTTGCAGACGACCGGTATCAGAAGCAGAACGCCGTGATCATCGCGCATGAATTGCTGCACGCAGTGGGGGCGACGGATAAATATGATCTGGCAACGAATCAGCCGTACTTTCCCGCTGGCTATGCCGAGCCGGATAAACAGCCGACCTTCCCGCAAGACTATGCCGAACTGATGGCTGGGCGTATTCCTGTATCAGAATATAAGGCTGAAATTCCAGGGAGTTTGTCTTACACACTCATAGGTGAACGCACGGCTACTGAAATAGGCTGGCTGCGTGAGGGGAAAGAATAATCATGGCAATCACAGATTGGCCGGAAGGCGAGCGTCCGAGAGAGAAGTTGATGCAACAGGGCGCTGGTGCACTATCCGATGCGGAATTGCTTGCCATATTCCTACGTGTTGGTGTCGCGGGTAAGAGTGCCGTGGATCTGGCCCGGGACCTGCTCACCAGGTTTAGCAGCCTGAACGGTATATTCGCAGCAAGCCTGGAAGACATTAGCCAGGTCCATGGCATGGGAAGTAGCAAGTACGTGCAGTTGCAGGCTATCTTCGAGATGAGCCGCCGCGCGCTTGCTGAGCAGATGCAAATCAGGGATGTGCTGACTTCGCCCCGGCAAGTGAGGGATTACTTATGCTTGAAGCTGGGCGGGCTGGCGCGCGAAGTGTTTGTGGTGTTGTTCCTTGATGCACAAAACCGGGTATTGGCGCAGGAAGAGTTGTTCAGTGGAACCCTGACCCAAACCAGTGTCTACCCGCGAGAGGTGGTTAAGCGCGCGTTGCATCACAATGCCGCTTCGGTGATATTTGCGCACAACCATCCCTCTGGCGTGGCGGAACAAAGCCGCGCGGACGAATTACTGACCAATGCCTTGAAACAGGCCCTGGCCCTGGTTGATATCAGGGTGCTGGATCATTTTGTGGTGGCAGGTAATACGACCCTGTCCTTTGCAGAAAAGGGTCTGCTCCACGGCGGTACTTAGCGTCCCTTGCCGCTCAAGGATCCGCGGTTGAAATCTTTATCGCCTGGTGGAATGCAACGCCCGAATCCGAGGAACCTTCCCTGTGAGCCTGGGGGACATACCTGATTTTCAGGGAATTGCTTCGCTACTGCCGCCGCTTTTTCTGCTTTCTGGGCATCGACAAACTCCCAGCGGCCATTCGGATGGAGTTTTACCTGGTCGCCATCCACTGTGGTTGCTTCAATCGTTGGGGCTGATTCGTCGGCCAGGGCGGGTGACATTAATATCATGAGGCAGGATAACACTGCAAAAATCGTTTTCATCTTCAAATATCCTAAGCGGTGGTTTTCTGGTGGCGCTGTACCAGCTGTTTTATTTCCGGCACGCATGAACCGCATTCCGTGCCGCATTTCAGCTTGTTTTGCAGTGTAGCAAAATCTGCTCCAATCAAGATATTGTCGATGATTTCATTTTCCGAAACATCCAGGCAATTACAGATGATTTTGCCGCGACTACGCTGTCCGGTAGGCGGTGCGCTTAGCGGGGCTAAGGCCCAGCGCCTGAGTTCATCCGTCAGTTGGCCCTGCGACATGACTTCTTTCAGCCAGTCGGTTGCGAGAGTTTCACCAATCAGGCGCACGCCAATGACCTGGCTGCCTTCGACCAGGATGCGTTTGCTGATACCGCGCCTGGCATCGTTGTAGTGCAGCATGGGAATGTCGTCCGTCATGCCGATCAGCGCATCAAGTTCGGCAATCAGTGTTTCATCCGGCGCGGTACTGTCGGCCGCGCGCAGTATCATGATGCCAGGGTCGCGTCCGAAAAGGCCGCAAGTGGCGTATTCAAAATGTTTGAGCAAAGGACGGATTGTCTTCAGCAACTCCAGACTGAGTCCGCTGCGCATCACAGTCATGCGCCAGGGCAATTCGAGTTTCTCCAGCTTGATCGATGTGTGCTTCAACTCAGGCTGGTGGGATATCTTGTCAAAGGCGCCAGGCATCAGTGCATTAACACCCAGGCCGTTCATGTACTGGCTACCCCAATGCATGGGGATGAAGGTTTGAGCACCCATCATTTCATCAGACTTTTCTGCGCGTAATACGAGCTGACCGCGCTTGTTGCTGACTTTGACCAGATCTCCGGATACGATGGAACGTCGCTGCATATCATCCGGGTTCATGGAGATGACCGGTTCTTCAGCATGGTTGAACAGTTGTGCAACATTGCCGGTACGGCTCATGCCATGCCATTGGTCGCGAAGGCGGCCGGTCAACAGGTGCAGTGGGTGCCTGGCATCGGTTTTATCTGCGGTGCCTTTGTAGACGGTATTGGCGAATTGTGCCTTGCCGTTCAGTTTCTGAAATACGCCATCGCTGTATAGCCTCGCAATACCTTGTTTGGCGCCTTCCGGAAAGGGCCATTGCTGGGGACCCTGGGCGTCGAGCAGGGCATAACTTAAACCCGTGATGTCAAGATCGCGTCCACGTGTGGATTCACGATGCTCGTTGAATATCTGCTCGGCTTGCGTATAGGGAAAGAGTTTCACTGCTCCTTTGCCATTACCTAGACGCTGTCCCAGCCGTTGGGCAAAGTCTGCAGCAATTTCCCAGTCATGACGCGCTTCGCCCGGCGCTTCAACCGCTGGCGTGACATGGGTGATACGGCGTTCGGAATTGGTGACGCTGCCTTCTTTCTCCCCCCAGGTTGTCGCCGGCAAGAGTACATCGGCAAATGCGGTGGTATCGGTATCATGGAAAGCATCCTGCACTACGACCAGTTCCGCCTTGTTCAGTGCATCATGCACGCTATTCAGGTCAGGCATGGATTGCGCCGGATTGGTACAGGCAATCCAGACGGCTTTGATACTGCCATCGCGCAGACCATTGAACATATCCACTGCGGTTTTTCCAGGCTTGTCAGGCACATTTTCTATGCCCCATAACTCGGCTACTTCCGCCCTATGTTCCGGGTTTGCCAGGTCACGATGGGCGGAGAGCAGATTGGCCATGCCGCCCACTTCGCGGCCACCCATCGCATTCGGCTGGCCTGTCAACGAGAATGGACCGGCGCCAGGCTGGCCGATTTGTCCCGTGGCAAGGTGCAGGTTGATCAGTGCGGCATTCTTATCGGTACCGCTGGTGGATTGATTCAATCCCTGACAGTACATCGAGAGCGTCGGGCCGGTCCCAAACCATTTTGCGGCGGTGATGATATCGGCTTCGCGTATGCCGCAAATGTCGGCTACCATCTTTGGCGTATATTCGCGTACCGTGTTTTTCAGCACGTCAAAACCTTCTGTGTGGGCATTGATGTAGGCCATATCCAACAGACCTTCCCACAACATGACGTGCAACAAGCCGTTGAACAGGGCGACGTCGGTGCCAGGCAGGATGGCCAGGTGCAAGTCGGCCGCTTGTGCAGTATCCGTGCGGCGTGGGTCGACGACAATGATTTTCAGGTCAGGGTTTTTTGCCCTGGCATCCTCAATACGCCTGTATACGATGGGATGTGCATAGGCAGTGTTCGAGCCTGCAATGAACAGGCAATTTGTGTGGTCGATATCTTCATAGCAGGCTGGCGGTGCATCTGCACCCAGCGTGACCTTATAGCCTGCGACTGCCGACGACATGCAGAGTCGCGAATTGGTGTCGATGTTATTGGTGCCTATCAGGCCTTTAGCCAGCTTGTTGAAGACATAGTAGTCTTCGGTCAGCAGTTGGCCGGATATATAAAACGCGACGGCGTCAGGGCCATATTCGCGGATAATGTCGGCAAAACGATCTGCCACGTAATCCAGCGATTCATCCCAGCTTGCAGTTTTCCTGGGCACATCGCGGCTGCGGCGCAACTCAGGCGTTAATGCGCGTCCCTCGGGTTTTGCGCTGAGGTGCAGGGTAGAACCCTTGGTGCACAGGCGACCGAAGTTGGCAGGATGGTCAGGGTCGCCGCGAACGCCTGTGATTTTGCTGTTTTCGCTCTGGATGATGACACCGCAACCCACGCCGCAGTAACAACAAGTGGATTTGACTTCTTTCACGCTGAACTCATAACTCCAGGTAAACCATTTCTTCTTCTACCTTGATGGCAAAGCAGGCAGTGTGGCCTTCATCCGGTTCTTCGGCATTGCCGTCGACCAGGCTGATTTTCCAGTTATGCAAAGGGCAGGCGACCTTGTCGCCGTAAACAATGCCCTGCGACAAAGGGCCGCCCTTGTGCGGGCAGCTGTTATGCAGGGCGAATACACGGTCATCTTCCGTGCGGAAAACGGCGATATCGCCTTTTTCGCTACGCACGACACGTGAACCCAGTTTGGGGATGTCATTCAATGCGACGATTTTTATCCAATTACTCATACATTTTCACTTTCAGGAAACAAGCAACAAATAGATCAAAAAGAAATTGATTAGCAATGAAAAGATGGATATCCATTGCCATTTAACCAGTCTTGCCCTTGCTATCAAGGGTGTGCGCGCTGGCGGCAGAATGGGCTTCAATTCACCATGTTCCAGTGCCAGCAGCATCTCTTCCGCAGTTTCAAAGCGCTGCTCCGGCACGCGCGATACTGCTTTCAATACGATGTTCTCCAGCCATTGCGGAATGTCCGGCCGGTAGCGCGTCGGCGCCACAGGTTCGCCAAAACGTGGATGCTGGAACGGCTCGATCTCGCCGTATGGATAGCGCCTGGTCAGCAGTTGATACAGCGTGACCCCAACTGCATAGATGTCGCTGCTGGCAGAAGCGTGCCCGCCTTCAAACAGTTCTGGCGCCATGAAACTCGGTGTGCCCGGATTTTGCATCGCCGGAATATTTGCCGTGCCATTACTCAGCGCTACGCCAAGATCGAGGATGCGCAATTGCTTGTCATCGCCCATGTGGAGGTTATCCGGCTTGATGTCACGATGCAGGATATTCAGGCGGTGAAGGGCGCCGAGACCACGTAGCAGTTCAGTGCCGATCTGCGCTACTTGCGTTGCTGCGAAGTGATGGCCGCTATCCAGTCGTTGCTGCAATGTTTCGCCGCTGTGCCAACTCATCATGTAGTAGAGCTTGCTGCGCTTTTCCGGGTTCAGCGGCAATATTTGCGGCACATATTTGGAGACTACGCGCTTGGCAAGCCATTCTTCATTGAGCAGTGCCTGGCAGCTGTCTGCATCTTCAGCCAGGATGGGCTGCAGCGTTTTCATCACCGATAATTGCCCATTCTGCATGTTGCGCACCTGATAGAGCAGGCTGGCGCGTGATTCGTGTATCAGTGATACCACTTCAAAGCCATCCAGTTGTTCGCCGGCTTTAAGGCGAGGCGGTGCGGTCAGGTGTCTGCCGATAGTGAGCAGATCGGAAAGATTGTCGCTGCCGATTTCCTCAATCCGCACGACCAGTGCCGAAGCATTATCCTGCCCGCCTTGAGCCAGCGCCGTCCTGGTCAGGTGGTCGGCAATCATCTGCGGACTGTCGTACATCTGCAGCCCTTCATGGATGGCTTTCTGCCCAAGCGTTTCCCAGACGCCATCGCTCAGCAAAGCGTAGATATCTCCCTGCTGCAGGCTGCCATCGGCGTAGTCGACCAACAAATGCATATCCAGACCGACAGCACGCTTCAGCACATGGCGCATATCGGGTCTGTCCCATACGTGGTCCGTGGTCAATTGCTGGAGCTGGCCCTGCCTGAGCTGATAGATGCGTGTATCGCCGACATGTGCAAGATAATAGCGTTGGCCGCGTAATACCATCAACGACAGCGTCGTTGCCATGCCTGCCAGGTATCGGTGACTCATCGATTGACTCAGCACCCAGCGGTTAGCCGCGCTCAGCACCTTGTCCAGTGCCGCATGTGCTTCCCAGGTGTCCGGTGTGGCGTAGTAATCCGACAACACGCTACGTACCGTCATTTCAGAAGCCTCGCGGCCGCCTGCATTTCCTCCAACCCCATCGGCAATCGCGACAAGCGCGCCTTTGGTCGCGAGTTGTTCGTGCGCCGGGGTCACCACGCCTACGTAATCTTCATTACGTTCCCTGGGGCCGGTCTGCGAGCTTTGGCCGATGATGATTTTTAAAGTCATGAGGATGTCAGCATCTGATTAGAAAAATGCATTACACCTTTGCCGAGGTGGCCGTTGCCGAGCCCCAGGTCGTGCGCCAGCGCGTTTTGACGCTCGCAAGGCCGATAATGGCCAGGACAGCCAGGCCTGCAAAGATCAGGACACCAAGCTGATAGCTGCCGGTGACCTGTTTGAACCAGCCCAGGCTAGCGGCAAGATAGAAACCACCGATGCCGCCTGCCATACCGACCAGGCCGGTCATCACGCCGATCTCCTTGCGGAAACGTTGCGGAACCAATTGGAATACAGCGCCATTGCCCATGCCCAGTACTGCCATCACCGGGATGACGATCGTCAGGGAAGAGGTCAGGTTGGGCTGACCGAAGCTCATGGCCAGGAGCAGCATGACTGCCAGGGCATACATGGTGAGCAGGGTACGGATTCCGCCGATGCGATCTGCCATGAGGCCGCCGAGAGGGCGTGCCAGTGAACCGGCAAAGACGGCAGCGGCGGTACAGTAGCCGGCCACGACAGGCCCCAGACTGTAAAGATCGTTAAAGTAAATCGTCAGTGATGAAGCTAAGCCGACAAAACCGCCGAAAGTGACGCTATAGAAGAACATGAACCACCAGGCATCCCTATCTTTAAGGATGCTGACATATTGACTGAGTGACTTCGCTGGCGGTGTATCGGGACTATCTTTGGCGTAGATGGCATAGACAACAAAGACTATGACCAGCGGTATCAGGGCCAGACCAAATACGTTATTCCAGCCAAAGGCAACTGCCAGGCCGGGTGCAAACAGGGCTGCGAATACGGTGCCTGAGTTGCCGGCACCTGCGATGCCCAGCGCCGTGCCTTGGTGCTCAGGCGGATACCAGCGCGATGCCAGCGGCAAGGCAACCGCAAAGGATGCACCGGCAAAGCCCAGGAAGATGCCCAGCATCAATGCCTGCTGGAAGTTATGAATGCCATGCAGCCAGGCAACGGCAAGCGCGATAATGACGATGACTTGTCCTACCAATCCAGCCATTTTGGGTTTGATGTGGTCAACCAGCACGCCCATGACGATGCGTAAAAGTGCGCCAGCCAATACCGGGGTGGCGACCATCATGCCTTTTTGTGCAGATGTGAGTTGCAGGTCAACCGCCATCTGCACGGCCAATGGGCCGAGCAGCACCCAGACCATGAAGCTCAGGTCGAAGTAGAGAAATGCTGAGAACAGGGTAGGTTTGTGACCGGCCTGCCAGAAACTTTTTTGCATGATTTGACTCCTCAAAGGCGATGCCAGGCATCGCCTCTATCAATATATTTATACGGTGATGGTTTCGAACTCTTTGTGCTGGTCGCGTTTTTCCACGCGTTCTGCCCAGGGATTGACTGCGCCCTGCAAGGCAAACAGCAGTCTTTCATAAGCCGCCTTGCGGCCTTCTGCGTCGTCCACCACGCGTTTCTTCACGTAATCCAGACCGACGCGCTCTATCCAGTGCACGGTGCGGTCGAGGTAGCGCGCTTCTTCGCGGTAGGTCTGGATGAAGGCGCCGGAATATTCGAGCACCTCGTCGGACGTTTTTACCTTGCAGAGAAACTGCGCGACTTCGGTCTTGATGCCGCCGTTGCCGCCGACATAGATTTCCCAGCCGGAATCGACTCCGATGATGCCGACGTCCTTGATGCCGGATTCCGCGCAATTGCGCGGGCAACCGGAGACGGCGAACTTGACCTTATGCGGCGCCCACATGTGGTCGAAAGCCTTTTCGATGTCGATGCCCATCTGGGTCGAATCCTGCGTGCCGAAGCGGCAGAACTCGGAACCGACGCAGGTTTTCACGGTGCGGATACCCTTGGCGTAAGCGTAACCGGAAGGCATGTCGAGGTCGGCCCACATATTGACCAGGTCTTCTTTCTTTACGCCGAGCAGGTCGATACGCTGGCCGCCGGTGACTTTCACCATCGGTACTGCGTATTTGTCGGCAACGTCGGCGATCTTTCTTAATTGATCGGGCGTGGTGACGCCGCCGTACATACGCGGGATGACGGAGTAAGTGCCGTCCTTCTGGATGTTGGCATGCACGCGCTCGTTGATGAAACGCGATTGCGGATCGTCCACCGCCTCATGCGGCCAGGTGGAGATCAGGTAGTAGTTCAAGGCCGGACGGCAGGTCGCGCAGCCGTTCGGCGTGCGCCAGCCCATGCCTTTCATCGCATCAGGGATATTCAGGTATTTGTGTTTGCGGATTTCTTCGCGCACTTCTTCATGGTTGAAGTCGGTGCAACCGCAAACCGCTTTGCTGGTGGAAGGCGGTGCATAACCGCCGCCCAGGGATGAAGCGAGAATCTGCTCGACCAGGCCGACGCAGGAACCGCAGCTTGAACCGGCCTTGGTCTGCTTCTTGACGTCGTCGATGGTGAACAGGCCTTTTTCCTTGATGGCCTTGACGATGGTGCCCTTGCATACCCCGTTGCAGCCGCAGACTTCCATTTCATCCGTCATGGCCGAAGCCTTGTCCTGACCCTGGTGACCGGTGTTGCCCAGGCTGTCCTGGCCGAACATCAGGTGGTCGCGGATTTCATGGATGGGTTTCCTGTCGCGCAGCATCTGGAAGTACCAGGCACCATCCGCCGTATCGCCATAGAGCACGCTGCCGATGATTTTGTCATCTTTTATGATCAGCTTCTTGTAAACACCTCCCACCGCATCGTGCAAAACAATCTCTTCGGTATCATCCCCGCCTGTGAAATCGCCGGCGGAGAACAGGTCGATGCCGGTGACTTTCAGCTTGGTTGAGGTGACGGAGCCGACATAGCGGCCGATACCGAAGTTGGCCAGGTGCGTGGCGCACACCTTGGCCATTTCAAAAAGTGGCGCGACCAGACCGTAGCTGATGCC